>NZ_JAZFAX010000004.1:0-250974 GCF_036352595.1 Novosphingobium resinovorum
TATCGCTCCGTCACCGGAACCGCCCGTCTCAGCGGCAAATCGGCCCTCGTAGCTATCCGCGAACTCGTCGACGGCAGGTTCGTGGTCGCCTGATCAGAGCCCAATTGCTGACCCCGTGAGCAATTACCGCCGGAGCGGGTGTGGATGGATCTGGACTACTCCCCGGTCCCCGATATCGAGGGTAACCCTGCAGGCGTCATCTGCATCCTGTCCGAGACGACCCAGCGGGTTGCGGCGGAGCGGCGCAATTCGTTCCTCCTGTCACTGTCCGACGACCTTCGATCGCTGAAGACCCCGGCCGAGATCACCCATCTTGCCGCAGTCCGCATCGGCGAACTGCTTGATGCCAGCCGGGTCTTCTACGCGGAGATCACCAGCAGCGGCATGATGACGGTCGAGCGCGATTACGCACGCAGCGTCGGCTCCATCGCGGGTGTCCATTCGCTTGCCTCGTTCGGGCCCGATCTGCTGGCCGCCTACCGTAACGGGGCGCCGGTCGTCGTCTATGATGTCCCCGGCGACGAACGCTTGAGCCCCCCTGCCCGCGACGGCCTGACCGCAAGGGAAGTGGGCGCCTTTATCGATGTCGTCCTGTTCGAGGAGGAGCAGTGGGTCGGACTGCTGGCAGTGCAGAATGCCACGCCTCGCGTCTGGAGCGAGGCGGAAGAAAGGCTCGTCCAGGAAGTTGGCGTGCGCGTCAAGGCCGCGATCGAGCAGGCCCGTGCGGAGCGCGACCGGCTATGGGATCTGTCGCAGGACATGCTCGCGCGCGCTGACTTCACCGGAATGATGTCGGCCGTGAATCCCGCCTGGACACGGGTGCTGGGCTGGAGCGAGAATGATCTTCTCACCCGCGAGTACGCCGGTTTCATGCACCCCGAAGACGTCGCGAATTCGCTGGATGTGATCGCGCAGATGGCGCGATCGCGCGAGCCTGCGCGCTTCGAGAACCGCATCGCCGCGCAGGACGGTACTTGGAAGAACATCGAATGGACCGTCGCCCCCGAACCCGATGGCATCAACTTCGTCGCGGTCGGTCGTGATCTCACCGAAGCGAAGGCCCGCAAGGGCGAGTTGGAGGCCGCGCAGGAGGCTTTGCGTCATAGCCGGAAGATGGAGGCCATCGGGCAACTCACGGGCGGTATCGCCCACGACTTCAACAATATGCTCACCGGCATCATCGGCAGTCTGGATCTCATCCAGCGCAATATCGCGGCGGGCAGGCTCGATCGGGTCGACCGCTATATCGATGCCGGCAATGCCTCCGCCCAGCGCGCCGCCGCGCTGACGTCGCGCCTGCTGGCATTCGGCAGGCGTCAATCACTCGATCTGCGGGTGACCGACATCAATGCCCTGGTCTCCGGCATGAGCGAACTCCTCACCAGAACACTTGGCGAGCAGACGGTCCTGGAAACGCATTTCAAGGCCGAGTTGTGGGCGGCATCCACCGATACGAACCAGCTTGAGAGCGCGCTGCTCAACTTGTGCATCAATGCCCGCGACGCGATGCCCGAAGGCGGCAGGCTCATTATCGAGACCGACAACATCTATCTCGATGAGCACTATACGCGCGATCATCCAGACCTTGCCCCTGGCGAGTACGTAATCCTGAGCGTCAGCGACACCGGCATAGGCATGACGGCATCGACGATGGAGAAAGTGTTCGAACCGTTCTTCACGACCAAGCCCGTCGGTCAGGGCACCGGCCTTGGACTTTCGATGATCTACGGCTTTGCGCGCCAGTCGGGCGGCCACGTGCGAATCTACAGCGAGCTTGGTTTCGGCACCACGGTCAAGCTGTTCGTGCCCCGTGCCCATGGCGAAACCGAAACGGTGCAGCAGCGCAAGGCGCGCTTCCCGCTTGGCCTTGGCGAGACCGTGATGGTCGTGGAGGACGATCCGTCGGTGCGCCTTATCGTCACCGAAGTGCTTCGGGACTTGCGCTACAACGCGATCGAAGCCGTCGATGCCGTATCGGCCATCCCCCTGCTGCAATCGGACGAAAGGATCGATCTGCTGGTGACGGATGTGGGGCTGCCGGGAATGAACGGCCGCCAACTGGCAGAAATCGCACGCGAGATCCGGCCCGGTCTCAATGTCCTTTTCATCACCGGCTATGCCCAGAATGCCACGATACGATCGGGCTTTCTCAACGAAGGCATGGACATGCTGACCAAGCCGTTTGCCGCCGATGTGCTGGCGACGAAGGTTAGGGACATGATCGCCGGCACGCCGCCGGATTGATGCATCGAGGCTGCCGGCCGGGAAGCTGACGTTCAGGTCACGACCTTGCGCAACGACTGCCCGGTCTGCCACCGCAAGGGGCGGCACCGCATGACCCGGATGTCTCGTGGTCCGAGCTGACGCTTCGCGTGCCGCACTTATCTCTCACCCTCTCGAAGCTCCGGGCTTTCCGCGCCGTCATGCGGCAACTGGCAGTTCCGAACCGCTGGAGAAGCGATTCCGATATTCCCCCGGAGACAGGCCCATGACGCGATTGAAGACCCTGCGAAACGCGGTTGCGTCCTCATAGCCCACGGCCCAGGCGATCTGGTCCACCGAGCGGCGCGTGAATTCCAGCAGTTCACGCGCCTTGCCGACCCGCAGGTTCTGGACGTATTCGACGGGCTTCAGACCCGTCGCCGCCTTGAAGCGGCGCAGGAACGTGCGCTCCTCCAGCCCCGCCTGTCCGGCCATGTCAGGCACCGCGACAGACCGCTCCGCCCGCCCCTGCAGCCAGTGCTGGACCTTGAGGATCGCCTCATCCCCATGCGTCAGGCGCGGCGCAAAGCTGCTGTAATGCCGTTGTTCCCGCCCGGAAGGATCGACCAGCAGGAACTTTCCGGTCTCGATCATCACCGTGGGGCCCAGCAGGCGGTCGACGATCCGCATGCCCAGGTCGGTCCAGGCCATCAGGCCGCCGGCGGTGATGATGTCGCCATCCTCGATAACCATCTTGTCGGGCTCCAGTCTGACCTCCGGGAACCGTGCGCGAAAGGGTTCGGCAAAAAGCCAGTGCGTGGTGGCGGGACGGCCTGACAACAGCCCCGTCGCAGCCAGCATGAACGTCCCCCCGCAGGTGGATGCCAGCGTCGCACCGGCGGCATGTCGGTCGAGCAGCCAGCGTGCGTAGGGCACCGCCTCTTCGGCACCGACAGGGCCCGTCAGGCGACCCGGCACGATCAGCAGTTGCGGGCTTCCGCCCTCCCCGGGATCGGTGTCGAAACCGCGCGTGAAGCCCCCCGCCGCGTCCATCTCCCAATGGCTTACACGCAGCTTGTACCCGCCGCGTTCCGCCGAAAAGTGCGAGGCTATCGCGAACAGGTCGGTGATCCCGTGGACCATCGCCGCCTGGCAGCCCGGATAGAGGACGAGACCGATCTCGGCCTTGATGCGCGCGTCTACGGCCATGCCCGAAGCCCCCTTTGTCGGTTTTGGCCTGCCTTATGTCGGAACCGCCGATCCTGCAGGCCGGCGGCGCAGTCTATCTCTCTCCTCACAGGGCGCAACGGGCCCATCGAGAACGGAGAAAGCGACATGACCACGATCACCACCACCGACGGAACCCGCATCTTCTACAAGGACTGGGGTGCAAAGGACGCCCAGCCGATCGTCTTCTCCCACGGCTGGCCGCTTTCCGCCGATGCCTGGGACGCGCAGATGGTCTTCTTCGCGAACGAGGGTTTCCGCACGATCGCCCACGACCGCCGCAGCCACGGCCGCTCGGACCAGGTCTGGGACGCCAACACCATGGACCAGTACGCCGATGACCTCGCCGAACTGATCGAGGCGCTGGACCTGCGCGACGTGATCCTCGTCGGCCACTCGACCGGCGGCGGCGAAGTGACCCGCTACGTCGGCCGCCATGGCACCGCCCGCGTCGCAAAAGTGGCGCTGATCGGCGCGGTTCCGCCGCTGATGCTGAAGACCGAGGCCAATCCCGGCGGCCTGCCGATCGACGCCTTCGATGCCATCCGCAAGGGCACTTACGACAACCGCAGCCAGTTCTTCCGCGACCTCACCATCCCCTTCTACGGCTACAACCGCGAGGGTGCCGCGATCTCCGAAGGCATCCGCGAGGAATTCTGGCGGCAGGGCATGATGGGCGGCCTCAAGGGCCAGCTCGACAGTATCCGCGCCTTTTCCGAAAGCGACTTCCACGCCGATCTCGCCCGTTTCGACGTGCCCACGCTCGTCCTGCATGGCGACGACGACCAGATCGTGCCGATCGGCGCTTCCGCGCTGGAAACGGTGAAGATCGTGCCGGGTGCGGTGCTCAAGGTGTACCATGGCGCGGACCACGGCCTGACACAGACGCACCAGGACCGCTTCAACGCCGATCTGCTCGATTTCATCCGGCACTGAACGGCACCCAACCGTACCACAAGCACCCTCAAGGAGACACATCATGACCAAGGGCACTTTCCTCATCACCGGCGCGTCGGACGGCATCGGCGCGGTCTATGCCGACCGTCTGGCCCGGCGCGGCCACGACCTGATCCTGGTCGCCCGCCGGGCGGACAAGCTGGAAGCACTGGCCGCGACGATCACCGCCGAAACCGGCGTCAGGGTCGAAACCCTCGGCGCCGATCTCGCCAGGGCGGACGATCTCGCCCGCGTCGAACAGCGGCTGCGCGAGGACGCGGCGATCACCGGCCTCGTCAACAATGCCGGGATCGCCGGGGAGACCACCTTCGCCGGTGCCGACCCCGCCTACCTCACCGGGATGATCGACCTCAACGTGCTGGCCGTGACCCGCCTCGCCGCCGCGATCGCGCCGCGCCTTGCCGAAATCGGCGGCGGGACGATCATCAACATGACCTCGGTGACCGCGCTGATGCCCGACGGCTTCACGGCGGTCTATCCCGCGACCAAGGCCTACGTCCTCGCCTTCACCGAGGCGCTGGAAACCGAGCTGGGCGCGAAAGGCGTGCGCGTGCAGGCGGTGCTGCCGGGAATCACCCGCACCCCGATCTGGACCGAGGCGCAACTGGCGAACTTCCCCGCCGAGATGGTCATGGACGTCGACGACATGGTCGATGCGGCGCTGAAAGGCCTCGACCTCGGCGAGACGATCACCATCCCGGCGCTGCCCGACAACGCCGACCTCGACGCCTACCTGAACGCCCGCCGCGCGCTGCGCCCGAACCTGTCGCGCAACCGCCCCGCCGAACGCTACGGCCGCTGACGCCGCCCCAAGGAGACATGCCATGAGCAAGACCATCGTTCTCATCCACGGCGCCTGGCTCAATGCCCGCAGCTGGGAGCACGTGAAATCCCGCTACGAAGCGCGCGGATACACCGTCATCGCCCCCGACTGGCCGCTCGACGAAGGGGAGCCCGCCGCCCTGCGCGCGGCCCCTCACCCGAGCCTCGGCGCGCTCGGCCAGCGTCGGATCGTCGATCACTACGAGGCGATCATCCGCGCCCTGCCGGAGGTGCCGATCCTCATCGGGCATTCGCTCGGCGGCGTGGTGGTCCAGCACCTCCTCGACCGCGGGCTGGGCGTGGCCGGCATCGCCATCGATCCCGCGCCGACGCCCGGGGTGCCGATCTATCCGCATGCCCTCGTCTCCGCGCTGCCGGTGTTCTTCGATCCGTTCAGCCGGGGCAAGGCCAAGCACATGTCGCGCCGTTTCTTCGCCCGGCGCTTCGCGCAGACCCTGCCCGCCGACAAGGCGGACGCGGCCTACGATCGCTACGTCGTGCCGACGCCGGGACGCGTCTACTGGGACGGGATCGTGGGGCCGATGAAGATCGACTGGGCCAATCCCAAGCGTCCCCCGCTGCTGCTGATCGGCGGCGGCAAGGACCTGATCGCCGACGCCGCCATGACCCGCGCGATCCACGCCCGGCAGAGCCGCGCTCCATCGCGCACGGACTATCTGGAATTCGCCGAGCGGTCGCACTGGACACTGCTGGAACCCGGCTGGGAGCAAGTGGCCGACGCTGCCCTCGACTGGGCCGAGCACCAGCAGGGCGCAAACCCATGAACGACATGCCCTCCTGCTCGCGGCGCAAGCAGGAGGTGGCGATACGTTCCTGCAAAGGCGAAACGCTCGCGAATTGCCGTTTCACCTGAACGACGGACTATCGCTTGGTCGATTTGCGCGTTTCGACGCCTGACATCCGAAGGCCGGAAACAGCCCGCGAGTCACAAGTTCGCAACAGCACTTGCAATCCACGGCACGGCCAAGGCCGCGATGACGCCGCTATCCGTGCTTTTCCCGATATTCCACGGGCCGCCTCTCCATAGTCACCTCTTGCCCTATGGCGACGAATCGCTAGAGGGGTCCACAAGCGGCCCATGCCGCACTGCAAGATCACGGGGATTCTACCATGGCGACCTTCACCCTCCCGGCGAACAGCAAGATCAGCAAGCGTGGCAACGTCCACAAGGCTGAGGGCGCCACCAAGGTCAAGAAGTTCACCGTCTACCGCTACGACCCGGATTCGGGCGAGAACCCGCGCTACGACCAGTTCGAGATCGACCTCGACAAGTGCGGCCCGATGGTGCTCGACGCGATCATCAAGATCAAGAACGAGATCGACCCCTCGCTGACGTTCCGCCGCTCCTGCCGCGAAGGCATCTGCGGTTCGTGCGCGATGAACATGAACGGCAAGAACGGCCTCGCCTGCACCACCGCGATCGAGGATCTCAAGGGCGATATCCGCATCACCCCGCTGCCGCACATGGACGTCATCAAGGATCTGGTGCCGGACTTCACGCACTTCTACGCGCAGTACGCCTCGATCCGCCCCTGGCTGCAGACCGTCTCGACCACCCCGTCGGGCAAGGAGCGCCTGCAGAGCCCCGAACAGCGCGAGAAGCTGGACGGCCTCTACGAGTGCATCCTGTGCGCCTGCTGCTCGACCTCGTGCCCGAGCTACTGGTGGAATTCCGACAAGTTCCTCGGCCCGGCGATCCTGCTCCAGGCCTACCGCTGGCTGGCCGACAGCCGCGACGAGATGACCGGTGAGCGCCTTGACGAGCTGGAGGATCCCTTCCGCCTCTACCGCTGCCACACCATCATGAACTGCGCCAACGTGTGCCCCAAGGGCCTCTCGCCCGCGCGCGCCATCGCCGAAATCAAGAAGATGCAGGCCGAGCGCCAGGTCTGAGCCTGCGCACCGCGACCGGTAGCCTTCCGTGGCGAAGCACAGTGCATTCATCCACGAGCCGGACCCGGAGTTTCCGGGCTGGCATACGTGGCAGCTGAACGAAGGCTCGCGCTTCAACTCGCAGGGGCTCGGCCGGATGCTGGTCCGCGACGAAGGTGAGCGCGGGGCTCGCCTTCGTCTCCTCGAAGTGGGCATGCAGCACAGCAACGTCCTCGACGCGATTCATGGCGGCGTGATCCTGGCCCTGATCGACGTCGGGATGTTCGCTGCGATGTATACGGTGCTCGGCGCCGATGCCGCCGGCTCGGTCACGCTCGACCTGCAGAACCAGTTCATCGGTGCCGGAAGGATCGGCGAACCGCTCGACGTCGTTTCCGAGATCATGAAGGAAACCCGTCGCCTGGTCTTCGTGCGCGGCACCGCGATGCAGGGCGATCACCTGGTCGCCAGCTTCATGGGCACCCTGCGCAAGCCCAGTACGCCCCTACCCAGCACGCCCCCACCCAGCACACCGCTGCCGAGCGAACCGCGATGAGCGCGATGCTCGAACGCTACGAGGCGCTGGTGGCGACCGGCGAACTGCGCTCCGACCCGGAGCAGGCCGCAGCGGCAGAGCGGCTGAACCGCCTGCAGCGCGAACTCTACAAGGCCAATTCCTCGACCGGCCTGCTGGGCAAGCTGCTCGGCAAGAAGGCCGCGAGCCCGCGCGGCGTCTACATGTGGGGCGGTGTCGGGCGCGGCAAGTCGATGCTGATGGACCTGTTCGTCCAGACCCTCGACATCCCCGGCAAGCGTCGCATCCACTTCCACGCCTTCATGCTGGAAGTCCACGCCCTGCTGCGCGACGAGCGCAAGAAGGAGAGCGGCGATCCGATTCCCCCGGTCGCCGCCGCCATCGCCCGTAACCTGCGCTGCCTCGCCTTCGACGAGATGGTCGTCAACAACTCGGCCGATGCGATGATCATGAGCCGGCTGTTCACGTACCTGATCGTGAACGAAGGCGTGACCATCGTGACGACTTCGAACCGGGCCCCCGGGGAACTCTACAAGGACGGGCTGAACCGCGAGCACTTCCTGCCCTTCATCGGCCTGATCGAGCAGGAACTCGACGTGCTGACCCTCAACGGGCCCACGGATTACCGCATGCAGCGCCTCGGCGGCATGGCGACCTGGCACATGCCGCTGGGCGAACCGGCCACCGAAGCCGCGCGCGAGGCGTTCTACCGTCTCACCGACTATCCGCCCGAGGACAGCGAGCACGTCCCTTCGGCCGATATCGACGTCGGCGGCGGCCGCATGCTGCACGTCCCCAAGAGCCTCAAAGGCGTCGGCGTCTTCAGCTTCAAGCGGCTGTGCGGCGAGGCGCGCGGTGCTGCCGACTACCTGGCGATCGCCCGGATCTACCATACGGTGATCCTTGTCGGCATCCCGAAGCTTGGCCCCGACCGGCGCAACGAGGCGGCGCGGTTCGTGACGCTGATCGACGCGCTTTACGAGAACAAGGTCAAGCTCATCGCGGCGGCCGATGCGTCCCCCGAAGACCTTTACCAGAGCGGGACGGGCCGCTTCGAATTCGACCGCACTATCAGCCGTCTCAACGAAATGCAGAGCGCCGATTATCTCGCTCTCGGCCATGGCGAAGGCTGAACTTCGTTAACGAATCCCGAATCGGGATGGGACTCGCAGCACTGCGGCCATCGCTTGCTGCGGCCAGCCTTTCAGTCACGTTAACCTAATGACTACCTCGTGACGCGCCAACGTGCGCTGCGAGGGAGGTAACGATATCGATCGCCCGATGATGCGCGGACGCCGGGCAAAGAAAAAGCGCTTTCCAAAAGACAGGAGTTCTTCTGGAAAGCGCTTCTTTTTACTTGCGGTGATCCGCCCTAACGGTGCGGATTACGGCAGGCATTGGCATCAATCAGATGCCGTTGCCCCACCAACCACCGCCCCAGATACCCTTGTTCATCATCATTTCCCCATGTGAACGACCGCATCGCTGCGGCCGAACAAATGGATAATGATTAGTTAACGATGCATCAAGGAATTTTTAACCAATCAGCCGCGCCCTTCTCCCCGACACGAAGTCGAGAAAATCCCGGAACGGGACAGGCCGGCTGATATGATAGCCTTGCACGAGATCGCACTGGAGGCCGGACAGCATCTCCAGAACCTTCGCCGTCTCGACGCCTTCCGCCACGACCACGCGGTCGAGCGAATGCGCCATTTCGATGATGGACTGGACCAGCAGCAGGTCTTCCTTCCGGCCCTCCATCGAAGAGACGAAGCTCTTGTCGATCTTCACCTCGCTGGCGGGCAGGTAACGCAAATAGTCGATCGTGGCGTTGCCGGTTCCGAAGTCGTCGATCGAAAGCCGCAGACCCGACTGCACCAGCCGCTGCAGCATCTGGAAGGTCTTCGAACTGCGATCGAGGCGGTCGGTCTCGGTGATCTCCAGGATCAGGCGATTGGGCGACAGGCCGTGCGCCGCGAGAATCTCGGCGATCATCCCCGGCAGGCCCGGGTTACGCAGCAACTGGGCGGAGATGTTGACCGACATCGTCATCTCGTAGCCCTGCCGCTCGAGTTCGACGGCGACGCGCACCGCATCGTTGATGACGAAGCGGGTGATGCGCTCGATCCGATGGAACTCCTCGGCGATGCGGATGAACTTGTCGGGCGGGATCGGCCCGCGCTCGGGATGCGTCCAGCGCACCAGCGCCTCGGCGCCGCTGATGCGATTGGAGCGCAGTTCGAGCTTGGGCTGGTAGGCCACCCAGACCTCGCCATTGTCGATCGCGCGATCGAGCGAGGTCAGCAGCGAGATCTCCCACTGCGCCTCATGCTTGCGATTGTCGTTCTGGTAGACGAGTTCATCGTTGCGCACCGCCTCCTCGGCCGCCTGCATCGCGCTGGCGACACGGCCGGACAGCGGACGGTCGAATTCCGAATCGATGCCGCAGTTGAACGACAGGTCGATGTCGATACCGCCGACCTGAATGCCGTTCTGGACGATCCGGTGCAGGCCCTCGAGGTTCTCGAACAGGTCGAAGGTACTGCGGATCGACGAAAGCCAGACGAACATCCCGCCTTCGTGATAGATCAGCACGCTCTCGTCGCTGATGCGGATGCGCCGCACGATCTCCTTGGCGAGCTGCGCCTCCACATGCTCGGCGAAGCTGCCGATGATGCCGCCGTAGTTGCGAATCTTGAGCGAGACCAGGATGCGCGTGGACAAGTCCGCCGAATTGCGCAGCGCCTGCACGCTGGGAAGGCCTGATCCGGCATTGGTCTCGCTCGCCTCCTCGACGCGATCGAGGTTACGCATGCGCACCACGGAGATCAGCGCGACCGCGCAGGCGGGGATGATGTCCACCTGGATCCCGAAGTAATCGAGCACGAAGGGCGCCGCCCCGAGGACACCGACGAGCGCCGTAAAACGGTACGCATCCAAAGCGTTGCCACGGCGGAAGCCGGACGCGATCACCAGCACGACCACCAGCAGTTCCGGCAACCAGCCCCAGTCCCTGGGCGTGCTCGCCCGGAGCGTCTGGGCACCGATGACATGGAAGAAACCTCCCGGGGCGCCAACGTTCTGCCCGGGAATGCGATAGACGTCGTTGAAACCGACGGCCGCCGGAGCAACCACGATGCTCTTGCCCTTGACACCGGACGCGTCGAAATTGTCGCGCAGCACGTCGATGTAGCTGAGGCTCGGGATCGTGTTCACCGCGATCGAGAAGTCGGGGAAGAACAACTGGTCCGGGCTGCGATCGATACCCGCCATCTGCGCCGCGACCGAGGGGATGCGCCCGATCGGGCTATCCGACGAATAGGGCAGCTGGACATTGAGATTCAGCGGTCGATGGCGCACGATGATCGACACGGGCCGGGCGTATTCGCGGAATTCCTTCAACGGCAAGGCGCCGACGTAGTTTCCCTTGCCGGCGCTGTCGCCAAGCACGGCGCCAAGGTAGACCTTGCCGGAATTCTCACGCAGCGCTTCCACGAAACGGCGATCGCCCTCGACCCCGCCATGCTTCGAGAACGACCGCACGAAATAGACGTCGTTCGCGCCGGCTGCGAAAAGGCGGCGCAGAACGGCCGCATCGTCGCTCCGGCTGACGTCGCTCTGCCCCAGTTCGTCGAGGGTCCGGTCATCCTGCAGGACCACCAGAACCTTGTTGTCCGAGGCGCGCGGGTGCATCCACCAGCGCATGTTGCGCATGGCGTCCTCAAGCGGCATGCCAAGCTCGCTCAGCCCCATGACGAGACCGATCAGCGTGGCCCAGAACAGGATCCGGACCCGAGGGTTTTTCCAGAAATTTCTGATGCTTGACCAGATGCCGGTCATGCCCTGCAGCCTTCCGGAGCGGGCCGTCGCAGCCTTTCGGCGCGCGTCACCGGCGCGGAAAACTTCCGCTCCGAATACCGGCAATGGCGACCGATTCTGTTCATTCAACCCCTGCCGAAAGCGGTGCTGTTGAGCATGGACTATCGCAAAGGTACTAAGAATCCGTGTAGTTAATGGGAGAGGCGCACAAAGGCACTCAACGGCACCCAGGAGGTACCAAGGCGCCCGAAACCCGCACGACGCCGCGCTGCTAAAGGATACCCAGTCCGGTAAACGCCCGGTCAAGCATCAGCAGCTGCCACAGCAACCGGGAATTGTCCGATGTTCCCGCGACATGCGCCTCCACCAGCGCCTGCAGCCGGCGCTGGTCGAACCAGCCGGTCCGGGCGAGCGGGGCGCTTGCCGCGATCTCGCGCGCGGTCTGGGCCAGGGGGCCGCGGAACCACTGCGCGATCGGCGTGACGAAGCCCTGCTTGGGACGATAGAGCACGTCGTCAGGCAGATAGCGCCGCATCGCGCGCTTCATCAGCCACTTGCCCTGCCCGCGCTGGACCCGCATCCGTTCGGGCAGGCTCGCCGCGAATTCGATCAGGCGGTGGTCGAGCAGCGGCTCGCGCGCTTCCAGGCTGACCGCCATGCTGGTGCGATCGACCTTGGTGAGGATATCGCCGGGCAGCCAGAACTTGAGGTCGGCATATTGCGCGCGGTCGAGCCCGGATCGCGCCGGAGCCTGCCGCATCAGCGCCAGAACCTCGTCCTCTGCCCGGTAATCGCCGCGCAGCCGCAGGAAGTCCGGGGAATAGAGCGTATCGCGCAGTTCGGGCGGCAGGAACGCCATCGAGCGCGCGTAGCCTTGCGCCGAATCGCCCGCCAGCGACAGCAGCGTCGATTTCGCGCGCAAGGGACGCGGCGCCCAGTCCGCCTTGGGATAGGCCCTGCCCAGCGCCCCGAACACCGGCCCGCGCAGCGACTGCGGCAGCAGCGCGCGCACCTTGTCCTCGCCGGCCTGGAACACATGGCGGCGATACCCGCCGAGCGCCTCGTCGGCGCCGTCGCCCGAAAGCGCCACCGTCACCGATTCGCGCGCCAGCTGGCAGACCCGCCATGTCGGCAGGGCCGAGGCATCGGCGAAAGGTTCGTCGAACATGCCGGCCAGCAGCTCGATCGCGGAAAAATCGTCCGGCGAGACCGTGCGCGCGGCATGGTCGGTGCCGAACAGCCGCGCCACTTTCGTCGCATAGGCGCTCTCGTCCAGCCCGACGACGTCGAACCCGATCGAGCAGGTGCGCACCGGATTGCCGCTCGCCTCGGCCATGAAGGCGACCACGCTGGAGCTGTCCACCCCGCCCGACAGAAAGGCGCCGAGCGGCACGTCCGAGATCATCCGCGAGGACACCGCCTGGCGCATCAGGTGCAGCAGTTCGGCCTCGAGGTCGGCGGGCTTGCCCCGGCGGCGCTCGGCGAACGAGACGTCCCACCATTGCGCCGGGCGCGGCAGCGGCGCGCCGTGGCGCAGCAGCAGGGAATGACCGGCGGGCAGCTTGCACACGCCCTTGAGGATCGCGCGGCTATCGGGAACGTAGCCCCAGGTCAGGTAGTCCTCGACCGCCAGCGGATCGATCTCGCGCCGCAGCAGCGGGTGAGCGGTCAGCGCCTTGAGTTCGGAGCCGAACGCCAGGCTGCCGTCGCTGAGCTGCGCGTAATAGAGCGGCTTCACGCCCAGCCGGTCGCGCGCCAGGAACAGCGTGCGCGCATCGAGGTCGTAGATCGCGAAGGCGAACATCCCGAACAGCCGCGTCACGCACTGCGGCCCCCAGCGGCGCCAGGCGGCAAGGATCACCTCGCTGTCGCCGTCGGTGCGGAACTCCTCGCCGAGCGCCCTCAGTTCCTGCCGCAGTTCGCGGTAGTTGTAGATCTCGCCGTTGAACACCAGCATCGCCCGGCCATCGGGCGAGGCCATCGGCTGGGGTGATCCGGCAAGGTCGATGATCGAGAGCCGGCGATGGCCCAGCGCCACCCCCGGCGCGGTCCACACCCCCTGCCCGTCCGGCCCGCGATGCGCGATCGCGTCGCACATCGCCTCGACGCGGGCGCGATCGACCGGCTTGGGGGTCTCCAGGTGATAGATTCCGGCGATACCGCACATGGACTTCGCCCTACCTGACCTGACCGATGCGGTCCATCCAGCCCGCAAGGGGACCGGTGGAGGCCCGGAAGGCCGCGATCGCCTGCCCGGCCGAACCGCGCGGGGCATCCTGCGCCGAAAGGATCAGCATCGTGGTCGGCTCGGCGCGGAACAGCAGGTGATCGGCGATCACCGCCAGCTTGAGCCGGGCATTGCTGCCGCTCAGCAACCCGCCCTGGCGATACCAGGTCATCGCGATGCGCTCGACGCGGCCATTGCCGAGCAGGCGTTCGCCCTTGCCGCCATCGATGGCGGCGGCGGGCGACTGCCACGCCCAGGGACTGTCGGGCACGAGCGCGCCCTGGCCGAAGCCGCCGGCCTCGCGCCCTTCGCCCTGGCTGTCGTAAAGCGCCAGGAAAACGTCCACTTCGCGCCCCTGCGCATTGCGATAGCGGCCCAGCAGGCGATGCTCGGCGCCCTCGGCGCGCGGCTCCCACCAGATCGTCGGCGCATAATCCACGCGGGTCCATCCCGGCACGGCGGGAAGGTCTATGCGCGCGGGCATCGGCGCCTCCAGCGTGTCCGCGACGAGCGCCCAGCACCATGCCAGCACGAGCACCAGCGCGAAGCCGCCCAGCGCGGCGCGCGGCGCCGCGGCGAACCGCTCCAGCCGGGCAAGCCAGCGCGCGCCCTCGATTGCTTCGAGATCGACGACGGGCGCGTTCAGCGGCCGGTCGAAGAACCGCCAGGCGCAGGCGATCACCAGCGCCAGCACGATCGCGAAGAAGAACCAGCCGTAGACGATGTGGTCGATGCCCGCCGCGGCCTCGATGCCGAAGATCTGCGCCGCATAGATCGTGCCCCAGGCGCGGATGCCGTTCGCCACGATCGGCACGACCACGCAGGCCAGCAGCATCACCGCGCGCCGCCGCCAGCTCAGGAAGCAGACGTTCGCGGCGAGCACGCCGAAGGCGACCATGGCGATCAGGAACTTCACGCCCGAACAGGCTTCCGCCACTTCGAACAGACCCGCCGGGGTATCGATGAAGACGCCGTCGATCTCGGCGGGAATGCCGCTCAGGTGCGTGAGGACGATGGTGATCTTGGCGGTTATCGTCTGCAGCACGTTAACCAGTTCCTCGCCCACCGGAACGAGGAAGACGAGGTAGCAGAGCGGGAAGACCAGCGCCGCGCTGACCCGCACGCCCAGCATCAGCGGCACGCAGGCGCCCAGCATGGCGACCACCCCCGCCTGCCGCGCGAGGTCCAGCCCCGACATCGCGCCCAGCAGCCACAGGAAGGCCGCGCCGGCGAGCAGCACCAGCCCCGGCCACCACGGCGAAGGCGCCAGCCGTTCCAGTTGCGGCCAGCGCTGCCACACCAGCCAGCCGAGGATCGCCGGGATCAGCAGGACGTGATTGTAGGTCGAGATGTCCCACCACTGCCGGGCCATCGCGCCCCAGTCGCCGGGAAAGGCGACGAGCAGCACGCCCCAGGCGATCGCCAGCCGCACCGCCGCGCCGCGCCATTCGGCGTTCAGCGCCAGCCACGCCCTTCGCGGCGCGGATGCGAGGTCGCGCAGGATCCGGGACACGGGCACGCGCCCGGCGTCAGGCCACATGGGTCAGGTTCTCGCTCATCAGTCCGAGATATTCGGGCAACCGCGCCAGCGCCGCTTCCCAGCTGGCATGGGCAAGGATCCACTCGCGCGCCGCCTGCCCCATGACCCTGGCGGCATCGGGTGCGCGCGCGAGGTCGGCGACGGCCTGCGCCATCGCGGCGTCGCTGTCGCGCACCGCGAAATCGCGCCCGTCGAGCGCATCGATGCCCGTCGCCGCTCCCGAAGAGAGCACCACGGGAAGCCCCATCGCCATCGCTTCGAGCACCTTGTTCTGCACCCCGCGCGCGATCTCCAGCGGCACCAGCGCGACGTCGGCGGCGGCAAGCCAGGGACGGATATCCTCGACCCTGCCCCAGACTTCGACACCGCCCCGGCCCGAACGCGCGGTCAGCGCGGGCGGCGGATTGCGCCCGACGATGTGCAGCGTGGCCTCCGGGCATGTCCGGCGCACCAGCGGCAGCACCCGCTCGATGGCGCGCGTCGCCGCCTCGATGTTGGGGGCGTAGTCCATCTGCCCGGTGAAGACGATGCGCGGCCCGCCGTGCGCCAGCATGCGCGGCTCGGGCGCGACCACGGCGGGATCGAAGCATGCCGCGTCAAGGCCGTTGCCCATCGCCCTTACGCGCCCGTACGCCTCGCCCGCGCGCAGGCGCAGCAGGTCCGCCTCCGCCGCGCTTATCAGCAGCGTGACGGTGGCCGAGGCGCAGATGCGGGCCTCCTCCTCGCGCAGGAGCCGCGCCTCGCGCCGCTCCATCCACGCCCGCACGCCGCGTCCCCGGGCGCCGTAGGCCTCGAACTTGGCGGAATCGACGTCGACGAGGTCGGCCACCACCCGGCCCGCGAAGTCCTGCGGAACGTATTGCATCATCTGGCCGGAAAAGACGTAGACGGTATCGATCTCACGCTCCGCCAGCACCGTGCGCACATAATCCTCCAGCCGCCGGTCGTGGAAGGCCGCAAGGCTGAGCGCGCGGCCGCTGGCAAGCGCCTCGACACCCGCGACCGGCAGCGGCTTCCTGCGCTCGACAAGGCGGTAGCTGGCCGCGAGCCCGGCAAGATCACCCTCGAACCGCCGGTCCTGCTCGTCGTCGCAGAACGTCGCGACATGGACCGGGGCCATGCCCGCCAGCGCCCTGAGGACGTGATGCGAGCGGATCTTGTCACCGCGATCCGGCGGAAACGGGATGCGGTGCGACAGGAACAGGATCTCGCCCATCAGCCGATACCGCGCGCGATCAGCGGGCCAAGGCGATTGGCGATGCCGAGCGGCAGCCGCTGCCACAGCTTGATCTGCAGCGACAGCTTGCCGCTGGCGGGGTTGGCATCGCGCACCGGGTTGCCGGGCGCGGTCCAGGTCGCATACGTCAGCGGCTCGGGCTCGAAGCCCCAGTTGCGCTTGAAATGGTAGGCGCCGCTGCCGGTCTTGGAACGGCCGAAGTCGAACACCGTGCAGCCGCGCCGGCGCGCGTGGCGCATCAGTTCGTAGTACATGCGATCGTTGGCCCGCAGCCGCCGCGCATCCCACGTCCCGCCGCCCCAGTAGGGCATGACCGCGCCCTGGTGGTAGACGCTGATGACGCTCGCCACCGGCTTGCCCTGATGGCGCACAGTGAGGATATCGGCATCCTCGCCGAACCCGTCCACCACCGCGTCGAGCAGCGCGCGCGGGAACACCGGGGTGCCGAGGTTGCGATAGCTCTCGCAGAACACCGCGTAGTGCGCGGCGCGATCCGCCTCGGCGGTGCCGACCTCGACGGTCAGGTCGATGCCCAGCGCGCGGCGCACTTCGGCGCGCTGCTTGCGCGGAATGTCGAGAAGCTGCGCCTCGTCGTCGGCCGCCAACGCGCGGGCGAAGTTGGCGTGCGATTCGGTCCTGAGCGCCCAGCCACCACCGTCGTCCGGCAGCACCCCGCCGCGCAGCTCGATGGTCGGGCAGGTCAACCGCAGCGCCAGTTCCTCCAGCGCGGCGAACATCGCGGCGGGATCGGCGCCATCGGTCACCAGCAGCCCCCCGCCGACCGCGAAGCCGGTCGAGGCGAGCAGGCGGCCGAACACCGGCGAATGGATGGCATCGAGCGGCAGCAGGGCGACGATCGCGCCTTCATGCTCCTGCACCAGCGCCAGCGCGCGATTGCCGGTCGCCCGCGCCACCGAGACGAACCACGCCGGGCGATGGAACGGCGTGCCGAGCGGATGGCGCGCGACGAAGCCCTCCAGCCGCGCGATCTCGTTCGGATCGCCAAGGTCGACCAGACGGGTGCGCACGCTCAATGGGACGAACGGCGCATTCACGCGGCCAGCGCCAGCGGCTCGGCGCGCAGGGCCTCGCGCGCGGCGAGTTCGTCCATGCGGCCCCAGCGAAAGTCGCCGACCAGCCGCTCCAGCTTGTCCGCCATCACCGACAGGTTGGTGTAGTGGCGCAGCCGCGAACGCAGCGGCGCGCCTGCGACACGGGGCTGGCCGGGGTCGATTTCCCAGGGGTGGAAGTAGAACACCGCCGGGCGCTCGTCCTCGCGGTTGACCTGCCGGATCGCCCAGCGCGAGAAGGCATAAGGCAGCACGCGGAAGAACCCGCCGCCGCCCGCCGCCAGCCGCCGCCCGGCAAAGCGCGCGGTGGTCACCGGGATCTCCACCAGATCGGCATCCGCGATCGGCCGGAAGGCGAAGCGCGGGGCCTCGCGCCAGCCGTAGTGATCGTGCGCGATCGGCGCGACGCTGGAACTATAGGCATAGCCCTGCTCCGCCAGCACCTCGAAGGCCCAGGGCGTGCGCGCGTCGATCGAGAAGCTGGGCGCGCGGTAACCCTTCACCGCCTGCCCCGATGTCTGCTCGATCACCGTGCGGGCCCGGGCGATATCGGCGGCGAACGCCTCGCGGCCAAGCCGGAACACGCGCTCATGGTCCCAGCCATGGCTGGCGATCTCGTGCCCTTCCTGCGCGATGCGGCGCATCAGCGCGGGGTGACGCTCGGCCACCCAGCCGAGCGTGAAGAACGTGCCCTTCACCCCGGCATCGGCGAAAAGCTGCAGGATCTCGTCGCAGTTGCGCTCGACCCGCGTGGCCAGCGCGCCCCAGTTCTCGCGGTCGATCACCTTCTCGAAGGCACCGACCTGGAACCAGTCCTCGACATCGACGGAGAGGCCGTTGATCGGCACCGACATGCGACTGACGCTCCCTCAGGCGACCCGGCGTTCGCCGTCGCCGCTTTCGATCCATTCGATCAGCATGGTCAGCGTGTGACGCAAGGTGCGCTCGGTTTCGCCGAGGCGCGTTTCGAGCCCGTCGGCGCGCGCCGCGGTGTCCGCCAGCTGCTGCACGAGGGCGGCGATCTGGTCGGACTGCAGGCGCGAGGCGGTGGCCTCGCGCTCTTCCGCAGCGGCGGCGAGTTCGACCACGGCGGACTGCAACTCGCCGATCTGCGTATCACGATCCGCCAGCGCGGCCTCGATCAGCGCCGTCGCCTCGACCGAGCCGAGCGATTCGCGGTCCGCCAGCGCCGCTTCGATCAGCGCGCTCACGCGGGCGGCGTCCACCGTGTCGCGATCCGCGAAGGCGGCCTCGATCAGCGCCACGGCAGCGGCGGTGTCGATCGCATCGACCGGTTCACCCTCAGGCGCGGCAGCGAAATGCTGCGGCATCGTAGCCACCGGAGCCTCGGGGGCTTGGACCTTCGACACCACGGCCAGCGCGCCGTCGTCGTTCATCTCGTCGAGCACCTGCTCCAGCATCGCGGTGTCGAGATGCTCGCGCCGATCGACCGCGCCAAGCAGGAGCAGGCGGTTGATGATCTGGTTGATGCGGCGCGGGATGCCGCCGGTCGCCTCGTGGATCGCCGGGAAGATCGCCGGTTCGAAGGCCGGATTGCCCTTCCAGCCCACGCAGCCGAGACGATGCTCGACATAGGCCTGCACCTCGCGGACGTGCATGGGGCCAAGGTGATGGGTGGCGATCACGCGCTGGCGCAGCTGTTCGAGCTGGTTGCTTTCCAGCAGCGTCTCGCGGAATTCGGGCTGGCCGAGCAGCAGCGTCTGCAGCAGCGGGTGCGAGCCGAGCTGGAAGTTGGAGAGCATGCGCAGCTCCTCCAGCGCGCTGACCGAGAGGTTCTGCGCCTCGTCGACGATCAGCAGGCAGCGGCGGCCGGCGCGCGCCTCTTCGTGGAAGAACGCCTCCAGCGTGCCGAGAGCGGAGGCCTTGTCATGGCCCTGCACCGGCAGCCCGAACGACTGCGCGACGACATGGACGATCTCCTCGCCGTCGAGCGCGCTGGTCACGACGTTGGCGGCGGTCATGCGTGCCGGATCGATCGTCGCCATCAGGTAGGCGACGAGCGTGGACTTGCCCGCGCCGACCTCGCCGGTGATGACCACGAAGCCCTCGCCCTGCGCCAGGCCGTAGCCGAGGTAGGACAGCGCCTTCCTGTGCGTCGAACTCTCGAAATAGAACGCCGGGTCGGGGGTGAGCTGGAAAGGCCTCGCGTCGAGCCCGTAGAAGTCGTCGAACATCGGGTTGCTCCTCTCAGAAACTGTAGCGCAGACCCGCGAGCGCCGAGGCGGTCCACAGGTCGTCGATGGCGGGCGCCTTGTACTGCTGCCCGTTGAGCGCCACCGCCAGCGTACCACGCAGACGGGGCATGAAGTTCTTGTAGACGCTGGCCGAGGCGCCGTAGCCGGCGACGTCGCCGGTCAGGGCATCGTCGCTGCTGATCCAGTTGGCGTAGACATTGGCCGACCAGCCCGCATCGCGGCCCAGGTCGCCGCTCAGGTACGCGGCCAGCCACCAGTTCTCGTCGATCACGCCGTTGGCCGAGGCCAGCACGGTGCCCGCCGCCGCGATGTACTTGCGCCGGTCGTAGCCCGCGCCGATCCCGGCGCTGAGGCGGCCGATCTGCATCGAGTAGTTGGCCGCGATGCCGCGCGCCCGGAACGTGGACGAGCGCACCGAGCCGAGCACGCCCGACAGGCAGTTGCCGCTCTCCAGCGAGGACACGCAGCCGCGCAGTTCGCCGGTGACCGGATCGCGGACCACCTCGAAATCGTCCGGCAGCTGGTCCAGCGCGCGGTTGAGCTGGCCGCCGAAGCCCGAGACATTGTCGTAGACCGAGACGCTGAACTGGCTGCGATCGTTCGGCGCATAGGCCAGCGTGCCGCCAAAGCTGGTCGAGCCGTAGCGCCGCCCGACATGGGCCGAGAGCGAGGTCCGCCGGCTCGGCCGCCACATGACGGCGACGTCCCAGATCAGCCCGCTGACGTCGTAAGCCAGTTCGCGAGGGGAAGACTTGTCCGTGACGTAGCGGCCGTCGGAGCCGATCACCGGGTTGCCATCCGCATCGCGCACCGCGTCGCGGCTGGAGATCTCGACGTCCTCGTAGCCGATCGCGCCGACCACCTGGACGGTGCGGCTGACCGGCACCGTCACCATCGCCCGCGCCTGCATGTCGCGGGCGCGCTGGTCGAGGTTGGAGATGTCCTCCTGGTAGAAGCTGCCCGCCGCGCCCACGCCCACCGGCAGCACCGTGCCCGGCGCGAAGCCCGCCTGCACGTCCGCCATCTGCGTCACGCTCTTGTCGAACACGTCGGCCGCGGCACCGGTCTGCGCGTCGCGCGCGCTGTTCGACTGGTCGACCTTGGTGAAGCCCGCGCGGTAGTTCGCCGCGACGTCGAGGTCGCCGGCGCGGGTCTGGACCGAGGGACCGGCATAGACCGAATAGACCGTCGACTTGCCGTTGCCCGAGAGCGTGCCGGCGGCGAGCGCCGCGCCGCCGTTCTCGACATCGACTTGCGAGGCGAGGCCGCCGGCCTCCACGGTCACGCCGGGCAGCACCGTGGCATAGCCGCGCACGAGGCCGCTGATGGCATCGCCGTCGCCGGCCTTCCTGCCCCAGCCGAACTGCCGCTGGTAGCGGACCGAAGCGGCAAGGCCGTTGTTGCGTCCCTGGATGGAGGCATCCACGCCGACCGCCGCCTGCGTATAGGTCAGCACGTCGCTGCCGGGCGAAAGCTGGGCGGTGACGACCTGGTCGATCTCGATGTAGGGCGCGATCTCGATCCGCTTGCCGCCCTGCCCGCGCCCGCCCCGGCGCGAGGAGCGGTCGGACTTGCGCAGCGAGCCGTCGGACGCGTTGGCATCCGAGCCGCCCATGCCGCTCCCTGCCCCGCCGCCCATGCTGTCGCCACCGATCGACTGTGCCTGCGCCACGGCGGGCATGGCCATGACGGCACCCGTCGCCGCCAGTGCGGCCAGCATCGCCACGGGACTGCCTACCTGCCTGACGCGCGCCTGTTTCATGCGGGTCATCCCCATTTAACCCTTGTATCCGTAATAGGAGCCGAAGCGGCGACCGCTCGGGCTGAACTGCGCGGCGTTGAGCAGCAGTTGCACGTTGGGGCAACCGTTCAGCAGCGAGATCGCATCGTCGAGCGCCCCGCGCCCGGTCCTGTCGGCGCGCACGATCACCACCGTCTGCCCGGCGTACTTCGCCAGTTCCGCGGCGGGCGAGGCCGCCAGCGCCGGGGGCGAATCGAAGATCACCATGCGATTGGGCGCGCCCTGCGTCAGCCGGTCCAGCACCCGCGCGGTGCGCGAGCTGGAGAGGTATTCGCTGTCATGGCTGGTGGTGTCGCCCGCCGGCAGCACCCACAGGCCCGGAATGTCGGTGCCCAGCACGCAGTCGGCGACGTCGATCGTCTCGTCCATCAGCGCGTCCATCAGGCCGGGACCGCCGGGCAGCCCCAGCGCCGACAGGATCGAGGGCTTGGCGAAATCGGCATCGACGAGGAGCACTTCGCTCTCCTTCTCCGCCGCGATCGACAGCGCGAGGTTGAGCGCGCAGTACGTCTTGCCCTCGCCCGGATGGGGCGAGGAGATCAGCACCCGCTGCGCCATCGGCCCGGCCTTCTGGCGGCGCAGATCGGCCGCCTGCACGAGCAGCTGGCGCTTGACGATGCGGAACTCCTCGAGAAGCTCGGTGACGGTGCCTTCGGGCACGATCAGGCCCTGTTCGCGCAAGTGCTCGCGATCGACGGCATGCACGGCGCCTTCGAAGCGGGCCGCTTCGGGTTCGGCGACCGGCTCGGCGGCCTGCACCGGCAGCGGCGCGGCGGGGGCCGGGACGGACGGAGCAGAACCGGCCGGGGCAGAAGCAGCCGGCGTCTGAACGACCGGAGCCGCCGCCTGCGGCGTGGCAGGCGCCCGCCGGGCAGGACGCTCGGGGAACGCCACCGGCTTCGCGATCAGGCTGTTGAAATCGAACCGGCCGTTGGCGCGCTCGAACAGCGATTCGCCTTCGGGCTCGTCGGCCTCGCCGCCGGGCAGGCGGCTGCCGGAGAACTGGCCGCCCGGGAACGGGTTGGGCACGGGAATCTTGCGATGATCGGTCATGTCGGTTCCCTCACGCCACCATGCCACGCTGGATGAACTCGGCGGCGAGCAGCACCACGAACAGCCCGCAAAGCGCGGCGGTCCCGGCGTAGAAATATTTCAGCCGCTTCGCCCGCAGCGCCCGTGCCTGGTCGGTCAGGGTCTGCGAGATCGCCCCCAGCACCGGCAGGCCGGTGGCCTTCTCCAGCCCCGCCGTGGTCGCGAAGACCGAGCGCACGCGGCTGAGCGCGAAGGCCCCGGCGCAGCCGCCGGCAAGTCCGACGATCAGCACGCCCAGCAGCAGCACCGGACGATTGGGCGCGACCGGGGTGCGCGGGCTCGTCGGCGGATCGACCACCTCGAACTTCACCGCCTCGCGCTCGGTGCGCACTTCGCCGCGCAGGCGCAGTTCCTCGCGGTCCTGCAGGAGCTTGTCATACTGCTGGCGCAGCACGTCGTAGTCGCGGTTAATACGCTGCGCCTGGGTGGCGAGTTCCGGATCCTGGATCGCCGAGGCCGTAAGGGAAGCGATGTCGGACTGCGCCGCCGCCTTGCGCGACTGCAGCGCCTGGACGTTGGCCTGCCGCTCGGCGCGGATCGACTGGAGCGAACTGTAGGCCGGGTTGATCGTGCCGCCGCCGCTCGCCGCTTCCTGCGATGCGGGGCCGCGCAGCGCGGCGACCTGGTTCTTGGCGGCGATCACGTCGGGATGATTCTCGGTCAGGCCGCGCGCGCGCATCGCCGCAAGGTCGGACTGCGCCCGCGCCAGCGCGGACTGCGCGCCGCCGTCGGCCGCGCCGCCCGCGATCGTGCGCGGGGTTCCGGCGAGCTGGCCGTCGATCGCCGCCAGCGCGCTCTGCGCCGCCGAGAGATCCGCCTCCATGTCCCGCAGCGAGGAGCGCGAGGTTTCCAGCCGCTGCGCCACCGCCGCGCCGCCCAGCGCCATCTCGGGATGCTGCGCCTCGAAGGCGGTGCGCTTGGTCTCGGCCGATTCGAGTTCGCGCTCACGGGCGCGCAGCTGCTGGTTCACGAATTCCAGCGTCTCGACCATGTCGCCGCGATTGCCGGCCAGGTTCTCCTCGCGGAAGATGTCGATCAGCTTCTGCGCGACGCTCTGCGCCAGCTTGGCGTTCTCGGCATCGGAGAAGGAACTGTCATCGGCGGTCGCGGTGATCTCGAAGAGGTTGTCCTCCTGGCTCACGACCTGGACGTTCTTGCCCAGCTTGAGCACCGCCGCCTCCATCGCCTTGGGGCTGTCGATGGTGTCGCCCAGCCGCGTCGAGCGCACCACCTTCTCCAGGTTGACCGCGCTGGTCAGGGTCTGGCGAATCCGCTCGATGTCGCGCTTCTTGTCGGCGACGCCGATGCCCACCTGCTCGGCGAGCGCGTCGTCGAGCTGGATGAAGATGCGCGCGCGGGACTGGTAGCTGTTGGGGATCAGCGCCACCACCAGCCAGCCGGCCAGGCAGATCGCCCAGGCGGCCGCCAGCGCGATCCAGCGACGGTGCCAGATGCTGTGCAGCCCGGCGAGCAGTTCTTCGTAGAGCGAATCCATGCTTAGAACATGCTTTCCGGGATGATGATGACGTCGCCGGGGCTCAGCATGACGTTGGCCTTGCTGTCACCCTTCTTGAGCAGGTCGCCCAGCCGCAGCTTGTATTCCTGCTGCTTGCCGCTCTCCTTGTCGAAGCGGATCAGCCGGGCGTTGTTGCCCGCCGCATATTCCGACAGGCCGCCCACCGCGATCATCGCGTCGAGCACGGTCATGTTGGCGCGGTAGGGGATCGAGGCCGGCTTCTCGGTCGCACCGACGACGCGGATCTGCTGGCTGAACGTGCCCGAGAAGCCATCGACGATGACCGAGACCAGCGGATCCTCGATATACTGCGAGAGCTGCAGGCGGATGTCCTCCGCGAGCATCGAGGGCGTCTTGCCGACCGCGGGCATGTCGGTGATGAGCGGCGTGGTTATGCGCCCGTCGGGACGGACCTGCACTTTCGCGCCCAGCTCCGGATTGCGCCAGACGAACACGGTCAGCTGGTCGAGCGGGCCGATGACGTATTCCTCGCCCGGCCCTTCCTGCATCGCCACGAACGAGGCGGGCGGCAGTTCCCGAGCGGGGCCAGCCCCTCCGCATCCGGTCAGGACGACACTGCCCAGCGTCGCTGCGGCGAGAAGTCGGGCTGGAAGATGCGGCATGAACATGTCCTCGTCTTGGCGCCTGTTCCTTCCCCCGCGCGGATGACGCGCAAGGCAAGGGCGGCGGAATTCGGCCCCCGGTATCCGTCCAAACGGTGAATATTGCGTTAGCCTTGCAAGGCTAATTCCTCGGCGGTCCCAAATCGGGACGCGCTGCGGGACGGGGTTAATGGATGGGAAAGTCCCAAATTCGTCATTGCGAGCGCAGCGAAGCAACCCAGGGCTTCGCTGCGCTCGCAATCACGAAGCGCGGGTCATTTCAACATCGACGCGAGCGGCAAAATGCCTCCGTCACACCAGCATTTCCAGCGCCGGGCCCTGCCCCAGGAAATGCGCCGGACTGGCGCTGGCCCCGTAAGCGCCGGCACAGAACACCGCGATCAGGTCTCCCACCTCGGCGCGCGGAAAACCGCCCTTGTCGGCCAGCTTGTCGAGCGGAGTACACAGGCAGCCGACGATCGAAGCCTCCTCCTCGGCCTCGGCCCCGAAGCGCGTGGCGATGGCGGAAGGGTAATTGCGCCGAACCACCGTGCCGAAGTTGCCCGAGGCCGCCAGCTGGTGATGCAGGCCGCCGTCGGTGACGAGGAACACCTCGCCATGGCTGACCTTGCGATCGACGATCCGCGCAAGGTAGACGCCCGCCTCGCCGACGAGATAGCGCCCCAGCTCGATGCAGAATTCGGTCTCCTGCAGCACCGGCGGCAGATCGGCCATGCACGCCGCCAACCGCTCGCCGACGAGCGCGAGGTCGAGCGGCGTGTCGCCCGGGAAGTAGGGAATGCCGAGGCCGCCGCCGAGATTGCAGTGCGGCAGCGCCGCGCCGCTTTCCTCGGCCAGCCGCGCCGCCAGCGCCAGCGCCTGTTCCTGCGTCTCGGCAATCGCCTCGGCGCCGAGCGCCTGGCTCCCGGCGAAGATGTGGAAGCCGCGCCACTCGGCACCGGCGGCGATGACCTCGCGCACCAGCGCCGGCACCCGCTCGGCATCGACGCCGAAGGGCTTGGCGCCGCCGCCCATCTTCATGCCCGATCCCTTGAGGTCGAAGCTGGGGTTCACGCGCACGGCAAGGCGCGGGACCACGCCCAGCCGATCGCCGATCGCCAGCGCGCGCGCCGCCTCGCCTTCCGATTCGAGATTGAGCGTCACCCCCGCCGCGATGCCCGCCTGCAGTTCCGCGTCACGCTTGCCCGGCCCGGCGAAGCTCACCTTGCCGAGAGGCAGCCCGGCGCCGCGCACGATCTCCAGCTCGCCGCCCGAAGCGATGTCGAAGCCGTCGACCAGCCCCGCCATCAGTTCGAGCAACGGCACGAAGGGATTGGCCTTCACCGCATAGTGCAGCGCCACGCGGCCCGGCAGCGCGGCCCGGAGTTGCGTGACGCGCGCACGCACCAGATCGGCGGAATAGACGAACAGCGGCGTTCCTCCCGCCTGCTCGACCCACTGCGTCACCGGCCGCCCGCCGACCGCAAGAACGCCGTCGATGGCTTCATAGCCCGAAGGAATCGGTCCCAGCGGCTTCATGACACGGCTCCTGCGCCAATTCGGGCACCGATCTCGGCAGCCAGCCCGGTCCGGTCCAGCTTGCCATTGGGCCCCACCGGCATCGATTCGCGCCAGTGAACGACCTTGGGCTGCATGAAATTGGGCAGTTCCTGCATGAGCCTGCGCGGCAGTTCCACCGCCGCGTCGATGGCCCCAGGCGCGGCGCGCGCTACCAGATGGACCGCCTGGCCCAGCCGCTCGTCGGCGACGCCCAGCGCCACCGCCTCGGCGACGAGACCGGTCGCCAGCGCCGCTTCCTCCACTTCCTGCGGAGAGATGCGGTTGCCCGCGCTCTTTATCATCGCATCGCGCCGCCCGACGAAATAGAGCAACCCGTCAGCCTCGCGCCGGACCCGGTCGCCCGACCACACCGCGATCCCGCCATAGCGCGAGGCGGCAGGCGCGGGCCGATAGCGTTCCGCGGTCCGCTCGGCATCGTGCCAGTACCCTTGCGCCACCAGCGGTCCGCAGTGGACGAGTTCGCCCTCCTCCCCGTCCGCCGCGACCTCTCCCCGGTCATCGATGACGAGGATCTCGGCATGCGGGATCGCCTTGCCCATCGAAGTCGGGTGCGTATCGACGAGCGCCGGGTCGAGATACGTCGAACGAAACGCCTCGGTCAGGCCGTACATCGGGAACAGCCGCGCCTGCGGGAACAGCGCGCGCAGCCGCCGCACGAGGTCCACCGTCAGCGCTCCGCCGCTGTTGGTCAGCCGCCGCAGCCGCGCCGCCGTCTCCGGCGGCCAGTCGAGTTCGGTAAGCTGCACCCACAGCGGCGGCACGGCGGCGAGCGTGGTGATCGCATGGCGCTCCACCGCCTTCGCCACATCGCGCGGCATCAGGTAGTCCAGCGGGACCACGCAGCCGCCCGCGTACCAGGTCGAGAGGAGCTGGTTCTGCCCATAGTCGAACGAAAGCGGCAGCACCGCCAGCGTGCGGTCGTCCGCCGCCAGGCCGAGGTAGCCGGCGACGCTTTCCGCCCCCAGCCACATGTTGGCGTGAGTCAGCATGACCCCCTTGGGCCGGCCGGTGGAGCCGCTGGTATAGAGGATCGCCGCCAGGTCCTGCGGATCGGCCTGCGACGGCAGCATCGCCGCGTCCAGTTCCGCCGCCGTCGCCAGCGCCTCGTCCTCGGCCAGCAGGCGGCAACCGGCGGGCACGTCGGCCGCGTCGAGCGTCTTCAGCCGCGCCGGCGTGCCGATCAGCAGCGCCGCGCCGCTGTCGGCAAGGATATGCGCGACTTGTGCGTGCTTGAGCAGCGGATTGATCGGGACATGCACCAGCCCGGCGCGCGCCGCCGCCAGCGGCATCAGGCAGGTCAGTTCGCCCTTGGCCGCCCAGGTCGCGACTCGCGCGCCCTTCTCGTGTACCTCACGCGAAAGCCAGCCAGCGAGGCGGCAGACACGCGTTCTTAAGTCCTTCCAGCTAAGCGTGCCGTCACGAAGCACCAGTGCATCGTCCGCGTCGGCCCCGCGAAAGGCCAGGTGGTCGAGCGGCAGTATCGGGGTTTCGGCGCTGCCGCGCGGTGGTGTGCCGGACATGTGAAGGAAAGGCTCCGCGAGGGGTAAGTGGCAAGGTTGCGGATCGACTATCACTCCGATCTTAAGGAAGTGCAATCGGATGAACGGCTTGCCGCGCTGCTCTCCAGTGCGCAGCAGCACGCGCCGTTCGATCGGCTGGCGTGGTGGCAGGGGCTGGCGGAGCACTGCACGCTGGCGCCGCTGCTCGCCGTCGCCCGCTCGGATGACGACATCGCGGTACTACCGCTGGCGGGCACCTCGGGGCACCTGAGCGCGCTGGCGAACTGGTACACCTTCCGCTTCCGCCCGATCCTTTCCGGCGACGCTCCGCTGGCCGCGCTCGCGCGCGATCTGGCCCGCCGCGCGCACCGCATCACGCTCCATGGCGTCCCCGACGAGGACGGCAGCGCCGCCGCGCTGCGCTCCGCCTTCGCGGCCGCCGGCTGGCTGGTCCGCGCCGAGCCTTGCGACACCAACCGCGTGCTGCCCGTCTCCGGACGCGATTATGCCGCCTACCTCGCCTCCCGTCCCGGCCCCTTGCGCACCACGCTCAAGCGCAAGTCGGGCAAAGTGACGACCCGTATCCTCACCGCTTTCGACCCCGCCGCTTGGGACCAGTACGAGGCGATCTACGCCGAGAGCTGGAAGCCGGAGGAAGGCTCGCCGGCGTTCCTGCGCGATTTCGCCCGGCAGGAAGGCGCCGCCGGCCGCCTGCGCCTCGCGCTCGCGCATGCGGCCGACGATCCGGACGGCCCCGCCATCGCCGCGCAGATGTGGACGGTGGAGGGCGCCGCCGCCTTCATCCACAAGCTCGCCCACCGCGAATCGGCCAGGCCGCTCTCCCCAGGCTCGGTGCTGACCGCCGCGCTGATGAGCCACGTCATCGACATCGACCGCGTCGATCTCGTCGACTTCGGCACCGGCGACGATCCCTACAAGCGCGACTGGATGGAAGCGCATCGCCCGCGCTGGCGGCTCGACATGTTCAGGCCGATGGCGCCGCGCAACTGGCCGCCCCTCGCCCGCATCGCGCTGCGCTCCCTTGCCGCAAGTGCGAAGCGCGGCTAGAGGGCCGGTCGAGAACGAAAGAACGCCGAGGGGCCATGTCAGACCAAACCGACCTGCTGCTGCGCCGCATCCTGACCGATGTGCTGGGGCTCAAGCCGGGTCAGGCCGATGAATTCGATGCCGATACCGGCCTGTTCGGACACTTGCCCGAACTGGATTCGATGGCCGTCGCCGGGCTCCTGACCGAACTGGAAGACCGCCTCGACATCATCATCGAGGACGACGAGATCGAAGGCGAGATGCTGGAGAGCTACGGCGGCCTGCTCGCGTTCGTCGAGGCCAAGCGCGGCGCCTGATGGAAGTCGCGAGCTGGCCCTGCCCGCTTGCAGACGGCGGCACCAGCTCCGAATTCGCGCTGGCCTGCGACAGAGGCCGGGCCCGGCGGCTGCTCGTCGTCCCCGCGCTGTTCGACGAAGGCAACAAGCTGCGGCGCTTCACCGTGGAGGTCATGCGCCGCCTCGACGCGGCAGGCATCGATTCGCTACTCCCCGACCTGCCCGGCTGCAACGAGAGCCTACTGCCGCTCGAAAACCGGCATCCCGGTGAATGGCGCGAGGCGATGGCGGCGGCCGCCCGCCACTTCGGCGCGGCCGCCACGCTGGCCTTGCGCGGCGGCTGCCTGTTCACGCCCGCCGCGCTGCCTGCCTTCCACTACGCCCCGGTCAAGGCCGCCGCGATCCTGCGCCAGATGCTGCGCGCGCGCATCCTCTCCTCCCGCGAAGCCGGCATCGACGAGACCCGCGAAGCGCTGGCTGCGCAGGCGCTGGCCGGGGGCTTGACCCTCGCGGGCTACCCGCTCGGCGCCGATTTCTACCGCGGCTTCGAAGCGATGGAGCCGGGCGCGGCGGCCACCGTGATCGCGCAGAACCAGATCGGCGGCAGCGGCCTGTGGCTGCGCGCCGAACCGGACGAAAACCCCGCCCAGGCCGATGCGCTGGCCGCTCTCGTCGCCGGGATCATCGGCGCATGAGCCGCCTGCACCTGAACTTCCCTTGCGAAGGGCAGCGCCTGGTCGGCACGCTCGATCCGGGACCGGAACGGACCGCGCTGCTGCTGGTTTCCGGCGGCAACGAAGTGCGCGCGGGTGCGTGGAACGGCCAGGCCCGCTTCGCCGCGCGGATCGCGGCGCGGGGCTTCCCGGTGCTGCGCTTCGATCGCCGGGGGATCGGCGACAGCGAAGGAGAGAATCGCGGCTTCCGCTCCAGCGCCGCCGACATCGCCGCCGCGCGCGGCGCCTTGCTGGCCCAATGCCCGCAAGTCCGCCGCGTGATCGGCCTAGGCAACTGCGACGCCGCCAGCGCCCTGATGCTGGCACGCGGCGCGGGGCTCGACGGGCTGATCCTGTCCAACCCCTGGACCATCGAGGACGATGCCGGCGAAGACATGCCCGCGGAAGTCGTGCGCGATCACTACCGCCGCCGCCTTGCCGATCCGGCCGCGATCCGGCGGCTGCTGACGGGACAGGTCTCGCTGCCGGGGCTGGCGCGCAGCCTGTTCGCCGCGCTGCGCCCCGCCCCTCCCGCGCCTGAGGGCTTGCCCGTGCAAATGGCGCAAGGCATCCGCGACTTCGCCGGACCGGTGTGCTTCCTCGTCGCCGGACGCGACCGCACCGGCCTCGCCTTCACCGCCCGCTGGACCGCCGGCGACACGCGCATCCGCACCTGCCCCGATGCCAGCCACAGCTACGTCGAACCTGCGGCGCAGGACTGGCTGGTCGATCAGGTGCTCGAAATGCTGCGCCACCCCTGATCGGGCCGCATGGTCAGGCCCGGACGAGCGCTTCGGCAAGTTGGTTGCGAATGCCAGTAAGTCGCCGGAAGAAATCATCCGATTCCCGCTCGTCCCGATGCTTCGGCGCGGCGGCTTCATTACTTTCGATCGAGCCGGACAACTTGTCCTCGATCGCCTTGGCCGCGCCGCGCAGGGTATAGCCCTCGCGATGGACCAGACGGTCGATCTCGGCGATGAGCGCGATATCCTCCGGGCGGTAGTAGCGACGATTCCCGCTCCGCTTGACCGGCTGCAGGGCAGCGAACTGCTCCTCCCAGTAGCGCAGCACATGCGGGCGCAGGCCAAGCGCCTTCGCCACTTCGCCGATGGTCCGCAATGCCAGCGGATCCTTGCCGTCATCGAAAACCGGGGCATCGCTCCGAGTCGCATCGAACAGCGACGCCGTCTCGGGCGCGAGGGAAACCGAATCGTTCATACCTGCCTTTCCGGACGGGATTTTCCCGTCAATCCTGGGCGATACGATCCTTCAGCATCTGGCTTGCGCGGAAGGTCATCACGCGCCGGGGCGTAATCGGCACTTCTACGCCGGTCTTGGGATTGCGTCCCACCCGCTCGCCCTTGTCGCGCAGCAGGAAAGTGCCGAAACCCGAGATCTTGACGTTCTCGCCATGGCTGAGCGCCGAGCACATCTGCTGCAGGATCGCTTCCACCATGGCAAGCGACTCGGCACGAGATATGCCCAGCTTGCGATGAATGGCTTCGGCAATCTCAGCCCTGGTCAAAGTATCCGTTGAGCGCATCAAGCCCGCATCCCCATAGTGCGCCGATTGCCCGGATAATATTAGAATCAGAGAAGAAAGCAACGGTGCGTCCAATATTGAACGCAACGTCCGTCGATATGGAGTGGATCAGACCCGAATGAGGCTCGCGCCCCAGGTGAATCCGCCGCCCATGGCCTCCAGCATGACCAGATCGCCCTGCTTGATTCGCCCGTCGCGCACCGCTTGGTCGAGCGCCAGCGGCACCGATGCGGCCGAGGTATTGGCGTGCTGGCCCACCGTCATCACCACCTTTTCGGGCGGCAGGTTGAGCTTGCGCGCAGTGGCGTCAAGGATTCGCGCATTCGCCTGATGCGGCACCAGCCAGTCGATATCCTGGGTGGAAATGCCTGCCTCTTCAACGACTTCGCGCAAGACTTCGGCAAGATTGACGACAGCGTGGCGGAACACCTCGCGGCCCTTCATGCGCAGCTTGCCGACGGTTCCGGTGGTCGAGGGACCGCCATCGACGAACAGCAGCTGGTTGTGCGCGCCATCGGCGTGAAGGCGGGTGGCGAGGATTCCCCGGTGGGTTTCCCCCTCCTGTTCCTGCGCCTCCAGCACGACCGCGCCGGCACCGTCGCCGAACAGCACGCAAGTCGTGCGGTCCTCCCAGTCGAGGATGCGGCTGAAGGTTTCCGCGCCGATCACCAGCGCGCGCTTCGCCATGCCGGTGCGCAGCATCGAATCGGCGACGCCGACCGCATAGAGGAAGCCCGAGCAGACCGCCGCCACGTCGAAGGCGATACCGCCGGGACGGCAGCCCAGGCTATGCTGCACGATCGTCGCGGTGGCGGGGAAGGTCTGGTCCGGAGTCGCGGTCGCCAGGACGATGAGATCGATCGAGGCCGCCTCGATCCCCGCCGCCGCGATCGCCTTGCGGGCCGCGTCGGTGGCAAGGCTGGAGGTGGTTTCGTCCTCCTGCGCGATGTGGCGGTTGGAAATACCGGTGCGCTCGACGATCCACTCGTCGCTGGTATCGACCCGGCTGGCCAGTTCGGCGTTGCTGACAGCGGTGCGCGGCAGGGCCGAACCGGTGCCGATCAGGACCGAACGAATCATCAGGCGCGCTCTTCCTCGACGCCGCTCACGCCGCCGGCGGAACCGCGGGGCATGCGCCAGGTCGACCCTCCCAGGCGGGCTAGGTCGGCAGAGATGCGCTCGGTCACGTTTTCCTCCAGAAGCCGGGCGGTGACCGCCACGGCATTGGCCACGCCCGCAGCATTGGCGCTGCCGTGGCTCTTCACGACAATGCCGTTGAGGCCCAGGAAGACCGCGCCATTGTGATTGTTGGGATCGAGATGATGCTTGAGCAGGTCGGTCGCCGGCTTCGAGATGAGAAAGCCGATCTTCGAGCGCAGCGAACTGGTGAAGCCCCGGCGCAGCAGGTCGGCGACAAAACGCGCCGTGCCTTCCACTGCCTTGAGGGCGACATTGCCGGTGAACCCGTCGGTCACCACCACATCGACGTCGCCGCGGCAGATCTTGTCCGCCTCAGTGAAGCCGTCGAAGGACATCGCGAGGTTTTCGGCCGCGCTCTTGAGGACCGCGGCGGCATCGCGGAGTTCCTCGGTGCCCTTGGTTTCCTCGGTGCCGATGTTGAGCAGCCGCACGCGCGGTTCGTCGCGGCCGGTGGCCACGCGCGCATACGCCGCCCCCATGATCGCGAACTGGACCAGGTTGCGGCTGTCGCACTCGGTATTGGCGCCGAGGTCGAGCATGATGACGTCGTTGTCGCCCAGCGTCGGCAGCAGCGCGGCCAGTGCAGGACGATCGATGCCGGGCATCGTGCGCAGCGAAAGCTTGGCGATCGCCATCAGCGCGCCGGTATTGCCGCCGCTGACGGCCGCCCCGGCATGGCCGAGCTTCACCGCCTCGATCGCGCGCCCCATGGACGTGCCCTTGGCCCGGCGCAGGGCCTGGCTGGGCTTGTCCTCGCCGGTGATGACACCGTCGGTATGCAGGATTTCGGAGCTTGCCCGCAGATTCGGGTGATTCTCGAGCGCGGCCTTGATCCGCACCTCGTCACCCACGAGCAGGAACTTGAAACGGTCATGGCGACGGCGCGCAAGCGCGGCGCCTTCGATCATGACGCGCACGCCCTCGTCGCCGCCCATCGCATCGATAGCGATACGCGGCAAACTCATGGGGCTCTCTCCGAAATTCGTCTTGCGATCTAAGCCTTAGGCTTCGACCGCGACGATTTCACGACCATTGTAGTGGCCGCATGCATTGCACAGGTTGTGCGGGCGCTTCAGCTCGCCGCAGTTGCCGCATTCATGGAATGCTTCAACCTTCAGCGCGTCATGGCTGCGGCGCATGCCCCGGCGGGAGGGGGAGGTCTTTCTTTTAGGGACAGCCATTTCGGCACCTGTTCCTGCAAATACGTTTCTGTCAAAAAGGCCGCCGGTGACCGTCTGAGGACACGGCGGCTTGCGAAGGCGCGCCTATAACCGATTTCACGCGAGTTGCAACCCGTTACTCCCTCGACCATGACGCGGTTTCCACCGGGAGTAGCCATTCATGATTCTGCAGACGACCCTGAGCCTTGCCGCCGCAGCGGCAGTGCTCGCCTTCTGGCTCGCCCTGCGCGCGGGCAAGGTGCGCTTCGCCGCAAAGGTATGGCACGGCGACGGCGAGAACCCGCTGCTGCTGCGCCGGATGCGCGCCCAGGCCAACTACGTAGAGAACACGCCTTTCGTACTGGTCCTGGTCGCGGCCATCGAATTGTCGGGCAAGGCGGGACCCTGGCTGGCCTATGTCGGCGCCGTCTACTTGCTGGCGCGCATCGCCCACGCCTTCGGCATGGACAAGCCCGACAAGTCGCCCCTGCGCGCCATCGGCTTCATCGTCACCGTGCTGACATTGCTGGGACTGGCGGCGGTTGCCGCCCTGATCGCGGCAGGACGATTCTAGGAGGCTGTCTGGAAATGCCCCAGCGGGGCATTTCCAGTGCTGCACCGGCATTAAGTCAGACTGCTAGACCGGCAGCCCGCGGCGGATTGCCTCGTCACTGACGTAGGGATTCGTCCGGCGCTCCTGCCCGAACGTGCTCACCGGCCCGTGCCCCGGCACGAACGTGACCTCGTCGCCCAGCGGCCAGAGCTTCCGGGTGATCGAGTGCAGCAGATCGTCGAGATTGCCGCGCGGGAAGTCCCAGCGGCCGATGCCGTTCTGGAACAGCACGTCGCCGACCATCGCGAACTTGCTCGGCGCATGATGGAAGATGACGTGGCCCGGCGTGTGGCCGGGGCAGTGGACGACATCCAGCTCCAGTTCGCCGACGGTGACCGTGTCGCCATCCTCGAGCCAGCGGTCGGGCTCGAAGGTATGCGCCTCCATGTTCCAGCGCGGGCCGTCGTCGCTGAGCTGGGCGATCCAGAACCGGTCTTCCTCGTGCGGCCCCTCGATCGGCACGCCGAGTTCCTTCGCCAGCACCCCGGCCTGCCCACAATGGTCGAGGTGGCCGTGAGTGACGAGGATCTTTTCCAGTTGCACGCCGGTCTTTTCCAGCGCCTGGCGAAGCTTGGGCAGGTCACCGCCCGGATCGACCAGCGCGCCCTTCATGGTGGCGGTACACCAGATCAGCGAGCAGTTCTGCTGGAGCGGCGTCACGGGGATGATCCCCACGCGCATCGGTTGTTCTGTGCCTTGCGTCATGCACCGGGAAATGGCCGCTACGCCGCGCGAATGCAACCGGGCCAGCGCCGCTTCGGCAAAACCTAGATGCGCCCACCCTTCCAGACCACACGGCCGACCACCGCCATGTCCTGCGCCGCGCATTCGACGGGAGGATAGGCCGGATTGTCGCTGATGAGCACGACGATCCCCGGCCGCGAGACATCGAGCCGCTTGACCAGCAGGCTCTCCCCCAGCCTGACGACATGGATGCCGTCGCGCAACGCCCGGAGGGTGCGATCGACGAGGATTTCGTCGCCGTCGCGCAGGCTCGGCTCCATCGAATCGCCGCTCACCACGATCGTCGAGAGATGCTCCGGCTGCAGGCCCATCGAGCGCAGCCAGCGGCCGGAGAAGCAGATCGTGTCGAACGCCTGCTCCCCGTCCGCCATGGCGCCCGGCCCGGCCGAGGCGCCCACCGCGAGGCGCGGCACGTCGATCCAGCTGCGCCGGCGCGATCGCTCCGCCATGGCGGGAGGATGCGCATCATAGGAATTTTCCTTCGACGCCCCCAGCTCCGCCTCGTCCACGCCGAAGAAGCGCGCGAGCATTCCGCGGTCCTGCTCCTCCAGCTTGCGCGGGCTCCCCTTGCGGATGAACTGCTGCAGATAGCTGGAGTTCTTGCCGAGCATCGAGGACAGCCTGGCCAGGCTGACGCGCCGTGCCGCGGCCAGTTCCAGCAGCCTCAACCGGGTCGGATCGCTTACCATTTTGTAATCCATATCCGTAGGAAATTTCCTAGACATGTAGGATTTAGAACGGAACAAAAAGGAAACATCAAGCAGAATCGTACAGGAAAGGACCAGACCGGATGCTCCTGCGCCAGATCGAGCGCTTCCTACGCCAGACCCAGATGCCGTGGACCAAGTTCGGCCGCCTCGCCGCCCAGGATCCCCGTTTCGTGGCGGACCTGCGCAACGGCCGCGTCCCGCGCGACGAGACCGCCGCGCGAGTCGAGCAGTTCATGAACACTTACCTTACCGGCACCGGGGAGAACCGCCATGCAGTCTGAACTCGTACGCGCCATGCCGCTGCCGCCCGCGCTGACCGCCCGCCGCCCCGCGCGCGGCCCCTGGTTACGGCTGCTGTCCGAGGTGCTGGCCCTCGCCGGCCCCTCCGCCGAGTTCCTGAGGCATTCCGAGCGCAACTGGGCCAGCGCCACCTTCTCCGGCGCGCGGCACACGATCGTGCTGGCCTTCGAAGGCCTGGACGGGGTCGCGCGGGGCGAAGCGCTGATCGCCGCGCTGCCCGATCATGAATTCACCGTGCCGCGCCATCTCGTCGCAGACGCCGTCGTCGCCGGAGTGGAACACCGGCAATCGCCCCCGCGCTTGACGGTGGAAGTGGAACTGCTGGTGCTCGAGGACTGCTGAGCCACCCTTCCCGCATCATCACGACCGAAACGAAGCAACCCAGGGCAGCGCCGAGCTGCCTTGGGTTGCTTCGTTTCGGTCGTGATGGCGAAGTGGGCCTTCCCGCCGCGTGCGCCCTTACAGCGCCCGCGACAGTTCCTTGATCTCGGTGTTGAGGATGCGGTCGTTCTCCGAATAGTCGACCGGGCAATCGATCAGGTGAACACCCGGCGTATCGCGGCAATGCGCCAGCAGTTCCTTGAGGTGCGCCGCGCTCTCCACCCGATAGCCATTGGCGCCGTAGCTCTGCGCGTACTGCACGAAGTCCGGGTTGCCGTAGTTCAAGCCGAAGTCCGCAAAGCCCATGTTGGCCTGCTTCCAGCGGATCATGCCATAGGCGTTGTCGTTCAGGATCAGCACCGTCAGGTTGAGGCCGAGGCGAACCGCCGTCTCCATCTCCTGGCTGTTCATCATGAACCCACCGTCCCCGCAGACCGCCAGCACCTTGCGGTCCGGATAGACCATCGCGCTCGCCATCGCCGAGGGAAGGCCCGCGCCCATCGTCGCCAGTGCGTTGTCGAGCAGCACGGTATTGGGCTTCGTCGCGCAGTAGCCGCGCGCGAACCACAGCTTGTAGACGCCGTTGTCGAGGCAGACGATCGCATCGTCAGGCAGCGCATCGCGCACCTGCTGCACCGCATGGGGCGGGAAGATCGGGAAGCGCTCGTCCGCCGCCAGCTTCGCGGTATGCTCCAGCTCTGCGGCGCGGAAGCGCAGCATCGCATCGAAGTTCCACTTGGGCGACGGCGTGATCGCCTCCTTGATCTGCCACATGGCGTTGGCGATATCGCCGATCACCTCGATATGCGGGAAGTAGACCGGGTCCACCTCCGCCGTCTTGGTGGAGATGTGGATGACCGTGCGGTCATCGCGGGTGCCGTCGTTGTGCATGAAGAACGGCGGCTTCTCGATCACGTCGTGGCCGATGTTGACGATGCAGTCGGCGTCCTCGATCGCGCGGTGCACGAAGTCGCCCGAGGACAGCGCGGCGCAGCCCAGGAACTTGGGATGACGCTCGTCGATCACGCCCTTGCCGAGCTGCGTGGTGAGGAACGGAATGCCGGTCTTCTCGACGAATTCGCCCAGCATCTTGCTGGTCATCTTGCGGTTGGCGCCTGCGCCGATCACGAGAACGGGACGCTTGGCGGTCTGCAGCGCGTCCACCGCCTGGACGATCGACTTCACGTCCGCCGAAGGCCGCCGCACGATCGAGCGCGGGACGGGGCGCGAATCGGTGTGCTCGTCGGCGATGTCCTCGGGCAGTTCGATGTGGGTGGCGCCGGGCTTCTCCTCCTCGGCGATACGGAACGCCTCGCGCACGCGGCTGGGGATGTTGTCCGAGGACGCCATCTGGTGCGCATACTTGGTGATCGGCTGCATCATCGAGACGACGTCGAGGATCTGGAAGCGACCCTGCTTCGACTTCTTGATCGGCTTCTGGCCGGTGATCATCAGCATCGGCATGCCGCCCAGCGTCGCATAGGCGGCAGCGGTGACGAAGTTGGTCGCGCCCGGCCCCAGCGTCGAGAGGCACACGCCCGCCTTGCCGGTGTGGCGCCCATATGTCGCCGCCATGAAGCCCGCGCCCTGCTCGTGCCGCGTCAGGATCAGCCTGATCTGCTTGGAGCGCGAGAGCGAATCGAGGAAATCGAGGTTCTCCTCGCCGGGCACGCCGAAGATATATTCGACGCCTTCCTGCTCCAGACATTCGATGAACAGGTCCGACGCCTTGCGCTTGTCGCTCTCGGCCATGATCCGCTTTTCCCTCTTCCTGCGCCGGTCCCTGGTGTCCGGCCGTCTTGATGGAGGCTGATACGCGATTTGGCGCGGAGCCGTCCCTGATGAATTTGCCAGCCGCGCGGAAGAAAATATCAGGCGCGGCCAAGCAAGGCTACGGCACGGATGCAGCCAACCATCGTCATCCCGGCGCATGCCGGGACCGCGGGCCAATCTTGAGGCGATAGGTTTCGCCGGGGCGCCCCGGCGTGAGGTCGCTTCTAAAGACGGCCCACGGTCCCGGCATGCGCCGGGATGACGGGTTCGGGAAAGAAAATGGTTCGCGCAGAGACGCAGCCTAGTAGCCGGCCGACAGGTCCACCCGATGCGCCAGCGTTTCCCCGCGCACATAACGCCCGAGGTTGTCGAGGAACCGCGCCGAGCCGCGCGCGAACAGCGCATCCTGCGCGCGGCCGGACAGATGCATGGAGATATGCACGTTCCCGCGCGACCACAGCGGATGGTCGGAGGGCAACGGCTCAGGCGTCGTCACGTCGAGGAACGCGCCGCCCAGATGCCCCGAATCGATCGCCGCCAGCAGCGCATCCTGATCGATCACCGATCCCCGCGCGAAGTTGAGCAGCGTGGCGCCGGGCTTCATCGCCGCGAACTGCTCCGCCCCGAACATCCCGGTGGTCTGCGGCGTCGAGGGGACGATCAGGATCACCCAGTCGAACCGGCCGAGCGCCGCCTGCCACTCCCCCTCGCCCAGTTCGCCCGCCTGCGGACGGCGGCGCGCAGAGGTCACCTTGGCCCCGAACACCCGCAGCATCTCGGCGATCCGCCCGCCGATCTCGCCCGCGCCGATCACCAGCACTTCGCTGTCCAGCAATTCGCGGGTGCCGGGCGGCTGCGTCAGCCACTCATGCCGGTCCTGCGCGCGCACGACCTCGCGCCAGCCCTTCGCCATCGTCAGCATGCCCATCACCGCGAATTCGGAGACGGTCTGCGCATGGATGCCCGCACCGTTGGTCAGCACCGCGCCTCGCTCGCGAAGCAGGTTCAGCGGCAGCCAGTCCACGCCCGACGACATCGCGCAGTACCACCTGAGCCCGGTCATCAGCGCGACCGCCTCGCGCGCGACAGGCTGCGCGATCATGTCGAGCCAGGCCACTTCGGCGCGCGGCGCCAGCGCCATCAGCTGGTCCGTGTCCTCGAACCACAGCGGCTCGACGCCACCTGGCAGCTTGCCTTCAAGCCACGGGCGCGAATTGGCGTTGATGAGGGCGACGGTCATTGACGGGCTCCGGATTTCGGCAAGAAATAGATCGGACATGGTTCTGACAGGGAGGGTGGGCATGACAAGAGCAGGATTCGCATCGATAATTGCCGTTTTGGCGATGCTGGGTACGGGAACCGAAGCGGTTGCACAGGATGAAGGCCTCGGCGAGGTCATCGTCACCGCCATGCGCCGCGAGGCCGACGACTACAGCGCCGACAGACCCGCCGTGGGCCTGCGCCGCAAAGCCGACTTCGCGGTCGTGGAAGTCGCGGTCTCGGGCGATACCCGCGACAAGGCCCAGCGCGAGGCCGAAATCTACGACATGATCCGCAGCGCCATCGCCGCCGCGCCGCGATCGGGCGTGCAACTGGCCTATGGCGAGCGTACGCTGCAGCCGCTGACGCTGGCGAACTACCGCGAACTCACGCTTTCGGGCGACGGAAGGCCGGACAGCCAGCGTACCGCGTTCCTCGCCAAAGTCGCGCTGACCGGCGGCACCGACGCCCAGGCCGCGCAGACCGCGATCACCGCATTCGTGAAATCGGTGAAGCCGGTCGGGCGCGCGCTGATGAACGAGACCGGCGACCTGACGCTCTCGGTCGTCGCGCCGGACCAGTATCGCGGCGCGGTGGCCGATGCGATCGCCAGCGACGCACGCGAGATGGCCGCGCGGGTCGGGCCGGACTACGGTGTCGAGATCGAAGGCCTCAGCCGCCCGGTCGAATGGGCGCGCGCGGGATTGTCCGAGGTGCTGCTCTACATGCCCTACAAGCTGGTGGTGGTGCCGAAACGCTGAGGCTCAGCCCAGCTTCCATTCCCAGCCGAGCGGGTCGCCGTCCATCGCCTCTACACCCTTGGCCGCCAGCCCGTCGCGCAAAGCGTCGGAGGTGGCGAAATCCTTGTCGGCGCGCGCCTGCTTGCGGGCGGCCAGAACGTCCTCGATCTCCGCCTCGGAGATCGCGGCGGTCTTCGGGCGCAGGCGCAGGTCCGCGCGCGAGGTGCCGAACAGGTCGAGGCCGAGCACCGCGTCCATCTTCTCGACGACGGCGCGCTTGGCGGCGGGATCGACCTTCTTGGCGGCCAGCACGTCTTCCAGCGCGGTGAGCGCGACGGCGGTGTTGAGATCCTCGCCGATCGCCTTCTCGAACGTTTCGAGCATCGGCGCGAGCTTGGGATGAGCGGCCTCGCCCGCCTCGACGTCGGCCAGCCGTTCGGCGACGATGATCATGCGCTTGAGGCGCACCAGCGCGGCGGCGAGACCTTCCCACGAAAATTCCAGCTCGCTGCGGTAATGCGCCTGCAGGCACATCATGCGGTAGCCGAGCGGGTGGTAGCCCTTGTCGATCAGCAGTTGCAGCCGCAGGAACTCGCCCGAGGACTTGCTCATCTTGCCGGAACGCTCGACGAGGAAGTTGTTGTGCATCCACACCCGCGCGCCCGAATTGGCAGGCACGTCTAGCCCATTGGTGCAGCAGAATGCCTGGTTCTGGGCGATCTCGTTGGGGTGGTGGATTTCGCGGTGGTCGATGCCGCCGGTGTGGATGTCGAACGGGAAGCCGAGCAGGTCGCCGCTCATCACCGAGCATTCCAGATGCCACCCCGGCGCGCCCTTGCCCCAGGGCGAATCCCACTCCATCTGCCGCTTCTCGCCCGCCGGGGTCTTTCGCCAGATCGCGAAATCGGCGGCATTGCGCTTGCCATCCACCGCCTCGATGCGCCCCTCGCCCTCTTCGGTCACGGAGCGCGCAAGGCGGCCGTAATCGGCGACGGTGGAGACGTCGAAGTAGAGGCCACTTTCCAATTCATAGCAATGCGTTGGAGCGATCTTCTCGGCGAATGCGATCATCTGCGGCACATAGTCGGTGGCGATCGACCACTTCGCGGGCTGGCGGATGCCCAGCGCCTTGATGTCCGCCCAGTACGCCTGCGTGTAATGCTCGGCGATATCCCAGATGGACTGCGCAGCCACGCGCGCCATCTTCTCCATCTTGTCCTCGCCCGCATCGGCGTCGTCGGTCAGGTGGCCGACGTCGGTGATGTTGATGACGTGGGTGAGCTTATAGCCCTTGTGGCTCAGCGTCCGACCCAGAATGTCGGCGAAGACATAGGCGCGCATGTTGCCGATGTGCGGATAGTTGTAGACCGTCGGCCCGCAGGTATAGACGCGCGCCTCACCCGGGTGGACGGGCTCGAAAGCTTCGAGCTTGCGGGTCAGGCTGTTGAACAGCGTCAGCTGGGATGCATCGGTCATGGCTTGCCGAATAGGCGGCGGCTCGCGCCAGTCAAGCCGCCGTCAGTGCCTCATTCCTCCTCGAACAACCCCGCCAACTGCTCGATCATCGTCCCGCCGAGCTGTTCCGCGTCCATGATCGTCACCGCGCGGCGGTAGTAGCGGGTCACGTCGTGGCCGATGCCGATCGCGACCAGCTGGACCGGGGACTTGCTCTCGATCCATTCGATCACGCGGCGCAGGTGCGCCTCCAGATAGCCCGCCGAGTTCACCGAGAGGGTCGAATCGTCCACCGGCGCGCCGTCTGAGATGACCATCAGGATGCGGCGGTCCTCCTGACGCGCCAGCATGCGGTTGTGCGCCCAGAGCAGCGCCTCGCCGTCGATGTTCTCCTTGAGAAGCCCCTCGCGCATCATCAGGCCGAGGTTCTTCTTGGCGCGGCGCCAGGGCTCGTCGGCCTTCTTGTAGACGATGTGGCGCAGGTCGTTGAGGCGGCCGGGGTGCGCGGGTTTGCCGCTCGCCAGCCAGCTCTCGCGGCTCTGGCCGCCCTTCCACGCGCGGGTGGTGAAGCCGAGGATCTCCACCTTCACGCCGCAGCGCTCCAGCGTGCGTGCCAGCACGTCGGCGCTGATCGCCGCGATCGAGATCGGGCGCCCGCGCATCGAGCCGGAATTGTCGAGCAGCAGGGTGACGACGGTGTCCTTGAACTCCACGTCGCGCTCGATCTTGTAGGACAGCGACTGCCCCGGCGAGACGACCACGCGCGCCAGACGCGCGGCATCAAGCAGCCCCTCTTCCTGATCGAAGTCCCACGAGCGGTTCTGCTGCGCCATCAGGCGGCGCTGCAGGCGGTTGGCGAGGCGCGTGACCACGCCCTGCAGGCCCTTGAGTTGCGCATCGAGATAGGCGCGCAGGCGGGTCAGTTCCTCCTCGTCGCAGAGATCGGAGGCGCCGACGATTTCGTCGAACTGGGTCGTATATTCCTTGTAGTCGAAGCTGTCGGGGATGTCGGTCCAGGGACGGTTCGGGCGGACGGGGAGCATGCCCTCCTCGCCTTCCTGGCCCTCTTCGCCCTCCTCCATGTCGTCGGAGGTTTCGCCTTCGGCTTCGCTCTCGCCCTCGTCGTCGCCCTGCGAGGGTTCGGCGGCCATTTCGGCGGGGTTCTGGTCCTGGCCCTCTTCGCCGCCTTCTTCCTGCTCCTCGGTCTCTTCCTCGCCGTCCATGTCTTCCATGTCGGTGGGTTCCTGCGGGATTTCTTCCGCACGGGTGAGTTCGAGGTGCTGCAGCATGTCGAGCGACAGGCTCTGGAACGCCTTCTGGTCGTGCAGCGAATTCGCCAGCGCGTCGAAGTCGGCGTTCGCCTTGCGCTCGATCCACTTGCGGACCATCTCGACGCCGGGGCGGGCGATCTCGGGGATTTCCTGACCAGTCAGGCGCTCGCGCAGCAGCAGCGCAAGGGCCGCGGGGACCGGCACGGCGTCCGGCGTGTCGGCGCGGCTGATCGGATCGGACGTGATGCGCGTCAGCAGCGCGGCATCGAGATTGTCGCGCATGCCGTCGTAGGCATTGGCGCCGAGCGCCTCGTAGCGCACCGTCTCCACCGCATCAAACGCGGCGCGCGCGGTCGGCTCGGCCGGGGCATTGCGCATGTGCAGCTTGTCGTCGTGGTGGCGCAGCTTGAGCGCGAAGCTGTCGGCGAAGCCGCGCGCCTGCATCGCGGCGGCGCGCGGCAGGCTGCGGCCGGGCATCGGCACGCGAAAGGTGTTGCCGGTGGAACTGGGCGCGTCGGCGGTCCAGTTCACCTCGACCTCCGCCTCCTGCGCGATGGCGCGCGAGGCTCCGGTGAGGACGGACTTGAAGCGATCGGTTGGGGATTCGTCGGACATTGCCCGAGGTGCCTAGCGCATTGGCGCGGCGGGCTCAAATGGGCGATGTGAGAGGGGGCTGCGCATTTCGTCATTGCGAGCGTAGCGAAGCAATGACGAGGAATGTGTTTGCCGCCGGGGCTTCGACAAGCTCAGCCTGAGCGGAGTGAGAAGTTATTTCACCAACCCCGCTCACCCTGAGCTTGTCGAAGGGTGTCTAGCGCAACCTCAGATCGACTGGCCGGTCTTCGCCCAGTCGGCCATGAAGCCTTCGATGCCCTTGTCGGTCAGGACATGCTTGACCAGGCCCTTGATGACGGCGGGCGGCGCGGTCATCACGTCGGCGCCGATGCGGGCCGCTTCGAGGACATGGATGCCGTGGCGCACCGAGGCGACCAGGATTTCGGTCGCGAAGTTGTAGTTGTCGTAGATGATGCGGATGTCGCTGATCAGCGCCATGCCGTCGAAGCCGTTGTCGTCGTGACGGCCGACGAAAGGCGACACGAAGGTCGCGCCGGCCTTGGCGGCGAGCAGCGCCTGGTTGGCCGAGAAGCACAGGGTCACGTTGACCATGGTGCCTTCGCCGGTCAGCGCCTTGCAGGTCTTCAGGCCGTCGATGGTGAGCGGCACCTTGATGCAGACGTTGTCGGCGATCTTGCGGAGGATTTCGGCCTCGCGCATCATGCCCGCGTGGTCGAGCGCGACGACTTCGGCGCTGACGGGGCCGGTGGTCAGCTTGCAGATCTCGGCGGTGACTTCCATGAAATCACGGCCCGACTTGGCGATCAGCGAGGGGTTGGTGGTGACGCCGTCGAGCAGGCCGGTGTCGGCCAGTTCCTTGATGTCGGCGATTTCGGCGGTGTCGGCGAAGAACTTCATGGCGTGCGTATCCCTGCAGCGCCGCGATGGGGGCGGCGATTCTGGGCGCCCCTATAGGGAATGCACGACACCGGGGCCAGCCTGTCAGCGTATGACGTCGGGGGCTTCGACAAGCTCAGCCTGAGCGGGATTGAAAAACCTGCTCTCAAAACCGCTCAGGTTGAGCTTGTCGAAGCCCCCGCGCCGCAGCGCCTACATCCCCCTGGCCAGCTTCAATGCCGCGATCAGTGCGGCATCGTTGGTGCTCTGCGGATCCCTGCGGATATCCGCTTCCTGCGCGCCGATCTCGTACCAGATCGCATTGTCCGCCTCGAGCGCGAGGGCATGCGCCGCGTCCGCCATGTTCACGCCGGTCAGCGCATTGACGGCGGTATTGAGGACGGGATCCTCGGCCACCTGCATCACCCGGCCGAGTTCGGGAATCATCGCATTGACCAGGCCCGAGCCCATCGACTGGCGCAGGAACGTCGTGGCCGAAGTGTCCCCGCCCCGCAGCAGCGCCAGCGCATCGGTGACGGTCAGCGAGCGCACCGCATCGTAGACGATCGGCGCGGCCACGCGCGCACCATCCTCGGCGATGCGGTTGAGTTCGTGCTGCAGCTTTTCCTTGAACAGCGGCGAGCGGAAGACCTTCTGCGCCACCGATCCCGGACGGCCGAACAGCACCGGCAGGTTGATCCGGGCCACGGAACTGTCCCAGAAGCCGTCCGGCTGGGTCAGCCGCGCGAAGGCGCGCTGGCTGGACAGCATCAGCAGGTTCTCGATGATGTCGGTGTAGCTGGGCTTGCCGATCGTGGTGCAGCCCGGCAGCGCCAGTGCCCCGGTGGCGAGAAATGCGGCCAGAACCATCCGGCGTCCCATCGTCTGCATGTTCGATCCCCCATTCATCTGCGGCTACTCCTTCACGACCCTGTCTGCGCACGCCTATATGAACGCAGATGCAACGTGTCCGACTCCTCGTCTTCAACGCCGCCCTCGGCGTCCTCGACTATCGCGTGCCGGAGGGGATGACGATCGAATTCGGATCGATCGTCGTCGCCCCCCTCGGTCCGCGGCAGGTGCTGGGCGTCGTCTGGGAACCGGAACGCCTGAACACGCAGGAAGTGCCTGAAAGCAAACTGCGTCCCCTGCTCGGCGTGATGCCCGCGCCGCCGCTGTCGGAGCGGTTGCGGCGGCTGATCGAATGGACCGCCGATTACTACTGCGCCCCGCTGTCGTCAGTGGCGCGCATGGCGCTGGGCAGCATCTCGGCACTGCGCGGCGGCGGGACGACCACGGAATACCGGCTGACCGGCGTGGAACCCGCCCGGCTGACGCCCCAGCGCGCCGCCGCGCTCGATGCGCTGCAGGGGGAGCAAGGCTCGATCCGCGAACTGGCGGAACTCGCCAGCGTCTCGGACGGCGTGCTGCGCGGCATGGTCGGCGCGGGACTGCTGGAGGCGGTGACGGTCGATCTCGACCGGCCCTACCCCCCTGCCCGCCCGGAATTCGCAGAGCCGCAGCTCAACGACATCCAGCAGCACGCCGCCGACATTTTCGTCGAGGCGGTGAAGGACAAGAAGTTCGCCCCCTTCCTGCTCGACGGCGTCACCGGCTCGGGCAAGACCGAGTGCTATTTCGAGGCTGTCGCCGAAGCGATCCGGATGGAGCGGCAAGTGCTGGTGCTGCTCCCCGAGATCGCGCTGACGGAAAATTTCCTGCGCCGCTTCGAGCATCGCTTCGGAGTGCCGCCGGTGCTGTGGCACTCCTCCCTGAAGTCCAGCGAGAGGCGCCGGGCGTGGCGTGCGGTATCGTTAGGTGCCGCTAAGGTCATCGTGGGTGCCCGAAGCGCGCTGTTCCTGCCTTACGCGAATCTGGGCCTGATCGTGGTCGACGAGGCGCACGAAATCTCGTTCAAGCAGGACGACGGGGTACGCTACAACGCCCGCGACGTGGCCGTGATGCGCGCGAAATTCGAAGGAATTCCGATAGTTCTCGCCAGCGCGACCCCGGCGCTGGAATCGATGCAACTGGCCGAGGCGGGTGTCTATCGCAAGATCGACCTGCCCTCGCGCTTCGGCGGCGCGACATTGCCTGCGATCAACATCCTCGACCTGCGCGAAGAGGCCCCCGAACGCGGCCGCTGGATCGCACCGAAGCTGGTGGAAGCGATGAAGGACCGGCTGGCCAAGGGCGAGCAGTCGCTGCTGTTCCTCAACCGCCGGGGCTATGCGCCGCTGACCTTGTGCCGCAACTGCGGCTATCGCTTCCAGTGCCCCAACTGCACGGCGTGGCTAGTAGAACACAGGTTTTCCAAGAGGTTAGCCTGCCACCACTGCGGCCATGAGACACCCGTGCCGGAAGCCTGCCCCGATTGCGGCACCGGCGACTGCCTCGTCGCCTGCGGCCCCGGCGTGGAGCGCATCGCCGACGAAGTGGCGGAAATCCTGCCCGAAGCGCGCACCGCGCTGGTCACCTCGGACACCATGAACACCCCCGCCGCGATCGGCGAATTCGTCGCGATGGCGGAAAACAAGGCGATCGACGTCATCATCGGCACCCAGTTGGTGACCAAGGGCTACCACTTCCCCGACCTGACGCTGGTGGGCGTGGTCGACGCCGACCTCGGCCTCGAAGGCGGAGATTTACGAGCCGGTGAAAGGACTTACCAGCAGATCGCCCAGGTCGCCGGCCGTGCCGGACGCGGCGAGAAGCCCGGCGAAGTCCTCATCCAGACCCGCCACCCCGAAGCCGCCGTCATCGCCGCCCTGGCGAACGGCGACCGCGACGCCTTCTACGCCGCCGAGACCGAAGCCCGCCGCGACGCCGGAGCCCCGCCCTTCGGCCGCTGGGCTGCGATCATCGTCAGTTCGGAGGATCAGGCCGAGGCGCTATCCGCCGCCCGCGCGATCGGCGGGACAGCGCCGAACCTCCCCGACATGCTGGTGCTCGGTCCCGCCCCCGCGCCCCTCTCCCTGCTGCGTGGCCGCCATCGCTTCCGGCTGCTGATCAACGCGCGCCGCTCGGCGGAACTGCAGAAAACCTTGCGCGAATGGCTCGATCCGCTGGAGTTTCCACGCGGGGTTCGCGTGAACATCGACATCGATCCCTATTCGTTCGTCTGACCCCGCTTCCAGCGCGGCGGCATGAACTCCCCCTTGCGGTATGCGTATCGCAGCAGGGCCACGCCCGCGATCGTCGCCATCACCAGCGCCACGCCCGAGGCTTCGAGCCCGAACGCCCCGCCGGTCAGGAGTTCAGGCCCGCCGAGGCGCGTCTCCACCAGTCCGCGCGGCGTCTCTCCCCCGGAAACGGGGATCGACCAGATCCACCCTTGCGTGAAATTCCAGCCCATGTGCAGCCCGATCGGCACCCACAGACGGCGCGTCACGAGGTAGGCCGCGCCCAGCAGGATGCCGGCCTCACAGGCAATCGCGAAGGCGGCGAAGAGGCTGGCGCCGGGGTTCATCAGATGCGCGAGGCCAAAGAAAGCGGACGTCGCCGCCAGCGCCGCCCATGTCCCGAACACGGCCTCCAACTGGCGCTGGATGACGCCGCGAAACAAGGCCTCCTCCACCATTCCACTAGAGAACGCGATGCCGAGCCAGACCCACAAGTCCCCCATGCCCCTGAGGCCAACGACCGAAAGACCGCCAAGCAGTGCGACCGCTCCGACGATGATGCTGAACAGCACCACGCCGCCGAGGACGCCTGCCACCAGCTCGCGGGCGGCGCGGCCGGACTGGGTCGCTTTGCGTGGCTCCCGCACGATCCATCGCTGAAAGGCCTGATACGCCAGCAGCCCGCAGATGCCGATCAGCAGGCCCGACAGCGCCCGCAGCGGCGAGGACCGGTCGATGTGCAACGCGCCGGTCGCGACGGCGGGCAGGATCGCTCCCAAGGCGACGAGAACCACCCCGATCGGCAGCAGCACGAGCGGATAGGCCACTATACGGCGCAGGCGTCCGGGCTCTGGCGCACTATCCTCGATATCATTCATCACGTTCGCCCCCGAGATCTACCCTCGGGTTGAAGCCCAAGTTCAGGCGCGTGTCGAGCGAGCCAAGCCGCGATCAGCCCCGGCGCTCGCGCTTCAGCAGTTCGCGCTTCACCGCCTCGCCATAGGCATAGCCGCCGAGCGAGCCGTCCGACCGGATGACGCGGTGGCACGGGATCAGCACCGCGACGTTGTTTGCCCCGTTGGCCGATCCCGCCGCCCGCACCGCCCCCGGCTTGCCGACCGCAGCGGCAATCTGCGCATAGCTGCGCGTCTCACCCGCGGGAATGCGCTGCAACTCGCGCCAGACCGCCTCCTGGAACGCGGTGCCCTGCACGTCGAGGGGAATCGCCCGCGAATGGCCCGGCTGCTCGACGGCGCTGACGACTTCGCCCAGCAGCGCCGCGAAAGCCTCGTCGCCCTCGACAAGGTCCGCATTGGGAAACCGCGCGGCAAGGGCATCGCGACCTTCTGCGAAGGAAAGGCGGCACACGCCCTTGTCGGTCGCCGCGACCAGCATCTCGCCCAGCGTCGTCGGAACCACGGCCCAGCGAATCGTCACTCCCCTGCCGCCGTCGCGCCAGGCCGAGGGGCTCATGCCGAGGCGACCCTGCGTCGCCTCGTAGAACCGCGAGGCAGCGCCGAAGCCGGCCTCGTAGATCGCATCGGTCACGCTCCCGCCTTCGCTCAGCGCATCGCCGACGCGCTCGACCTTGCGCGCGCGGGCATATTCGGCAGGCGAAAGCCCGACGGAGCGCTTGAACACCCGCTGGAAATGCGTGGGGCTGTAGCCGACCACACCGGCCAGTTCGCCGAGCGAGAGCGCCTGCTCGCCATCGTCCAGCAGCGCCAGCGCCCGGGTCACCGCCGCCTCGTCGCGCGCGACGTCGTCCGGGCGGCAGCGCAGGCAGGCGCGCAGCCCTGCCGCCTCGGCCGCATCGGGTTGGGCGAAGAACCGGACATTCTCCCGGCGCGGATGACGGGCCGAGCACGAGGGGCGACAATATATTCCGGTGGACAGCACTCCGGTCACGAAGCGCCCGTCGAAATCGCGGTCACGCGCGAGCACTGCCTGCCAGGCCCGCTCGTCGCTCACACCTCCATGGGTCTCCCCGCCGGTTTGCATGCACACGATCATTCTCCCGCGCGGTCGATGCGGGCGGCGAAGCACCCGTATGTCGCGTAATGGGCATGGATGTAGGCGACCGGGCCCTTCGCGAACAAGTCTGCGATGCCCTGCTCCGCCTCCCCCGGCCCGACCAGCACGGCGGCATGGAGCATGCCAGCCTCATCGAATCCGCGCAGCGACAGCGTCCGCCCCTGCAGGATCGGCGGCAGACGATCGACCCAGACCGGCTCGCCTGCGCCATCCTGCGCATCCTCCCGGACGAATATCGCATAGGCGGTCCTGTAGGGTCCGCTTACCCGGTGGCTGGTGAAGTTGAGCAGGATCAGCCGATCGCCCGCACGCGCATCCTGCAAAGTCACGCGGCAGGGAAAGCCGTCATTAGCATCGGCCACCACCCGCACTGCATCCATCCTGGCGAGTTCTTCTGGGCTCCGGCCGTAATACTCGGAGAAATCCGAGCGCGACAGGCCCTCGATTCGATAGCTCATCGGAAACACTCCTTTTCGAGTTCGTCCGATGCATTGCACGCCGCCTCGCCGGCAGGCTTCCCGCCGCTTGCTTTTAAACTGTTTACCTGTCCTTTGTCCCCAGGGCCAAAGGGGCACCTTGCGTTGTAACGGTATCGTCGCTATGCGCGCCCCGTCAGCGGGCTGGGGGAGCACGCGCTGTTGTTGCGTCCCCGACCCGAACCCACCTGCGATGTAAGGATAGGACAGGCGTGGAGAATTCCGGAGGCATCAAGGCCAGCTTGCAGGGACGCTACGCTTCGGCGTTGTTCGATCTCGCGAGCGAGAACGGCTCGGTTTCGGCCGTTGAGAACGACCTCGACAACCTCGGCCAGGCCCTGCGCGAGAGCGACGAGCTTGCCGCGCTGATTCGCAATCCGCAGATCAGCCGCGATGCCGCCGCCAAGGCGATCGAAGCGGTCGCGGGCGTGCTCGGCACCTCGCCGCTCACGAAGAACTTCCTCGGCGTTCTGGCAGGCAATCGCCGCCTGTCGGCCCTGCCCGAGATCATCCGCGCCTTCGCCAGCATCGCCGCCGCCCAGCGCGGCGAAGCGACGGCCGAAGTCGCATCCGCCCACGCGCTTTCCGACGAACAGGTCGAACAGCTTCGCCAGAAGCTGGAAGTGCGTGAGGGTCGCAAGGTCAAGATCAAGACCAGCGTCGATCCGGAACTGCTTGGCGGCCTCGTCGTCACCATCGGTTCCAAGCGCATCGACAGCTCGATCCGCACCCGTCTCAATTCGCTCGCCCAGGCCATGAAGGGCTAAGAAAGGCAGAACAATGGATATCCGCGCAGCAGAAATCTCGAAGGTCATCAAGGACCAGATCGCCAGCTTCGGCACCGAAGCCCAGGTTTCGGAAGTCGGTTCGGTTCTGTCGGTCGGTGATGGCATCGCCCGCATCCACGGCCTCGACAACTGCCAGGCCGGCGAGATGGTCGAATTCTCGAACGGCGTGCAGGGCATGGCCCTCAACCTCGAAGCCGACAATGTCGGCGTCGTGATCTTCGGCTCGGACGCCGAGATCAAGGAAGGCGACAGCGTCAAGCGCACCGGCACCATCGTCGACGTTCCCGTCGGCAAGGGCCTGCTCGGCCGCGTGGTCGACGCGCTCGGCAACCCGATCGACGGCAAGGGCCCGATCATTGCCGACAAGCGCGCCCGCGTCGAATCGAAGGCTCCGGGCATCATCCCGCGCAAGTCGGTGCACGAGCCCGTGCAGACCGGCCTGAAGGCGATCGACGCTCTCGTTCCCGTCGGCCGTGGCCAGCGCGAGCTGATCATCGGTGACCGCCAGACCGGCAAGACCGCCGTTGCGATCGACACCTTCATCAACCAGAAGGAAGCGAACCAGGGCGACGACGAGGGCAAGAAGCTCTACTGCATCTACGTCGCCGTCGGCCAGAAGCGCTCGACCGTCGCGCAGATCGTCCGTCAGCTCGAAGAGAACGGCGCGATGGAATACTCCATCGTCGTCGCCGCGACCGCTTCGGAGCCGGCTCCGCTGCAGTACCTCGCGCCCTACACCGGCGCCGCGATGGGCGAATTCTTCCGCGACAACGGCATGCACGCCGTCATCGTGTACGACGACCTTTCCAAGCAGGCCGTCGCCTACCGCCAGATGTCGCTCCTTCTGCGTCGCCCGCCGGGCCGCGAAGCCTACCCCGGCGACGTGTTCTACCTCCACAGCCGCCTGCTCGAGCGCGCTGCGAAGCTGAACGACGAGAACGGCGCCGGTTCGCTGACCGCCCTTCCCGTCATCGAGACGCAGGCCGGCGACGTTTCGGCATACATCCCGACCAACGTGATCTCGATCACCGACGGCCAGATCTTCCTTGAAACCGGCCTGTTCTACCAGGGCATCCGTCCGGCCATCAACGTGGGTCTGTCGGTGTCGCGCGTCGGCGGTTCGGCCCAGACCAAGGCGATGAAGAAGGTCGCCGGTTCGATCAAGCTGGAGCTGGCGCAGTACCGCGAAATGGCGGCATTCGCCCAGTTCGGTTCGGACCTCGACGCCTCGACCCAGAAGCTGCTCAACCGCGGTGCGCGCCTGACCGAGCTGCTCAAGCAGAAGCAGTTCTCGCCGCTCGCCTTCGAAGAGCAGACCGTGTCGATCTTTGCCGGCACCAACGGCTACCTCGACGCCCTGCCGGTCTCGAAGGTCACCGAGTACGAGGCCGAGATGCTCAGCTACATGCACTCGGAACATGCCGACGTGCTGGCGCTGATCCGCTCGACCAAGGACTTCGGCGACGAAGCCAAGAGCAAGACCAAGGCCGCGCTCGACGCCTTCGCCAAGCAGTTCGCTTAAGTTAAACCGTCATCCCGGCGAAAGCCGGGATCGCAGGCGGTCTTGAAGCAGCCCTCAACGGCCAAGCGTAAAGACCGCCACCGGTCCCGGACCAGATCCGGGACGACGCAACGAGGAACAACGAGTGGCTTCGCTCAAGGAACTCAAAGGCCGCATCAACTCGGTCAAGTCGACCCAGAAGATCACCAAGGCCAAGCAGATGGTCGCCGCGGCCAAGCTGCGCAAGGCGCAGGCCGCCGCCGAAGACGCTCGCCCTTACGCGGCGCGTCTCGCCGAAGTGATGGGATCGCTGGCGTCGAAGATCACCGTCTCCGACAACAGCCCCAAGCTGCTCGCCGGAACCGGCAGCGACAAGGTGCACCTGCTCGTCGTCGCGAACTCCGACAAGGGCCTGTGCGGCGCGTTCAACTCGAACATCGTCAAGGCGGCCCTCGCCAAGGCGCGTGATCTGCAGGCGCAGGGCAAGACCGTGCTGTTCTACCTCGTGGGCCGCAAGGGCCGCGCGGTGATCCGCCGCGAGCACCCCAGCCAGATCGCCCACATGTTCGACACCTCGGACGTGCGTAACCCCGGTTACGACGAAGCGGAGCGCGTCGCCGACGAACTCGTCGCAATGTACGAGGCGGGCAAGTTCGACGTGGCGCACCTGTTCTACTCGAAGTTCCGTTCGGCGCTGCTGCAGGAACCGACCGACCAGCAGATTATCCCGGTCCCGGCCCCCAAGGCCGTTGCCCAGACTGCCGACGCGGTCACCGAATACGAGCCTGATGAGGAGGAAATCCTCGCCGCCCTGCTCCCGCGCTATCTGAAGACCCAGCTCTTCGGCGCGCTGCTGGAGAACGCCGCGTCCGAACAGGGTGCGTCGATGACGGCGATGGACAACGCCACGCGCAATGCGGGCGACCTCATCAAGAAGCTGACGATCGTCTACAACCGCACCCGCCAGGCTGCGATCACCACCGAACTCGTCGAAATCATCGCGGGCGCGGAAGCGCTCTAAGAAACCGCAGGCTAAGGAAACCACAATGGCCACCGCACCCGTGCTCAACCTCACCACTACCGGCAAGATCAGCCAGGTCATCGGCGCCGTCGTCGACGTGACCTTCGAAGGCGAGCTGCCCGCCATCCTCTCCGCGCTGGAGACCGAGAACAACGGCCAGAAGCTGGTTCTCGAAGTCGCCCAGCACCTCGGCGAAAACACCGTGCGCACCATCGCGATGGACGGCACCGACGGCCTGACCCGTGGTCAGGGCGTTGCCAACACCGGCAAGCAGATCACCGTTCCGGTCGGTCCCAAGACCCTCGGCCGCATCATGAACGTCGTCGGCGATCCGATCGACGAGCGTGGCCCGATCGGTTCGGACATGTTCGCCGCGATCCACGCCGAAGCCCCGCCGTTCATCGAACAGTCGACCGAAGCCTCGATCCTGGTCACCGGCATCAAGGTCATCGACCTTCTCGCGCCTTACGCCAAGGGCGGCAAGATCGGCCTGTTCGGCGGCGCGGGCGTCGGCAAGACGGTTCTCATCCAGGAACTGATCAACAACATCGCCAAGGGCCACGGCGGCGTCTCGGTCTTCGCGGGCGTCGGTGAGCGTACCCGTGAGGGCAACGACCTCTACCACGAGTTCCTCGACGCCGGCGTCATCGCCAAGGACGCCGAAGGCAACGCCACCTCGGAAGGTTCCAAGGTCGCCCTCGTTTTCGGCCAGATGAACGAGCCCCCGGGCGCCCGCGCCCGCGTCGCCCTGTCGGGCCTGACCATGGCCGAATACTTCCGCGACCAGGAAGGCCAGGACGTCCTGTTCTTCGTCGACAACATCTTCCGCTTCACGCAGGCGGGTGCAGAAGTGTCGGCTCTCCTTGGCCGTATTCCTTCGGCCGTGGGCTACCAGCCGACCCTGTCCACCGACATGGGCGCGCTGCAGGAGCGCATCACCTCGACCACCAAGGGTTCGATCACCTCGGTCCAGGCGATCTACGTTCCCGCGGACGACCTTACCGACCCGGCGCCGGCCGCCTCGTTCGCGCACCTCGACGCGACGACCACGCTGAACCGCGCCATCTCGGAGCTGGGCATCTACCCGGCAGTCGACCCGCTCGACTCGACCTCGCGCGTTCTCGAGCCGCGCATCGTCGGTGCCGAGCACTACCAGACCGCCCGCCGCGTCCAGGAAACCCTGCAGAAGTACAAGTCGCTGCAGGACATCATCGCCATTCTCGGCATGGACGAGCTGTCGGAAGAGGACAAGGTCACGGTCGCCCGCGCCCGCAAGATCCAGAAGTTCCTCTCGCAGCCGTTCCACGTGGCAGAAGTCTTCACCGGCATCTCGGGCAAGTTCGTCCAGCTGGAAGACACCGTGAAGTCGTTCAAGGCCGTCGTCGACGGTGAGTACGACCACCTGCCGGAAGCCGCGTTCTACATGGTCGGCGGCATCGACGAAGCGGTCGAGAAGGCCAAGAAGCTGGCGGCGGACGCCTGATATGCCCCTGCACTTCGAACTCGTCACGCCTGCGAAGCTGGTCCGTTCCGAGGACGTCCACATGGTGGTCGTCCCCGGCACCGAAGGCGAGTTCGGCGTGCTGGCTGGCCACGCGCCCTTCATGTCGACGATCAAGGACGGCGCGCTCAAGATCTACAGGACCGAGAACGGCGCTCCTGAGGAAATCCGCATCACCGGTGGCTTCGCCGAAGTGGGCGATGCGGGCCTGACCGTGCTGGCCGAGCACGTCGAAGGCTGATCTTCGCGAACAGGCAAAAGCAAAGGGCGTCGCCGGGAAACCGGCGGCGCCCTTTGCTTTTGGTGCATTCCTCTCGCACCAAACCACGCTCATCCTGAGCTTGTCGAAGGATGGGAGGCACAGCGCCACGCCGTAGCGGGCTTCGACAAGCTCAGCCTGCCCGAGGCGGGTTGGGCGACTCCCCTTCGCAGGATACGCATTCGCCAAATGGTAAGACTTTCTTGACTATGAAGTCCCGTGATTTTGCGGGGATTTCGATGTCAGGCATAGCGACGGAGGCGCCGGACGGCAGGTGGGAACAGAGCGTCGCGCGCACCATCGCCTGCAGCCGCCTCGCGCAGTTCGCCTGCCTGCTCGCCTTCGCCGTCCTGATCCGCTGCCCGGCCTGGGGTGAGTGGAATTTTGGTATCGACGACCAGTTCTATGCCCTTGTGGGCGAACGACTGCTGCACGGTGAATTGCTTTACGTCGATATATGGGATCGCAAGGGTCCGCTGCTCTACCTGATTTTCTCAGGCATCGCCCTGATCTCTCCCACGATGCTGGCCTATCAGGTCGGGGGAACACTCAGCGCGGCGCTGGGCGCCTACGGCGTCAATCGCATTGCCCGGCACATCACTACGCCCCTGGCCGCACTGGCGGGCGGGCTGGTCTACCTTGCCCTGCTCAGCCGTTTTCAGGGCGAGAACCTGCAGGCCGGCGTATTCGTCAATACCGCGATCATTGGCGCGGCCTGCGCCCTCGTATCCCGGCTGCCACTTCTGCGCAGCGGCCGGATCGACGCCTTGCTGTGCGGCGGCTTCCTTCTGGCAGGGATGGCCATCGCCACCAAGCAGACCGCCGCAGTGGAAGGCGTGGTCTTCGGACTCGCGGCGAGCCTGCTGCTCCTCCGCTCGGGCCGCCCGCTCCTGCAGACGCTGTGGCGCATAGCCCTGCTCGGGGCGGCCGGGGCCTTGCCGCTGCTGGCAACCGGCCTGTTCTACCAGTTCCACGGTCATTTTCCCGAGTTGTGGAGCGCTCTGGTCACCTCCAATGTCGCACGCGGCTACGCCGATCCCGGTATCCGGCTGGAGCGGGTTTTCGTGATGGCCGGAATGCTCGGCATCCCCTTGTTCTTCGCGGTGCTGGGCTTCATGTCGGCCCGTGCCCGAATGTCGAAGCGCAGTCCGGTCCTGTGGCTGGTCGCGGCCTGGAGCCTTGCCACACTGGTGCTCCTGTTCTCGTTCCCCAACATTTACGTCCACTACGGACAACCGACCTTGCCGCCGCTCGCCATCCTGTGCGCCGCCGCGCTTGTCCGCAAACCGGTTTGGCCGGCGCTGACGGTGCTGATCGGATTGAGCCTGATTCTGTCCGGCACTTTCCACCTGCACGACCGCTGGCGGGCCCGCGCCGCCGAGGACGCCCTGGCGGACTACGTGGACGCCGCCAGCCCGCATAAACGCATCGTCGTATGGGGCGCGGCGAGCTACCTCTATTCGAAGGTCGGCGCGGCGCCGATGAGCGTGCTCGCGTTCCCGCCGCATTTCTACGAGGGCCGGGAATGGACCGGCATCGACGAAGTGGCCGAACTGCGCCGTGTCTTCGCGGCCAGGCCCGAGACGGTGGTGGAACAGAACCCGCTCTTCACCGCGCCACTCAACGAGACGACCATGAAGATGATGCGCGCCTATACCGCGCATTGCGGCGCGCGCCGTCTTTTCACGATCTACGACCACAACGGCGAACAAACCTACACCGTGTTCACCCGCTGCGGCGGATGACGTTGCATGCAGGTTCAGCTTGGCTAGGCTAGATCGTCCGGCAAGGAGAGACTTCATGTACCCCATCATCAAGACCGCCGCCCTGCCCGTCCTGCTCGCCGCATCGCTGTCGGCCTGCGCGAATGGCACCCCTCCAAAGGATAGTCCGCCCGTGGCCGAGGCCGCGCCCGGCTGCGGCGCCGATCAGTTCGCCGACTATGTGGGCAAGCCGGCGAGCGATGCGGCCATCGCGGCGATCCAGGCCGCACGCGGCGACAAGCCGATCCGTGTCATCAGGCCCGGCATGGCCGTCACGATGGATTACCGCGCGGAGCGCCTGAACGTCGACGTCGACGACAGCGGGACCATCAGGCGCTTCTACTGCTCGTAAGGCCACGCGCTTTTGGCTCTTTACATCGTGCCCCGCCGTGCCCATAGGCGAGGGCATGACCCTTCTGCTCGGCCTTACCCTGCGACTTATCCGCCCTTGGGCGTGAAGTAGTGCGTCGGCCTGCGGCGCGCTCGGCGCTCAAGGGGACCTGAACCGACTTTGCCTGCAGACGAATTACCGAGCGAGAATACCCCATGACCATGCTGAAAGACCCTTCGGTCAAGTATCGCCCCTTCCCGCAGATCGACCTGCCGAACCGCCAGTGGCCATCGCAGGTCATCACCAAGGCGCCGCGCTGGCTCTCCACCGACCTGCGCGACGGCAACCAGGCGCTGATCGACCCGATGGGCGCGGAGAAGAAGAGCCGCTTCTTCGACCTGCTGGTGAAAGTCGGCCTCAAGGAAATCGAGGTCGGTTTCCCCAGCGCCGGCGCGACCGAATTCGACTTCATCCGCGGCCTCGTCGACAACGGCCGCATCCCCGATGACGTGCTGGTCCAGGTGCTGACCCAGTCCCGCCAGGATCTGATCGAGCGCACGTTCGAGAGCCTGGCCGGCGTGCACGCGGGCATCGTCCACCTCTACAACGCCGTCTCGCCGCTGTGGCGGAGCGTCGTGTTCGGCATGGAGCGCCACGAGATTCGCGGCATCGCCGAGACCGGCGCGAAGATCATGCGCGATCAGGCGGCGAAGTACCCGCAGACCAAGTGGCACTTCGAATACTCGCCGGAGACGTTCTCGACCGCCGAACTCGATTTCTCGATCGAGTGCTGCGAAGCGGTGATGGAGATCCTGAAGCCCACGCCCGAGAACCCGATCATCCTCAACCTGCCCGCGACGGTCGAGGCGGCGACGCCGAACATCTACGCGGACCAGATCGAGTACTTCTGCCGCAACCTGCCCAACCGCGATGCGGCGGTGATCTCGCTGCACACCCACAACGATCGCGGCACCGGCGTCGCGGCGGCGGAACTGGGCCTGATGGCGGGCGCCGACCGCGTCGAGGGCTGCCTGTTCGGCAACGGCGAGCGTACCGGCAACTGCTGCCTCGTGACCGTGGCGATGAACATGTACACGCAAGGGGTGAACCCGGAGCTGGACTTCTCGGACATCGACGAGGTGATCCAGACGGTCGAGTACTGCAACCAGCTCAAGGTGGCCGAGCGTCATCCCTACGGCGGCGAACTGGTCTTCACCGCGTTCTCGGGCTCGCACCAGGACGCGATCAAGAAGGGCTTCGCCGCGCAGGAAAAGCGCAACGACCAGATCTGGTCGGTGCCCTACCTGCCGATCGACCCCGCCGATCTGGGGCGCAGCTACGAGGCGGTGATCCGCGTCAACTCGCAGTCCGGCAAGGGCGGCTTCGCCTGGGTGATCGAGCAGGACCAGGGCCTCAAGCTGCCCAAGCGGATGCAGGCGCACTTCTCCAAGCACGTGCAGGAACTGGCTGACGAACTCGGCCGCGAACTGCAGGCGGGCGACATCTGGGACGTGTTCCAGAAGGCCTACCGCCTGAGCGGCGAGCAGCGCTTCCAGCTGATCGACTGGGACGAGGCCAAGGGCCCGGACAACACCCGCGTCTTCGCCGGCAAGATCGGTGTCGGAGGCAAGGAGCAGTCGGTGTCCGGCAAAGGCAACGGCCTGATCTCCTCGGTCACCGCAACGATCGCGGAGAGCTTCGGTGTCAGCCTCGACGTGAAGGACTATGCCGAGCACTCGATGGGCAAGAGCACCGACGCGCGCGCTGCGGCCTATGTCGAATGCGTCCTGCCCGATGGCCGCACGGTCTGGGGCGTGGGCATCGACGAGGACGTCGCCACCGCCAGCGTGCGCGCCGTGCTGAGTGCCGCCAACGCGGCCTGATCTCGGCAACATCATCGAACTTCCGAAAGGGGCTCGGCCGGAAACGGCCGGGCCCTTTTTCGTACGCCGCGGGATGGCGCCGCGATCCGACGCCAATCACCACCGATCCGGCGGCAAGGGCACACCGAGGCCGAAATGCGGCTTTGCGTGTCGCAAATCCCGCTTTGCGTGCCGCAAGGCGCTGGGATTTGCGTGGTTGCGTGCGTGCAGCCCGGCAATATGCCCCGCCCTTCCGGATCACCCGAAATGTTGCCGAGCGGCAATTCCCCTCCATCCGGCGGCTTCGCAGGCAAAGCGCCATGGCGGCTTCGTCTGCCCGAGCGGGCGCTTTGGCACAGGCGTAACGCTCTGCGCACAGAGCATTAAATGGAGGAATCATCATGTCGGTCACCACACCGCGCCCCACCACCCCTCGTGCCAAGACGCGTCACGTCCTGCTGTGCGCAGCAGCCATCCCCTTCCTGATGCTGGGCGGCTGTGCCGACGGTGTCGGCTTCAACGCAGGCGCCGGCGGCGGTGGCGGCGGAACGCCGACGCCTACCCCGACACCCACGCCTACTCCGACTCCTACGCCTACGCCGACTCCGACCCCAACGCCCACTCCGACCCCAACGCCCACTCCGACCCCAACGCCCACTCCGACCCCGACCCCGACCCCTACGCCCACTCCAACGCCTACGCCGACCACGACCACCACCACCGGTCCCGTCGCCGGCGTGACGGTGGGTGGCACGCCCCTCCTCGGCGAGAGCGGGACGAACACGATCATCGACGTCAACGTCGCCCCGACGACGGCCGGACAAAGCACCGCCGGGATCGCGGTCGACGTGCTGAGCGGCGACGGCAAGGTCGTGGCGGTCACCCTGCCGACGACGACCGCGGATACGCAGGCGGCGCTGGCACCGGTCGGGGCGCTGGCAGGTGCCCTGCTCGGACCGCAAGTCGGCGGGGCGGTCAACTCGCTGACCGACGGCCTCTCGCCCACGGTCGCCACGGTGACCTCCACGGTCAGCCAGGTGACCACGCCGCTGCTGGGAACGGTCGACGCGGTGCTGGCCCCGGTGGTCGGGCAGAGCGGATTGCTCGCGCCCGTCACCGGCCAGCTCGGCCAACTGGTCGAAGGGCTCACCGGCTCGCTGCCGGGCGGCTCCGGCTCGACGACCTACACCGGCCCGCTGGTCGGACTGGACCTGGGCAACAACGTCCTGACCGGACCAAGCACCGGCGGCACCATCGCCGGGGTCAACCTGCTGTCCGAAAACCCCGGCCTGGTTTCCGGCCAACTGGTCACCGCAGACGTGCTGGCGGACGGTAACATCCTGGACGTCTCGCTGGCCACCACCGCCGATGGGGTCAAGCAGGGCCTCGCTCCGGTCGGCCAGCTCACCGGAGCGCTGCTCGGGCCGCAAGTCGGCGGTGCGGTCACGCAGCTCACCGACGGTCTTTCGCCGGTCGTCGCCCCGGTCACCAGCACGGTCGATTCGGTCGTCTCGCCGGTGCTGGATGCGGTCAACGGATCGCTCGGCGGTGTCGTCGGCGGCCTCACGGGCGGCCTCACCGGTGGCACAGGTACGGGCTCACTGCTGGAGCCGGTGACGGGTCTGCTCGGCGGCCTGACCGGCGGCTCGGGCTCTGGCGACGTCCTCGCCCCGGTCACCGGGCTGCTTGGCGGCGTTACCGGCGGAACCGGTTCGGGCGACGTCCTAGCCCCGGTTACCGGACTGCTCGGCGGCCTGACCGGCGGAACCGGCTCGGGCAACGTGCTCGCTCCCGTCACCGGCGTGGTCGGCGGTCTCGTTGGCGGCCTGACGGTCGGCCTCAGCGGCAGTGTCGAAGGAAGCGTCAGCGGCGGGCTGCTCGGCGGCATCGCCGGCGGCTCGGGCACCGGCAACGTGCTGGCTCCGGTCACCGGCCTCGTCAGCGGACTGCTCGGCGGCACGTCCGGCTCCGGTACCGCACTTACCCCCGTCACCGGCACCGTCACGGGTCTCGTCGGGGGGCTGCTGGGGGGCAGCTCGGGCAACTGAGATGAAGGCCTGCGTGTCCTTCCGCTCTGTTGCCCTCCCCCAGGGGGGACACGCTGCGACCCTGGCCGGGTAACGGAATCTTCCGATATCGGGACAGGGGGAGGAGGCGGCTCTTGCCGGGGCCGCCTCCTTTCGGTTCGGGAAAATAACCCCGTGTCGAGCCCAAGAACACCGGCTGAACTTTCCACCTCACTTTCGTCATTGCGAGCGAAACGAAGCAACCCAGGGCGGCGTAGTGCTGCCCTGGGTTGCTTCGTTTCGCTCGCAATGACGAAATAGGCTTCGAAACGCGATCGTGTTTTGAATCAGAACCGCTCCTTCGGAGGAACGCAGCCGGTCACCTTTTGGGCAATTCGATCTCCGCAGTGCCCAGGCACATCTTAACGCCCTTTTGGTTCTGCATCAGGTGCTTCACCTGGACGAGGTGGCGGCCCTCATCGTCGATCATCTTGTCGACCACTTCGGCGCTCTGGATGGTGACGTCGCCCGACAGCGCCGGCCCGCGATAGTTCGCCGTCGAGTGGACCACCATGCCCCACTCTCCCGCCCAGCCGGCAAGATAGTCCGTCACCCAGGCCCCCATCGAGGCGCCGTAGCCATAAGCGCGCGGCATGCCGATGCGGCGGGCGTACTTGGGGAACAGGTGCCCGCGCGAGGGGCCGAAATAAGCGCCGTCGGTCAGTTCCGGATTGATCCGCTCCATGTGCGGGTCGTTCTCGTGCCCGGCCATCTCCTTGGTGAAGCCGAGCGCCTCGAGGTCCAGATCGCGCCGGTCGAGCGTCCCCCAGGTGGTGAACAGGAACGAGCGCCACTCGGTGGTGAAGCTGGCGACGGTGTGCGGGCCGAACACGCGCTCGGGCAGATGGTCGCCGACGGTCACGTCATCCCACCAGCGCTCGCCATGGCCGAGATCGTGGAGCATCTGCACCCAGGCGAACTTGCGCTCTTCCAGCGCGTCCAGCTCGGCATCGGTCCATTCGGGCTCCTCGAACTCGGCGGTGTTGACGGTGTCGCCGCCCGCCGCCGCGCGGTAGCGGATCGCGGTGGAACGCTGCTTGGCGATCAGTTCGCCGTTCTGGTTGCGATAGAAATTGTCGCCGCGCTGGAAGCAGGTCGGGCCGAAGCCGGTGTTCTTCACCACGTAGTCGAACGGGATGCGCTCGTTGCTGACGACGTCGCCGCCGAACACGCGCGGGCCGTAGTGCCAGAACTCGTCGCCGCCGAACAGCAGGTGCGAATCGGCGATCTTGCCCATGCACGAAGGCGCGGTGCCGTGGCCGTCATCCATGACGATCGGGAAGCTCTGCGGTGCCACCAGCTTGCCCCAGCGGCTGGCGGCCGCATAAGCCGGATCGAAATGCACGAGGTTGGGGTAATGCATCGCCTGCACCCAGCGCCGGATGTCATTGTTGCCCAGCGGTTCGCGGATCGGCGAGGAATCGATGACCTTGCCGAGGTACTGGTCGATGTCCGAGCAATCGAGCGTCTGCTCCGCCACGTCCGACATGATGATGATCCTCTCTCTTCGTTAATCGACAGTGGTGTCTATTTCGCGGAGCGAGCGAGGTCACGCGCTTCCGGACACTCGGCCTACGGAAACGCCGGGGCGGTATGGCGGGTATTGCTCGACAGCCCGTGCGCGCCGGATTATGCCGCAATTTAATCGAACGATTAAACGGAGACGAGATGCCTTTGCCCGCCCTTTTCGAATCGCTGCGCCTGCCGGTGATCGCGGCGCCGATGTTCATCGTCTCGAACCCTGAGCTGGTGATCGCGCAAATGCGCAGCGGGATCGTCGGCAGCTTCCCGGCGCTCAACGCGCGGCCCGCCAGCCAGCTCGACGAATGGCTGCACCGCATCACGCAGGAGACGCAAGGGTGCGCCGCGCCTTTCGCGGTGAACCTGATCGTCCACCGCACCAACACGCGGCTGCAGGAAGACCTGGCGGTGCTGGAAAAGTGGAAGGTGCCGCTGGTCATCACCTCGCTGGGCGCCAACGTGGAAGTCAACGCGGCGGTCCACGGCTGGGGCGGCAAGGTGATGCACGACGTCATCGACGACCGCTTCGCGCGCAAGGCGGTGGAAAAGGGCGCCGACGGCCTGATCGCGGTGGCGGCGGGGGCCGGTGGCCATGCCGGGCCGCAATCGCCCTTCGCGCTGATGCAGGAGATCCGCGCCTGGTTCGAAGGACCGGTGGCGCTGTCGGGCGCGATCGCCAACGGCCGCTCGATCCTGGCGGCGCAGGCGATGGGGGCGGACTTCGCCTATATCGGCACGCCCTGGATCGCCACGCCCGAAGCCGGCGCGGTAGCGGGCTACAAGCAGGCGATCGTCGATGGCCATGCCGCCGACATCGTCAATTCCAACCTCTTCACCGGGGTCCACGGCAATTACCTGCGCCCCTCGATCGTGGCGGCGGGGATGGACCCGGACAACCTGCCGCAGGGCGACAAGAGCCAGATGGACTTCGGCTCCGGCGGTTCGAGCGCCGCCAAGGCCTGGAAGGACATCTGGGGCGCCGGGCAAGGCATCGGCGCGATCCACGCCGTCGAGCCGGTGGCGGACCGCGTCGCCGCCCTCACCGCGCAGTATCAGGCCGCGAAGGACGAACTGCGCGCCCGCGCGGGCATCGGCTGAAGCGCCTCGACGGTGGCGGCGGCTTCGGCGGGGCGGGCGGCGGCTTCGGCGGGGCGGGTGGCGCCCCACAGCGCCTCGACCATCGCGTCCAGCGCGACGAAGTCCACCCCCGCCCCCAGCGGATCGCGGCTGTTGAGCTTGAGCCGCCGCCGCTGCCCGTCGAGCAGATAGCGCCGCAGCGCGCGCTGCAGCAGTTCCAGCCGCATATGCGCCTGCACTTGCGCGGCATGGGGGTCACGCGTGCTCAGCCGGGCCCAGGCGCTCTCGATCTGGCCGACCCGCTCCATCACCAACTGGCTGTAGTGCCGGTGCGGCCCCCGGTGCAGCGGCAGGCCCATGCGCAGCGCCGCGGGCTCGTCGCAGGGGAGCAGCAGGCCGTTCTCGCGGAAATCCTCGAAGCGGTAGCGCTGGCCGCCGATGCTCTCGAACATGTGCTGGAACGCCGCGCGGCCAAGCAACTGACGCGGCAGCAGGTGATGACGCTGCAGGCCGGGATCGTGCCCCGGTGCGTCGCTGCGGTTGACGGCGCGGAACGAGAGATATCGGCGAACTGCGCTCAGTCGCCATCCTCGCGCCAGATCAGCACCAGCTTGCCCACTTGCGACGGTTCGGCCAGCAGCGCCTGCGGGGCCGCCTCGATGCGCAGCGGTGCAGTCAGCCGTCCGCGCCGCACGAGGTGGTCGATCACCCGCACGGCGAGCTTGACGGTATCGGCCGCGCTCTCTCCCTCACGCGCCTCCAGCTGGATTTCCTGCCCGGTGAAATGGGCCAGGCCCCGGCTGGCGACGCTGCCGTCCGGCGCGGCGAGCAGCGCGGTCAGCCCCAGCGCCGGGAAGGCCCCGCCGCCCAGCCAAGCCAGCACCATGCGGCAGAAATAGCGCGGCTCCATCAGCGTGCGCGCCGGCCCCCAGGCGACCGCGCGCACCGGGGTTTCGGCCTTCAGCCCCAGCACCAGATTGGCCGCCAGCCCCAGCATGATCCGCATCACCGGCTGCATGCCCGCGCCGCCCAGGATATGCCCGGAAGGCACCAGCGCGATCGCCTCTCCGGCACCCGGATCATCCCCTTCATCCAAGCCGAAGCGCTGCACGGGCTCGGGTATCGGAGCCCCTTTACCCGGCGCCAGGCCGACCAGATCGAAGGTCAGCCCGCTGGCGAGCAGTTCCAGCCACGTCGCCTCGCCGACAGGGCGGTGGCTGACGCTGGCGGCCAGCCCGGCCTCGCGCGAGGCCGCGATCAGGCGCGCCACGCCATCCGCATCGGGACGCGTGCCGGGGGCGAAGATGAGCGTGAGGCCCGCGCTGCCGGCCCATGCGCCCTCCGCCGGGTCGCTGCCCGCATCGCCATCACTGCCCTGCGCCATCGGGCGAGTAGGCACCATTTCCAGCGTAGCGTCGAGTCCGTTCGGCACCGTCCTGTCCTCCTCAGAAAATTCCCATCCTCAGCCCCTCGGCCAGGGCCGCGCCCAGATCGTGGCAGGCATCGAGACGGTCCTGCGGCACCTGCTTGGGCGCCAGGATCGCCTCGGGCGTCTGCGCGGAGAGGTTGACGATCAGCGGCTCCGCCACGCGCCGCAGGCGCCAGCCGGTGACGATCCGGTCGATCTGCGCGGTCGCCCCGCGCCCGTCCGAGCCCGCCGCGATGGCAGTGACGTAAGGCCGCCCCTCGACCCGGCCGAGCAGCGGGTAGTAGCAGCGGTCGAACATCTCCTTGGCCAGCCCGGTCATGGTGCCCAGATTCTCCGGACAGACGAAGGCATAGCCCGAGGCGCCGAGCAGGTCTTGCGCCGATACGTCCGAAACGGCGATCAGGCGCGCGTCCCCATCCGCCCCGGCATGGAGCGCCTCGGCCATGGCGCGCGCGGCGCCGGTGCGGCTGTGCCAAAGAATCGCGAGCAGAGAATCAGCAGCCCTTGTTGCCTCCCCCCACCATACCGCCAAGACCGCCCAGCATGCCACCCAGACCCTTCTTCGGCTTGCAGGCCGGCTTGCGCTCGCCGCCTCCGCCCGCCTCGCCAGAGGCAGCCGCGCCGCTCATCCCCGCGCCTCCCATCGTCATGCCCTGCGCCTGCATCCAGCTGGTGGTCGAGCGGTGGCGGATGCGCGCGGTCCACTCGGGCCGCCAGGCGACCTTGGGATCGGCCGGACGCGGTGGATAGGCGAAGCTTTCCTGCGGCCCGAACGCGGTCAGCGTGCCGACGCGGAAATCGGGCGAAGCGGCCGTCACTTCGGCCGGGATCACGCAGCTCGTCGCGGTGGGTGCCATCAGCGTGCCCGCCTTCACCAGCGAGGCCGCCTGATCGGGCGTGATCCAGTCCATCAGCCCGCCGCCGAACTGCTTATCGGCGCTGCTGGTCCACATCACGACGTCACCGGTCGCCTCGCCATCGGCCCCCTGCCGGCCCCCGGTCAGGAACGCCAGCCACGCCGTCGCGCCGGGGATCCCCGTCCAGCTCAGCCGCGAGGCGCCACTCGGCAGCGTCGCGGTACGCGAGGTGATCGGCGCCATGAAGTCCTTCGCCAGCGTGAAGTCGATCTGCGGCGCATACGTGCTCACCACCTTGTGCGCGCCGATCAGCGAACTGTCGGCCTTGACGAACTTGCGGTCGTCCGCCGGCCAGCGGGTGAAGCTGCGCGAATTCTCCGGCGTCGGCCCCCAGTCGCGCACCACCGACGAGCCGGGCAGCGCGGGCGGCTTCTGCCCGGCGGCGATCTTCGCGAAGTCGAGCACCACCGGCTGACCCTTGGGCGCATGTTCGCCGCAGCCCCAGAAGATCAGCAGCCTCCCCCTGGGCTTCTCCGGCAGCAGTTCGGGATCTGCGGGTTCGCGCGGCAGCGGCGCGAGCGCCACCGACTTGCCCAGCTTCGCGGCCGGCGGCACGAAGTGATCGGCCTTCGCCTTGCCTCCCGTCGGCGCCTGCTGCGAGCCAAGCCGCAAGTACAGTTCGTGCTGCACGTTGCTGCCGCCCCCGCCCATCATCATGCTCATCGCCGCGCCCATGCCTCCGCCGCCCGCGCCGCCGAAGCCGGAAACGGTGCCCGCACGCATGTCGTAGCGGGCGACCGGCGCGGAGTTGCCCTGCCCGGATACCGCAACGGGAATGGCAATAAGCGGCAATGAAATCAGCGCTATACTTGTATATATACTACGCGACATACCGTATTCTCCCCAAGTCTATTTGTAATTTACGGTACTGCAACGGGTCAGACCAAACACAAATGCCGTCACGAAATGCGTGGGAAGCCCGCACATCGCTCTCTTCCCGCCGAGCGCCGGGTCGGGTAACGCTGCCGCCATGGAATCACGATCCGCCTGTGTCTTCGGGATCGACCGTTCGCTGACCGGCAAGGCCTGGCGCTGGCGCGGCGGCAACATGGACCTCTCCGAGAGGTCTTCCGGTCTCGAGGACGACATCGTCACCCAGCTCCTGCTCTCGCGCGGCGTCCCGCGTGAGGATCTCGAGCGTCACCGCAACCCGTCGCTGCGGGCCTTCCTGCCCGACCCTTCCGCCTTCCGCGACATGGACGCCGCCGCCGAGCGCATGGCCCAGGCGGTGATGACGAACGAGACGGTCACCATCTACGGCGACTACGACGTCGACGGCGCCACCAGCGCGGCGCTGCTGGTGCTGCTGCTGCGCGCGCTGGGCCATCAGGCGCGCTACTATATCCCCGACCGCCTACTCGAAGGCTACGGCCCCTCGGGCGAGGCGCTGGTGAAGATCGCCGGCGAAGGCTCCAGCCTGATCGTCACCGTGGACTGCGGGGCAATGGCGCACGAGGCGCTCGACATGGCGCACGAGGCGGGCGTCGACGTCATCGTCGTCGATCACCACAAGTGCTCGCCGGTGCTGCCGCGCGCCGCCGCGCTGGTAAACCCCAACCGCCTCGACGAGGACGACCTTGCCGCCGCGCACGGGCACCTCGCGGCGGTCGGTGTCGCCTTCCTGCTGGCGATCGCCACGGTGCGCACGCTGCGCCGGCGGGGCTACTTCGAGAGCCGGCGCGAGCCCGACCTGTTCGCCCTGCTCGATCTCGTCGCGCTGGGCACCGTGGCCGACGTCGCCGCGCTCCACGGCCTCAACCGCGCGCTGGTGGCGCAAGGGCTCAAGGTCATGGCCAAGCGCGACAACATCGGCATGTCGGCGCTGATCGACGCAAGCCGCCTTGGCCGCGCACCGACCTGCAGTGACCTCGGCTTCGCGCTGGGGCCGCGCATCAATGCGGGCGGGCGCGTGGGCGAATCGACGCTCGGCGTGCGGCTGCTGACCACCACCGACGCCGACGAGGCGAAGGACATCGCCGCCCAGCTCTCGCGCCTCAACGACGAGCGCCGCTCGATCGAGCAGGTGGTGCAGGAAATAGCCGAGGCGCAGATCGACCGCCAGCACAACCGCGCGGTGATCGTCTGCGCCGGCGACGGCTGGCACCCGGGCGTCATCGGCATCGTCGCCGGGCGCATCAAGGAAAAGACCGGAAAGCCCGCGCTCGTCATCGCGCTGGGCGCCGACGAGGCGGGCAACGGCAAGGGCTCGGGCCGCTCGATCCCCGGCGTCGACCTTGGCGCCGCGATCATCGCCGCGCGCGAGGCGGGGCTACTGGTGGCGGGCGGCGGGCACGCCATGGCCTGCGGCCTGACCATCGCGCCCGACCAGTTGGAAGCCCTCTCGCAATGGCTGGACGAGCGGCTGGCCACGGACGTATCGAACGCCAGCGCCAACCGGCACATGCTGCTCGATCTCGCGGTCAACCCTGGCGGGCTGGTGCCCTCGCTGGTGGAGACGCTGGAGAGCGCCGGGCCTTACGGCATGGGCTGGCCGGGGCCGCGCGTGGCGGTGGGGCCGGTGCGCATCGTCAAGGCCGACGTGGTGGGCGCGGATCACCTGCGGCTGATCGTCTCGGGCCCCGACGGCAGCCGCTTCAAGGCGATGGCCTTCCGCAGCGCCGAGACGGAGATGGGCCAGGCCCTCCTCCACGCCGCGCAGGGACGCAAGCTGTGGCTGGCCGGACGCGCGAAGATCGACGACTGGGGCAGCCGCCCGGCCGCCGAACTGCACCTCGACGACGCGGCTTTCTGCGACTGAATCGGCGGGCCTGAAAAAGTTGCGATATCGGGGCTTGACCACCCCCGGACCTGCCGCTAGAGGGCCGGTCCTGCCTCCGGCGCAACCCGGTTTGGCCCCTTCGTCTAGCGGTCTAGGACGCGGCCCTTTCACGGCTGAAACACGGGTTCGATTCCCGTAGGGGTCACCATCGGTTTGCCGGGGTGCGGTTTCAAATGGCTTCACGGCCCCTTCGTCTAGCGGTTAGGACGCGGCCCTCTCACGGCTGAAACACGAGTTCGATTCTCGTAGGGGTCACCATTTGCAAACCGGGAAGGCCGTTTCGGCCTGCCCTCATGGCCCCTTCGTCTAGCGGTCTAGGACGCGGCCCTTTCACGGCTGAAACACGGGTTCGATTCCCGTAGGGGTCACCACCTTCTCCTCCATATCGACGGTGCGATCGCGCAAGGACGCCTTGGCGGCCGACGCCGCTTCGCCTCCCTTTTATCGTCATTGCGAGGGAAGGCCGCGACGGCCGGGACACCGGCCGCCGCGACCGCTGCCGTTGACAGGGGGTAGCAAGGGCTGACCCTCGGCAGCAGCGCCACTGTCGCGCCGATGCGCCTGCCGACCAATCCGGATTTTGCGGCAGGACGAATCACCGTCGCTTGCATCGCAGATCGATGGAACATAAAAGGAACATATGTCCTGTTCCACGATCACGACCCGGCCGTCCATCAAGGATCGCCTCGAAATCCTCGCCGATGCCGCCAAGTACGATGCCTCCTGCGCGTCCTCCGGAACCGCAAAGCGTGACAGCCGTGACGGAAAGGGCCTCGGCTCGACGGAGGGCATGGGGATCTGCCACGCCTATGCGCCCGATGGTCGCTGCATCTCGCTGCTCAAGCTGCTGCTGACCAACCACTGCATCTTCGACTGCCACTATTGCATCAACCGCAAGAGTTCGAACGTGCGGCGCGCGCGCTTCACCCCGCAGGAAGTGGTGGACCTGACGCTCTCGTTCTACCGCCGCAACTATATCGAGGGGCTGTTCCTCTCCTCCGGCATCGTCAAGTCGTCCAGCCACACGATGGAGCAGATGATCGAGGTCGCCCGCATCCTGCGCGAGGAGCACGATTTTCGCGGCTACATCCACCTCAAGACCATTCCCGAGGCCGATCCCGAATTGGTCGCGCAGGCCGGACTCTGGGCGGACCGCGTCTCGATCAACGTCGAACTGCCGACCGTAGCCGGCCTCGCCCGCCTCGCCCCCGACAAGGACGGGACGACGATCGAGGGCGCGATGGGCAAGCTTTCCGGCGCGATCACCGAGGCGCACGACGCCCGCCGCCGCTTCCGCTCCGCCCCCAGCTTCGCGCCCGCCGGGCAATCCACCCAGATGATCGTCGGCGCGGACGGCGCCAGCGACGCGCAGATCGTCGGCAAGGCGAGCACGCTCTATGATCGCTTCGCGCTCAAGCGGGTCTACTATTCCGCCTTCAGCCCGATCCCGGAGGCAAGCGCGGTGCTGCCGCTCAGGCGCCCGCCGCTGATGCGCGAGCACCGGCTCTACCAGTCCGACTGGCTGATGCGCTTCTACGGCTTCGCCCCCGCCGAAGTGCAGCAGGCGACCGAAGCCGACGGCATGCTCCCGCTCGACATCGACCCGAAGCTGGCCTGGGCGCTCAAGTTCCGCGAGCGCTTCCCGGTCGATCTCAACCGCGCGCCGAAGGAGGCGATGCTGCGGGTGCCGGGCCTCGGCATGAAGGCGGTGGAGGCGATCCTGGCCGCGCGCCGCCATCGCACGATCCGGCTGGAGGATCTGCGGCGCATGACCGCCTCGCTGAAGAAGCTGCGGCCCTTCGTCGTCACCGCAGACTGGCGCCCCACCCTGCTGACCGACCGCGCCGACTTGCGTGCGCGGCTGGCCCCGCCGGCGCGGCAGATGGAACTGTTCGGATGATCGCCACTACGCTTGCCGAGCCGGACGACTTCGAAGCCTGGCGCGCCGAGGCCCGCAGGCTGGTCGAGCGCGGCGTATCGCCCGATGCCGCCGGGTGGCACGAGGACACGGCCGACCTGTTCGCCGCTCCCGCCGCCGCCCCTGTGTCGGTGGACAGGGCCCGCGAGGTACGCGCCAGCCGCGCCTTCATGAACTTGGCCCGCAGCGCCGTGCTCCATTCCGATCCGGCACGCCTCGGCCTGCTCTACCGGGTGCTGTGGCGGCTGCAGGAGCACCCTCGCCTGCTCGACGATGCGGCCGATCGCGACGTCGCCGCGCTGGAGCGCCTCGCCCGGCAGGTGCGGCGCGACATCCACAAGATGCGCGCCTTCGTCCGCTTCCGCACGATGCCGCTGGAGGACGGGCCGCTGGAGAACGGGCCGCTGGAGGACGGGGGCGAGCGCTTCGTGGCGTGGTTCGAGCCTGACCACCGGATCGAGCGCGCCAACGCCGCGTTCTTCGTCAACCGCTTCGCCAGCCAGCAATGGTCGATCCTGACCCCGCGCCTGTCGCTGCACTGGGACGGTGCGGCGCTGCTCGAAGGCCCGCCCGCCACCCGCGCCGACGCGCCCGCAGAGGATGCGACCGAGGAACTGTGGCTGGGCTACTACCGCTCGATCTTCAACCCGGCCCGGCTCAAGATCGGGATGATGGTGCGCGAGATGCCGCGCCGCTACTGGAAGAACCTGCCCGAGGCGCGGGCGATCCCCGAACTCGTCGCCGGGGCGCAGCAGCGCGAGGCGGCGATGATCGCCACCGGCACCGACCTGTTCGCCGCCGAGACGCCGCCCGCCAGCTTGTCCGCGGTGGCCGAGGGCATCGCCCGGTGCCGCCGCTGCGCGATCGGCTGCAACGGCACCCGCGCGGTCGTCGGCGAAGGCCCGGCAAGCGCGGGCCTCATGATTATCGGCGAACAGCCCGGCGACACCGAGGAGCGGGAGGGGCGTCCCTTCGTCGGCCCGGCGGGCCAGTTGCTCGACGCGGCGCTGGCGACGGCGGGGGTGGACCGGGCGCGTGCCTACGTCACCAACGCGGTCAAGCATTTCAAGTTCGCCCCGCGCGGCAAGCGCCGCCTGCATCAGGCACCGACGGCGGGCGAGATCGACATGTGCCGCTGGTGGCTCGATGCCGAGCGGGCGCTGGTGCGTCCGCGCGTGATCCTGGCGCTGGGGGCGAGCAGCGCGCGCGGGCTGCTCGGCCGCACCCCCGCGATCGGGCGCGAGCGTGGACAGGCGATCGCGCTGCCCGATGGCGGCACGATATGGCTGACCGCGCATCCCAGCTACCTGCTGCGTCTCGACGGCGAGGCGCGCGAACGCGAGCACGGCCGTTTTGCGCAGGATCTGGCGGGACTTGCGCGATTGCTGGGCGAATCTGCGTAAGTCCCCTGCAACTTCGGACCGCTTTGCGCATTTCTTCTGAAGTAAGCCAATCAAGGGGAATGCAACATGGCAAGCGAATGCACAGCCTACCGCGACGCCAAGGGCGGCCTGCACAGCAGCGCCGAACGTGCGACGCTGGAAGACCTCGCCGCGGTCCTCGGCCGCGTCGGTGACGAAGGCGGCATGACCTCCGGCGTCGCCCGGATGATCTTCGACAAGCGCACCGAGATCGAGCGCATCTTCGCCGAACACGACGCGATCGTGGCAGCCACGCCGATCGCCGGACGCGGCGCCGAGGTACCGGGACATATCCGCGCGGTGAACTGAGCGGCTGTATAAGACCAACATCGTCATTGCGAGCGCAGCGAAGTTCCGCTCGCAATGACGAAGGGAGGAGCGCAATAGCAACGGGGCTGCGTGTTTCCCCGCCCACACCCCCTTCCCCGTCGGCACGCGACCGTCTATCAGGCTGCGCGACTACAGCAGCCCGAACCTTTCGTGACCGCAGATATTTACGCAAATTCTTCCCAGGCCGCCGGCCTTGAAGCGGCTTTTCTCGAAAACCGAGATAAGCTGGTGCGATTCCTGCGCGCGCGGGGCGCGGGCGATGCCGCCGAAGACCTCGTGCAGGACGTCTGGCTGCGGATCGCCGCCAGCCGCCCCGGCCCGGTGGCCTCGCCGCTGTCCTACCTGTTCCGCACCGCCGACCTGCTGATGATCGACCGTTTCCGTTCGGCCCGGCAGTCCGGCGCGCGCGACCGCGACTGGACCGACCTCAACCTTGGCGATCCTCCCGGCGTCTCCGCCGAACCCTCGGCCGAGCGGCGCGTGGCCGCCGCGCAGGAAGCCGCGCGCGTGCTGGCGCTGCTCGACGGCCTCGGCCCGAGGGTCGCCGCGATCTTCCGCCGCCACCGCATCGAAGGCGCCCCGCAAAAGGTCATCGCGGCGGAACTGGGCGTAAGCCTGAGCACCGTCGAGAGCGACTTGCGCGTCGCCTACCGCGCCCTCGCCGAATGGAGGGAGCGGCCGGAATGACCCCCCTCGACAGGCACCTCAGCAATTCAAGGCCGCGCGCGATCGTCTCCGTCTTCGCCGCAGAAGGAGCGCCCGATGGCGAACGACATGGCGATTGACGAGAAGCTGCGCGACGAAGCGGCGCACTGGGCGGTGCGCGCGGGCGATCCCGCGTTCGACGACTGGGAGGCATTCACTCTCTGGCTGGAGGCCGACCCGGCGCACGCCCGCGCCTATGACGCGGTGACCGCCGCCGTGGACGAGGCCGCCGCCTGCGTCGCGTCGTCGGCCCCCGCCAACGACGATGTGTCGGCGCCGCCCCGGCGACGGCGTCCGTGGCTCGCCAGCGCGATCGCCGCGAGCGTGGCGGTGGTCGGCGCGGTCTGGGCCTTCCAGGGCGAGCGGCGCGATCTCTACACCGTCGCCACCCCGGCCGGAGAGACCACCCGCGTCACCCTAGACGCCGATACCCGCGTGGACGTGGCGGGCGGATCGGCCGTGGAATTCGACCGCAAGGACAAGCGCTACGCCCGGCTCGCGCACGGGCAGGCGCTGTTCACCGTGCGCCACGACGCCGCCCACCCCTTCGAGGTGCGGGTCGGCGACGAGCGGCTGGTCGACATCGGCACCGTGTTCGACGTCGCCAGCGATGCCGGGGGCCTGAGCGTCGCGGTCTCCGAAGGTGCGGTGCAGTTCGACCCCGACGGCGCCGACGTGCGTGTCTCTCCCGGGCAGGTGCTGCGCCGCCCGGCAGGCTCGGACGCCTATACCCTCACCCGCCTGCCCGCCGAGCAGGTCGGCGAATGGCGCGAGGGCCGGCTGACCTTCGAGGCCGCCTCGATCGAGGACGTCGCCGCCCGGCTCAGCCGAGCGACCGGCATAGCGTACGTCGCGGCGGCAAAGGGCGAAGGCGCGGTCTCGGGCTCGATCCTGGTCGCGCCGCTGCGCAAGGATCCGGCCGCGATCGGCCCGCTGCTGGGCCTCGCCGTGCGCGCCGACCATGGACGCTGGGTGATCGGCGCGCGCTGACATCATGCTGCGACCCGTCTGGATCGCGGCGGCCGTGCTGGCCATGCCCGCCACCGCCTTCGCCGGAGAGGCGCGTCACATTGAGACGCGCAGCGGTTCGGCGGGGCAGGTCGCGATCGAGATCGCCCGCCAGACCGGCTCCAGCGTGGTCGTCGCCGATCCGGCGGTGGCGCGGCGCATGGTTCCGGCGATGCGCGGGCGCATGGATGCCGCCGAGGCGGTGCGCCGGCTAGCCCGCAGCATCGGCGGCCGCGCGGTTCCCGTGGCGCCGGGGGCATGGCGGATCGAGGCGGCGCCCCCTGCGCCCCTGCGCCCGGCGGCGCCGCGTCATGCCGTGCCCGTCGCCATCGACGCGCAAGGCGCCGACCCGATCGTCGTCGTCGCCTCCAAGCGCGACCTGACGATCGCGCAGATCCCCGGCCAGGTCACCGTGCTCGACGGCGAGACGCTGGAGGCTGGCGGCGTCGGCGGGACCGAGAAGATCACGCAGCGCATCGCCACGGTCACCTCCACGCACCTGGGCAGCGGGCGCAACAAGCTGTTCATCCGGGGCATCGCCGATTCCAGCTTCACCGGGCCGACACAGGCGACGGTGGGGCAATACCTCGGCGACCTGCGGCTCAGCTACAATGCCCCGGACCCGGACCTGCGCCTGTCCGACATGGCGCGCGTCGAAGTGCTCGAAGGACCGCAGGGCACGCTTTACGGCGCGGGATCGCTGGGGGGCATCATCCGCCTCGTCCCCAACCCGCCGGTGATCGGCGAGACCGGCGGCAGCATCGCGGTCGGCGGATCGCTGACCCAGCACGGCGCTCCCGGCGGCGACGGGGCGGCCATGGTCAACCTGCCGGTGAGCGAGCACGTCGCCCTGCGCGCGAATTTCGATGCGGCGACGCTGGGCGGCTATATCGACAAGCCGCTGCTGGGCCGCAAGGATGTCAACCGCACCCGCATCCTCGGCGGCCGGGCGGGTCTGCGGGCTGAACTATCGCCGGACTGGACCGTCGACGTGATCGGCCTCGGCCAGTCCACCGACGCGCGTGACAGCCAGTACGCCGGGCGCGACGCCGAGCCGCCGCTCTCCAGCGCCGCGCGGGTGCGCGAAGGGTCCGACGCCGACTATGCGATGGGGCAGCTGGTGGTCTCGGGCCGGATCGGCGCCCTGCGGGTGCGCTCGACCACCGGGGCGGTGCGCCAGCACCTGCAGGAGCGCTACGACGCCACCGTCGATGTCTCCGCCCCGCGCCTGTTCGCGCAGGACAACCGGACGCGCATGATCGCGCACGAAACGCGGATATGGCAGCCGGAAAGCCACGGCTTCGGCTGGCTGGTGGGGGCCAGCTACACCCACAACCGCACCGTGCTGACGCGCGGCTTCGAGACGTTCGCGTGGACGCAGGCCGATTCCGTGGCAACGACCGGCGTGCGCAACACCACCGACGAATTCACCCTCTATGCCGAGGCCAGCCTGCGCATCCGCCCCGGCCTCACCGCCACGGCGGGCGGGCGCGTGACTCACTCGCGCCTGGGCGGCTCGGGCGAGGACGTGGCGCCGGCGGCCACCGCGATGGCCGCCTTCGCCCGCGCGCAAGTCACCGCCGACCGCACCGCGACGACCGTGCTGCCCTCGATCGCGCTCAATGCCGAGGTGCTGGAGCGCACCGCGCTCTACATGCGCTACCAGGAGGGCTTCCGCCCCGGCGGCTTCGCGATCGAGAGCGACTTCGTGCGCCGCTTCCAGAGCGACCGCACCCGGACCTGGGAATTCGGCGTCAAGCACGGCGCGCCGGGCGCCAGCCCGTTCGACCTTGCCGCCAGCGTCTCCTATACCCGCTGGCAGGACATCCAGGCGGACTTCATCGACAACTCTGGCCTGCCCAGCACCGCCAACATCGGCGACGGCCGGGTCTGGTCGGCGAGCGTGACCGCCGGGATCGAACTGGCCACCGGCCTGCGGCTGGAGGCCGGGGCGACGTGGAACCGCAGCAAGGTCGACCAGCCGCCGACCGAACTGCTCGCGCTGGTGGCGCGGGCGATGCCGCTCGCCGACCTGTCGAAGGCGACGCTGGTGGACGCCGCCCTCGCCCGCTCGATGCAGGTGCCCAACATCGCGCAGTTCTCCGGCCGCATGAGCCTGGGCTGGAACCGGCAGTTGAGCGACGCGTTGCGGCTGACCGCCAATGGCTGGGCCAGCTACGTCGGCAAGTCGCGCCTCGGCATCGGGCCGGAACTGGGCGACCCCCAGGGCAACTACCTCGACAGCGGGGCGGACCTGCGCGTCGGCACCGAGCGCTACGGGGTGACGCTGGCGCTGAGCAACATCACCAACGCGCGCGGGAACCGCTTCTCGCTCGGCACCCCGTTCGGCACCGGCCGCGACCAGACCACGCCGCTGCGGCCCCGCACGATCCGGCTGGGCTTCGACGCGCGGTTCTAGGGCGGCGTGGTGGGGGCGGTGCGACCTGTTGCGCCCCGTTCCTCCCCCTTGGGGGAGGGGGACCGTGCGAAGCATGGTGGAGGGGCACGCGGAAGATCGCCGAACCTCGATCGGCGTGCATTTGCAACCGTATCAACGCGGTGGCATGCAAACCGAGGGTGCCCCTCCACCACCCTGCGGGTGGTCCCCCTCCCCGTGCCGGGGAGGAACCGACGTCCGCTTCCCATCCAAATCCGTCGTCACCCTGAACTTGTTTCAGGGTCCATCAAGCCGATAGCTCAGTTCATGAGCCGCCAAATCGACGGGGCGGTTTTCGTCTTCCGGTTTCGGCACCAACTGCCCGATGGATCCTGAAACAAGTTCAGGATGACGAAGCCTATCGGGAAAGGGGCGGGTTTGGGATAGACACTCAGTTCACCACCCATTCCCACCACCTCCGAACTTTTTTCAAGGCTCCCGCGCAAGGTCTCCGTCTGCAGGCTGACTACAGACCTCAAAGGGACGACGATGCCTGCGCACCTGACTGCCAAGACCCTCCTCGCGACCACGGCGATCTTCGCCATCGCGACCGCCGCGCATGCGGAGGAGGTCAAGACCAAGCTCACCTCCCCGATCCGCACCTCGACCATCAAGAACGGCGCCGCGGACGCCATCGCGATCACCAAGGACGGCTCGGTGGTGCTGACCGGCGGCACCGCCGTCACCCAGGACAGCGCCCACGCCGTCAGCAATGCCGGCGCGATCACCATCACCAATGCCGATGGCGCCACCGGCATCCTCTCGACCTCGGGCGCGGGTGACATCGTCAATACCGGCACGATCACGGTCGACGAGACCTACACCCCGACCGACACCGACAAGGACGGCGACCTCGACGGACCCTTCGCGCTCGGCTCGGGCCGCACCGGCATCCGCATCGCCGGGGATCACACCGGCAAGCTGACCCAGAGCGGCACGATCACCGTCAAGGGCAACGATTCCGCCGGCATCGTGCTGGGCGGCAAGCTGACCGGCGCCTTCACGCATGACGGCACCACCACCGTCCTGGGCGACCGCACCGTCGGCGTCTCGGCGCAGGGCATCGACGGCAACGTGCGCCTTGCCGGCAGCGTCTCGGCGCAGGGCAAGGACGCGGTCGGCGCGCGCTTCGCGGGCGACGTCAACGGCGCCATGGTGGTCCAGGGCACCGTCGCCGCGACCGGCTACCGCTACACCACCGCGCCCGCCGATCCTTCCAAGCTCGACGCCGACGACCTGCTGCAGGGCGGTTCGGCGCTGATCGTCGAGGGCAGCGTATCGGGCGGCATCGTGCTCGCCGCCGCGCCCAAGGTCGATGCCAGCAAGCCCGATTCCGACGGCGACGGCATCGACGATTCCAAGGAAGGCACCGCCAGGGTCGTCTCCTACGGCAGCGCCGCCGCCATGCAGATCGGCGCCGCCGACCATGCCGTGACGATCGGCCCGGTCGCCAATACCGCCAGCAAGTTCGGCCTCATCATCGAGGGTGCGGTCGATGGCCAGGGCGTCTATTCGGGCGTCGCGGGCAATGGCCTCGTCGTCGGCGGACGCGGCGGCGCGGTGACGATCGCCAACGGCATCGGCGTCTCGGGCAGCGTGACCGCGAGCGCCAACGGCGCCAATGCCACCGCCCTGCGCATCGGCGCGGGCGCGGCGACGCCCCTGCTCCAGAACACCGGCACGATCGGCGCGTCCAGCGGCAATGCCGACACCGCGCTGGCCACCGCCGTGCGCATCGACGCGGGCGGCAGCCTGCCGACGATCCGCAACAGCGGCACGATCAAGGCGGTCGCCGGAGAGAAGGGATCGGCCACCGCGATCTCCGATGCCAGCGGCACCCTCAACCTGATCGAGAACGCGGGCACCATCTCGGCCACCGGCGCCAAGGACGTGGCCGGAAGCCCCAGCCGCAACGTCGCCATCGACCTCACCGCCGCGACCGGCGACGTCACCGTGCGGCAGACCCAAGTGGCCTCGGGCATCACCGCGCCCTCCATCGTCGGCGACGTGCGCTTCGCGGGCGGCAACGACCTGCTCGACCTCGCCGACGGCACCCTTGCCGGCACCGTCTCGTTCGGCGCGGGCAACAACCGCCTGAACCTGTCGGGCGATGCGGTGCAGACCGGCGCGGTAAGCTTCGGCGCGGGCAACGACACGGTGACCCTGGCAGGCACCAGCGCCTATTCGGGGGCGATGGACTTCGGCGGCGGCGCCGACGTGCTCAACCTTTCGGGCTCCGCCTACTTCGGCGGCTCGATCGCCAATTCGGCGCAGATGGCGGTCACGGTGGCGGGCGGTACGCTCGACATCAACAAGCCCGCCTCGATCGCCTCGCTCGACGTCGGCGCCACCGGCATGCTGGTGGTGACGCTCGACAAGACGGCGGGATCGGGCTCGGCCTATACCGTCTCGGGCAATGCCAGCTTCGCGGAAGGCGCCAAGCTGGCGATCCGCCTGGCCGACGTCTCCACCGCCGAGGGCAGCTATCAGGTGCTCAGCGCCGGCACTCTCACCGGGCGGGACAAGCTGGCCACCAACACCGACCTCGTCCCCTTCATGTTCAAGGCCGAACTGGACAAGGACGCGCCCGCGAACACCATCGTCGTCGACGTCTCGCGCCGCACCGTCAGCGAACTGGGCCTCAACCGCTCGGGCGCGGCCGCCTATGACGCGGTGTTCAAGCAGCTTGGCAAGGACGACAAGATCGGGGACGTGTTCCTGGGCATCACCAATGCCGACGCTTTCCGCTCGGCCGTCGGCCAGATGCTGCCCGATCATGCCGGCGGCGGCTTCGAGGGCGTGAGCCTGGGTACCCGCGCGCTGGCCCGCCAGCTGCAGGATCCGATGGGCCCGATCAAGAGCAGCACCCGCTTCTCCACCACGCTCAACATGGCGATCTGGGGCAGCGACCGGAAGACCGGGAACACCGCCGCCTACAAGCTGAACGGCTATGCCTGGTCGGCCACCGCCGAGTACGAGACCGGCATCGGCCGCTTCGGCGGGACGCTCGCCTACCTCAACAACAACCACAAGAACGGCGACCTCAGCGAAGTGAAGGCGAACGCGCTCGAACTGGCGGCGCACTGGCGCGGCAAGTTCGGCGCGGTCAGCGCCTTCGCGCGCGGCTCGGTGGGCAAGGCCGACTTCGACGGGGAGCGCAGCTTCTACGGCGTGATCGGATCGGAGAGCGTGACGCGCACGATGGATGCCAGCTGGGACGGCAAGTTCGTCACCGCCGCCGGCGGCGCCGCGATCGAGGGCGGCTCGCAGTACTTCTTCTTCCGCCCCGGCGTCACCGTGGACTACACCCGCCTGAAGGAAGACGGCTACACCGAGACCGGCGGCGAGAGCCTAGACCTGACCGTCGCCGGGCGCACCAGCGACGAGCTGGCGGTGAACCCCAGCATGACCGTGGGCGTGGACTTCCTCGGCATGAAGGCGCGCGACGAGAACTGGTTCCGCGTCGAGACCGAGGGCGGCTGGCGCGAGATCGTCAGCGGCGGACTGGGCGCGACGACCGCGCACTTCAAGGACGGCGAGAACTTCACCCTGACCGGCGACGGTGCGACCAGCGGCTGGTTCGCGCGCCTGCGGGCGATCGGCGGTTCCTCCGGCTTCACGATGGGCGGCGAACTCTCCGCCGAGGATCGCCACGGACGCGTCGACCTGGCCCTGCGCGGCTCGGTCACGATTGGCTGGTAAGGATAGGGCGATGATGCGCGGGCCACTCCTCTCGGTCATCGTCCTGGGCGCCGGGCTGCTGATAAGCTGCACCCCCCGCGTGCAGCCCGGCGTCTCTTCCCCCGCGCTCGCGGGGGAAGAGATACGCATTTCGCGGGGGCCCTGCTTCGGCTTCTGCCCGATCTACACGGTGGCGGTGACGCCCGGCGGCCTGGTCGGCTTCTCCGGCAAACGGCACACCGCCGTCATCGGCGAACGCGCACGCGCGGCGGGTCCGGCAGGCTACGAGGGCCTGCGCAAGGCGCTCGCCCCGCTGCGCCCGGACACCGGCACCGAGCGCGCCTTGCCCTGCACGCTGCAGGCCACGGACATGTCGCAGTTCACCGCAGAATGGGTCGCCGCCGATGGCACCCGCACCGCACTGACCTGGAACCTGGGCTGCCGCGGCAAAGCCGCCACCCGCCTCGGCCGCACGGTGGAGGAACAGCTCCGGCAACTGGGGGTGGACGGCTGGGCCGCACAGAAGACCTGGCCGGGCGATACGCGGGGGTAGCGATTCCCCCCGTCATCCCGGCATGCGCCGGGATGACGGGGATGAACCGGTAACAGGCCCCCTCCCCCAAAGCCTTGCGCCTCCGCGCGATTGCGTATCAAATCGTTGCTGGACACGCGGCTCCGGTTGACGCGCGCCGCGCCGGGGTGTGTGCGGGAACACGAGGTGCATCGTCGTGCGGCCGAGCCGGTGCTCCGTTGGAGAGGATCAAGAAGTGGCCCGTCCCTTCGCGCCGCGTTTCGCGGTCTATGTCGCACTGGTGTTCATGCTGCTCGGCGTGCTGCAACTGGCTGCGAGCCTGGTGTTCTACCAGTCGATCGACCGGCAGACGCTGAACGAGGACCATGCGCGGCGGATCGCCGAACTGCTGGTCGTCAGCGACCGCATCCACGCCGCCGACCCCGACCTCACCGCCACCACCATGAGCACGCGCCATCTCGCCGCCGCGGTCAGCCATGCCCCCAGGGTCGCCGCACCGACCACCGACGAGGCGCTCGCCCGGATCGCGCGCCGCATCGTCGAATGGGAACCCTCGCTCGGCGGGCGCTCGCTGCGGCTCGCGATGCAGGGGCCGCCGGGGGGCAAGTGCGACCTCGTCGGCTCGATCCGGCTGACGGACGGGCACTGGCTCAACTTCCGCTCGCGCGATATCAACGCGATGTGGCCGGTCGCCCTGCGCGCCACGGTGCTGACGCTGGCGACGACGGTGGCCTTCCTCGCCATCGGCCTCGTCGCGCTCCACGTCCTGACCCGCCCGCTGCGGCGCATGAGCGACGCCGCCGACGCCATCGGCCGGGGTCGGCAGGTCGTCATCGCCGAGGGCGGCACCCCGGACTTGCGGCAGCTGGCGCACTCGATGAACCTCATGCAGGAGCGCATCGCCCGCCTGCTGCAGGACCAGGCCCGCTCGTTCGAGGCGATCAGCCACGACTTGCGTACCCCGCTGTCGCGCCAGAAAGTCGCCGCCGAACTGATCGACGACACCGAACTCGCCGGCGTCATCCTGACCAGCGTGGACGAGATGGAGGCGCTGCTCGCCTCGCTGCAGCGCTTCCTGCGCGCACAGCACCTGGAGGCGGAGCCCGAGACGCTCGACCTTGCCGAACTCGTGCGCCAGGTGCTGTTCCCTTACGGCGAGCACGCCCTTGCCGACATCCCTGAGCCGATCATCGCCCGCACCTTCCGCGAGCCGCTGGCGCTGGCGCTGACCGCGCTCGTCGAAAATGCGATCCAGTTCGGCGGCGAGGCGCGCATCTCCATCGACCGCCACGAGGGACACTGGCGCATCGCCATCGCCGATTCGGGGCCCGGCATCCCTTCGGCCTATTTCGAGGCGATCCTCGACCCGTTCTTCCGCCTCGACCCCGCCCGCGCCCGCGACACCAAGGGCTTCGGCCTCGGCATCCCGACCGCGCACCGCCTGATGATGCGCTTCGACGGCCAGCTGACGTTCGCCGCCGCGCCCGGCGGCGGCCTCGTCGCCCGGCTGGACGTGCCGCACCCGCACGAAGCGCCGACCCGGCCTTGAAGTCCGAACGATCGGAAACGCGGTTTCGGATCGGGCAACGAGGCAAACCAACACTTGCGCCCACCCCCACGCCCCGGTATCCGCCGGGAACAAGATCGCGCCGGTGCCCCGCAAGGGGCTTAAAAGGGAAGGCGGTGGGAACGGTTCGCCGTTCGAATCCGCAGCTGTCCCTGCAACTGTAAGCGGCGAGCGCGATGCACATCGCTTCCCCCCTCACCGTGCGGGGAGGCAGCCACTGAGGCCGGACGCTGCGACATGCGAGGCTTCGGGAAGGCCGTGCATCAAGCTGTGACCCGCGAGCCAGGAGACCTGCCGGCGTCTGGTCGCTCTTGCCTTGGTCCAGGGGATGGCCGCGGCACGGTTCACCGTCTGAGCGACGACACGCATGCGGCCCGGGGCCGCGGCGGAGCAGGTCGCCGGGCGTCTTCGCGCCTGTCCGTCGCCCCTGCCCCGCGCCGGTGTTGACGCACCGGTACGCCCCGCCGCGAGAAGTCGCCGGCGCGGGAGTTGAGAGCCTTGAGCAAAGTACCCACCACCGTCATCACCGGCTTCCTCGGCGCCGGCAAGACCACGCTGATCCGCCACCTGCTGCAGAACGCCAAGGGCCGCCGCCTCGCCCTCGTCATCAACGAGTTCGGCGACGTCGGCGTCGACAGCGAACTGGTCAAGGGCTGCAACAACGAGGCCTGCCCCGAGGACGATATCCTCGAACTCGCCAACGGCTGCATCTGCTGCACCGTGGCCGACGACTTCCTTCCGACGATGCAGAAGCTGCTCGACCGCGAAACCCCGCCCGACCACATCATCATCGAAACCTCCGGCCTCGCGCTGCCCAAACCGCTGGTGAAGGCCTTCCAATGGCCGGACATCCGCACCCGCGCGACGGTGGACGGCGTGATCGCCCTGATCGATGCCGATGCCGTCGCCGCCGGTCGCTTCGCCACGGACGAGGAAGCCCTCGCCGCCGCCCGCGCCGCCGATCCCAACCTCGACCACGACAGCCCGCTCGAGGAACTGTTCGAGGAACAGCTGGGCTGCGCCGACATGGTGGTGCTCAACAAGACCGACCTCGTCGATGCGGCCGTGCTGGCCGAAGTCGAGAAGACCGTCGCCGCCGAGACGCGCCCCGGCGTCAAGATCGTGCGCGCGGACCACGGCGCGGTGGACATCGCCGCGCTGCTCGGCATCGTCGCGGCGGCCGAGGACGACCTCGACAGCCGCAAGTCGCATATCGACGGCCTCGACGACGATCACGACCATGACGACTTCGACACCTTCATCCTGAACGGCGGCGAAGTGGCCGATCTCGACGCGCTGCTGGCAGGCCTCAAGGAACAGATCGCCGCGCATGACGTGCTGCGCGTGAAGGGCATGGTCGCGCTGGCGGGCAAGCCCAGCCGCCTCGTGCTGCAGGGCGTCGGCCCCCGCATCCAGCATTTCTTCGACCGCGCATGGAAGGCCGAAGAACCGCGCCGCACGCAGCTGGTGGTGATCGGCCAGAAGGGGCTGGACCAAGCGGCGATCGAAGCCGCGCTGGCAGGCGTGCTGGGCACAGTCGCCGCCTGATGCACCTGCTTTCCGCCACCCCGGGCACGATCTCCAACGGCGAGGAGGCCATCGACCTCGACCAGCCGCCGGGCGACATCGTCATCCTGACGGTGGCGGACAGCGAACTCGCCTGCTTCGCCAAGGCGGCGGCTGGGTTGCCCGAGGGCGCGCCCAGCGTCCGCCTCGCCAACCTGCTGCAACTGCGGCACCCCTACTCGGTCGATCTCTACGTCGAAAAGGTCATCGCCCACGCCAGGTTCGTCTGCGTGGTGCTGCTCGGCGGCAAGAGCTACTGGCCCTACGGCATCGACGAAATCGCGCTGATCGCCCGCGAGAAGGGCATCGCCTTCGCCGCCATCGCCGACGGGCGCGAGGATGATCCGACGCTGACGGTCGCCTCCACCCTCCCCGCCGCGACGGTCGAGCGCTTGCGCGACTACCTGCGGCAGGGCGGCAGCGCCAATGCCCTGTCGTTCCTGCGCACCGCCGCAAGGCTGATCGGAGAAGACTGCGGCCAGCCGGACGATCCAGTGCCGGTGGCCGACGCCGGGCTCTACCTGCAAGGCGTGGACCGACCGAGCTTGGCCGACTTGCGCGCCTCATGGTGCCCGGACGCCCCCGTCGTGCTGCTGGTATTCTACCGCGCGCTGATGATCGCGGGCACGCTCGACGCCGTGGATGCGATGGTCGCCGCATTGCAAATGCGCGGGTTCAACGTCGCCGCCGTCCATGTCCGGGCGCTGCGAGAGCCTTTCGCGATCGACTGGCTCGGCGGCCTGATGGCCGAGATTGCGCCCGACGTGATCGTCAACGCCACCAGCTTCGCCTCCTCTTCCTCGGGAGAACCGCGCGTCGGCGGCGTGCTCGAACGCGCCGACTGCCCGATCCTGCAGGTCGCCTTCGCGGGTGTCGAGGAAGCCGACTGGCAGGCCGCCGCACGCGGCCTCGGCCCGCGCGATCTGGCGATGAACGTGGCGCTGCCCGAACTCGACGGCCGCCTGTTCACCCGCGCCGTCGCCTTCAAGGCCGCCGAACGCTTCGACGACGTGACGAAATGCGGCATCGTCGTCCCCCGCGTCGCGCCGGACCGGGTGGCCTTCGTCGCCCACCTCGCCGCCAACTGGGCGAGCCTGCGCCGCACCGCGCCCGCGCAGCGCAAGGTGGCGCTGGTGCTGGCGAACTATCCCAATCGCGATGGACGGATCGGTAATGGCGTGGGGCTGGATACGCCTGCCAGCGCAGCGTCGATCCTCGCGAGCCTGCGTACCGCCGGGTACGATACCGGCGCCGCGCCCAAGGACGGGCAAGCGCTGATGCGGCTGATGACCGGCGGGGTGACCAACGACCTGACCTCGCTCGACCGGTCCGGTGAGATTTCGCTGCCGCTCTCCGACTATGAAGCCGCCTTCGCCGAGGTGCCCGAAGGCGCGCGCGCGAAGATGCTGGAGCGCTGGGGCGTACCCTCCGCCGATCCCTTCGTGAAGGACGGCTCGTTCCGGCTGGCGGTCCACCGCTTCGGCAATGTCTGCGTCGCGGTGCAGCCGGCGCGCGGGTACAACATCGACGCCAAGGAAACCTACCACGACCCGGCGCTGCCGCCGCCGCACGCCTACCTCGCCTTTCACGTATGGCTGGAGCGGCGGTTCGGCGCGCAGGCGCTGGTGCATGTGGGCAAGCACGGCAATCTCGAATGGCTGCCGGGCAAGGCGATCTCGCTCTCGGCGACGTGCTTCCCCGAGATCTGCGCCGGGCCGCTGCCGCAGCTCTACCCCTTCATCGTCAACGACCCCGGCGAGGGCACGCAGGCCAAGCGCCGCATCGGCGCAGTCATCATCGATCACCTGACGCCGCCGCTGACGCGCGCGGAAAGCTACGGGCCGCTCAAGCACCTCGAGGCGCTGGTGGACGAATACTACCTCGCCGCCGGGATGGACCCGCGCCGTCTGGAACGGCTGCGGCGCGATATCATCGACCTCGCCCGCTCGCAGGGTCTGGACAAGGACGCCGGGGCCGAGGGTGACGGCGACGATGCGCTGTCGGCGATCGACAACTACTTGTGTGAATTGAAGGAACTGCAAATCCGCGATGGGCTGCATGTCTTCGGGCAATCGCCGGAAGGGCGCTTGCGGCGCGATCTGTTGGTGGCGCTGGCGCGAACGCCGCGCGGGTATGACGGACCGGGCCAAGCCTCCCTGCTGCGCGCGATGGCCGAGGATTTCGCGCTGGGGTTCGACCCGCTCGACTGCCGTATGGCGGACCGCTGGGATGGCCCGAGGCCGGAGGTGCTGGCGGCGGTCTCAGGTGAGCCCTGGCGCACGCTGGGCGATACGGTGGAGCGCCTGGAACTGCTGGCGGCGGAGTGGGTGGATGCTCTGCCCCCTCCCCTCGCCCCCCGTCACCCTGAACTCGTTTCAGGGTCCATTTCTCCGCCTGCCCCTGAGGTGGGTGTCACCATCGGCGCTGCCGGTTCGCCGCCGCAAAACACCGCGCCCGAGGCCGGATGGACCCTGAAACAAGTTCAGGGTGACGAAGTTGGGGAACATGGCGAGGTGCGTGGCGGCAAGGTTCAGGCCGTCCTCCACGCCATCGCCGCCGACCTCGCCCCGCGCGTGGACGCCTGCGGCCCCGCCGAAAGCGCCGCCCTGCTCGCAGGGCTCGACGGCCGCTTCGTCCCCCCCGGCCCCTCCGGCGCCCCCACGCGCGGCCGCCCGGACGTGCTGCCTACCGGCCGCAACTTCTACTCGGTCGATACCCGCGCGGTGCCCACCGCCGTCGCCTGGGATCTCGGCCAGCGCTCGGCGCAGCTCATGGTGGAGGACTACCTCCAGCGCGAGGGCGAGTACCCGCGCGCCATCGCCCTCTCGGCATGGGGCACCGCCAACATGCGCACCGGCGGCGACGACATCGCGCAGGCCCTCGCGCTGATGGGCGTGCGGCCGCGCTGGGAGTGGACTTCGGGTCGCGTCACCGGGTTCGAGATGATGACGCTGGCGGAACTGGGCCGCCCGCGCGTGGACGTGACCTTGCGCGTCTCCGGCTTCTTTCGCGACGCCTTTCCCGAGCAGATGGACCTGATCGACAGCGCCGCCCGCGCCGTCATGGCGCTGGAGGAAAGCGCCGAGGACAACCCCGCCGCCGCCCGCCACCGCGCCGAAACCGCGATGCTCGCCGCTGAGGGCCAGGACGAAGCCGTCGCCGCCCGCCGCGCCGGAGCCCGCGTGTTCGGCTCCAAGCCGGGAGCCTACGGCGCCGGCCTGCAGGCGATGATCGACGAGAAGCTGTGGCATGACCGCGCCGACCTCGCGAACGTTTACCTAGGCTGGGGCAGCTACGCCTATGGCGCGGGTGTCGAGGGCGATGCCGAACGCGATCTCTACGCGGCGCGGCTCACGCAGGCCGACGCGGTGGTCCAGAACCAGGACAACCGCGAGCACGACCTGCTCGACAGCGACGACTACTACCAGTTCGAGGGCGGCATCGCCGCCGCCGTCGAGCACCTGAAGGGCCGCGCGCCGGTCAGCTACCACAACGATCACTCGCGTCCCGAACGCCCGGTCATCCGAACGCTGGCGGACGAGATCGGCCGCATCGTGCGCGGACGCGTGACCAATCCCAAGTGGATCGCGGGCGTCATGCGCCACGGCTACAAGGGCGCGTTCGAGATCGCCGCCTCGGTGGATTACCTCTTCGCCTTCGCCGCTACGACCAGCGCGGTGAAGGACCACCACTTCGACGCCGTCCACGCCGCCTTCATCGAGGACGAGGCGGTGCGCGATTTCATGGCGCAGGCCAACCCCGCAGCTCTGCGCGAGACCGCCGCGCGGCTGGCCGAGGCGCTGGAGCGCGGCCTGTGGAAACCCCGGAAGAACAGCGCGGGCCTGCTGCTCGCCCAAGTCTCAGGAGCATGATGATGGCCGAACGCACCGACGAACAGCACGCCGAGAAGATGAAGAAGAAGCAGGCCGCGCATGACCGCATCATGGCGGGCAAGACCGTGGAAAAGGGCCTGCTGATCGTCAACACCGGCAAGGGCAAGGGCAAGACCACGGCCGCGCTCGGCATGGTGGTGCGCATGATCGGACATGGCAAGAAGGTGGGCGTCGTCCAGTTCGTGAAGGGCGCGATGACCACCGGCGAGAAGGCCGTCTTCGATGCCTTCCCGAACAACGTCGAGTTCAAGGCGATGGGCGAAGGCTTCACCTGGAACACCCAGGACCGCGCCCGCGACATCGCCCTCGCCCGCGAGGCGTGGGACGAGGTGAAGCGCATGGTCGCCGATCCGGCCTACGACATGGTGCTGGCGGATGAGCTGAACATCGTGCTGCGCTATGACTACCTGCCGCTTGAGGAAGTGCTCGAAGTGCTGACCGCGCGTGCGGAGATGAAGCACGTGGTCGTGACGGGGCGCAATGCGCCGCAGGGGCTGATCGACGCGGCGGATCTCGTGACGGAAATGACGCTGGTGAAGCACCCGTTCCGCGAGCAGGGCGTGAAGGCGCAGACGGGGATCGAGTTCTGATGATCCGCCCCGTTCGCGGAAAGGGTGCGTTTCCCGGCTGGGGCTTCGACAAGCTCAGCCTGAGCGGGATTAGAGGTAACCTCTCAAAACCGCTCAGGCTGAGCTTGTCGAAGCCCCCTGCGGCCCAAACCGACAGCCGGACTGTGCACCGCCGGCGGTCCCAGCCTTCGCTGGGATGACGATGTAGTGCCGCCAACCTTCTCCCCTCGCTTCCGCGAAGACCTCGCCGCCCTGCTCGCATGGCGGCGCGACGTGCGGCATTTCCGGCAGGGTCCGCTGGACGAGAGTCTCGTCGCCGACCTGCTCGCCACCGCGCAACTGGCGCCCTCGGTCGGCAATTCGCAGCCTTGGCGCTTCGTGCGCGTGCGCTCTCCCGCCTTGCGCGAAGTGCTCGCCGCGCATGCCGATGCCGAAGTCTCCCGCGCGGGCGACACCGCCTACGAGGGCGAGCGCCACGCCGCTTACACCGCGCTGAAACTCCACGCGCTCGACCACGCCCCCGAAGTCATCGCGGTGTTCTGCGACGAGGCCACCCCCATCGGCATGGGCCTTGGCGCGGCGACGATGCCGCAGACGCGCGAGTGGTCGGTGGTCATGGCGATCCACACGCTGTGGCTCGCCGCCCACGCGCAAGGACTCGGGCTCGGCTGGGTGTCGATCGTCAAACCGGAAACGGTCACCGACCTGCTGGAAACGCCGCCGTCATGGCGCTTCGTCGCCCTGCTCTGCCTCGGCTATCCCGAGGAGCCGGACGACGTACCCGAACTCGAACGCAAGGGCTGGCAGGCCCGGCTTGGCGGACACGCGCATGTCAGCGAGCGTTGACGCCTTTCGCCAGCGCCCGCGCCGCCTTGACGTAGGCGGGGCCGCCGCAGACCGTCCAAGCCTGCGGAATGGCGACCCGCGGAATGCCGTCCAGCACCGGGTGGTGCATCATCGCGGTGCCCTGATCGACTGCCTTATCGGTCGCAGCATCGACCACGATCACGTCGGGACGCGCGGCCGCCAGTTCCTCGATCCCCATCTGCGAGAGCGCGGGCTTGCCCAGCTTGCCCGCAAGATTGGTCACGCCCACGCGGGTCATCAGATCGTCGATCAGCGTGCCGGTGCCGGTCAGGTAGCCGCGGCGCTGCCAGTAGGCGGCGACCACACCCTTCCGCGCGCGCGGGATATGCGCAAGGTCGCGCTCCATGCCCACGATCAGCGCCTCGCCGCGCTCGGGATGGCCGACCGCGAGCGCCACCTTGCGGATCGACGCGAGGATCGCGTCGTAGCCATCGGCGGACTTGAGATCGACGGCGGGATAACGCGTCTTGAGCGCCTTGATCGCGGGGTTACGCCGCGCGGGCATGCCGACAACGAGGTCCGGGTCGATCGCCATGATCTCCTCCGCCGCGCCGCGCAGGATCGGCAGGCCCTTCGCCCGCACCGCCTCGGCCGACATGGCGGGATCGGCGGCATAGCGAGTGAGCCCGGCGATCTGCTCGCGGTCGGCCAGCGCCAGCACCAGCTGATCGGCGCACAAGTTCAGCGAGACGATCCGCTTCGGAGCCGCTACAGGCCCCCTCGATACAGGGGGAGACGACGCGGAAACGCCGCAGACCGTAGCCAGTCCGAGCAAAGCTACCGAAGCCGAACGAAGAGTAGTCGAAAGCGCCATATGCGCGTTTCCATAGCAACACGACCCCGGGACACAAGCGTGACGGGGAGCCGATCCAGCCAGAGGTGCTCGTGCCCGAAATTCCCGTCCTGCGCGCTCGTAACCGGGCGCTGATTCCGCTTCTCCTGCTGGGTATCGCCTTGGTGGCGATCGCCTCACTCATGCTGGGCGCGGTGCCGATCCCGACGGCGCGGCTGGTCGATGCTGCGCTAGGCCAAGGTGATCCGGTGGTGCGCGCGATCCTGCTCGAACTGCGCCTGCCTCGCACGCTGGTGGCGCTGATGGTCGGCGGGATGCTCGGCCTCGCGGGAGCCGCGCTGCAGGGGTACTTGCGCAATCCGCTGGCGGAGCCTTCGGTGCTCGGTGCGTCGAACTCGGCGGCGCTGGGCGCGGTCGCGGCGATCTACTTCGGCATCGGCGATTACAGCCCCGCCGTGCTGCCGCTGCTTGCGATCCTCGCCGCGCTGGCGAGCCTCGCGCTGCTGTTCGTGCTCGCGGGCCGGGCCGAGGGGCCGCTGGCGCTGATCCTTGCGGGCATCGCCGTCTCGACGCTGGCGGGCGCGGGGATCAGCCTCGCGCTGAACCTCTCGCCCAATCCTTTCGCGGCGATGGAGATCATGGCCTGGCTGCTCGGCTCGATCGAGAACCGGGCGATGGACCACGTCTGGATCGCCCTGCCCTGCATCGTCGTCGGCGCGGCGCTGCTGCTGTGGGACGGGCGCGCGCTCGACGCGCTGTCGCTGGGCGAGGACGGGGCGCGCTCGCTCGGCGTGGACCTGACGCGCACGCGCGCGCGGCTGCTGCTGGGCGTCGCCATCGGCGTGGGCGGCGCCGTGGCGGTGTCGGGATCGGTCGGCTTCGTCGGGCTGATCGTGCCGCATCTGGTGCGCCCGCTGACCGACCGCAGCCCCTCGGCGGTGCTACTGCCCTCGTTCCTCGGCGGCGCGGTGCTGCTGACCGGCGCCGATATTCTGGTGCGGCTGATCCCGACCGCGGGCGAGTTGAAGCTGGGCGTGGTGACGGCGTTCCTCGGCGTCCCCGTCTTCCTCGTCCATCTGCTGAAGGAGCGCCGCCTGTGGTGACCGTGACCCTCAATGGCCTCTCCGTGGACCTGCGCGACCGCGCGGTGCTGCACGGGATCAGCGCCACGCTGCGCCCCGGTGAACTGACCGGGATCATCGGCCCCAACGGCGCGGGCAAGTCGACGCTGGTGCGCGCGCTGCTCGGGCTGATCCCGGCGACGCGGGGCGCGGTCGAGATCGACGGGCACGACATCGCGCGGATGACGCCGAAGGCGCTGGCACGGCTGGTCAGCTACCTGCCGCAGGGGCAGGCGCTGCACTGGCCGCTCAGCGTCGAGCGACTGGTGGCGCTGGGCCGCCTGCCCGGGCTCGGCCCGATGTCGCGGCTGGGCGCGGACGACCTCGCCGCCGTTCATGCCGCCATGGAGCGGGCCGACGTGCTGCACCTTGCCGGGCGCACCGCCACCGAGCTTTCGGGCGGCGAGCGGGCGCGGGTGATGCTGGCGCGGGCGCTGGCGGTAGGCGCGCCGGGACTGGTCGCGGACGAGCCGCTCGCCGCGCTCGATCCGGGGCATCAGATCGACGTGATGGAACTGCTTGCCGCCGAGGCGCGCAGCGGTGCGCTGGTGGTGACGGTGCTGCACGACCTGACGATGGCGGCGCGCTACTGCAAGCGGCTGCTGCTGGTCGATCGCGGCATGCTGGTGGCACAAGGCACGCCGCAGGAGGTCTTGACGAGCGACCGGCTGCGCGAGGTCTACGGCGTGACCGGGCGGATCGAGTTCGGCGGCGGCTCGGCGATGGTGGTGCCGCTGGAGCGGGTTTGACAGACGGGGCTACGGCAAGCTCAGCCGTGACCCTTCGACAAGCTCAGGGTGAGCGGGGGTAGTGGAAACCTCCCAAACCCGCTCAGGCTGAGCTTGTCGAAGCCCCCGCGTTTTACGCCGACGGGTGGGATCAGCGCGCGAACGCTTTCACCTCGGCCAGACGGATTGCGCGGCCCTTCGCTGGCGTCATCGACACGCGCAACTTCCCGGTCTCGACCGCAGGCCACGTCACCCGCGTCACCCCGTTGGCAAGCGGCTTCACCGGCGCGCCGACCTGCTGCCACCGGCCCTCGCGCCACACTTCGAGGCTGACGCTGCGCGGTGCAGCAAAACGTGCAGCATCGGCGAAGAACGCCAGCTCGGCGCTGCCCAGCAAAACCGCCTTGCCGAAGTCCAGCGCATACCACTGCGCCTTGCCCGAGGCGTCCGAGTCCCACCCGTTGGGAAGTTCCGGGTAGAACCACGCGCGGCCATCGACCGCATCGTGCAACTTCTCCGCATCGGTGCCGGACGAGGCGCTGGCCTTCGGGAAACCGCTGCGCACCAGCTGCACCGCAAGGTTTTCCTCCCGCACGATCGGCGCGTTGGACTTGCGCAATACCGGCACCTCGATCCGGCCAAGGTCGGCGCGGCGGGCCACTTCCACCCCATCCACCATGACGGCGAGGCCCTTGCCGTAGCGCGCGCCCTTCGCATCCCACGTCACCGAGACTTCGTGCCCGTGGTACGGCACCCGCTCGATGCGGAACCAGTCGAGGCCCTGCTGCAGCGGATTGACCTCCAGCACGTCGTCGCTGCGTGGGCGGATGCCGACGAGGCCGGTCAGGATCAGGTCGATGTAGCCTGAGTGGAAGTAGTGGTGGCTGCGGTCCAGCCCGACGATCGGCTTGCCGGTCTCCGGGTCGTAGTCTTCTTCCAGGTCCAGCTTGTCGCCCTGATAGTGCAGTTGGGTGTACTGGCGCAGCATCGCCATCCAGTCCGCGCGGGAGACGGGGCCGTGCGCCTCGTAATGGTCGAGCAGGTTGGCCATCGCGGTCAGCACCTGCGTCGTCTGGTAAGGCCAGATTGGGCCGTTCCACTGGCACTCGGGGTCCGGGCCGAGGTAGCGGTACTGGCGCATGTAGTACTCGTAAGCCTTCTCGACCGTGCGCATCCCGGCCTTGCCCGCCAGCGACCCCGGGTCGGTCAGGTGCACCCATGCTGCAGCATATTTCGCATCGTCGGGGACGAGATCGAACATCCACGGCAGGTAGCCAACGAGTTCGCGGTTGCGGATCGGCTCCCAGTATTTGACGTGTTCGTTGGTAATCTGGTGGCGGTCGGTGAAATGCTGCAGCTTCGGGTTCCACAAGTCCGCCAGCACACGCGCCTTCAAGGCCTCGGCGCGGGCGGCATATTCCTTCGCCATCGCGGTATCGCCAGCCATCTGCGCCATGCGCGAGAGCGCGCGGGCATTGGCGAACATATAGGCGTTGACCGAAGGCCGGAACGCATCGCCGCCCCGGAAGCCGTCCTTGCCGCCCGAGGCGTCGATCGAGGACACCGTGTACTCGGTCGCGTCCAGCAGCGGCTCGACGAAGTACAGGCCCTTGTCGAAGTCGAACTTCTCGTCCCACAGACGGTAGACGTGGCGCATCGTCTTCAGGTGCGCGAGCAATGCCTCGCGGTCGCCGTCGACCAGGTAGCGGCCCCATACCGAGTCCGCCATGTGGTCGGTGAAGTGGCGGTCGTTGCCGCCCTCGTACATGAAGTTGATGTAGTCGTCGGTGAAGCGCCGGTCGTTCAGCCAGCGGCCTTCGGCGATGTGGAAGCCGCTCGCGTCGTTGAGGCTGGCGTAAGGCTCGCGCTGCCAGTCGACGTCGTCGGCGAACTCGGTGGTGATGTAGCCCTGCTTGCCGAGATCGCGCTGGTGCGCGCGATACAGGCCCCAGCGGTAGTAGTAGACCGCGTCGATCTTCGCGTCCGAGGATTCGAAGAAGGGAATCCGCCCCTCGTACCACGCCGCGTCGTTGCCGTAGCGGGCCTCGGCGATGGCCTCATGGTCCATCGGCGGGCTGGCGGCGGCGGCAAGCAGCGCCATGAAGGGCAGCGCCGCCAGGGCCAGTTTCTTGCGCACGTCAACGGTCCTTTCCGTGAACGGCCCAAGCTGAGGGGGCTTCGACAAGCTCAGCCTGAGCGGGATTTAAAGACCTGCTCTCAAACCCGCTCAGGCTGAGCTTGTCGAAGCCCCCGCCTGAAGACACTGTCAGGCACAGTCAAATGGACGGCCGCGCAAGGCCGGAGTGTTGGGAGAGGAAGGATCCCCGGCCCCGCGCGGCCGCCCTGAGCCGGCCCCGGCGCGCAGAATGGCAAGCGCACCGGGATCGGCCGAAGTGGCAATTACTTGAACGTGAAGCGTGCACCCACCGCAAAAGTACGGGCAAGCTGCAGAGTACCCAGGTTGAACTGCTCGGCGTTACCCGCGCTGCCGTACTTGTAGTAGTTCTGCTGCTTCGACTTGGTGAGGTTCACCGCGTCGAAGGTGATGCCGACGTTGTCCATGACGTTCAGCGTCAGCTGGAAGTCGAGGCTCTCTTCCGACTTGTACCACACGCCGATCGGGTTGGCGAAGAGGCGCGCCTCGTTGTTGTGCAGGAAGCCCTTGCGCCAGATGTACGACAGGCGCGCGCTGACCGGGCCATGATCGTAGGCCAGCGTCGCATTGTACGACAGCTTCGAGACGTTGAAGAACGGCGACTGCGTCTGGGTGATGTTGCCCAGTTCGTCCGCCTCGGGAATGTTCTGGCTCGAGTCCAGAACGGTCAGGCTGCCCTGGAAACCGAGGCCGTCGAGCAGGCCGGGGAAATAGGTCGGGTAGTAGGTCAGGCCCACTTCCACGCCCTTGAGCACGCCGTCAGACGCGTTCACCGGACGGGTGACCGAGAAGTAGTCGGTCGCGCCCGCCTCGATCCCGTTGTTCGGGATGTAGTCCATCGAGGTCAGCGGCACCACCAGCCCGCTGATCTCGCGGCGGAAGGCGGTGACGGTGATCGCGCTGTTGCGCTCGAAGTACCATTCCAGCGCAAGGTCGAAGTTCTTCGAATGCGTGGGCTTCAGGCTGGCATTGCCGACCGTGCCGCTGCCGTAGCCGACGTTGGTGAGGTCGCCGGTCAGCGCATAGGTCGGGTTGATGTCGCCGAAGTTCGGGCGGCGCAGCGTCTCGCCGTAGTTGAAGCGCACACGCAGGTTCGGCTCGATCTCGTAGCGGGCAGTGAAGCTCGGCAGGAACTTCTCCGACTGGCTGCCGCCGCGCGTCAGGGCGCCGCCGTTGTAGCGGTCGTAGAAGTTCGAGTTGGTCACCACCGAAACGAAGCGCACGCCGCCCTGGATATCCAGCGGACGCCCGAAGATCGTCAGCTGGCCGTCCGCGAGCAGGTAGCCCGACATCGTGGTTTCCTCGATGTCGAAGGTCTTCGCCAGCGAGAGCGCGTCCGAGGTCGGCAACCCGTAGAGACCGCGCACGTAATCGGCGTTGTCATGCAGCCAGTAGCCGTTGGCCAGCGTCCAGCTGCGCGGCACGTCGGCGACGCCCGACATGAAGTCGGAGTTGGTGAAGGCCGCATCCTCACCCAGCGAGGCGAGGCTGACGCCGAGGTTGTTGGCGCTCTGGGTGCGGGTGTAGCTGGTGGCGGTGCGACGGTCGATGCGCAGGCCCGCCTTGATGCGGCGCAGGAAGCCCTCGTCCCAGGTGTAGTAGCCGTCGAGGCTGCCGGTGATGGCATCGCCCTTGTTGCGATCGGCGTTATCGTAGAGCTGCGCGACGTTCCACAGGCTGGTGTCGTTCAGCTGCGAATCGTCATTGAAGTGGTACGAAGGCACGCCGCCACCGGCGTTGAAATCGACGTTGATCTGGTCGGCCACGCGGTCGGTGCGCATGGCGATGAACGACGACTTGTTCACGCTGGTCTGGTACGCAACGTCGCCGATGATCTTGCCGCGATCGCCCAGATCCCACTTGCCGTTCAGGGCATAGACGTAGCTGTCGGTGCTGCTCTTGGTGTAGTCACCCGAGTTGAAGCCGTAGACGCTGTTGGCGGTACGCGACTTCACGATGTTGGTGCCGTCGTAAAGCGTGGGCGACTGCGGATCGGCCCAGTAGTCGACGAAGCTGAACTGCAGCGAGTTGAAGGTCTCGCCGCGAAAACCGGCGTAGAACACTTCGGCAGTGTAGACCGAACTGGAGTTCGGCGCCCACTGCAGCGCGGCGTTGAACGAAGGCCGTTCACGCTTGCCGTAGAGGTCCGAGGAGAACACCGCATCGCGCGAGAGGTAGTACGGGGTATCGACGCCATTGATGTTCAGCGTCGAGCCCGGCGCGGTCGAAAGACCGGCGTTGAGGCCGGGCGTCCAGTTCTCGTTGTCGGGACCGGGGAAGATGCGCTCCAGCGGCGACAGGCCCGTGCCGTCGGCCGGGTTCTCGGTGGCGAACGGCACCAGCGCACCTGCCGTCGTCGACATGTTGCGGTACTTGGTGCGGCTCCACGAACCGTTCACCAGCAGGCCGATGTCGCCGATGCCGGTTTCCCAGCGGTTGGACACCAGCAGCGCGGCGTTCGGGTTGTAGCTGTCCGCCTGCTCGTTGTAGATGCCGCGCACGAGGCCCGAGATCGCGAAGCCGTCGAAATCGAACGGGCGGCGGGTCTGGACGTCGATCTGGCCGGCAAGGCCGGTTTCGATCTGGTCGGCCGAGCGGGTCTTGAAGACGTCGACCTGCTTGACGAGGTTCGCCGAGATATCCTGCAGCGCGAACGACTGGCCCGCGGCGGTGAAGATGTTGCGGCCGTTGAGCGTGGTCAGCGGATCGGCAAGGCCACGGATCGTGACGGTGCCCGCCTCGCCGCCGGCGCGGTCGGTCACCTGCACGCCGGTGACGCGCTGCAGCGCCTCGACGACGTTGTTGTCGGGCAGCTTGCCGACGTCCTCGGCGACGATCGAGTCGACGATCTGGACGCTGTTCTTGCGCACGTTGAGCGCGCCGACGATCGATGCGCGCACGCCGGTGACGATGATGTCCTCGGCACTCGCATCATCGGCGGCGGCCTGAGGCGCGGTATCCTGAGGCGCAGCGTCCTGGGCCTGCGCCACGGTAGCAAGGCCGAGTGCGAGAACGGATGCGGTGCAGAATGCAAATGGCTTGAGCGCCATGGATCAACCCTCCCATGGGGGCTGGCCGATTACCATGCCCCGATAAACTGTGGCGCCTGATTATTAGTCGGACTATTTAGGCGCAAGTGGAAAATGCATTGCTCCGACAAAAAGGGCGGGGACATGTGGCATATGAGGCGCACCTTGGCGGCATCTCCTGAACGTGCTGGCCGACTTCCACTCAATTAATCAGACAATAAGCCTCCCCCTATCGCTCGCAATGACGAGATGGAGGGTGACCGGCTCGTGGCGCTCCGATCACCCCATGGCGTCAGTCCGCCAACCACGCCACGCTGGCGTCGTAGTCGTCGGCCAGCACCACCCGGTCGCCCAAATGCGCGAGCGCCCTGCCCTCGTAAGCCACCGAGGCGAAGCGCACGGTGCCGGTGGCGGGGCCGACCTCGCGGCGGAAGCGGTCCTCGGCGGCGACGTCGCTGACCACGTCGCGCGGGGCGAGGCGCACCGCTCCGTCGGGACCGGCGGCCAGGCACAAGTCGGGCCGCAGGATCGGGACGAGTTGCACTTCCGTCTCGCCCGCATCGACCGAGCGGAACTGCGTCTGCGCCAGCGGTGCATCGCTCACCGAAAGGGTCATGCCGTCGCAGGCCAGACGCACGGTGCGACGCACGGCAGGGGTAAAGCGCTCGGGGATCGCGCCGTTGCCCACCGGCACGCCGAAGTCGGGCACCCCGTCCGCATCGTAATAGATGCGCTGGATGCGGGTGTGGCGGTCAGGGTTGAACAGCGGGTCGCCTTCGATCTTCTCGTAGTCGCGCCCGTGGTAGACGAGGATGTCGCGGCCCTCTTCGTCCACGGTGAAGCTGTTGTGGCCGGGGCCGTAGACCGAGGTTTCACGGCAGGTTTCAAAGACTGGCCGGGGAGACTTCACCCAGTTGCGCGGGTCCATGATGTTGGCGGTCTCGTCCACGCTGAGCAGGCCCATGCAGTAGCGCGCATCGGTGGCGCTGGCCGAATAGGTCATGAACAGGCGGCCGTTGCGGTTGAGGAAGGCCGAGCCCTCGTTGACCTTGAAGCCGCGCACTTCCCAGTCGAGCGTCGGCACCGTCAGCCGCGCAGGCGCGGAAGCCAGCGTCAGCGCGTCCTTCATCGGCGCGATATAGACGTTGGAATTGGTCTCGATCCCCGGCTCGCGCTGCGCCCACGAGAAGTAGCGCACGCCCCGATGCGTGAAGATCGTCGAGTCGAGGTTGAAGCTGTCCCACGGCGCCTTGAACTCGCCGAGGACGGACCAGTTGCCGGTCATCGGATCGGGTCCATCGCAGACCACGGCGAAAGTGCGGATGCGGAACACGTCCTCGCCGCCGCCGCTGGGACCGGCCGCGAAGTAGACGATCCACTTGCCGTCGACATAGTGCAGTTCCGGCGCCCACAGGAAGCCCGACATCGGCCCGCTCGCCTCATGGCGCCAGAGCACCCGCTCCTCGGCATCGGTCAGGCCCGCCAGCGTCTTCGACCGGCGCAGCGCGAGGCGGTCGTACTCGGGCACCGAGCCCATCGCGTAGTACCAGCCGTCGTCGTGGCGGAAGATCTGGGTGTCGGCGCGCTGCTTGATGAGCGGGTTGCTCGCCAGCGGCGCCTGCGGGCTTTTCGAAGTGCCGATCACGCTCTTGCCCGGCGCGGTGCAGGCGATCGGAAGCAGCGATGCGCCGATGCCAAGACTGGTGGCGAAGCTGCGGCGCGACAGGGGGAAGTTCATCATGGCCTCTCCGGCGGTTCTGGTGCGTTGTGGTAGCGTTAGGGGTACGTTAGGTGCCGCTCAGTGCCACCCGAAAAAGACGCCCCGGCCAAGTATCGATAGGCGGCCGGGGCGTATTCAGGTGGGTGTTCTCAGTATTCGGCAACAGGCCAGCCGTCCGCGTCCCACCGCAGCGGCGCGATGCGCAGCGTGGGCCGACCGTCGGCTTCCTTGTCGTAGGCGTGGTAGACGAGGTAGGTCGTGCCGTCCTTGTCGGTGAACGCTCCGGCATGGCCAGGCCCGCGGAAACGCTGCTTTTCCTGCAGGTCGGAGCGCAGCAGGATGGTCCCCTCGCCCTCCATCATCGAACTGCCGTCACGGCCCAGATACGGGCCGGTGATCTTCTTCGAGCGGCCGACGACGGTGTAATACGTCGAGTTCACGCCCTTGCAGCAATAGTCGTAGGACGCGATCAGGAAGTACCAGCCGCCGTGCGGAATGATGAACGGCGCCTCCACCGGCGCCGCCGCCCCCACAGGCGCGCGGCGGCGCGCGATGGCGTACGGCTCGGTGCCGGGCACGACCTTCCCGGTCTTCGCGTCGAGCGGGAACAGCTTGAGACCGCTCCAGAAACTGCCGAGCGACAGCCACTGGCGTCCCTGCGCATCGACGACGAAATTGGGATCGATGGCGTTGAAGTCATCGTCCTTGGTGGACATGACGACAAGGCCATGATCCTGCCATTTCGCCTTTGCGCCGAGGGTCTTGGCTGTAGCGAGGCCGATCGCCGAGCGGTTCGACCCGAAGGTCGAGACCGAATAGTAAAGCCGGTATTCGCCGTTCACATACGAAATATCCGGTGCCCATATACCTTCGGTTCCGGGCACAGCATCTTTCGCCCATGCCGGTATTTCGGAGAACACCGAACCGGCATCCTTCCAGACCTTCAGGTCGGTCGAGGTCTTGATACCGATATACTTGCCCACGGTGCTGAACACGTAATACGTGTCCCCCTCGCGGATGATGACCGGATCATGCACGACAAGGTCGCCGGAAAGCTGCGAATTCAGCGTCCCGGCACCCTTCTCGCCGACCTGCTGGGCGCTCGCGGAACCGGCAAGAGCCAGCGCCGCGAGACCGAGGAAGGCCGCCTTCATCACTGCAGTTCCAGCACCACCACCGACTTCGCCGGCAGCGTCACGACCAGTTGGCCACCCTGCACGCTCGCCCCGGTGAAGGCGGCGGGCTTGACCACGTCAGGCGCGTCGAAGGTGTTGTGCGAATTGATCGCCGAAGCCGTCAGAATCCGCCCGGAAACCGCCGAAGCGCTGACACCGTCGAGCCTGATCGTCACCGTGTTCGACTGGTTCGGATCGAGGTTCGACAGCGCGACATGCACCTTGCCGTCCTTCGCCCTGACCGCCGAGCCGCTGACGGCGGGCATCGTGAACTCGTCCTTGGAATACCACGGCGACTTGATCTCGAGCGGCAGCACGGTGGCATCCTGCCAGGGCTTGTACATCTCGAAGACGTGGTAGGTCGGGGTCAGCACCATCTTGCTGCCCTGCGTGAAGATCATCGCCTGCAGCACGTTCACCATCTGCGCGATGGCGGTCATGCGCACGCGATCGGCGTGCTTCGCGAAGATGTCGAGGTGGACGGACGCGATCAGCGCATCACGCAAGGTGTTCTGCTGCCTCAGGAATCCGGGGTGCGTCCCCTCGTCCTGCGCATACCACGAACCCCACTCGTCGACCGCGAGGAAGACGCGCTTCTCGGGGTCGTACTTGTCCATGATCGCCGAGTGCTTGGTGATCAGTTCGTCCATGTGCCGCGCGCCGTTCAGCGCATCGGCCCAGCCATGCTCGTCGAAGTTGACGGCGGGCGCACGCGGCGGCCAGCCCCCGGCGGGGTGGACGTAATAGTGCAGCGAGACGCCGTCGAGCTGGTTCGCCGCGACGCGCATCATAGTCTCGGTCCAGTTGTAGTCGTCGACGTTGGCGCCTGCCGCGACCTTCAGGATCTTGGTCCCGGCGGGCGGCTTGATGAAGGTGGCATAGCGGCGCGTCTCGTCCGCCGCGAACTCGGGGCGCATGTTGCCACCGCAGCCCCACAGCTCGTTGCCGACGCCGAAGTACTTGACCTTCCATGGTTCCTTGTGGCCGTTCTTGGCGCGCTCATCCGCCAGCGAACCGGCGGGCGAGGTCATGTATTCGACCCATTCGGCCATCTCGCGCGGGGTGCCGTTGCCGACGTTGCCCGCGACGTAGGCCTCGGCGCCGACCTGGCGGATCAGTTCGAAGAACTCGTGCGTGCCGACCGCGTTGGGCTCGGTCACACCACCCCAGTGGGTGTTGATCTTGACCGGGCGCTTGGCCTGCGGGCCGATGCCCTCGCGCCAGTTGTACTCGTCGGCGAAGCAACCGCCGGGCCAGCGGATCACCGGCACCGACAAGTCCTTCAGCGCCTTGACCACGTCGTTGCGGAAGCCGTTGGTGTTGGGGATCTTGCTGCCCTTGCCGACCCACAGGCCGCCGTAGATGCCCTCGCCCAGATGCTCGGCGAACTGGGTGAAGACGTCCTTGTTGTAGACCGGACCGGGCTTGCTGCCCTCGATCGTGGCGGTAGTGGGCTGCCCGCCGGTATCGGCGGAAACGGGCGCGGAAAGCACCGTCGCTGCCATCAGCATGGCGAGCGACGTGCGACGGAACAACTTGGTCATACGTATCCCCTCCCTAGGGATTGGTCAGTCGTGGAATTCGTCCACCAGCTTGCGGTGGCCGCGCAGGAAGGCGTCGGCGACGAGGCGCAGCGGGGCCACGTCCACGTCGCTGCGACCGCCGCGAACGAGGCTGGCGAAGCGCGCGTAGAGGCCCGGATACTCCATGTCCTCGGCATGCTCGGTGCCGCTCGGCAGCGTCAGCACGGCGCCGCCGTTGGCGAGCTTGAGCGTGCCCGCGTCCGTCTCCACGACGATGTCCCAGGACTGCGGGCCGGTCTGGCGCCAGTCGAGGTCCATGTGGATCGGCGCGCCTGCGGTGTCGCGGAACTCGATGTCCGCGGCGATCGGCGCGGCGCGGTTGGCCGGAATTTCCAGCGTCGCGCCCTGTAGGAACATCGGGCGCGGCAGGATGTGCGTGACGATCGAGAGCGCATTGATGCCCGGATCGAACACGCCAAGGCCGCCCGGCTCCCAGATCCAGGCCTGGCCCGGATGCCACACGCGCACGTCCTCGCGCCACACGATCGAGACCTTCTCGATTCTGCGGTCGGACAGCCACGCCCGCGCCGGGGCCACGCCCGCCGCAAAGCGCGAATGCCACGAGGCGAACAGCGTCGCGCCGACCTTCTCGGCACGGCTTTCCAGCGCCACGACTTCGGACAGCGTCGCGCCCGGCGGCTTTTCGAGGAACACATGCATGCCCTTCGACAGCGCCTGCACGGCCAGATCATAGCGGACCTGCGGCGGCGTGCAGAGCGCCACCGCGTCCACCGCCGGGCCATTCGCGATCAGTTCGTCGAGGCTCTTCGCGTGCGGCACGCCCTCGACGCCCGGATCACGCGGGCTGACGGTGGCGGCAAGGCTGAACGCCTTGTTCCCGGCGATGGCAGGAAGGTGCTGGTCGCGGGCGATCTTGCCCACGCCCACCACCGCAATGCGGATCGGGTCCACGATCAGAGCGCCTTCACCGCGAAGGCGCGCTCGGGAACGCGGACCAGTTTGTTGGCGACCGGCAGCGTGAAGGGTGCGGCCGAAATCTCGAAAACGTCGCCTTCCTGCGTCTGCACGCCGTCGCTGAACGAGAGCGTCGCGGTGCCGAAGAAGTGGACGTGCACGTCGCCCGCGCGGCGGAACAGGTCGTACTTGAAGTGGTGATGCTCAAGGTTCGCGAAGGTGTGCGACATGTTGCCCTCGCCCGAGAGGAAGGGCTTTTCCCAGATCGTCTCGCCGCCCCGGATGACCTTGCTGGTGCCCTCGATGTGCGAGGGCGGCGTGCCGAGCAGCAGCTCCGGGCCGAGCGCGGCCTGACGCAGCTTGGAGTGGGCCAGCCACAGGTAGTTGTGACGCTCGGTGACGTGGTCCGAATACTCGTTGGCGAGCGCAAGGCCGAGCCGATAGGCGGTGCCGTCCTCGCCGATCAGATAGATGCCTGCCAGCTCGGGCTCCTCGCCGCCGTCCTTGGCGAAAGCGGGCATTTCGAGGTCGTCGGTCGGGCCGACGAGCTGCGAACCGTCGCCCTTGTAGAACCATTCCGGCTGCTGGCCGACTTCGCCCGGCGCGGGCTTGCCGCCTTCGAGGCCTTCCAAAAACATGCGCATGGAGTCGGTCGGCTTCTCCTCGGAAGCGGCCGCCTTGTGCATCTTGTCGCGGCCCTCGGCCGAGCCGAGGTGGGTCAGGCCGGTGCCCGCGAGCAGCAGGTGCGCGCCGTCCTCGTGGTCGATCGGCGCGAGCAGGCGGCCCGCCGCGAACTCGGCGGCGATGTCGACAGCTTCGCCCTGCCCGGCATCCTTGGCGGCCTCAGCGAGCGTCTGGCCCGCAGCGATCGCGCTCAGCGCGAGTTCACGCACCGAAGCGACGCCCGGCAGGAAATGGGCGGCATCACCGTCGGCGAGAATGACGGAACGAACGCCCTCGGCGCTCAGGTGCTGAAGCAGGCGAAGATAAGTCATGGGTACTCTCCCAAGGGCTCTGGGCCCAAAGGCGGCGCACTTCTTGAGAGCGCGCCGCCCGGATGGTTGGATCAGTTGAGGGTAAGCGTGCCGTCGATCAGGCGCGGGGCGCCGTCGCCGAAGGCATTGTCGCGCAGTTCGGCCGGAAGAAGACCTTGCGCAAAGTTCTGGTAGCTAACCGGACGCAGGTAGCGATCGATCGCAAGGCTGCCGACCGACGTGGTGCGCGGGTCGGAGGTAGAGGGGAACGGACCGCCGTGAACCATCGCGTGGCACACTTCGACGCCGGTGGGCCAGCCGTTGACGAGGATGCGACCGACCTTGCGCTCCAGCACCGGCAGGACGCGGGCGGCGGCGCCCTCGTCGGCATCGTCCATGTGCAGGGTGGCGGTCAGCTGGCCTTCGAGGCCTTCGAGTACGGTCAGCAGCTCGGCTTCGTCCTTGCAGCGCACGACGATCGAGGAGGCGCCGAACACTTCGTCGCCCGCAGCCTTGTCCGCAAGGAACTGAGCGGCCGAGGTCTGGAACAGGATCGCGCCGCCGGTGGTGCGGCTGCCTTCCTCGCCCTTGGCCAGCGTCTCGACGCCCGGAACGGCGGCCAGCGCCTCGACGCCCTTGGCATAGGCGGCGGCGATGCCAGTGGTGAGCATGGTCTGCGGCTTGGCTTCCGACACGCCGGTGGTGGCGGCGGTCACGAAGGCATCGAGCCCCTCACCCTCGACGGCGAGGATCAGCCCGGGGTTGGTGCAGAACTGGCCTGCACCCATCGTCAGCGAGCCGACGAAAGCCGCGCCGAGCGCTTCGCCGCGCGCCTTGAGCGCCTCGGGGAGCAGCAGGACGGGGTTGATGCTCGACATTTCGGCATAGACCGGGATCGGCACTTCGCGCGCCTGCGCCAGCCTGGCGAGAGCCAGACCGCCACCACGCGAACCGGTGAAGCCGACCGCCATGATCGCCGGGTGCTGCACGAGCGCCGCGCCCAGTTCGTTCGAGGGACCGACGAGGTGCTGGAACACGCCCTCGGGCAGACCCGCATCCTTCACCGCCTTGGTGATGGCAGCGGCGATCAGCGAACCGGTGACCGGGTGCGCCGGGTGGCCCTTGACGACAACCGGGCAACCAGCAGCCAACGCCGAAGCGGTGTCACCACCGGCCGTCGAGAACGCGAGCGGGAAGTTCGAAGCACCGAACACGGCGACCGGGCCGACCGGGATCATGCGCAGGCGCAGGTCCGGACGCGGCAGCGGCGCGCGGTCAGGCAGCGCGGGGTCGATACGCAGCTGCTGCCACTGGCCCTTGCGGACCACATCGGCGAACAGGCGCAGCTGACCACAGGTCCGGCCACGCTCGCCCTCACCACGACCACGCGGCAGGCCGCTCTCGGCGATGTAGGCTTCGATCAGCGACTCGCCGATCGCCATGATCTCGTCGGCGATTCGCTCAAGGAACGCAGCGCGCGTCTCGCGATCGGTCGCGCGATAGGTATCGAACGCAGCAGCCGCGGCAGCGCAGGCAGCGGCCACATCGGCGGTGGTGCTGATGGCGAGCGGCTCACCCTGAGGCTCACCGGTAGCAGCGACGATGGAACGAAATTCAGTCATTGGGCACTCCCTATTTACTCCGACATATTTCCTGTGCGAGCGAAACGCAATGTTTGTCGTTCCTTCTCGCGCAAACCGCTGTTAGTTTCGCTCCCGGAGGAGCCCTTACCTGTGCCAGATGCCGATTTGACGACCGCCGACGAAAACACCAAACAAGGCGAAGAAGCCCGGGGCCCCGGCCGCAGACTGCACGGAGCCATTGCACACAAGCTCGGTACTGCCATCTTGTCAGGCAAATATGCTCCCGGCGACATTCTGTCAGGCGAAGTCGCCTTCGCCGAGGAACTGCAGGTTTCACGCAGCGCCTATCGGGAGGCGATCCAGGTGCTGACCGCCAAGGGCCTCGTCGCGAGCCGCCCCAAGGCCGGCACCCGCGTCCTCCCGCGTGATCGCTGGAACCTGCTCGACCCCGAAGTGCTCGGCTGGGCCTTCGCGGGCGAGCCCGACATCGAATTCGTCCGGAGCCTGTTCGAACTGCGCGCCATCGTCGAACCCGCCGCCGCCCGCCTCGCCGCCCAGCGCCGCGACAAGGCGGACCTCAAGGCGATGAAGGACGCCCTCGCCGCCATGCGCCGCCACACCCTCACCACCGAGGCCGGACGCGCCGCTGACCGCGATTTTCACAAGGCGATCCTCCAGGCGACACGCAACGACGCGCTCCTCACGCTCAGCGCCTCGATCGGCGCGGCGGTGAACTGGACCACGCAGTTCAAGCAACGCGCCCGCGCCCTGCCGCGCAATCCGATCCCGGATCACGTCAAGGTCTACGACGCGATCGCCGCAGGGGAGGCGGCTGCCGCTGCGGAGGCGATGAACGTGCTGGTGGATCTGGCTCTGGAAGATACGCGTAGCTCGATGGAAGATTGAACAGGGGAAAAGCAGGGGTTTACCACCCCTGCACCCCGTAATCGTCGAGGGCACGCGCGCCGCCTCCTCAGGCACAACGGCGAGCCGGGAGACTGAATAGCCTGCGGCGCAATAGAGCACCGAGACTGCTGCGCGCATCACGCCGCCAAGTCCACGGGGTGCAGGGGCGGTAAACCCCTGCCTTCCTTCTTCCCTTCTTAAACAAAAAAGCCCCGACGATCTCTCGCCGGGGCTCATTTCCTATCTGCCGAGCGCTTATTCGAAAGTCGCTTCCGGCGGCGGCACCGCATTGGTCGCCTTGCTGCCCCACAAGGCGTAGAACAGCACGTAGAGTTCACAGGCTGCCGTCAGCAGGAACGAAGTCTGCAGTCCGTAGTTGTCGGCCAGCCACCCCTGCACCACGACCAGCGCGCCGCCTGCGATCGCCATGACGAGCAGGCCCGAACCTTCCTCGGTCAGCGGGCCGAGGCCCTTGATGCCGAGGGTGAAGATGGTCGGAAACATGATCGAGTGGAACAGGCCGACGAGGATCAGCGACCACATCGCCACTTCGCCGTGCGCGAACACGGTGACCATCATCACCGCGAAGGCCCCGATCGAGAAGAACGCCAGCACCTTGCCTGCGTCGAAGCGCTGCATCACGAGCGACCCGGCGAAGCGACCGACCATCATGCCGCCCCACAGGAACGACAGATACTTGCCGGCCTGCTCATGCGTCAGGTTGGCGATGTCAGGCTGGCTGACGAAATTCACGAAGAGGTTGGCGACGCCGATTTCCGCGATCAGGTAGATGAAGATCGCGGGCACGCCGAACACCAGGTTGCGGTGGTTCCAGAGCGAGAGGTGCTTGCGCTCCTCCTTGGCGGCGCGCGAGCCGGCCGAACCCATTGCGGGCAGCGGGAACCTGGCGATGATGACCGCGAGGATCACCAGCACCACGGCGACGAGCGCGTAAGGCAGGATCACCGAGTGGGCGTCCGCCATGCGCTCGGCTTCGGTCAGGACGGTCCCGGCGGTGGCCGTGCCACCCTTGGAGCGGCCGAGGATCAGGTAGGCCCCGAAGAGCGGCGCCAGCATCGTGCCCGCCGAGTTCAACGCCTGCACCAGATTGAGGCGCGAGGAGGCGGTCTCGGGCTTGCCGACGACGGCGACGTAGGGGTTCGCGGCCACCTGCAGCAGCGTGATGCCGCTGGCGATGACGAAGAGCATGACGAGCGTGACGCCGTAGGACGGAATGCTGGCGGCCAGCATCATGCCACATGCGCCTGCGGCCATGATGAGCAGGCCCGCGACGAGCGACTTCTGATAGCCGATCCGCTCGATCAGCTTGGCTGACGGGATCGAGGCCACGAAGTAGGCGATGAACCATACCGATTCGATCAGCGTCGTCTGGGTGTAGCTCAACTCGAATACGCTGCGCAGGTGCGGCAGCAGCGTATTGTTGATGACGGTGATGAAGCCCCACATGAAGAACAGGCTGGCGAGCAGCGTAAGCGCGGGACCGTAGCGCACGCCTGCGGGCTGGGCGTGCAGCACCGGGGCGTCGGTGGATGAGACCACTGGGGGCATGACATTCCTCTCGATAGCGACGCCGGACGACCACTTGTACCGTGAACCGGCTTGCGCTCTTTCTATTTGTCGGACTATATGCGCGAAGCGGCGTCGTCAATGGGGCGCGTCTTCGTACAAGAATCGAAATCTCACCGAAATGCGGGAGCTAAGGGAATGAGGAATCCGGTCAAGGCCATCACGACGGCAGCGTCCGTTCTGGCACTGGCATTCGGCGCCAATGCCGCGCTGGCCACCGAAGCGACGCAGGCGAGCGCGGGCAAGCTGTCGAACGGCAGCGAAGTCACCGCGGTGACGCTGACGGCAGGTAACGGCGTTTCCGCCACGATCCTGACCTTCGGCGCGACGCTGTGGAAGCTGAATGCGCCCGATCGCGACGGCAAGACCGCCGACGTCCTCGTCGCTTACGACAAGCTCTCCGACTTCGAGACGCGCCCGAACTTCTGGGGAGCGACCATCGGCCGCTACGGCAACCGCATCGCGGACGGCAAGTTCACGCTCGACGGCAAGACCTACCAGCTGCCCGGCAACGACCACGGCCAGTCGCTCCACGGCGGCGGCAAGGGCTTCGACGTCCAGAACTGGAAGCTCGAATCGGTCAAGTCGGGCAAGGTGGCGACGGCGGTGTTCTCGCTGGTCAGCCCTGACGGCGATTCCGGCTATCCCGGCACCGTGAAGGCCAAGGTCACCTATTCGCTCGACGAATCCGGCAACCTGCAGATCGTCTTCGACGCGACGACCGACAAGCCGACCGTGCTCAACATGACCAACCACGCCATCTTCAACATGGCGGGCGAAGGGTCGGAGCGTGACGCGATGACCAACGTGCTCACCCTCCCGGCGAGCAAGTACACCCCCGTCAACGACAAGCTGATCCCGACCGGCGAACTGCGCGCCGTCGAAGGCACGCCGTTCGACTTCCGCAAGGGCAAGCCGGTCGCGGTGGGCCTGCGCGACGGCAACGACCAGCAGATCGTCTACGGCCGCGGCTTCGATCACAACTTCGCGCTCGACAAGGGCCAGACCAAGACCCCCGAACTCGCCGCCCGCCTCGAGGACCCTGTCTCGGGCCGTGTGCTGGAACTGCTGACGACCGAGCCCGGCGTCCAGTTCTACTCCGGCAACTTCCTCGACGGCACCTTCATCGGCAAGCAGGGCCATCTCTATCGCATGGGCGACGGCATCGCGCTGGAACCGCAAAAGTTCCCCGACAGCCCCAACCACGCCAACTTCCCGAGCACCCGCGTCGATCCCGGCAAGCCGTACAGGCATGTCATGATCTACCGCGTCACCACTTCTCCGCGCTGAACCAGAACGAAACGACAAACCATGACCGATACTCCTGCTCCCAAGCTGCGCTCGCGCGCCTGGTTCGACAATCCCGACAACATCGACATGACCTCGCTCTACCTGGAGCGATACCTGAACTTCGGCCTCAGCCTTGAGGAACTGCGTTCGGGCAAGCCGATCATCGGCATCGCCCAGTCGGGCAGCGACCTTAGCCCGTGCAACCGCCACCACCTCGTGCTGGCCGAGCGCATCCGCGAAGGCATCCGCGAGATGGGCGGCATCGCTCTGGAATTCCCGGTCCACCCGATCCAGGAAACCGGCAAGCGCCCCACCGCCGGGCTCGACCGCAACTTGTCCTACCTCGGCCTCGTCGAAGCGCTTTACGGCTACCCACTCGACGGCGTGGTGCTGACCACCGGCTGCGACAAGACGACCCCGGCGATGCTCATGGCCGCCGCGACCGTCAATATCCCCGCCATTGCGCTGTCGGTCGGCCCGATGCTCAACGGCTGGCACAAGGGCGAGCGCACCGGTTCGGGCACGATCGTCTGGAAGGGCCGCCAGATGATGGCGGCGGGCGAGTTGGACGCGGACGGCTTCATCAAGCTCGTCGCCTCCTCCGCGCCCTCCACCGGCTACTGCAACACCATGGGCACGGCGACGACGATGAACTCGCTCGCCGAAGCGCTGGGCATGATGCTGCCCGGCTCGGCGGCGATCCCCGCGCCTTACCGCGACCGCCAGGAATGCGCCTACCACACCGGCAAGCGCATCGTGGACATGGTGCGGGAGGACCTCAAGCCCTCAGACATCCTGACCCTCGACGCCTTCCACAACGCGATCGTCGTCAATGCCGCGATCGGCGGTTCGACCAACGCGCCGATCCACCTTGCCGCGCTGGCCCGCCACGTCGGCGTGGACCTGCCGCTCAAGGACTGGGAGCGCCTCGGCCACAAGATCCCGCTGCTGGTGAACCTGCAGCCCGCCGGTGAGTATCTGGGCGAGGACTACTACCACGCGGGCGGCGTCCCCGCCGTCGTCGCGCAGCTGATCGGCCAGGGGCTGATCCAGGAAAGCGCCCTCACCGTCAACGGCAAGACCATCGGCGACAACTGCCGCGACGCCACGATCGAGGACGACAAGGTCATCAAGACCTTCGACCAGCCTCTGGTCGAGGAAGCGGGCTTCTTGGTCCTGTCGGGCAACCTGTTCGATGCGGCGATCATGAAGACCAGCGTGATCTCCAAGGAATTCCGCGACCGCTACCTCTCGAACCCCGAAGACCCGGACGCCTTCGAAGGCCCGGCGATCGTGTTCGACGGCCCGGAGGACTACCACCACCGCATCGACGACCCGGCGATGGGCATCACTGCCGACACGCTGATGTTCATGCGCGGCGCGGGGCCGATCGGCTACCCCGGCGCGGCCGAAGTCGTGAACATGCGCCCGCCCGCCTACCTCATCACCGAGGGTGTTAGCGCCCTTCCCTGCATCGGCGACGGCCGCCAGTCGGGCACCTCGGGCAGTCCCTCGATCCTCAACGCCTCGCCGGAAGCGGCGGCGATGGGCGGTCTGGCGCTGCTCCGGACCGGCGACCGGGTGCGCATGGACCTCAAGGCGGGCAAGGTGGACGTGCTGATCTCCGACGAGGAGATGGCAACGCGCCGCGCCGAGCTGGAGGCCGCCGGCGGTTACCAGTACCCCGCCTCGCAGACGCCCTGGCAGGAAATCCAGCGCGCCCTCGTGGGCCAGATGGATACCGGCGCGATCCTCGAGGGCGCCGAGAAGTACCAGCGCATCGCCCAGACCATGGGCCTGCCGCGCGACAACCACTGAGGCCGGGAAGAGGTCCACCCCCAACCCCTCCCGCAAGCGGGAGGGGAGACATGAAGATGCCCCTCCCGCTTGCGGGAGGGGCAGTGAGACTTGGCAGCTTGCTGCCTAGTCGCAGCGGGGTGGGCCTCCCTCACCCCCGACCGGGAGAGACGGCGAATGACCCTCTGGCGCAAGATCGAGCGCGACGTGCGCGACACCCTCGGCGAAGGCGCGCTCTGGTGCGAGCGAGATGGCGCGTTCTACTGGGTAGACATCCTCGCCCCCGCCCTCAACCGACTGACGCTGGCCGATGGCAGCATTGAACGCTGGGACATGCCCGCACCGCTAGGCTGGGTGGCTCCACGTGCTTCCGGCGGCTTCGTCGGCGGCTTCCGGGACGGTGTTGCATCGATCACGCTCGATCCGCTGACCATCGGCAAGCGCTCCGACCCCGAGCCGCACCTGCCCGGCAACCGCATGAACGACGGCAAGGCCGACCGCCACGGTGCCATCTGGTGCGGCACCATGGACATGGCCGAGGAGGAAGTCTCCGGCTCGTTCTACCGCCTCTCGCCGCAGGGCGAATGGCAGGTCGTCGACACCGGCTACACCGTGACCAACGGCCCGGCGTTCTCGCCTTGCGGGAACTGGCTCTACCACACCGATTCCGGACGCCGTACGATCTACCGCTTCGCGCTCGACGGGAACGGCGCCGGCGACCGGCAGGAGTTCATCCGCTTCTCCGAGGACGACGGCTACCCCGACGGCATGACCACCGATGCGGAAGGGTTCCTGTGGGTGGCGCACTGGGACGGCGGCCGTATCAGCCGATTCGCGCCGGACGGCACGCGCGAGCGCTCGATCGAACTTCCCGCCAGTCGCATCACCAACATCGCCTTCGCGGGCGAGCAACTCGACCGGATGTTCGTGACCTCCGCGGCCACCGGGCTCCCCGCATCGGAGTTCGAAGGGGCACTGTTCGAGGTCGACGCAGGTGTGCGCGGCCTGCCTGCCGGGGTCTACGCGGGCTGATCCGCATCAGGCCGGCTGCAGCTCCGGCGGCGGCGCCACGGCGCGCGCGGCGCGCACCGGCCTGCGGACGAACCACTGCTCCACCAGCACCCAACTTGCGGCGCCGGCAAGCAGGGAGAACCCGAAGCTCGCCAGCACGTAGACGGGAAACGACAAGGCGAGACCCCACTTGAGCATCTGCTGGATCGGAAACCCGTAGAGATAGGCCCCATAGGAAAAGTCCCCGAAGCGCGCGGCGTCCGGCAGGCGCACCGGGCTGAACGCGGCGAACAGCACCGCATATGTCGCGGCAAGGGGGAACAGCAGGTCGAAGGCGATCCGCGATCCGCCGCCAAGCTGCGTCGTCGCCACCAGCCCTGCCAGCAGCACGCACAGCCCGGCCATGCTGCGCGGGACGAAACGCCCGTAGCACTGCGCCAGCATCCCCATCAGGAAACACGGCGCCAGCGAGAACCAGGCGTAGGGCCAGCCGAACACCGCTTCGACGAGGCCGCCACCGGGTTGCTTGCCCATCACGTCCAGCATCGCCTTGCCCACCATCACCCCAAGCGTGGCCGCGACCAGCAGGCCCGGTCGGCGCATCAGCCCCAGCCCCCCCGCGACCGCCACGCCGACGTAGCACCACGCCTCGTAGCGGATGCTCCACAAGGCTCCGTTGACCGCCTGCCCTCCGAAGGCGTCGGCGCCGGGGACGCCGCCGTGCAGCGTCAGCGCCCGCCACGACCAGTCGAGCACCGCCGCCGGACTCACCAGCGTCCAGCCCGCAGTGGCATGGAGCGGAACCACGACGAACGCGCAGATCGCCGTGGCGACGATGAAGCCGGGGTAGATGCGCCTCGCCCGCTTGGCGAAGTAGCCGGCCGCCTGCGGGCTCGCCAGCCAGCTGCGGGCGATGAGGAAACCGCTGACGATGAAGAACACCCGCACCCCGACGCTGCCCGCGTTGTAGAAGCCGCCCAGCAGCAGCGAGACGGGCTCGGTATCCTCGGATCCCCGATGGATCGCGAAACTGTGCGACCAGATCACCGCCATGGCCATGGCCAGTCGGATGGCGTTGAAATGGTTGCGCCGCATCCCGGCGGGATCGGCCGGGACGAGCATCGGCAAGGTCTTGGCACTGCGGGTCATCGCGGCTCCGGCATGGCAGAATGCGAAGCCGACGCTAGCACTCCGGCAACGGCCCCGGCATCGCCCGGAAAGGGACGGTAAACCGGGACCGTGAAACTGGGAGGGCAATGTATCGGCATGGGCGTAGGCAGGCAGCCCGCGGCAGCGTTACACATTGCAACCAAAATCCTGCTTACAAGCCGGAACCCAGCCGCCATACGAAGCGGATGTTCACTACTCGTCGTATCGTGATCGGCGGCGCCGTGGCCGGCGCACTCATCCTCCTGCTGGTATGGAAGCTGTTCCTTTCGGGGCCTGCCACGCCCGACGTCGCCACCGTCAAGGTCTCACGCGGGGCGCTGGAGCGCACGGTCGAGGCGACCGGCACGCTGGAGCCCAAGGAACTCGTCAGCGTCGGCGCCCAGGTATCCGGCCGACTCGACGAGCTGAACTTCGGCGTCGGCGACGTGGTCCACAAGGGCGACCTCATCGGCCTGATCGACCCGCGCACCCAGACCAACAGCCTGGAAACCGCACGCGCGGACCTGGCCAACATGAAGGCGCAGGCGGCGGGCGCCCAGGCGACGCTCGCGCGGACCCGGCTTGCCTTCGAGCGCCAGAAGGCGCTGGGTGCCGGCGAGGCGACATCGCAGCAGGACTTCGAGACGGCGCGGCAGGAACTGCAGTCCGCGCAGGCCAGCTACGACGCGCTGCAGGCGCAGATCCGCTCCGCGAGCGTCAGCGTCAACACCGCCGAGGTCCAGCTGGGCTACACCAAGATCACCGCGCCGATGGACGGCGTCGTCGTCGCCGTAGTCACCAAGCAGGGCCAGACGGTCAACGCCGCGCAGTCCGCGCCGACGATCGTGATCCTCGCCAAGCTGGACGTGATGACGATCAAGGCCGAAGTCTCCGAGGCCGACGTCATCAACGTCAAGCCCGACCTGCCGGTCTACTTCACCATCCTGGGCGATCCCGACAAGCGTTATGAAGCCAAGCTGCGGATGATCGAGCCGGCCCCGGAATCGATCGTCGACGAAGTCAGCTCGAGTTCCAGCACCTCGTCCTCGTCGAGCACGTCCACGGACACGGCGATCTACTACAACGCGCTGTTCGAAGTGCCCAACGACGACAAGCGACTGCGTGCGCTGATGACCGCCAAGGTCACCATCGTCCTCGACCGCCGCGCCAACGCGCTGACGATCCCGGCGACCGCCCTCGGCGCCAGGGGCAAGGACGGCGCCTATGCCGTTCGGGTCAAGACCGAGGACGGCCGGATCGAGACGCGCCAGGTCAGGATCGGTCTCAACAACAACGTCAACGTCGAAGTGCTGTCGGGCCTCAGGGAAGGCGAGGCGGTGGTGATCGGCGAAGCCAAGGCGGCCAGCACTTCGGGCGGCGGCCGCATGGGACCGCCGCCGTTCTGAGCGGGACGCAGACGATGACCCCCACCCCGCTCCTCTCGCTCTCGCACGTCCGGCGCGAATATCCGTCCGGCGACGGCGTGTTCGCCGCGCTCAAGGACATCGACCTGACGATCCACGCCGGCGAGATGGTGGCGATCGTCGGCCAGTCCGGCTCGGGCAAGTCCACGCTGATGAACATCCTGGGCTGCCTCGACCGGCCGACCTCGGGATCGTACCGGGTGGACGGCCGCGACACCGCCAATCTCGAACCGGACGAACTGGCGGCGCTGCGCCGCGAGCATTTCGGCTTCATCTTCCAGCGCTACCACCTGCTGACGGACCTCACCGCGCTCGGCAACGTCGAGGTGCCCGCCGTCTACGCCGGCAAGCCGCGCGGCGAACGGGCGGCGCGGGCGAGCCAGATCCTCTCGCGCCTCGGCCTGGGCGAGCGTACCGGGCACCGTCCCGGCCAGCTCTCGGGCGGCCAGCAGCAGCGCGTCTCGATCGCGCGCGCGCTGATGAACGGGGGCGAGGTGATCTTCGCCGACGAACCCACCGGCGCGCTCGATTCCGCCAGCGGCGTCGAAGTCATGGCGATCCTCGGCGAACTCCACGCCGAGGGCCACACCGTCATCATCGTCACTCACGACATGAAGGTGGCCGAGCACGCCGAGCGCATCATCGAGATCCGCGACGGCGAGATCATCGACGACCGCCGCACCGCGGCGCCGCGCACGGCGCCCACCCTGGCGCCGCCGCCAGCCGGCTCCAGCGGCTTCGGGCAGCTCGCCGACCGGTTCCGCGAAGCCTTCCGCATGGCGGTGCTGGCGATGTCGGCCCACAAGCTGCGCACCTTCCTGACGATGCTGGGCATCATCATCGGCATCGCCTCGGTGGTCTCGGTGGTGGCGCTGGGCAACGGCTCGCAGGCCAAGATCCTCTCCGATATCTCCAGCCTGGGCACCAACACCCTGACGGTCTACCCCGGCAAGAGCTTCGGCGACATGCGATCGGGCAAGATCCAGACGCTGAAGGACAGCGATGCCGAGGCGCTCGGCCAGCTCTCCTACATCGACAGCGTCACGCCCAGCGTCTCCACCAGCGTCACCGCGCGCTACCGCAACGTCGCGGCGACGGCGCAAGTCAGCGGCGTCGGCGCCGACTACTTCCGCGTGCGCGGCCTGACCCTCAACGCGGGCAGCCTGTTCGACGCGCAGGCGGTACGCCAGCTGGCACAGGACGCGGTGATCGACGAGAACACCCAGAAGACCCTGTTCCCCGACGGCGAGGATCCGCTCGGAAAGGTCGTGCTGCTCGGCAAGGTGCCGGTGCGCATCGTCGGCGTCGTCGGCACCCAGCAGCAGGGCTTCGGCGGCAGCGACAGCCTCACCGCCTACGTCCCCTACACCACCGCGATGAGCCGCATGCTGGGGCAGAGCTACGTCTCCAGCATCACCGTACGCATCAGCGACGACGTATCGACCTCGGCATCGGAAGCGGCGGTGACCCAGTTGCTCACCCAGCGCCATGGCACGGTGGACTTCTTCATCAGCAACTCCGACGACATCCGCGCGACGATCACCAGCGCCACCCAGACGATGACCCTGCTGGTCGCCGCGATCGCGGTGATCTCGCTGATCGTCGGCGGCATCGGGGTCATGAACATCATGCTCGTCTCGGTCACCGAGCGCACCGCCGAGATCGGCGTGCGCATGGCGGTGGGCGCGCGCCAGTCGGACATCCTCCAGCAGTTCCTGATCGAGGCGATCCTGGTCTGCCTGATCGGCGGCGTCATCGGCGTCGGCCTGTCGCTGGCGGTGGGCGTGGCCTTCTCGTTCCTCGCCGCCGGCTTCGCGATGGCCTATTCGACCACCTCGATCGTCGCCGCCTTCGTGTGTTCCACCCTCATCGGCGTCGTGTTCGGCTTCCTGCCGGCGCGCCGTGCGGCCCGGCTCGACCCCGTCGACGCCCTTTCGAGAGACTGACCGTGCCCCCCAATCCGCGCCCGCTTTTCCTCGCCGCGCTCTCGCTGCTGCCTCTCACGGCGGGATGCGGCAATGTCGTGCGCTCACACTATGCCGCCCCTGCCGTGCCGGTCGCGGCCAGCTGGGACGCCAGCCCGCTCGGAGATCCGGCAAAGGTCGGCGGGCCCTGGTGGAACGCATTCGCCGACCCCGCGCTCACCGCGCTGGTGGACCGAGTGCTGGCGAGCAATGCCGACCTCGCGGCCGCCGGCCTGCGGCTGAAGCGGGCCCGGCTGTCCTCGGACCTCGCCCGGCAGGGCCTGTTCCCGAGCGGTTCGGCCAGCCTCTCGTCCGATGCGTCGAAGGCGCTGCAGGGCGGCGCGGCATGGAGCAAGAGCAGCAGCGCCTCGCTCGGCGCGTCGTGGGAGGTGGACCTGTTCGGCCGCCTCGACGCACAGGCCGATGCCGCCCGCTGGGAAGCCGAGGCGACCGCGCAGGATCTCGCCGAGACGCGCCTTTCGCTCATCAGCACCACGGTCCAGGCCTGGTGGCAGCTGGGCTATGCCAACGAGCAGATCGCGCTGGGCGAACAGAGCCTCGCCTACGTGCGCCGTGCGCTCGCCCTGGTACAGCGCCAGTATGACGCGGGCGCCGTCTCGCGGCTCGAACTGCGCGACGCGCAGCAGACCGTGGCGGCGCAGGAATCCTCGCAGACGCAGCTGGTCCAGGCACGGGTGGAGGCCCTCAAGACCATCGCCGCACTGCTCGCGCAGCAGGATTACGCCGGCACCGAGCCCGCGGCCCTGCCGCAAGGCGATCTCCCCGCGATCGCCGCGGGCGTGCCGGCCGCGCTGCTGGCCCATCGCCCCGATCTCGCCGCCGCCGAACTGCGCCTGCGCTCGACCCTGGCGACCAGCGATGCCACGGCGGCGGGCTATTACCCGACCTTCAGCCTGACCGGCGCGCTCGGCACCGCCAGCTCGGCGCTGCTCAAGTTCTTCACCAACCCCGCCGCGAGCCTGGGCGGCGCGCTCTCGCTGGCGGAGCTGAACCCGGAGAAGATACGCCTGGGGGTCGGCGTCGCACGGACGGACTACGACATCGCCGTGCAGGACTTTCGCCAGACTTTCTACGATGCGCTGCGCGATACGCAGGTCTCGCTTTCGGCCCGCGACCAGTACGTGCGGCAGGCGCAGTTCGTGACGCGGAACCACGAAGCGGCCGTCGATGCCGAGGCGCTCTACGAACGCCAGTATCGCGCCGGCCTGATCCCACTGCGCGACTGGCTGGACGCGCAGGAACGCGCCCGCACGGCACGCACCGGCCTGATCCAGAACCGCTACAACCAGCTCGTCGCGCAAGTGCAGGTCTACCAGGCGCTCGGCGGGCAGGTACCGGAGTAACGGTCGCTCAGCCCGCCACCGGGCAGCCTATGCGAAAGTGCGCGCCCCGTTCCGAAGGCAGCAGCAGCAGGACGCCGCCGTGCGCCCCCAGCAGCGAACGCGCGATCGCAAGGCCGAGGCCGGTTCCGCCCTGCGCCCGCTTGCTGGTGAAGAACGGGTCGAAGATGCGGTCGCGGTCGCCCTCGGGAACCCCCGGCCCGTCGTCGACGAGGTCGATCAGCGCCTCCCCGCCCTCGACCGAGACGGCGATGCCGAGCCGGGCCGCGCCCGCCTGCCGGGCGTTCTGCGCCAGCGTCGCGAGCACGACTTCCAGCGCCCCGGCCTCCACTGCGACCGGCGGCAGGTCTTCGGGCAGGTCGAGCACCACCGCGAAACCGCTGCCCCCCAGCGCATCGGCGACCGAGGCCAGCACCCCGGCCACCGACGCGCGGGCATCGGCCTCGCCCACCATGACGTCGGCGCGGGCCAGTTCCATCAGCCGCCCGACAAGCTGCGACAGCCGCCGCGAATCCGCCGCGACATTGGCGAGGAAGCGCTCGCGATCGGCTTCGGCCATGTCGGCGCCGTGGTCCTGCAGCAGCTCGACCGCGCCCGAGATGCCCGCCAGCGGCGTCTTGAACTCGTGGCTGACCGCCGAGGCGAACTCGCGCAGATAGCGCGATCGCTTGCCGATGCTTTCGGCCATGCGCTCGAAATCCTCGTGCAGGGCGCGGATCTCGACGACCTGCAGCGTCGGCCGGCGCGCGGCGACATGCCGGCCCGAGGCGAGTTCCCGCGTCGCGCGGCTCAGCGCCTCGATGGGGCGCACGATCGCGCGCGACAGGATCGCCGAGAGCAGCACCAGCATCGCGAAGATCGCCGCCACGCCCAGCGCGATCTTGCCGCGATCCTCGTATATCCCGAGGAACAGCGCGCGCGGCGAGCGTGAGACGAGGATCACGCCGATCACCTTGCCGTCCACCACGATCGGCCGGGCATGATGAAGGCGGATGCCCGCCGCCCGGCTCAGCCATTCGAGCGGATGGGCCGGAGCATAGCCGTCGTTCTCGCGCAGCACCGTCACCGCCCTGCCCGCCAGCGCCGCGCGCACTTCGGGCAGGGCGGCAAGGCTGCGCCCCGCCTCGCGCCCGTTGATGAGGATGCCCTGCCGGTCGAGCATCAGGATCGAGGCGAGCGTGGTCACCTTGGTCTCCTGGAACGCCGGCATCATCCGCCAGGCCAGCGCGATCGTCACCGGATCGACCCGCAGCGGCGTGACGCGGGCCGGCGGGCGCGGCGGCAGGACCGGCGACGAGCGCAAGTCGACTTCGGTGGTGTGCTCGTGATAGCGGTCCGGCACCGGGGGCGAGGGCTGCATCGGCAGGCCGCGCCCGACCACTGCCGCGCTCGCAGCCAGGGCCGCGCCCTGTGCCACCAGTTCGGCTTCGGTCCGGCGCACCAGCGCGTTCTCGTAGACCCGCAAGAAGATCGCGCCCAGCCCCGGCAGCGCCGCCACGAACAGCAGCGTGCCCAGCAGGATCGTGCGCAGCCGCAGTACCGGCCAGTGCCGCGCGACACAGGCCTTGAACGCGGTCATGCCGGCGGCGCCGCGCCCCCGCACGGACCCAGCCGGTAGCCGATCCCCGCGCGCGTCTCCACCACGTCGCCGCCGCCGGCCTCGGCGAACTTGCGCCGCAGGTTGCGGACATGGCTGTCCACCGTGCGGTCGGTCAGCGCGAAGCCGGGGCCGCGGACGTGGTCGATGATCTGATCGCGCGAGAATATGCGCGTGGGGCTAGCCATGAGCGTGCGCAGGATAGTGAACTCGGTGACCGTCAGGCTCACGTCCCGGCCGTTCCACTGCGCGGCCCAGCCCTCGGTGTCGAGCGATAGGCGAGCGTGGCGGATCACCGGCGAGGCTTCCGCCTGCGGCGCGCGCGGCGCGGTGCGGCGCAGGATCGCCATCGTCCGCGCCACCACCTCGCGCGGGGAGAACGGCTTCACCACGTAATCGTCGCCGCCCAGTTCGATGCCCAGCACGCGGTCGATCTCGTCATCGCGCGAGGAGAGGAAGAAGATCGGCACCTCGCTGGTCGCGCGCAGGCGGCGGCAGACCTCCAGCCCATCCATCCGGGGCATGTTGATGTCCAGCACCACCAGGTCGGGAGCGTTGCGCTCCACTTGCGCCAGCGCCTCCTCGCCGTCGGCCGCCTCGATCGTCTCCAGCCCCGCCTTGCCGAAGGCGAAGACGAGGAGGTGGCGGATGTGCGGATCGTCGTCGACGATGAGGATCGTGGCGGGCATGGGGCCTAAGATCATTTCCCGCGTGCTCCTGTCAACGTGGGTTGCTCCGGCGCGGGGTCGGTCAGGGGCCGGGGCGGTATCAGCGCCCCGTCGCAGCCGCGCTCACCCCAGCGCGGCGGCGGACCCAGCCGCTCACGGTCGCCGCGCACCGCCGCCAGCCGCCGCTGCCCCAGCAGCGTCCAGCCGAACCGCTGCCCCTGCTCCAGCCCGGCGATGCGATCGAGCGCGACCGCCCGCACCCGCTCGCGCAGCGCCGGATCGAGCCCCGGACGGCGCTCCAGTTCGACCAGCGCGAGGACGGAGGAATCCCCCAGATCCGAAAGGTAGCACAAGTCGAGCGCCGCCCCGCTGCCCCCCACCTCGCGGGCGTGGCGCACGTTCCAGCGCGCCGCCACCGCGTCGAGATCGACGAAGCAGGCCACCGTCAGCACCAGCGCCGCCGCGACGCCGTTGACGTTGACGAGCCAGGCCCCGCTGCGGCCGCGCAGCAGCCGCCAGCATATCGCCGCCAGCCCGAAGCCGACCAGCGCCATCCACGCCAGCGCGGCGATGCGCAGGCGGGTCAGCGAATAGACCTCCACATAGTCCAGCGTGCGCAGCATCGAGGAGGCGACCAGGAACACGTTCTGCACGATCCACGCCGTCACCAGCCGCCGGATCGTCGGCGAACGCGCGGTGTCCGATCCGGGGCGCAGCGTCACCAGCACGAACGCCGCCGCCAGCAGCGCGGTGGCGATCAGCGGATAGGCGCCGCGATGCGCGTAGCCGGCCAGCGTCATCCCCTCCGGCAGCGGCGCAAGGCCCCACAGATACGCGGCGTCGAGCAGGTTCTGGACCGCGAAGATCGCGTTGAACACCACCAGCGAGAGCGTGACCGAGGCCACCGACACGCCCGGCAGCGCCCCTGCGCCGGCCCTGTCGAGGCCGGGCAGCAGGCGGCGGGCGATGCGCGGCCGCAGCAGGCTCCAGGCCATGACGAACAGCACCGTCCACAGCATCGCGCGCGGGACCAGCATCAGCGAGATGTCCGGCACCAGCGCCGACAAGGCCTGTTCCACCAACGGGTTGGCGGCGGCGAACAGCGTCAGGATCACTGCGCTTCCTCCCAGCGGCAGGGCCAGCAGGGCGATCCCGGCGCGCAGGTTCGTACGGGCGGCGCGGCCCTTGCCCCGCACCCGGCCCAGCCGCACGAGATCGATGAGCGGGCCGAACGGCACGCAGACGGCCTGCCAGACCAGCCGCTGCAGCCAGCGCCAGCCGTCGTCGAAGCGCGCCGTCGCGGGCAGCAGCGTCGCCATGCCCGCGGTGACCCAGAACAGCGTCCACGCCAGCAGGCTGGGATCGCACAAGTAGGCGAAGGCGAACAAGGCGGCTGCCAGCAGCGCGATCCAGGCCCGCCGATCCCGCCGCACCGCCGGGCGCCCGACCAGCATCGCCGCCAGCAAGGCCCATCCGAAGAAGCTGCAGTTCCCGCCCAGCAGGCCGCGCTGGTAGAAGATCCAGTCCCCCAGCGCGACGACGACAACGGCCGGCACCAGCTTGGACCGGAAGGCGGCGCCCGGAGGCAGGGCGGCGAAACGCATGGGCAATCTCCCTCGATGATCGAGGGGACAATGCCGCCCTGCTCAAGCAGATCGTTGCGGGTGGGCCATCAAGACTTCGCGCACGCCCGATGCAGGAGCCGTGCAGGGCGATGCGGCCCCGCGATCAACCTCGTCAGGTCCAGTCGCGCGAGCGTCCCGGCGAGACCCCGGCGCCCGCCCGCGCCATGCGTCCATCGAGCAGCACGGCGATCTGCGCATCGCCCGGCCAGGCCGCGCGGATGTGCCGCAGCAGCGCAGCGTCGCCCCAGGCCTCCTGCGCGCGGTCAGCCGCCTGCAGCAGGGCCAGGACAGTCGCCCGGTCGTGCTGCAGCGAGGCGACCAGCACCGCCCAGGCCCGGTTGCGCGATCCGTCGGCGACGTCGGCCATCGCCTGGTCGAGCATCGCCGCGTGCAGCGCCTCGCCGCCCGCATTCCCGGCACGCACCAGTTCGCCCGCACGCTGCAGCAGGCGCCGGTCGCCGCGAGACCGCGCGAACTGCGCGAAATGTTCGAGGTATCCCGCCTCGTCGCCGTTCACGAGAGCGATCACCGCGAGGCAATCATGCGCGACGGCGAAATCGGGGTTGCGGCGGACCACGCCCTCCAGCGCCGCGACCGCCGTGCCCTCATCCCCCATCGCCCAGCGCGCCCAGGCCAGGTCGGTGCGTATCGCCAGCGAACCCGGTTCGAGCTGCCCGGCGCGTTCAAGATGCACCAGCGCCGCGACATGCTCGCCATGGTCGCTGAGCACGTTGCCGTACCAGAAGTGCGACAGCACGTCGTCCGGCTGCAGCGCCAGCGCGCGCTCGAACTGCAGGCGGGCCTGCGCGAAATCGCCGTCGGCCCAGTAGTCGATGAAGCCCAGCAGCCGATAGCCGGCAGCGAGGCCGGGATCGAGCCGCACCGCCGTCTGCGCCGCCTGCCGGGCCTGCCGGAACGCCTCGCCGTCGCCGCGCCGGCCGAACTCGCGCGAGAGCACAAGCGCTTCGGCCAGCCCCGCGTGGCCCGGCGCGAAGCCCGGTGCCTGCAGGGTCACCCCTTCGAGCAGGCCGATCGCCCGCTCCAGCCCGTCGGTCTCGCGCTCGGCGACGAGGTCGCGCGCGGCCAGCAGGCGTCCGCCGATCGTCGGGTCGGCCGGCCGCACCGTGCGGGGCGCGCTGGCCGCATCGCTGCCGGTTATGGAATAGGCGCTGCTCGCCGCCGCCATCAGCATCACCGCCACGCCGATCATCGCGACGATGAGGAGGATGCCGTCGCGCAGTTCGAACACCCGCACCGGAAAGGCAAGGGTGCTGCCGGGCACGATCGGTTCGGCAGCGGCTTTGCGCGCGGGCTGCACCACGGCGGACGATCCCGCCCAGTGGTCGAGTTCATGGCGCCAGGCATAGACCGTGCCGGTGCGGCCGCCCGGCATGCGGTGGACGGGCAGCCCCCGATCGCGCGCCCAGCGAATCGCGGTGGAGCGCTCCCGGCCGAAATGCGCGGCGATGCGCTTCCAGCCATCGAGCCGCTCCACCGGATCCCCGCCCCCCGGCGAAGACCCACCGCGAAACTCGCCCACTTTTTCCGGAAACGACGGCACGTTCATCATCGAACCCACCACTGCCCTGTCAGGCACCCCCCCGGTGCCCTGCACGCAAGTTTAGTTTACGCCGCCTAACCGCGCATCCATCATCTGTTTACCCGCCGCGTTTTTTGATGCTCGATTCAGGTTTCGTCGCTTGCCGGGGCGATCCGCCCGAAACGATGGACCAGACTGGACAGGCCGGCGAAGCTGCGCGTCCCGGTCTTCTCGTAGATGCGGTGCAGGTGGGTGCGCGCCGTCGCCCGCGCCATGCCCTGACGATCGCCGACGGCGGTGATGTCGCCGGTATCCACCGCGTCGGTCAGCACGCGCAGTTCGGTGGCGGTCAGGCCGTAGAGACTGCCGATCGCCTCGAAGGCGATCGCACGGGGCCGATCGACCCGCGTGACATGGACCGCGAAGGCGGCGCCCGGCCCGTCGGCGAGATCGCCGAACCGCACGGTTTCCAGCCGACGCGCCTCCAGCAGCAGGCACAGGGGCCGGCCATCGGCCCCCGGCGCCATCTCCATGGCCACCGGCTCGCCCTGCCCGATCGCCGCCGCCACCGCGCTGCCCAGGATGCCGTCGCCCAGCGGCTCGCCCAGCCGCAGGCGCAGCAGCGGGACCAGCGAGGGGCTCGCCTCGATCGGGACATGGGCGGCATCGAGCAGGATCACCGAACTGCCCGCACTGCCGGCAAAGGCGCGGTCGGCGGCGGCGTGCTCGGCGGCGCGCACCAGATGGCTCTGGATGTAGATCGCCCGGCGCAAGTGCGGCACCAGATCCGCCAGCCGCGCGCAGTCCTCCGGCGAATAGGCTGCTGCCGGTTCCCGGCGCAACAGCGCCAGGCTGGCGATGATGCCCGGCCGCTTGATGAGATTGACCGCGAGGTTGTCGACGATGCCCTGCGGCGCCAGGTATTCGCGATAGAACACGCTCTCGCGCACTTCGGGCGTCTGCAGCAGCGGCCAGGCCGAACGGCACTCGCCCTCGGGAATGGCATGGAGGTGCGGCAGCAGGATGTCATGCGCGGCATATGTCTCGACATAGCGGCCCAGCCACACCGGATCGTTGCCGAACTGGAACTGGAACCCAACCTGCCGTTCGGGGTCGCTCCAGGCGATGAAGCCCGCCTGCGCCCCCAGTTCGCCGCCGATCCGCTCGATCAGCGCCGGGAACCGCGCGCGGTCGAAGGCGGCATCATAGATTTCCTCGATCGCGAACGGCACGGATACCCCCCTGATGCCTGACCCTGTCGGCGCCTGGCCTCCGGCAAGAGAACCCTGTTCACCCTACCTTGTCGAGCCTCGATCCCGCCATGCCACAATTTGCCACCCTGAATTTCAGAGTGGCGGGAAGAAAGAACGAAGCGGCATCCCGGCTACAGCAGCCAGCCGATCGGCAGGCGCTCGCCGATCCCGACCAGCAGGCTGTCGAACAGCCCCAGCCCCGGCTCGCGGGTCGAGGAGCGCCCCTCGCAGGTCCAGTGCAGGCGCCCGCGCGGATCGAGCGTCACTTCGTAGGCCGCACCGGGGATCAGCGTCTCGAAGGCATCGGCGACCTGTGCGGCCAGCACCGGGCTGTCGATCACGAAGCCCATCTCGGTATTGAGCCGCATCGAACGCGGATCGAAGTTGAACGAGCCGACGAACAGCCGCTCGCGATCGGCGGTGATCGTCTTGGCATGGATCGTCGAGGCGCCCGAGCGCAGCGCCGCGAACGAGCCGCTGCCGGTCGGCCGCAGATTGCTGCCGATGCCCAGCCGGCTGCCCTTGCGCCGCTCCTTCTTCGAGGGCGTGTCGCGCACGGCGGCGGCGGTCTCGAACAAGCGTACGCCCGCGCTCAGCAAGGGCTTGCGCCAGGGTGCATAGCCGGCATGGACCAGCGCCACGTCGGTCGCCGAATAGCCGTTGGTCAGCACCGACACCCTGACCCCGTCCCGCGCGTAGTCGCTCAGTTGCCGCGTGCCCTGCTCGCCCGGCACGAAATAGCCCGAGACGATCGCCAGTTCGCGGGTCGGCCGGCCGATCGCATCGTCGAGCTTGCCCGCCAGCAGGTCGGCGTAGTCCAGCTCGCGCACGACCTTGGCGGGATCGTCGCTTATCATACGCACCGCAGCCCATTCGAGAGCGAGCGTGCCTTGTGCCGCCTCGTGCACGATCGGCAGGCTGGCGAGGCGCTCGACATAGCGCCGCGCCGAAAGGTCGCGCTCCACCACCGAGGCGCGCGAGGTCAGCTTGCGACGCTGCGCCCGGCCCAGGATCGGCAGGATCTGGCGGGCGGGATAAGCGGATTCGCTGGTCCAGTAGCGTTCGAAGTCGGCCTCGACCTCGCGCGCGACGGGGCCCATCGCCATGACGTCGAGGTCGGCGAACAGCGCGCCGTCGCCGGCACCGAAGTATTCGTCGCCCACGTTGCGCCCGCCGACGATGCTGACCGCGCCGTCCACGGTGAAGCTCTTGTTGTGCATCCGCCGGTTGAGCCGCCCGAAATCGACGAGGAAGCCGATCGCCTTGGGATAGCGGATGCGGAACGGGTTGAAGATCCGCACCTCGATGTTCGGATGGTCGTTCAGCGCCGCCAGGATGCGGTCGAGCCCGGCGATGCCGTTGTCGTCCAGCAGCAGCCGCACCCGCACCCCGCGCTGCGCCGCCTCGTGGACGGCCTCCAGCAGCAGCGTGCCGGTGCGGTCGCCGTGCCAGATGTAGTACTGCAGGTCGAGCGTGCGCTCCGCCGCGCGGGCCAGCAGGTAGCGCGCGGCGAAGGCATCGACGCCGTCGGCAAGGAGATGCAGCCCGGACAGCCCCGGATGGTGCGCCGATCGCTCCCTTGCCACGCGCGAGAGCGTCGTCTCTCCCGCCACCGAGGGCGCGGGCGTGCGGCGCGCCTTGCGGCGGGGCAGCCGATTGGCGCGATGCAGGCCGAAACCGGCCCCCGCCAGGACGCCAAGCCCCAGCAGCGCCGCGTGCCATCGCTGCATTCGTGCCATTCGTACTCCTGAACGTCGCGCCCGATCGTTTCAGGCCTTCCGGATCATCCCATATGGGCCGAACCGGGTGACCGTGCATCCCCTTCCAACCAACGTGACCCCGAACTTGTTGCAGGATGGGCGACGTCAGCCCCGGAACGTCCCCGGCACCAGGTAGCTGCGGTCCAGTTCGTCCAGCCGCCTCACGCCGAGCATGGCCATGGCGACGTCGATCTCGTTCGCCAGCAGGTCGATCGCATGGCGCGCGCCCGCCTCGCCCCCGGCGGCGCAGCCGTAGAGCGTCGCGCGGCCGACCAGCACCGCCTTCGCGCCGATCGCCAGTGCCTTGAGCACGTCCGCGCCGCGCCGCACGCCGCTGTCGAACAGCACCGTGGTACGGTTCCCCACGGCATCGACGATCCCCGCCAGCACGTCGATCGCGGGCGGAGAGCTGTCGAAATTGCGCCCGCCGTGGTTGGACACCGCGATGCCGTCCACCCCGTGATCGAGCGCGATGCGCGCGTCTTCGGCGCTCAGCACGCCCTTGATCACCAGCTTGCCCGGCCAGCGGCGGCGCAGTTCGGCGACGTCGCGCCAGTTGACCGAGGCGGAATTGGCGACGCGGCTGACGGTGCCGGTCAGCTTGCTCCCCACTTCCGGCGGATAGTTGGCGAACTGCGGCAATCCGCCTTCGAGGTAATAGCGCCCGATCACCGAGGCGAACCACGCGGGCCGCTTCAGGAAATCGGACACCAGCGTCGCATTGGGCCGCACCGGGTTGGACATGCCCGCCCGCCGGTTGAACTCGCGCAGCGGCCATAGCGGGGTATCGACGGTGAGCACCAGCACCTCGGCCCCGTTCGCCCGCGCCGCCTCGACCACCTGCCACGACAGCTCGCGCCGTTCCCACAGGTACATCTGCATCCAGTGCCCGGACGTGGCGCAGCGCGCGATGTCGGCGAAGCTCGTCGTCGAACTGGTGGTCTGGGTGAAGGGAATCCCCGCCGAGGCCGCCGCGCGCGCGATCGCCCGCTCGCCGCGATGCCAGAGCAGATCGGATACCCCCGTCGGCGCGATCACCAGCGGCAGCGGCTGGCGGCGGCCGAACAGCTCGATTTCGGCCGAGCGCACGCCGACGTCGCGCAAGGTGCGCGGGAGCAGCCGGACCGCCTGCAGCGCCGCGACGTTGCGGGCGATCAGCAGGTCGTCCTCGGTCCCGCGCTCGATGAATTCCCAGATCGCGCGCGGCAGGCGGCGCTTCGCCAGCGCCCGCACTTGCGCGATGTTGTGCGCTTTGCCCCGGATGTCGCCCATCACCGCTTCCCGATCACAGGCCGAGATTCTCGCGGAAGGTCGTGCCTTCGTACTCGGTGCGATAGACGCCGTTCCTCTGCAGGATCGGCACCACCTGATCGACGAAGTCGGTGACCGAACTGGCCATCACCGTGGGCGTCACGTTGTAGCCGTAGCAGCCGGTCTCGCGCCAGATGCGCTCCATCTCGTCCGCCACCTGCTCTGGCGTGCCGACGATCTGCGGCTTGCCCACCGCAAGCCCCCAGCGCACCGCGACCTCGCGCAAGGTCAGCGGCTTGTCGCCCGCGATGTTGGCGAAGGCCTTCATCAGCCCCTGCGAGGCCTGCGTCTCGATCTCCGCCAGCGGCTGGTCGAGGTCCATCCCCGCGAAGTCCACCCCCATCGTCCCCGACAGCCGCGCGAGGCAAGCGTCGATCGGCAGCGCCTCGACGAGGTCGGCCAGCTTGCGCCTGGCCTCTTCCTCGGTGCCGCCGACGATGGGCTGGATGCCGAAGCTGATGCCGGGGGTCCGCTTTCCCGCCGCCTGCGCCGCCTCGGCCAGGTTCGCCGAGAACCGCTTCATCCCCGCGACGTTGGGCTGGATCGAGAACACCACGTCGGCATGGCTCACCGCGAACTGCTGCCCGCGCCCGGAACTGCCGGCCTGGAACAGCACCGGATGCCCCTGCGGCGAAGGCGGCACCGGCGAGACGGTCTGGCACGAGAAGAACTCGCCCCGGTGGTCGATGAATTCCACCTTGTCGGGATCGGCGTAGATCCCGGCGGCCCGGTCGGCCACGATCGCGCCCGGCTGCACCGAATTCCACAGCTTGCGGCAGACTTCCATGTACTCGTCGGCCCGGTCGTAACGGCGGTCGTGGTCGAGCTGCTGGAGCCCCAGCGCGCGATGCTCCCCGCGCAAATGGCCGGTGACGATGTTCCAGCCGACCCGCCCGCCCGAAAGGTAGTCGATCGTCCCCAGTTGGCGCACGATGGTCCAGGGCTGGTAGGAACTGGTCGACATCGTCGCCGCAAGGCCGAGGTGCGTCGTCGCCGCCGCCAGGGCGGAAAGCAGCACCACCGGGTCCATGCAGGGCCAGCACACGCCATAGCGGACCGCGTCCTCATGGCTGTCGCGGTAGCGGTCGAAGACGCCCGGGGTATCGGCGAAGAACAGGCCGTCGAACCGCCCGCGCTCGAGCGTGCGCGCCAGATCCTGCCACAGGGCGATGTCGCCGAGCGCGTCGAGCCGGTTGTCGCCGGGCTGCGCCCAGCTCAGCACCGTGTGGTTGATCGGCGAATTTATCAGGAAACTGACAAGGTGGATGTGCTTGCTCATGCGCGTTCCTCTCCTGCCGGAGGGATGCGGCGGGAGCGAGGGACGGGCAAGCTAAATGTATACACTGATGGTGGAGCGGGTTTCCGAAATGGCTTAATTAAGCCATTCCTGTCGGCGGGACATCCCAATCATCGCTAGAGCGTATATGCTCACGCACAGGTAGCGTGTGCGGCGGGGGCTTCGACAAGCTCAGCCTGAGCGGGATTGGAGGGTGTTACACTACCTCCGCTCGCAATGAGCGGAATTAGCGGGTGTTACACCACCTCCGCTAACCCTGAGCGGAATTGAAGGTTGTTACACCACCTCCGCTCACCCTGAGCTTGTCGAAGGGTCACCGCTGAGCCTGCCGAAGCCCCTGCCGCACGTATCAGGTGATCACGTCCGGCGCCGTGCGACCGGTATGCACGGCGATCCCAGCGATCGCCTCCGCAGCGGCGATCTGGTGCTCCAGCATCGCCCCCGTATCCGCATCCAGGTCGCCGAAACGCGGCTCGTAGCGTTCGAGGTAGACGCGCAAGGTCGCCCCTTGCGTGCCGGTGCCCGAAAGGCGCAAGACGATGCGGCTGCCGTCCTCGAACAGCACGCGAATGCCCTGGTTGGCGCTGACCGAACCGTCCACCGGATCGGTATAGGAAAAGCTGTCCGCGGTGCCCACCGTCAGCGGTCCGAAGGCCGTGCCCGGCAGCGTGGCAAGCCGCGCCTGAAGGCCGTCCATCAGCGCATTGGCACCCTCGCTGGCGATGCCTTCGTAATCGTGCCGGGCATAGTAGTTGCGCCCGTAGCGCGCCCAGTGCTCGCGCGCGAGATCGTCCACGCTGATGCCGCGCACCGCCAGGATGTTGAGCCAGAGCAGCACCGCCCACAGCCCGTCCTTCTCGCGCACATGGTCGGAGCCGGTGCCGGCGCTCTCCTCGCCGCAGATGGTGACCTTGCCCGCGTCCAGCAGGTTGCCGAAGAACTTCCAGCCGGTCGGCGTCTCGAACACCGGCACGCCCAGTCCCTCGGCCACGCGGTCCGCAGCGGCGCTGGTCGGCATGGAGCGGGCGATGCCCGCCAGCCGCCCGCGATAGGCCGGCGCGATCTCGATGTTGGCGGCCAGCATCGCCAGCGAATCCGAAGGCGTGATGAAGCGCCCGCGCCCGATGATGAGGTTGCGGTCGCCGTCCCCGTCCGAAGCCGCCCCGATATCGGGCGCGTCCTCGGACATCATCAGGTCGTAAAGTTCCTTGGCATGGATCAGGTTCGGGTCGGGGTGATGGCCACCGAAATCCTCCAGCGGCACCGCGTTGACCACCGTGCCGGGCGCGAAGCCGAGCCGTCCTTCGAGGATTTCGCGGGCATAAGGCCCGGTCACCGCGCTCATCGAATCCATGCGCATGGTGAAGCCCGAGGCGACGACCTTGCGGATCGCGTCGAAGTCGAACAGCTCCTCCATCAGGTCAGCATAGTCGGCGACCGGATCGATCACCTGCACCGCCATCCCGGCGACCTGCACTTCGCCGATGGTGTCGAGATCGACGTCGGGGGCCTCCACCGTAAGCCAGCGGTCGATGACCTTCGTGCGCTCCAGCATGGCGCCGGTCACGCCCTCGGGCGCGGGGCCGCCGTTGGCGATGTTGTACTTGATGCCGAAGTCCTCGTCCGGCCCGCCGGGGTTGTGGCTGGCCGAGAGCACCAGCCCGCCGCTCGCCCCGTACTTGCGGATGACGTGGCTGGCGGCCGGGGTGGAAAGGATGCCGCCCTGCCCCACCAGCACGCGCGCATAGCCGTTGGCGGCGGCCATGCGGATCGCCTGCTGGATCACCGTGCGGTTGTGGAACCGCCCGTCGCCGCCGATCACCAGCACCGCCCCCGCCGGCCGCTCCACCACGTCGAACACCGACTGGATGAAGTTCTCGGCATAGCCCGGCTGCTGGAACACCCTGACCTTCTTGCGCAGCCCCGAAGTACCGGGCGCCTGCCCCTCGAAGGGCGTGGTCGGGACAGTGACGATCTGGGTCAAGGAAGGCATCTCCAAAGATTCGACGGCACGGAGCCATATGCGCACAAGACGACACTTCCGTGTCCCCGTGCCCGTTGTCAAATGATGCTTGGGCAATGCAGCACACGGCAATCGGTTGCCGTTCCGACTTCGTTAACTACCCCCTGCGTATTTATGCGAGCATAGCTGACACCCTGATCCGGCGCCGAGGCTACCGGCGCGCCGCATGAGTACTCGACGGATGCATGCCCAGACCGTTCTGGCCGACGAACCTGCCCGCCTCGCCGCTCTCCAGCGACTGGCGATCCTCGACACCCCGCGCGAAGAGGCGTTCGACAACGTCGTGAACCTCGTGCGCACGGTGCTGCACGTTCCCATCTCCGCCGTCACGCTGGTGGACAAGGACCGCCAGTGGTTCAAGGCGATCGAGGGGCTCGACGCCACGGAAACGCCGCGCAGCGAATCGTTCTGCGCCTATGCCATCCAGCAGCACGCGCCCCTGCTGATCCCCGACGCCACGCTCGACCCGCGCGTCGCCGACTATCCGGCGGTCACCCAGGATCCCCATGTCCGCGCCTACGCCGGGATTCCGCTGGTGACCTCGGACGGCTACAACGTCGGCGCGCTCTGCGCGGTCGATACCAAGACGCGCGAGTTCACCGAGGGCGAACTCGACATCCTGCGCAACTTCGCGCGCATCGTCGTCAACGAGATGGAACTGCGCCGCATCGCCGAGCGCGACCAGCTCACCGGCGCGCTCACCCGGCGCGGCTTCCTGGAAAAGGCGAACCAGGAGATCGCCCGCTGCCATCGCTACGGCCGCAAGGCCTCGCTGGTGCTGATCGACGTGGATCACTTCAAGTCGGTGAACGACACCTGGGGCCATCCCGCCGGTGACGCGGTGCTGCGCGAACTCTCCGCGACGCTGAGCGCCGCCGGTCGTTCCGCCGACGTGCTGGGACGGCTCGGCGGCGAGGAATTCGCGATGCTGCTGCCCGAAACCGCCGTGCCCGATGCCATGGCCGCCGCCGAGCGCTTCCGCACCGCGATCGCGACGCGCCCGATCGTCGTCGCACCCACCCGCACGATCGCGGTGACCGCCAGCTTCGGCATCGCCATGCTCGACGAGAACATCACCGTGGCCGAGGAATGGATCGCCCGCGCCGACGGACCGCTCTACCAGGCCAAGCGCGAGGGGCGGAACCGCTGCGTCGTCGGCTGAGCGCTCAGAGACCGTTTGAGAAATCGCGGAAGAGCGATTTCCAAGGCGGCACCAGCCCGCTCCCCCACCCGGCCACCCAACGGCAGTATTCTATGGGTGGCCGGGTGGGGGAGCGGGCCGGTGCCGCAATGCGCCGAAAGGCGCATTCTCAAACGGTCTCTCAGGACACCTCGCAGGAACGTCCGGGTCGCGCGTAGGCAGCGTTATGTGTCACCTGAGTGTCGTTGAGGTCACCCAGAAACGCCTCGATATCGCCCGCCTCGGCCGGCGAAAGCGCCGCCCCGTGGCGGGCCAGAACCGCCGCTATGGTATCCGCGCTGCCATCGTGCAGGTACGGCGCGGTCAGCGCCACGTTGCGCAGCGAAGGGGTGCGAAAGCGCCCGCGATCCTCGCTCCGGCCGGTCACGCGGGCGAGGCCGAAGTCCCCGTTTTCCGGCGTTTCCGGCTCGCCCGGCAGGCGGTGGAACGCCAGATCGGTGAACTCGCGCCCGGCATGGCACCCGGCGCAGCCGGCCTTGCCCCGGAACAACGCCTCCCCGCGCGCCGCCGCCCCGGCCAGCGGCGGACCTCCGGCGGCGGCGCGGTCCCACGCGGTATCATGGCTGACGATCGTGCGCTGGAACGCCGCCAGCGCCGCCGCGACCGAAGCGAAGTCGATCCGTCCGCGCGTCGCTGGAAAAGAGGCGCGGAAAAGCTTGCGATAGCAATGGTTTGCGGAAAGCCGGCGCGCCAGTTCCGCCTCCTGCCCCTTCATCCCCATCTCCACCGGATCCTCCCCGGTGATCGGCACCATGGCCTGCAGTTCCAGCGTGGTAAGGCCGGCATTGCCCCAGGTCAGCGGCGACAGACTGCCCACGTTGACCAGCGAGGGCACATTGCGCAGCCCCGCCTCGCCATGCGCCCCGGGATGAGCCCGCACGCCGTCGGCGAAACTGTGGCGCGGATCGTGGCAGGTGGCGCAGGACAGCGTGCCGTTGATCGACAAGTCCCCGTCATGGAACAACCGCCGCCCCAGCGCGACTTGTGCCTCCGCACTGCCCTTCGCATCACGCGCCGCGCCGGCCCCGGCGGCCAGCAGCAGGCCCGAGAGCAGCAGCGCCAGCCGCCCGGCGCGGATCATCTGACGGCCGAGACCATCACCGTCAGCGCCGCTTCCCCGTTCGCCGCGACCTGCAGCAGGTGGCGCCCGGCGGGAAGATCGTAATCGACCATCTTGGCGATCCCGGAGCAATCCGGACCATGCCCGTGCGCCACCGAAGGCGAAGGCTTGCCATCGACGATCACGTCCACCCACGAGCGGCCGCTCTGCGCGACCCGGTAACGCCCGGCCTCGGCGACGTCGAACGCGAGAAGCCCGCCGTAACTGACCGAGCCGCCGGGCTTGCCGGGCTCGGCCACGTAGGCCACCTTGGGCGTCGGCACCAGCGCGACGTCGGCCGCCACCCCCTGCACGAGCAGCGCCTTGCCCACTGCGGACGATTTCGCGGCGGCCTTGATCGCGCGGTGCGCCGCGCTCCACCCGGCAAGGTCGGTGGGAATGGCGGACGGAGTGGTGCAGGCTGCCGGGTTCGGCCCCATCGCGCCTCGCCCTTCCGGTTCAGCCGCAACGACAGGCCCGGCAAGAACCGCCGCGCAAAGCACCATCGCCAAGCTTCGTGTCATGCCCATCGCGTGATGCCCCATCTATATCCCCGTGAATATCTTACTGTACCCTGCGCACGAATTATGTACGGCGAGATACAGATTCGCTCCAAGCGCGAATCCCAGAATGGTTCAAGGGGGTTTATCATGAAGTACGTGACGACCACGGCGCTCGCCGTGTCGCTGGCCTGTGCCGGCCTGCCTGCGTATGCGGCTAGCGCGGACGGCGCCGCCGATACCGCTGCAAGCGGCGGCAACACCTTCGGGCTCGGCCAGATCGTGGTGACGGCGCCGCGCACCGAAGAAAGCGACATCACCTCCTCCAGCGTCAATGCCGAGGCGATCTACGACTTCTCGCGCGATACGCTGGACGAGGCGGTCAAGCTGATCCCCGGCGTCACCTCTGGCCTTTCGGGCAATTCGCGCAACGAGCGGCTGATCTACGTGCGCGGTTTCGACCGCTATCAGGTGCCGCTCTCGATCGACGGCATCCGCGTCTACCTGCCCGCCGACGGCCGCCTCGACTACGGTCGCTTCCTGACCCCCGACGTCGCCGAGATCCAGGTCGCCAAGGGCTATGTCTCGGTGCTCAACGGGCCGGGCGCGATGGGCGGCGCGATCAACCTCGTCACCCGCAAGCCGCAGAAGGAATTCGACGCCGAGGCGCGCTTCAGCGTGAACCTCGACAACGACGCCGACTATGCCGGCTACACCGGCTTCGCCTCGCTCGGCACCAAGCACGACACCTGGTATGCACAGGCCAGCTACGCCCGCAATTTCACCGATCACTGGGACCTGTCCAACAAGTTCAAGGCCACCACGAACGAGGACGGCGGCGAGCGCGACCTGTCGCGCAGCGAGGACTGGCGCGTGAACGCCAAGATCGGCTTCACCCCCAACGCGACGGACGAATACGCGATCAGCTACACCCGCCAGGAGGGCGAGAAGCTGGCGCCCACCCACGTCTCGGACACCAGCGGCCTGCGCTACTGGACCTGGCCGTACTGGAACCTGCAGAACATCTACTTCCTCTCGACCACACAGCTGGGCGAGATCGCGACGCTCAAGACGCGGGTGTACTACAACACCTTCAAGAACAGCCTCGACAGCTTCGACGACAAGACGCTGAACACCCAGACCAAGGGCTCCTCGTTCAACAGCGCCTACGACGATCGTGCCTACGGCGGCTCCGCGCAGCTGGACCTCAACCCCAGCGAGGCGGAGCGGCTCAGCGTGGCGTTCCACTATCGCAACGACCGCCACCGCGAGATCCAGCAAAGCTTCCCCGGCGGCATCTGGGAACCTTGGCAGACCTCCGAGGAGGCGACCTACAGCGCCGCGATCGAGAACGGCTTCAAGTTCACCCCGCAGCTCGAACTGGTGGTCGGCGCCAGCTACGACTGGCGTGACCTCAGCCGCGCCGAGGACTACGCCAGCGGTGCCTTCGTCTATTACGACAAGCGCAACGGCGATGCCCTGAACGGCCAGGCGCAATTGCTGTGGACGCCGGACGAGGCGACCGACGTGCATCTCTCGCTCTCGTCGCGCGCGCGTTTCCCGACCATCGCCGAGCGCTTCAGCAGCCGCTTCGGCGGCGCCGTCTCCAACCCCGACCTCAAGGCCGAGCGCGCCACCCAGGTCGAGCTTGGCGGCGCGCGGCAGTTCGGCGCCCTGCGCGTCGAGGCGGCGGGCTGGTACGCGAAGGTCGACGATGCGATCGTCTCGTTCCCGTTCGTCTACACCTCCTGCACCAGCGCGGGTGTCTGCACCGACACCGCCACGGCGCAGAGCCGCAACGTCGGCAAGGGCGACTACTATGGCGCCGAACTGTCGCTGACCGCGCAGATCGCCCCGACCCTACGCGCCGGTGCGAACTACGCCTGGGTGCACCGCAGCTTCGACGACCCGACGCTGTCCGCGATCGCCGCGTTCCACATCACCGGCGTGCCGGAGCATAGCGGCTTCGTCTGGGCCGAGTGGTCGCCGCTGCCGTCGCTGCGCGTGCTGCCCAGCCTCGACGTCGCCTCGAAGCGCTGGACCGTCAACACCGCCGGCACGCGCTACTACAAGATCGGCAACTATGCGCTGGCCAACCTGCGCATGGACTACGAAGTGACCGACCAGGTGACGCTGGGCGTCGGCGGGCGCAACCTGTTCGACCGCAACTACACCACCGTCGACGGCTATCCGGAAGCCGGGCGCACCCTGTTCGTCAGCCTGCGCCTGAAGAACTAGAGACAGCCCATCGCCTTCAGGCTGGCAACGTGATTGCCGGCGACGATGCAGTGATCGTCGAGCCGTATCTCAAGCGGCTCGACGACCTGCCGGAACCGGGCGGTCGCGGCGATGTCGTCGCTGCTGGGGTTCGCGGTCCCGGAAGGATGGTTGTGCGCCAGCACGATCCGCCGGGCGTCCAGGTCGAATGCCCGGCGAACGGTACGCCGCAGCGGGATCAGGCACTCCGACCGTCGGCCCCCGGCATAGAGATCCTCGGCGATATAGACCCCTTCGCCGTTGAAGAAGAACACCAGCACGCATTCCTCCCGGCGGCTGCCCAGCCGGTTGACGAGGTACTGGCGGAATGCCGATGCCTCGGTCTGTATCGGTACCCCCAGCAGGGCTTCACGCGAGGCCGCCTCGGCCAGCCGCCGAGCGGCGATGATCGCCTCGGCGATCTCGGGAGCGATATCCCGGCTTCCACCGATATCGGCGCGATAGTGCCCGGCTTCGACCAACCCTTCGCGCAGGGCCTCGATCGAGGCGGAATAGATCGTGCGCAGCGATCCGAAACGACGGATCAGGCTTCTGGCGACAGCTTCGGCGGCATCGCCGGCGTAAGGGACGAGGAGCGGCGCCAGGACGGATAGCTGCCCAGCCTCCTGCGCCGCGACATGTGAGACGCGATACCCGCCAGCATCGCCGCGAACTGGATGTACGAAGGCGTGATCGACATCACGGCGTAGGCGAAGGCGTTGATCTCCTCCAGCGCCAGCCGGTAGATGTGCCCGAACATCGCGATGATCTGCGCTGCCGCTATCCATAGCGGGTAGACCCGATTCGCATGGAGCGCGACGACGAAGGCACAGGCCATCGCCAGCGTGTCGATGAACAAGTGACCGATGTTCGTGTTGTGCCAGATGATCGAGCCGCCCACCACGAAGTGATGCAGCCTGTCGGCCGTCCCCATGGCGCACAGCAGGCCCGAAAGGATGCATTCGGGCACCGGCAGCCTGCGGACCAGGCAGAAGAGGAAAAGCAGGGCATAGATCGCGTACTGCGCAGAATCCTTGTTCGACCACGCGAACGCCAGCCAGGACTGGTCAGGCATGGGCATGCCTTCCCCGCCCCGGCCGGGTCAGTCCAGGGATCAGGCGCTGCGGCGCAGCGGTTCGGCATCGAGCATGCCGCTGGGCGGGCACGAGTCCTTGTCGTCGGTGATCGCCTTCACTTCCAGGCCGACGCCGCGCAGTTCCTGATGGACGCGGATCATGTCGTTCTGGCTTTCCAGCAGCGTGCGCTGGGCCTTGGCAAGACGCATCAGTGCGGTCTGGCCGGTGAAGACCTGCACCCCGTCCGCCTGACGGGCGAGCAGCATCGATTCCATCAGGCGCGCCGAAGCGAGCAGCGCGGAATCGAGCGAGAGTTCCGCCTCGGGAAGCTGGCGGGCGATACGGGCGGTAGCAGCGGAAATGGTCATCGACATCGTAGAAGTCCCCCTGGCAAGCCGCCGGCTCGACCGACGTGCCACACGTGAAGGTTCGGGGAGGCTGGAACAAAGCCGCTCTCAAATCAGATCGGCCAGCGCGCGAATGACGCCAAGACCCACCATCGCCACTAACAACATACCCCCGGCGATGGCGACCATGGCAGCAGTCCGGCTGAGCCCGGCATTCGCTCCATCGAGCACCTCCGGGACGACCCGTTCGAAAGCTTCACGCTGCCAGGGCGCCGTGACGGTGTAGGTCATGGCATCCGAGAGAGCGAGGCTTGCGGCCCGATCGTCCTGAACCCCGAGTGGCGCATCGGGCAGACCGCCGGGAACCTGAGGAATCTTATCTGGTATCGGATTACAGGCTGCATCCTGATCGGTCAGGTACTGCCGGTAAGCCCGCGCCAGTTCCGCGCGCGGCGGCGAGCCGGTCCGGATACGCACGCCTTCGATCCGCTGGTTCACCGCGCTTTCGGATATGCCGAGTTCCCAGGCGATCTCCTTGCTCGTGCGGTTTTCCGATACGAACCGCAGCACTTCATGCTGCTTGGGCGTCAGCCCGGGGAAGACGTGCAAAAGGCCCGCGCCGCCCGCGCGAGGTGATGCCTGCCCTGTAAGATTGCTGTCCGCCATATTTCGCCAGAGACCCACCTCGCCTCTGTTTCAAATGTAATCAACGATCTGCGAGGCACGCAACCATAAGTATTCTTAGCAATAAATTTACCATCAAATACCGCCGATCCGGATCTTTTCAACGCTCGGACGCGGCTCCGCTGCCCGCCGGCCACCGATCTGGAGGCAACGGCGGTCCGCCATGGTGGGCCTGGGAGAACGGTGGCTTATTCCTCGCCCATGCGCAGGGCGGCGATGAAGGCTTCCTGCGGAATCTGGACGTTGCCATATTCGCGCATGCGCTTCTTGCCTTCCTTCTGCTTGTCGAGGAGCTTCTTCTTGCGGCTGATATCGCCGCCATAGCACTTGGCGGTGACGTCCTTGCGCATGGCGCTGATCGTCTCGCGCGCGATGACCTTGGCGCCGATGGCGGCCTGGATCGGCACCTTGAACATGTGGCGGGGGATCAGTTCCTTCAGCCGCTCGACCAGCGCGCGCCCGCGCGGCTCGGCCTGGCTGCGGTGGACGATCATCGACAGCGCATCGACCGGCTCGTTGTTGACGAGGATGTTCATCATCACGAGGTCGCCCTCCTGAAGCCCGGTCTGCTCGTAGTCGAAACTGGCGTAGCCGCGGCTGATCGACTTGAGGCGGTCATAGAAGTCGAACACGACTTCGTTGAGCGGCAGGTCGTACGTCACCTGAGCGCGGCCGCCGACATACGTGAGATCCTTCTGGATGCCGCGGCGATCCTGGCACAGCTTGAGGATCGAGCCGAGGTATTCGTCGGGCGTGTAGATCACCGCCTTGATCCACGGCTCCTCCATGAAGTCGATCTTCACGGGATCGGGCATGTCGGACGGGTTGTGCAGTTCCTTCACCGAACCGTCGGTCATCGTCAGGCGATAGACCACTGAGGGCGCCGTGGTGATGAGGTCGAGGTCGTATTCGCGGCTGAGGCGCTCCTGGATGATCTCCAGGTGCAGCAGGCCCAGGAAACCGCAGCGGAAGCCGAAGCCCAGCGCCGCGCTCGATTCCATCTCGAAAGAGAACGAGGCGTCGTTGAGGCGCAGCTTGCCGATCGATTCGCGCAGCTTCTCGAAGTCGTTGGCGTCGACCGGGAACAGGCCGCAGAACACCACCGGCTGCACTTCCTTGTAGCCCGGAAGCGCCTGCGTGGCGCCGCCCTTCACCGTGGTGATGGTATCGCCGACCTTGGCCTGCTCGACTTCCTTGATCTGCGCGGTGATGAAGCCGATCTCGCCGGGGCCGAGTTCAGGCAGGTCGATGCGCTTGGGCGTGAAGCAGCCGACGCGGTCGACGAGGTGATCGGTGCCGCCCTGCATGAACTTGACGGGCAGGCCCTTCTTGATGACGCCGTCGATGACGCGCACCAGAATGACGACGCCGAGGTACGGATCGTACCACGAGTCGACCAGCATCGCCTTTAGTGGCTTGTCGCGCTCGCCCTTGGGCGGCGGGATCTTCTTCACGACGGCTTCGAGTACTTCGGCGATGCCGATGCCCGACTTGGCGCTGGCCATGACCGCTTCGGACGCGTCGATGCCGATCACTTCCTCGATCTCGGCGCGGACCTTCTCGGGCTCGGCGGCGGGCAGGTCGATCTTGTTGATGACGGGCACGATCTCGTGGTCGTGCTCGATCGACTGGTAGACGTTGGCCAGCGTCTGCGCTTCCACGCCCTGCGCCGCGTCCACCACCAGCAGCGCGCCCTCGCAGGCGGCCAGGCTGCGGCTGACTTCGTAGGCGAAGTCGACGTGGCCCGGGGTGTCCATGAGGTTCAGCTCATAGGTGATCCCGTCGGAGGCGGTATAGTTCAGGCGCACGGTCTGCGCCTTGATGGTGATGCCGCGTTCCTTCTCGATGTCCATGTTGTCGAGCACCTGCGCGCTCATCTCGCGCTCGGTGAGACCGCCGGTGGTCTGGATCAGACGATCGGCGAGAGTCGACTTGCCATGGTCGATGTGGGCAATGATGCTGAAGTTACGGATCTGCGAGAGTTCGGTCATGGCAGCGCCGTTAGAGCATTTTCGCCAAGTGTGAAATCACCCCCGACGTGGGAAAATGCGAAAAATGGCGCGAACGTCAGGCGGTGTGGCGCAGCAACGGCGCCTCCACCCTCTCGCGCACCGGCCGCGCGGGCGCGAAAAGCAGGGCGCCGGTGCCATCGAGGTCGAGCGGCTGCGCGAATTCGAGGCCCATGCGGTCCTCCTTGCACCAGCGCGAAGTCGCCATCACCACGTAGCCTTCGGACAAGTGAACGCCGAAGGTCGTGCCCACCGGCACGTTCCACAGCCCTTCGATCATCGCCCCCTTCTGCGAAACGTTGCGGATCGTCCCGTCGTAGCTGTGCGATCCGTGCTCCAGCACGACCTTGCGCAGCATCGTCTGGCGCGGCGGTCGGGCGGAGCGCGGCCCCTTGGCGACCGCCACGAGTCCCCCGGCCAGCTGCGCGGCGACGGCCTGCGCATTGAGCGGCCGCTCGTAGATGAAGCCCTGCACATGACTGCAGCCCAGCATGCGCACGAGATCCAGCTCGTCCATCGTCTCGACCCCCTCGGCGGTGGTCTCCATCCCCAGCGCCTCGGCGAGATTGACGATCGAGGAGATGATCGCGCCGTTGCGGCTGCCCTGGATGGTGGCGCCGCGCACGAAGCTCTGGTCGATCTTGATCTTGTCGAACGGCGCCTTCTTGAGATAGCCGAGCGAGGAATAGCCGGTCCCGAAATCGTCGAGCGCAAGCCGTACGCCAAGGTTCTTCAGCGCCGAGAACATCGCCTCGGTCGCCTTGTCGTCGCTCAGGAACACACTCTCGGTGATTTCCAGCTCCAGCCGGCCGGGCGAGATTCCCGCTCCGGCGATGGCACTGGTCACGATCGCGGGCAGCGCCGGGTTGGAGAACTGCAGCGGTGAGACGTTGACCGCCACGCGCACGTCCTCGGGCCAGCGGGCAAGGTCGGCGCAGGCGGTGCGCAGCGCCCATTCGCCGATCTGCGCGACGAGGCCGGTCTCCTCGGCCACCGGCACGAACTTGGCCGGCGAGATATAGCCGTGGACGGGGTGCTTCCAGCGCAGCAGCGCCTCGAACCCGGTGATCGTCTCGGTCGTGGTGCGGACCTGCGGCTGATAGTGCAGCTCCAGCGCGCCGCCAGCGATCGCATCGCGCAGATCCTGCTCCAGCTGCTGCCGCTCCTTGGCGTCAGAGTGGAGATCCTCGTCGTAGAAGTGATGGCGCCCGCGTCCGCCGCCCTTGGCCGCATAGAGCGCGAGGTCGGCGTTGCGGATCAGCGCGTCGGAAGTCATCCCGTCGTCCGGGCAAAGCGCGATGCCGACCGAGGCACCGATCACCACCCGCGCGCCCTCGATGGTGTAGGGCTGCGACAGGTTCTCGATGATGCGCCGCGCCAGATGGGCAAGGCCCTCGCGGTTCTGGGCGCCGTGGAGGATGACCTGGAACTCGTCGCCGCCAAGGCGGCCCACGCGGCCGCGATCGCCCACCGTGCTGCCCAACCGCTCGGCCACCTGCTTGAGCAGGGCGTCGCCGGCCGGATGGCCCATGGTGTCGTTGACCTGCTTGAAGCGGTCGAGATCGAGCAGGAACACCGCGCAGGCGCGCGTCTCGATGCGGGGGCTGGTAAGGATCTTCTCCAGCCACTCCGACATCTGGAAGCGGTTCGCCAGCTTCGTCAGCGAATCGAAGCGCGCCAGTTGCGTGACATGCGCCTGCGAGCGGCGCTTCTCGGTCAGATCGGTGCCCGAGCCGCGGAAGCCCATGAAGTTGTTGAACTGGTCGAGCACCGGACGCCCCGAGATCGACCACCAGCGCTCGTCCTTCTCCTCGGTCGCGGCCCGCACGCCGAGGTCCTGGAAAGAGGAGCGGGTGTTGAGGTGGAACACCAGCGTGCGCTCGCCCTCCTGCCCGGCGGCCGAGAGCATGAAGAGGCCGGTGAAGGGCTTGCCCTCGAGGTCGGCGGCGCTGCGCCCCAGCAGCGCGGCGATCGACTGCGTGACGTAAGTGATCCGGCCCTGGCGGTCGGTTTCCCAGAACCAGCCCTGCCCGGTCTGCTCGTATTCGTGCAGCAGTTGCTCGGCGCGGCGTTGCTCGCGTTCGCGCTCGGCGTAGCGGAGCGACTGCGAGCAGGCACTGCGCGCCTGGCGGATCGCCATCCACAGGCCGATGATGGCACCGGCGAGCAGCAACGTGAACGAGGCCACCGTGCCACCGTCGAGCGATCCCCCGCCCCACAGCCCGATCGTCGCCCCCATGATCGACGTCAGGCGGCCTTCCAGCAACACCGTCGCCATCAGCACGGCGATCACGAAGATATCGGCGGTCACATCCCAGCCGAGGCCGCCGGGAATGTTCGTCCAGCACGCCGCGCCATAGCCGAACAGTCCCATCGGCAGCATGATCGCGGCGATCATCAGCGGATAGCGCTGCCAGCCGTCGTGCACGATCCGCCGCTCGACGCGCGCATGGAGCGGAGCCGCCAGGCACAGCGCCATGCCCAGTCCCAGGAACAGTGCGGATGCCCTGTCGGGGATGGAGCCCGAGATTGCGCCCATCAGCAGAACGCAGAGCAGCAATGCCGGCCCCATAACCATCCAGCGGCGGCAAGTGAAATAGTGAAGCACGTCGCTCGCGTCGGAACCCGCCCTCAGCCGCGAGAAGCCCGCGAAGGCGGATGGCTCGGCAACTGCCGCGTGCTCGCCTTCACCCGCGTCCCGGCCATCGAGGCCGTTCGCTTCGGGCACAGGCCCGCCCTCGGCGCCGATGCGCGCCGCCTGTCGTTCTCCACGCAGACCCAGTTTCGCCATGGCCGGGATCATGCCCCCGTCGCCATTGCGAAAGGGTTAAGCGCACCCACCCTGAATCGCCCCGGAGCGATGCGCGAACCGTCCCATGCCCGCAACAATCCGAAAGCCGAAGCATTTCCCTTGATACCGCTTCGTCGTCGTGCTTGCTTCATCGCATCGACCGGCGCCGAAGCTGGCCAGATGACGGGAGACATAGCCATGCGGCACATCGCCATCGTCGGATCGGGTCCGGCGGGGTACTACACCGCCGAAGCGGCCCTCAAGCAGTGGGGCGACGAGGTCCACGTCGATATCTTCGACACCCTGCCGGTTCCCTTCGGCCTGATCCGCACCGGCGTCGCGCCGGACCACCAGTCGATCAAGGCCGTCGCGCGGCGCTACGAAAACACCGCGCTGACCCGCAACGTGCGCTTCGTCGGCAACGTGATGCTCGGCCGCGACCTGTCGGTGGCGGAACTCCGGGAACTCTACGACGCCGTCGTCCTCGCCACCGGCGCGCCTTCGGACCGCAAGCTGGGCCTGCCCGGCGAGGATCTGCCGGGCGTCTTCGGCTCGGCCGCCTTCGTCGGCTGGTACAACGGCCATCCGCAGTTCGCCGGCCTCCACCCGCCCGTCGGCCACGACACCGCCGTCATCGTCGGCAACGGCAACGTCGCTCTCGACGTCGCCCGCATCCTGGCCAAGTCAGAGGACGAACTGGCCGGCTCCGACATCGTCGCCCACGCGCTCGCCACGCTGCACGAATCGAAAGTGCGGCGCATCGTCATCCTCGGCAGGCGCGGCCCGCACCAGATCGCGATGACGCCCAAGGAACTGGGCGAACTGGCCAAACTGGAGCGCGCGCATCCGGTGGTCGATGCCGCCGACCTTCCGCCGGCGGACGCGGACGGCGCGCTCGACACCGGGCTGCGCAAGTCGCTTGGCCTGCTGCGCGCCTTCGCCGGCAACCGGAACCCGCGCGCCGACGACGTGACCGTCGAGTTCGACTTCTTCGCCGCCCCCCGCGCCATCCTCGGCGATGGCCAGGTGGAGGGCGTGGAGGTGGAGCGCACCCGGCTGGAGAACGGCAAGGCTGTCGGTACTGGCGAGACCTACCGCATTCCCGCCGGTCTCGTCATCGCCTGTATCGGCTACCAGACCTCGCCGATTCCCGAAGTTCCCTATGACGACGAGGGCGGACGCTTCGCCAATAGCGAAGGGCGCATCGCCCCCGGCCTCTACTGCGTCGGTTGGGCGCGGCGGGGGCCGACCGGCACGATCGGCACCAATCGCCCGGACGGCTTCGCCATCGTCGAGAAGATCGCGGCCGACATTCCCGGTGATTCCGGCAAGCCCGGCCGCCCCGGCTTCGATGCCCTGGCGGAGGCGCGCGGCATCCAGGTGGTCCGGTTCACCGACTGGCAGAAGATCGACGAGGCCGAAGTCGCCGCCGCCCGTGACGGCGCCCCGCGCGAGAAGTTCGTCGAAGTCGGGAAGATGATCGAGGCGACCGGGCGAGCCTGAAGCCCCGCTTTACCCCCAAGAAAAAAGGGCCGGAAGCTTTCGCTTCCGGCCCTTTTTTCTTGTCTCGAAGCCTTGCGGTCAGACGCGCATCGGCATCAGCACGTAGAGCGCCGGGCTCTTCTCGTCCTGACGGATCAGGGTCGGCGCGGCGGCATCGGCCAGATGGAGTTCCACCGTATCGCCGTCGATCTGGCCAAGGATGTCCTTGAGATAGTTGGCGTTGAAGCCGATCTCGAAGCTCGCGGAGTCATATTGCGCGGGCACTTCCTCGGCCGCGGTGCCGTTGTCTGGCGAAGTGACGGACAGCGTCACGCGGTCGGTGTCGAGCGCCATCTTCACCGCGCGGGTCTTCTCGGTGGCGATCGTCGCCACGCGGTCCACACCCTGGAAGAAGCTCTTGGGATCGACCTTCAGCAGTTTGTCGTTCCCGGTCGGGATGACGCGGGTATAGTCCGGGAAAGTGCCGTCGATCAGCTTGCTGGTCAGCACCACGCCATGCTCGCCGCCCAGCGTGAAGCGGATCTTGCTGGGCGACAGATCGACGAGGACGTTGGTGTCCAGCGCTTCTTCCAGCAGCTTGCGCAGTTCGCCCACGCATTTGCGCGGCACGATCACGTCGGGCATGCCTTCCGAGCCGTCCGGACGGGCGATGGTGAAGCGCGCCAGACGGTGACCGTCGGTGGCGGCAGCCTTCAGTTCCTCGTCGCTGACGTGCAGGAAGATGCCGTTGAGGTAGTAGCGCGTCTCTTCGGTGGAGATCGCGAAACGGGTGCGGTCGATCAGTTGCGCCAGCGTGGCGGCGGGCACCTCGAAGCTGGTCGGCAGTTCGCCTTCCGCGATCATCGGGAAATCGTCACGCGGGAGCGTCGGCAGCTGGAAGCGGCTGCGACCGGCCTTCACGACCATGCGGTTGTCCGCCGAATCGAGGCTGACCTGGCTGCCTTCGGGCAGCTTGCGCGCGATGTCGAACAGCAGGTGCGCCGAAACGGTGATGGCACCAGCCTGCTCCACCGCCACGGCGCCGAGCGTTTCCACGACCTGCAGGTCGAGGTCGGTCGCCATGATCTTGAGCGAACCGGATGCGGACGCCTCGATCAGCACGTTGGACAAGATCGGAATGGTATTGCGGCGCTCGACGACCGACTGCACGTGGGAAAGGCAGCGCAGCAGCGTGGAACGTTCGATAGTGGCCTTCATGACAGCCTCAAGTCCCCCTTGGTCGGGCACGGGATAAGGATATCCCTCAAATTCGGACGACTATCTCTAACGGGAGTCAGGAACGCGGCAAGCTGGAACTGGGCGGAAAACCGCGAATCTGGGGATAAATCGGGGGTTTGCGGTACCAGGCGGCGGAACCTCGTCTGATTTTCACCCCCGTCACCCTGAACTTGTTTCAGGGTCCATTGCGCCGATAGCCCGGTGTAGTGAGGCGCAAGCCGTGAGGGACGCATGGTGTCCGACGTTCCGGCACAACTGCCCGATGGACCCTGAAACAAGTTCAGGGTGACGGAGCGCGGCGTGCAGGGGGAGAATCACTCCCCCTGCATCAAATCACACCATCACCATGCCGCCGTTGACGTGCAGCGTCTGGCCGGTGACGTAGCCCGCCTCCTTGCTGGCAAGGTAGACGGCGGCGGCAGCGATCTCGTCGCCCTCGCCCATGCGGCCGATCGGGATGCGGGCGTTGAGCGCGTCCTTCTGCGCGTCGGGCAGCACGTCGGTCATCGGCGTGCGGATGAAGCCGGGAGCGATGCAGTTCACCGTCACGCCGCGGCTGGCGAGTTCCTGCGCGAGGCTCTTGGACATCGCGGTGATGCCGCCCTTGGCCGCGCAGTAGTTCATCTGGCCGGGGTTGCCGGTAGTGCCCACCACCGAAGTCACGTTGATGATCCGACCGAAGCGCGCCTTCATCATCGGCTTGGTGGCCGCGCGCATCAGGCGGAAGGTCGATTCGAGGTTGATGCGGATCACCTGATCCCACTCCTCGTCCTTCATGCGCATCGCGAGGTTGTCGCGCGTGATGCCGGCGTTGTTGACGAGGATGTCGATCTTGCCCAGCGATTCGAGCGCGGCGGGGACCAGCTTCTCGACCTGCTCGGCATCGCCCAGGTTACAGGCGATCGAGACGTGATCGACTTCCTGCAGGTGCTGCGGGGTGTGCTCGTCAAGTTCGTCGCGGAAGGCGCGCAGCTTGTCGGCGTTCGAGCCCGAGATCGCAAGGCGCGCACCTTGCGCCGCCAGCGCGCGGGCCACGGCCGAACCGATCCCGCCGCTTGCGCCGGTCACCAGGGCAGTCATTCCGTTGAGGTTGAACATGGCAAAACTCCTAGATCGCCATCCCGGCGATGCTTAATCAGACGGCGCATGGCCCCGGGTCAAGCCCGAGGCCATGCGGAAAATCAGAGGCTCTTGGCCAGTTCCTCGATCTCGGCCATCGAGATCGCGGCAACGACGTCCACCTCGCCTGCCGAGCGCTTGATCATCGGGCCGACGACCTTGCCGCCGATCTCGACGAAGCGCTCCACGCCCGCCGCGTGCATCGCGATCGCGCTCTCGCGCCAGCGGACGCGGCCGGTGACCTGCTCGACCAGCAGGCGCTGGACTTCGGCCGGGTCGGTCACCACCGAAGCCGTCACGTTGGCGAACAGGGCGACGCGCAGCGCACCCGGAGGGGTCGCCGCAAGCGCCTCGGCCATGGCGTCGGCGGCAGGCTGCATCAGCGGGCAGTGGAACGGGGCCGAGACCGGCAGCGCGATGCCGCGCTTGATGCCGTGGTCCTTGACCAGCGCGATGGCGCGCTCGATCGCTTCCTTGTGGCCCGAGATCACGACCTGCGTGGGGTCGTTGTCGTTGGCGACGGTGCAGACCTGACCCTCGGCCGCCGCTTCGGCGAGCGCGGTGGCCTTCTCGATATCGGCGCCCAGCAGCGCGGCCATGGCGCCCACGCCCACCGGCACGGCGGCCTGCATCGACTGGCCGCGCAGCTTCAGCAGGCGCGCGGTGTCGGCAAGGCTGAAGGCCCCTGCGGCGCAGAGCGCGGTATATTCACCCAGCGAGTGACCGGCGACGAAGTCCGCCTTGTCGGCGAGGCTGATGCCGCCTTCCTTCTCCAGCACGCGCAGCACGGCGATGGCGTTCGCCATGATCGCGGGCTGGGCGTTCTCGGTAAGGGTGAGCTGATCCTCGGGGCCTTCGCTCATGATGCGGAACAGGTTCTGGCCGAGCGCGTCGTCGACCTCCTGGAACACCTCGCGCGCGATCGCGCTGGCGGCGGCCAGCTCTGCGCCCATGCCGACCTTCTGGCTGCCCTGTCCGGGGAAAACGAATGCACGCATCTTGGCGTCGCTCCTGCTGCTGCGGCAGGCCGGGGGCCACGCACCGCGTTCTATGGATTGTGGCGCGGCGGATTATTGCGCTTGGGCGCTCAGGGCAAGCCCGGAAGTCGAAACCGGCCGCCCTGTCACCCGAAAGCGATGTCCACCGTCACCCCCCGGGTGAAGTCGCCCGCCTTGCGCCGCACGAAGTCGTAGAAGCCGGTCAGGCTCTCGCGCGGTTCGTAGAGTTCGAGCATGTGACCGTAAGTGGCCACGGTATCCACGAAGACGTAGCGGAACCCGTCGGTCATCGCGGCGTCGAGCGCAAGGCCGTGCCCCTGATCGGCGAACATCGCCGCCGCCTCGTCCAGATCGTCGACGAACAGCGCCACATGATGCAGCCCTTCGCGCCCCGATCCTTCGGGATAGAGGTCATGAAAGGCGGACGGCCCCGGGTTGTTCTGCTGGCAGAACTCGATCATCACCTCGCCCCACTGGCCATAGGCGCTGGAATGGTCGAGCTGGCGCTCCACCCCGCGATGGACGGCGCGGGTGAGCGGGATGTTGTCGGCGACATAATAGGGCCCGGACCCGAAGGCGATCGAATGCGCGCGGGCGGCGGCGCGCACGTCGGGCACGAAATAGGCGATCTGGCGGATCGGCAAGGCGGCCATGGTATACTCTCTCCCGTTCTGTTTGCGCGGGAGAGTGGCCCGCCCGTCAGCCGAAGGGAACTAGCTTATTGGCGGCATCGTGGCCGATATCCGCTTCGCCCAGGAATGCGATGGAGTGGCGGCGGCACCAGTGGCGGGCGATTTCCTGCGCATCGGCGCCGAACGGGCGATCGTTCTCGGGCACGTCGCTGACCCGGCCGAGCCGCAGGCCCGCGATGCCGCCAAGGTGCGCGGTGGCGTGGAAGAACAGGCGGTCGATGGCGTAGAGGTATTCGGACACGTCCTCCACCATGACCACGTGATTGGCCAGCCCCGGCATCAGCCGCGTGCCGCCCAGCATCGCCAGCGTCGTCAGGTTGAAGGCGACGACGGGGTGGCGCTCGTCCGCCAGCGAGGGTTCGAGGTCCGCCCCCTTCCCCGCAAGGAAGCCCAGCGCACACCGGACCGCCTCGGCGCCACCGCTGCGGCGCACATCGGCCAGCATCGGCCCGTGGACCGGCCTGCCGATCCGCTCGCGATAGAGGCCGCCCAGCAGATAGCCCGCGTCGGAATAGCCGAGGTAGGTCTTCTGCCCCGCCGCATGGTTCATTTTCGCCAGCGCATCCTCGGCGATCCGGCAGGCGCCGTAGCCGCCGCGCGCGAACCACACCGCGTCGAATGCGGGGTCGTTGGCACATTCCAGCAGCGCGTCGAGGCGCGCCGCGTCCGATCCGGCGAAGTGGCCCTCCACCGCGAAGCACTGGTCGTGGATCACCAGTTCGGCGCCGGGGAATTGCGCGGAGGCGAGCGCGCGGACGGCCTCGGCATCCTCGGGGGTGATCGGGGTGGACGGTGCGCATACGGCGATACGTGTCATGCGGACCATTCCTATCGAGCCCCATCGAGGTTGTCACGGCGGGCAAGGCCGCATAGGCAATTGCCCATGAGCGAAGCACACGATCTCACTTCTCACCCCTGGTTCTTCTGCGGCATCGGCGGCTCGGGCATGCTGCCGCTGGCGCTGATCCTCAAGGGCCACGGCGCCCGGATCGGCGGCTCGGACCGCAGCCGCGACCAGGGGCGCAGCGCGGAGAAGTTCGCCTGGCTCGAATCGCTGGGCTTCGAGCTGTTCCCGCAGGACGGCAGCGGCGTGACCCGTGCGGAGCAGACGCTGGTGGCCTCGGCGGCGGTGGAGGACACCGTGCCCGAAGTGGTGCGCGCGGGCGAACTCGGCTGCCCGCGCATGAGCCGCGCGCAGCTGCTGGCGACGCTGTTCAACGCCGCGCCCTTCGGCGTCGCCATCGGCGGCACCTCGGGCAAGTCCACCGTCACCGGCATGACCGGCTGGATCATGACCGCGGCGGGCCGCGATCCCACGATCATGAACGGCGCGGTGATGAAGAACTTCGCCAGCCCCGACGCGCCCTTCGCCAGCGCGCGCGTGGGTTCGGGCGACGCCTTCGTATCCGAGGTGGACGAGAGCGACGGCTCGATCGCGCTCTACCGCCCGAAGGTGGCGGTGCTGGGCAACGTCAGCCTCGACCACAAGAGCCTCGAGGAACTGCGCGAGTTGTTCGGCGACTTCCTCGCCCGTGCGGACGTCTCCGCGATCAACCTCGACGATGCCGAGACCGCCGCCCTCGCCCACCGTGCGCGGGCGCTGGTGACCTTCGGGATCACCTCGCCCGAGGCCCAGATCGGCGCGAGCGAAGTGGTGGAAGGCCCGACCTCGCTGTTCGCCACCATCCTCGACCGGCGCGACGGCACTTCGCACGACCTGAAGCTGAAGGTGCCCGGGCGGCACAACCTCTACAACGCGCTGGCGGCGATTGCGGCTGCCAATGCGGCGGGCGTGCCGGTGGCCGAAGCGGTCGGCGCACTCGGCAGCTTCGAGGGACTGGCGCGGCGTTTCGACATCGTCGGCACCTCGCCCGCAGGCATCGCGGTGATCGACGACTTCGGCCACAACCCGGACAAGGTCTCCGCCACGCTGGCGACGCTGAAAGCGCATCCGGGCCGCGTGATCGCGTTCTTCCAGCCGCACGGCTACGGCCCCTTGCGCCAGATGGGCGCGGAACTGGCCGAAGTCTTCGCGACGAAGCTGGGGCCGGAGGACGTGACGATCCTGTGCGACCCGGTCTACTTCGGCGGTACTGTGGACCGCAGCGAAGGCTCGCAGCGCATCGTGGGGCTGATCGAGAGCCACGGCGGCAAGGCCGAATATGTCCCCGCCCGCGAGGACTGCGGCAAGCGCATCGCCGCAATCGCCCGCCCCGGCGACCGCGTGGTCATCATGGGCGCGCGCGACGATACGCTGACGGTGTTCGCTCGGGACGTGCTGGCCCGGTTACCCTGACCTAGCGCGGGGTTCCCATCCTTCGACAAGCTCAGGATGAGCGGCAGGGGGGCGGAGAGCAGGTGTACCCTGATCCCCGCTCAGGCTGAGCCTGTCGAAGCCCCCTCGTCCTTACGCAAACCTCAATGCCCCTTCCCGCGCGCCTTGGCGACGAGGTGGACGATCACCGCCACCACCGCGCCCAGCACCAGCCCGACCACCGCCGAAGCCACCGCATAGCCCAGCCAGCCGAACACCGGCCCCAGCGGCCCGGTCGCTGCGGCCAGCGTGTGCTCGATGCCGTGCGCCACATGCGCGGGCGCGGGCAGGCCCAGTTCCTCCAGCCCGTGCAGGATGATCCCGCCGCCGACCCACAGCATCGCCACCGTGCCGACGCTGCCCAGCACCGTAAGCACGATCGGCATCGCCTTCAGCAGCCCGCGCCCCAGCGCCTGCGCGCTTGCGCCGGGCTTGTTGGTCAGGTGCAGGCCGACGTCGTCCATCTTCACGATCAGCGCCACTGCGCCATAGACGCCGATGGTGATGAGCACGCCCACCACCGCCAGGGCCACGGCGCGGGCGATGAAGCTGGAATCCTCCACCTGCGACAGCGCGATCGCCATGATCTCGGCCGAGAGGATCAGGTCGGTGCGCACCGCGCCCGAGACGCGGCTCTTCTCGAAGGTCGCCGCGTCCTCGATCGGGTCTTCCAGCGTCTCGCCGTGCTTTTCCCCGCCCAGCTTCTCCAGCACCTTCTCGGCGCCCTCGAACGCAAGATACAGGCCGCCCGCCATCAGGATCGGGGTGATCGCCATCGGCAGGAAGGCGCTCAGCAGCAGTGCCACCGGCAGCAGGATCACCAGCTTGTTGAACAGCGAGCCCTTGGTGATCTTCCAGATGATGGGCAGTTCGCGATCGGGCGTGAAGCCGGTGACGTAGCCGGGCGTCACCGCCGCATCGTCGATCACCACGCCCGCCGCCTTGGTCCCGGCCTTGGCCACCCCCGCCGCCACGTCGTCCATGGAGGCGGCAGCGGCGCGGGCGATGACCGCAACGTCGTCAAGCAGGGCGACAAGGCCGGAAGGCATACAATTCCTTTTGTTTGCAGGTGCGAACGAAGTCGCTGCAATGCGGTTTAAACAGCCTGCGATCAAGCGAAAGCGAAACCGACTTAAAACCGCGCGGCCTGCGCCGTTCTTCTGGACATGCGAAGGGCGCTCCACTTCCGGGGCCTCCCAAACGGCTTACCGGGGTTTCTTACATGTCAGTCATCAACACCAACATCAGCGCGATCCGCGCCTCGAACGCTTCGAATTCGGCCACCAAGGCGCTGGGCACCGCGATGGAGCGCCTGTCGACCGGCAAGCGCATCAACTCGGCCAAGGACGATGCGGCGGGCCTTGCCATCTCGACCTCGATGACCTCGCAGATCCGCGGCATGAGCCAGGGCATCCGCAACGCCAACGACGGTATCTCGCTGGCCCAGACCGCCGAAGGCACGCTGTCGGAAGTCGGCAACATGCTGCAGCGCGTGCGCGAACTGGCGATCCAGTCGGCCTCGGGCACCTACCAGGCCTCGGACCGCGCGGCGATGCAGCAGGAAGTCGCGGCGCTGACCACGCAGATCTCGGACAGCTTCACCCAGGTCAAGTTCAACGGCAACACGCTGATCTCGACCACTTCGGGCACCGACCTGACCTTCGACATCCAGACCGGTTCGAACGCCGGCCAGAAGGTCACGCTGACCTCCAAGGCGATCGACGGCGCCAACCTGACCGCCTCTGCGCTCGACGTGACCGACGCCGCCAAGGCCGCCGCGACGCTGACCAGCGTGGACAAGGCCCTGGCCGACGTGAACTCGACCCGCGCCTCGCTGGGCGCCGGCCAGAACCGCCTGGAATCGGCGATCAACAACCTGACCAACACCACCACCAACCTGTCCGACGCGCGCAGCCGCATCGAGGACGCCGACTACTCGGCCGAAACCACCGCGATGGCCAAGGCGCAGATCCTGTCGCAGGCTTCGACCGCGATGCTCGCGCAGGCCAACCAGAGCCAGCAGAACGTCCTGTCGCTCCTGCGCTAAAGCAAAGCTTGCACTGCCTTCCTCCCCCGGAAGGTCCGGAAGCCCGGCGGTCGTCTCCCCGACCGTCGGGCGTTTCCGTACATGCCGAACGCGCAAGGTGACAGGTTTACACGGTTGACACGGTCCAGAGAGAAAAAGCGTCACCTTGGGGCCGGAAAGTGTCACCTTGCAGGCGTAAGGTGACAGATTTGGTGCGAGATGTATCACCTTGTGCGGCGCAGGTGTCACCTTGCAGTGTAAACTTGCAGCGGGTGAGGCGGTCAGGCTGGGCATGCGCGCAAGATATCGGAGCGGGTGTGGTGTAGGAAAGCGGGCTATCCGTAAGCGCCCCATTGCCGCTTTTCCGGTCTGACGGTAAGCAAATCGAGTTCTCAGTTGTGTCGGGAGGTTTGACACAGCGAGGAGATCAGCCGGGGCTCTAAGAAGTGCAAAAGGGTTTCTCCCGCCCTCCCGGCACCAAACGTCCTATAGCCGACGCAGATTTGTGCGGTTAGAGACGAAGCATGAGCCTCAATGCTATCGAGATAGAGCGATGTCGCGCCGAGATTGGCGCAACAGCTAGAGCAATGCTTTCGGGCGAATGCTCTTATATCTCAGGTGCCCGGGCTATCTGCGGATTGTTTCAGGGCGCTCGGGTTGATGGGTTTGCTGAACCGTTCTTAAGATTTGTCGCGATAAACAGCGAAACCGACGCCGTGCCGGTCGGCACTGCCATCGCTCGGTGGCACCCAGACGCCAAAATAAAGCATCAAGCGGAGTGGGATGAGGCAGAAAGCTATGCGAAGGCAATCGGAGAACCGGCCTGTCGTGCAGCCGTGATTTGGGTCGATGAACACCCCACCTATGGCAACTAACCACCCAAATCCGCCGTCACCCTGAACTTGTTTAGCTGCGCTGGCCTTCGGCTCAGGGTCCATCAAGCCGATAGCCCAGGTTCTCAATCAGCATACCGGGATGGCGGTTTGCGATATGACGTGCCGGCACTAACTGCCCGATGGATCCTGAAACAAGTTCAGGATGACGAAGCCTATCGGGACAGGTCCGCTTCCCGTCAGAACTCGACGTCGAGTTCCTCCATCTCCTCCGGCTCGGCCTTCGCCGCCGCCACCCATTCGCGCATCGGTTCCCATTCGGCGATGGTGCGGCAATAGGCCTCGCACGCCGGCGGCAGCGCCACCGCGTAGCTGGTGAAGCGCGTCGTCACCGGGGCATACATCGCGTCCGCCACCGTGGGCTGCGCGCCGAACAGGAACGGGCCGCCATGGCGATCGAGGCATTCCAGCCAGATCGCCTCGATCCGCTCGATATCGGGCCGCGCGCCGGAGAACACCGGGAACTTCGCGTGGCGCACCTTGAGGTTCATGGGCAGCGCCGAGCGCAAGTTGGTGAAGCCCGAATGGATTTCCCCCGAGATCGAGCGGCAATGCGCCCGCGCGATCGGATCGGCGGGCAGCATCTGCGACTCGGGGAAACGCTCGTTGAGGAATTCCGCGATCGCCAGCGTGTCCCACACGCTCGCCCCCTGCCACGTCAGGCGCGGCACCAGCACCGAGGGCGAGAGCAGCAGCAGTTCGGCGCGGTTGGCGGCGTCGTTGGCCACCATCTTCTCGGTCACCTCCAGCCCTGCCAGGCGGCACAGCAGCCAGCCGCGCAGCGACCACGCCGAATAGGTCTTGCTGGAGATCGTCAGCGTCGCACCGGTAGCCGTCATGCCCTGCCCCTTCGTTTAGCTTGCATCAGCTTATGATGCAGCGCAGCATGAATCCACAACCGTTTGCTTCGCCCCTTCCGATTCATGCGCGGGCGAAGCGCCGGATCATGAGGGATATTGCGGATGCTCTACCAGGCCTACCAGGCGTATTGCGACGCGATGACGCCGGCCCGGCTGGCCGCGCGCGCGGCGACCGGCTTTCGCGACCGGTTTCTGGGAGGCGCGAAAAAGCTGCCGATGGCGCGCCGCCTCTTCGCCCTGGCAGAGACGTTCGACAAGGCGAGGATCACCCACGCGCGGCCGCCCTACGGCATCGATCAGGTGCTGTGCGGCAATGCCATGACCCCGGTGGTCGAGGACGTCGCGCTGTCCCTGCCGTTCGGCGACCTGCTCCATTTCGCCAAGCCCGAAGTCGCCGCGCCGCAGCCCCGGGTGCTGGTGGTGGCGCCGCTCTCCGGCCATTTCGCGACGCTGCTGCGCAATACCGTCGAGACGCTGCTGCGCGACCACGACGTCTATATCACCGACTGGAAGAACGCGCGCGACGTGCCGCTGTCGGCCGGGCGGTTCGGGCTCGAGGACTATATCGACTACGTGATCCGCTTCCTGCGCGAACTGGGCGATCCGGCCGGCACCGGGGACACCCGGCGCGGCGCTCACGTACTGGCGGTGTGCCAGCCCTGCGTGCCGGTGCTGGCGGCGGTGGCGGTGATGGCGCAGGACGACGATCCCTGCCAGCCGCGCACGATGTCGCTGCTCGGCGGCCCGGTGGACGTGCGCGAATCGCCCACGGTGGTGAACGATCTGGCCAATGCGCAAAGCTACGAGTGGTTCGAGAACAACCTGATCCACACCGTGCCCTGGCGATACAAGGGCGCGGGCCGCAAGGTCTATCCGGGCTTCATCCAGCTCAGCGCCTTCATGTCGATGAACATGGGGCGGCACAACGCGCAGTATCGCAAGCTCTACCAGCATCTCGCCGATCAGGAGATGGCGGAAGCGGCGCGGATCGAGGATTTCTACGACGAATACCTCGCGGTGCTGGACATGACCTCGGAGTTCTATCTCGAAACGATCGACAAGGTGTTCCAGCAGGCCCAGCTCGCACGCCGGGAACTGATGCACCGGGGCCGCAAGGTCGATTGCGCGGCGATCCGCAAGACCGCGCTGCTCACCGTCGAGGGCGAGCGCGACGACATCTGCGCGGTCGGCCAGACGGCGGCGGCGCACTTGCTCTGCACCAGCCTGCGGCCGCACCTGAAGCGGCATCACCTGCAGCCGGGCGTGGGCCATTACGGGGTGTTCTCGGGCTCGAAATGGGAGCGCGAGGTCTATCCGCAGGTTCGCAACATGATCCTGGCGATGGCCTGAGGACGCTGGGCGGAGTGGTCCCGAGGCCCTTGCGGCGTCATGGCAGGTTAGGCCCCGTGGCGGGCGTTGCGCTTGGCCCACCCCGCTGCGACTAACTTCGCCTTCGGCTCAGTAAGTCTCGCTGCCCCTCCCGCAAGCGGGCGGGGAAAGCCGCCTTCGCCCTCCCGCTTGCGGGAGGGCCGGTAGGCTAGGCAGTCCTGAGCTTGTCGAAGGGCTGCCTAGCCGGACGCGGTGGGCACTGCGCAACGGCAGTTTCCCACCCAAATCCGCCGTCACCCTGAACTTGTTTCAGGGTCCATCAAACCGATAGCTCAGGTTCTCGATCAGCATACCGGGATGGCGGTTTGCGATATGACGTGCCGGCACTAACTGCCCGATGGATCCTGAAACAAGTTCAGGATGACGAAGCCTATCGGGACAGGTCCGCTTCCCACCCAAAGCCGGCCTTCCAACCCGCGCCCCCCACGCACGGCCCGATCCCGCCCGGACGAGCGGGATCGGAAGCCCTGTCTTCAGTAGCCCTGCTTCGCCAGCCAGGTGTCCACTTCCGGCAGGCGCATGGCGCCGACCTTCACGCGGTCCGCGATCTTGGCGATGGCCTCGTCCACCGGGCGGCGCGAGCCGGATGCGAGGTGGGCGCTGGCATAAGCGTCGAGCTTGGCGGGCATCGCCGGATCGGCACTCGTCTGCGACAGGCGGCCGACGTAGCGGGTCGCGCCCGAGCTGTCGACGCGGCTCATCACCGCGTCGTAATGCGCGAGAACGAAGTCGAACGCCTGCTCCGGGTGTACCGCGCCGACGGCGCTGACGATCACCGGGCTGGTGGTCGCGCCCGGCTCGTCGGTCAGCGACAGCGCCAGCGCCTTGTCGGCCAGCGCCGTGTCGCCCGCCTTGCCCAGCAGCGAGTAGAGCGTCGTGCGCACCTGCGCCGAAGTCTCCTCCTGCGCCATCGCATGCAGCTTGTCCCAGGTCGCCGCATCGGCGTTCTTCGCAACGGCGGTGAGCACCGCCACCTTGACCGAAGGATCGATCGCGGCCGGATCGGCGAAGCGGCGGCGCGCCTCCGCGACCACGCTCGGCTCGCCAAGGTCGCCGAGCGTCTCGATCAGCGTCGCGCGCAAGTCGCCGGCGGTGGCCTGCTCGTCCGCCTTCGGCTCCCAGCCCAGCGCGTTCAGCACCGGCAGCAGCCGCGCCGAGGCGAAGCGGGCGAGCGCCGCCTTGCGCCCGGCATTGCCCTTGGCGAACTCGGCGAGGTCGTCGATCACCTTGGCGGCGCGCTCCATGACCTGCGGCGAGGCATCGGCGGGCAGGTTCTTCACCAGGTCGAGCATGTCGGCCATCGGCTGGGTGCCCGCATAGCCGAGCGCCACCGCATCGTTGAGGATGCCGAGCTGGTCCACCGGCTGCACCGCGGCGATCCCCTTCGCCAGCCCCGCGAAAGTCTTCGCATCATAGAGCACGCGGTAATAGCCCGACTGCCCGGCGTTCACCACGACCGGGCCGCAGGCGGCCAGCGTCAGCACGCCCTTGCCCTGCAGCAGCGTCTCGGCCTTCGCGCCGCCCACTGCCGCCGCGCTGACCGGCACGCGCCAGGAAAGCGGCTGCTTGTCGGCGCGGTCGCGGGTGAATTCGCCCTGCTCCAGCGCCAGCGTGGTCTTGCCGCCCGCGCACGAAGCGCTCACCTTCACCAGCGGGATGCCCGGCTGCAGGGTGAAGTCGTGCGCGATCTGGCTGATCGGCTTGCCCGAGGTCTTGTCGATCTCGCGCCACAAGTCGTCGGTGACGGTGTTCGAATGCTTGTAGCGGTGCATGTAGGCCTGCACGCCCGCCTGCCACTTGTCCGATCCCGCGAAGGCCTCGAGCATGCGGATCACCGCCTCGCCCTTGTCGTAGGTGATGCTGTCGAAGGCCTGGCTGGCTTCCTCGACGGTGGCGATATGGTGGATGACCGGGTGCGTGGTGGCATAGGCATCCTGCCCCATCGCCTTCTCGCGCGAGCCCAGCGCGGTCAGTTCCGGGTGCCATTCGGGGTGGAAGCGCGCGGTCGCCCGGCTTTCCATCCACGAGGCGAAGCCCTCGTTCAGCCACAAGTCGTCCCACCACGACATCGTCACCAGATCGCCGAACCACTGGTGCGCCATCTCGTGCGCGACCACCGTGAAGATGCGCTGGCGCAGCGCGTTCGAGGCGATCTTGGGATCGAGCAGCATCGCGTTCTCGAAGTAGAAGATGCCGCCCCAGTTCTCCATCGCCGAGAAGAACTGGCTGCGCCCGGGCGCCGCGATGTGATCGAGCTTGGGCAGCGGGTACGTCTCGCCGAAGTAGTCGTTCATCCACGGCAGCAGGTCGGCCGAGGCGTCCAGCGCGTAGTCCGCCTGCGCGATGTCGCCCTTCTTGGTGAGCACGCCGACTTCGGTGGCGCCGGCCATCTTCGTCTTGCGCTCGAAATCGCCGAGGCCGAAGAACAGCAGGTACGTGGACATCTTCGGGCTGGTGCCGAACGTCACCAATGTCTTGCCGCCCCCCAGATCCTTGCGGCCTTCGACCGGCAGGTTGCCGACGGCGACTTGCTCGGTCGGCACCACCGTCTTCAGGCTGAAGGTCGCCTTCCAGAACGGCTCGTCCCACGACGGCATGAAGCGGCGCGCGTCGGAGTTCTCGAACTGGGTGAACAGCGCGCGCTTGGCCGAGCCGTCCGCCGCCTTGTAGTCGAGCGCGAAGAAGCCGTAGGCCTGCGTGTTGATCTTGCCGGCATAATCGATCGACAGCACGTACGTACCCGGCGCGATCGCCTTGGCGAACGTGAAGGTCGCGGTCTGCGCATTCTCGTCTAGCGCAACGGTCGGCGTGCCCGCCTTCCTGCCGCCCTTCGTCAGCGCCGCCTTCGCGATCGTGAGATCGGCGGCGTTGAGGGTGATGGTGCGGGTCGCCTCGGCCACCTCGACGGTGATCGCCGCCGTACCGGTGAAGGTCATCGCAGCGGCATCGGGGGTGACGGTGACGTCGTAATGGCTGGGCCGCACGCCGCGCGGCAGCTGCGTGGTGACCGTCGCGGCGGTCGCGCCTTCGGTGGTCGAGGCATCGCCCGACGCAACGGTCTGGGCGGAAACGGAAAGCGGCAGGGCGACACCGGCAAGAAGAGCCAGCGCGGCGCGGCGGTACGGTTTTTTCATGGACGACTCGTTCAACCTGGGGGATGCGCGCCTTGCTAACGCCCTCGCCCGTACGCGCAAGATATTTGCCGTCCGGCGCAACTTTTCAGTGACGGCGCGACATTGAAGTAAATCTCCTCCGAAACTGCACAGGCACGCTCTTGTTCCCGCAGCACGATTGTCTAGATTTGGACGCGACTGAACGGGGGCAAGAATTCATGAACGTTCGCATGCCGTTGCTGCTGCTTCTTGCAGCATGGCCGGGCCGTGTGCTGGCCGGGGAAGCGATCCTGTACCAACCCGCGCCGACCTGGGTTTCGCCGGCAAAGATCCCGGCGGCCACCGCAGGCGCCGCCTCGCCCGCGCTGCTCGTCTACGACGTCCAGCAGAAGGTCGAGGGCGACCGGCTGTGGCAGTACCTCGACACCGCCAGCCGCATCGCCTCGCCCGAGCAACTGGCGCAGCTTTCGACGATCGCGCTGCAGTGGTCGCCGGACAAGGGCGACATCATCGTCCATGAAATGACGATCGTGCGCGGCGGCGAAACGATCGACCTGCTCGCCTCGGGCAAGAAGTTCGACGTGCTGCGGCGAGAGGAAATGCTCGAACAGCGCCAGCTCACCGGCCTGCTCAGCGCGACCATGACGGTCGAGGGGCTGCGCGTGGGCGACGTGTTCCGCCTGCGCTATTCGGTCACCAGCCGCGATGCGGTGCTGGGCGGCCGGGTGCAGAGCACGGTCTACCTGCCCACCCGCCCGCTGCTGGTCGGGGCCGGGCACTTGCGCGTGATGTGGCCCGCGAAAGACACCGCGAAGTGGCAGTTCCTGGCCAAGGATGTGACCGCCACGCCCCGCCGCAACGGGGATGCGCTGGAGGTGGACATGCCACTGCCGCTGCCCAAGCTGCCCGAGATGCCTGACGACGCGCCCTCGCGCTATGCCTCGCTGCCGCTATTCGAGCTGAGCACGTTCGCAGGCTGGGCCGACGTCTCGCGCACGTTCGAGCCGCTCTACACCCGCGCCGGTCTCATCCCCGACGGCAGCCCGCTGGCGGCCGAGGCCGACCGGATCGCCGCCGCCTCCACCGATCCGCTGACCCGCGCCCAGGCCGCGCTCCAGCTGGTGCAGGACCAGGTGCGCTACTTCCTGGTGGCGATGAACGCGGGCAACTATACCCCGCAATCGCCCGAGGAGACCTGGAAGCTGCGCTACGGCGACTGCAAGGCCAAGAGCCTGCTGCTGCTCGCCCTGCTCGACCGGCTGGGGATAGAGGCCGAGGCGGTGCTCGCCCGCACCAGCGGCGGGCACGACCTGATCCGCCACCTGCCCAGCGCCGCCGCCTTCGACCATGTGCTGGTGCGCGCGAAAGTGGGCGGCCAGTCGCTCTGGCTCGACGGCACCGACCTCGGCTCGCGCATCGAGGATATCCACGATACGCCCGACCTCGGCTACGTGCTGCCGCTCGCCAGGGACGGCGCCGAGCCCGAACTGATCGTCACCCACGCCAATGCCCGCCCCACGGTGGAACTGGCCGCGCAATACGACGAAAGCTCCAGCGTCGACCTGCCCTCGGTGGTCGATGCGAAGATGAGCATTCGCGGGCCCGGCGCGCTCGGCATCGCCCTGGCGGCGCAGTCGCTCGATCCCGACCAGCGCGAGGAGATGATCCGCCAGCAGCTGGGCAGCGCCTTCGGCGAGGGGCAGTACACCGACCTCAAGCTGGAAACCTCGACGCAGGACGCCACCGCCGTCCTGAGCGGGCGCGGCGTCGTCACCACCGCCTGGAAGACGCGCGACCGCCAGCGCCTGCGCAACCTGCCCGGCCTGCTGTCCGCCTTCACTTTCGCACCGGACCGCGCCCGCGCGGAATGGCAGGGCATTCCCGTCGCCACGCCCGCGCCGATGAGCACGCTCTACCGCGTCAGCGTGCGGCTGCCCGACGGCGGCCGGGGCTTCACCCTCGAAGGCGCGCCGCAAGTCGATACCACGCTCGGCGGCACCCGCTTCACCAGCCGCGCTGCCCTTGCGAACGGCACCTTCACGTTCGAGGAACGCGCCGACGGCACCGGGGCCGAAGTGCCCGTGGACCGCATCGGTGCCGACCGCGCGGCGCTCGCCAAAGCCAAGGCGCAGATCGTCCAGGTCGTCGCCCCCAGGGACACCACGCGGCGCTGGAACCTGGCCGGCGCGGCCAAGGGCGCGACCCAGCGTGCCGCCGTCGAGGCCGTGCTGACCAAGGCGATGGCGGCGAAGGAACCCAATTCGGCCAGTTGGGAGACCCGCGCCAACCTGCGGCGCGGCATCGGTGACTTCAAGGGTGCGCGCGCCGATCTCGACAAGGCCATCGAACTCTCCGCCGAGGCCGATTCCTACCTGCAGCGCGCCGGCGTCGAGCGCGCCCTCAAGGACATGCCCGCCGCCATCGCCGATGCCCGCAAGGCGCAGGAACTGGACCCGGCATCGGGCGGCGCCACCGCGCTGCTCGCCACGCTGCTGGCCGAGACCGGCCACGTCGACGAAGCCCGCACGATCCTGCAGGACAAGGTCGCGCTCGGCGGCGACCAGCGCCGGTTCTGGGAGATGAGCGAGGTAGAGACCCTCGGCCTCTACGGCGACCCGGCCGAGGCGCTGTCGATGCTCGGCACGCTGATGGAGCGGCGCCCGCAAAGTCCGGACCTGCTCAACCTCGCCTGCTGGATCAAGGGCATGCGCGCGCTCGACGTCGAGAGTGCGGTGCGCCAGTGCTCCAGCGCGGTCGAACTGGCGGCCAGCCCGGTCGGCCCGCTCGACAGCCGGGCCGTCGTGTGGTTCCGGCTCGGCCGCTACGAGGACGCGCTGCGCGATCTCGACGCCGTGCTGCTGGAGGCGCCGGGCCAGAGCGAGAGCCGCTACATGCGCGGCGTCGTGCTGGCGAAGCTGGGCCGCGCGCAGGAAAGCGGCGCCGAGCTTGCCGTCGCCCGCACGATCGACCCGGCGGTGGACGCGCTCTACACGAAGCTGGGGATCAGGCCTTAGGGCGCGTTTGAGAATGCGCCTGACGGCGCATTGCGGCACCGGCCCACACCGCCACCCGACCGCCCATAGGGTACTATCGTTGGACGGTCGGGTGGGGGTGTGGGCCGGTGCCGCAAAGAAAATGCCGCTTTCGGCATTTTCCAAACAGCCTCCAGGGGCGCGGACCGCATGGGATCGAACCGATGACGAACCGGCAGGTCATATTCCCACCTTTCGCTTGCCTTTCGCCGAGAATCCGCTAAGCGCCCGCCTTCCCCATAGTCCGAGGACGGGCGGGAAACCCAAAGAAAGCCGGAGGGGCCCCGCAATCCCGCGGGTCGCCAGCGATCGGTTAGACTAGATAAAGGAAGCTGCCGTGGCTCTATATGAGCACGTGTTCCTGGCACGCCAGGACCTCAGCCAGGCGCAAGTCGATGCGCTTGCTGCCGCCGCCACCGAGATCGTCGAGTCGAACCAGGGCAAGGTCGTCAAGACCGAGACCTGGGGCCTCAAGAATCTCGCGTACAAGATCAAGCGCAACCGCAAGGCTCACTTCGTGATGCTGAACATCGAGGCTTCGGGCGACGTCGTCGCCGAGCTCGAGCGCCAGACGCAGATCAATGAAGACGTCATCCGCTACGTGACCATCCGCGTCGACGAGCACGAGGAAGGCCCTTCGGTCATGATGCGCAAGACCGACCGCGAGCGTACTCGCCGTCGCGAACGTGAAGGGAACTGATTTCCATGGCACGTGCATTCTTCCGCCGCCGCAAGTCCTGCCCGTTCTCGGGCAAGAACGCGCCGAAGATCGACTACAAGGACGTTCGTCTGCTCCAGGGCTTCATGTCCGAGCGTGGCAAGATCGTCCCCAGCCGCATCACCGCGGTTTCCGCAAAGAAGCAGCGTGAGCTGGGCCAGGCTATCAAGCGTGCCCGCCACATCGGCCTGCTTCCCTTCATCGTGAAGTAAGGGAGGGACCTACCCATGCAGATCATCCTCCTGGAACGCATCGAGAAGCTCGGCGCCATCGGCGACGTCGTCTCGGTCAAGGACGGTTACGCCCGTAACTACCTGCTTCCGAACAAGAAGGCCCTCCGCGCCAACGACGCGAACAAGAAGGTCTTCGAAGCCAACCGCGCCAAGATCGAAGCCGACAACGCAGAGCGTCGTTCGGCTGCCGAAGCCAACTCGGGCAATGTCGAAGGCAAGCAGATCGTCCTGATCCGCGCCTCGTCGAACTCGGGCCAGCTTTACGGTTCGGTCTCGGTCCGCGACATCGTCGACGGCCTGAACGCCGAAGGCGCGAACGTGTCGAAGCAGATGATCGTGCTCGAGCGCCCGATCAAGACGCTCGGCATCTTCGACGTCAAGGTTTCGCTGCACCCCGAAGTTGCGGTCAACGTCAAGGTGAACGTCGCCCGTTCGCCCGACGAAGCCGAACTGCAGTCGCAGGGCGTGGACGTGATGGCCGCGATGTTCGAACAGGACGTCTCGGGCTTCACCGAAGCCTACGACCCGAACGCCGAACCCGGCGAAATCGCGGTCGAGGAAACCGAGGAAGAGGGCGAGGCGCAGGCCTGAGCCCTTCCTTCGGTTACCGAGGAATAGCAAAGCCCTCGTTCCCCAGCGGAACGGGGGCTTTTCCTTTTTGGGTCGAGCAGTTTGTGCCGATGGGGCTTCGACAAGCTCAGCCTGAGCGGTGTTGAGAGCAGGCTCTTGGAACGCGCGATGACATCGGATTTAACCACCCTTCGTCATTGCGAGCGCAGCGAAGCAATCCAGGGCCGAGCAGACCGCCCTGGATTGCTTCGCTACGCTCGCAATGACGATCGATAAAAGGCCAACACGCTCCAGATTCCGCTCAGGCTGAGCTTGTCGAAGCCCCCTCGGGCGGGCAGACGAGGCGGCCATGATCCACTCCGTCACCCCCGCCGACTACCGCACCGACGCATCTCTGCGCGGCGCGATGCTGGCGCTCAACAACGCCCACGCCGTCGAACTCTCCTTCGCCGACGAAGCGCGCATGGCGATGCTAGTGGAAGAGGCCTTCCTCGCCGCGCGGGTCGGCAGCGTGGACGCCCTGCTCCTCGCCTTCGCGCCCGCAGCCGCATACGACAGCGCCAACTACCGCTGGTTCGCCGAACGTTACGCCAGCTTCGTCTACGTCGACCGCATCGTCGTAGCCCCCGAAGCACGAGGTCGCGGCCTTGCGCGGCGCCTCTACGCCCATCTCTTCGACGCCGCCCGCGCAGCAGGCCACGAGCGCATTGTCTGCGAGGTCAATTCCGATCCGCCCAACCCGGCTTCCGACGCCTTCCATGCCGCCCTCGGCTTCACGCCCGTCGGCGAGGCGCGGCTGGAGAACGGCAAGACAGTGACGTATCTGGCGCTGGAGTTGTCGTCGGCTTGTACCGAGGGGGCTTCGACAAGCTCAGCCTGAGCGGAACTTGGGAAGTTTACGCTACCTCCTCTCACCCTGAGCCTGTCGAAGGGTCACGGCTGAGCTTGCCGAAGCTCCAACCGTCATCACCCTGCCCATATCGCCCCCTATTGCGCCGCAGCACGGAATGCGTAATAGATGGCCATGCAGAAGATGAAAGAAACCATCGCGGAATTGGTCCGCGTTTACGAAGCCGCCGTTTCCACTCTCAAGGCCGACATCGCCGCCTTCGTAGAGAACGGCACCCTCCCCCCGTCAGATCGCCGCGCGAACCGCCTCTGGACATATCCTGAGCTGCGGATCACCTATCGCGGCACCGAACTCAACGCCCGCGCCTCGCGCGCGTTCGGGCGGCTTGAAATGGCCGGCACATACGCCACCACCGTCACGCGCCCGCACCTCTTCGCCTCCTACCTCGAGGAACAGCTCGCGCTGATCGAGGCCGAGTACGAAGTGGAATTCGAGGTCGCCGCATCCACGCAGGAGATCCCCTTCCCCTACGTGCTCGAAGGCGTATCGGTCGGCAGCGTCACGCCGCAGGAACTGGCGAGCCACTTCCCCAGCACCGAACTGGCGATGATCGGCGACGAGATCGCCGACGGCACCTTCCTCGCCGCCGAGGACGAACCGCACCCGCTCGCCCTGTTCGACGGGCTGCGCACCGACTTCAGCCTCGCGCGTCTGGCGCACTACACCGGCACCAGCCCGGACCACTGCCAGCGCTTCGTGCTGTTCACCAACTACCACCGCTATGTGGACGAGTTCGTGGACTGGGCGGGCACGCAAGTCGGCTCGGACGGCTATGTCGCGCTTTCGGGCGCCGGCGGCCTCTATCTCGACGCGCCGGTTGAGAACGCCCGCGCACGTCTGTCCGACACCGCATGGCGCCGCCACCAGATGCCCGCCTACCACCTCATCCGCAAGGACGGCTCGGGCATCACGCTGGTGAACATCGGCGTCGGCCCGTCCAACGCCAAGACCATCACCGATCACCTCGCGGTGCTGCGTCCCGAGGCGTGGCTGATGATCGGCCACTGCGGCGGCCTGCGCGAAAGCCAGCGCATCGGCGACTACGTGCTCGCCCATGCCTATCTGCGCGACGACCACGTGCTCGACCCGGTGCTGCCGCCCGAGATCCCGCTGCCCGCCATCGCCGAAGTGCAGCTCGCACTGGCGCAGGCGGCCGAGGTCGTCAGCGGCGAAGGCGGCGCGAACCTCAAGAAGCGGATGCGCACCGGCACCATCGTCACCACCGACGATCGCAACTGGGAACTGCGCTACACCGAGTCCGCCAAGCGCTTCTCGCTGAGCCGCGCGATCGGCATCGACATGGAAAGCGCCACGATCAGCGCGCAGGGCTACCGCTTCCGCGTGCCTTACGGGACGCTGCTGTGCGTCTCGGACAAGCCGCTGCACGGCGAACTCAAGCTGCCGGGCCAGGCCAACCGCTTCTACGAGGAGGCGATCGCCAGCCACCTCAAGATCGGGCTCATCACCTGCGACCTGCTGCGCGAACAGGGCGACCGCCTGCACTCGCGCAAGCTGCGCGCGTTCAACGAGCCGCCGTTCCGGTAAGCCGCAAGGCCCTCCTACCACGGATGCAAAGACGCCCTTCGCGACCCGGTCGCGGGGGGCGTTTTACTATGGATGGCCCAGTATTGGCGGTGGTTGCCGTGCATGAGCGCATGGCGGTTCATCGCAGAGCCTTGCTGGCGCCTGCGGGAAGCGTGGAAAGGCAGGCGTTTGGTTCAACGGACCGCCCGAATATTCCTGCCTTGCGAAATTTTATGACCGCCATTGGAAATGGATAATGCGCACAACGTAACGTCATTATCCGCGTTTCGGTGCAACTGAGCCGGCGACAAATCAGTTTTACTTGAAATCCATTTTGAATATATAAAATGCAAGATATGAATACCCATCAATTCTATCTCAAAATAATACCGACATATATTTCGTATTTATTTCATATACATTTCCGTAAATGAAATAAATGTGATCGATATACAACGCGAACAACTCAAATACCGCACCATCATGATTATCGGATGACACCGCGATACGGTTGGGAGCAAACGCCCTCGCCTGCTTCCGGCGCCGTTGACTTCGGTCCCGCCGGAGTTCGCGAAAGGAGCACCGATGACATCCGACATGAAGCGCCTGCTGCTGGCGTCCACCCTGCTGATGGGCCTGCCGGCCACCGCGCAGGCGCAGGACGCCGCGCCGGCCGATACCGCTGCCGACGCAGCTGATACCCCGGGCGACGCGATCATCGTCACCGGCTCGCGCCTGCGCAACGCCAACCTCGAACAGGCCGCGCCGATCATGGCGATGAGCGCCGCCGAGATGAAGGCGACCGGCCAGGTCAACGTCGAGAACGTCCTGAAGGAAATCCCGCAGCTGGTCCCCGACCAGACCGGCGCCTCGAACAACCCGGGTGACGGCGTCGCCACCGCCAACTTGCGCGGCCTCGGCGCCTCGCGCACGCTGGTGCTGGTCAACGGCCGCCGCTACGTGTCCTACGACACCAACCAGATCGTCGATCTCAACACGATCCCGACCGCCCTGCTGGAGCGCGTCGACGTGGTCACCGGCGGCAAGTCGGCCGTCTACGGTTCGGACGCGGTCACCGGCGTGGTCAACTTCGTCACCAAGCAGGACTACGACGGCGTCCAGGCCAACGCCAACTACCGCCTGACCGACTACGGCGACGGCGCGCAGTACACCGGCGGCATTCTGGCGGGCAAGAACTTCGCCGATGGGCGCGGCAACATCACCGTCTACGGCGAGTACAGCCAGCGCAAGGCGATCACCCAGGCGGCGCGCAGCTACACCAAGACGGCGATGAGCGACGGCGAAGACGGCACCCTCGTCGCCGGCGGCTCCTCGTCGATCCCGGCGACCCGCTTCGCCCTGGGCGGCAGCAACTACAAGTTCGGGCAGGACGGCAGCTATTCGGCCTACGACAGCAGCACCGACGCCTACAACTACGCGACCGAGAACTACCTGCAGGTTCCGCAGAAGCGCGAACTCCTGTTCGGTCAGGCGCACTTCGACGTGAGCGACGCGCTGACGGTCTATGCCGAAGGCCAGTACGTCCATAACCGCGTCAAGAACCAGCTCGCCCCGACGCCGGTGACCGGCAGCTACCTGATCGACAACGACAGCTCGTTCCTCTCGGCCGACAGCCAGGCGCTGCTGCAGAGCTACGACACCGATGGCGACGGCTACACCGCCGCCAACATCTACCGCCGCCTGAGCGAGATCGGCGACCGCGTGCAGGTCACCGACAGCAAGGCGGTGCGCGGCCTGATCGGCGCACGCGGCGATCTCGGCCATGACTGGAGCTACGACGCCTACGCCAGCTTCTCGCGGACCAAGCGCACCGAGTACCAGTACGGCAATATCTCGGCCAGCAGGCTCCAGCAGTCCCTGCTGACCACGTACGATGCCGATGGCAACCTCGTCTGCACCGACACCAGCAACGGCTGTGTCCCCGCCAACATCTTCGGCGAGGGCAACCTCAGCGACGAGGCGGTGGCGTTCCTCTCGGTCGATACGGTCAACCGCTCGACCATCACCGAGAAGGTCGTCAGCGGCGCGATCACCAACAACAACCTGTTCGACCTCGGCGCCGGCCCGGCGGGCCTGGCCTTCGGCGCGGAATACCGTTCCGAGCACGGCAGCTACAACCCGGACGAACTGCTGTCCTCGGGCGACGTCGTCGGCTTCAACGCCAGCGACGCCACCGCCGGTGGCTACAACGTCAAGGAGCTGTTCGCCGAGATCGACGTGCCGCTGATCGCCGACAAGCCCTTCATCCAGCGCCTCGAATTCAACGGCGCGGCCCGCTATTCGTACTATTCGACGGCGGCCAAGTCGGTGGGCACGTTCTCCGCCGGTCTCGTCTATGCGCCGATCAAGGACATCAGCTTCCGCGGCCAGTTCTCGCGCGCGGTCCGGGCGCCGACGGTCAACGACCTCTACAGCGGCAATGCCCAGAACTTCGAGACCGCGACCGATCCGTGCTCGACCACGGACGCGACGAGCTACTCGAACCTCTACGCCGCCTGCGTTGCCTCGGGCGTGCCCGCCTCGGCCGTGGGTGACGACGAGTACAACGCCGCCGCGACCCAGATCGAGAGCTACAACGGCGGCAACACCAAGCTGCGCGAGGAAACCGCGAACACCTACACCTTCGGTGTCGTGCTGCAGCCGCAGATGATCCCGGGCCTGTCGATCACGGCCGACTACTACCACATCAAGATCGACAACTTCATCACCACCGTCGGCACCGCCAACCTGCTCACCGCCTGCTATGGCAATGCGGCGAACAACTACACGTCCTACGACAGCAGCACCTGCTCGCTGCTGCCGCGCGACAGCACCGGCACCATCGTCGGCGCGGTGGACAACCTGAGCAACACCGGCGGCGTCAAGACCGACGGCATCGACTTCGACGCGCAGTACACCATCCCGCTGGGCTTCGGCCGCAACAACTCCAGCAAGCTGAACTTGCGCGTCGCGGGCTCGTACCTGATGAACTGGACGTTCCGCCCGATGGCCTCGCTGCCCGACCTCGTGCTCGACTGCGCGGGCAAGTTCGGCCTGAGCTGCGGCAACGTCTACGCCAAGTGGCGCATCAACAGCCGCGCGACCTGGTCGACCGAGGACGTCAGCCTGTCGCTGGCATGGCGCCACCTCTCGGCCGTGGACGACGACACCGGCGGCTATGCCGTCGATCACATCCCCGCCTACGACTACTTCGACCTGAGCGCGACGGTGAACATCGACAAGCGCTTCACCTGGAACATCGGCATGAACAACATGTTCAACAAGAAGCCGCCGGTGCTGGGTGACAACCAGGAGCAGTCGAACACGTATCCCTCGACGTACGACGTCTACGGCCGGACCTTCTTCACCGGCATCACCGTCGACTTCTGAGGCCAGCCGGGGCCGGGGCGGTGCGGATCGCCCCCGGCCTCACCGGAAAATTTCAGCGTCCTTGCGGCACTTGTCGCAGGGACGTTTCCGGCTGCGCCTGAATGCAACATAGACGAAATCGCCGCATGACCTTCGCCCCATAGCCTTGGGGCCATGCACAATCCCCCCCGCAAGACCGGCACCGTCGGCATCAATCGCCTGATCGCCTCGGCCCTTCGCTTGAAGCTCGTCAGCGACGTGCCCGAGCGCCTGGCCCGCGCCCGCCTGCCCTATCGCCCCAACGCCCGGCGGCGCGAGCGGATCTCGGTGATCCGCGAGAGCGGCGTGCTGTTCATCCACGTTCCCAAGAACGCCGGAACCTCGGTCTGCGAGGCGCTCTACGGTTCGCAGATCAAGCACGAGACGGTCCATTACTACGCCAGCGTCGCGCCGGACGTGCTGGCGCTGCCCAGCTTCGCGATCGTGCGCGATCCGGTCTGCCGCTTCCGTTCGGCCTTTCGCTATGCGCGCAGCGGCGGCACCGCCGACCGCGCCGTCGCCCGTCCCTTCAACCGCCGCTACCGCGCCTTCGCCAGCGTGGACGACGCCATCGACCACCTCGCCACCGCGCGCAGTTCCTTCGACATCGACCACATCTTCCGCCCGCAGAGCTGGTACCTGACCGACTCGCGCGGGGACTGCCGGATCGACCAGCTGGTCCCCTACGAGGAGATCGACAGCCTCGATGCGATCGTCGGGCTGGACCGGCTGGCGGCGCTGCCCCGGCTGAACCGCAGCAGCGCCCCCGCGCCGATCGTGCTCACTCCGAGCCAGGAGGCCTTCCTGACGGACTTCTACGCCGCCGACTTCGCGCTGTGGGAGAACGCACTGGCGCTTACCAGCCGGACTTTTCGCCCGCGTTCTGCGCGTCGAGCCAGCGCTTGAGCGGCGCGAAGTAGTCCAGCATCGGCTTGGCGCTCATCTGCGCCGATCCGGTAAAGGCCTTCAGAGCCTCGGGCCAGGGCTTCGACTGGCCCATCGCGAGCATCGCGTTCAGGTTCTCGCCCACCTTCCTGTTCCCGTAGAAGCTGCAGCGATGCAGCGGTCCCTTCCAGCCCGCCTGCTTGCACGCCGCCTGGTAGAACTGGAACTGCAGGATGCGTGCGAGGAAGTAGCGGGTGTAGGGCGTATTGCCCGGAATGTGGTACTTCGCGCCCGCATCGAACCCGTCATCGCCGCGTGCCGACGGCGGCGTGATGCCCTGGTAGTCGAGGCGCATCTTCGTCCACGCCTTGTTGTAGTCGGCGGCCTGGATCGAGCCGTCGAAGATGCCCCAGCGGTAGCGGTCGATCATCAGGCCGAAGGGCAGGAACGCCACTTTGTCCATCGCCTGACGCAGCAGCAGGCCGATGTCCTTGTCGGCGCTCGGCACGCGTCCCTTGTCCAGCAACCCGATCTGCACGAGGTACTGCGGCGTGATCGACAGCGCGATGAAGTCGCCGATCGCCTCGTGGAAGCCGTCGTTGGCGCCGTTGAGGTAGAGGTAGGGCTGCTTGTTGTAGGCGCGCTGGTAGTAGTTGTGGCCGAGTTCGTGGTGGATCGTGACGAAGTCCTCCGAATTGACCTTCGTGCACATCTTGATGCGGATATCGTCCTTGTTGTCGACGTCCCAGGCCGAGGCATGGCAGATCACCTCGCGGTCGGCGGGCTTGGTAATCATCGATCGGGTCCAGAACGTGCCGGGCAGGGGATCGAAGCCCAGCGAGGAATAGAAGCCCTCGCCCGCCTTCACCATGTCGAGCGGGGTCTTCTGCTGCGCCTTGAGCAGATCGCCGATGTCATAGCCGAGGTCGCCCGCCCCCTTGGGCGCGACGAGCGGGTAGACGTTGCCCCATTCCTGCGCCCACATGTTGCCCAGCAGGTCGGCGCGGATCGCGCCGGTGCGCGGCTGCACCGCATCGCCGTACTTCTCGTTCAGCTTGCGGCGCACGTAAGTATGCAGCGCCAGGTAGAGCGGCTTGACCTCTTCCCACAGGCGCTGCGTCTCGGCGGAGAACTGCTCCGGGCTCATGTCGTAGCCCGAACGCCACATCGCGCCGACGTCGGCATAGCCCAGTTCCTTCGCGCCCTGGTTGGCGATGCCGACCATCTGCACGTAGTCCGGCTTCATCGGCTTGCCGACGTTGTCGTGCCACGAAGTCCACATCTCGGCGAATTCGGCCGGGGTGTGCTGAAGATTGCCCATCTCCGCCTCGATGTCCGAACCATTGATCGGCTTGCCGTCCAGCGTGCCCTTGCCCTTGCCGTAGGCTGACGACAGGCGCGTGGTGATCGCGCTCAATTGCGCGGCGGCCCCCGGCGTATTGGGCGCGGGCAGGACGATGCTCTGGCGCAGGATACCCAGCTTGCGTGACACGTCGGCGTCGAGGCCGGGCACTTTCGCGAACTTCGCCGCCTCGACCGCGTACTTCACCTGCTTCTCGGTCAGTTCGCCGTTTGAGGCGGCGGCGAGCGCGTCGGTGTCTTCGGTGATGTAGGTGTAGTTGATCCAGTTGGCCTGGTTGTTGCCGATCGAGAAGTCGAACAGATCCTTCTCGGCATCGGCGACGAACTTCGCCGCGCCCTCGGCGGTCCGGGGGTAATCCTCGGCATGGGCAGGCACGGCGGCGACGGAAAGCGCGAAGGCGATGGCGCCCAGCGCGGTCGAGGCGAATTTCATGGGGGGAACCTCATCTGAACCTTTGGATGGTCAGGAGATTAGGCGCCCCCATGGCGGCAGATCAACCACGCGCTGCGGATTTCCCCACGAGTCCACAAGCTGCCAACCTTCGTCATTGCAAGCGCAGCGTGGCAACCCAAGGCCGTGTAGTGCTGCCCTGGGTTGCTTCGCTTCGCTCGCAATGACGAAGGGGTGATGAAGAGTTAACTGGGCCTCGCGGCATGGAACCAGCACGATCAGGGCATGCGACGAGAATTCCAGCCCGCCGTCTACATCATGGCAAGCCGGCGCAATGGGACGATCTACGTCGGCGTCACCTCCAATTTGCGCGTCAGGGCATGGCAGCATCGCGAGGGTGTCGCAGACGGCTTCACAAGCAGATATGCCTGCAAGGCGCTGGTCTGGTTCGAACTGCATGCGACGATGCAGCACGCCATCTTGCGCGAAAAGCAGCTTAAAGGCGGATCTCGGAAGAAAAAGCTGGCTCTGATCGAAACGCTGAACCCGACATGGCGCGACATGTTCGGGGAACTCGCGCTGTAGCCTCGTGCCCCCCCATCGTCATTGCGAGCGCAGCGAAGCAACCCAGGGCGGTTCAAAACTGCCCTGGGTTGCTTCGCTGCGCTCGCAATGACGATGGTTGGCCCCTCAGCCCTTAACCCAGTCCGCGACCTGCCGCGCCACGTCGTTCGCCGCCTGGTTGAGCGCCGCGCCGACCGGCTTGGCCTTGGCCTCGACGCCGTTCACCACCGCCTCGAAGCGGCGGGTCTGCAGCGGGCCGTTGCCACGCTCGGTCCGCACCGCGTCGAAGCGCACGACGACGGCACTCGCCTGCGCGTCATAGCCCATCTGCAGCAGTCGCCCGCCGATCAGCGTCTTGCCGGTGACCTCGAAGTCGCCGCCCTCGACCACCAGCTGCCCGGTGCGCGCGCGCAAGGTCTCGGCCAGCAGCGAGCGGAACTGGCGCGTCGGCTTCTCCACCCACAGCGCGTCCTTGAGATAGGCGACGCTGGAGCTGTCCACCGTCACCGGCACCCGCAGCACGTCGAGCCCGCGATCGGACTCCGGATCGAGCACGACGATCGCGTCGGTCAACTGCCCGCTCGAGGTCGCCCCCGCAGGCGCGCTGTCCTGCGCGGAGAGCTTGAGCAGTTCGTCCGGCGGCTTGGTGCCCAGGCTCACGCAGGCGGAAATCGAGAGCGCGGCGACGGCGGCAAGCAGTCCACTGGCTAGACGGTTCATCGCGATACCCCTCACGGCCAAATCCTCACGGTTTGTAGTCGGGCAGCTTCTGCCCCTTGAGCAGTGCGCCGGCGCCCTGCTCGTCGATCTTCTCGGTCAGGCTGCGCAGCGCCTTGCTGGTCGCGCGCAGATCGCGGATCGCGCTTTCGGCGGCGGGCAGGGTCTGTTCGGAAACCTGGTCCAGCGCGGGCTGCGCGTGTTCCATCGTCTTGTTCAGCTGGTCCATCGACTTCTGTGCCGAGGCCAGCGTCTGGCGAAGCTGGTCGGCGAGCGAGCTGCCCTTGTCGCCCAGCAGATCGTCCGCCTTGCTGGCGACACCCTCGAAGGCGGCTAGCGTGCGCGTCGCCTGTGCCAGCGCGCCCTGCAGCTCGGTCATCGTCTGGCGCAGCTGCGGGGTCGCCGCCGACAAGTCCCTGGTCATCTTGTCGGTATTGGCGAGGATGCCGGTGATCGACTTGCGGTTCTCGGCGCTCATCAGCTGGTTGAGGTTCTCGGTCAGCGTCGCCAGCCGCTCCATCAGCAGCGGCGCGTTGGTCAGGATCTCGCCGAAGCCGCCGCGCTTGGTGGGGATCACCGGCACGCCCTCGGGCCCGGCATCGGTCAGCAGCGGCGCGCCCTTGACCGCGCCCTCCAGCTGGATGTCGGAGACGCCGGTGAAGCTGCCCTGGATCTGCGCGGTGGTGCCCACGGTGATCGGCACCTTCTCGTCCACCTTGACGCGCACGCGCACGAAGCTGGGATCCTGCGGCCACAGCTCGATCTGGGTCACCTGCCCCGCCGGCACGCCCGCGTAATTGACCTCGGACCCCTTCGCCAGGCCGTCGACCGACTGCTTGAAGAAGATGTCGTACTCGTTCTTGGCCCCGTCGCCGAGACGCGCGATCCAGATGACGAACGCCGCGAGGCACGCCAGCAAGACCAGCGTGACGGCTCCGACCCAGACGTGATTGGCTTTGGTTTCCATCGCCTGCGCCCTTATGCCTCCGACCTCTTGCTGTCCGTGTCGGACGGCGAACTATCCTGAACCGCCGCGGCGGCCCCATGTTCCGACAGGACGTGTTCCGGGGTTATCGCCGGATCGTCCTTCGCGGCAAGCGCCGCGCGGCCGCGCGGGCCATTGAAATATTCCTGAATCCACGGATGGTCGAGCGCCAGCAGCTCCGGGATCGTGCCCACGGCGATGACCTTCCTGTCCGCCAGCACCGCCACCCGGTCGCAGATCGCGTAGAGCGTGTCGAGATCGTGGGTGATGAGGAAGACCGTGAGCCCCAGCGTCTCCTTCAGCTCCCGCGTGAGATCGTCGAAGGCGGCCGCGCCGATCGGATCGAGACCGGCGGTCGGCTCGTCGAGAAACAGCAGCTCGGGATCGAGCGCCAGCGCACGGGCAAGCCCGGCGCGCTTCTTCATGCCGCCCGAAAGCTCGCTTGGGAACTTGAACGCGGCATTCTCCGGCAGGCCCGAAAGGCGCACCTTGAAGCGGGCGATCTCGGCGCGCAGGGCGTCGGTGATCTCGGGGAAGAACTGCTTGAGCGGGACTTCGACGTTCTCGCCCACCGTCAGCGTCGAGAACAGGGCGCCGCCCTGGAACAGCACGCCCCAGCGCGAACGCAGGTCGATGTCCTCGTCCTCGGTCGCCTCGCCCATCTTGTGGCCGAGCACGGTGATGCTGCCGTCGGTGGGCTGCTGCAGCCCGATGATCGAGCGCATCAGCACCGACTTGCCAGTGCCCGAGCCGCCGACCACGCCCAGGATTTCGCCCTTGCGGACCTTGAGGTCGAGGTTCTCGTGAATCACATGCTCGCCGAAGCTGTTGCGCAGCCCTTCGACGAGGATCGGGTATTCGCCCTCATAATCGTTGGTGAGGTCCATCAGGCCCAGCCGATTTTCGTGAAGAAGATGGCGAAGAAGGCGTCGAGCACGATCACCGTGAAGATCGCCGTGACCACCGCCTGCGTCGTGCGCGCGCCGACTTCCTCGGCGTTGGCGGTCACCTGCATGCCCTGGTAGCAGCCCGCGAGCGCCACGATCAGCGCGAAGACCGGCGCCTTGATGAGGCCGATCCACACGTCGGTGATCGGCACCACTTCCTGCGTGCGCTGGAGGAACGTCCAGAACGGAATGTCGAGCGCGAGGCCGCCGATGGTTGCGCCGCCGATGATCGCGAGCACCGAGGAATAGAAGCCCAGCAGCGGCATCATCAGCATCGAGGCGAGCACGCGCGGCACCACCAGCGCCTGCATCGGCGAGACGCCGATGGTGCGCATGGCGTCCACTTCCTCGGTCAGCTTCATCGTGCCGATCTGCGCCGCGAAGGCCGAACCCGAACGGCCCGCGACCATGATCGAGGTCATCAGGATGCCCAGCTCGCGCATCGACAGGCGGCCGGTCAGGTTGATCGTGTAGAATTCCGCGCCGAACTGCGCCAGCTGCACCGCGCCCTGCTGCGCGATGACGATGCCGATGAGGAAGCTCATCAGGCCGATGATCCACAGCGAGTTGATGCCCACGTACTGCATGTGGAACACCAGCGCGGTGCCGCGCAGCCTGGACGGGCGGCGGATCACCGCGCAGATCGCAAGGATCAGTTCGCCGAGGAAATCCAGCACCTTGACGATGCCGTGGCCCCAGTTCGCCATCAGGTCGCCGAGTTCGTCCAACTGGCGGGTGATGAAGGGCAGCTTCGGCTCCGGCTCGGCTTCGTGCTCGTGCATGTTGCCGATGGCGGCGAAGAGACGGCGCGCCTGCTCGCTCTCCCCGGTGATCTCCAGCCCGCGCTGGCCGGCGTAGTGTGTGACCAGCCAGGCGCCGGTGGTGTCGATATCGGTGACGCCGGACATGTCGACGCGGGTGAAATTCCCGCTGAGGCCATGCAGCTTGGCGTCGAGATTGCCCAGCGAATGGACGCAAAGCGGTCCCTTCAGCGCCAGGACATGGTCGGCGCCTTGGTCGTTTTCCGACAGGGTGAATTCAGCCCATTCCCGCATGTTCGCTCGCTTTGGGGGAAAAACCATGGACCGGCAAGATGTTCCATGGTGGCGACGAGATGTGTCAGTGGTGTTGCTGCGACGGGTTCGCACGCGAATGCGGCAATCGCATGGCAATGGCTCCTTGCGCCAAAACCCGCGCTTTGGCATGGCCCGCAGCCATGACCGACCAGATCGCAGAACCCGCTCTCGACAAGACTTTCGACCCCGCCGGGATCGAGGCCAAGTGGTACGCCCACTGGGAACAGAACAACCTGTTCCGCCCCGAGCGCCCCGACGCCGCGCCCTTCACCATCGTCAACCCGCCGCCCAACGTGACGGGCTCGCTGCACATCGGCCACGCGCTCGACAACACGCTGCAGGACGTGGTGATCCGCTACGAGCGCCTGCGCGGCAAGGATGCGCTGTGGGTGGTCGGCACCGATCATGCCGGCATCGCCACGCAGATGGTGGTCGAACGCCAGATGGAACAGCGCCAGGACAAGCGCACCAACTATTCGCGCGAAGCCTTCATCGAGAAGGTCTGGGAATGGAAGGCCGAGAGCGGCGGCACCATCACCGGCCAGCTGCGCCGCCTCGGCTGCTCGATGGACTGGAGCCGCGAGCAGTTCACCATGGACCCGCACTTCACCAAGGCCGTGGTCAAGGTCTTCGTGGACCTGCACCGCCAGGGCCTGATCTACCGCGACAAGCGGCTGGTGAACTGGGATCCCAAGCTCAAGACCGCGATCAGCGACCTCGAGGTCGAGACGCGCGAGATCCAGGGCCACTTCTGGCACTTCAACTATCCGCTCTCGGACGGTTCGGGCCATATCGAGGTCGCCACCACGCGCCCCGAGACGATGCTGGCCGACATGGCCGTCGCCGTGAACCCCGCCGACGAGCGCTACAGGCCACTGCTGGAGCGCGGGGCCACCGTCACCCTGCCGATCACCGGGCGCGAGATTCCCATCGTCGCCGACGAGCACGCCGATCCGGAACTGGGCTCGGGCGCGGTGAAAATCACCCCGGGGCATGACTTCAACGACTTCGACGTCGGCAAGCGCGCCGGGATCGAGGCGCGCGACATGCTCAACATGCTCGATGCCGAGGCGAAGGTCTGCCAGACGGCGGACGGCCTGATCCCGCACCTGTTCCTCGGCCTCGATCGCTTCGAGGCGCGTACCGCCGTGGTCGAGGCGATGAAGGAGCTTGGTCTCTTGATCCCGCACGTCACCAAGGACAAGGAAGGCAACGAAGTCGAGCACGACGCCGAGCCGCGCACCATCGCGACGCCCTACGGCGACCGCGGCGGCGTGGTGATCGAGCCGTGGCTGACCGACCAGTGGTACGTCGACGCCGCCACCCTCGCCATCCCGCCGATGGAAGCGGTGCGCAACGGCTCGATCGAGATCGTCCCGAAGTCGTGGGAGAAGACCTTCTTCAACTGGATGGAGAACATCCAACCGTGGTGCGTCAGCCGCCAGCTCTGGTGGGGCCACCGCATCCCAGCTTGGTACTCCGAAGACGGCGAGATCTTCGTCGCCGAGACCGAAGAAGAGGCGCAGGCCCTCGCCGGTAACAAGGCGCTGACCCGCGACAACGACGTGCTCGATACGTGGTTCTCCTCGGCGCTGTGGCCATTCGCGACGCTGGGCTGGCCCGATCAGGATTCGGCGCTGCTCAAGAAGCACTACCCCAACGACCTGCTCGTTTCCGGCTTCGACATCCTGTTCTTCTGGGATGCGCGCATGGCGATGCAGGGCATCCACTTCATGAAGGAAGTGCCGTGGAAGCGGCTCTACCTCCATGGCCTCGTGCGCGCGGCAGACGGGCAGAAGATGTCCAAGTCCAAGGGCAACGTCGTCGATCCGCTGGGCCTCATCGACCAGTACGGCGCCGACGCGCTGCGCTTCTTCATGACCGCCATGGAGAGCCAGGGCCGCGACGTGAAGATGGATGAGAAGCGCGTCGAGGGTTACCGCAACTTCGCCACCAAGCTGTGGAACGCCGCGCGCTTCTGCCAGTCCAACGGCATCGTCGGCAGCACCTCGGTAGCCGCGCCCAAGGCGACTTCGGCGGTCAACCGCTGGATCATCGGCGAAGTCGTGGAAACCGTCGCCGCGCTCGACAAGGCGATGGCCGACTTGCGCTTCGACGCGGCCGCAAACGCGATCTACCACTTCGTCTGGAACCAGTTCTGCGACTGGTACATCGAACTCATCAAGGGTTCGTTCGATGAGGAGACCAAGGCCGTCGCCGGCTGGGTGCTCGACCAGATCCTCGTCATGCTGCACCCCTTCATGCCCTTCGTCACCGAAGAGTTGTGGAGCAAGACCGGCACCCGCGAGGCCGAACTGATCGTCGCCGCATGGCCCGCGCCCGAGGCCGCGGTGGACGCCGAGGCCAAGGCCGAAGTCGAGTGGCTGATCGCTCTCGTCGGCAACTTGCGCGGCGCCAAGGCGGAACTGGGGATCTCGCCCGGCGCGCGCCTGACCGCGTACCTCGCCGATCCCTCGACCGAGACGCGCGCCGTGATCGAGCGCAACCCGGCGGTGGTGGACCGCCTCGCCCGTCTCGACGGCATCCGCTTCGAAGCGGCCCCTGCGGGCGCGGCGATGCAGGTCGGCGCCGGGGATGCGATGCTGGCGATCCCGCTCGAAGGCGTGATCGACATCGCCGCCGAAAAGGCCCGTCTGGAAAAGGCGCACGCCGCCTCGATCAAGGAGCGGGATTCGCTGGGCAAGCGCCTCGACAACCCGGCCTTCGCGCAGAAGGCCAAGCCCGAGGCAGTCGAGAAGGCCAAGGCCGACCACGCCGCGCATTCGGCCGAGGCGGAGCGTCTGGCGGCGGCACTGGCGCGTCTGGGCTGAGGGCTACGCAGAACCACTAACCCAAGCCCGCTCGTTCCCCCTTGCTCGTCATTGCGAGCGTAGCGAAGCAATCCAGGGCGGCGCCGCTCTGCCCTGGATTGCTTCGGCCCTGCGGGCCTCGCAATGACGAAGGGGGGAAATGGGCCGGGAAGGCTGCCCGGTCAGGTTGCGGCGACGGTGGCTTTCCTACATGGCGTGCCTCTGACACGATGCCGCCCATGTCGATGATCGCGCCGCACAAAGTGACACTCAAGGTTACACCTTCCCCGCACAAGGTGACACTTTTTCGCCGCAAGGTGACAGGTTTCGCCTGCAAGGTGACACTTTCAGCCACAAGGTGACACCTTTTCCCTCTGGACCGTGTAAACCGTGTAAACCTGCGTCACCTTACGACACTGAAACCATGACCCTCACCTTAGCCACCACCACCCCCGGCCAGCCGGAAATCTTCGCCTCGCTGCAGGGCGAAGGCCCCTCGATGGGCCGGCCGAGCACCTTCGTGCGCCTCTCGCGCTGCAACCTCGCGTGCCAGTGGTGCGACACCGCCTACACCTGGCGCTTCACCGGCGACAACCGCTTCCACCGCGACGATCTCGCCTTCGAACGGCGCGAGAACCAGGTGACGATGGAGGAAGCGGACCTCGCGCAGGCGGTCGCCGATCTGGTGCCCGACCGCCTCGTCATCACCGGCGGCGAGCCGCTGCTGCAAGGCGCGGCGCTCGCCCGCATGGTCAAGGCGCTCGACGAAATCCGCCCCGGCATGCACGTCGAGGTCGAGACCAACTCCACCGTCGCGCCGCACCCCGCGCTAGACGCCCGGATCGACCAGTACAACGTCAGCCCCAAGCTGGCGCACAGCGGCAACCCCGATACCCTCGCGCTGCTGCCCGAACGCCTCGCCGCCTGGGCCGCCGAACCGCGCGCCTTCTTCAAGTTCGTGGTCGCCACCCGCGACGACCTCGACGAAGTCATGGCCCTGCAACAGACTTACGCCATTCCCGGCCAGCGCCTGTTCCTGATGCCCGAAGGCCGCTCCAGCGATGTCATCCGGCAGCGCTCGGGCTGGCTGGCGGATTTCTGCTCGCAGCATGGCCTGAGGTTCACAGATCGCTTGCACATCCACTTGTGGGGCGACACGAGAGGCACATGAACGAAGCATCGCCCATTCCCGCCGGAGAGGAAATCGAAGCCGGCGACACGCCGCAGGAAGAAGCCGCCGCACGCCCGGCCATGCGCGGAGACCTCACCAAGGGGCCGATCCTGCAGACGCTGCTGATGTTCTCGATCCCGATGCTGGTGTCGAACGTGCTGCAGACGCTGAACGGATCGGTCAACGCGATCTGGGTCGGCCGCCTGCTGGGAGAGGCCGCGCTGGCGGCGACGGCGAACGCCAACATCGTGATGTTCCTGGTCGTGGCCGCCGTGTTCGGCTTCGGCATGGCGACCACGGTGCGCGTCGGCCAGCACTTCGGCGCGCGCCAGATCGACGCGGCGCGGCGGACCTTCGGGACCGGGGTGGGCTTCTGCATCGGCATCTCGATCGCCACCGCCGTGATCGGCTGGTTCGGCGCCGCCGCGCTGCTCGACCTGCTCGGCACCCCTGAGGTGAGCCGGCCGGACGCGCTGGCCTACCTTCGGGTGATCTTCGTGACCCTGCCGCTCGCCGCCGTCAGCATGATGGTGTCGATGGGCATGCGCGGCGCCGGCGATTCCAAGACGCCGCTCTATGCGATGATCCTGGCGGTGGTGCTCGACATCGCGCTCAACCCGCTGCTCATCATCGGGCCGGGCCCCCTGCCCGCGCTCGGCGTCGCCGGCTCCGCGATCGCCACCGCCATCGCCAACACGGCGGGGCTACTGCTCCAGATCGTGGTGATCTACCGCAAGGATCTGCCGCTGCGCCTGCGCGGGGCGGAGCTTGCCTACCTGCGGCCGAGTGGGCCGGACTTGCGCTATGTGCTGGCCAAGGGGCTGCCGATGGGCGCGCAGATGCTGATCGTCTCCTCGGCGGGGCTCATCATGATCGGCCTCGTCAACCGCGAGGGGCTGAACGCCACGGCGGCCTACGGGGCATCGCTGCAATTGTGGAACTACCTGCAGATGCCCGCCTTCGCGATCGGCTCGGCCGTCAGCGCCATGGTCGCGCAGTCGCTGGGCGCGGGCGACCATGGCCGCATCAGCAAGGTCAACGCGATCGGCATGGCGACCAACCTCGTCATGTCGACGGTGCTGGCGGCCGTGATCGTCGGCTTCGATCGCCCGCTGCTGGCACTGTTCCTTGGCGCCGAAAGCCCGGCGATGCCGATCGCGCAGCATATCCAGCTGATCTGCACGGCCTCGTTCGTGCTGGTGTCGATCACCATGATCCTGACCGGCACGATGCGCGCTTACGGCGCGGTGGGAGCGCCGCTGGTGATCCTGTTCGTCGGCCTCTATCCGGGGCGCCTGGGCTTCTATGCCATCGCGCGGCCGCTGATCGGCAGCGATGCGGTGTGGTGGGCCTACCCGGTGGGATCGGTGCTGACGGTGCTGATATCGCTGGGCTACTACCGCTGGGGCAAGTGGCGGGCCGCGTTCAAGGGGTAAGGTGAGCGCGGGGACTACCTGCCCTGCGCGCGCCACCTCTGCACGGTACGCAGGACCATCTCCTCCTCGCCGCCCGTCTGGTTCCACAGGCGGGTGAACGAGGGGTCGGCCGAAGCCGGGCGCTTGCGCTCCTCGAGGTCGTCGAACGACACCCGCATCGGGATCGCCACGCCCTCGCCGCAGACGATGCACTCGCGGTTGCGCAGCGCCGGGATCGAATCGAGGAACCCGCGCGCGCCCTCAGGCATGGCGGCGCGCACGAAGGCCTGGTCGCGCTCGTTGTTGAGGCGCATCGAGATGATGGTGCCGCACTGCGACAGCACGCCCTCGGCCAGATCGGACGGCCGCTGGGTGATGAGGCCCAGCGAGATACCGTACTTGCGCCCCTCCTTGGCGATGCGCGAGAGGATGCGCCCGACCGAGGAACCATCGGCATTGCGCTCGTTGGGCACGTAGCGGTGCGCCTCCTCGCAGACCAGCAGGATCGGCCGCGTCTCCTCTTCGCGCGCCCAGACGGCGAAGTCGAAGACCATGCGGCTGAGCACCGCGACGACGGTGGAGGTGATCTCGGTCGGCACGCCCGAGACGTCGATGATCGAGATCGGCCGACCGCGCGAAGGCAGGCGGAACAACTTCATGATGAAGTCCGCCATCACGTCGCCCACCAGCATGCCCGAGAACATGAACTGGTAGCGCGGGTCGGACTTCATCTCGTCCAGCTTGTTGCGGATGCGCAGGTACGGCGCGCTGGTATGGCCCTTGTCGAGCTTGCCCATCGCGTTGTTCAGGATGTTGCCAAGGTCGGACAGCAGGTAGGGGATCGGCGAATCCACCGTGATCCTGCCCATCTGCTCGGCCAGCCGGTTCTTCGAACGCGCCTCCAGCAGCGCCTTGCCGAGGATCTCGGCATCGAGCTGCCGCTCGTCCCCGCGCGAGGTGAGGAGGATCTCGCAATGCTCCTCGAAGTTCATCAGCCAGTACGGCATCTGCAGGTTCGAGACGTCGAGGATCACCCCGGTATCGCGGAAAGCCGCCGCATATTCGCCGTGCGGATCGACCATGATGACATGGCCCTCGGGCGCGTGCTCGCAGATGCGGTGGAGGATCAGCGCGGCGCTGGTCGACTTGCCGGTGCCGGTCGAACCCAGCAGCGCGAAGTGCTTGCCCAGCAGTGCATCGACGTAAAGGCCGGCGCGGATGTCCTTGGTGGGATAGACGTTGCCGACCTGGATCGCCGAGCGCCCGTCGCTGGCGTAGATCTGCCGCAGATCGTCGCTGGTCGCCGGATAGACCAGCGCGCCGGGGATGGGATAGGCGGTGACGCCGCGGCGGAAGCCGTGGATACGCCCGGTCAGTCGCTCCTCCAGCCCTTCGCCCAGGAAATCGACTTCGGCCAGCACGCCGGCGGTGCGCCCGTCCTGCCGCTGGCTGCGCACATTGGCGAGCAGCCAGCCGCTGCCGACGCGGATCTTGATCTGGCTGCCGACCTGCCCCGACATGGCGACCGAGGGATCGGCATCGGCGGCGATCTCGTGCAGGCGATCGAGGTCGAAGGCCACCCGGCTGCCCGCCCCGCTGATATCGAGCACCACGCCGATCGGCTCGACGCCGTGCAACGCCGTCACGCTCGTAGCGGCCTTGGGGTCTTGGAATCTGTCGAGACCTTCCAGATGCATCTGCTTCGTCAACCGTTTCGCGTTATCTATGGCAACCGATTGCGATGCCTAGCAGCGGCTAGGTTAATTTCCGGCTAAAGCACCCTGCCGGAGCGGGTCAAAGAGTGTTTGGAAATCCGCGTTTCGCGGCATTCTCCAGACAAATTCTCAGATCAACGCGAACAGCCGCCCGGCCAGCCAGCCCATCGCGACCGACACGAAGACCGCCAGCAGGCCGTAAGCAAAGCCGTAGTTCTCGGCGAATTCGGCGATCGCGCGCTCGGCGCCCTGCTTGCGTACTTCCACCTGGCTACTGGCCGAGGCGACCACCCTGCCCTTGGATATCGCGAAAGTCTCGGCAGTGTAGATCCCGGTCGGCACGCGCGAAGGCAGTTCGATGCGCGCCTGGTAGAGCACCTGCTCCTTCACCGTCACCCCGCCCTCCTGCTCCCGGTACAAGCCGGTGCGGCGGTTGAGATCGACCAGCCCGGTCGAAAAACGTGCCTGCTCGTCAGGATCGATCGCGCCGATCGGCGACAACTGCAGCCACTTGAGGCCCAGTTCGTAGATCGCCGCGGTCTTGTCGTCGACGATATCGGCGATCGGGCGGCTCGATGCGATGGCGTAATAGCTGGGCGCGCTGCGCAGTTCGGTGCTGGCGGCATTGATCCACATGCCGGCCACCTTCTGCTTCTCGCGCAGGACGACCGACTGGGTCGGCCCCTTGAGCACCACGACGATGTCATAGTCCTGCGCCGCGCGCGATCCCTCGGGGGTCAGCATCGCCCCGAACAGCAGCAGTTCGGTGCCGGTGAAGCCCTGCTGCAGGTCCACCTCGTGCTGCGAGACCTCGGGCACCAGGATCGGGTCGCGCGCGCCCGTCAGCGCGAACAGCGCCAGCAAGGCGAGCCACACTTTCACCCGACGCGCGCCACTTCGGCGGCTTCGTCAAGGCAAACGCTGCCGATCACAGCGGCGACACCGTGTAGATCTCGTCCGGGCGGTAACCCAGCCCCAGCGCCATGCGCCCCGCCACCAGCAGCACGATCACCGCCAGCACCAGACGCAGCTTCACCGGGCTTGCCTTCTGGGCGAACTGCGCGCCCACCTGCGCGCCCGAGACCGAGCCCAGCAGCAGCAGCGAGGCCAGCACGATATCCACCGCATGCGTCGTCAGCGCGTGCATCATCGTCGTCGCCATCGTCACGAACAGGATCTGGAACAGCGAGGTTCCCACCACCACGTTGGCGCTCATGCCCAGGATGTAGAGCATCGCCGGCACCAGCACGAAGCCGCCGCCGATCCCCATCAGCATCGTCAGGATGCCCGTGCCGATCCCCAGCAGCAGCGGCGCCAGCGGCGAGATGTAGAGGCCCGAGCGGTAGAAGCGCCAGCGCATCGGCAGGCTGGCGACCATCGGATGATGCCGCCGCTTGCGCGCCGCGAGCGGAATGCCGCTGCGCTCGGCGCGGATCGACTGGATGCTCTCCTTCGCCATCAGCCCGCCGATCGAGCCGAGCAGCACGACGTAGAGGATGTTGATGACGGTATCGATCTGCCCCAGCCGCTCCAGCAGGTTGAACAGCAGCGAGCCGAGCCCGGTGCCGATGATGCCGCCCGCCACCATCACCGCGCCCATCTGGTAGTCCACGCCGCCCCGCCGGGTATGCGCGAAGACGCCCGAGACGCTGGCGCCGGTCACCTGGCTCGCGGCCGAGGCGGCGGCGACCGTCGGGGGAATGCCGTAAAAGATCATAAGCGGCGTCGTCAGGAACCCGCCGCCGACCCCGAACATGCCCGAAAGCACACCGGTCAGCGCGCCCAGCCCGACGATGATGAGCCCGTTGACCGAAAGGTTGGCGATGGGGAGATAGACGTCCATGCTGCCTCCTCGCTACCGCAGCATGGCCTTCCGGAAAAGCGCCGTTTCAGAATCCTGCGGAAAGCGTCAGCGCCGGGCCGGAACCGGGCACCGCATCCCCGGCCAGACGAAAGCGCCAGTCGACGGCGACGCGCCCGTTCATGCCGCGTCCCAGCGGCAGCGCGATCGACGCGGTCGGCCCGGCGTCGAAGCGTGCCGCGCCCTTTTGCGCCCCGCCCCACAGCCCGGCACCGAAGCGCGCGTCGACCCGGCCCAGCCTGACGAGCCCGCGATCGGCACGAAACTGGCCATCGGCGAACGGCGTCGCAAAACGGCTGGCAACATAGCCCGCCTGCGCATAGGCCTCGCCGCGAAAGCCCGCCGGCAGGGCGAAAGGCGCGAGTTCGGTGATCGCCATCGCCGCGCCCTGCACCCGGCGCTGCCCGGACTGGTCCGTCAACCGCCCCTCCAGCGCCGCGACGATCGGCACGGCCGCGAAGGGTCTCGCCGCAAGACCCGCCGCCGCCGTGCTTTCCTGTATCGTCCCGGTCGTGGAGGTCGTGCGCAAGTAGAGCATCGGTCGATGGCGACTCGCCATGGCAAGCCGATAACGCAGGACCGCTCCCGCCTGGCTTGCACCATAGCTGGCGGGGAGCACGCCGGCGGATGCGGAACCGGTCGCCCCGTCGCGGCGCAGCAGGGCCCAGGCGTCCATCGTCCAGCGGCGTGGACGCAAGGGGGCCGGCTGCACGGGCGCGCCTTGCACGGGCGCCGCGCCAATACCCGGGACTTCAGGTGCATAGAACCTCGGCAGCGGCTCCAGCCCGGCGAAGTCCGTGCGCAGATGTGGCGGCAGCGATGTCCCTCCCGGCACCTCCATCCCCGGCGCACGGACTTCGGCCGGGGCCCCAAGAACATACCGGACGACCGGGGGAAGAGCTTGCGGGACCATATAACCGATAGGCGCTGCTCCCGGATAAGCCATCGACGGTGCGGGCCCATATTCCGGCGCGAAGCCCGGCAGGGATTGAGGCGCACTGCCGGTCCCTGTCACCGAGGCAGCCGCCACCTCCGCCACCGGCATTACCGGCTCCCAGGTCGCGGCTCGGCCACCGACCCAGCCGCCAAGGACCGCCAGCAGGGCGAACAGCGGGTGCCCCCGGGAAATCCGCGCCGCCGTCATGCCGCCAATGCTTCCTGTGGATCGGCCTGACGGTGATCCGGCAGCGCGGGATGGCCGTGGTGCAGGGTCTTCTCCCAATGCACGCCGCCGCCGCGCAAGACCTTGAGGTAGCCCGCAAGCGCCCGCCGGCCGGCCAGGATCGCGACGAGATTCCCGGTCAAAATGCGCGCGATCGCGCCCAGCCCCTCGATCACGCCATATTCGCGCGCGGTGAACACGAATCGCATGGCAGCGCGCCATACGAAGCCCGCCAGGCAGATCGCCAGCAATACGCGCAGACCGTCGGGCACGACCGACCGCTCCTGCCCGGCAAGGATCCACAGCAGCGCCTCGATGGCGAGCAGCGCATAACCGCAGGCCAGCACCACCGCCGTCAACGGACCGCGCCGGTCGCGCAGCGCCATCCAGGTATCGGCGAAACCGCGGGTCCAGCCCAGCCGGTCCCAACCCTGGAAGGCGATGCCATGGACCCAGCGCGACTTCTGGCGCACCGCATCCGACAGCCGCGCCGGAAAATAGGCGCGTGTCGCGACCAGACGGCCAGCTTCGTCGCGTACCCGCAGGAACCGCGAGCGGCCGCCCTCGCGCCGCACCAGCAGCCCGAGTTCGTAATCCTCGGTCAGGCATTCCGCAGCGAAGGGGCCGCCATGGGCTCCTTCGTCGCCGCGCCGCCGGGCGATCCGGGCGATCATCCCGCGCGAAAAGCCGCAGCCGACCCCTGCCGCCGGGATCGCCGCGCCAAGCGCGTCGCGCACGACCATCGCCTTGCCATGCGATTCGACGAATTCGTCCGCATAGTGTGCCGCCACCCAGGGCGATTGCGGCTGCAGTTCCGGCAAGACCGGCAGTTGCACGAAGTCCGCCCTCGCCAGTCCCGCGTCCATGACCGCGAGCGCCGCCGGATGCACCATGTCCTCGGCATCGTGGATGATGACCGAGCGATAGCGACGCCCCTGTCGCTGCTCATCGGCGCACAAGGCCTCGTAGATGCGATTGAGGCAGTCGGCCTTGGTCGTCGGCCCCGCCATCTCGCCGATGACCAACCGGACCCGGCCGTCACTGCCAGCGGCCTCGACCGCGGCCTCGACCGTCGCGGGATCGTTGCCGTAACAGCCCAGATAGAGCGTGAAATCCTGCTGGCGCCAGGCAGCAAGCGCATGTCTGACGGTAGGACCGATGACCTCCGCCTCCGACCATGCGGCGATCATCACGGCGGCACGCCCGGACAATGGCGCCTGCGCGTCCGCATCGCCGATGAAGCCGTCGCGCGCCCGTCCGGTCAGGCGCAGGACGATCCAGCACGCATCGATCGCGAATTCGTCAAGCGCGCCGATGACGAACCAGAAGCCGACGAAGAGCAGGAGTTCATGCTCCAGCCCCTGCAGGCACGCGACGATGCCGGTCAACGCAGTGGATGCTTGCACCTTTTCCCCCGGCAGATGAGCCGTGCAGGATCAGCCCCCCGATCCGGCACGAGCCCAGCTTAAGGGTGGGTGTCAGCAGTTCGCAAACGCGAAGACATGCCGTTTCACAAAGTTAACCAGACAGGGTTTTCGATTTACCAGTTTCCCACGTTCGGCATGCTGGCCCAGGGCTCGGCGGGATCGAGGCGGCCGTCCTGCAGCAGTTCGATCGAAATCCCGTCCGGCGTCAGCACGAAGGCCATGTGCCCGTCGCGAGGCGGACGGTTGATGGTCACTCCCGCATCCTGCAGCCGCTGGCAGGTCTCGTAGATATCCGCGACCTGGAACGCCAGGTGCCCGAAATTGCGGCCCCCGCCATAGACTTCGGCAGAGCCGTCCTCGGCGGGCCAGTTATATGTCAGCTCGACCTCGGCTTCCTCCTGCCCCGGCGCGGCCAGATAGATCAGCGTGAAGCGCCCCTGCTCGCTCGAGAACCGGCGGGTCTCCTTTACACCGATCAGTTCAAAGAAGCGGATCGTCGCGTCCGGATCGGTCACGCGGATCATGGTGTGAAGGTAGCGGGTCATGGAAAAGCCTTTTTCGATTCATCTACGGTATTGAACAATTCATCGCGGATACAGGCGCCGTCCGGCAAAGACGGGCGACAATCCGGGGAGAGTGCGATGAGCGAAGATAGTTCGGGTGAAGAGGCGCGCAAGACCGTGCGAGGCCTGAAAGGCACGACGGGCCGCTGGCTCGCCAGTTCGACGATCATCGCGGTCGGCCTGATCCTCGGCGGTTTCGCGCTGGGCGACGGGCTCAAGCGCGCACAACGGGCCGATCGTGCAGTCACCGTCAAGGGCCTCGCCGAGCAGGACGTCACCGCCGACCTCGCGACCTGGACGATCAGCTATTCGGCGACCGCCCCCGATCTCGCGACGGCGCAGGCCAGTGTCGATCGCGACACCGCCCAGATCGCCGCCTTCTTCCGCGAACTGGGCTTTCCGGCCGATGCGCTGCAACCCACCGGGGTCAACGTCAACCAGACCAAGGACAACGGCATTGTAAGCTTCACCGTGCGCCAGCGGGTGAGCCTGCGCACCACCGACATCAAGCGCGCCGAGAACGCGGTGCGCCGCCAGTTCGACCTCGTGCGCCGGGGCGTGATCCTCGAGGAAGGCTCGGGAATGGCCTATACCTTCACCCGGCTCAACGACCTCAAGCCGCGCATGGTCGCCGCCGCCACCAGGGACGCGCGCGCCGCCGCCGAACAGTTCGCCAAGGATAGCGGAGCGGAAGTCGGCGCGATCAAGAACGCGGCGCAGGGCTATTTCTCGATCGAGGCGCGTGACGGCGATTCGGGCGGCGGCTGGGGCCAATCCGATACCCCCTACAAGAAGGTGCGGGTCGTCACGACGATCGACTTCTACCTGAAATGAGAAAACCCGCCCGGATATCCCGGGCGGGCTCCCCTCCTGCTATGCGTCTGTAACGCGGTCGCCTCGCGATCAGAACGAGGCGGTAAGCGTCGCCACGACCGTGTCGTCGGTGTAGCTGTCCACGCTCGGGCCCGTCACGCCGACGTAGGACAGGCTGACCGAAAGCGGGCCATAGACCGTCGCCGAAGCGCCGATCGACCAGTCCCAGTTGGTCTTGTCGCCCGCGACGACCGGATCGCAATAATAGCACGGCGACAGCACGCCATCGGTGTAGCCGATGTGACCCGACACCGTCAGCGGCGTATTGGGAATGGCGATATCGACGTTGCTGTAGAGATAGATGTTGTCGTCCTTGCTCGAAGTGTAGCTCGGCAGCGCCTTCTGCTTCCAGGCGTAGTTGCCGCCCACCTTGAGCTTCGCCGGGCCCACCTGGCCGGAGATCGACGCGTAGGGTTCGAAGAACTCGGAAGCGCCGCCAGTGCCGTTCGGATAGGCGTAGTACAGCAGGCCCGCGTCGAGCGTCAGGCCCGACGAAACCTGGCCGGTCCAGCCGCCGAAGAGATCGACCTCGGTGCTGCCGTAGAGGCTGCCGTTGTCGAGCGAGGAACTCCAGGTGCCCACGTAGAAGCCGCTGGCGTGCGAGGCGGTAATGCCGCCCTGGATGGCAATGTCGCCGCCGGACTGCGAGACGCCGCGAAAACGATAGTCGCTGGTCAGGGCCGCGCTGCCGGTGATCGTGATCTCCTTGGGTGCTTCGGCGTCCTGCGCAAATGCCGGCGCAGCCGAGATCGCGGTGCCCGCAAGAAGAGTGGCGGCGATGGCGCCGCGGACGGACAAGAGCATGATGTTTCCCTCACAATTATTGTCTTGATGCCTCGTCCCACCTGCGTCCGCTGCATGGGATCTCTTCAACGGATCCCGATCGCGGCGGCACAAGATTGCTGCACTGCAGCCAAGAACGGCACAAGGAAAATTTCAATTCAGCAACATTCAGGAAACGATGTGTGGACTTTTTGCCACGCACGGCATCCGTAATCGCAACGGGTTGTGCGCGACGGAGGGGCGGTTTATACCGCAGCGCAATAAATGCTGAGCACCATTCGTAAAATTCTGGGCCGGGCCGAACCACGGCGAGCCCCCTCGATCCCCTTCGGAGAACGGGTCTATGCCGTGGGCGACATCCACGGCCGGGCCGACCTTTTCGAGAACCTGATCCGTGCCATAGAGCAGGACGACGCGGCGCGCGGCAGGGCGCGTACCACCGTCGTGCTGCTGGGCGACCTCATCGATCGCGGCGACGACAGCGCAGCGGTCGTGGCGCGGGCCCGCCAGTGGGGCCGTGAGCGCGAGGTCGAATTCATCCAGGGCAACCACGAGGAAATGCTGCTTGTCGCGCGCGAGGATGCCGAGGCGATGCGCGGCTTCCTCAAGTTCGGCGGGGTCGAAACGATCCTGTCCTACGGCGTCGACAGCGAAACCGTGCTCTCGGCCGAGATCGAGGATCTCCAGCACGCGATGAACGCCGCGATCCCCCAGGAGGACTTCGACTTCCTCGACGGGTTCAAGAAGATGGTGCAGATCGGCGACTATCTCTTCGTCCATGCCGGGGTGCGGCCTGACACACCGCTGGCGCACCAGCTGGGGCGGGACTGTCGCTGGATCCGCGAGCCGTTTCTCAGCCATCGCGGCGATTTCGGCGCCTTCGTCGTCCACGGCCACACGATCACGCCCGAGCCCGAGATCTGCACCAACCGCATCGGCATCGACACCGGCGCCTACCTCCACGGCACACTCACCGCCATCGGCCTCGAAGGCACCGAACGCTGGTTCCTCACCGCCAGCGACTCCGCGACCGCCTGCAGCGAAGCCGCCTGAAATTCGTCCGATTGCGCCGGGGAGCCTGTAAGCCGGGTTCTGTTCCTGGCGTGGTCTCCCCAAAGAGGGACCTTACGCCGCGGCGGCAGCCATTCCTCTAGGCGAGACATCGCTGCCTCGCTCAAGCGACCAACCCGGGCTGCCTGGGTTCGAAACGAACCCGCCGATCCCCCCGCTTTCGCGAGCGCCGGCACGCAGCCCCTATTCGGTCTTGCTCCGGGTGGGGTTTGCCAAGCCGCTTACCGTTACCGGCAGCGCGGTGCGCTCTTACCGCACCCTTTCACCCTTACCTGCTTCCGATCTCCCGAAAGAGAAGGAAACATCGGCGGTCTGCTCTCTGTGGCACTTTCCCTAAGCTTCGAGCGGTCTGAAAACCGCCCTCGCCCGGCAGGCGTTACCTGCCACCCTTGTTTCGTGGAGCCCGGACTTTCCTCGGCCTTCTCCTCGCTCATCCTGAGCTTGTCGAAGGACGCGGCTGCCCGGCTCCCCGGCGCGGGCGGTCACCTAGCACGGCCGATGTCGCGTTCCAACAGCAGTTCGAACAGGATGCCACCGATTTCTCCATCGATCTCGCCGTCCATGAAGATCGGCCGCCAGCGGCGTTGGAAGGCGGTGACGGCGGCGCGCCCATCGGTGATGTCATAGCCGAACCGCTCCAGCGCCAGGTAGAAGGCACCGGGATTGTCGTAGAACAGGTTCATCTTCGCCTTGGGAATCTCGAGCGCGAGACCGAGTTCGCCAAGGCGGTTCCAGTCGAAGTATTCCCCAGGATCCTGCTTGCGGGCGGGAGCGATGTCAGAATGCGCCACGACGTTCGCGCGGGGAATGTCGTGCCGGTCCATGATATCGGCGAGCAACGGCAGCAGCGCGTCCATCTGCGGTTCGGGGAACGGACGGTAGCCCCATTCGTGGCCGGGATTGCACAGTTCGATACCGATGCTGGCGGAGTTCACGTCGGTGACGCCGCGCCAGTAAGAGCGGCCCGCATGCCAGGCCCGCTTGTCCTCGGGCACGAGCGAGGTGACCGTGCCCTCCTCGTCGATCATGTAGTGCGCGGAGACTTCCGCCGCCGGATCGCACATGCGCGCCAGCGCTTCATCGGCGGATTTCATGCCGGTGTAGTGCAGCACGACCATGCTGACCGGCAGCTTGCGCTCGTTCCAGTTGGGGGAGGCGACAGTGCGATTGACGAGCCAGCGGTTCATCGCGTTGCGCCCTCCCGTCAGGCCCTCGGCAGCATCGCGCCGAGCACCAGCGCGTCTTCGGCCAACACGTACTGCAATTGCCCCTTCAACTCGACGGCAAGCTGGTGGAGCATCGCCGCCGGAGCCGTCCGGCTCGACAGTTCGCCTTCGGGCAGCGTGCCTTCCAGCGCCGCGCCGACCGAGCGGTCGAAGGCGATGCGAGGGCCGGCCGCACGCACGACCAGTTCACTGTGGTTGTCGCGGAATTCGGCCGCGATTTCCAGCGTACCGCCGCGCGGCAGTGCCTCAAGCCCGATCAAAGCGAAGTTCAGCAGCGTCTTGATCGCCGCCTTCGGCAGCGAATCGCTCGGCAGTGCCCAGGCCAGCGTGATGCGCGGATTGTTCGCCACCAGCGCATCGACGAGCACCTTCGCCTCGCTCACCGCGACCATATCGCCGAAGCCACCGGCAGCGCCGAAAGCGAGGCGGAAGAACTTGAGCTTGTCGGTGGAAATCCGCGCGCTCTGGTCGAGAAGTTCGAAGCAGCGCTGACGCATCTCCGGGTCTTTCTCGTCCGCCAGCAGTTCGAGGCCGTTGGTCAGCGCACCAACCGGGCTGAGCATGTCGTGGCAAAGGCGCGAACACAGGAGGCTGGCAAGTTCGATCGAACTCGTGGTCATGGGCTTGGACTGCTCTTTCGTACTTCTGACGCGGCCCCCTATTCGACGATGCGGAACGGCAGGGCCTCGAATCCATTGGCGTTATCGCGCCAGAAAGCAACCTCGCTCTCCGCGATGATCGCCCAGATGCGCGAATCCCCGGTGGAATGTTGCCGATCGGTCGCCGAAGGCACGCAAATCCCCGTAGGATGAGAGTGATAGTAACCGATCACCTGCGGCCCACCCGCCCGCGCCGCCTTGTGCGCCGCCAGCAGCGCTCCGGGGTCGATCTCGAAATGAACCCGGCGGTTTTCCGCGACATTCGCGGCAGCACGCACCTCGTCGATCCATCCACCGCGCCCGAACAACAACCCGCAGCATTCCTCGGGAGCAGCCCGGCGCGCTTCTTCATGCAATGTTGCAAGAACACCACTTGTCAGTTCGACGATCATCCCCAAATCCTACAGGCAATGGGGGCGCTTACAAATATCATCCAGGGCGAAGTCGCCAGCGGCGGCCGAATCGACAAGGCGCTGGCCGAAGTCAGCGGCCTTTCGCGCGAGCGCATCAAGGCGCTGATGGGCGAAGGCCGCGTATCGCTGGCAGGAAAGCCGATCGCGCAGGCTTCGCTGAAGGTCGATGCAGGGACGCCCTTCGCCATCGACGTGCCCGAGGCTGCGCCTGCGGAGGCTGTGGCGCAAGATATTCCGCTGGTGGTCGTCCATGAGGACGAACACCTCATCATCGTCGACAAGCCTGCCGGCCTCGTCGTCCATCCCGCGGCGGGAAACCTCGACGGGACTCTGGTGAACGCCCTGCTGCACCACTGCCGGGGCCAGCTTTCGGGCATCGGCGGAGTCGCCCGGCCTGGCATCGTCCATCGCATCGACAAGGACACCTCGGGGCTCCTCGTCGTCGCCAAGACCGACAAGGCGCACGAAGGGCTGGCCGCCCAGTTCGCCGACCACTCGATCGAACGCGCCTATCACGCCGTCGTCGGCGGCAGGCCGGTGCCGGTGGCCGGAACCGTGCGCGGCGCGATCGCCCGCTCGTCGCATGATCGCAAGAAGATGGCGCTGGTGGAGGACGGGCGCGGCAAGCACGCGGTCACCCATTTCCGCACGCTGGAGGCGCTGCGCGGCGCCACTCTCGTCGAATGCAGGCTGGAAACGGGACGAACCCATCAGGTCCGTGTTCACATGGCGTCAATCGGTCATGCGCTATTGGGAGACCCTGTCTATGGGCGAACTCCTTCTCCGCTTCGACCGATTCTCTCCCGACTCGGTTTTTCCCGCCAGGCGCTCCACGCTGCGGAACTCGGGTTCGTTCACCCCGTTTCACAAGAAAGGGTCCATTTCGCCAGCTCGCTGCCCGACGACATGCGGACACTGATCGACGAACTGCGACACTGAAATCGCAAATCCATGCTAACGTATAGAGGTGGACACAAGCTAAGACGCCTATGAAGGGTCCTAGACCGTGTACCGACCTAGAAAGGACGGATGATCGTGAGCAATAATCGAAACCTGCCGAGTGTCCCGGCCTTGGGCGGTGAGCAAAGCCTCAACCGCTACCTGTCGGAGATCCGCAAGTTCCCGATCCTGGCTCCTGAGCAGGAATACATGCTGGCGAAGCGCTATTCGGAACATCAGGATCCGGAAGCTGCGGCGCAGCTCGTCACCAGCCACCTGCGACTCGTTTCCAAGATCGCCATGGGCTATCGCGGCTACGGCCTCCCCGTGTCCGAGCTGATTTCCGAAGGCAACATCGGCCTGATGCAGGGCGTCAAGAAGTTCGAGCCCGAACGCGGCTTCCGCCTTGCCACCTATGCGATGTGGTGGATCAAGGCCTCGATCCAGGAATACATCCTGCGTTCGTGGAGCCTCGTGAAGATGGGCACGACTGCCGCGCAGAAGAAGCTGTTCTTCAACCTGCGCCGCATGAAGAAGAACCTCGACGCCTACGAGGACACCGACCTGCACCCCGATGACGTCGCCAAGATCGCGACGACGCTGGGCGTCTCGCAGACCGAGGTGGTCAACATGAACCGCCGCATGATGATGGGCGGCGATGCCTCGCTGAACGTCTCCCTGCGCGAGGAAGGCGAAGGCCAGTGGATGGACATCCTCCAGGATGAACGCCCGCTGCAGGACGAGACCGTCGCGGACGCCGAGGAAGCCTCGGTACGCCACGACATGCTGGTCGAGGCCATGGGTTCGCTCAACGAGCGCGAGCGCGACATCCTGACGGAGCGCCGCCTCACCGACGATCCCAAGACGCTGGAGGAACTGAGCCAGGTCTACTCGGTCAGCCGCGAGCGCGTGCGCCAGATCGAAGTGCGCGCCTTCGAGAAGCTGCAGAAGGCGATGAACCGTATCGCCGGTGAAAAGCGCCTGCTGCCGGCCTGACCCGGCGATAGCGCGGAACGAGAGGCGGCCGGACGAAAGTCCGGCCGCTTTTCCATGTCAGGACGGCTCGAGCACCTTAGGCACGAAGACCCCCTTGTCGGGCCAGTTGAAACGTTCGGACCACGTGCCCCAGCTGTTCAGCGGCTTGTCATTGCCGGCATAATCGTTGATCCAGATGGACTTGGCCGGCTCCTTGAGAAGCCCGGAGACGTCGCGCTGGATCGTCCAGAAGCGCAACGCCTCGGAAACGGTGAAGATGAGGCGGATGAGATCCTGCTTCTCGCCCAGCATGAAGTCCGAACCCTTTTCACCGGGCCTGTGGAAAGAGAGCTTGCGCACAGCCACCTCGAGCAGTCCGGCACTCAGTTCGATGCGCTCGAGATGCATGCACAGGTCGTTGTAGTTGCCGCCGAACTCCAGCACCCTAGCGCCCGGAACCTCGGGGAAACCCGCGTCCGGTATACGCCAGGGCCCGGCCCCGCAATCGATCGCGATGGTATAGAGCGTCTTGTGGTCGATGAAGAGCTTGACCGCATTGCCGTATTCGGTCCGAAGCACCACTTCGGAGAGCTGCGGCTTGCGATCCAGCACGACGACCTTGCGCAGCATGCACAAGTCGGGGTCGTACTGGCGCGGCGTGAGCAGGATTTCGAGCTTGGCCATGTCTCTGGTTCCTCATTCTTCCGGACCCGGAAATGACCATAGCCGGGCCGAGGGAACAAGTTACGGTCGCTGTCATGTCTCCGCCCGCGGATGCAGCCGCAGCATTGGCACCCAGAACAACGCCGCCACGGCAATGGCGGCGAATGTCCAGAACATGCCGGTGTAGCTCCCCGTCAGGTCGTAGATCAGCCCGTAGAGCGGCGGCGTCGCCAGCATCGCCAGCAGGATCGCACCGGACAGCAGCCCCATCGCCCGGCCGACGCCCCGCTGGCCGAAGATGCGCGGGGCCAGATAGCTTTCCGCCGGCACCATCAGCCCGCCGAGCAGCCCGGTCACCGCCACGCCGATCGCGATGACCTCGTAGCCGGCATGCGCCTGCGTCAGGCAGGCCATTCCCGCCGCGAAGCCGCCCAGGCCGCAGAACATCAGCACGCGCGGCCCCACCCTGTCGGCAAGCGCCGCGAAGGTCAGTTTCGCGACGAAACTGCACGCGGAATATAGCGAGATCAGCGGCGCCGCCTGCGCCGCCGTAGCCCCCGTATCGATCGCCAGCGGCGCCAGGTTGGTGATCATGCCCTTCATCCCCGCCGTCACGATCGAGACGGTCAGCGCGATCATCCAGAACGCCGGGTCGGTCAGGATTTCGCGCGCGGAAATCGGCTTCCTGGCCAGTTCCGCCCGGGACTGGAGCGGCGGTTCGTCGGCGCCATCAGGATTGAGGCCCCGGTCGGAAGGGCGATCCACCACCAGCAACGCCATCGGGATCGTCCAGACCAGCAGCACCGCCGCCAGCGCCCGCAGGGCGATCCGCCATTCGAATGCCGCCATCAGCCCCGAGATGACGAGCGGGAACACGAATCCCCCTGCCGAAATCCCGGCAATCGCGATGCCCACCGCCCTGCCCCGCTTCTTCTCGAACCAGCGCGAAAGCAGCACCGTGACCGCCACCGGCCCGATGAGCACGTTGGCCGGGGCGATCAGCAGCGCGAAGATCAGCAGCACTTGCGCGAACGAACTCGCCAGCGAGATCCCCACATAGCCGGCAGCGAGGCACAGCCCGCCGATCACCATCAGGCGGCGCAGCGCGAAACGGTCCATCAGCGCGCCCAGCAGCGGTGCCAGCACCGCGCTGGTCCCGGACAGGACCGTCATCGCCAGCATCAGAACGGTGCGACTCGGCCGAAACTCCCGCGCCAGCGGCACCGCGACGATCGAGTACGTCGCCGCGATCATGCCCGCCGCTGCCAGCAGCATGAAGCCGACCGCGACCTGCCTCCACCCCACGCCGAAGGATGCCGCCATGCGCCTGTTCTCCCGTTCGTCTTATACGCCGATCTATCCGGGAGGTTTGTCCACACTGCAAATGAAAGGTCTATATTGCGAATACATTCATCGGCGGGGCGTAGCGCGTCCCGGTGCTGGCGCAAGGCGTGGCATTTCGACTAGAGAGATTCTTCCCGAAGGTTCCCGAGGCTCCCTGCGTCCATGCGTCTGCTTGCCAAGATCGTCATCTGGTTCATTGCCATCAGCGTGGGGATGACGGTGCTGTACCGCTTCGTCCCCCCGCCGGTAACGGTGACGATGCTGGTGGACGGCAACGGCATCACCAAGGACTGGGTGCCGCTCAGCCGCATCGACCCCAACATGGTCTCCGCCGTAGTCGCGGCCGAGGACGGCAAGTTCTGCACCCACAACGGCTTCGATACCGACGCGATCGAGAAGGCGATGGAGCGCAACGCCAAGGGCGGCCGCATCCGGGGCGGCTCGACGATCAGCCAGCAGACCGCCAAGAACGTGTTCCTGTGGCAGGGCGACGGCTGGACGCGCTATCTGCGCAAGGGCTTCGAGGTCTGGTTCACCTTCCTGATCGAGAACCTGTGGGACAAGCGGCGGATCATGGAGGTCTACCTCAACGTGGCAGAGACCGGGATCGGCACCTACGGCGTCGAGGCCGGATCGCAGCGCTACTTCGGCAAGTCCGCCGCGCACCTCACCCCGGCCGAGGCGGGCCGCATGGCCGCCGCGCTGCCGAGCCCCAAGACCCGCTCGGTCAAGAACCCCGCCGGTTTCACCCGCCGCTACGGCAACACCATCGCCGCGCGCATCGGCACGGTAAAGCGCGGCGGCTACGCGTCCTGCGTCTACGAATAGACGCAGCCGCCGCGCCCTAAGAGGCGGCGCAAGGTGACAGGGTTTACACAGTTTACACGGTCCAGGGGACAAAGGCGTCACCTTGGCCCCGGAATGTGTCACCTTATGGCCCGAAAGTGTCACCTTGGCGGCCAGAGGTGTCACCTTGCGCGGTGAAGGTGTCACCTTGTCGCGGGTAAGTGTCACCTTGCGGCACGGCATCGCGCAGGCCCCGGCCGTTCGCGAAGCGCTTTGGACGCATACTGCGTTCGAAGGATCGGACCATGCCATCCCCCGCTTCTAACCCACTGTACCGCCTGTAGGAAAACGCATCGCGCGCCGCGTCGCCCACGCGTGCGGCGGGCAAAAGAAAAGGGGAGGAACCTTGCGGTCCCTCCCCTTCCCGTGTTTCCGTTACCGGATGCGCTTCGATCAGAAGCCCATGATCAGCGTGGCGCTGACCGCGCGCGGCGAACCGAAGTTCACGAACGCATTGGTCGAGCTCGACAGGGTGTCGAGACCGCCACTGAACGAACCGACATAATACTTGTCGAACAGGTTCGTCACGTTGAGCTGGATCTCGCTCTTGGCAAGGCCCAGGCTCTCCAGCTTATAGCGCAGGTTGAGGTCAACCACCGTGTAGCTCTTGAACTTGGCACCCGGATAGATCGTGGTCATGACGGGAGCCGCGTCGGTCCCGGTGTTCACGGTCTGGATTTCGCCGTTGATGTCGTTCAGGAAGCGCGAGCCGGTGTACTTGGCCTGAGCGCCGAACTGGAAGTCACCCAGGTCGAGCTGCGCGCGGCCGCCGAACAGCCATTCGGGAGCCGCACGCTCACGCTTGCCAGCGGTGCGCAGGTAGCTGACGCCATCCTGCGTGTAGCACAGGCCGGCGCGGCCGATGTCGCTGGTAGCCGAGCAGGCGCTGGTGACGACGTCGTCCTGGATTTCCGATTTGATCCACGAACCGAAGGCATAGAGCGACAGCGGCTGCACCGGACGGACCGAGACGCTGGCATCGACGCCGTACTTCTTGACCTTGCCCAGGTTGGTATCGGTCGCATTGCCGTCGATGTCATACGCGGTGACGAGGCGGTTGTTGTACGACGAGTACCAGCCGGTCAGCGCAGCCTGGACCATCGGCGTCGAGTAACGCAGGCTCAGGTCGAAGCTGTCCGAGGTTTCCGGGGTGCGGTACGACGAGGGATCGTTCGCCGGGAAGTAGAACGAGTTGTACAGCGTGTCGGTGCTCGGAACCGAAAGGTTCTTCGAGTAGCTGCCCGCGATGCTGACTTCCGGGGTGATGCGGAAGGTGGCGCCGACATTGGGCAGGATCTTGTCGTAGTTCAGCTTGCGCGACTGCGGCAGTGCAGCTCCGGTCGCCTTGCCCGTGGTCGCGTTGTAGACATACGGGTTTGCAGCGGCATAGGCTGCAGCCTGATCGGCCGGAACGCAGTTCACGAAGGCGCCCGAGCTGCCGCCGGTGCTGGTGGTGAAGCAGTTCTGGTTGAGGTCGCGCTTGAAGAACGGCGCGGCAACGCCAAGCTGAACCGTCAGAGCTTCGTCGAAGAAGCGGCCGAGGTATTCCGCCGCGACCTTGTGAAGCGTCGCGTAGGAATTGCGATCGCGCTTCTGCAGGACGTTACCCGCGTCATCGGTCAGCGGATCGTTGATCGGGAACACGTCGAACGGCTCGCCGTTGGCCTTCAGGAAGCCGGCTGCGCCGGTCTGGCGGTGATGTGCGCGATCGAACGAGTACGACAGACGAATGCGGTTCGTGTCGTTGATCTCGTAAGCCAGGTTGGTGATCGCGACGTAGCGATTGGTCTTGGTCTGGCTCGGCTGCAGCAGGGTCACGCGATCGAGCAGATCGCCGTCGCCGTTAAGATCACGGCCGAAGTAGAAGCTGCCACCGTAGTTACCGGTGCCGGTGAAGCCGTTCGCGGTGTATTCACGCTCGTAAGCACCGGTGGTGCCGCCACCGTTGGCCTTGGTATACTGATAGGCCGCATCGACCGACAGGGTCAGCTTTTCAGTCAGGTGGAACAGCGAGGCAAGGCGCACGTTGCCGGTGTTCGACGGGTTGTAGCGACGCTCGAACGAGGTGCCGCAGCTGTTGGTCGCGTCGGCGACGCCGGGCGTTGCTGCGGCGACGGTGCAGGGGTAGCCGCCGGTAATATCATAGAAGCGCGTCGACTTGTCGCCCGAGAAAGCCCCGGCGGTGAACGGCGAACCACCGAAGTTGTTGCGGTTCTCGTTGTAGTGGCCGGCAATCGAGATGAAGTCGCCATTGTCGCCGAGCGGCTGATAGATCTTGGTGTTGAACTGCTTCTTCTGGACCTTGCCGTAATTGGCAAAGGTGGCTCCGTTGCGGGCGAACGAACCGGTGAAATAGGCGCGCGTGCCGCTCGAATTCAGTTCACCGGTCTCGACCTTGGCGAAGAAGCGCTGGTACGAACGGTCTTCGCCGCCCGAATCCTTCGCCACGATATCGCCGTAGGACGTGCTGGTCATGACGCCGAACTGCTCGTCCGGAACCTTGGTGTTGATGTTGACGGTACCGCCGACGGCAGCAGCGGTCGGGCTGTCGACGTCAGTGGAGCCGAGGTTGACGTTGACGCGCTCGATGATCTCACCGTCGACCTGCTGGTTCGAATAGACCGCGTAGTTGCCCGAGTCGTTCAGCGGGATACCGTCGAAGGTCTGCGAGATGCGGCTGGAATCGAAGCCGCGAATGGTGAACGAGCCGCCCGACGAACCCCAGGGATCGTTGTTGGTGAAGCTGACGCCCGGAACCAGGTTGATAATCTCGTTGACCGACTGGCCCGCGCGCTGCGAACCGATGATTTCCTGGCCGATCTCAACCTTCGCCTTGGGCGAATCGGGCGTACGGACGCCAGCGATACCTTCGCCGATGTGCGTGCCGGTGACGATGATGGTGTTGTCGAAGTCAGCCGAACCGGTGGACTGGGCAAAGGCGGGAACCGCCAGGAAAGCGGCGCCGACGGCGATCGTGCTGGTCGCCGTGGAGAGGAGGGAGGTGAGTTTCATTTTATGCCCCTGAGCTTTGTCAGACTGGAGTGGTCACAATGCGCGACGAACTTTAGCCCGGCCGCATTTGCTGCGGCTGCTAAGAGCATCGGCATATGACAACTTTCTGACAGTTGGCAGTTCAAATCCTTTCATCTGGACGAAATTTTGTGACACTACGGTCACATAAGCTCAAATATTTCAAAAAAATCTTTTTATGTCAGAATGTTGCGACATGTTTCAGTTATTCCGCTGAGGCAAAAATGTCACGCAGGAGCGAAACCCGATGCTGCACCTGCAGCATCGTCTCCGGCCGCCGGAAGGTGATGTTACGTCATGTCTTGCAGTGCGTTATCGCCTCGTGGCACTCGTCGACCATGGGCGCCGGACATCACCACCACCATCACGGGCATTCGCATGACCACGGGCACGGGCACGGGCACGGGCATTCCCACGGCCATGCTACCGCCGACCCGGGACGGGCCTTCGCCATCGCGGTGTCGCTCAACCTCGTGTTCGTGGTGGCTGAAGCGGCCGCCGGGTTCGTCAGCGGCTCGATGGCGTTGCTGGCCGACGCCGGGCACAACTTGTCCGACGTGCTCTCGCTCGGCCTCGCCTGGGCCGCCGCGGTGCTGTCGGCGCGGCCGCCTTCGGAGCGCTTTACTTATGGGCTGAAAAGCTCCTCCATCCTCGCCGCGATCGCCAATGCGGCGCTGCTGTGGGTGGCCGATCGGCGCCATCCTGGTAGAGACCGTGCGCCGCCTCGCCGAGCCGGAGCCGGTCGGCGGCACGATGATGATGGTGGTCGCCGGGCTCGGCATCGCGGTCAACGGCCTCTCCGCGCTGCTGTTCGCCAAGGGCGCCAAGGGCGACCTCAACTTGCGCGGGGCCTTCGTTCACCTGATGGCCGATGCGCTGGTCTCGGTGGGCGTGGTGATCGCCGGCCTCGTCATCACCTGGACCGGGTGGGCGCTGGTCGATCCGCTGACCTCGCTGGTCATCACCGTCGTCATCGCATGGTCGAGCTGGGGCCTGCTGCGTGACGCCCTGCACATGGGCATGCTGGGGGTTCCGGAGGGCATCGACGGCGCCCGCGTCCGCGCCTTCCTGGAAGCACAGCCGGGCGTCATGCGCGTCCACGACCTGCACATCTGGCCGATGAGCACGACCGAGACGGCACTGACCGCCCACCTCGTCATGCCCGGCGGCCAGCCCGGCGACGCCTTCCTGCGCACCCTGGCCGACGGGCTCGCGCACGATTTCGGCATCGGCCACCCGACCATCCAGGTCGAGACCGACCCCGCCAGCCCCTGCGCGCTGGAAAGCGACCACACGGTCTGAGAGTCCTCACGGCAATTGTCATGGTTGCCCGGCTTGCCGCCCTGCCCCCCGCGTCCTAGCACTTGCCGCCAGGACAACAGGGAGACGGCGCCGTGACGATCATCGCGTACCAGTCCTTCGAATCGAACACGAGCACGACGCACAACGCGCAGGCCATCCACCAGAAGCAGTTCACCCAGCAGACCAACGCCCGCGTGGCAGGCAACGTCAACGCGCTGGTCTACCCGACCATCCCGGACGATCCGGCGACGATCGTGCAGGGGCCTGCCCATCTGGTGCCGGTGCGCCATCTCTCACCGCTGGCGGCGGCCTCGATCAGCCCGTTGCGCGCGCAGATCGAACAGATCTACCAGAATTCCACCCGCGCTCTGCACGACGAGATCGACCTGCTGGTCTGCGGCGAACTGGACATCGCCAGCCACGCCGACTTCGCGGCGATGCGCAGCTTCCCGAACCTGACCACCCACACCACGCTGGCGAGCCGCAACTGCCAGTGCTTCACCTCGTTCACCTCATCCGGGCGCGGCGCGCAGTCCAAGGTGGTGAGCGAGGGCATCGGCTTCCTGTGCATCGACATCGACGGGCTGTGCGTGCTGCTGGTCCACGTCCCCAATGCCTTCGCCACCGATCGCGGCGCGACGACGGCGTTCTATGCGCAGATCATCCAGGACGCGGTGCGCAAGGGCTATGCCAGCATGGACGTGGTGATGGGCGACACCAACCAGGCCAGCGCCGATCACACGCGGGACTGCCTGCAGGCGGCGGCAGGCAACACCGGCGCGGTCTACGTCAACGCCCATGGCGGCGGGACGATCGCGCCGGTCGACAACTACCTCCACGTCGAGAGCGGCACGAACAGCGCCGGCACCCGGATGTACGACGTCGCCGTCTACAACCGGATGAGCGTGGCGCTGAAGCAGGCGGTCTACTTCTCGCAGTCGTCCTCGGGCACGACGGCGACCGACCACATGGGCATCGCGGTGGAGGTGCTGCGGACCTGAAACGAAAAAGGCCCGGCCAGTTTCCCGGCCGGGCCCTTTTCATTTCAGTGTGGCGGAACCGTCAGGCCGCGGCTTCGGCCTTGTCGCCCTTGAGCACGCGGACGGGTTCCTTGCGGCCCTCGACCACGTCCTTGTCGACGACGACTTCGGCGATGTCACGCTCGGTCGGCAGGTCGAACATGGTGTCGAGCAGCAGCCCTTCCACGATCGAACGCAGGCCGCGCGCGCCGGTCTTGCGCTCGATCGCCTTCTTGGCGATCGCTTCGAGCGCGTCGTCGGTGAAGGTCAGTTCCACGTCTTCCAGCTCGAACAGGCGGGCGTACTGCTTGACCAGCGCGTTCTTCGGTTCCTTGAGGATCTTGACCAGCGCCTCGATGTCGAGGTCGTTGAGGGTCGCGATCACCGGCAGGCGGCCGACGAATTCGGGGATCAGGCCGAACTTGAGGAGATCTTCCGGCTCCGCCTTCTGCAGCAGTTCGCCCACGCGGCGCTTGTCCGGATCGGCGACATGCGCGCCGAAACCGATCGAACGCTTCTGCAGGCGGTCGGCGATGATCTTGTCGAGGCCCGCGAAAGCGCCGCCGCAGATGAACAGGATGTTGGTCGTGTCCACCTGCAGGAATTCCTGCTGCGGATGCTTGCGACCACCCTGCGGCGGAACCGAGGCGGTGGTGCCTTCCATCAGCTTGAGCAGCGCCTGCTGCACACCCTCACCGGAAACGTCGCGCGTGATCGACGGGTTCTCGGCCTTGCGGCTGATCTTGTCGATCTCGTCGATGTAGACGATGCCCTGCTGCGCCTTCTCGACGTTGTAGTCGGACGCCTGCAGCAGCTTGAGGATGATGTTCTCCACGTCCTCGCCCACGTAACCGGCTTCGGTCAGCGTGGTGGCGTCGGCCATGGTGAACGGCACGTCGAAGGTGCGCGCGAGCGTCTGCGCGAGCAGCGTCTTGCCCGAGCCGGTCGGCCCGACCAGCAGGATGTTCGACTTCGAAAGCTCGACGTCGCCCTGCTTGCCGCTGTGCTTGAGGCGCTTGTAATGGTTGTGGACAGCCACCGACAGGACGCGCTTGGCGCGTTCCTGGCCGATCACGTAGTCGTTCAGCATTTCGCAGATGTCGCGCGGGGAGACGATCTCGCCTTCCTTGCGCCCGGCGATGCCAGCCTTGGTCTCCTCGCGAATGATGTCGTTGCAAAGCTCGACACATTCATCACAGATGAAGACCGTAGGGCCCGCGATCAGCTTGCGCACTTCGTGCTGCGACTTTCCGCAGAAACTGCAGTAAAGGGTGCTTTTCGCGTCAGATCCGCTCAATTTCGTCATTTTCCGTCTTTGGCCTCCAAGCGAGGCGACTCGCTGACTCTTACTCCGTGGGGAGCCGGTTTTGCAATCCTACCGCCAAATGCTTTCGATAGGTTGAAGACTCGGCCCCCGCTGCCGCGAGTCGGTTACCCTTCCGCCTTGTCGGCGTCGGGCCGGGTTTCGAACACCTTGTCCACCAGACCGAAGGCCAGCGCCTCGTCGGCTTCCAGGAAGGTGTCGCGGTCCATCGCCTTCTCGATATCGTCGAGCGACTTGCCGGTGTACTTCACGTAGAGATCGTTCAGGCGGCGGCGCATGCGCAGAATTTCGCGTGCCTGGATCTCGATGTCGCTGGCCATGCCCTGCGCGCCGCCCGAGGGCTGGTGCACCATGATGCGGGCGTTCGGCAGCGCGATGCGCATACCCGGCTCGCCTGCCGCCAGCAGGAAGCTGCCCATCGAGGCCGCCTGGCCGATGCACACGGTCGACACGCGCGGCTTGATGTACTGCATGGTGTCGTGGATCGCCATGCCGGCCGTCACCACGCCGCCCGGCGAGTTGATGTACATCGAGATGTCCTTGGTCGGGTTCTCCGATTCCAGGAACAGCAGCTGCGCGACGATCAGCGAGGCCATGTGGTCTTCCACCTGGCCGGTGATGAACACGATGCGCTCGCGCAGCAGGCGCGAGTAGATGTCGAACGAACGTTCGCCGCGGCTGGTCTGCTCGACGACCATCGGCACGAGTGCGCCCGTCACGGGATCGGTGGTGAACTTTCCTTGGGCGTTCGAAGCGCCGAACAGGTCGAGCATGGGAGTCCTCTTTGCGATTTTGCCTCGCCTATGTCGCGTGGCAATGCGCGATGTTCAAGGGGGTTAACCTATCGATCGGCATTGCGCGGGGGAGAACGACGCGGGCGCGGCTCGTCACGGCAGTCGGAACCATTCGTTGCGACGATTAGCGACTGGCGCATCCCGCCGCCTTGGGTCATCCTGCGCACTTCCCGTTCGCCAGGAGATTTCGTGTACCGTTCCACGCTGACAGCCTTCGGTGCAATCGTTGCGCCTATCGTTCTCGCCGCCCCGACGGCCGCTCATGCCGATACCCCTCGCGAACTGCTCACCGCCGCCGCCTTCCAGACCGCGACCAAGCCGCAGGCGCTCAAACTGGTGGCGCAGGCGATCACCGCCTCGGAGAAGATCCTCGCCGCCCGCCCCGGCGACCGCGAGGCCACGCTGCAGCGCGCCATCGCCATCGGCTATCGCGGCAAGCTGACACGCAGCCGTTCGGACGTGCGGGCCTCGCTCGACGTGTTCCAGAAGCTGGCGGCGCAGAACCCGCGCGATCCCGAGGCGCAGATGGTGATTGCCGGATGGCATCTGGGCGCGGTGGATGAACTCGGCGGTTTCCTGGCCCGCACGGCGCTCGGCGCGCGGACTGCGGCGGGGGAGACGGCGCTGGCCAAGGCGGTGGCGCTCGGCGGCGACCGGGCGTTCTACCCCGGCCTCGCCGCGCTGCTACAGATCCGCAACGACCCGAACGACATCGCGCTCGCCAGACGCTGGGCGGAGGCGGCTGCGAACGGCGAGGCCGCGACTCCGCTCGACGCGCTGATGAAGCGGGCGGCGCTCTCGGTACTGCCCTCGCTGCGGGCGAACAACGGCAAGGCGGCAGCGGAAATGGCCCGCAAGCTGGTGCCGTTCGGGAAGATCGGGGACTGAAGATGGCCCGAGGTCGCGGGCGGGCTTCGACAAGCTCAGCCTGAGCGGGTTTGGGTTTCTCCCGCGTCCATTCACCCTCGATCCCGCTCAGCCTGCGCGGGCTCAGAGTTTTCCCGCGTCCGTTCGCCCTCGATCCCGCTCAGCCTGCGCGGGCTCAGAGTTTTCCCGCGTCCGTTCGCCCTCGATCCCGCTCAGCCTGAGCTTGTCGAAGGCCCCGCGCCCAAACGCAACGCGATAACGAAAAAAGCCCGGTGCATCGCTGCACCGGGCCTTTTCGTTATCGGTCGAACCGCAAGCGAGGGATCAGTCCTCCTTGGCAGCGGCCTTCTTCTTGGCCGGGGCCTTCTTGGCGGGCTTGGCTTCGTCGGCCGGAGCCTCTTCAGCGTCGTCCTTCTTGGCGGCAGCCTTCTTGGCCGGAGCCTTCTTCGGCTTTTCCTCGGCGGCAGCTTCATCAGCCGGAGCGGCTTCCGCTTCGTCCTTCTTGGCTGCCTTCTTGGCCGGAGCCTTCTTCGGCTTCGCAGCCGCAGCGGGCTTCTCGCCGTCGGCGTCGGCCTCGATCGCGGCCTGCAGCTCGTCGCGGGTCACTTCGCGCTCGGTGACTTCGGCCTTCTCGATGAGGAAGTCGACGACCTTGTCCTCATAGAGCGGAGCGCGCAGCTGGGCGGCCATCATCGGGTCCTGCTGGACGTATTCGAAGAAGCGCTGGCGATCTTCGGGGCGGTACTGCTGCGCAGCCTGCTGCATCAGCATGCCCATTTCCTGGCTGGTCACTTCGACGCCGTTGGCCTGGCCGATTTCCGACAGGAGCAGGCCCAGACGCACGCGGCGCTCGGCGATCTTGCGGTAGTCGTCCTTCTCGGCCTCGATCTCTTCGAGAGCGGCGGCGGGATCTTCCTCGTTCTGCGCTTCCTGGATCAGCTGCTGCCAGATCTGCGAGAATTCGGCTTCCACCATGGTCGGCGGCACGTCGAAGTCATGGCCGGCGGCCAGCTGGTCAAGCAGCGAGCGCTTCATGGCGGTGCGGGTCAGGCCGGCAGTTTCCTGCTCCAGCTGGCCGCGCAGCAGGCCGGTGAGCTGCTCCAGGCTCTCAAGACCCAGTTCCTTGGCGAAGTCGTCGTCGAGCTTCGACTCGGCAGGCGCCTTCACTTCGTGCGCGACGATGTCGAAGGTGGTTTCCTTGCCGGCGAGGTTCTCGGCCGGGTAGTCCTCGGGGAAGGTCACGGTGATGGTGCGCTCGTCACCGGCCTTGATGCCCTTGAGCTGCTCTTCGAAGCCCGGGATGAAGCGATCGGCGCCGATCACCAGCGGGGCCTTCTCGGCCTTGCCGCCGTCGAACTCGACGCCGTCGAGCTTGCCGGTGAAGTCGATGATGACCTGATCGCCCTCGGCGGCTTCGCCGTCCTTGGTCTCGAAGCGCTGCTGCTGCTTGGCGATGTTCGCGACCGCTTCGGTCACGGCTTCGTCCGAGACGGGCACGGTCAGCTTGTCGAGCTTGAGCCCGTCGAGCGAGGGCGCAGCGATGGTGGGGAGGATTTCGAGGCTGACGGTCAGCTCGGCGTCCTTGCCCTCTTCGTAGCCGTCGGTCAGCTTGACGTCGGGGTTCATGGCGGGGCGCAGGGCGTTGTCGGCCACCAGCTTGTCCATGGCTTCACGGATCGAGGTGTTCAGCGCTTCCTGGTGAATCGCCGGGCCGTGCAGCTTCTTGACGAGGTTCGCGGGAACCTTGCCGGCGCGGAAGCCGGGCATCTTCACCTGCGGGGCGATCTTCTTGACCTCGCCCTCGACCTTCGAGGTGATCGTGGCGGCGGGAATGGTGACCGTGTAGGCGCGCTTCAGGCCCTCGTTGGTCGTCTCGACAATCTGCATTTCGATGCCTTCCTGTGCAATCCAAAGGGCCTCTCGGCCAGCATTACCGTGGCCTACCCTCGCACAGGTGACGGATTGGTGCGGGCGAAGGGACTCGAACCCCCACATCTTTCGATACTGGTACCTAAAACCAGCGCGTCTACCAATTCCGCCACGCCCGCATGAGTGTAGCCTGAAACTCAAGGGACGGGCCATTAATGGCAGCCGGAGAAAAGGGCAAGTGCGACGAGTCGCTATGGTGTCACGGAACGGATCGGCTGTGCACCGGTTTATGGGTGCGAGGGGGCGAGAGGAGCGAGATCACCATGGCCACCCAGCCACCCGTCTACAGCCCCGGCGACACGCCTGCGGAAATCCCGACGCCCGGAAACGACCCCGGGGTTCCCGGCGGGCCTGACGAGACGCCGCCGCAAGGGCCGGACTTCGACCAGCCCGATGAGGCTCCGGTGGAACTGCCGCCGCCGGATTGAGGCTCATCTCGTCATTGCGAGCGTAGCGAAGCAATCCAGGGCGGCATAACCGTGCCCTGGATTGCTTCGCTACGCTCGCAATGACGATGGGCGGGTGCCTCCGCTCGTGCTTCGACAGGCTCAGCATGAGCGGGGAAAGGAAAGCGAACCACCCCCACCCCGCTCGTCCTGAGCTTGTCGAAGGGCCGCGCGCCACCCTGTCAGCCTATTTCCAACCCGCCAGCCGCGCGAGCATCGCCGCAGTCGAGCCCTCACCCAACGGTTTGCGTACCGCGCGATAGTCAGGCCCGGCCGCACAGGCGAGGCAGTATGCCTGCACGCCCTGCGCCCCCAGCACACCATCGAGCCGCGCCACCGCCTGCGCCATCTGCAGACGCTGGCGCTGCGCCACCAGCCCGGCGAAGTCGTAGGCTGCCACCTGCTCCTGTGAACCTGACGTCATGCTCTGCACGAAGGCGCTGAACGAATCCTCCGGTTCCTCCAGATAGACCGCCTGCCACTTGCCGTTGCCCACGCCGCCCAGCTTCGCGGCATAGGCGAGCGCATCGTCCAGCCCGCCCATCTGGTCGACGAGGCCGAGCCGCTGCCCGTCCGCACCCGGCCACACGCGGCCCTGAGCGATCGCGTCGACCTGCTGCGGCGTCTTGCCGCGCGCCTTGCCGACGATGCCGAGGAACTTGCCGTAGATGCTCTCCACCGAGCCCTGAAGCATGGCTTCGACCTCAGGCGTGAAGCCGCCGAGAATGTCCGGCTGCCCGGCCAGCGGCGTGGAGCGCACCCCGTCGCTGGTCACGCCGAAGTCCGCCAGCGTCTTCTCGAAGCTGGGCACGAAGGCGAAGACGCCGATCGAGCCGGTGATCGTCGCCGGTTCCGCGAAGACCCGCTGGCCGGGCGTGGAAACCCAGTACCCGCCGCTCGCCGCCATCGAGCCCATCGACACCACAACCGGGATCTTCGCATCGCGCCAGCGCTGGATCGCGCGGCGGATGCGCTCGGACGCCATGACAGAGCCGCCCGGCGAATCGATCCTGACGACGAGCGCCTTCATGCCCTCCTCGCGGTTCTCGTCGAGCAGCGCGGCGATGCGGTCTCCGCCCGCGGTGCCCGGCCCGGCCTCGCCATCGACGATCTCACCGGCGATGGTGACGACGCCGATCTTCGCGCCCTCCCCCTTCACCGGGTTCGCCGCCAGCCAGGTCGCCAGCCCGGTATGCGCGTAGTCCGGCGCGTCCTTGTCCGAATGGCCGATCGTGGTTTCGCCCACCAGCTTCTCGACGCGGGCCTCGAACTCGGTCTGGTCGCCGATGCGGTCGATCAGGCCTGCCGCCTTCGCGGCCTCGGCCATGTCGTTGCCGTGCGCCTTGTTCCAGCCGACCGGGTCCGCGACCATGCGATCGAGCTGCGCTTTGGGCCGCGCCTTCGCGATCTCGGCGCGCAGGGCGTTCCACTGCGAATCGAGGATCAGCTTGAAGTCCTCGCGCGCCTCGGGCGAGAGGTCGGTGCGCATGTAGGGCTCGACCGCCGACTTGTAGGTGCCGACGCGGTAGACATGCGCGTTGACCCCGTACTTGTCGAAAAGGCCCTTGTAGAACTGCAGGTTGCCACCCGGGCCCGCCACGAAGGCGCCGCCCATCGGATCGACCCAGACCTCGCTGGCGTGGGCCGCCAGTTGCACGCCGTCGTCGGCATAGAGATTGGCGAAAGTCAGCACCGGCTTGCCCGCCTTGCGCACTTCGTCGATGGCCGCGCCGATATCATGCAGGTGGACGTAGCGCCCGCCCATGAAGCGCGAGAGGTCAAGGACGACCGCCTTGATCCGCTTGTCGCTCGCCGCCAGCCGCAGCGCCCGCTCGACGTCGCGGGCCTGGAATTCGTGGACCTGCTCGCCCCCAGAGGTGAGCAACTGGAGCGGATCGACCTTGCTCTTCTCCTCGACCACGGTGCCGTCGAGTTCGAGCAGCAACGCCCCGTTCTCCACCTTGCCGCCGACCGGCCGCGCCGAGAGCGCGGCGTAGATCACTCCGAAGAAGGCCAGCAGGAACAGCAGCGCCAGCGCATCCTTCACGGCGACCAGCAACTTCCAGACCTTGCGCGCGAATCTCATGTACCGACCTGCCTTTCGGGGGAAGTCTTAGAGGATAGGGGGTAACAAGGGAAAGGGCGAGCCCGCCTGAAACGGCAAACGCAAAGCCATGCTATACGTTTCCGTATAGCCATGCTATACATCGCCGTTGATGGAGATCGAGAGCATCCTCGACCGGACCCTGCGCCGCTTCGTCGATACCGGCAATGCCAGGGGTTTGCGGGAACCCGAGCGACTACGCCGGATGATCGCTTTCATGGTTGCGGCCCGATCGGTTGATGACCTCTCGGTTCCACCCAATTTCGGCTTTCACGCGCTGACAGGAAATCGCGCCGGGACTTTTGCGATGACCGTCACCCGCAATTGGCGGCTGACTTTCACCTGCCCCGACGGGCACACGGTCGCCGACCTCGATCTGGAGGATTATCACTGATGGCCATCAAGGTTCATGCCTCGTTTTCCGTCCACCCCGGCCCCTGGCTACGCGCGGAGTTCGTCGCTCCTCACCGCCTCACCGTGGTCGCCACGGCGCAGGCGCTGGGCGTCACCCGCGTGGCGATGAGCAACCTGCTGAACGGCAAGGCGGCGCTGTCCGCCGACATGGCGCTGCGGTTCGAGAAGGCCTTCGGTGTCTCGGCCGACGTGTTGATGCGAATGCAGGCGGCCTATGACGTGGCGCAGGCGCGCGAGCATGGGCATGCGCTGGAGGTTACGAGGATTTCGCAAGCGGCGTGATCCGCCCAAGCAGCGCGTGCCTCAACTCCGCAACGGAGCACGCACCGTAATCAGCGCGGTAAAGTCGGGGTTCTCGACCGCCTCATCCTCATCCCGTAGCTGGTAGACGCCGGGATCGGCCGGATCAATGGCATCCAGCAACGGTGCGATCGTGAAAGGCTCGCCGTCGGCGTGTTGCCGAATGACGATACCCGCGCTCATGTCCACGGAATCCACGGTTCCAAACACCTGCTTGCTGTCCACAACGGTATCGTCCGGCGCCAGATAGGTCAGCCCCACCAGCAAGGTGCAGCCGATCAGATCGTCCGCAAACGCCTGATCCCAATCGTCATCGCCATCGAGGCTCTCGAATTCCGCCATGCCTTTAGCATGCATCGGACCCGCACGGGCTTCAACCGTGCACATCGCGCCCATCCCCCCTTGAGCCATGCCCCTTCCCCGCCTATGGCGTGGTCTTTAATGACACCTCCAGAATATACTTATCCGGCAGGCGCTCTCGCCTTTCCGCATCGCGGCCTCACGGGCATTGCGGGCCTTGCCCCGCACCAGATCTGGTTCCTGCTCGACGAGGCGGAACAGTGGGTCGCAATGAACCGGGGCGCGCAGAAGCGGGTCGAGCTGCTGTCCGGCATGACCATCATCAACGCCTTCTTCGAGAACTCGACGCGCACGCTCTTGAGCTTCGAGATTGCGGGCAAGCGCCTCGGCGCCGACGTCGTGAACATGGCGGTCGCCACCTCCAGCGTGAAGAAGGGCGAGACGCTGATCGACACGGCGATGACGCTCAACGCCATGCGCGCAGACGCCATCGTCATCCGCCACGCCTCCTCAGGCGCGGTGCAGCTGATCGCGGACAAGGTGGACTGCCCGGTGCTCAACGCCGGTGACGGCCAGCACGAGCACCCGACGCAGGCGCTGCTCGATGCACTGACGATCCGGCAGGCCAAGCGCGCCTTCAACGGGCTGCGCGTGACGATCTGCGGCGATATCCTGCACAGCCGCGTGGCGCGCTCGAACATCCTGTGCCTCGCCTCGCTGGGCGCCGACGTGCGGGTCTGCGCGCCGCCTGCGCTGATGCCCGCCGATATCGAGCAGATGGGCGTGACGGTGTTCCACGACTTCGACGCGGCGCTGAAAGGCGCGGACGTGGTCATGATGCTGCGCCTGCAGATGGAGCGCATGGAGGGCCAGTTCATCCCCTCCCCGCGCGAATACCGCCACCTCTACGGACTGACGCTCGACCGGCTGGAACTGGCCGAATCGAACGCGCTGGTCATGCATCCGGGTCCGATGAACCGCGGCGTCGAGATCGACAGCAACGTCGCCGACCATGTGGAGCGCTCGATGATTACCACGCAGGTGGAGATGGGCGTGGCGATCCGCATGGCCTGCCTCGATGTCCTCACCCGAAAAGGTCGCAAGATGGAGGGCTGGGCATGAGCCTTCACGCACCCCTGACCGTCACGGGCGGCCGCGTGCTGCTGGCCGACGGTTCGATCCAGAGCGGCGCCGTGCGCTGCGAAGGCGGCTTCATCACCGCGATCGGCGCGGACGTCGCCCCGCAGGACGGCGACACCGTGCATGACGCGCGCGGCCAGATCGTTGCGCCGGGCCTCGTCGATATCGGCGTCTTCGCGATCGACAAGCCCGCGTTCCACTTCGGCGGGATCACCCGCGCCGCGCTGATGCCTGACCAGAACCCGCCCCTCGACGTCTCGGCGCGGGTGCGGTTCGCGGCGCAGTCGGGCAAGCCGGACTTCTGGGTCCACCCGCTCGCCGCCGCGACGCAGGGGCTGGAAGGCAAGGCGCTCGCCGAGATCGCGATGATGCGCGATGCCGGTGCGCGCGCGGTCTGCACCGGGCGGCGCTGGATCGGCGATTCGGGCACGATGCTGCGCCTGCTGCAGTACACCGGGATGCTGGGCATGGTCGTCATCGCCCATGCCGAGGACGCCGGGATCGTCGGCAATGCCGTCGCCACGGCGGGCGAGATGGCGACGCGGCTTGGCCTCCCCAGCGCACCCGCGCAGGCCGAAGCGCTCGCCATCGCCCGCGACATCGCGCTCGCCGAGATGGCCAATGCGGCGATCCACTTCCGCAACGTGACGACCGCCGCCGGGCTTGACCTGGTGCGCGCGGCCAAGGCGCGAGGCCTGAAGGTGACGGCGGGTGTCAGCCCGGCCTACTTCATGCTCTCCGACCTTTCGATCGGGGCGTTCCGCACTTTCACCCACCTCTCGCCCGCGCTGCGCTGCGAGGCGGACCGCAAGGCGGTGGTCGCCGCCATCGCCGACGGCACCATCGATGTGATCGCCTCGGGCCACGATCCGCGCGGACCGGAGGACAAACGCCTGCCGTTCAGCGATTCGGCCCCCGGCATGGCGGGCGCGGAGACGCTGCTGCCGCTGACGATGAGCCTCGTGCGCGACGGCGTGATCGACATGGCCCGCGCCTTCGAGCTGATCGCCGCCAACCCGGCGAAGCTGCTGGGCGTGAACGCGGGCACACTGGCAGTCGGCGCCGAGGCCGACATCGCGGTGCTCGATCCCGAGCGGCCGTGGATCGTCAATTCGGACAAGATGGCCGCCGCTGCGGGCAATACCCCGTTCGACCGCCAGCCTGTTCAGGGGCGCGTCCTTGCGCTGTTCAAGGGCGGCGTGGTGGTGCGCACCAAGAAGGTCGGCGGGTAGGCCGGCGCCAGACCCTTCGACAAGCTCAGGGTGAGCGGAAGTGGTGTAAACCTGCGAAACCCCGCCAAGGCTGAGCTTGTCGAAACGGCCAAGGAAAAGGCCCTTCCGTCCCGCAGGACGAAAGGGCCGTCAGGTTCGCATGAAACCTTGAAACTTCAGCGGCTCGCCAGCATCGGCTTGCCCCGTGCCGCGACCGCGCCGGGCAGCGTGCGCCCGCCCTCATAGGCGAGGCATTCGCCGCCGCGCCCCTTGACGCTCGAGCACATCGACTCGGCCGCGCCGCGTGCGAAGCCTTCGGCGGCGACGCGGTAGTAGCGGCGACCGTTCACCTCGGCCTCGGTGATCCGCAGCGCATGGCCGCGCAGCGAGGGGTCGCGGCGCTGGAAGATCGCCCAGGCGCGCTTGGCGCCCTCCATCGTGCCGAACGAACCGAGCTGTACCAGATGGCGGCCTGTCTGCTCAGCCGGTGCCGCGGCGGAAGGTTTCCTGGCCTGTGGCTTTTGCAAGCGCGCGAGGCTGCCGTCGAAAGCACGCTCGATCGAGCGGCGCGGGGCCTCGTCCTCCATCGCCATCGCGGGAGCGGGAGCCACCGTCGCCGGGGCCTCAGCCACGGCTGGTACGAAAGCCGGGGCCGGCACGGTTTCCTCGGCGGCGGGGAGTTCGGCGACCGGCTCTGCCACCGCCATCATCGTACGCGGGGTATGATCGACGCCGCCCAGTGCCAACGCGACCGGCTGGCCCGGATCACCGCGCAGCGGCGCGCCGAGCAATCCGGCCACGCGTGCCCGGGCCATGTCGGGGCGCGTCCTGCCCGCCCATTCCTGCAGCCGCGCATCGAGCTGCGGCCCGGAAATGTCCTGAGAAGCGATCACGCGCGCCTCGGCCCAGCGCCCGCCCAGCGCGTAGGCATAGGCAAGGTTCTGCCGTGTCTTGGGGGTGTTGTCCCCGCCGCGCACCGCGTCGGAAAGCACCGCGACGCCCTGCGCCGGCTGCCCCGCCAGCGCGACGGCGAGGCCGTAGTCGCCCGCCGGGAGCTTGCTGCGGAACCGCTCGAGCACGTCCAGCGCCTCGGCCTGCCGGCCCGAACCGACGTAGGCGAGCGCGAGGCTCAGCCCGGTGCGGGGGCTGCGATCGCCCAGCGCCAGCGCGTCCTCGAAGGTGGTGGCAGCCGAATCGAAGCGACCGGCGGCGAGATAGCCCTGTGCCAGCGCGGCGCGCGCCGCCGCATCGCGCGGCGACTTCGCCACGCGCGCCTCGACTTTGGCCAGTGCGCCATCGGTGACGCCTTCGGCCCTGCCCTCGGCCAGATGCGTGCCTTCCGCGCTGGCGACATGGGACTGCCCGCCCGCGCAACCGGCAAGGAGGGCGGCAACCATCGCCGAGCACAAGGTGAAGCCGGCGTTACGGGCACTGCTGCCAGTGAATTTGCTGCTGGAGCGATTCTTCATCGGACGTTTCCCTTCAGGCCGGAACCCGGCGGCCGAAACCGCCGACCGGACGCAGCACCCCGCCTTGCACCGTCCCGTGCGGGGACTGGCCCGCAGCCGGCGCGGCGAAGATCGTGCGGCGGAAATTCTTTTCGAGACGATCGGCGACATAGGCCCACAAGGCGGCCATCTCGGCGGCGGAGCGACCGTTCGGGTCGATCTCCATGACAGTGCGGCCGTCGATCATCGAGGCCGCGAAATCGGTGCGCTGGTGCACGGTGACCGGGGCCACGGTGCCATGCTGCGAAAGCGCGACGGCAGCCTCTGCGGTGATGCGCGCCTTGGGCGTGGCCCCGTTGACGACGAAGACCAGCGGCTTGCCCGAGCGCTCGCACAAGTCGACGGTGGCCCCCACCGCGCGCAAGTCGTGCGGGCTGGGACGCGTGGGGATGACGATGAGTTCGGCGACGGCGATGACGCTCTGGATCGCCAGGGTAATCGCCGGCGGGGTGTCGATCACCGCCAGCTTGAAACCCTGCTGGCGCAGCACCTGCAGGTCGGCCGCAAGCCGCGCCACGGTGGTCTGCGCGAAAGCAGGTGTCTCGGCCTCGCGCTCGTTCCACCAGTCGGAGAGCGAGCCCTGCGGGTCGATGTCGATCAGCACCACCGGCCCGGCGCCCGCGCGCTCGGCCTGTACGGCGAGGTGGCCCGACAGCGTGGTCTTGCCCGATCCGCCCTTCTGCGATGCCAATGCCAAAACGCGCAAAACCGAATTCCCCCCGGTGACCGACCAGTGCGGCGGCGCACCGCCCTCATTCGGGAACTGCCAGATCGTTCCTAATTTACGGTTAATTGCTTAGAAGGCCGCCAATGGTCGCCGCAGCGGGCAATCCGTGTGGCGATGGGGCTCGCCCACGCCATCCACCGGGCATTAACTCTTCCGGTCTAGGCTTAATCCATGGTTCCTCATGGACTTTGCGTGCGCTTCCTGCTGGCAAGAGGCGCCCCGTTAAGCTTACCATAGGGACATTGACGGGGCTGCACTGGAACGCCGACGACGTGAAGACGATTTTTCCCTTGCTCGCCGCCGGCCTGGCGGTGATGACCGCGCCCGTCGCCCTGGCGCAGGCGCCCGACGTCAAGGCCGGCGTCGATGCCTGGTCGGGCGGCAACTACGATTCGGCGGTGCGCATCTGGCAGCCGCTCGCCGACAGGGGCGATGCCGATGCCCTGTTCAACCTGGCGCAGGCCTACAAGCTGGGGCGCGGCGTCCCGCTCGACCTCACCCGTGCAGAGGATCTCTACGGCAAGGCCGCCGCCAAGGGGCACCTGCAGGCGGCGGACGCCTATGGCCTGCTGCTGTTCCAGCGCGGCGAACGCCAGCGCGCCCTGCCTTATATCGAAGGTTCGGCCTCACGCGGGGATCCGCGCGCGCAGTACATCCTGGGGGTCGCCTATTTCAACGGCGACATCGTCCGCAAGGACTGGGTGCGGGCCTATGCCCTCGCCACGCTCGCACAGCAGGCGGGCCTGGAGCAGGCGACCAGCGCGCTGGCGCAGATGGACCAGCACATCCCGCTCGCCGACCGGCAGAAAAGCGTGGTCCTCGCCCAGCAGATCGCGGCGCAGGCACAGGCCAACCGCCAGCGCCTGAACGCCTCGGCGGAACTGGGCACCCCGCCCGCCCGGCCGCCTCTTGCGGCCAGCGCGGTTCCCGAACGCGAGGTCGTCGAGGCCCGCCATGCGGTCGCGCAGGCGGCTCATGCGGCAGGCACCGACAGCACCGCACCCAAGACCACCGACTTCGCACGGCCGTGGAAATCCGCGGCTCCCGGCCCCGCGCCGGCCCGGACCGAAGCAAACAGGCCTGAGGCAAACAGGCCTGAGGCGAGGACGCCGCCGCCCGCTCCCAAGCCAGCGCCGAAGCCCGCAGCCGCCGTCGCTTCCGGCCCCTGGCGTGTCCAGCTCGGCGCCTTCGGTGTCGCCGGCAATGCCGAGGCGCTGTGGGCCCGGATCAAGGGCCGTCCGGAACTCGCGGGCCATCCCCGTGCGCTCGTGCCGGCAGGCAAGCTGACCAAGCTGCAGGCCACCGGCTTCGCCTCGAAGGCAGAGGCCGATGCCGCCTGCGCACGCCTGACGGCCGGTGGCTTCGGGTGCCTGGCGGCGAGGGACTGACCTCCCCTCACCCCGCCGCAGAGGATGCGGCCGGCGCCCCTGCGGCGCGGCTGCAGACGCTCGACCTGATCCGGGGCGTCGCGGTGCTCGGCATCCTGGCGATCAACATCGCCGGGTTCGCGGGGCCGATGATCGGCTCGACCACGCCCAATCTGCCGGACGCCGTGAGCCCGCTCGACGAAGCGGCCTGGGCCTTCGGCTTCTTCGTGTTCGAGGGCAAGATGCGCGCCCTCTTCACCCTCTTGTTCGGCGCCGGGATCGTGCTGTTCTGGGAGCGCTGCGAGGCTACCGACCGCGATGGCGACAGCCTACAACTGCGCCGCCTGGGCTGGCTGCTGCTGTTCGGCCTCGCGCATTACCTGCTGCTGTGGTGGGGCGACATCCTGTTCCTCTATGCCGCCTGCGGGATCGCCGCGCTGCTGCTGCGGCCGCTCGGTGACCGGACGCTGCTGGGCCTCGCGCTCGTGCTCTACTATGCTTGGCATGTCTGGGGCATGCTTGACGCGGCCACCGCGATCGAGGCGGAGAAGGCCGCCCTTGCCCATCACGCCAGCGCGGCGCAGCTCCAGCTTCTGGCCGAGCGCCTGGAGCCAATGCGGACATGGGCGGCACAGGAACTGCGCGAGGCGCATCTCGGCTGGCTCGATCTGCTGCGGGTAAAGCTCGTCGACCGCCCGTTCTGGCCGATCGAAGTCGTCTCGGGTGCGTTTTCGGAAACCTTGCCGCTGATGCTGATCGGCATAGTCCTTTACCGCAGGGGCGTGTTCGACGGACGCATCTCGCGCCGGCGCCTCGCCGACGTTTCGTTCGCCTGCACGTTCGGAGGGCTTGCGCTGACGGCGATGTTCCTCGCCTGGGCCTGGCCGCGCCATTTCCCGCCGGTAACCATGCACGCCGCGCTGGTATGGGGCCTTGCGATGCCGCACGTCCTGGGCGGCGTGGGCTATGCCGGCCTGCTGGTCATGGTCGCTCCCCGCCTCGGCGCGACATGGCTCGGCGGCCGCATCGCCGATGCCGGGCGCATGGCGTTCAGCAACTATATCCTCACCAGCCTGGTCATGACTTTCGTGTTCCAGGGATGGGGCCTCGGCCTGTTTGGCCAGGTCCGGCCCGCAACGCAGTGGCTGTTCGTGCTCGGCGGCTGGGCGCTGATGCTGGGCTGGAGCGGCCGATGGCTGCGGCATTTCCGGCGCGGCCCGCTGGAATGGCTGTGGCGCTGCCTCGTCGAGCACCGCCTGCTGAACAATCGGATGAATTGAGCGAATATGCTATTGCGATCTATTCGCACTCTCATATATTGGGGGCCGAACAAAGGATTCGCTCATGTACGTGTGCATCTGCAATGCCATTCGAGAGACCGAGCTTCGCTGCGCGGCACGCCGTTATCGCGGCAATGCCGAAGCGATCTACGGTGCGATCGGCCGGCCTCCGCAGTGCCGCCAGTGCCTGGACGAAGCCGAAGACATCATCGCGGACGAGGTTTCGTCCGCTGGAATGGGAATAGCTGCCGCCGCGTAATTCATGACCTGACTTGCCCGACTCGACATTGCCGGATATAGGCCGCGGCTCCCACATAGGAGTTTCCGCGCGATGAAGGGCGACCTCAAGGTCATCGAATTTCTGAACAAGGCGCTGTTCAACGAGCTAACCGCCATCAACCAGTACTGGCTGCATTACCGCATGCTGGACAACTGGGGCATCAAGAAGCTCGCCGAGTACGAGCGTCACGAATCGATCGACGAGATGAAGCACGCCGACGTGCTGGCCGATCGCATCCTCTATCTCGATGGCCTCCCCAACTTCCAGAACCTGGGCAAGCTGCGCGTCGGCGAGACGGTCGAGGAAATCCTCAAGGCCGACCTCGCGCTCGAATACGATGCGATCCCGATGCTCAAGGACGCCATCGCCCACTGCGAGACGGTGCGCGACTTCGTCAGCCGCGAGATTTTCGCGCGCATCCTCGAGAGCGAGGAAGAGCATGTCGATTTCCTCGAGAAGCAGTTCGACATGATCGCCCGCATGGGCATCCAGAACTACTGCCAGCTGCAGAGCAAGCCGGCGGGCGAATCGGAATCCTGATTTCCGGGATCGTGACCTGACACGATCCTGACGCTACGTCCCGTCATCCCCGACAAGTCGGGGATCGACACGATTTCCCGCCGCGCGGCCGATCCTTGCACCATGACGCAAGGCCGGCCTTCAGCCCCCGCACTCGCCGGGGCGGCGCGCAAGGGGATGACGGGAGGGCTTGGTGCCACCGGGGCACCGAAAAAAGTCCCGGACGCGAATCCCCGACAGAGGGAACCACCGCTCCTGCCGTCGTTTATCGGATGGCAGGAGCGGTTTTGCGTTGTAAGGGGCGTGGATGGGATCGGAAGACAAGCGCGGACTACAGACCGAGGACATTGGCTTCGCCGTCCTCGTGGTCGTCATTTCTCTGGCTGCGGCATACCTGCTCGCACCCTATTTCGGCGCCGTCCTGTGGGGCGTGGTCGCCGCGATCATGTTCCAGCCGATGACCGCCAAGCTGGCGACGCGGATGGGCGGACGCAGGAATCTCGCCACGTCGATCGTGCTGTTCGGGCTCATCGCGCTATTCGTGGTGCCGACGATCCTGCTCGGCATCAGCATCGTCAACGAGGCGACCGCGCTCTACCAGAAGATCACCAGCGGCCAGATCGACTTCGGCCGCATCCTGCAGCAGATCCAGAACGCCCTTCCCCGCCGGGTGCGGGGCATGGTCGACGAGTACGGCCTGACCGACTTCGAGACCATCCGGCGCCAGTTCGGCTCCAGCATCACCAGCGGCCTGCAGGCTGTGGCCGGCCGCGCGCTCACCCTCGGCCAGGGCGCGCTGAGCTTCGTCGCCGCGCTCGGCGTGATGCTCTACCTCAGCTATTTCCTGCTGCGCGATGGCGAGCGCTACGGCGAGATGGTCCGCACCAGCATGCCGCTCCATGCCGAGACGCGTGATTCGCTGATCGAGAACTTCCTCCTCGTGGTCCGCGCGACGATGCGCGGCACCGTGGTGGTGGCGGTGGTGCAGGGCCTGCTCGGCGGCATCCTGTTCTCGGTACTGGGGATCGAGGGCGCGCTCATCTGGGGCGTGCTGATGGGCTTCTTCTCGCTGCTGCCGGCTGTCGGCACCGGCATCATCTGGGTGCCGGTGGCGATCTACCTCTTCGCGGCAGGAGACGTGATGAAGGCCGGGATCGTGGTGTTCTGCGGAGTCTTCATCATCGGCATGGTGGACAATGTCCTGCGCCCCATCCTGGTCGGCCGCGACACCCGCCTGCCCGACTTCGTGGTGCTGATCGCGACGCTTTCGGGGCTGGAACTGTTCGGCCTCAACGGCTTCATCATCGGGCCGGTGATCGCTGCGCTGTTCATCTCGGTATGGAACCAGCACCGCGACCGGCGCGAGGCGAAGGCCGCGGTGGCGGAAGGCTCACCGATCCCGGTGCAGACCGAGGCCGGCGCCGCCAAGGCGGCGGAAGAAGCGGTAGCGCATCCTTCGTAAAATTCGTCATTGCGAGCGAAGCGAAGCAACCCAGGGCGGCGTAATGCTGCCCTGGGTTGCTTCGCTTCGCTCGCAATGACGAGCCGTAGCTCAATCCTTCGCGAACGGGTTCTTCGCGCTGCGCAGGTTCAGGCGGATCGGCACCGATTCGAACCCGAGTTCTCGCCGCATCCCGTTGATGAGATAGCGCTTGTAGCTCTCCGGCAGCAGGTCCAGCCGCGTCCCGAACACCACGAAGCCCGGCGGGCGCGTCTTGGCCTGGGTGATGTAGCGCAGCTTGATCCGCTTGCCGCCCGGTGCCGGCGGCGGATTGGCGGACAGCGCATCGTCGAACCAGCGGTTGAGCGCCGAGGTCGGCACGCGCTTGCTCCAGGCCTCGCGGATCGAGAAAGCGGCGGCGATCATCTCGTCCAGACCCTTGCCGGTGCGGGCCGAGACCGCCAGCAAGGGCAGCCCGCGAACCTGGGCGAGGCCATCGTCCAGCGCGGCGCGAATGCCGTTGAACAGGCCCGATGCGCCCTCGGCCACGTCCCACTTGTTGATCGCGATCATCAGCGCGCGGCCTTCCTCCAGCACCTTGGAGGCGATCGTCAGATCCTGGTGCTCCAGACCGCGCGTGGCGTCGAGCAGCAGCACCACGACTTCGGCGAAGTCGATCGCATGGCGCGCATCGGCGACAGCCATGCGCTCCAGCTTTTCGACCACGTTGGCGCGCTTGCGCATGCCGGCGGTGTCGATCAGGTGGACTTCCCGCACGTCATCGGTCTTGGGATCGGTCCATTTCCAGTGGATGGTGATCGAATCGCGCGTGATCCCGGCTTCCGGACCGGTCAGCAGGCGATCCTCGCGCAGCAGCTTGTTGATGAGCGTGGACTTGCCCGCGTTCGGGCGGCCGACGATCGCCAGCTTGAGCGGGGCACGCAGCCGCGCTTCCTCGTCCTCTTCCTCCTCGAAGGGATTTTCCTCGGGCTGCAGCGGGTCGAGGTGCGGCAGGAGCGCCTCGAACAAGTCCGCCATGCCCTCGCCATGTTCGGCCGAGATGCCGAGCGGATCGCCGAGACCCAGCGAATAGGCCTCGAGCAGCCCGCCTTCGCCCGCACGCCCTTCGGCCTTGTTGGCGAGCAGGATCACCGGCACCGGCGAGGAGCGCAGCCAGTTGCCGATTTCCGCATCGAGCGGGGTCAGCCCCGCGCGCGCATCGACGACGAACAGCGCGACGTCGGCCGTCTCCAGCGCCGCCTCGGTCTGCTTGCGCATGCGGCCGGGCAAGGTTTCGGCCTCGTCGTCCTCCCAGCCGGCGGTATCGACGATCTGGAACTTGAGGCCCAGAAGCTCGGCGTCGCCGAACCGCCGGTCGCGCGTAACGCCGGGCTGGTCGTCGACGAGGGCGAGCTTCTTGCCGACGAGTCGGTTGAACAGCGTGGACTTGCCGACGTTGGGTCGGCCGATGATGATGACTTGGGGAAGCATGATTCCCACCGCTTGGGCATTTCCTGCGGATTTGGCAAGTCTTGCGGTGATTCGTCGTGCCGGATCGGGACCAGGGCGCCGTTAAGCGATTTGCAATCGATTGCGCATACCTTTTCCATCCGACCCTGGGAAAAGCACGGAACCTTTTCCTACCTCGTCGTTAACCAACCCCGGAAGACGCACGTCAACCTTCCGAGGGCAGAACGACGTTCATGAGGGTTTACCGTAAGATCATCATCGTGGCGCTCGCAGCGTCCTGCATGCTTCCCGCAGCAGCGATCGCGCGCACCGCCATCGACATCGAGGCCGGATCGGCCATCGACCACGACGCCGGCGCCGCACTGACGGTTCCGAAGGGGCCGGGCCATCTCGAATGCGTGCCTTATGCGCGCACGACCTCCGGCATCCAGATCTATGGCGACGCCTGGACCTGGTGGACGCAGGCCAAGGGCCGCTACGCCACCGGCAGCACGCCGCGCGTCGGCGCGGTGATGGCGGTCAAGCCGTTCAACAACTCGAAGCTCGGCCATGTCGCCACGGTCAGCCGCATCGTCGATTCGCGCACGGTGCTGCTCAGCCACGCCAACTGGTCGGTGCCCGGCGAGATCGAGCGCAACGTTTCGGCGCTCGACGTATCGCCGAACAACGACTGGAGCGAGGTGCGCATCTGGTACGGCCCTTCCCGGAACCTGGGCACCACGCACTGGCCGGTCTCCGGTTTCATTTACAATGCCGCGCCCGGCACCAGATTGCGGGACGCCGCGCCCGATCGCGGTGAAGTCCGCCTCGCCGCGCAGGTCGCGAAGCCGGCCAAGAAAAAGGGCCGCCGCAGCGACCCCATCGGCGCGATCATCGCCGGCAACTTCTGAGATATCTCACCCCCCAGGAAAAACGCGCCCTCGCCCCAGCGACGGCGCGTTTTTCATGCGATCAGTCCTTCTTCGCGACCGGTGCGCCTTCGCCGAGATCCTCGTACCATGCCTCGACGGGGCCGGAGAGCTTCAGCGTCAGCGGGTTCCCCTTGCGATCCATGGTCTTGCCCGCCTGCACGCGCACCCAACCTTCGGAGATGCAATATTCCTCGACATTGGTGCGCACGGTGCCCTTGAAACGGATGCCGATGCCGCGCTGCAGCTTGTCCTGGTCGAAGAACGGGCTGCGCGGGTTGATCGCGAGATGATCGGGCGGCACGTCCGGACCATTGGTCGAGGGGGCCGTTTCGGGAGTCTGGGTGTCTTCAGTCATGACGCAGCGATTTATCTTGCATTCCCCGCTTGTCAATTCGATCCGGCCTGTCTAAAGGCGCGCTTCCGCTAACGGAGCGGGCGCGTAGCTCAGCGGTAGAGCACACCCTTCACACGGGTGGGGTCACAGGTTCAATCCCTGTCGCGCCCACCATCCTTCGGGATGGTAGCGGTTTTTTCCTCGACATCGGTGGCATTTCGGTTCGGGCGTCTTGCGGGCGCAACGCCTGCGCGGCATAGGCGCTGGCACTATGCACGACATCCGCCAGATCCGCGAAAACCCCGAAGCCTTCGACGCCGGCCTTGCTCGCCGGGGCGTGGCGCCCGTTGCCGCCAGCCTCGTCGCCCTCGACGAGCAGCGCCGCGCCGTCGCCACCCGCATGCAGGAGGGGCAGAACCGCCGCAACGAAGCCTCCAAGGCGATCGGCAAGGCCATGGGCTCGGGCGACACCGCCACGGCCGAGGCGCTGAAGGCCGAAGTCGCCACGCTGAAGGACACCCTCCCCGCGCTCGAGGCCGAGGAGAAGGAACTGTCCGCGCAGTTGCAGGACGCGCTGGCAAGCCTGCCCAACATCCCCGTCGCCGAAGTACCGGACGGCGAGGACGAGGCGCAGAACGTCGAAGTCTTGCGCTGGGGCACGCCGCGCGAATTCGCCTTCACGCCTAGGGAGCACGCCGACCTCGGCCCGGCGCTCGGCCTCGATTTCGAGACGGGCGCCAAGCTCTCGGGCGCGCGCTTCACCTTCCTCAAGGGCCAGATGGCGCGACTGCACCGTGCGCTGGCGCAGTTCATGCTGGACACGCAGACCGCGACCAACGGCTACATGGAATGCGCCGTGCCGCTGCTGGTCAAGGACGAGGCCGTCTACGGCACTGGTCAATTGCCCAAGTTTTCCGAAGACCTGTTCAGGACGACGGACGGCCGCTGGCTCATCCCCACCGCCGAAGTCTCGCTGACCAACGCGGTCGCCGGCGAAATCCTGACCCCCGACACACTGCCCCTGCGCATGACCGCCCTCACCCCCTGCTTCCGCTCGGAAGCAGGCGCGGCCGGGCGTGACACGCGCGGGTTCATCCGCCAGCACCAGTTCGAGAAAGTCGAACTCGTCACCATCGCCAGGCCCGAAGAGAGCGCGGCCGAGCACGAGCGCATGGTCAAGGCGGCCGAGGGTATCCTCGAGGCGCTCGGCCTGCCGTATCGCAAGGTTCTGCTGTGCGCGGGCGACATGGGCGCGACCGCGAGGCTGACTTACGACCTCGAAGTCTGGCTGCCGGGTCAGGCCGCTTACCGCGAGATCAGCTCGATCTCGAACTGCGGCGACTATCAGGCCCGGCGAATGAACGCGCGCTACAAGCCCGAGGGCTCGAAGAAGACCGAGTTCGTCCACACGCTCAACGGCTCGGGCCTCGCGGTTGGCCGCACCCTCGTCGCGGTTCTGGAGAACTACCAGCAGGAAGACGGCTCGGTGCGGGTGCCCGAGGCGCTCAAGCCCTGGATGGGCGGGATCGAGACGCTGGAGGCCTGAAACCGCCGGATGATGAATTTTCCCGTCACCCTGAACTTGTTTCAGGGTCCATCGTGCCGCATGCTCCAAGGCCGAACCGGGTAAACCGCCGGAGCAGCGCGGACAATCAACGCGTCGGTCAAAGCTGCCAAATGGACCCTGAAACAAGTTCAGGGTGACGAAGGAAAACATCAACACGTGCGCATTCTCCTCACCAACGACGACGGCATCAACGCTCCCGGCCTCTATGTGCTGGAGAAGATCGCCGCGCAGTTTTCGGACGACATCTGGATCTGCGCGCCCAGTGAGGAGCAGTCGGGCGCGGGCCATTCGCTGACGCTGACGCGCCCGGTGAGGCTGCGCCAGCACGCCGAAAAGCGCTTCTCGGTCACCGGCACGCCGACCGATGCAGTGACGCTGGGCCTCAAGAAGGCGCTGCCCGGCCCGCCCGACCTGATCCTGTCGGGCGTCAATCGCGGCGCCAACCTGGGCGACGACGTGACGTATTCGGGCACCGTATCGGCCGCGCTCGAAGGGGCGCTGGCGGGTATCCGCTCGATCGCACTGAGCCAGGTTCCGGTGCGCGAGGATCTGGGCGACGGCGTCGACTTTTCCGCCGCCGAGGAATGGGGCGCGAAAGTGCTGCGCCCGCTGATCGACCAGCCTTTCGCCCCGCGCACGCTGGTGAACGTCAATTTCCCGCCGCTGCTGGGCAAGGACGTCAAGGGCATCCGCGTGGTGCGCCAGGGCTTCCACGACTACGCGCGCGGCTCGGTTGTGGAAGGCCGCGATCCGCGTGGTTTCCCGTACTACTGGTTCGGGCTACACGGGATCGAACATACGCCCGGTCATGCGACCGACCTGGAGGCGATCGCGGAGGGCTACGTTTCGGTGACGCCGCTGCATCTCGACCTGACTCACGACGCTTCGCTCCAAGCCCTGTCGGAGCGCTTCGGCCAGTGAAGCGGGCGCTTCTTCTTGCCGCGGCGCTGGCCTCGACGCCCGCTCTAGCCGCGCCCGCGCAGGACGAGACGGTCCACGTCGTCGCCTCGGGCGAGACGCTGAACGGCATCGCCAACCGCGCCGGCGTAACGGCTAGCGCGATCGTCAAGGCCAATGCGCTCAAGGAACCCTACGTCGTCCGCATCGGCCAGAAGCTGACGATCCCGAGGTCGCAGGCCGCGCCGTCGGCACCGGGCAAGGCGGCGCAGGACCGCAACGTCGCTGCCAAGGCGGCCAACTCGGCGGTTCCAGCGGCGAAGCAGGTAGCCAAGGCCGCCCGCGTGATCGAGGCGCGCACCCCGGCCGCTCCCGGCGCCCCGGAATACGAGACCGAGCACCGCGTCGGCGAAGGCGAGACGCTGGGCGGCATCGCCGCGCGCGCCAAAGTGCCGCGCGTGCTGATCGCCGAGGCCAACGGCCTGCAACCGCCGTTCAACGTGCGTGTCGGCCAGACACTCAGGATTCCGCGCACCGGGCGCCATGTGGTGAAGTCGGGCGAGACCGGCTTCTCGATCTCCATGGACACCGCGGTGCCCTGGGAAAACATCGCGCTCGCCAACAATCTCGACCCGGCGGCGCCGGTCAAGGTGGGGCAGAACCTGCTGATCCCGACGATCATCGATCCGCCGAAGACATTGGCGCCTGCCCCTGCGACTGCCCCCGCCCCTGCCAATGCCACTGGCGCCAAGGCCGCCGCGCCGAAGGCCGCACGCTTCGCCTGGCCGCTCTCGGGTACCGTGCGGCGCGGCTACTCCGACGGCGCCGACTACCACGACGGCATCGACATTCCCGCTGCCAAGGGCACCATGGTGCGCGCCTCCGCCGCCGGTATCGTCAAATTCGCGGGCAACGAGAAAGCCCAGTTCGGCAACCTTGTCGTGCTCGACCACGGCGACGGCTGGTACACCGCCTATGGCTTCCTCAGCCGCGTGACGGTCAAGGAAGGCGCCAGGGTGGCGCAGGGAGAGCGCGTCGGCCTCGTCGGCGACACCGGGCTTGCCAAGGGCGACGAACTGCACTTCGAGCTCCGCCGCGACGGTCAGCCCGTCGATCCGCTGGGCGAGCTGCCCAAGGCGCCGTGACGGTGCGGCGCCCGCCGGCGGCCCTCACCCGTCCGTTGCGACGCGCGGTGGACCTGCCGGTCTGGGCGGACCTGGCCTTGCGGCTCGGCGGCGCCTTCGCGCTCGTCATGTTCGTGGTGCTGATCCACTGGATCGACCGCGACGGCCTGAAGGACACGCACGACGGGACCGTCAGCTTCCTCGACGTGTTCTACTTCACCATGATCTCGATCACCACGACCGGCTTCGGCGACATCGCGCCGGTCAGCGACAAGTCGAGGCTGATCGAGGCGGTGATCGTCACCCCGATCCGCTTCGCCGTGATCTTCATCTTCGTGGGCACCGCCTACAACTACTTCATCAAGCATAGCTGGGAGAGCTGGCGCATGAAGCGCATCCAGGAGCGCCTGTCCGACCATATCGTCGTCCTGGGCTACGGCGTCAGCGGGTCCGAGGCGGTCGAGGAACTGATCGCGCGCGGCACCGACGCCGCCTGCATCGTCGTCGTCGATCCCTCGAACACGCGGCTCAAGCTGGCGGAGAAAGTCGGCTGCAACGTGCTCGAAGGCGACGCCACCCGCGACGAGACGCTGGCGGCGGTGCGCATCGACCTCGCCCGCACGATCCTTGTCTCGGCCGGGCGCGACGACACCACGATCCTGATCGTCCTCACCGCGCGCCACCTCGCTCCCGGCATCCCGATCACCGCCGTGATCCGGGCGGAGGACAATGAACTGCTGGCCCGGCAAGCCGGCGCCGACAACGTCATCAACCCGGTGCGCTTCACCGGCCTGCTGCTGGCAGGCTCGGCCGAGGGCCAGCACATCGCCGAATACATGTCCGACCTCGCCTCGGTAGGCGGGCGCGTGCAACTGGTGGAGCGCCCCGTCTCGCCCGAGGAGATCGGTCACTCGCTCGACGACATAAATACCGGCAAGGGCGTGCGCATCTACCGCGGCAAGCGCTGCTACGGCTTCTGGGAGCCTGAGGCGCACAAGCTGGAAGCGGGCGACATCGTCGTCGAGGTCGCCCCCACCGTCAACCGCGAAGGCCTAGCCTAGCAGCCAGAACACCAGGCCCATCGCCAGGTAAGCGACCAGCCAGAACGCGCAATCGGTCACCCGGCGCATCGGCTCGGTGCGCCCCCGCGAATGGGTCAACCACACGGCAGGCATGACGAAGGCGATGGCGAGCCCGCCGCTCTGCATGAAATAGAGCCATGGCTTCACCGCGAGGGTCTCTGCCCCGATCCGTGCAAGAGCATGGCCCAGCATCGCCGCACTGATGAGGAAGACGATGGCCATGGTGATATGGCCGCCGGCCCGCTCGGAACTGCCGGGAACGATCTGGCGTCCGTCGCGGAACAGGACCGTGTTCCACACGATACCCACCGCCACCGCGAGCGCTGCGGCCAGCACCACTGCCAGCCAATTCACCGGACCCATAGCCTTGTCTCCTCAATCCGGGCCCTGTCTTGCAGGCTACGTACACTTGTGCAAGTTTTGCGAATCACCCGCAAAATTCGTTTCTCGTGACTCGGGCGCGATTTGCGGGTATCGGGCGCGCCAATCCCATGGCTATCGAACTCCCCTCCCCGCCGAAAGTCGGCATGGTCAGCCTCGGCTGCCCGAAAGCGCTCGTCGATTCAGAGCGCATCCTCACCCGCCTGCGCGCGGACGGCTACGACATGAGCCCGGACTATTCCGGCGCCGACGTCGTGCTCGTCAACACCTGCGGCTTCCTCGATTCCGCGAAGGAAGAAAGCCTTGCCGCCATCGGCGAGGCGATCGCCGAGAACGGCCGTGTCATCGTGACCGGCTGCATGGGCAACGAGGCGGAAGCGATCCGCGCCAAGTTCCCGCAAGTCCTCGCGGTGACCGGTGCACATCAGTACGAGGCGGTCGTCGAGGCGGTGCACGAGGCGGCCCCGCCCGAACTCTCGCCCTACCTCGACCTGATCCCGCAGGCCTACGACGACGCCGGCGTCAAGCTGACGCCGCGCCACTACGGCTACCTCAAGATCTCCGAGGGCTGCAACCACGCCTGCTCGTTCTGCATCATCCCCAGCTTGCGCGGAAAGCTGGCCAGCCGCCGCATCGACGCGGTGCTGCGCGAAGCGGAGAAGCTGGTGCAGGCCGGGACGCGCGAACTGCTCGTCATCAGCCAGGACACTTCGGCCTACGGCGTCGACGTGCGCCACGAGGAACGCATGTGGAAGGACCACGCGGTCCGCACCCACATGACCGACCTTGCCCGCGAACTCGGCGGCCTGAAGGATGCGCAGGGCCGCAAGCCGTGGGTGCGCCTGCACTACGTCTACCCCTACCCGCACGTCGACAACGTCATCCCGCTGATGGCCGAAGGGCTGATCACGCCCTACCTCGACATCCCGTTCCAGCACGCGGCGCCGTCGGTGCTCAAGGCGATGAAGCGCCCGGCGAACGAAGCCAAGGTGCTCGACCGCATCCACAAGTGGCGCGAAATTTGCCCGGATATCGCGATCCGCTCCAGCTTCGTCGTCGGCTTCCCCGGCGAGACCGAGGCGGACTTCCAGTACCTGCTCGACTGGCTCGACGAAGCCCAGCTCGACCGCGTCGGCGCCTTCCGCTTCGAACCGGTCGAGGGGGCCTCGGCGAACCACCTGCCCGATCCGGTGCCGGAAGAGGTCAAGGAAGAGCGCTACCAGCGGATCATGGAAAAGACCGCCGCGATCAGCGCCGCGAAGCTCGCCGCCAAGGTCGGCCGCGTGCTGCCCGTCATCATCGACGAAGTGGGCGAGGCGGACGAAGACGGTGATGTCGGCGCAACCGGCCGCTCGCAAGCGGACGCTCCCGAGATCGACGGAAACGTCTTCCTGCGCGACGCTGGTGGGCTGCAAGTCGGTGATATCGTTGAAGTTCTCGTCGAAGATGCGGACGAGCACGACCTCTATGGGGCCGTTTTGCAAAGTTGACGCTCAGCGCACAGAGGGCGATCGTTGCAAGACATGCAACTTATGTAATGGTTTTCGCGTTTGCGGGAATCACCCTCCGAAAGCATATGGGGAGTGCCTTTCAGGCATCCTCTCCCAAAACTTCTACAGGGCTGGTCTTCGGACCGGCCCTTTCTTTTTGCCTGCGTTCCGCGCCGCGAGGCATGACCCCCCGGCACTTTCGTCATTGCGATCCCAGCGACGAAGATGGTCATTCGCAATCGATCCTGCTTTAAGCGCGCCCGACTTTCGCATCCGAGGGAACTTCGCGCATGAGCTTTTGCCAAACGGTATGGGAAGACGTCGCACCGCTGCGCCGGGCGATCCTCGATCACCCCTTCCTGAACGAACTGGCCGCCGGAACGCTCGCGCCCGAAAGTTTCCGGCATTACATCGTGCAGGACAGCCTCTACCTCGCCGAGTATTCCCGCGCCCTCGCTCTCGCCGCGGCGCGCGCACCGACCGCGAGCGGCCGCCTCGAATTCTCCGACGGAGCCAAAGTCGCCGTGCAGGTCGAGGAAGCGTTGCACCAGGCATTCTTCGCCCAGTTCGGCGTCACCGCCGAGATCGCGGCGGCGAGCGAGCCGACGCCCGCATGCCTCGGCTACACCAGCTACCTGTCCGCACTGGCCGCGACGCGCAGCTATGAGGAACTGATCGCGGGCATCCTCCCGTGCTTCTGGGTCTACTGGGAGGTCGGCTGCGACGTGAAGCCGCGCGCCGCCTCGCCCAATCCCTATGCCGCCTGGATCGACACGTACGCCGCGCCCGCGTTCGGCGAAGCGACCGACCGCGTCCGCGCCCTGGTCGATGAAGCCGCGCAAAACGCCACGGCGGCGACCCGCGCGGCCATGGCCACCGCCTTCCGCAATGCAACACGCTTCGAATGGATGTTCTGGGATTCCGCCTATCATCGCGCAATCTGGCCGATCTGACGCGCAACCGCACAAAACCACGGTTTCCCACGATACATGCTTCAAGTTGCATTCCTTGCAACTTTGCTCAATCTTTTCGCATTTGCAGCAAAGCGCGATTCCGAACATAAGGAACTCGCCTTTCAGGCATCCTCTCCCAAAACTTCTACAGGGCTGGTCTTCGGACCGGCCCTTTCTTTTTGCGCCCGCGAGCAGATTTGCGAGCCCCCTAGCCCCGCGCGCCCATTTGCCCTAGCGATACCGCCATGGCTTCCCAGCAGCGAATCTTCACCGCCGCCCTCGTCGTCATCGGCGACGAAATCCTCTCGGGCCGCACGCACGACAAGAACATCGCCCAGGTCGCCACCTGGCTGCAGATCCAGGGTATCCGCCTGAAGGAAGTGCGCGTCGTCGCCGACGAGACGCCGTCCATCGTCGAGGCGGTGAACACCCTGCGCGCGCGCAACGACTACTGCTTCACCACCGGCGGCATCGGCCCCACGCATGACGACATCACCGTGGACGCCATCGCCGAGGCGCTGGGCGTGCCGGTCATCGTCCATCCCGAAGCCCGCGCGATCCTGGAAGAATACTACACAACGCGCGGCGGCCTCACCGATGCACGCCTGCGCATGGCGCGCACGCCGGACGGTGCCAGCCTGATCCCCAATCGCTACACCGGCGCGCCGGGCATCCGCTGCGGCAACGTGTTCATCATGGCCGGCGTGCCCAGCATCACCGCAGGCATGCTCGACGCGCTCTCCGGCCAGCTTGAGGGCGGCGCGCCGTTGCTGTCCGAGACAGTCGGGTGCTGGGTGGGCGAAAGCGAAGTGGCCGAACTGCTGCGCGAAACCGAAAAGACGTTCGAGACCTGCCAGATCGGCTCCTACCCGTTCTGGGGCGAAGGGCGCACCGGCGCGAACTTCGTGATCCGTTCGGTCAGCGCCGAGGATCTCGCCGCCTGCACCCGCGCGCTCGTCGAAGGACTGGCGGCGATGGGCCGCCCGGCGGTCCCCGGTGGCATTTGAGCTTGCGGCGCCTGCTGCGGTCATGGCCGTGATGGCTTCCGCGACTTCGCCTGCAATGCCCGCCGCCACGCTGGAACAGTTCGAGACGGTCCTGCGCCGCCACGACAGCGCAACCTTGGCGCTGGAGGAGTGGTGCGGCATGCGCGGCGTCACCGATCCGCGGATCACCGCGCAGACGCTGGCCACCGGCGGCGAGGCTCCTCCCGCAGCGATGCGCGAGCATCTCCGGCTGGCGGACGGCGAGACGTTCGCCTTGCGCAATGTGCGCCTGAGCTGCGGCGGCACGGTGCTTTCGGTCGCGTGGAACTGGTACGTCCCGGCACGGCTGACGCCCGCGATGAACGAGGCTCTGCGCGTGACGAATACGCCGTTCGGCAAAGTCGTCGCCCCGCTCGGGTTCAAGCGGCGTCCGCTCGCGACGGTGGCGGGACCGGCGGAGAATTGCCCGGCGGACACGATCTCGACGCATCAGGCGATGCTGGTCCTGCCCGACGGACGCCCGCTGGCTTACCTTGTCGAGTGCTACACGGCGGCCAACCTGCGCTGATCGTCGGCGGGGGCTTCGACAAGCTCAGCTGCGACCCTTCGACAAGCTCAGGGTGAGCGGAGTTAGTGTAATGCCCTATCAATCCCGCTCAGGCTGAGCTTGTCGAAGCCCCCGCATCCCACGCGGCTCTATGGAGCCGTTCACCGCCAGCGGTCCCGGATCAAGTCCGAGACGACGTAACGTTACGCCGCGACCGCCTCGGTCCCGGCGATCGAGGTGCGGTGCATCATGCGCCCGGTCGATTTGTCGTAGGGGATCGCCCGGTGCATCGCGCCGGTGTTGTCCCAGATCACGAAATCGCCCTTGGTCCACTTGTGCCGCAGCGAGAACGCGGGCTGCGCCGCCCATTCCTGCAGGCGGATCAGCATGGCGCGGCCCGCCGGTACTTCCATGCCGACGATGTGGTCCGCCGTGGTGCCGATGACCATCGACTTGCGCCCCGATTCGTGCGTCCACACCAGCGGATGCTCTTTGATCAGGCCGATGCCGAGCACCTTCTCGCGGTGCTTTTCCGGGATGGCATCGGCGATCGGCGAGAGGCTCGCGCGCACCGAATGCACCGCTTTCAGCCCCTCGAGCGCCTGCTTCTCCTCTTCGGGAAGGCCCTCGTAAGCGGCATACGTGCTGGCGAACTCGGTCTCGCCGCCCTTGTCGGGCGCGATGCGGCAGGACAGCAGCGTCGCGAAGGGCGGCGGCATGTCCACGGTGATGCCGTCCATGTGCCAGAAGAAAGTGCCCAGCACGTATTCGGGCTGCGGGTTGATCTTCTCGTCCAGCGTGACCTGGTAGACGTCCTGATCGTTGCTCTGCACGTTGTTGCGCGCCGTCAAGCGGATCTTCTCGCCCATCGCCTCGGTGATGGCGAGCTGCTCCTGGTCGGTGAGGCTCGCCTGCGGGAACACCACAACGGTGCGCTCCTCCACCTTGGCGCGAATCGCTGCGGCAGCCTCGGGCGTGAACAAGTCGGCGCGGTCGTCCCAGAGCACGCGCGAACCGATGAATTCCTTGATGTCTTCGAAACGGATAGCCATCTGGCCGTCTCTCCCGGCGTTATGCTGAACATATGTACAGCACGCCAATACACCCGATCGCGGCGAGCGTAAACGGGGCGGAGAACACACCGCCGGGGCGGGCTTCGACAAGCTCAGCCTGAGCAGGCGTGGGGAACGGGGGCATGGGGCTAACGCGACATATCACGAACCCCGCTCACCCTGAGCTTGTCGAAGGGTCGCGACCGAGCCCGCCAATGGGACACAAACGAAAAGGGCCGGGAGGTTTCCCTCCCGGCCCTTCAAGTCCGTAAACGTCAGCGCTGAAATCAGGCGCCGGCGATCTCGGTGGTGTCGATCTTGAGGCCCGGGCCCATCGAGGACGAGAGCGAGATCTTGCGGACGTATTTGCCCTTGGCGCCCGAGGGCTTCGCCTTGACGATGGCGTCCACGAAAGCCGAGAAGTTGGTCTTCAGATCGGCGTCCGAGAACGACATCTTGCCGATGCCGGCGTGGATGATGCCCTGCTTCTCGACGCGGAACTCGATCTGGCCGCCCTTGGCGTCCTTCACGGCCTGCGTCACGTTCGGGGTGACCGTGCCCAGCTTCGGGTTCGGCATCAGGCCCTTGGGGCCCAGCAGCTTGCCGAGACGGCCGACGACGCCCATCATGTCCGGGGTGGCGATGACGCGGTCGTAGTCGAGGTTGCCGGCCTGCATGTCTTCCATGAGGTCTTCGGCGCCAACCTTGTCGGCACCGGCGGCGAGAGCCTCGGCAGCCTTGTCACCCTTGGCGAACACGGCGACGCGAACGGTCTTGCCGGTGCCTGCGGGCAGCGAAACCATGCCGCGGACCATCTGGTCGGCGTGGCGGGGATCGACGCCCAGGTTCATCGCGACTTCGATGGTCTCGTCGAACTTGGTGGCCTTGACGTCACGCAGGGTCTGCAGCGCTTCGTCAACGCCGTAGAGCTTCATGTTGTCGCCGAGCTTGGCTGCGAGAGCCTTCTGGTTCTTGGTCTGCTTCATGGGTTCAGCCCTCCACCACTTCGAGGCCCATCGCGCGAGCGGAGCCTGCAATGATCTTCGTCGCGGCATCAATGTCGTTGGCATTGAGGTCGGCCATCTTGACCTGGGCGATCTCGGCCAGCTGCGACATCTTGATCTTTCCGGCGGAAATCTTGCCCGGCTCCTTCGAGCCCGACTTCAGACCGGCGGCTTTCTTGATGAGGAAGGTGGCAGGCGGCGTCTTCGTGACGAAGGTGAAGCTGCGGTCGGCGTAGACGGTGATGATGGTCGGGATCGGCATGCCGTTCTCGAGTTCCTGCGTGGCGGCATTGAACGCCTTGCAGAATTCCATGATGTTCACGCCGCGCTGACCCAGAGCCGGACCGATCGGCGGCGACGGGTTGGCCTTGCCTGCAGGAACCTGCAGCTTGATGTAACCGGTAATCTTCTTGGCCATGGGGCCGCTCCTTTTCACACTGTCGCACCGGTTTCCCGAGGCTCATGTCTAGCGGTTTTGGCGGGGCGCCGTGTGATCAGCACCCCTCCCGCAGGGAATCGGGCACGGCAAGGCCATGTCCGAAGGGGGCGCCCCTATAGGAAAAGCGCAGGAAAGGAAAGAGCCCGTTTCAGGCGGCGACGCCGTCCGGCAGCGCGGCTTTGCGGCGGCGGCGCCAGGCACCGCGAATGGCACCGCGCGCCGGCACTTCGAGACGGCGATAGGCCAGGTCGCTCAGCACCAGTACCACTCCCGCAAATCCGGCCAGCATGGCGCTTGCCACCCATCCACTGGTGGTACTCTCGATCTGCGGGATACAGACAAGCAGCAGCGGGAAATGGACGAGATAGATCGAATAGCTGCGATCCCCCAGCCACAGCAGCGGACGGCTTGCCAGCAGCGGCAGGCGAAGTGCCAGGCACACTGCGGCGGGCCACGCCAGCAGGCACAGCGGCAACAGCGGCGAGAAGCGCCCCGCGTCGAGCGTCAGGCCGATCGCGACCAGCACGGCCAGGATCGCGGCGGGCACGCGGGCAACAGGCTCACGGCAGCGCCACAGCACCTGGCCCAGGAAAAAGCCCAGAGGTCCGCGTGGAATACAGTCCGCGATCCATGGCCCGCCCGGCCGCGCGAGCAGGACAAGGTAGAAGACCGGCACGAGAATGGCGGCGGCGGTGACCCAGCGCAGCGTTCGCTCACCGCTGACCGTCCCCAGCGCGAACAGCGCGTAGCATGCCAGTTCGACCGAGATCGACCAGCTCGGCCCGTTGAAGGTATGACCCAGCGGCTCGACGAAGGCCTGCAGCATGAACAGATGCGCGACCAGCGCGTACCAGGTGTTCTCGGGCGCGCCGAAAAACAGCAGGACGCAGACGGCGAAGGTCGCCAGGTGCAACGGGTAGAGCCTTGCCACGCGTGCCACGGCGAATTCCGCCAGTCCCGCGCGATCGAGCCGCCGCTCCCGCAGATAGACGTGCGCGAAGATGAAGCCGGAGATCAGGAAGAACAAGTCGACGAAGCTCCAACCCCAGTCGCGCATCCAGACGATCGGCGCGGGCGCCCGCGCCATTACGGCGGGGTGAAGTTCGAGCAGCGGGTGGTAGAGGAACGCGACGCCGCAAGCGGCTATGCCGCGCAGGCCATCAAGCGCGGTGATGCGCGTAGCTTTGCCTGCGGTTCCCGCCGCGCGGTCAGGTTGGGTTGTCATGCCTGCACCTGCCTGGTCCTCATATGCCCCCCAGGACGGGGGGAACGGTGAAGCCGCCGTGCGCGGTCCGATATCGCCCATGCCAGTACGCCAGCGCCGAACCCGCCGACCAGCTGCCATTGCCAGCCGAAACCGAAGGCCTGCAAGCTCACCAGCGCAGGGGCGTGCGCGGCATAGAGCGGAAAGGACAAGGCCCCTGCACTGCGCGCCAGACGGCTCCCCTGCCCATTGTCCAGCCCGCCCGCGATCAGCAACGGACAGAGGACGAGAACGAAGACCAGGTCAGAAACGCCCCGCCCTGCAGGAAGCAGCGATGCCAGAGCGATGAACACCGGCATCGCCCCCCAGGTGAAGGCGGCTCCGATTCGGAACGGGGGCCTGTCGCGCCAGCTGCGATACAGCACGATGCCCGCCCCGTAGGACACCAATGTGCGCAAGGCCACCGCCGTCCAGCCGGTCTGGCCGTTCATGACGCCGATGCTGCCGTCCCGGACCACGAACAGCGCCAGCCCTGCGAAAAGCAATGCCACCAGCAGCATCAGACGAGGCGTTGCAAGGCGCGCCAGGACGGTCGCATGCGTGAAATTGGCGAACAGTTCGGCGCCGATCGACCATACCGGCAGGCTCAACAGGAATGGAAAGGCCAGGCAGGCCGCAACGTAGACCGGATTGACGCTCGCGGGCTGGAGCATGACCCAGGGCAGGCCGAAGAAACCGCACAGGAAGACGGTCGGGCACAGCCGCCGCAGTCGTACCACGATAAACGCCCGGCTGCCGGCCCGTCTCGCGCCGTGATCCTTATGCGGGGCGAGATGACCCGCCTCGTAGCTGCGCGCCATCACATAGCCGCTGAGCATGAAAAAGAAATCGACGCCCAGGTAGGCGCAGCTGCCCACTCTCGGAAATACGTGCGTCAGCAACACGCAGAGGGCGGCGATGCCGCGCAAACCATCCAGCCCGTCCAGTCGCACCCTGTTCATGCGCTTTTCATGACGGCAAGTGGTTAATTATCGCTCACCTTGCCAAGAAAAATGCCCCGCAGGCGAGCACCTGCGGGGCATTACATTCTTGTCGATGGGCGGCCGGAGCCGCTTCAACTGGGCGAATGATTTACTTGCTGAGTTCGACGTGCTCGAATTCCAGCTCCACCGGGGTAGCGCGGCCGAAGATCGAGACCGCGACCTTGACCCGGCTCTTTTCGAAGTCGAGTTCCTCGACGATGCCGTTGAAGCTCGCGAACGGACCGTCGAGCACCTTGACCGAATCGCCGATCTCGTAATCGATCGAGACGGTCTTGCGCGGGGCGGCAGCGGCGGCTTCGGCGGCACCGAAGTAGCGCGACGCCTCGGCCTCGCTGATCGCCTGCGGCTTGTTGTTCGCGCCGAGGAAGCCGGTGACCTTCGGGGTGTTCTTGATGAGGTGGTAGACGTCGTCGTTCAGCGTCAGCTTGGCGAGGACATAGCCCGGCATGGTCTTGCGCTCGGTCTGGACCTTCTTGCCGCGCTTCACCTCGGTGACGGTTTCCGAAGGAACCTGCACGTCCTCGACGAGCTGGGAAAGGCCGATACGCTCGGCCTCGGTGATGATGGCTTCCTTAACCTTGCTCTCGAAACCGGAGTAGGCGTGGATGATGTACCAGCGGGCCATGTGTTTCTCTTTGTCCTGAATTCTGGCGATCAAAGGGCGTTCAGCAGCGTGCTGACGATCCAGCCGAACAGCGCGTCGATGCCCAGGAAGAACACCGCCAGCAGCACCGTCATCAGGCCGACGAAGATCGCGGTCGTGACCGTCTCCTGGCGCGAGGGCCAGTGGATCTTGCGCGTTTCCGCCTGAACCTGGCGCATGAATTCGCCGGGGGTGATCTTGGCCATCTTACGTCGCTCTCTTTTGTCCCGCACGGGGCGGGGAATTGCGTGTCTTCCGCCTAGGGGTCATCGCCGCCCCGGCCGAGGCCGGGAGGGGCTGATGAAGTCCGCCTGTCGGGAGGAGACGGGGATTTAGCTTCCGTCGCCCGGATTTGCAAGGTCCACCGAGTCCGGCAGGCGCGCAAGGAACGAGTTGGGGGTCGCATAGACGATCCGCGACCCGTCCGGGATCGCCACCGGGGCCTTCGTACCGATGTACCAGAGGTAGTCGGCATGGCGCGCGGGCTTGAACTTGCGCAAGTCGATGCGCTGGCTGTCCCCGTAGAGGATGCGCTGCGTCGGATCGTTGAAGCGATAGCGCGTCTCGCGCATCGCAAGCATGTGGACGTCAGGCAGCGCGAAGTTGGAATTCTCCATCGAACTGCGCCGCACCACCGCATAGCTGCCGAAGTGCTCGAAGGGCCCGAAGAACCACTGGCGGCGCGGAATCGCCACTGCCGTCGCCACGCGCGAGCCCTCCGGCACATAGGCGAGCGCGCCGATCAGCTGGCGCGCGGTCTGGGCATCCTCGTACCAGGTCACCGTCGTCACCGCGATCCGCGCGGTGAACAGCAGCCCCGCCAGCGCGAGGCCCCAGCGCCGTACCGGCCAGTCGATCGCCAGGCAGGCGACCAGCAGCGCGGCGGTGCTCAGGCGATAGTCGGCATAGTCGCCGCCGAAGATCTGGCGCGGCACCGCCAGCGTCAGCACGAACAGGATCAGCGCCGCCCAGCCGACGCGGCCGTCGAAGCGGCGCAGCGCCAGCGCCGCCGCCACCACCGCGAGCACCACGCACAAGCTGGCGATGTCGAAGGTCTGGTCGTAGCTGCGCATCGCCCCGTAGAGGATCTGCCACTTGTACTCGAGCACCCCCCAGCGGCCGTAGGACACCTTGGAGTTGGCCCCCATGCCCAGCAGCATCGGCAGGATCGGGAAGACCAGAGACCACGGCTTGAGGAACGGCCGCCAGTCGCGCCATCCGCTGCGCTTCGACCATTCGTAGCCGAAGATCAGCACGCCCATCACGCCCCAGCCCGAAACGTGGCACAGCCAGACGACGAAGCTGGCCGGAATCATCACCGCCCAGCGCCAACGCCAATTCTCCAGCCGCACCCAGGCCGCCAGCACGAACAGCGCGAAAGCGATAGACAGCGAGTAATTGAGGAAGCCCATCAGGAACGAAGGCGACCAGATCATCGCGAAAGCCAGGATGGCGCCGGCGCCGATCCGTTTGCGGAGGCTCCATTCCACCGCCATGATCGCCATGCCGGTGAGGAACGGGATCATCGCGACGATGAACCGCCCCGCGGCTTCCAGCCCCATGATCGCGGTCAACGGCACCATCAGCAGTTCGGCGCCGAGATTGCCGGTCCATTCCCACTTGAACAGGAAGTAACGGGTCAGAAACGGGTCGTGGCCATGGTCGAGCATGACCTTGAACCCCGCGAGGTGCGAGGGATAGTCGGTCATCTGCGGCGCCCAGGCGACGATCGCCGGCAGCATCGCGAGCAGCGAAAGCACGATGCCCATCCACAGGGCCTCGTGGCGCGTGCGCCGATATGTGTCGCTGACGTAAGTATCGCTGGCAGGGGCCGCGTCGGCCTCTACGGCGTCAGGATGCGCGCTGGCGTGCATGTATGACTGTATCTTCCCGCTTGTAGCCCGAATCGGCGAACGGGCTCTCCTAGAGCAACTCGGCCGACAATTGAACGTCGTGGCCCGACCATGGTGCTTTCGACAAGCTCCGCCGGAGCAGAGTTGTGGGCATCACACTTCCCCCGCTCACCCGAGAGCTTGTCGAAGCATCATGACGCAACGCACATTTCGTGCGCCCGACATCCGGCTCTCCCCGAAGGGACGATTATCGCGATCTTGGGAAAATGCTGGCAGGAGTGGAGGGACTCGAACCCACGGCCCTCGGTTTTGGAGACCGATGCTCTACCAACTGAGCTACACTCCTGCGGGCTCGGGGGCCTCTAATGAAGGACGTGCAGGATGGCAAGCGGCGATTGTGAAACGGCGAAACGATTATCCCGATTCGCGCTCGTTATCCCCATCTGCTAGGACAGCGGCGTGCACGCGCCCCGCTCGACCCCGATCATCGAACCCGAACTGCTGATGCTCGCCTATCGCAGCGGCATCTTCCCGATGTCGGACGCGCGCGACGACCCGGAGATCTTCTGGATCGAGCCGCGCCTGCGCGCGATCCTGCCGCTCGAAGGCCTGCGCGTATCCTCCTCGCTCGCCCGTACGCTGAAGCGCGGACGCTTCGAGGTGACGTGCAACCGCGCCTTCTCGCAGGTCATGGACGAATGTGCGGCACCTCGCCGTGCCCGAGCCAGCGGCGATGCCAGTGACGATAGCGGCAGCGACGATGGCGGCAATGACGATGGCGGCAGCTGGATCAGCCACCGCATCCAGGCGAGCTACGAGAACCTGCATTTTCTCGGCCACGCGCATTCGATCGAGGTCTGGCGCGAGGGCGAACTGGTCGGCGGGCTCTACGGCGTCGGGTTCGACCGGGTGTTCTGCGGCGAATCGATGTTCTCGCGGGCAAGCGATTCGTCGAAGGTGGCGCTGTGCTGGCTGGTGGCGGCGCTGCGGCGGGGCGGCACCACCCTGCTCGACTGCCAGTTCATGACCTCGCACCTCGCCTCGCTGGGCGCGGTGGAAATGCCCCAGAAGAAGTACCTGGCGCTGCTGCAGGCCGCGCAATCCGGCCAGCCGACGGCAGTTCACTGCTCGACGGCGGGCTCCTCGACCGGCTCGGGATCGGCGACCGTGGGCGACGCGCTGGGACTGGCCGATGCGGCCGGAGCGGGCGTGCTTTCGCTGCCCGAGGCATTCGCCGCCCTGCTCGGCGACGCGAAGTCCTGCGGGCTCGCTTCCTCGCCCGGGAAGCTCATTGCGCAGCTCTTGACCCAGACGTCGTAGACCGGGTGCTCGACCACGTTGGCGCCGGGGTTGTTCTTGAACAGCCAGCCGGAGAACACCTTGTTCCAGGCCAGCTTTTCCGCCGTGGTCTTGCGCTGCTCGACGAAGACCTGAACGAAGGCGCCCTCTTCCTGGGGCTTTTCCCAGGGCAGCGTCTTCTCGCAGGTCGCGACCTTGACCACGAGATTGCCGATGCGACGCGATTCGCCCGGCTTCATCACCAGAACCTGCGTCAGGTTGTTGCGCTTGTTGAGCACGCCCAGGGTGACCACGCGGTCCTTGTTGGGCGTGCCGATCTGCTGGCCCTTGGCCGCCTGCGCCGGACCGGCCTGCATCCCGGCAATGGCATCGGGGACGCTGGTATCCTGCGCGTCAGGCGCCGGCTCACCACCGCAAGCCGCCAGGACCGACAGCAGGGAAAGCGCTGCCAGGTCTTGGAAACGAATCACGCGTGAGCCCTCAGGCTTCCGGCGACCAGGCTTCGTAGTCGCCGGTGGCGGCGGCGCGGCGCCCGCCACGCTCCAGCGCGCCCTGCGGGCGGTAGGCGGTCGCGGTGCCGGTGGCATTGGGGGTGTAATCGACTTCCCAGATGCGCGGGGCCGGCAGGTGACTTTCGGGCACGCCGTCATAGGAGTGGTGCAGCCAGCCGTGCCATTCGGCGGGGACGTTGCTGGCGTCGTTGGCGCCGGCATAGATCACCCAGCGGCGATCCCAGCCCTCGGTCGTCTTCACTTTCGCGTTCTTGGAACGATAGTACTTGTTCCCCTGCGCGTCGGTGCCGACATGCTCGCCATTGCGCGAGCTCCAGAGCGAGGTGCCGATGGTGGCGCCGTCCCACCAGGTGAAGATCTTGGACAGGATTCCCATGAGCCGCGCACTAGCCCCGATCGCCCCCCGAAGGCAAGGGCATTACGCCGGGAAAGGCCGCCATTATGGCGCAAGACTTTGCCGATGAGCACCATTGCCGAGGTATCGCCCGCTGGACAGCGCCAGCGATGCAAGGCAATCTATGCTGCAACACAGCAAGCCGGGCCGCACGGGATCAAGCTAAAGGGACATTCAGCCTAAAGGGGGAATCGCATGCGCCGGGTCATTGCCGCTTTCCTTTGCCTGCTCGCTCTTTTCCCGCCGCCAGCGCTGGCCGATCCTCCGCCACTGCCGCATCTCGGCACGCAGATGGAACGCACGTCGGTTTCCGGGCTGTCGTCAGGCGCATTCATGGCGGTGCAGTATGCCGTGGCCTTCTCGCAGAGCACGATCGGCGCGGGGATCGTCGCCGGCGGCCCTTATGGCTGTGCGGCCTACGGCGCGCCTTACGCCGGAGGCTGGACCGCAACGCAGCGCGCCTTCGCCTGCATGAAGGGCCAGGGTGTCACCGACCTTCCCATGGCGGCCCGCTATCGCGACCTCGGGCTGATAGACCCTCTGGACAACATCGCCCGCCAGCGCATCTACCTGTTCCACGGCACCGCCGACGGCGTGGTGGCGACGGCCGCGATGGACGCCGTCGCCGCGTTCTACCGGGACCACAAGGTGTCGCGCACCAGCCTGCTCTACGTGAAGTCGGTGCGCGCCGGGCACGCCTTCCTGTCCGACGATCTCGGCGATGGCTGCCTCGCCAAAACGACCTCGCCCTACATCAGCAAATGCCGGAAGGACGGCACTCTCTACGACCAGCCGCAGGCTATCCTGCGCCACATCTTCGGCAGTCTGAACGCGAAGGCCGCCGCGCTCTCCAGCGCACCCGAACCGTTCGACCAGCGTCCGTTCCGCACCGGCCAGTCAAGCCTCGACGATACCGGCTACCTCTACGTGCCCGCCCCGTGCCGCGATGCGCAGGCGCATTGCCCGGTCCATGTGGTCTTTCACGGCTGCCAGCAAGGCGCGCGGGGCAACCCCAAGGTTGCCGGTTCGGTCGGTGTAGGGGATGCGGTCTATGGCCGGCTCGGCTTCAACGAATGGGCTGACACCAACCGCATCGTCATGCTTTATCCGCAAGTCATCGCCAGCGTCGCCGCGCCAGTCAATCCGATGGGGTGCTGGGACTGGTGGGGATACGACGGCCAGATGAAGAACTTCTTCGCCACCTTCCCCACCCGCGAAGGCACACAGGTTGCCGCGATCCACAAGATGCTGGAACAACTGGCCCTGTCGATGTGAGCCCGCCGGTACCAATTCGCCAAGACTGAACGTCGCCCTCCCCCCGAAAGTGCGACCCGCTTGGGCTAATACATATTTGTGGCGGCGGGAATCCATCTCCCGGTCCGACCGGATGCGCCGCCATCAGCTGAATCCCGCGCCTTCGTGGGAATGACGAGGTGTTTTGGGACAATCACGATTCCGCGGCGACAAAGACCTGCGCCGCAGCATCGGACTGCCTGCCCCCGCCGGCAAGCGCGCGATCAGATCATCACCACGAAACCTTGTCGCCCGCCTTGAGGCCGAGTTGCGCTGCGCGGCCGCCGTTCAGCTCCAGCACGCCCGAGGTCACACCGTCGGAAGGCAGCGGCGTCTCGTCATACGGCACCGCGTTCGCGGCGATGTTGAGGATGCGGTGGTCGGTACCGATGAAGATGATGTCGAGTGGAATCACGGTGTTGCGCATCCAGAAGGCGGCGCGGCGCGGCGGATCGTTGGGGAAGATCATCCCCTCGTCCGCGCCCATCTCGGATCGGAACATCAGTCCGTGCTCCTGCTCCTTGAAGGTCGTGGCCACTTCCACCCGGAAGGTGTGAAGCCCGTTCGCCGACTTCACCGTGAGATCCTTGACCGGCAAGCCCGAAATGGGATGCACCGCCGGCTGCGAGGACGATGCCCCAGTGGTTCCCTTGGCCGTCGCTCCCTTGGCCGTCGCCTCCTGTCCGCCTTGCGAGCACGCGGCGAACGCCAGCAGCAGGGAAATAGCGAAAGTCGAGCGGGTCAGGCGCATTCAATAGTCTCCGAATTCCGACTCGCACCATTCCTCAAGCGCGTCGGCATCCTCGCTCTCGACGATCCGGCGCGCGATGTCGAGCGGGTGCCCCGCCCGCAGCATCGCGGCGAGTTGCTTGTCCCGCACCTTCGGGTCGTCCGCAAGCTGGAGGGCGAAAGGCCCGAAGCGCCGGCGCCGCGCCAGCACCAGCGCGGCCCGGCGCTGCGCCGCCGCGCCGGGCCGGGTCTCGGCGCGCATCGCCTCGTCCACGCCGGCCTGCCCCAGCGCCTCACCCACCCGGCGCGCGCCGTAGCCGCGCCGCAACAGGCTGCCCGCCTTCATCCGCGCCCACGAGGCATCGTCGACGTAGCCCTTCTGCGCATAACGCTCGACCAGTGCATCGATATCGGGCGCCGCTTCCTCCGACCAGCCGCGCTCCTTCAGCTTGCGCTGCAGATAACCGCGCAACCTGGCTTGCGTCGTGGCGAAACGCGCGACATAGGCCAGCGCCAATTCCTCCAGACGGGATGGGGTCAGGGGTCGTGGCCCAGTTTGTGGATTGCGACGCTTGTCCGACATGCTGCCCTATTCGTGCCACACTCAGGCAGGATTGGGGAGAGCGCGTGAGACCGTCTGGGACGCAACACAGCTACCTCCGGTTCAGATTGGACCGGATAGAAGCGCCGGTCTCGCGAGAGTAACGGTATAACTACAACGGGTTAGATCATATGGCCGACACCATCGAACTGGTGCCGAATACGGGGCAGGCACTTATCCCCACCCCCAACGAGGATGCGCTGCCGCGCATTTTCGCCGATTTCGCCACTTTTGGCGACGCCCTGGACTATGCCGCCACAGGCAAACGCGGGTTCAATTTCCACGATCCACGCGGCACGCTCACGCGCGTCTACCCCTTCTCGGCGCTGCGTGAAGACGCGCTCAAGGTCGCTTATGCGCTGATCGCGCGCGGCGTGAAGAAGGACGATCGCATCGCCCTCATCGCCGAGACCGGCACGGACTTCGCGGCGCTGTTCTGCGGCGCAGTCTATGCGGGCGCCTGGCCTGTACCGCTTCCCCTGCCGACCAGCTTCGGCGGCAAGGACAACTACATCGACCAGCTCGGCGTCCAGCTCGCCAGTTCGGACCCGGTCCTGCTGGTCGGCCCGGACGAGATCGCCGCGATGACCGTCGCAGCCGCGGAACGCCAGGGCTGCGCGCATGCCACCTGGGCCGATTTCGCGGTGAAGGATGCGCCCGAAGTCGCGCTGCCCGAGGCCGACCCGGACGATATCTGCTACCTGCAGTATTCCTCGGGCTCCACCCGCTTCCCCCACGGCGTCGCGGTGACGCACCGTTCGTTGCTGTCGAACCTCGCCAGCCACGCGCACGGTATGGATTTCCAGGAAAGCGACCGCTGCATCTCGTGGCTGCCGTGGTATCACGACATGGGCCTCGTCGGCTGCTTCCTGTCGATGATAGCCAACCAGGTTTCGACCGATTACCTCAAGACCGAGGATTTCGCGCGTCGTCCGCTGGCATGGCTGGACCTCATCACCCGCAACAAGGGCACGTCGGCCTCGTTCTCGCCGACGTTCGGCTATGACATCTGTGCCCGCCGCATCTCCAGCCAGAGCCCGGTGAGCGACCGCTTCGACCTGTCGCGCTGGCGTCTCGCCGGCAACGGTGCCGACATGATCCGCCCGGACGTGATGCAGAGCTTCGTCAACGCCTTTGCCGATGCCGGCTTCAAGGCATCGGCCTTCCTGCCCAGCTACGGCCTCGCCGAAGCGACGCTGGCGGTGACCATCATGCCGCCGGGCGAAGGCATCCGCGTCGAACTGGTCGAGGAAGAGCGCCTCTCGGGCGCGCCGCGCGATCTCAACCGCCCGGCCCGCTACCGCGCCATCGTCAACTGCGGCAAGGCCGTGCGCGACATGGAAGTGGTGATCCGCGGCGAGGACGGCAGTACGCTCGGCGACCACAAGATCGGCAAGGTCTGGTGCCGTGGCACCTCGGTGATGCATTCCTACTTCCGCGATCCCGAAGCCACCGCCGCATGTCTCGTCGATGGCTGGCTGGATACCGGCGACATGGGCTACATGACCGACGGCTACCTGTTCATCGTCGGCCGCGCCAAGGACATGATCATCATCAACGGCAAGAACCACTGGCCGCAGGACATCGAGTGGGCGGTGGAACAGCTTCCGGGCTTCAACCATGGCGACATCGCGGCGTTCTCGGTGGAGATGGACAATGGCGAGGAAACCCCCGCCGTGCTCGTCCACTGCCGCGTCTCCGATCCGGTCAAGCGCGTGGAACTGCGCGACCTGATCCGCGACAAGGTGCGTTCGATCACCGGCATGAACTGCGTGGTCGAACTGGTGCCGCCCAAGAGCCTGCCGCGCACCAGCTCGGGCAAGCTCAGCCGCGCCAAGGCCAAGAAGCTGTACCTCTCGGGCGAGATCGAGCCGTTCAAGCTGGCGGCCTGATCTTCCTTTACTGAAAACCCATAGAGAGCGGGGCGTCGAAAGGCGCCCCGTTTTTTTGTCCTCCCCGCATACGGTGGACAGGGAAGATCTTGGGAACCGCAACCCCTCGCGCGGATTTCTCATCCGCCATGCCTGCCGACGCACCGTCCCCAGCCCCTTACGGCATCGATCCGCTCCACTGCGCGGTGCCCACTTTCGCGCGGTGGCGCACGCCGATCGCAGCCGCAGTGTTCGTCGTTGTCCTTGGCAGCGCCCTCGTCGGCTGGCTGGGCGGCGGACCGCCGGACGTGACCGAATATCGCGCGCGCCAGGCCACGGCGACGCTCGAATACGAGCCGGTCCTGCGCAGCGGAAACTGGTTCGAAACCGTGCTCGACGTCACTCCCCGGCGTGACGTAGCGGATCTCGTGGTCGCGGTGGACGAACCGCTCTGGCGCGGCATGAGCATCGACACCCTCGCCCCCGACGCCGAAAGCGCCGAGGCGCTCGGCGGCCGCTACAGCTACCACTTCGGCAAAGTGAAGGCGGGCGAACCCTTCCGCGTCAAGTTCGACGGCCAGATCCAGCCGCGCGCGCTGCGCACGCTCGCGGGATTCATGCATATCGAGGACGGCAAGCATCCCCTCCTCGCGATCCCGCTGAAAGTCACGGTGCTGCCATGAACGAGGTCGCCTGATGGAAATCGTGATCCGCGCCTCGGTGATGTTCGTACTGGTCTATGTCCTGCTGCGGCTGATGGGGAAGCGCGAACTGGGGCAGATGGCCCCGTTCGAACTCGTCTCGCTGATCGTCACCGGCGACCTCATCCAGCAAGGCGTGACGCACCAGGACTTCTCGCTGACCGGGGCGATGCTGGCGATCTTCACCTTTGCCGCCTGGAGCTTCGCGATGGGCCTCGTCGCGCATCGCTTCCCCAAGGCGCGCCGGGTGCTGGAAAGCCGGCCGGTGGTGCTGGTGCGCGACGGCCGGCTGCTGAAAAGCAATCTCGACGAGGAGCGCATCGACGACGCCGAACTGGCGATCGAGATGCGGCTCGCGGGGATTTCCAGCCTGCGCCAGATCGCCTGGGCCATCCTCGAGCCGGAAGGAAAGATCAGCTTCATCCGCCAGGATGATTCCGGCCCCGACCCGCGCTATGGAGCCGAGGCCGAGACGGCCTGATCCTGTTCCTCATCCCATCGCGGCATCGGCGGTAGAGCGAGCAGCAAGGCGCCGCCCAGAACGCATCCGGCAGCACCCACCCACAGGAACGGCTCGTAGCCGCCCGAGACATCGTAGACCTTCCCGGCGATCCATGGGCCCAGCCCCGAGGCCAGTGCGACCAGAGCCGACATCGCGCCATAGATCATTCCGAAATTGCGCATGCCCGCATAGCCTGCGGTGAGATAGGCCGTGATCTGCGTCTTGGAGCCCGCCGCGTAGCCATTGATGACCAGCGCCGCGATCAGTGCCGGCATGGAATCGAGGAAACGAACCAGCACCACGAACGTCACCGCCGTCACGCCCATCGTCAGGCTGCCGGTCCAGTTCGGCCGGAACCGGTCGAGCAAGGCACCCGTCACCAGCTTGCCGACGATGCCGGCGACACCGCCGAGCGACAGCAGCCAGGCGGCTTCGGTCCGCGCCACGCCCGCCTCGGTCAGGATCGGGAACAGGTGGATGCCCAGGCCGATGGTCATTGTCATCACCACGAACGAGGACAGCGCCACTTGCGCCAGCGCCAGGCTGCGCAGCGCCTCGCGTTTGCGCAGGCCGGGCAGCGCGGGGCGCGGGGCGGGTGCTTTCCCGAAAGCCCTGGGGACATGCGCATCGCTCAGGAACAGCCAGCACAGCAGCAGCGTCACCCCGCCCCAGCCCAGCGCGAACCAGACGTAGGCGGCGCGCCAGCCGAAGCTTTCGATCAGGAAATTGCCGAGCGGCGGCACCAGCGTCTGCGCGATCGCCGGACCGGTGACCGCCAGCCCCAGCGCAAGCCCCCTGCCCTTGCTGAAAGTGCCCGCTACGGCGGTCGTCCAGATCGTCGACTTGATGGAGGTCAGGATCAGCCCGAAGACGATCCACATCACCACCCACTGCGTGCGCGAGCCGCTGGCGAACGCGAACATGGAGGTCGCCGCCATCGTCGCGACGACGCCCGGCAGCCCCAGCCGCCGCGATCCGAAGCGGTCGATCGCCGCGCCGTAGAACGGCGAGAGCAGTGCCGTCACCGCCGTCGCGATCGCCGGCCCCATCGACAGCGTCGCCCGGTCCCAGCCGAACTCCCGCTCCAGCGGCGCGATGAACAGTCCCGTCGCCGAAATCAGCACCGAGAAGAACGAGAACCCCGCCATGGCCGCGACGACCACCGGCCAGCCCCTTTTCCATTCCTGCGCCGTGCCTGTCGCCATCTGTCCGCTCTCCCCGGCACGAACCTAGGGCAAAGCGCATAAACTCCAACCGCCGGTGCGATGACCTTCAGATCTCGCGGTCGAGTTCCAGGTAATCGCTCGGTATCCGCAGCGCGTCGGCCGCGACCTGGGTCTCGCGCAGGAACAGCACCAGTGCGAACAGCAGCAGCACGATCGCGGCGAGGAACGTCACGGCCGCCGCCGCATGCCAGTCGAGCCCGCCAAGACCGGACAGGAACAGCACCGCCACGGTCACGCCGATCGCCAAGGCCGAAAGCACCATGTAGCGCACCGCATGGGTAATCAGCGTCATCCGGCGATGGACGAGCCGCAGTTCGCTCACGATCATGTCGTGCTCCACCCCCGATGTCGTCCCGTGCCGCTCCTGCAGGATGCGCGCGCGATCGACCACGCGGCCGAGGCGGGTGGAGAGGATGTTGAGGATATTGCCGATGGCCACCAGCACGAAGACCGGGGTCAAGGCAAGCTGAATGGTCTGGACGATCATGTCGTCTTTCATGCAACGTTACGCGGCGGCTGCACAGGCCCTGGCGATCAGGCAGACGCCGTTATCCGCAAACCGGACGTCGTCGAAGCGCGTCGCGACGGCGCAGCCGCCGGGCGCCACGACCTCGCCCGCGATCGTCACCTCGCCTTCGCGGGGGATCACCAGCAGCGCCGCGGGATAGCGCAGCGCCGTCTCGGGCGCGGGGATTCCCGCAACCTGGTCGAGCATGAACAGCGGCCCGTCGACCAGCACCTGCGAGCCGTGGGCGGGCACGCGCTTGTGCCACTTTTCCAAGGAATAGGGCTCGCCATGCGAGATCGCCATGCCCTCTTCCAGATGGAGTTCGCGCGGGCGGCCGTAGTCGTAGAGGCGATAGGTGATGTCGCTGTTCTGCTGGACCTCGATCAGGCTGACCCCCGCGCCGATCGCATGGACGGTGTTGGCCGGAATGTAGAAGAAATCGCCCGGTACGATGTCATGCCAGGTCATCAGCTTCTCGATCGAACCGTCGAGCGCGGCGGCGCGCATGGCATCCTCGCCGATCTCCTCGTCGAAGCCGATCGCGAGTTGCGCGCCGGGTTCGGTGGCGACGATGAGCCAGCATTCCTCCTTGCCCTGCCGCCCGATGCCCTTGGCTATCGTCTGGGCATCGGAAGGGTGCACCTGCACCGACAGCGCCTCGCTGGTGAAGATGTACTTGGCCAGCAGTTCGGGCAGCACGGCGTTCGGCTCGAACCAGATCTCGCCGATGCGTTCGCCCTCGGGCGCCTGGAACGGCGCCGGCAGGACGTCCATGCCCCAGACCTTCTCGACCTGACGGATGGGAAGGATCGCGCTCATCCCTCAGGCCTCACTGGTTCCTGGCGCCGGCGAGATTGCCGACTTTCTGCACGCCTGCGGTGGTGGTGATCATGATGTCGTCGCCATCGATGACGACGATCACGTCCTCCAGCCCGATCACCGAGACGCGCGGCCCG
>NZ_JAZFAX010000005.1:0-236153 GCF_036352595.1 Novosphingobium resinovorum
CAATGCCTCAAGGTGATCGCTCAAACTGAACAGGGACTTGGGATCCATAGCTGGCCTCCGTGATCGCGCGCCCTCAATGAATCATTATAGCCGTCCAAACGCTACCGGTTTTTGCGGGTCTCCAGCTGCCAGCATGCGACGAGGCCCAGGACGGTGAACAGTGAGACGACTGACGCCCACCGGCCCGGCGACTGGATTCGCTTAAACCGTGAGAGTGGCAGTCTGTTCGCGTCGGCACCGTACAGCATCTGCTGAAGGATGCTCCGCTCGATCTCCTGCCTGCTCACCGTCACGGTGCTGTGCTCGATCTCCTGCCGGCCCTCCTCGCCAGCGGAGAGCGCGGCATCGGGCAGGAACGCAGCCAAGGAGATCTGGAGGACATCCCGATCATAGCTCTTAAGGAACGACTTGATGATGCTGCTCTTACCAGACCCATAGGGACCGGTGAGAGCGATGTTCATGACGCGCGGGTTGTCGGTGGCCTCGGCCAGAGCGCCGGAATAAACGCCCGCTTCATCCGCCTGATCGGTGGGAGCCAGATCGACGAACCTGGGTTCGCGCCCTTCCTCGTCCGATCGTTTCTTCAGCCATTTCGCCGACGAGATGAGCCACTCCGCTAGTTTGGTCCGAAGGTTCGTCAAGACTGCGGGGCCCCTTCCATCGATTGAGGACGTTCGGTTCGGATTAGCGTGGTAACGGTTATTTCAGCATCGAGCGCGTTGGAAAGCCGATGCCGTCCTTCACAAAGTCAGGCAAGCAAACATTGCACCGATCCCGTCAGCACTGGCACTGGAGTGGTGGATCGAGGGGGGCAGATTAAGATGGATCACGAGATTTTCGTCTTCACGTTCGCTCAGGCGGCGCAGAATTGGCCTGAAGCACCTCCTTACGCCCCGCGATTACTAAATGGCAGAAGTTCGTGAGCTAGGTTTCGTTCACGAACGGGCACATTGGCTCTCTGCCTTTGATCGAACCGAAACAGAAAACGCCCACCGCCGAGGGGAGGTGGGCGCTCGTGCCACCATCAACATGGGAAGCGTCAGCTGTCCTTGATCGTGGTGTTGGGGCTGCGCTTTCCGTGCGCGGTCGTCACGAACCGCCCGGAGATTGCGCTGCGATATGTGCCGCCGGTGCTGCCGCCGCCAGCAGCCTCGCGGACGGTCGTGCGCGGAGACGCCTTCCCGTGCGCAGCAGTCACGTAGCGACCCGAGATCGCGCTGCGGTAGGAACCGCCACTCTTGCCCTTGGCCATATTCATCACTCCAATCGTCGAGGTTGGGGCCGCGCGGTCGCGCGACCCCGGTTTTGCGTCAGCCGCGAGGCGGGAACGGATCCCCACCGAAGCTGTCGCGTTCGCGGATCTGGCCATTTCGGCCATGGATCAGCAGTTCGCTCTGCTGGTTGCGCGCGATGTCGCGCGCAGCGCCGATCGCTTCGGACTGGGCGGAGTGCACCGAGGTCGTCCGCTCATTGCCGGCGCCACGAACCGCCCAGCCGCCTGCGTGCGGCACCACATGCTGGTTCTTGCCCATGTCAATATTCCTCCTTCCTCGCGCTGTCGGGTAAGCCAGCTTGCGACACCGCTCCCGAACCCCGTGATTGGCATTCAGAGAGGTAGGCTGATCTCGGCAGCATCCACGGACATCGAGATTTATTTTACCGGCTTGTCCGCGAGCCGCTTCCGGGTCAGCCTACGCAGGAAGACAGACTCAAAGGGAGTGACACGATCCGAGACGTGCTCGACCTCGAAGAAATCAGGTCCGCTCTCGACGGCCTGACCCAGATCGACCTCGTCCGCCTGCGCCGTGCGGGTAGCAAGTTCGCACTGGCTCTCGACAGCACGGTGGACGATCTCATCAGCGACGCAGTGTGTTCCGCCTATTCCGGCTCGCGCGAATGCCGCAGGGACCTCCCCATCCTGGTCTTCCTCATCGGCGCCATGCGGAGCATCGCATGGAACGCGAAGGTGTCCTCACGGAAAGCCGAGAGGGAAATCTCTCTCGATGCCACCGGAACCGATGGTCGCCCTATGGTCGTTCTCAAAAGCAACGCGCCGGACGCCGAGACCCTGATCCTGCGCGCCGAGGACGTGGCGCTGAGGATCGCCGCCCTGGAGGATCTGTTCGCGGATGACGCGCCCGCATTACTCGTCATCATGGCCGACCTGGAAGAACTATCGAAGGAGGAAATCATGGCTATGAACGAAATGTCCGAAACCACCTACAACAGCACCCGCACCCGCATTCGCCGAAAGATGGAACGGAGGTTTCCAAACGGGTGGGCTGCGTGAGCGGCGCAGAGGAAAACGATCCCGCGCTCAACCAACTGATCGACGAAGCCGTCGAAGACCTGATGAAGCTCAGCGACGCCGAACTGATGGCTGAACTGGCTGCGGAAGGTGCTGATCCGGAAGCAGAAGCGCAGTCGGCGCGCAACGCGATCGCCGCCGGCGTTGCGCGCGCCGGTCGCACTCGCCTCGTCGCAGCACGAACAGCGGTGGATCGTGACCGAACGGCGCGCGCCGTGCGCTCCCCGGTCCCTATCGCCATGCGCGCCAGCATCTTGGAACGCTTCGCCAACGACGATCCCAAGCTCAAATCGCGCCTCACCATGGCGGCCCGAAACGGCGAAGGCATCACAGAACAGGAGATGGACTCCATCCTCGCCGACCTGCGTGAGCTCGGCGTGATCGACGACGAGGGGAACCCGATTGAGCGATGACACCCCAGCGGAGACGCTCCTGCGCTCCCTGGGCATCACCAGTCCAGACGAGATCGACCTCGAAGCAATCGCTTGGTCCATTGGAGCCAAGGTTCGTGAAGCAGAGCTGCCAAGCTGCGAAGCACGCATCATCGGTTTTCAGGACCAGGCGATCATCACCGTCCGAAACTCCGGCGACCCGCGCCGTCGTCGATTCTCGATCGGCCATGAGCTAGGCCATTGGATCCACCATCGCGGTCGTTCCTCCATCTGCCGTTCGAGCGACATCGGCAATCCCGGAGCCGCCAGCCAGCTCGAGAAGCAGGCCGACCGCTTCGCAGCCGACCTACTCATGCCGCGCTACCTCTTCGCCCCAACAGTCGCCCAACTGAAGCGACCGAATTTCGAGAGCGTCGACGAACTCGCCACCACCTTCTCGACCAGCAGGCTCGCGACTGCCCTTCGCTGCATCGACATTGGAACCTGGCCGGTCGTACTCATTTGCCATGCTCCATCAGGTCGTCGGTGGTTCAAGCGTGCCGCCAGCGTTCCCGACGATTGGTTCCCGCGGGACGACCTCGATCCGTCCTCCCCTTCCTTCCCGGTACTCTTCGGAACCGTCGAGCGCTCCAGGAGCCAGAGTGTCGCCGCCAGTCTCTGGTTTGATCAGCGCGATGCCAGCCGTTATCGCATCACCGAGCAGTCGCTGAAAGCACATGGAGGCACGATTCTCACGCTCCTCACGGTCACCGATCCGAAGATGCTGACCCAAGGAGACAGATAGTCTCGGCAGCCGACGAACGTCTGCTGGCTTCGGGGCAGGCGACTCCCACACGTCCGCCAGCAGCGCTTCGCGAGCCATGAATCGCGGCAAATAGGCGCATTGCGACCCGCCGTTGTCACGCCTCCCGACCGACAGCTTTCGGCGTGAGCCAACATACCCAGCGCGGACTGGAACGGTGTATTCTGGTCGACAGCTAGCGGAAAAGCGGAACGTCTGCTGCTGGGGAGCGAAAATCAGGCGCTGCGCGTCCGGCATGGGTCGCGAGCTGACGCTGCGTGACCGTCAGATATCTCACAACGCGGCTCTGACACAGCATTCGCCTATCGGCTAAACTCTGTCGCTCTTCCTTGTCATTATCGAAGGCGCTCGGCAGCCACGCCGCCGTCCACAAGGAGGCTGAGCGGAGTTGCTTGATCATGATGATTTCCTTGGGTTGAGCCCGTCTTGCACGACACGCTGGCAATCCAAGGATCACCAGCGTGTCGAACCAAATTCAGACCGCGCGCCGGGCCGACGGGAAACTGGGGCGGAGAATCTTGCCGCCATCCCGCAGTTCGTCGAGATAATCCGACCAACTTTGCATCATCTGCACGCGCTCATCCCAATACTCGCCTCGGGCGTAAGCCCGTCGCACCTGGTTGGTGTCGACATGCGCGAGTTGCCGCTCGATCGCGTCAGGGTTCCATTCACCCCTCTCGTTGAGAAGGGTGGCGGCCATCGCCCGGAAGCCGTGCGCCGTCATCTGGTCACTCGTGTAGCCGAGGTTGCGCAAGCCTTGATTGACGGCGTTCTCCGACATGGCCTTCCGCGGTTTACCGAGGCACGGGAACAGATATTTCCACCAGTGTGTATGCTCGTGAAGTTCCTGCAGCATGTCGATCACCTGCCGCGATAACGGCACCCGGTGAGGCCTTCGCATTTTCATGCGTTCCGCCGGAATAAACCAGATGGCCTCTTCGAAGTCGATATCGGCCCACTCCGCCTGCCTTAGCTCGCCAGGGCGTAGGAGCACGTGCGGGGACAACCGCAGCGCCATCACCGTCACCTTGTGACCGCTGTATCCGTCGATGGCCCGCAGCAGCGCACCGACCTCCGACGGCTTGGTGATGGCGGCGAAATGCTTCACCTTTGGCGAGGCGATTGCACCACGCAGGTCGGCGGCAACATCCTTGTCGCACCGCACCGTCGCGACGCCATAGCGGAAGACGCGGCTAAGGACGCTTCGCATGCGCCGGGCGCTTTCAAAGGCGCCGGTCGCTTCCACCTTGCGCAGGACCGCAAGCGCCTCGTGCGGAGTGATCTGCGCAATTGGGATGCTGCCGATGACCGGGTAGGCCTTGGCGAGCAGCCAGCGGATTTTGTCTACGGTTACCGGGGCGAGGCCGTCTCGCTCGCATTTGACGAGCCATTCCTTGGCGACCGCCTCGAAGGTATTTGCGGCGGCATATTTCGCAGCAATCCTCGCGCGCTTTTTCTCTAGCGCCGGATCGATCCCTTCCGCGATCTTCTTTTTCGCCTCGTCACGCCGCACACGCGCATCGGCAAGGCTCACCTGCGGCCATCCGCCGAGGTGGAGGGTCTTTTGCTTGTCTAGGAATCGATAGTTGAAGCGCCACAGCTTCGACCCGTTGGGTTGGATGAAGATGTGGAGGCCTTGAGAATCGAGAAGGCTCCAGGCCTTCGCTCTCGGCTTGGCCGCGTTGATCTGAATATAGGTCAGCATAGTCGATTTCCCAGCAAAGCCGGGTCAATCCGAGACCACCAAAATGACCACCAAATTGGTGGTGCTGCTGGTGGTCCTAGCCGGATTTCGCCGGACGGTGTCTGGCGATTCTCTGTCGGAAAATGCTGTGAAACCAGCCGCTTACTGGACGCCTCTGGACGAATCCAGAGGCGACAGTGGTGCCCAGAAGAGGACTCGAACCTCCACGCCCTTGCGAGCGCCAGCACCTGAAGCTGGTGCGTCTACCAATTCCGCCATCTGGGCACTTTAGCGAGGGGGCGAAGCGCCGTCCCCGCTGGGTAGGAGGGCGCCTCTAAGCGGCAACCGAAGCCCTGTCAACACCATAGCCGGCAACATTTTTCATTTTCTGTTTTTACCTCTTCGCGCAACCCTGGAAACAGCCCGTCGCAACTGGCCGGTTGCCCCTTTCCCGGCCTTGTGGCAGGGGCACAAGTCGATGTGCTGCAACGCGGGACAAGGCACCCGCGGCGCGACCGAAGGACCGAAATCCATGACCATCCCCACCATTGTCTCCGACGCCCCCCTCTCCGGCAAGATCGTCACCATCCTGGGCGGCAGCGGTTTCGTGGGCCGCCATCTCGCACAGGAACTCCTCGCACGCGGGGCACGGCTGCGGATTGCCAGCCGGCATCCCAAGAAGGCCTTCGCGATCAAGCCGCTCGGAAACCTGGGCCAGGTCCAGTTCGCAGGCGTGGACGTGACCAAGGCCGAGACCTTGGCTGCCGTCCTTGCCGGCTCGGATGCAGTAGTGAACCTCGTGGGCGCCTTCGCTGGCGATCTCGATGCGCTGCAGGGCAAGGGCGCGGGCGACATCGCCGCCGCCGCGAAGGCGGCGGGCGCCGGTGCCTTCGTGCATGTCTCCGCGATCGGCGCGGACGCCGGTTCGGATGTCGCCTATGCACGCACCAAGGCGGAAGGCGAGGAGGCCGTGCGCGCCGCGTTCCCGGAGGCTACCATCGTGCGGCCCTCGCTGATGTTCGGGCCCGACGACAATTTCGTGAACATGTTCGGCGAACTGATCTCCCGACTTCCGGTATTGCCGGTGTTCGCGCCGCAGGCGAAGCTGCAACCGGTGTTCGTCGATGACGTGGCCGAGGCGATCGCCAACGCTCTCGGGAACGTCGCGGCCCAGGGCAAGACGTTCGAGCTGGCCGGCCCCGAAGTCGTCACCATGATCGAACTGAACGAGCGGATCGCCAAGGCGCAGGGCCGCTCGCGCTCCTTCGCCGAACTTCCCGATGCCGTCTCCGGCCTGATCGCCGCCGCCACCGGCTGGCTGCCCGGCGCACCGATCACCAGCGACCAGTTCAAGCTGCTCCAGGCCGGCAGCATAGCCGGGGGTACGGTCCCGGGCATCACCGACCTCGGCGTGACGCCGCGTCCGCTCGGCCTGTTCCTCGACCGCTGGATGGTGCGTTTTCGCAAGCATGGCCGCTTCGGGGCGAAGACCGCGAACGCCTGATATCGCACCGAGCGCGGCCAGCGGCACGAAAGTGAGCGGCCGCACCGAACCGCCGGCGGCAACATGGCGGCATGCTCTCTGCCGCACTGTGACCTCCGGGACGGAACCGTCCAGCCCGGCAAAGTATTCTCCTCTCCACCGGGGCCTTGCCCCCGAAGCGAGAGGAGCATGCACGTGACCGCCCCGACCAAGCAACCGAACGATAGCCAGACCGCCTGGACGACGCTGCAGGGCACGATCCGCAAGGGCATGAAGGTGCTCGGCCCGGATGGTGCATGCATCGGCACCGTGGCCGGTCTGGAAGGCGAGGAACTGATGCTGGAGGGCGGTTCGCACGATTTCGTCGCGATCAGCCAGGTCGATGGCATCGGCGACGACGCAGTGTTGCTCGCCGATCGCGGCGATGCCACCTTCGGACTCGGCGCCACCCCCTGACAGCCGAGGCGTTGTCAGGCCGGGACGAATGCCGGAACGTCTCTCGGGCTCTCTCCGTTCTAGGACTACAAGCCCCCAACCAGGAGAGACACCATGTTCGAGAAGCTGCGCGTGCGCGAGCACATGGAAGTGACGACCAGCAATGGCCAGCATGTCGGCACCGTCGATGAGGTGAAGGACGACCAGATCAAGCTGACCCGTTCCGACAGCTCCGACGGCGCGCATCACTACATCGCCTTCGAGAACGTCGACAAGATCGAGGACAACCGCGTGTACCTGAAGCAGGGTACGCCGATCCCGATGGGCGTCGGCGCCAACTGACAGTCGCCACCGAGCAAGGCCGCGCGTTCCCCTCGCGCGCAGGTCATGCGAGACCCCGGCCTTCCCGCGTGGAAGGTCGGGGTTTTCGCATCGGGCGCGTGCGGAAGATCGTCGCCGGCGGGCTCTGCGGCAGCCGGACGACGTTCGATGGCCGGGCCTCCACGGGCGAAAATTCCGGCGGCCGCTTTGGAACTTTTCCGCTCACCGGCGTTGGTTGACTCCACTGTTTCCGTTCGCCCGAGCGGATGCACAGTCGGCCAGAATCGCGTTGTCGCAACGTCGAGGCTGGGCTTGGACCAATTCGGTCTATCGACCGTGAGGAGAATTCGATGTCGCCAACATTCAAGAAAATCGCCCCCGCCGTGGTCATCCTGGCCGGTTCCATGGGTCTGGGCGGCTGCGCCACCAAGGGCTTCGTGCGTGAGCAGGTGGCCGCCGTGAACCAGCGTGTCGACGCGCTCGACAGCCGCCTCCAGCAGACCGACGCCACCGCCCAGGCCGCCCGCTCCGAGGCGCAGGCCGCATCCGGCCAGGCCCAGCAGAACGCCCAGCGCATCGACCAGCTCAATGCCCGCGTCGACGGCGTCGAGCAGCGCCTCGCCGAAGCCAAGCGCAAGCGCGCCCGCAACTGAGCGGACATCGATAACACCGTGACGTCCCGCGTCGGCACCGCCAGCAGCGGTGCCGACCGTTTCCTTCGAGTATCCCCGCGACAATGAGAAAGATCATCCTGGCGCTTGCCGGACTGGGACTGGCGCTGACGAGCGCATCGCCTGCATGGAGTGCGAAGCCGTCCGCCAAGGCCGCCCCGGCCGCGACAGGATCGAAGCGAGCGAAGCCGGCGCCGGCCAGGCCGGCCGAAACGCCGCCGCTCCCCGTGTCGCCTGATGCCGAGCGCGTCGCCGCCTGGATCGCCGCCTCCGCCGACAACGGCGGGCTGCCTTATGCCATCGTCGACAAGAAGTCCGCCTCGCTGCTTCTCTTCGATGCGGGTGGCAAGCCGCTCGGCCACGTCCCCGTCCTGCTCGGCATCGCGCTGGGCGACGATGCCTCGCCGGGGATCGGGACCAAGAACCTGTCCGAGATCGGCCCGGCCGAGAAGACCACCCCCGCCGGGCGCTTCCTCGCCCGCTTCGGCGTGGCGGCGGGCAACCAGCGGGTGCTCTGGGTGGACTACGCGAACTCGGTGGCGCTCCACCCGATCCCGCGCCCCGGCAAGCCCAGGGAACGCCGCCGCGAGCGCATGCTCTCGCCCACCGGCACCGACAACCGCATCACCTTCGGCTGCATCAACGTGCCCCTCGCGTTCTATACCGGGACGATCAGCCCGCTGTTCCGCCGCAAGGGCGGCTACGTCTACGTGACGCCGGACGAAAAGCCGCTGGAGGACGTCTTCCCGCGCATCCGCATCCAGTCCTTCGGCAGCCCCGGCTGAGGCCGGAGGTTTACACGGTTTACACGGTCCAGGGGGAAAAGGTGTCACCTTGGGCGGGAAATGTGTCACCTTGGGGCTGCGAAGTGTCACCTTGCACGGCGAAAGTGTCACCTTGCGCGCGGCAGGTGTAACCTTGGGTGTCACCTTGTACGGTGACCTGTCACCTTGTGCGGTCAAGGACGGGGAGAATGCCGCTCGGCTCATGCCCCAGGATTTACCGTACCGGTTCGGATGTAGGAAAGCGGCTTTCCAGCCCCCCGGCACGGGAAGGAAAGCCCATGCAAAAGCGGCCTCCCGGTCGCCCGGAAGGCCGTTCTCGGTGGCAATTCAGGCCGCCCTTACTGGCAGGCGAGGCATTCGTCGTAGTCGGTGCTCTCGGCGGCCAGCTGGAACTTGGGCAGTTCGCTGGTGTTGTCCGCTTCCACGCCGCCCGCGAAGCCTGCCCGCTGCACCGACTTCGAGCGCAGGTAGTAGAGCGACTTCACGCCCTTTTCCCACGCCTGGAAGTGCAGCATCATCAGATCCCACTTGTCGACGTCGGCGGGGATAAACAGGTTCAGCGACTGCGCCTGGTCGATGTAGGGGGTGCGGTCCGCCGCGAATTCGAGCAGCCAGCGCTGGTCGATCTCGAAGCTGGTCTTGTACACCGCCTTCTCCTCGGCCGAGAGGAAATCGAGGTGCTGGACCGAGCCGTTGTGCTCGAGAATCGAATTCCACACGTTGTTGGAATCCTTGGACTTCGCCGCCAGCAGCTTCTGCAGGTAGGGGTTCTTCACCACGAAGCTGCCCGAAAGCGTCTTGTGGGTATAGATGTTCGCCGGGATCGGTTCGATGCAGGCCGATGTGCCGCCGCAGATGATCGAGATCGACGCGGTCGGCGCGATCGCCATCTTACAACTGAAGCGCTCCATCACGCCGACGTCGGCGGCATCGGGGCACGGGCCGCGCTCGTTGGCCAGCAGCATCGAGGCCTCGTTGGCCTTCTGGTTAACGTACTGGAACATCTGCAGGTTCAGCGCCTTGGCCATCGCGCTCTCGAAGCCGATGCCGCGCTTCTGCAGGTACGAGTGGAAGCCCATCACGCCCATGCCGACCGAACGCTCGCGCGCGGCGGAATACTTGGCGCGGGCCATCTCGTCCGGCGCGCGGTCGATGTAGTCCTGCAGGACGTTGTCGAGGAAGCGCAGCACGTCCTCGACGAAGCGCTTCTCGCCCTTCCACTCTTCCCAGGTCTCCAGGTTGAGCGACGAGAGGCAGCACACCGCCGTGCGGTCGTTGCCGAGGTGGTCGCGGCCGGTGGGCAGCGTGATTTCCGAGCACAGGTTCGAGGTCGAGACCTTGAGGCCCAGATCGCGGTGATGCTTGGGCATCATGCGGTTCACGGTGTCGGAGAAGACGATGTAGGGCTCGCCGGTGGCGAGGCGCACTTCGACCAGCTTCTGGAACAGCGAGCGCGCGTCCACGGTGCCGCGCACCGATCCGTCCTTGGGGCTGCGCAGCTTGAATTCGGCGCCGTCACGCACCGCTTCCATGAACTCGTCGGTCAGCAGCACGCCGTGGTGCAGGTTGAGCGCCTTGCGGTTGAAGTCGCCCGACGGCTTGCGGATTTCGAGGAACTCCTCGATCTCCGGGTGCGAGACGTCGAGGTAGCAGGCGGCCGAACCGCGGCGCAGCGAGCCCTGGCTGATCGCGAGGGTCAGCGAATCCATCACGCGCACGAAGGGGATGATGCCGCTGGTCTTGCCGTTGAGGCCGACCGGCTCGCCGATGCCGCGCACCGCGCCCCAGTACGTGCCGATGCCGCCCCCGCGCGAGGCGAGCCAGACGTTCTCGTTCCAGGTGGCGACGATGCCCTCGAGGCTGTCGTCCACCGAGTTCAGGTAGCACGAGATCGGCAGGCCGCGCCCGGTGCCGCCGTTCGACAGCACGGGGGTGGCCGGCATGAACCACAGCTTCGAGATATAGTCGTAGAGACGCTGGGCGTGATCCTGGTCGTCCGCATAGGCATCGGCCACGCGGGCGAAGAGATCCTGGTACTTCTCGCCGGGCAGCAGATAGCGGTCGTCGAGCGTTTCCTTGCCGAAATCGGTCAGCAGCGCATCACGCGCCGGGTCCGTGACGACCTTGAAACGGCGATCGTGGATCGTCTTGGAATCGCTGACCTTCTTCTTCGGAGCGGCCTCGTCGGGCGCCTGAGTCACCAGATCAGCGGTTGCAATATCGGTCTTGTCCATGGCGACTGCCGGTTCTTCCTTCTTCTTGCGGGGGGTGGGGTCATGCGAGGCGAGCAGCGCCTCCATGTCGACCTGTGCCCCGAGTTCCGGGGCATCCGCGTAGCTCACATCCGAATCAGACACGTGTCCGTCGCTTCCGTTCCTGAAATCCACTGGTGCGCCCCCAATGCATCGTAAAACCTGTCATCGAACCGCCACCGGGACGGTCCACGCTGCTGTCGGCGGCCAAGCGGCTGGCACCGAGTCGAAGGGTCGCACGAGAACGTCCCGTCTATCAGAACCAGCACAAAAAGAGAACGACATTCCCTGCCAGACCGTCGGCACACCGCTGCGAGAGACCTTGGCCAACCCCTGACGGAAACCAGCGCGCGCCTTTCGGCGTCCGGCGCTGCGATCCCTAGGTGTTGAGGCCCCTCCATCGGTGCGACACAACCTATAGTGCCCTTTCCGGCGCGAGGCGCAAGGGGGCGCCTCGCTGCAGCCATCTCGGGAACGAGGGGCGAACACGGTTGGAGGACCACCTGCGACGCGCGAGGTTTCCGTTACCTTTCAAATGCGCAAGGGTGTGAATCACGCCGGCCGTGCAAAATTTTTCCCCAGAAATCGCCGACGAAGCGAATCGCGCGTGCGACGAGCGGAGGGTGTCAAGCCGCCATCGCACGGTTTCTTTCGTCCACCACCTCGGTCGATCCTCCACGGCGGCTTGCCGAAACGATGCAACCCTCTAGCCTCTCGTCCATTATGCGCGTGGCTGCGACGGCGCGGGCATGCGCCAAGGGGAGTTACGACAGGACATGTTCAACATCATCGGTGCCATCATCAGCGGTCTCGTCATCGGCGCGCTGGCCCGCTGGTTCTATCCCGGCGACGTACCGATGGGCTGGATCGCGACGATCCTGCTCGGCATCGGCGGCTCGCTGGTGGCGGGGCTCGTGACCAGCCGGGGCCGCCCCGAATTCAGCCGCGCGGGGTGCCTTGCCTCGGTGATCGGCGCGGTCGTGCTGATCTTCCTCGGGCGCATTCTGCATATCGGGTGATGCGGCGCGGCCGCCGGGGGGCCTCGGCAGGCTGGGCCTGACCCTTCGACAAGCTCAGGGTGAGCGGGGGTTAGGAAGCCCCGCAACTCCGCTCAGGCTGCGCTTGTCGAAGCCCTCTCGGCATGGCACCGCCCCCTGGGTCTCAGGGCACCAGCACCGTGTCGAGCGGCTCGGCATCCGCCGCCGGATAGTCCAGCGTATAGTGCAGCCCCCGGCTCTCGTGCCGCTTGAGCGCCGACTCGACGATAAGCTGCGCGCTCTGAAGCAGGTTGCGCAGTTCGATCAGGTCGGTCGAGACGCGGAAGTGGCGGTAGTATTCCTCGATCTCGCCGTTGAGCATCTGGATGCGGTGCATGGCGCGCTCCAGCCGCTTGGTGGTGCGCACGATGCCCACGTAGTTCCACATGAAGCGGCGGATCTCGATCCAGTTCTGCTTGATGACGACTTCCTCGTCGGAATCGGTCACCCGGCTCTCGTCCCAGGAACGCACAGGCGGCGGCGCCTCGAAGCCGTCCCACTTCGCCAGGATGTCTGCAGCGGCCGCCTCGCCAAAGACGAAGCATTCGAGCAGCGAGTTCGAGGCGAGGCGATTGGCGCCGTGCAGGCCGCTCTCGGTGCACTCGCCCACGGCATAGAGCCCCGGCAGGTCGGTGCGCCCGTCGAGGTCCACCAGGATGCCCCCGCAGGTATAGTGCTGGGCGGGGACGACGGGAATCGGCTCCTTCGTCATGTCGATGCCCAGGCCCAGCAGCTTCTCGTGGATGTTCGGGAAGTGCTCTTTCACGAACGCCTCCGGCTGGTGGCTGATGTCGAGGTGGACGCAGTCGAGGCCGAAGCGCTTGATCTCCGAGTCGATCGCCCGCGCCACGACGTCGCGCGGGGCCAGTTCCAGCCGCTCGGGATCGTAGAAGGCCATGAAGCGCTTGCCGGTGCGCGGATTGATGAGGTGCCCGCCCTCGCCCCGCACCGCCTCGGTGATGAGGAAGTTCTTGACCCTGGTATTGTAGAGGCAGGTCGGGTGGAACTGCATCATCTCCATGTTGGAGACGCGCCCGCCCGCCCGCCAGGCCATGGCGATGCCATCGCCGGTGGCACCGCGCGGCGCGGTGCTGAACTGGTAGACGCGGCCCGCCCCGCCGGTCGCCAGCACCGTGGCGTGCGCGGTGAAGGCCTCGACCCGGCCGGTCTCCTCGTTGAGCGCATAGACGCCCCAGACGCGGCCCGAACCGGAGTAACGCTGCTCGTGCCGCCCGGTGATGAGGTCGATGCACGAACGCCCCGGCAGCAGGATGATGTTGGGATGCGCCTCGGCCGCCTGCAGCAGGGCCTGTTGCACCGCCCAGCCGGTCGCATCGGCGACATGGACGATGCGGCGGTGCGAGTGCCCGCCTTCTCGGGTGAGGTGCAGGGCATCACCGTCCGTATTGAACGGAACGCCCAGTTCGACCAGCCGCTCGATGGCATGGGGCGCTCGCTCGATGACGAACTCCACGGTCTCGCGCCGGTTGAGGCCGGCCCCGGCGACCATGGTGTCGTGGACGTGCTCCTCGAAGGTATCGCCAGCATCGAGCACCGCGGCGATGCCGCCCTGCGCCCAGGCGGTCGAGCCGCCGGTCAGCGTGCCCTTGGCGAGCACCGCCACCCTGACCTTGTCCGCCAGCGCGAGCGCCGTCGTAAGTCCGGCTGCGCCGGAACCGATCACCAGAACGTCGAATGCGCCGCCGGCGCTGGATGGCGTTTCCATGACGCGCTCCTAGCCCCGCCACCATGGGAACCGCAACTGTTTGCTTAAAAGCCATTTTCCATGTTGCGGTGCAGCGAAGTTCTTATATGGTGACAATCGAAAAGATTACAAAGCCGGTAATTTTTGTTAAATTCTCCGCTTGTAAACGATTCCCATTAGTCTAGTCAGCTTCCGGCCCACACTGAAGGACGCATTTTCGTGGCGATCTCTATCCCTCTTTGCTTTGCCAATAGGCATGAACCCGTCCGTGGCGATGTCAAATGGGACGGAATAAGCTATGTCGGCACATGCAAAAACTGCGGCAAATCTATTCGAAGAAAGAAAAGCAAGGTGTGGAAACTTGAAGAGCCTGGCGAAGCGTAAAATAAGTATTTACACTTATTTTCTTTGCCCGTCAGCCCCTGAACACCAATATTCTTATCCGATAGAGGCCATGGGTGATTTCCCTTACAAGAAACCACCATGGTCATGAACGATAGTTAATTGCAACCGCAGCGGAGCCACAAAGGCCTCCATCTTCCCGGCAGCGAAAATTAACGCGAATGCGGCCGAATCGCCCTTGGCGAGCGGCGAGTCGAGGTCTCGGGCCGGTCAGGCCGTGGCGCGCGCCGCGCTCGTCAAGGTTACGAAAACGTCTTCCAGATCCGCCTCGCGCGTCGTCACGTCGACGATCGCGAAGCCCTGCGCCTGCAGCGCCGACATGATTTCACCGGCATTGGCGCGATCCTTGTCGTAAGTAATTTCAAGAACTCGCTCGCCCGTCTTCGTGCATTTGACGAAGCCGGGGTGGCTAGGCAGTTCCGCCACGTCGCGGTCGAGCGTCAGGACGATGATCTTCTCGCGCGCCATGCCGACCAGTTCGCGGGTCGGCTTGTTGGTGATGAGTTCGCCGTGGTTGATGATGGCGATCCGATCGCACAGTTCCTCGGCTTCCTCGAGGTAGTGCGTGGTCAGCACGATCGTCGCGCCTTCCTTGTTCAGTTCGGTGACCAGTTCCCAGAGTTGGCGGCGCAGTTCGACATCGACGCCGGCGGTCGGCTCGTCGAGCACCAGCACGGGCGGGCGGTGCACCAGTGCCTTGGCGATCAGCAGGCGCCGCTTCATGCCGCCCGACAGCGTGCGGGCATAGGCATCGCGCTTGTCGGCGAGGTGCACCGCGCGCAGCAGGTCTTCGGAACGACGCAGCGCCTTGGTGATGCCGTAGAGCCCGGCCTGGATTTCCAGCACCTCGAACGGGGTGAAGAACGGGTCGAACACGATCTCCTGCGGGACGATGCCGATCGCGCGCTTGGCGTTGCGCTGGTCGCGGTCGATGTCGAAGCCCCAGATGTCCACCGAGCCCGAGGTCTTCATGACCATGCCGGCCAGGATGTTGATGAGCGTCGACTTGCCCGCGCCGTTGGGGCCGAGCAGGCCGAAGATGCCGCCCTCCGGCACGTCGAACGAGACGCCCTTGAGCGCCAGCTTGCCCTCGCCGCTTCCGGCGGGAGCATAACGCTTGACGAGGTCACGGATGGCGATCGCGGGGGTAGAAGTGCTCATGGCCGTGCATGTGGGCCATGATCGCCACGGCGTAAAGACCGCAGGTGCCGCGTTGACGCGCTCGCGGCAGATGATATGATCCACACTATATCACTAAGCGTCGCCAATCGAGCGGCCGATATTGGAGAGCGCCCATGGCAACCGCAACGACGATCACCCCGGCCCCCATCGAGAAGGATTACTTCACCGACCATTCGGTGCTGCTCGACCCTTACGACTATTTCGAGACGATCCGCGCCCACGGCCCGGTCCATCAGATGCAGAGCCGTGACGTGATCGTGGTGACCGGCTTTGCCGAGGCGCTCGAAGTGCTGCTGAACAAGCGCGACTTCTCGTCCTGGCTGAACCCCGATCCGCTGGCGCCGCTGCCCTTCGCGGTGGAGGGCGACGACATCTCCGCCCAGCTGGGTGCCACGCCGAACGGGCAGATGGAACTGATGGTCTCCTACGACGGCGACAAGCATCTTGCCGCCCGCTCGCTGCTCAACCCGCTGTTCGTGCCCTCGCGCCTCAAGGCCAACGAAGCGTTCATGCGCGCCTATGCCGACGACATGGTTCGCGAGGCCGTCGCGGCGGGCGGGTGCGAACTGGTGGGCTCCATCGCCACCCCCTTCGTCACCATGGTCATCGCCGATCTGCTCGGCGTTCCGGCAGAGGATCGCGAGGCCTTCCGCAAGATCATCGACGATGCTCCCCCGCCCGGCAACATGGACACGCCCGACGCGCAGAGCATCCACCCGCTCATGGTCATGGCCGGCTACTTCGTGCGCTACATCGCGGAGCGCCGCGCCCGGCCGCAGGACGACGTCATGACCGAGATGGCGCTGGCCACTTATCCGGACGGCTCGACACCCGACGCGATGGAAGTCGTGAAGTCGGCGATGTTCCTCTTCGCCGCCGGGCAGGACACCAGCGCCAAGCTGATCGGCAACGCCTTGCGCCGCCTGTGCGAGGATCAGGCGATGCAGCAGGCCCTGCGCGAGGACCGCACGCTGATCGGCCCGTTCCTGGAGGAAGTTCTGCGCGTAGAGGGCTCGACCAAGGCCACCTTCCGCATCGCCGCGCGGGCGACAAAGATCGGCGACATGGACATTCCCGCCGGCAAGCGCGTGGTCGTCTCGCTATCCGCCGCCAACCGCGACCCGCGCCGCTGGGAAGAGCCGGGCGAATTCCGCATCGGACGTCCGCGCATCAAGGAGCATCTGGCGTTCGGACGCGGCGCGCATACGTGCGCCGGGGCACCGCTGGCACGGGCGGAAGTGGCGGTCCTGCTCGACCGTCTGCTGGAACATACCGGTGCCATCACGCTCGACGAGGCGCATCACGGACCCGCGACCGCACGCCGGATCGACTACGAGCCGAGCTACATCATCCGGGGACTCGCGAACCTTCACTTGCGGTTCGAGGCTTAGTTCCGGTCATTGTCCCGGTCGAACGCCGTCCGGCTCGCCTCGATCGCCGGACGCGCATCGACCGCCCAGGCGCCCAGCGCCTGCACCGGCCCTGCGAGCGACCGGCCGAGGTCGCTCAGTGCATATTCGACCCGCACCGGCACGCCGACGTGGACGGTACGCTCGACCAGTCCATCCCGCTCCAGCGCGCGCAGGTTGCGCGAGAGCATCTGCTGCGACACGCCCCGGATCGCGCGCTTCAATTCGTTGAAGTGCAGCGGCGTCTCAAGCAGCGTCATCACCACCAGCATCGACCACTTGTCCCCGACCCGCGCGAGAATATCGCCGACGAGGCGGCAGTCCTTGCCGTTGGGGTCGTGGACTACAGGGCCCGGAATGGCGGCGGCAGGCCGGTCAGCTTCGTCGAACGTAGTCAGCTTCATGGTACCAGGTTCCGAAAATATGCGCTCTTGGCGCGATCATTCCAGCAACATAGCTAGACCTGGTCACATTTCCAGACTGAGGCACCCTCCCATGAAGCTTCTCCACCTCGATTCCAGCATTCTCGGCGACAATTCGGCGAGCCGCGCCATTTCCGCCGCCATCGTATCCTCGCTGACCACGGCCGATCCCTCGCTCGAAGTCACCTACCGCGACCTCGCCGCCGAGCCGCTGGCGCACCTGACCCTCGACGTCCTCGGCAACCCCGAGGGAACGCCCGAACTGGCGCAGTTCCTCGACGCCGACGTGGTGGTGATCGGCGCGGGCTTCTACAACTTCTCGATCCCCAGCCAGCTCAAGGCCTGGATCGACCGCATCGCCATCGCCGGCAAGACCTTCCGCTACACCGCCGAAGGCCCCGTGGGCCTCGCCGACGACAAGAAGGTCTACGTCGCGCTCGCCCGCGGCGGCTACTACGGCGAGGGCCAGCCCGCCGCCGCCTTCGAGCACGGCGAGAGCTACCTGCGCGCGGTGCTCGGCTTCATCGGCGTGACAGAGCCGACTTTCGTGCTGGCCGAAGGCATCGCCATCGACGCCGACACCCGCGCGAAGTCGGTCGCTGCCGCGATCGAGGAAGCGGGTTCGCTGGCCGTCGCGGCCTGAGCTGCACGCGATTCGACCATTCCCATTTACCCTCGTCATTCCCGCGAAGGCGGGAACCCATCTCCCGACCGTGCCTGTTGCATCGGCATCAGATGGGTCCCCGCCTTCGCGGGGATGACGGGTTTTTGGTATCGACGTTGCGACTGTTGCCATTCCATCTGGAAATCGCCGCAAACCCTTGGTAATCCGGCGACACCATGACCAACGCGCCCGAAACCGTATTCACCGATTCCCACCGCGTCTCCTGCGACGGGGCCACCGACATTCCCGGCGGAGCCGCGCTCGGCCATCCCCGCGTCTGGCTCGAAATCGACGAGAAGGGCTATGTCGAATGCGGCTACTGCGACCGCCGCTTCGTGCTCAAGGGCGGGGTTGCCGACAACGGGGCAGACCAGCAGGCCGCCTGATCCCTTCGCGGTTCTTGTCTTTCGCGCGGGGATAATGCTGCCTATATCGGCGGCATGACCATGACCGACCCGCGCTCGCTGCTCTACACCCAGCTCTCGCCCGAAGAGGCACAGGCGCTCGCCGCCGAGACGCTCAAGTCCTGCGAGGATGGCGAACTGTTCATGCAGTTCGTCGCCAGCGAGGCGTTCGGCTTCGATGACGGCCGCCTCAAGACCGCCGACTATTCGCGCGACGCGGGCTTCGGCCTGCGCGGCGTTTCGGGCGAGATGACCGGCTTCGCCCATGCCAACGAGATTTCCGCCGCCGCCATCCGCCGCGCTGGCGAAACGCTGCGCCTGCTCGATCCCGCCACCGGCATCCGCCCGGCCGCCCCGCAGCGCACCAACGCCAAGCTTTACACCGACGTCTCCCCGCTCGACCTCGTGCCCTTCGCCGAAAAGGTGCGCCTGCTGGAGATGATCGACGCCGCCGCCCGCGCCCGCGACCCGCGCGTGGCGCAAGTCAGCGCCAGCCTGTCGGGCTCGTGGTCGGTGGTCGAGATCGTCCGCCCCGATGGCTACATCGCCACCGACGTGCGCCCGCTGGTGCGCCTCAACGTCTCGATCGTGGCGGAGAGCAACGGGCGGCGCGAAACCGGCTCGTTCGGCATGGGCGGCCGCTTCCTCTACGACGACCTGTTCAAGCCCGAGAACTGGAATGAGGGCATCGACACCGCCCTCGCCACCGCGCTGGTGAACCTCGAAAGCATCGACGCCCCCGCCGGTGAGTTCCCCGTGCTGCTCGGCCCCGGCTGGCCCGGCGTGATCCTGCACGAGGCGATCGGTCACGGGCTTGAAGGCGACTTCAACCGCAAGGGCACTTCGGCCTTCTCCGGCCGCATCGGCGAGCGGGTGGCCGCACCCGGCGTCACCATCGTCGACGACGGCTCGATCCCGAACCGCCGCGGCTCGCTCACCATCGACGACGAGGGCACCCCGACGCGCGAGACCGTGCTGATCGAGGACGGCATCCTCAAGGGCTACATGCAGGACCGCCTCAACGCCCGCCTGATGGGCGTCGAGCCCACCGGTAACGGCCGCCGCGAGAACTACGCCCATGCCCCGCAGGTGCGCATGACCAACACTTTCATGAAGGCCGGCAACGACAATCCGGAAGAACTGCTCGCGGGCATGAAGAAGGGCATCTTCGCCAAGAACTTCGGCGGCGGCCAGGTCGATATCGTCTCCGGCAAGTTCGTGTTCTCGTGCACCGAGGCCTACATGGTCGAGAACGGCAAGCTGGGCGCTCCGATCAAGGGCGCGACGCTGATCGGCGACGGGCCTTCGGTGCTCACCAAGGTCAAGGGCATCGGCAACGACTTCGAACTCGACCGGGGCGTGGGCGTATGCGGCAAGGGCGGCCAGAGCGTGCCCGCCGGTGTCGGACAGCCCACCCTGCTGATCGAGGGACTGACGGTGGGCGGCACCGCCTGAAGCGCCGGGGCTTCGACAGGCTCAGGGTGAGCGGATTTACGCTGCTCCCGCTCACCCTGAGCCTGTCGAAGGGCGCAGACAGTCAGCCCAAGTTCAGACGAATCGTGCTACACACACGATCGACGCGGGGTGCGTTAACAAGGAAGACGTCATGAAAAAGCTTGCGATCGCCGCGACACTCGCTGTCGCTTCGCTGCTCACCATGCCTGCCGCAGACGCCCGCACCAAGCTTACCGGCGAACAGCAACTCGCCAAGCTGCTGGACGGGCGCGAAGCCGGCAAGCCGGTGAGTTGCATCCCCTATTCGCAGACCCAGAACACCACCGTGATCGACAAGACCGCGATCGTCTACCGGGTCGGCAGCACGCTCTACGTCAACCGGCCCACCAATGCGGACCGACTGAACGACGACGACGTGATGGTCACCAAGATCTACACGTCGCAGTTGTGCCGTCTCGACACCGTGCAACTGCACGATCGCAACGCGTCGTTCATGTGGAACGGCTTCGTCGGCCTGCAGGACTTCGTGCCCTACAAGAAGGTCGCCGCCGCCAACTGAGGTTCCCGCAAGGGTCGCGGAGAAGGCGGTCGGGCGCACACCCGGCCGCCTTTCCGCGTCAGCGCCTGCCGCGTCGGGGGCGCAGCGCATCGCGCATCGCGAAGCTGGAACTGATGCGGGTGACGCCCGGCAGGCGCGAGAGGACTTCGCCGTGGATCGCCTCGTAGGCGGCCACGCTCTCGGTGCGCAGGCGCAGCCAGTAATCGACGTCGCCGCCCATCAGGAAGCACTCGCGCACTTCCGGGCACTGGCGTACGGCATGCTCGAAGCGCGAAAGGTAATCGCCTGTCTGCCGGTCCAGCGTGACCTGCACGACCACGTCGACCTCGCGCCCGCCTTCGTCATCCTCGGGACCGGTAACGACGGTGTACCCCCGGATCACCCCGCGATCCTCCATCAGCCGGATGCGCCGCAGGCAGGCGGACGGCGAAAGCCCCACGGCCTGCGCGATCTCGGCATTGGGCTTGCGGCCATCGACGCGCAGGATACGCAGGATGGCGCGATCGACGTCGTCAACGGCCTTGGACATGATCGTGCGGATTTCTCGCATGATGGTTCGAAACGGCCGCATAAATAGCATATCCTGCGCATGATAGGCAGCCAATTCGCAAGGTCATGCGATACAGTCGCAGGGACAGCAAGCCTGAGGGGGCCCTTGTGATAGCCGGCGCACGCCTGACCATCGATCTCGAGGCCCTCGCCTCGAACTACCGCCTGATCCGCGCGCAAGTCGCACCGGCGGCGGTCGCCGGCGTCGTCAAGGCGGACGGCTACGGCCTCGGCGCCGCGACGGTCGCGCGCACGCTGATGACGGAAGGCTGCCGCCGCTTCTTCGTCGCCCTGCTGCCCGAGGCCCAGGCGCTGGTGCCCGCGCTGCACGGGTCCGAACTGGATGGGCCCGAACCGGACGGACTATGCGAAGTCTACGTGCTCAACGGCCTGCTGCCCGGCGCCGAGCCCGGCTGCCTTGCCGCAGGCGCGATTCCCGTACTGAACTCGCTCGACCAGATCGCGCGCTGGGCGGCCCTCGCCGCACGCGAAGGCCGGGCGCTGCCTGCCGCGCTCCAGGCCGATACCGGCATGTCGCGCATGGGCCTGCCGCCCGAGGAACTGGACGAGGTGCTCGCGCATCCGGAATTGCTGGCGGGCATCGAGGTCCGCTTCCTGATGAGCCACCTCGCCTGCGGCGACGAGCCGGATCATCCCGCCAATGCCCAGCAGGAACGCCGCCTGCGCACCATCGCCGAGCGCTTCCCCGGCCTCCCGGTGGCGCTCGACAACAGCGGCGGATCGTTCCAGCGGCGCGGGCACTTCGATTTCGTGCGCGCCGGGATAGCGCTCTACGGCGGCGCCCCGCAGGTCGGCCGCAACCCGATGCGCGCGGTCGTTGCGCTCGAAACCGCGATCGCCCAGCTACGCACCGTGCCTGCGGGCACCGGCGTCGGCTACGGCCTGACCTTTCATGCCGCGCGCGAGACCCGGATCGCGACGATCCCGGTCGGCTATGCCGATGGCTGGCCGCGCAGCCTGGGCAACCGGGGCGCGGCGTGGATCGGCGGCGTGCGGGCACCGATCGCCGGACGCGTCTCGATGGACAGCATCACCCTCGACGTCACCGACGTTCCCGAGGCCCATCTCTATCCCGGCGCGCCGGTCGAGCTGATCGGCCCGCACCAGACGATCGACCAGGTGGCCGAGGACGCCGGCACCATTTCCTACGAGATCCTGACACAGCTCGGCCATCGCTACGAAAGGGTATACCTTGCGTCGCGCAATGCCGCCGAAAACCGGAGCACGGCCCCATGAAGATCGCCATTCTCGGCAGCGGCGTCATCGGCGTCACCTCGGCCTGGTATCTGGCCGAGGCCGGGCACGAGGTGGTCGTGGTCGATCGCCAGGACGGGCCCGCGCTGGAAACCAGCTTCGCCAATGCCGGAGAGATCTCGCCCGGCTACGCCTCGCCCTGGGCGGCGCCGGGCATTCCGCTCAAGGCGCTGCGCTGGCTGGCGATGACCCATGCCCCGCTGATCCTGCGCCCGCATGCGGATATGGCGATGCTGCGCTGGCTGGTGGCGATGCTGGGCAACTGCAACGCGCGCGACTACGCGATCAACAAGAGCCGCATGGTCCGCCTTGCCGAATACAGCCGCGACTGCCTGATCGCGCTGCGGCAGGAGACCGGCATCCGCTACGACGAACGCAGCCAGGGCACGCTACAGCTGTTCCGCAAGCAGAGCCAGCTCGACGCGATCGGCAAGGATACCGCCGTGCTGCAGGCCGACGGCGTGCCGTTCGAGGTGCTCGACAAGGCCGGCTGCATCGCCGCCGAGCCCGGCCTCGCCGCCAGCGAGGCACCGATCGCCGGTGGGCTGCGCCTGCCGAACGACGAGACCGGCGACTGCTTCAAGTTCACCAATGCCCTCGCCGGAATGGCGGCGGCGAAGGGCGTGCGCTTCCTCAACGCCACCACCGTCACCCGGCTGGTCGAGGAACAGGGCCGCATCACCCGCGTCGAACTGGAGAGCGGCGGCATGCGCACCGACCTCGTCGCCGACGCCTACATCGTCGCGGCAGGCAGCTTCTCACCCGCCCTCGTCGCGCCGCTGGGCATTCGCCTGCCGGTCTACCCGGTCAAGGGCTACTCGCTGACCGTGCCGATCGTCGATGAGGCCCGCGCGCCCGTCTCGACCCTCCTCGACGAAAGCTACAAGGTCGCCATCACCCGGCTGGGGAACCGCATCCGGGTCGGCGGGATGGCCGAGATTTCCGGCTTTTCGCGCGAGTTGCCGCCTGCCCGGCGCGCCACGCTGGAGCATTCGGCAGGCTCGCTGTTCCCCGGCGCCGGGGCGCTGGATCAGGCCAGCTTCTGGTGCGGGCTGAGGCCGATGACGCCCGACAGCACGCCGGTGATCGGGCCCACGCGAGTCGGCAACCTGTTCCTCAACACCGGTCACGGCACGCTGGGCTGGACGATGGCCTGCGGCTCTGCCCGGGTGATCGCCGACCTCGTTTCCGGCCGCCGTCCCGATATCGAGGCTTCCGACCTCGCGATCAGCCGCTATTGAGCCTCTCACCCATTCCCATTCAAGGACCAGGCATGACCACCATCACCCGCATCGACCAGGGCCCGCGCATGAGCGAGGCCGTGATCCACGGCGAAACCATCTACCTCGCCGGCCAGATCGGCGCCCCCGGCGAGAGCGTCACCGCCCAGACCCGGGCCGCGCTGGCGGAGATCGAGGAACTGCTGGCCAAGACCGGCAGCGACAAGGACCACCTGCTCTCGGCACAGATCTGGCTGGCCGACATCGCCGACTTCGCCGAGATGAACGCGGTATGGGACGCCTGGATCGCCGGTCACCCGGCCCCGACCCGCGCCACCGGCGAATCGAAACTGGCCGCGCCGGAGTACCGGGTCGAGATCATCATCGTCGCCGCAAAGGCCTGATTTTCCGGCCCGGGTTCCGGTCCGCAACACTTCGTCATTGCGAGCGAAGCAACCCAGGGCAGCACTACGCTGCCCTGGGTTGCTTCGCTGCGCTCGCGGGTGACGAATGAGGGGTAAGACGAATTACGCCCTTCGTGCTTTCTGCCAACGCATGTATCCAAGCACAGCCAGCACCACGAAAGCACCATAGAGCCCGGCGGTCAGCCACAGGCCCTTGAACACGAACATCCCCACGTAGACCACGTCGACCACGATCCACAGCAGCCAGCTTGCCGCGTGGCGACGCGCCGTCCAGAACTGCGCGACGAGGCTGAAGCTGCTCAGCGCCGAATCCATCCACGGCAGCGCCGCGTCGGTATAGTGGCTGGTGAGCCAGCCGATGGCGAAGGCGCCCGCCCCTCCCACCACCAGCGCCGCGCAGGCCGGCAGCGGTGCCAGCGGCCTGACGACGACGTCCCCCGCCTCGTCCCGGCCCTTCGCCCAGACCATCCAGCCATAAAGGATGGCCACGCCGAACAGCGCCTGCAACACCATGTCGGCATAGAGCTTCACTTCCAGGAACAGCTGGAAATAGAGCGTGCAGGCCAGCAGGTTGACCGGCCAGCACAGCATCTTGCGCCGCGCGGTAAGCCAGATGCCCAGAAAGCTGACGACGACGGCGATCACTTCCAGCACCGACATCACACGCCCTCCGCTTCGGCGACCTGCCGCAGGAAAGCCTGCCCCGCAGGGGCGGCGAACCAGTCGGCATGGTCGATCAGATAGTCCTGCCAGGCGGCCCGGGCCTGCGCGTCGTCGGCGAGGATGCCGGCGAAATAGTCGATCTCGGACAGCGCGAACTCGACGTGGACCAGCGGCAGGAGCCGCAGCACCGTCGCGACGTCCGCGCCGCTCAGTGGCAGGACGGTGCGATAGCCTGCGAAGAGGGCCCGGACGGCCGCCAGATCGGCCGGAGCATCGCGCTCTCCCGCCGTCAGTTGCAGCCAGGGGATCGCGGTCCGCTCGATCGCGGTGGCAATGTCGTGGACCGCGCAAGTCCGCGTCGCCAGCCCGAAGTCGAACACGGTGCTGACCACGCCCCCGGCCGACCACAGCAGGTTGGAGGGGTGCCAGTCGTTGTGCGTCCACAGCGTCGGTTGCGGCGCCAGCGCCTCGGCCAGCCCCTCGCCCTGCGCGGCGAACAGGCGCGCCAGCTGCTCGCGCCACGGCTTGTCGGCAAGAAATGCCGCCAGCGCCGGGCGCGCCGCGATATAGGCTCCCGCCGCCGCCAGCGGATCGCGCGCGGGCAGGATCGTGAAGCTGGAGACGAGCGGATGGGGGCCCCGCGCCTCCGCCCCGAACCCGCGCGCGGCACGGTGCAGGCGGGCCAGCGCCGCGCCTGCCTCGCGCGCATGGGCGGCCGAAAGGAACGGCGTCCACGACTGCCGGTCGCGATAGAGATCGAGGCCGGGGGCGCGGCGATGCAGTTCGTACGTCCAGTCGCCCTGACGCAGCGCACCGGCGCCATCGCGGGTGGCCATGACCTCGGGCACGCTGACCCCGGCGCCGCGCAAGTGGGCGATGAAGCGGTGCTCCTCGGCCAGCGCCGCCGCCCCGCGCAGGCTGCGGTGGTGGCGCTTGAGGAAGAATGCGCCCGCGCCCGTCTCCACCAGCGCCGCCGCCGAGAAGGGGCGCGGCGAATGCCAGCGCAGCGCCACGAGGTGCCCGGCGGCGGGGAACTGCCGCAGCACTGCGGCGACTTCCGCCTCGGTGAGCGCGGGCCAGGCGGGTGCCTCCAGCGCCATGCCCATGCCGTGGACGAGGTGCCCCGTCACCGCGCTCAGAACGCGCGCGCGAGCGTCGCCACGAAGGCCCGGCCGCTGCCGACGTAGTAGGCCGGGGCCGAACCCGCGATAAGCGTGCCATTGCGGCCGACGGTGTCCTGCGCGTTGGTGCTGACCGAATAGACGCCGGACAGCACGCGCGGATTGGTCACGTTGATCGCGTTGAGCCTGAGGTCCATGCGCTGCGCATCGATCAGCCCCGCCAGATGCACGCCGATCGACAGGTCCAGCGTCGCGTAACCCTTAATGCTCTCGTCGTTCATGAAGGTCGCGTACTGGCGGCCGACGTACTTGAGCGCGGTGCTGCCGAACAGGCGGCCATCGTCATACGTGCTGCCCAGCGCGAACTGGAAGCGCGGGCTGGAAACCGCGCGCTTGCCCTTGGTCGGCAAGTAATCGTCGCCGACCGGCAGGTCGTCGTCGATCCGGGCGTGCAGGTACTCGCCCGAGAGGTAGACGCTGACGCAGCGCGCAGGCCGGTAGTCGATCTCGCCGTCGAGGCCATAGGAGGTCTGGCTGCCGGAATTGATCGTCGAGTTGACCTCAGCCCCGCCGCTGTTGACCACCGTGGCCACCTGCCGGTTGCGGAAGTGGTAGTGGAACGCGGTCAGCGAGAACGACAGGCTCGGACCGATGTAGCGATAGCCCAGTTCCTCGGATACCGAGTACTCGTTCTTGAGCGCGCTGGTGCCCTGGCTGACGACCTCGCCGGCGTTATAGCTGTTGTAGAGCGCAAACTCGTTGGGGGTGCGGAAATTGGTGGAGACGTTGGCGAACAGCTGCTGGCGATCGTCCAGCTGGTAATGCACCGCCGCGCGCGGCAGCGCGGCGAAGGCGCCGCGCCGCACCTTGCCCTGCGGCCCCGGCAGGTAGTTCTCGCCATCGCGCAGGACGTGGACGCCCTTGAAGCCGATATCCAGGTCCAGACCCGGCGCCAGCGCCACGCTGTCGGCCACGAAGAAGCCCTTGGTCACGGTCACCGTGCGTTGGTTCTCGTAAGCCAGCAGGCGGCCGTCCGCGGTGCGGATGGCGGTGCTCTGGTGCCCCCATGGATCGTCGGGCCGCCCGTCCGCGCCGATCGTGCCGTAAGTCTGCAGCACCCGGTCGGTGCCGTAGTCGAACCACAGCCCGGCGGTCAGCTTGTGCGCGCCGGCCTGCAGCGTCAGTTTGGCGACGTCGCCCGCGCGCATCTGCTTGCCCGTCCAGTTGCCGAGCACCGTCGCCACCCCGTCCACCGCGCCCGGCAGGCTGATCGGCTGCGTCAGTTCCTCGGTGCCGAGATAATTGCCGGTCGTGCTCAGCTGGGTACCGTAAGGCGCGTTGCCGTAGCCGAACTGCAGGTACGCGGTGCTGTCGAAGGCCAGCCGCTCGCCCAGCTTCAGGTGGACCGGGGCGGAGGCGTAGAGGTTGCGGAACGGCCCGCGATAGAGCCGCCAGTAGCTGGTGCTCCCCTCCGTATAAGTCCGGTCGTAATTGTAGCCGCGCCCATAGGCCTTCCAGTCGGCCAGCGTGGGGCTCGGATACGCGGAGGTCGTGGCGTTGTTGTAGGACAGTGCAAGGCTGGCGCGATTGCCGTCGCCCCATTCCGCCAGCAGCTTGGCGTCGACGTGCTGGCGGATATCGTAGCCGGCCCCGCGCCAGTTGTCCGCGCGGTTGTTCGAATAGGACACGAAGGCGCGCAGCCCGCTCGATCCCAGCAGGCCGGTATCGAACCGCGCGAAGACCCGCCGCTCGTCGTAGGAGCCCACCGAAAGCGTCACCAGCCCGCCGCGCTCCTTCTTCGGATCGTCGAGCGAGAGCGAGAGCAGCCCGCCTGCCGCCGCGACGACCGGGGAATCGATGTCCACCCCGCCTTGCGTCAGCGCCACCTGCCGCACGTTCTCGGCATCGGCGAACTGCGAAGGATAGGCGTAGAAATAGCCGATGTCGTTCTGCGGCGCGCCTTCCATCAGCACGCCGATGGCATCCTGCCCCAGCCCGCGCAGCGTCAGGCTGGAACTGGTCGAAAGGCCATAGGGATCGCTCGAGGCGACGGTGGCGCCGGGCAGCAGGTTGACCAGCTGGAAGGCGTTGAGGGTCGGCGCCTGCTTGGTGATGAAGTCCGCCGATATGGCGCTGACCGCCTTGGGCGCGGTCTGGTCTGGCAGCAGCCCTTCGGGGTCGGGATGGCCGATGACCTGGATGCTGGTGGAGCCGGCGCTCTCGTCAGCCTCTTCCGCCCATGCGCCCTGCGCGAACAGCAGCGCCGGGACCGCCGCCGCGATCCCGCCGAAATATGCCAAACCGCCATGCTTGAAACTGTGCTTGAATCGGGCCGCCATCGTCTCGTGTCCACTCCACTCGGAGGGACGACGGACCTGCCGCCAACCCTCCCTACGCCGGCATCAACCGGATCAGGTTCAGCGGGTCGTGGTCTGCTGACCACCTCTCAGCCGCGCATGAGCGGCCCCCCGGGGATAGCCGGCCTCTAGGCGCTTCGAGGCTGCGTGGGAAGTCCTATTCGGTAGAGACGGCGGCGGCGGAGGCAAATTTCGGCCCGGCATTATTGCATTTGCGAATCATTATATATAGCAACACCTGCAGCCTCTTCCTCCACGCCCAACATGGAAAGAAACGACACGACATGAGCGCCATCGACGAGACCATGAAGCAGTTCCTCGCCGTCCAGCTGCCGATCCAGGCGACGGTCAGCAAGGACGGCCTGCCCGACATCGGCCCCAAGCGCTCGCTGCGCGTCTATGACGATACGACGCTGATCTACAACGAGAACACCGGCGGCCAGACCCTGCAGAACATCCTCGACGGCTCGAACATGGCGATCGCCGTGATCGACCGCGAGGCGCTCGACGGTTACCGCTTCGTCGGTAAGCCCGAAGTCTTTTCCGAGGGCGCCCCGTTCGACAACGCGGTCGCCTTCGCCGAGACGGCCGGGATGAAGACGCCCAAGTACGCCGTGCTCATCCACGTCCAGGATATCTACACGCTGCGCTCCGGCCCGACCGCCGGCACCAAGCTCGCGGTCTGACGCGACACCCCGGGCCTCGGAAGGGCCCGGGACTCGTTGGCCGGCACCAAGCTCGCGGTCTGACGCGACACCCCGGGCCTCGGAAGGGCCCGGGACTCGTTGGAAGGTCCGGGCCCAGCCCACGGAAGAGCCTGAATAGGCATCTTCCAGGCAGATGAAGCCGCTTCAGCCGCGATCCACGACCACCATCGTGAAGGTCGATGTCGCCGAGTGCCGCCGCTCGCCGTTCATCAGGTTTTCGGCCCAGAGTTCGACGCGCACCAGCACCGAATCGGTGCCCGCCATGACGACGTCCGAGATCAACTCGATCATCTCGCCTTCACGGATCGGGGATCTGAAATCGATGCGGTCCGACGTGCCCATGATCATCGGGCGGCGCATGTGGCGGCTGGACGCGATGAAGGCGGCGCGTCCCATCATCTTGAGCGCATCACCGCCGAACAGCGAACCATAGTGATTGGTCTGCGCCGGGAATACCATGTCGACCATGTGCAGCCGTCCCGTCTCCATCGCAGGCGCGGATTCGGGCAACGGCGGGAACGGCAGCCTGGTGTCCGGCCCCCTGGGTGCGACCAGCACGAACAGGCCGCGCGTGCACAACCGGCGCTCTCCGCTCAGCGGGTTCTCGGCGACCAGTTCCACCTCGACGTCGACCGAACGCGTGCCGATGCGGGTTATCCGCCCGGTCGCCTCGATCAGGTCGCCGACGCGGCCGGGGTTCTCGAAATCGATCCGCTCCGAACGCGCGGTGACGAAGGGCGCGCGGGCATGCCGGGCGGCGACGAGAAAGGCGATCTTGTCCATGTGCGCCAGAGCGACGCCGCCGAACAGGGTGCCGTGGTGGTTGGTGTCGCCGGGGAACACGGCGTCGATAAGCTGCACCGCGTGCGCGGCGGGAATGGCGGTCAGGGTCATGTCGTACTCGTCGATTCGTTTCGGGGTCGCCGGGCGCGCGCGAAGGCGTGGCCGTCGGCCTGGTCGGGAATCGTCTCCGCTGGATGGACGACCGGCTCGGTCGATCGGGACGCGAGGCGCGCCGGTGGCCGGTCTTTCGTCTGCGGGCGCCATACAGGCGCCCGGGTCATGGCGGCGCTCCTCGCAGCGAGGGCGGGCCCGGTCAAGCGAAACCAGGGCGTTCCGCTTGCGGCAAACGCCATGCCGGTTGTCTTGCCCGCATCCCGGTCATAAGACGCCCTCCCCAACGCGGCAGAAGGATGCACGCACCTTGACGCTTCATACCTGGTGGCTGTTCGTCGCCGCCGTCTTCGTGGTTTCCGGCACACCGGGGCCGAACATGCTTCACGTCCTGTCGCGCAGCGTCGAAATGGGCGCGCGGCGCAGCACCGTGGCGATGGCCGGGTGCCTCTGCGCCATCTTCCTACTGATGGGCTCCTCCGCCGCCGGACTGACGACGCTGCTGCTGGCGCTGCCCGGCTCGTTCGAGGTGCTGCGCTATGCGGGCGTCGCCTACCTCGTCTACCTCGGCATCAAGTCGTGGCGCTCGCCCGTCGCCCCGCTCGACCCGGCCGAGGCCGAGTTGCCGCCCGCGCCGTCCACTGCGGCCGTGTTCCGGGGTGGCTTCGCGATCGCCATCAGCAACCCCAAGGCGATCCTGTTCGCGGCGGCCTTCTTCCCGCAGTTCATCGACCCGGCGCTGCCCAAGGCGCCGCAGTTCGCCATCCTGTTCGGCACCTTCACCGTCATCGAGACCGGCTGGTACTGCGCCTATGCCCTCGGCGGCCGGGGGCTGGCCCGCTACCTGAGCCGCCCGGCGATCAAGCAGGCGTTCAACCGGGTGACCGGGGTGTTCTTCATCGGCTTCGGCCTGGCCCTGCTGAAAGCGCGCCCGCACTGAGCGGCCCCCTCGCCCCGGACTTGCGCCGGGGCGGCGTCATCCCTCTCGCGAAAGCAGGAACACCGCGTGCTCGGCGCGGAAGTTGGCCGCCGCCGCGCTGCACTGGGTATCGCCCGAGAGGAACCAGCGCCCTTCCACGGTGATGCCGCGCTCCTTCACCAGCGCGCGGAAGTCGTTCACCGTCAGGTGGTGGATGTTGGGCGTCTCGTACCAGGCGATCGGCAGCAGGCGGGTCACCGGCATCCGCCCGTTCCACAGCAGCGAGGTACGCACCCGCCAGTGCGCGAAGTTGGGGAAGCTGACGAAGGCCTTGCGGCCGATCCGCAGCAGCTGCTCCAGCACCTTGTCGGGCCGCATCGTCGTCTGCAGCGTCTGCGACAGGATCGCGTAGTCGACCGACTTGTCGGGATAGAACGACAAGTCGATATCGGCATCGCCCTGGATCACCGACAGCCCCTTGGCCACGCAGGCGCCCACGTTCAGCGCATCGATCTCCATCCCGCGCGTGGCGCAGCCCGAGCCGTCGCGCAGCGCCTGCATCAAGGTGCCGTCGCCGCACCCGACGTCGAGCACACTGGCGCCGGGCGCGACGTTCTCGGCGATGATCGCGAGATCGGGGCGCAGGCCGGTCTTCATCGCCGCGTTCATGATGCCACCTGCAACTGCGCGGCGAATGCGGGCGAGAGGCGCTCCATCAGCCGCTCGGGCCGCATCAGCGGGGTGAAACCAAGCCCGGCATAGACACCATGGGCATCCGCCGTGGTCAGCGCGAAGCGGCGCACCGTCTCGTAGCCGGGATGATCGAGGAACCACTGCACCATGCGGCGGCCAAGGCCGGCCCCGCGCGCCGGTTCGTCCACCCAGACGTCAGCGAGCCAGGCGAAGCTGGCGTGGTCGGTAATCATCCGCGCGAAACCGATCTGGCCGTGCTCAGGATGATAGGCGCCGAGGCAGTGCGAGCCGGCGATCTGCCGTTCGACCTGTTCGCGCGCGACGCCCGGCGTCCAGTAGCTGGACGCCAGCCATCCGTGGATGCGCGCCACGTCGAGGCGGGTCTTGTCGTCGGACAGCTGGATCATCCGATGAACCCCTGCACCACCCGGTCGAGCGCGGGCACGTCGAGCAGGAACGAGTCGTGCCCGAACGGCGCCGAAAGTTCCACGAAGCTGACGGGCAGGCCCGCCGCATTGAGCGCGTGGACGACGTTGCGCGATTCGGCCGTGGGATAGAGCCAGTCGGTATCGAAGCTGACGAGGCAGTAGCGCGCCTTCGACTTCGCGAAGGCATTGGCCAGCATGCCGCCGTGCTCCTCGGCGAGGTCGAAGTAGTCCATCGCACGGGTAATGTAGAGGTACGAGTTCGCATCGAAGCGGTCGGTGAACGACAGCCCCTGATAGCGCAGGTACGATTCGATCTGGAAATCGGCGTCGAAACCGAAGGTCTTCTCCTGCCGGTTCTGCAGGCGGCGGCCGAACTTCTCGGTCAGGCCGGCTTCGGACAGGTACGTGATGTGCGCGGCCATGCGGGCGACCGAGAGGCCCTTTTCCGGCCCCTTGCCGAAGGCGTAATAATTGCCCTCGCGCCATTCGGGATCGGCCATGATCGCCTGGCGTCCCACTTCATGGAAGGCGATGTTCTGCGCCGAATGCCGCGCGGTCGAGGCGAGCACCAGCACCGCGCGGGCGCGCTCGGGGAAGTTGGCGGCCATGCTCAACACCTGCATCCCGCCCATCGACCCGCCGACGAGCGCATGGAGGCTGTCGATGCCCAGCGAATCGAGCACGGCGATGTGCCCCTTCACCATGTCGCGGATGGTGATGACCGGGAAGCGCATGCCCCAGGGCTCCCCGTCCGGCGCCTTGCTGGCGGGGCCGGTCGAGCCCATGCACGATCCGATCACGTTGACACAGATCACGAAGAAACGGTCGGTGTCGATCGGCTTGCCCGGCCCGACCATGCGCACCCACCAACCGGGCTTGCCGGTCTTGGGGTGGTTGGAGACGACATGCTGGTCGCCGGTCAGCGCGTGGCAGATCAGGATCGCGTTGTCCTTGGCCGCATTGAGCGTGCCGCAGGTCTCGTAGGAGAGGCGCGTGCAAGGCAGCATCTGCCCGCCGTCCAGCACCAGCGGCATGTCGAGATCGAGATGCCGGTTCTCGGTTGGCGGAGTGGGGGGGGGATTGAGCACGGTTGCCATGATCCGAGCCCCAATAGAGGGTCAATCGCCCCCTGTCATTAGCCGCCATGCTGGGTTATGGGGCCGGCCGTCATGAGCGAAACGATCACCACTCCGAAAGCCCCGACCCCCAAGCCCTGGATCGCGGCGATCCACGCCTATGTGCCCGGCAAGTCGAAGGGCAAGGACGGCCGCCCGCTCATCAAGCTGTCCGCCAACGAGAACCCGCTGGGCACCAGCCCGGCCGCAATGGCCGCGAAGGCGGCGGCGCCCGCGCTCTATCCCGATCCGGACAGCACCGCCCTGCGCACGGCGATCGGCGCGCGCCACGGCATCGATCCGGCGCGGGTGGTCATGGGCACCGGCTCGGACGAGCTGCTCAACCTTGCCGCGCAGGGCTATGCGGGCCTCGGCGACGAGGTGATCTACGTGCGCTACGGCTTCTCGGTCTACGACATCGCCGCGCGCCGCTGCGGCGCGACGCCGGTGGTCGCGCCCGATGCCGACTACGGCACCGACGTCGACGCACTGCTGGCGCTGGTGACCGAGCGGACCCGCGTGGTCTTCGTCGCCAACCCCAACAACCCGACCGGCTCCTACCTGCCCCGGGGCGAGATCGCGCGCCTCCATGCCGGCCTTCCCGCCGACGTGCTGCTGGTGCTCGACCAGGCCTACGGCGAATATGTCGCGCCCGAGGACGAGGATGGCGCGATGGCGCTCGCCGCCGCGCACGACAATGTGCTGGTGACGCGCACGTTCTCCAAGATCTTCGGCCTTGCTGGCGAACGCATCGGCTGGGGCACCGGCGCCGCCGGCATCATCGATACGCTCAATCGCATCCGCGGTCCGTTCAACGTCTCGGCGACCGGGCAGGCGATGGCCGAGGCGGCGCTCGCCGACGTCGATTTCGTCGAGGCCAGCCGCGTCCACAACCGCGATGAACGCGCCCGCTTCGTGGCCAGGCTGGAGGCGCTGGGCAATCACGGCCTGCGCGCGCTGCCTAGCCAGGCGAACTTCTTACTCACCCTGTTCGAAGGCGCGCTGAGCGCCGAAGCCGCCTTCGAGGGCCTTGCGGATCGCGGCTACATCGTGCGCTGGCTGCCGGGGCAGGGCCTGCCGCAGGCATTGCGCTTCACCATCGGCAAGAGCGCCGACATGGACGCGATCGCCGAGGCGCTGCGCGAAATGGCGGAGGCCGCGAAGTGACATTCTCCACCATCGCCATCATCGGCCTCGGCCTGCAGGGCGGCTCGATCGGCCTTGCCGTGCGCGAGTTCCTGCCCGAGGCGCGCACCACCGGCTTCGACCTCTCGCCCGCCCACCGCGAGCGCGCGGGCCAGCGCGGCCTCGTCGACACGGTTTGCGCAACCGCCAGTGAAGCGGTGCGCGAGGCGGACCTGGTGATCTTCTGCGTGCCGCCGGGCGCCATGGGCATCGCCGCCGAACACGTGCGCGAGGCCCTGCCCCGGACAGCCCTGGTCAGCGACGTCGGCTCCTCCAAGCAGGCGATCGCCAAGGCGCTGGGCGATGCCCTGCCCGACCACGTCGTGATCCCCGCCCACCCCGTCGCCGGCACCGAGAACTCCGGGCCGGACGCCGGCTTCGCGCACCTGTTCCGCAACCGCTGGTGCATCGTCACCCCGCCGCCGACGGTGGACATGGTCAGGCTCTCGCAACTGGTCGGGTTCTGGGAAGCGCTGGGCGCCAACGTCGAGATCATGACGGCAGAGCACCACGACCTCGTCCTTGCCGTCACCAGCCACCTGCCGCACCTCATCGCCTACACCATCGTCGGCACCGCCTCCGACCTCGAGGACGTGACGCAGGGCGAGGTCATCAAGTATTCGGCCGGTGGCTTCCGCGACTTCACCCGCATCGCCGCCTCCGACCCGACGATGTGGCGCGACGTGTTCCTGTCCAACAAGGAAGCGGTGCTGACGATGCTCCAGCGCTTCACCGAGGATCTGACCGCACTGCAGCGCGCGATCCGGGTCGGCGACGGCGAGCAGTTGTTCGAGCACTTCGCCCGCACCCGCGCGATCCGCCGCTCGATCATCGAGGAAGGCCAGGACGATGCCCGGCCAGACTTCGGCCGCGGCGACCACGAGGGCGGCCAGGGAGACAGCCAGGCGGGCGGATGAACATATTTTAATCGACGAGGCGGGAGCCAGTTTGCATCCCGGCGCTTATGGAATGCAGATCCCGCAGGGGAGCACTTGCACCAGGACGCCGCCTAATGCAGCTCTCGATCGTCACGACCCTCGACTACGCCGTCCCGGAACCGGTCGACGTGCTGCTTCAGATCGAAGCGGCGATGATCCCCGAACAGCATGTCCTGCACGCGCACATCGATCTGCCGCCGGTCGAGCATTTCGCCCGCGTCCCCGCGCAGGCCCAGATCGGCGAGCGGATCTGGCTGCGTACCGGCGCCCCGCTGAAGCTTCGTTACGAGGCGACGGTGGAAGTGGACCGCATCCTTGCCGACGTCTCCACCCTGCCGGCAGTGCCCACGCATCTCCTGCCGGGCGAGACGATCGACTACCTGATGCCCTCCCGCTACTGCACTTCGGACACCTTCCACGACTTCGTTCAGGCCGAATTCGGAAACCTGGAGGGCGGCGCCCGCGTGGCGGCGATCTGCGAGCGGATCGCCGCCACGCTGACGTACGAGCCCGGCTCCAGCGATGCCTTCACCACTGCCGCCGACACCTTCAAGAGCCGCAAGGGCGTATGCCGCGACTATGCGCACCTGATGATCGCCTTCGTGCGTGCCAGTGCGATCCCGGCGCGCTTCGCCAGCGTCTATGGCCTCGGCGTGGAACCGCAGGACTTTCATGCGGTGGCCGAAGTCTTCCTCGACGGCACCTGGCACATGGTGGACGCCACCGGCATGACCTCGCCCGACCGCATCGCCAAGATCGGCGTCGGCCGCGATGCGGCGGACGTCTCGTTCCTCGCCAGCTTCGGCGATGTGGAAATGCTGTCCCAGACCGTCGAGGTCGAGGAAGTATCGCCGATGCGGGTGCTCAGACGTTCAGCGCATTGATCGCGGCGTGAACGCGCGCCTCGGCCTCCTCGCGCGGGAGGCCGGGGGCGATGCGTTCGCCCACGCGCAGGGTGATCGTGCCCGGCTTCTTCCAGCGCCGGTGGTAGAGCCGCCCGCTGTCGACCGCCACCGGCACCACCGGCAGCGCCAGCAGCTTGTACAGCCCGGCAAAGCCCGATTGCAGCGGCGGCCGCGTGCCGCTCGGCACGCGGGTGCCCTCGGGAAAGATCGCCAGAGGCCGCCCTTCGGCAGCAAGCCCGCGCGCGCTCGCCACCATCAAGCGCAGGGCCTTGGCGCCCTCGCCGCGCTCCACCACGACCGCGCCATAACGGCGTATGACCCAGCCCCAGCCGGGCAGGTTCGCCAGTTCCACCTTGGGGAACGGTGCCGGACGCTGCATCTGCGCGGGCAGGTCGATCGCCTCGTAGAAGCTCTCGTGCTTGATCGCCACCAGCACGCCTTCATTGGGCAATTGCCCCTCGATGACCAGCCGGATGCCGAGCAGCCAGCGCGCGCACCAGCGGTGGAACAGCCCCCAGCCGCGCACCGTGCGCCGCAGCGGCTCGTCGCCGAACAGCGCAGCGATGAAGCAGGCCATGACCATCACGATCGTGCCCGGATAGAACACGAGGTAGAACAGCAGCGAGCGCGCCACATCCAGGGGGCTCGCCTTTTCGGACGTCATCGCAGGGCTTCCCACAGGTTGAGCGCGGCACGGGCCAGCAGCTTGTGATATTCGAGGAACAGGATGCCGAAGCTGGGGTGCGAGGGCACGCCATCGAGTTCCAGCCGCACGCCGGCGGGAAACTCGCGCGCGATCTCCAGCGCGGCGCGGCGCATGTGCCAGTCGGCGGTGACGAGGCGCACCGACTTGGCGTTGTGCTCGGTCACCCACTGCACCGCCTCCACGGCATTGGAGCGCGTGTCGTAGGCCCGGTAGCCCAGCGTCACGCAGCAACGCATCAGGCGGGCCGATACCCGGAATTGCTTCGCGAACTCACGCGGGCGGACCTCGCGATCGACGCCGGAGACCAGCAGGTCCGGCGCCTTCCCCGCCTCCAGCAGCTTGACCGCATGCTCGATGCGCCCCTGGCTGCCGGTCAGGACGATGATCGCGTCGGTCTTGACGCCGGCGGCCAACGGCCCCGGAAGCGCGATGGCGAACCAGAGGAAGCCGAAGGCCCAGAGCAGCACGACAGAGGCGGTGAGGCGACGAAACATAGGTGAATGACTATATAGGTCTTCGCGGCCGTTACAGCATCTTTCGCAGCGCGTGCAGCACGGTGAGCCGCGCCGTCAGCATGGCGAGCAGCGTCGCCAGCACCGGCACGATCGCCAGGATCAGCCAGTCGCTCCACACCAGCGCGCCGCTGTCGACCAGCCCCGCGCCCAGTCCCTCGAACCTGCGCGCAAGCGTCAGGATCACCACCATCGCCAGGGCCAGCCCCACCGCGCCGCCGCCAGCCGCATCGTAGCCGATAGAGCGCTGGAACACCCGCGCCACTTGCGCATCGGTGCCGCCGAGCAGATGGACGATCTCAATCGTGTCGCGGTTCGCGCCCAGCGCCGATCGGGCCGCCAGCAGCACCGCCGCCGCCAGCGCACCCGCCAGCAGCGCGACGATGACCATCGCCAGCACCTGCAGCGAGACCATCGCGTCGAACACCGGCCGCAGCCAGTTGGACTGGGCATCGATCCGGGCGGACGGGGCCACCGGCGTCACCCGCCTGCCGATCGCGGCAAGCTGCGCCGGGGTCGCCGGGCCCTTCAACCGCACGTCGATCAGCGCGGGGACGGGGATCGCGGAGCCGGTCGCCGCTGCGATGCCGGTGCCCAGCCAGGGCTCGATCAGCGCGTCGAGTTCCGCCTGCGGAACCTGCCGCAGGCCCGCGACGGCGGGCATCGTCTTGATCGCCTCGACCGCGCGGGAGGCCTGCGCCGCGCGCACGTCGGAGCGCGGCTCGATGATCTGCACGGTGACGCCGCCATCGATCTCGGCCTTGGCCGCCGAGACCGCGTTGCCCAGCGCGAGCCCCGCCGCCAGCGCGATCGCGGTCATCGCCACCATGATCGCGATGACCCATGGCATCGGCCCGGACATGCGGCCCTGCGGGATCAGTTCGACCCGGCTTCCGGCGGTGAACCACCGCCCCAGAACGGACGAGCGCCTCACGTCAGCTTCCTCGGCGGATAGCGCAAGGCGCCGGTCGGGTCCGAGAGGCGCCCCTTGTCCAGGCGCATGATGAGGCTGTCGGGCACCTTGCGCAGCAGATCGAGGTCGTGGGTGGCGACCACCACCGTCGTACCCTGCCGGTTGAGCATCTCGAACAGCCGGATCAGCTTTGCAGCCATGTCCGGATCGACGTTCCCGGTCGGCTCGTCCGCCACCAGCATCGCCGGGCGCGCGATCACGGCGCGGGCGATGGCGACGCGCTGCTGCTCGCCGCCCGAAAGCGTCGCCGGGCTGGCATCGATCCGGTCGCCAAGGCCCACCCATTCGAGGATGTCCCGCACCGGCCCGGCGATGTCCTTCTCGGCATGGCCCGCCACGCGCAGGGGCAGCGCCACGTTGTCGAAGGCGGAAAGGTGCTCGACCAGCCGGAAGTCCTGGAACACCACGCCGATCCGCCGCCGCATCGCCGGCAGCCGCGGGCGCGGCAGCGTGATCGCGTCGGTCCCGAACATGCGGATCGCCCCGCGCGAGGGCCGCTGCGCCAGGTAGAGCATCCGCAGCAACGAGGTCTTGCCCGCGCCGCTGGCCCCGGTGAGGAAATAGAACCGCCCCGCGAACAGCGTGAACGTCAGGTCGCTCAGCACCTCGCGTTCGGTGCCGTAGCGCAGGCCGACATTGTCGAAGTGGATGATTTCCCCGTCCGCGGTCATGCTCATCAAGGATCGTGTTGCAGGAGGATCGTATGGCAGCGGGGCCGAACGGGCGACGCGATGATCTATAGCCAGTCTTGCATGTGGAAAAAAGGGCGTCATGGCGCGAACCCACAGGCAGGGTGCTTGTCGCGCGCGGACAAGGCGTGCTTATGAAGGCGATCATGATCATCGCCTGCCCTGCCTGCTCCACGCGCTATGCCGTCCCGGACAGCGCCATCGGCGTGGAAGGCAGGACCGTGCGCTGCGCGAAATGCCGCCACAGCTGGTTCCAGGACGGCCCGGAGCTGGAGATCGAGGCGACCACCCCGGCTGCTGCTCCCGTGGAAGCGCCGGCGCCCGAACCGGCGCTCCGAACCCCGCCGGCGGCATCCACGGAGGCGTCCCGGCCGCCGTCGCGCCCCGCCGTGGTGGTTCCGCGCGCCGAACCCGCCGCGCAACCGCCGCGCGTCGAGCCGATGCCGCCGCCCCCGCCGTCCCGCCGCGTCGGCCCGGTCTATTACGACGACACCGCCACCAGGTCCTATGCCGACGAAGGTCCGTCGAGCTTCGACTTCTCGCCGCCGTTCCGTCCGCGCCGCAACTGGTCGCGGATCGGCACTTATGCCGCGATCGCCTTCGCGGTGGCGACCCTGGGCCTTGCCGTCGCCGTCGCCGTGGGGGGCCTGCCCGACTGGCTGCCGATTCCGCGCGCGACGTTCAGCCAGGCGCAGCCCGACCTCAAGCTCGACTTCCCGCGCGGCCGTCAGGATCGCAAGCCGCTGCCCGACGGCACCGAGTTCTTCAGCGTCAGCGGCACCATCACCAACATCGGCGCCGAAACGCGCAAGGTGCCCTCGCTGCTCGTCGTCTTGCGCGACCGGCGCGAAACGATCGTCTACGCCAAGGAAATGGTGCCCGCCAAGAACAGCCTCGCCCCCGGCGAGACGATCACGGTGAACGAGGCGCTCACCGACATCCCCAAGTCCGCCGCCGCCGCCGAGATCGGCTGGAAGCCGGATTGATGCCCGACTGACCGGGCTCATCCACGGCCCTGGTCCCGCGATGTAATCGCGCCGCTGACAAATCGTTCATTTGCCGCGCGTGGCTGGTGCCCGCACAACGCCTGACGAGGGCATTAACCCTCGCAGGGGGCCCGAATCTTGAAGTACGCGCGACCTTGAGGCGCAAGGCGGTAAGGCTGTCGGGACGATCGCGGCCCGATGCGGCGCTGGTGCCGTGCCTGCTGGGCGTGATCTGCGCCAATGCCGTGACGCCCGGCGCACAGGCGCAGGACATGGCCGGCAGCGACACCGCCATCTCGGTCCAGAAACGCGCCCGGCCCGAACTCGACCCGGTGCCGATCCGCTTCGGCGGTTTCGAGACGCTCGCCTCGATCGATTCGCGCCTCGCCTACGACGACAACATCTACGCTACGCGCGGCGCTCGGGTCGATGATGCCCTGGCAAGCCTTTCGGCCGCCGTTTCCGCCCGTTCGACCTGGACCCGGCACGCCTTCTCGCTCGACGTCGATGCCGCGCTGACACGCGGACTCTCGCAGGACGACGAGGATACCGAAACGTACGGCGCCCGGCTCGGCGGCCGGCTGGACCTCGGCGCGCAGAGCCGCGTTTCGGCCCGCGCCGGATATGCCCGTGCCTACGAGCCGCGCGGCTCGATCGGCGACACCACCCTGCGCGGCCCCCGCATCGCCTACGACACGCTGGACCTGGGGATCGAGGCGCAGCACACCGCCGGCCGGCTGACGGTGGAGGCGCAGGCCGGCCTCGACAGCTACCGCTACGCCCCTTACCGCGTGGCCGACACCCGGATCGCGCGCAGCGATCGCGACTATCGTTCGTGGAATGCCTCTCTGAGCGCCGGCTATGCCTTCGTGCCGGGCGTCGCCGCCTTCGCCGAGGGCAGTTACAACGCAGCGCGCTATCCCGGTGACACTTCTGGCCTCGATCGCAGTTCGCAGGGCTGGGCGCTGCAGGGCGGGCTGGCCTTCGGCGTGACCCGCCTGATCCGGGGACGGGCCGCCATCGGCTACCAGGACCAGCGCTACGACGATCCGGCGTTTCCGCGCATCAAGGGGCTGGACTTCAATGCCGGCATCGAATGGAGCCCGACCCGGCTGATGACCTGGACGCTGGAAGCTCGCCGCACGATCCAGCGTTCGCCGCTGGCGGGCGTCGCCGGCATCCGCCAGAGCCGCTTCGGTGCCAGGCTCGACTACGAGGTCCGCCGCAATCTGATCGTATGGGCCCGCGCCGATCATACTGTCGGCGAATATTCGGGCACCGAACGCAGCCAGAAGGATCTCGCGGGCGGCCTCGGCGCCGACTGGCTGCTCGGCCGCAAGCTCAGGATATCCGCCCAGGCTGGTGCCCAGCGGACCCGCAGCGACGACCCCGGTGGCCGCGCCTTCGACCGCCGGCGGATATCGGTCGCCGTGAGGTATGCGCTGTGATCGCGGCCATCGCCCACCCCCGCGCATTGCGTCTGGCAATCGCCGCGCTGATCGGGCTTGCCGCGCTGACCTTCCTGCGCCTGCCTGCGCCGCCCTCCGCCAGAGCGCCGACTTTCGCGGCAGAAGCCCCGCCGGCGCCTCAAGCATCCGCAGTTGCCCCCGACGCCATCGGCCCCGATGCGGATGCCGCCCGCAGCGCCAATGCCCGGGTGCCGATCGTGGACTTCTCGCCGTCGCCCGCCGCCCCGTTCCACTTCACCGGCGATGCCGCCACGCGCGAACGCGCGCGCGATTGCCTGGCCGCGGCAGCATTCTACGAGGCCGGAGACGATCCGGCGGGCGAGCGCGCGGTCATCCAGGTCGTGCTCAACCGCACCCGCCACCCGGCCTTTCCCAGCAGCGTCTGCGCAGTGGTGTTCCAGGGGGCCGAGCGCCGCAGCGGCTGCCAGTTCACGTTCACCTGCGATGGCGCGCTGACCCGCCGACCCGCGCCTGCGGCTCTCGCCCGCGCGCGCGCCATGGCGCAGGCCGCATTGTCCGGGGCCGTCGATCCGCAGGTCGGGCTCGCCACGCATTACCACGCCGACTACGTCGCGCCTGCCTGGCGCAGCGGTCTGGAAAAGATCGCCCGGCAAGGCCTCCACCTGTTCTACCGGTGGCCGGGCTACTGGGGCTCCGCCGCCGCGTTCCGGCAGGGCCCCGTCGCTGCGCCGGAAGTCACAGTCCCGGCGCTCGCCGCGATTTCCGCCGCGCACGCGCCTTCCATGCCGCCGATCGCACCGCCCGCTGCCGCGCCGCCGCCAGCGGCCATGGCGACCAGCGCCGCCGCTTCAGGCCTCGAAATCGGTCTCGATCCCGCGGCAAATCCCGGCAGCTTCGCGCTCAAGGCGCTCGCCATCTGCGGCGCCCGGGCGCAGGACTGCCGCGTCACCGGCCGCATCGCCGGCAACCTCGCGTTCCTCTACGTCCGTCGAGGCGACAGCGAAGGCGTCTTCTGGGACTGCACCCTTTTCCAGCGCCCCGATCGCAACCAGTGCCTGCCCCGCGGCGCGGCCCTCGAACGCCTGCTCGCAGCCGCCTGACCCCCGATGGACCTGCGACATTCCTTCTCGCGGGAGCGGACCGCCATCGCCCGGGACCGCCTCGCCACCGGAACCGGGCACATGCGTACGATCCTCGCTCTCGCCCGGCCGCACACGCGTGCGCTCATCGCCGTTTCCGCCCTGACCCTCGCCGGTTCGGCGGCGACGCTGGCGATCCCCGCCCTCGCCGGCGGTCTTGCCGGCCGGCTGGTCGAAGTCGGCTCGGCCGGAACCGCCCCGATGGTGGCCGTGCTGGTGCTGGCGATACTGGCCTCGACGGCATTGAGTGCGGCAATCCGGATCGTCTCGGGCGACACCGCCGCGCGCATCCTCGCGGACTTGCGCACGCGGCTCTATGCCCACCTCCAGCGGCTGCCGATCGCCTGGCACGTCGCGCACCGGCAAGGGGACGTGCTGGCACTGATGACCAGCGAAGTCGCCCATCTCGGGAACTTCCTCACCGGCACGCTGGTCGGTGTGCCGCCGCTGCTACTGACGGCAGGCGGGGCCGCGCTGCTGATGCTGCGGATCGATCCCGCGCTGGCCCTGGTGGTGCCTGCGCTGGTGCCGCTCTACTTCGTGCTGCTGAAGCTCGTCGGCCGTCGGCTACGCGAATTCGGCCGCCGGGAGCAGGATGCCGAAGCCCATGTGCTCGCGCTGGCCGAGGACAACCTGGGCGCCATCGCCGCGATCAAGAGCTTCGCGCGCGAGGATGTCGAGGACATCCGCTACCGTCGCCGCGTGGAAGCCGCCCGGCGCATCTCGACAAGGCTGAACCGGCTCGAGGCACTGGTGGAGCCCGCAGGCGCGCTGATCGCCGCGTTTGCCGCGCTGGCGCTCCTGCTGCTGATGGGCGACCATCTCCATCGCGGCCTGATGTCCACTCGGGAATTGTTCTCGTTTCTCTTCTACGCCGTGCTGCTGACCCGTCCCGTCGGCGCGCTTACGGAAACCTGGGGGCAAATTCAGGTCACGCGCGGCACGCTCGCCCGCATGGCGCGGGTACTGGCCGAGCAACCCGAACCCGGCCATGCACGCGAAGAGAATGCGGACCGGGCGCTGCCGCCGGTGCAAGGCGCCATCCGCTTCGAACAAGTCGACTTCGCCTATCCCGGCCGCGCCCCGGTGCTGCAAGGCTTCGACCTGACGGTGCGCCCCGGCGAGAAAGTGGCGATCCTGGGCGAAAACGGGGCCGGCAAGACCACACTCGTCGCACTGCTGCTGCGTTTCTACGACTGCCGGTCCGGCCGCATCACCATCGACGGGCACGACGTCGCCGGCGTCGATGTGGCAAGCCTGCGCCGACAGATCGCACTGGTGCCGCAGCGGCCTGAACTGCTGAGCGCGACGGTGCTCCGCAACATCGCCTTCGGTCGCCCTGGCGCCAGCCGCGCCGAAATCGAGGAAGCTGCCCGCCGCGCCGACGCCATCGACTTCATCACCGCGCTTCCACAAGGCTTCGACACCGAGATCGGCGACCGCGGGGTGCGCCTTTCAGGCGGCCAGGGCCAGCGTATCGCCCTCGCCCGCGCGCTGCTCAAGGATGCGCCGATCGTCGTGCTCGACGAGGCGACCTCGATGTACGATCCGCAAGGCGAGGAACGCTTCATCGAGACCTGCACGCGCATCCTGGAAGGCCGGACGGTGCTCATCATCACCCATCGCCCGGCCAGCGTCGCACTGGCGGACCGGGTGATCCGCCTTTGATCGCCGGTTCAGAAATACCTTTCGAGCACCCGGATCGTATCGCCGGGCATCACCACCACGACCTGCCGGCCGGCGATCTCGACCGACTTCTCGGCCGGATCCGGCGTGCGGCGCAGATTCACGCGCCGGGCGTTGGCGCGATAGCTGAACCCGCCGGCCGCAGCCACCGCCTGCTCGATCGTCATGCCCGCAACATAGGGGTACTGGCCTGGTCTCTGGACTTCGCCGAGGATGTAGTACGGCCGATAATTCAGCACTTCCACGCTGACGCGCGGATCGGTCATGTAGCCGTCGGCGATGCGCGTCGTCAGCGCCTGGGCCACGTCCTCCACCGTGCGCGCCTGCGCATCGATGTTGCCGACCAGCGGAAAGGCGATGGCACCCGCGCTCGACACCGCATACTCGCCCGAAAGACTGGGCTCGTTGTAGACCGTCACCCGCAACCTGTCTCCCGGACCGAGACGATAGGCGCCAAGTCCCATGCCTGCTTCCGCCGCGCCGAGCGGCGGCGCCCCCGACGTCGCGCAACCCTGGATCGTGAGCGCCATGGCCGCGATGCCAAGGGCCGCCAACATGCGCCCGCGAGGACTGAAGATCACCGTCACTGGCCCGATTCTCCTAATGCCGTGCATGGCACGCTACCGGAGAGATCAGAACCGCAATTGAAATCCCATAGCCAATTACAAAACTGAAAATTACAAATACAGACTAACTACTGCATCGGAATATAATCTAAAAATATTTCAAAATTGAAATCGTTACATTTTTGAAATTATCTCACTTATACTTGCACCTCACACCCCAAACAGCCGACATTCTTGGCGATTCCAGCCGCTCACACGGGGCCGCTGGGAAAAAAGGTGGTGTCAGCGTGAACCAGTCCATCGTCCTTGCCCCGCAGCCGGGGCCTTTCGTGCCCTCGGCACGATCGCTCGTTCCTCCCGAACCGGTGGACCGGGTCGATCCCGGCGCACTGCTCGCCTTCGTGCGCCGCCGCTGGACGCTGATGCTCGGCGTGATGCTGGCCTGCCTCGCCTCCGGCTTCGTCGTAACCGCACGCCAGACCCCGTCCTTCCTCTCCACCGCCGAAGTGACGCTCGATCCCAAGGTCGCGCCGATCGCGCCGCTGACCGAAGAAGATCGTATCGCCGCGCAAGGAGCGATGGGCGAAACCTGGATCGACACCCAGGTCGAGGTCATGACCTCGAGCCGCAACGTCGCCGCCGTCGTCGATCGCCTCGGCCTCGCCCGCGACCCGCGCTTCACCACGGGCGCACAGAACGCCGCCGAAGCCCGCGAGGCCGCGATCGCCTACGTGCAGGACGGCGTCTCGGCCTTCCGATCGGGCGCGACGTATACGCTGTCGGTCGGCTTCGAGAGCGAGGACGCACGGGAAGCCGCGCGCATCGCCAACGCCTTCGCCGAGCAGTACACGCAAGGCGCGGTGACCGACAAGGAAGCAGCCGACTTGCGGGCCCTCCAGGAAATCGGCGCGCGGATGGACAAGGCGGGCAGGCAGGCCAATGCCGATGCCCAGGCACTGGCCCGCTACCGCCTGGCGCACGATCTGCCCAGCACCAGCGACCGTTCCCTGAACGAGCAGGAAATCTCGGCCTATAACCAGGAAGTCACCGGCGCCCGCGCCCAGGCGGCAGAAGACGCCGCGCGCCTGGCCACCGCGCGCCAGCAACTCGGTTCTGGGTCGAGCGGCGAGGACGTCGGCGAATCGCTGGGCTCTTCGGTGATCGTCTCGCTGCGCCAGCAGCAGGCCGCCTACGCCGCCGAGATCGCCTCGCTCTCCAGCAAGTATGGTCCGCGCCACCCCGACCTGCTGCGCGCGCGCAGCCAATTGGAGGCGATGAACGCGCAGATCGCCGAGGAAATCGGCCGCGTCGTCTCCAACCTTTCGGCCAAGGCGGCGGTCTCGCAGCGGCGTGTCGATTCGCTCTCTGGCTCTCTGCGCACATCCGAAGGCGCGCTGCGCCGCGATAACGTCGCGATGGTGGACCTGCAGGCGCTCGACCAGCGGGCACAGGCTTCGCGCCAGCTCTACGAAAGCTACCTCGGCCGTTACAAGGAACTCGCCGCGCGGATCGGCATCCGCCAGCCCGAAGCCCGCGTGCTGCACCCCGCAGTGCCGAGTGACCGGCCTGCCCGCCCCGACGTCGCGCTCAACATGCTGCTGTCCGGCGCGATCGGGCTGGGCCTCGGGCTGCTGGGCGCCATCGCCGTCGAAGCCCTGTTCAGCGGGTTCACGACTGGCGAGGAAATCGAGCAGCGGCTGGGCCTGCGCTACCTATGCGCGATCCCCGAGCTTGCTTCGGTGACCGCGCGCAAGGATCGCACCGATCCCGTCGATGCGGTGATCGACCAGCCGCGCTCCGCCTTTGCCGAGGCGTTTCGCAACTTGCGTGCGTCGATCGCCTTCGCTGTCGAGAACCCCCGGATCATCGCCGTCACTTCCGCCTTGCCCTCGGAAGGCAAGACCACCGTGGCGCTGTGCCTTGCACGATCGATGGCCGGCGCTTCCGACGCCATCCTGCTGATCGACTGCGACGTGCGCCGGCGCGGGGTCAGCCGCTGGATCGGCACCGCACGCGAGATCGGCCTGCTCGAAGTGCTGCGCGGTGATGCCAGGCTGGAAGATGCGATCGTCACCGACCCGCGCACCGGCCTCTCGATCCTGCCGCTCAGCACCGCGCGCGAAGAGGATCACGCGCTCCTCACGGGCCCCGCGATGGATGCACTGCTGGTCGCCACCGCGCAGGGTTTCGATGCCGTCATCATCGATACCGCGCCGGTGCTGCCGATGGCCGACGCCCGATTGCTGCTGGGCAAGGCCGATGCCGCCGTGATCGCGGCGCGCTGGCGCCGCACGCCCGAAGCCGCCGTCCGCTCGCTGCTGCGACTGCTGCCCGACGGCGCCGTCGGCCTTGCCGGGATGATCCTGACCCGCGTCGATGTGCGGCGGCAGGCCGCCTTCGGGCTCGACGAGAATGCGTTCTACAAGGCCTACAAGGACTACTATGCTTAACCTGCGGCCGATCCCCGAGGAGGAGGATACCGCGCTGCTCGGCCAGGTGCGGCAGCGGTACCGCAAGGTCGCGATCGTGCATTACTGGCTCGTCACCATGCGCGGCGGGGAGCGGGTTCTCGAGCGCCTGCTGCGCCTGTTCCCGCAGGCGGACATCTTCACGCACGTCTACGATCCGGCGCGTGTCTCGCGCATCATCGCCGGACGCAAGGTGACCACCAGCTTCATCCAGAAGCTGCCCGGCGCGCGCAGGCACTACCAGAAGTACCTCCCGCTGATGCCGATGGCGCTGGAGGAGATGGACCTGCGCGGCTACGACCTCGTCATCAGCAGCGAGAGCGGTCCGGCGAAAGGGGTCATCACCGATCCCGACGCGATGCACTTGTGCTACGTCCATTCGCCGATGCGGTACTTGTGGGACCATTACCACCAGTACCGCGAGGGCGCCGGCGCGTTGAACCGCGCAGTCATGCCGTTCCTGTTCCATCGCCTGCGCACCTGGGACGTCGCCAGCGCAGCGCGCGTGGACCGCTACCTCGCCAACTCGCACTTCATCCAGCGCCGGATCGAGCGCGCATGGCGGATGCCATCGACCGTGGTGCATCCCCCGGTCGACGTGAACCTGTTCGCGCCCTCGCAGGAGGTCGGGCAAAGCTACCTGTGGGTGGGCCAACTGGTTTCCTACAAGCGCCCGGACCTTGCCGTGGCGGCGTTCAACCGGCTCGGCCTGCCACTGACCGTTGTGGGTGACGGGCCGATGGCGGCAGGACTGCGGCGCATGGCGGGGCCCACCGTCACCATCGTGCCACGTCTCGATTTCGCCAGCCTGCGCGAACATTACGCGCGCTGCCGCGCCTTCGTGTTCACCGCAGAGGAGGATTTCGGCATCGTCCCGGTCGAGGTCATGGCTTCGGGCCGCCCGGTGATCGCCTATGGCAAGGGCGGCGCGCTCGATACCGTGGTCGATCGCCAGACCGGGCTGCTCTTCGATCGGCAGGACGTGGATTCGCTGGTCGACGCAGTCTCGCGCTTCGAGGACTGGCTTCCCGCGTTCGAACCGGACGTGGCGATGCTGCAGGCCCGCCGTTTTTCGCCGGCTGCCTTCGATACCGGCATCCTGCGGTCACTGATGTGAAGCCGTCCCGGAGCGTTCCATGGAATTGACCCTTATCGGCGCGGCGGAACTCACGCTGGCACTGGCGCTGTTCGCCTTCGGATCGATGCGGGCCCTGTTCGCGCTGGTCATCGGCTCGACTCTGCTCGGCGGATCCGCGGCAGTCTACCTCGGCGCGCTGGGAGGTTCCTCGATCTCCCCCGCCCACTTCGCGCTGGGCCTGCTGATGCTGCGCTGCCTGATCCCCGGCGGGATCGGCGTAGAGGGCATGGTGGCGGCGCTCCGCGCGAATGGCTGGCTGGTCGTCTTCGTCGCCTATGGCGTGGTGGCGGCGCTGGTTCTGCCGCGCATCTTCGCCGGAGAGATTGACGTGACCCCGCTGCGTGGCCAGATCCGGCCCCGTTACGGTACCGAAGTGGCCCGCATCCTCGCGGTGGAACCCTTGCACTTCACTGCCCAGAACCTGACCACGGCCGTCTACATGATCGGCACGCTGGCAATGGCGCTGACCACTCATGCAGTGCTGCGCGGGCCCGGCGGGGCAAGGATGCTGGCCCGCTGCGCGGCGGCGATCGGCACGCTACATGCCCTGACCGGCTTTGCCGGGGTGGCGCTGCGCGGAAGCCCTCTGGAAGCGGTCTTCCTCTTCCTGCGCAATGGCAGCTACGCGCAGATGGACCACGAATGGGGCGGCTTCGTACGCATGAACGGACTGTGGCCGGAGGCATCCTCGTTCGCGGCCTTCGCGGTGGTGTGGTTCGTGTTCAACTTCGAATGCTGGCTACGCCGTATCGAAGCGCGGCGGACGGGAATGGCGGCGCTGTTGCTGGGCCTGGCGCTCGTCGCCAGCACATCGTCCACCGCTTATATCGGCCTGGCGCTATTTGCTGTCATCATGGTCCTGCGCACCGCGACCACGCCGCGCCTGCTGCCGACCGACCGGGTGGCCTGGATCGCCATCGCCACCCTCTCAGCGATCATCGCCGCTACCACCATGATGGTGCTGAACCCCGCGCTGGCGGCAGCGATGCGCGGCCTGCTGGAGCACATGACACTCGACAAGGCAGGCTCCTTCTCCGGCCGCCAGCGCCTGTTCTGGGCGAGCCAGGGGCCGGACGCGTTTCTCGTCTCGTACGGGCTGGGGATCGGGCCGGGCTCGTTCCGCTCGTCGAGCCTGGCGTCAGCGATCCTGGGCTCGACCGGAGTGATCGGTGTCGGCGCGTTCCTGCTCCATCTTGGCCGCGCCTATGCACCGCTTGCCGCCTCTACCTTCCGGCGCAGCGGCGATACCGGCAGGGATACCGCCGCAGCGGCAGCCTGGGCCATGCTCGTCGGCGTCGGTGTCGCCTCGGTATCGGCCCCGAGTTGCGATCCCGGCCTGACCTTCGCGATCCTGTCGGGGGCCGCCATCGCCTTGCGTACAGGATCGCCGCGCGCGGCGAAGCATGCCGTCCCGGCCATGCCGACCGGACTGCTCCAGACGGCATGAAGGATCGTCAGGCCTGACGGTCGCGACGCCCGAGGCCTCGCAGCAACTCCTCGAATTCCTCCCGCCGCTTGCGCCCCAGCAGCGCCAGGAGGACGGCGGCATACGCAAGCATCCCTTCCGTCACGAGAAAGAGGAGCCGCGCCAGTGCGGCCGCGCCGTGCGCCGGGCCTTCGATGGGCATCGTGTCGCCGGTCCCCCAGACGACGATCGCCATGACCAGCGAAGCCCCGAACGCGGGCGCGATGCCCGACAGCACCTCGACCGCCCGTATGCCCGTCGCGCGCTGCAGCATGGCCATCTGCAGTACCAGCGTCACATAGGCCCTTACGACGTACGCGGCCGCGAACCACGCCAGTCCGTGCGGTGCCGCAGCAAGGCAGAACGCAAGCGTCAGCAACAGTTGGATCGCCGCCAGACGCGCCATCACGCCCGCCCGTCCCAGCACCGTCAGCGCCGGATCGGCGAAGAAGTTGAGCGCGAAAGGCGGCGCCAGCAGGCAAAGAATGCGGGCCACCGGAATGCTCTGGCCCCATTGCGGCCCGAACAGGAGCGGTATCAGGGCATCCGCAAGCACACCGATTCCGGCGATTGCCGGAAACGCGATCGTCGCACTGACCGAGACGATGCGCACGTAACCGCGCCGGAAGGCCGGCATGTCGTGCTGAAGCTTGGTGAGCGTGGGAACCGCGACGGTAGCGAAAGGACCGACCACCCCTTGGGCGACCACCTCGATCGACTTCCATGCCGTGCGGTAGACACCGATCGCACCGAGGCCGACCATCCTTCCCAGGATCACGTCCTGGACGCGGTTCAGCGCCACGAGCAGCAGCTGCGATCCCGCAACGCCCATTCCCAGCCGCCACTGCCCGCGCAGCGTGGACCACGAGAACGCCAGCCCCGGCCGCCAGCGACAGGCATGCCAGGCGACCACAGTGCCGATCGCCTCGCTGGTCAGGCGCTGCGCGACGAGCGCCCATACGCCCCAACCGGCCTGCGCGGCGGCCAGCGCGACCGCCCCGCCGACGAGCCCCGCACCGAGCGAGCGCACGGCGAGGGCGCGATGTCCGAACGCCCGCAGCGTCCTGCTCATGTGCGTCGCCCCGGCGGCGGAAACGGGCACCACCAGGCCAAGCGCCGCGATCACCGGTGCCGCCTGCGGACTTCCCATCAGCGCGGCGAGTGGGTGGCGCACCGCGAAACAAACGGCGGTGACCAGCACCGCCATGCCGAGATTGCCCCAGAACACCGTGTCGGCGAGCCGCGGGGTGATCTCCGGGGCCCGGTACAAGCTGCTGACCAGCCCCCCCTGGGCAACGATCTTCCCGATCTCCGCCACTGCCAGGCCAACGATGAAAACACCGAATGCCGGCGGATCCAGACGATGTGCAAGCGCGGCGAAGACCACGAACCCGAAGAATTGGTCTCCCCCGAACCGGGCCATGCTCCAGCCCACGGCCCCGGCCGCACGCCGGCTCAACCTATCCTGTCCGGAAATTTCCCGCATCCGTGCCGCACACCCACTTGCATGAAAACAATACAAATGAGAGATACTATTGTTGAAATTTATTGAGGTAAAAATAGCGACATGACGAAATTAAATAAATTTAATTCCGTTATTCCCGATCTCATAAAAACGCTGGAACGCTCTGTACTTCCTTATGCGACGAATCAATTTGCGTTACTCGATTTCCCGAACCACGCCAATGTGGGCGATTCCGCAATCTGGATGGGTGAACTCAAGTTGCTGCAAGACCTTGGCGGCAGTGCCCCCGGCTATGTCTGCGATTTCCGCAATTTCGACGAGCAGGCCATGCGCGCGGCAATTCCGGACGGTACCGTCTTCCTGCACGGGGGGGGCAATTTCGGAGACATCTGGAACCATCACCAGAGCTTTCGCGAAGAGGTGATCGCACGCCTGCCCGATCGCAGAATCGTGCAACTGCCGCAGTCGATCCACTACGCCGATCCCGAAAGGATCGCACGAACCGCACGGGTCATCGCCGCGCATCCCGATTTCACGCTGCTGGTGCGCGATGAAGCGTCACTGCAACTCGCCCGGCGTCATTTCGACTGCGCCGTGCACTTGTGCCCCGACAGCGCCTTCGCCCTTGGCCCTCGCCATGCCGGCCCCGCCACGATCGACGTGCTGGCCATGCTGCGCACCGACAAGGAAAAGGCTGCCGGGGAGTTTTCTGATCTGCCGGGGGATGTCGTCGTGGAAGACTGGCTGATCGACGATGCTGCATCCGTGCGACGGGCCAAGGCGGGCGGCGCAATCCGCGCCTGGAGCGCCTTTTCGCCAACGACAGCGCGCGCGCGCGCCTACGAGGCGGCGGCACGGTACCGAGTGGAGCGCGGCTTTCGCCAACTCGCAAGAGCACGGGCGATCGTCACCGACCGGCTGCACGTCCACATCCTGTCCTTGCTGCTCGGCCGCCCTCATGCGGTGCTCGACAACCATTACGGCAAGATCGCGCGTTTCATGGAAGCCTTCACCGGAGTCTCGCCACTGGTCCATCGGTCGGCAGACCTGCCATCGGCGCTGGCCTGGGCCCGTTCGGCAGAACAGGCCAGCGACGCTGCCTAGGAGGTTCGCAAGGCGTTTATGCTGCGGTGGCCAAGTCGCCGCAGCGCCGCGTCTACTACCGCATGGACCGGTGGCTCCAGCCACGCCGCAACAACCAGCGCACCAAGGATCGAGCCCGCGATCGCACAAGGGACGGACCACACCAGCCCCCAGGCGCGCATCGCCATCAGGATCGCCCCGCCCAGATGGATATGGATCAGGTAGAGCGGGTAAGTGGAGAGACCCAGGAGCCTCAGCGCCCCGGCCAGCCGGCCGACCTGGTCCGCAATCGGGCCTCGCCAGGCGAAAGACGCCGCGACGGACGCCGTAAGTACAAGCCAGAGCGCGTAGGCCTGCAGCCATTCCCCTGCGAGATCCGGCCGCCCAGCCATTTCCCACCCTGCGGCCGTGCGTACCTGTATCATCGCCGCGCCCGCGCAGGCAGCCGCCAACAGGAGATGCCGCCACGCAAGGTCGCCCTCGCCGAGCCGCGCGCACAACATGCCCAGCGCGAAGTAGCCGCCGTGCTGAAGCAGCAGCAGTTCGCTCAGCCTCCCTCCCGCGGCTATCCATCCCCCAGCGACCGCACACCAGTAAGCCGTCGCGGCGATACCCAGCCCCCAGGCAAGCCCGCGCATCACCGCAGGCGGCGCTCGTGAGGCAAGGATCGCGCAAATCACCGCATAGAACGCCAGTTCGATCGGGATCGTCCAGAACTGACCGATGATCCAGGGGCCCCAAGGCACGAACGCCATGGTCTTGAGCGCGAGGACGGTGGCTTTTGCCGGGGCCACTGCAAACAAGGCGATCGTGACCGGCCACACCAGCGCGATTGCGATCAGCAAGGCCGGCAAAAGCCTGGCGACCCGGCGCCGTGCGAAACGGCGCGCCCGTACGCCCTGCGCAGAATAGGCGATCACTGCGCCGGACACCACGAAGAACACTTGTACGCCGACCCAGCCGCACCAGGTGAACCGGTAGCCTGGTGGAAATGCGTCAGGCGCGGCGAGCACGCGATAGAGACTGCTCCCTTCCAGGGCCCAGGCCTTGAAGCCGAGATGATAGAATACCACGAGCCCCGCGGCGATGAACCGCACGAGGTCCAGCCCGTAGACAGGACGGTTACGAAGGCCACGGGATGCAGACGCAGTGCTCATCGCCGCAGCATTTGCCCAAACCTGCCCGCGCACAAATTAACTTGCGGCCATGGCTTGCAGAACACGATGCGCCTGTGTGCGCCACGAACAGGCCCGGGCGCGAGCGAAGCCCGCTTCGCGCAAGGCCGAGGCCACCTCCGGCCGGTGCAGCACGCGGCGCACTGCGCCCAGGATATCGGTGACATCAAGCGGATCGCAATAAAGCGCCGCCGGGCCGCAACGCTCGGTGATCGAGGGGATCGCCGAAGCCACCACCGGACAGCCGAAGCTCATCGCCTCCACCGGCGGCAGCGGCGATGCCTCGTAAAGCGAGGGAAACAGCAGGCAGGACGCGCGGCGATAATAGTCGGCCAGAACTTCGGGGCCGGGCACCTGGCCGACGAATTCAAGCATGTGCCGGACATCCGGCGCAATATGCATGCGAATCGGCGCGAGAATCTCGTTGCTCGCGCCGACAAGCACGGTCCGCACGCCGTCCTCTCGGGCAAGACGCTGGGCAACCTCGATCACCCGCTCCACGTTCTTGCGGCGCGACAGGGAGCCGACATAGAGCACCATCCGCTCACGTTCATGGCCACCCGCTTGCTCGATCCGGTCGAAGCTCCAGGCACCGTTCTGCGCGACCACGATCGGCGCGCGGGGGTGCAGGCGGCGCAGGCGTGCCGCCTCTGCGTGGCAGACGGTAAAGACCGGCGCCGCCCGGCGCAGCAGGACCGGCAGCAATGCCCGGTGCGCCAGCCGATACCGCAGCGCGTAGGCCTTGGGCAGCGAGAGATAGGACACGTCGTGAATCATCACCGACAGGCGCTGCCCCGCCAACGCGGACGCAAGCGGGGCGGTGTTGCCAAGACACAGCAGGCGGCGCCCACCAACCATGCGCGGCAGCACGAACTGCTCCCAGGCATGCCCCGTGGCACCGCCGCGTCGCTCCACCACGACGTGTCTGAGGTCGAGGCCCGAAACATCCGCATCCGGCTCGCAGGCCAGAGCCAGAGGCAACGGGGTTTCATTCACGGCGGCCAGCCGGTCCATCTGCACCACGAGTTCGCGCGCGACCCGCTGCACGCCAGTCACCGGTTGCATCAGGAAGCGGCCATTTATCAGTATCGCGTCGCGCCCCTGCACCATGCCACGCCCCCCATATACCGCGATCCTGCATGGCCCGGTCGGACCGCGCAGGGAAGCTCGCGGTGGCGCGTCACGCCGTTAAAACTTGGCAAGGCCGCGAATCCGGCTTCGAGATTGCTGCGCCGCAATATTATGCTGCGCCCCGTTCAACGGGATTTGCGATGCTACCTGTCTATATCAACGGCAAGTTCTACTCAGGCGGCCTCAATGGCGTACATCGCGTTGCCGACCGCCTGATACGTGAGATCGACGCGCGGCTCGGCAAGCCCGGCACACCGCCGGTGACCCTGCTCCTGCCGAGACGCGTCGGATCGACGGAAGGCATGCAACTTCCCGCGCTGCGCAACATCCGACTGCAAGAGATCGATACGGCGCCGTCGCAGGCGTGGGAGCAAACGCGTTTGCCCGGACTTTCCGCCGATGGCGTGCTGGTCAACCTGGCCAACCTTGCGCCGCTGCAGCATCGGCGCAAGATCACGCTCATCCACGATGCCCAGTTCCTGTTTCCGGACAATTCCTATCCGCTGCGCCAGCGGCTCGGCTATCGGCTTCTGGTGCCGCGCATGGCGCGATCGAGTGCGATAGTGCTCACCGTCTCCGAATATTCCCGGCGCACGCTGGACGTGACCTGCGTATCACCGGCCGGCCGCACCGCAGTGCTCTACAACGGCGCCAATCATGTGCTGGAGGTGGAACCGGACGGCGCGATCCTGCCGCAACTGGGCCTGACGCCGCGCGGCTACACACTGATGTTCGGCAGCCCCAAGGCCTACAAGAACAATGCAGTCGTCTTCGCCGCCTATGCCGGACGGGCGCCCGAAGGAGCGCCTCTGGTGATCGTCGGCGCGGCGCGGGAGGGCCTCGAGGCGGCAGGGCTGGCCGTGCCGCCGGATGCCGTATTCGCCGGCAAGTGCGACGATGCCCAATTGCGCGCCCTCTACGAAGGCGCGCGCTGCCTGCTGTGCCCCTCTCGCACGGAAGGCTTCGGGCTGCCGCCGCTGGAAGCGATGCTCTGCGGCACTCCCGCCATCGTCGCCCCCGCCGGGGCCTTACCGGAAATTTGCCGTGACGCCGCGCTGTACGCCGATGTCGACGATCCGGGATCCTGGTCGCGCGCGATCGCCGCACTCGATCCGGAAGCGCCGCTTCACGCCCGCAAGGTCGCCGAAGGGCTGGAGCGAGCACGCCATTTCAGCTGGACGCGCGCGGGGACGGAACTGCTCGACACGATCCTGGCGCTGAGCGACCGGGAATGGCGCCGCGCCGCATGAAGGTTCTGCGCCCACGCGTCTCCGTGATCCTGCCGTGCTACAACGGCGAGGCCTATCTGCGCGAGGCGGTGCAATCGATCCTCGACCAGAGCTTCACCGATTTCGAGCTTGTCGTGGTTGATGACGGCAGCACCGACGCCACGCCCGCGATCCTGGAAGAGATGCGGGAGAACGATACGCGCATCCGTGTGGTTCGCCAGCCGAACGGCGGCATCGTCGCCGCGCTCAACACCGCGATCGACCATGCGCGCGGCGAATTCATCGCCCGCATGGATGCCGACGACGTCTCTTTTCCCGATCGCTTGGCCTGCCAGGTCGACTGGCTCGACGCTCATCCGCAAACCGTCCTCGTCGGCGGCCAGGCAGTGGAAGATCGTCATCCCACGCCCGCCAGTACGCGCACGACCGGTGGACGCCATGCAAAGACCGACCTTTCGGTATATCCACCCCGCGTCGCGGTATCGATGCATCCGCTCATCATGATTCGCGCGGCGGCGCTCAGGGCAATGGGCGGCTATCGTAACGGCTATCGCCATGCCGAGGACTACGACCTGTTCATCCGCGCGAGTGCTTTCGGCCGGATCGATAATCCGCCGGTGGACGTGCTGTTCTACCGGCGCCACGAGGGCGCCATCTCGGTCGGCAATGTGGAGGAACAGGAACGCTCCGCGGTGCGAGCGGAACTGGACGCCATGGCGAGGGCGGGACTCGCCCCTCCGCCCCCCGGCATCGTCGAGGCCTATGCGCGGCTGCGTGTATTCCGCCGCTACCGCGCGATATCCGCCGAACGCACACGGGCGATGCTACCGGCAATGATGGCGAGCCTCCTGAAGGTCACGCCGCGCGCGCTTCTGGCCCCGCGCTTTCGCCGCCTGCCGCTGGCGATCGGAGCCGCGCTGCTGCGCTCGATGAGAGGCGGCAGCGCGGCTCGTCCGCGTCAGGCCCCTTGCAGGGCCAGCGTCGCGGCGACCCAGTTGGAGGTGGCCGAGATCGTATAGGCCGCAGGATCCTCCGTGCCTGAGCCCAGCTTCCATGCAGTCGCATTGGTCGATTGCCCGCTGGCGCTCGATGCCCTCGATGCGAACCCGGAGTAACCGCTCGGCCCGGCCGTGACGGTCGCCGTCCCGTCGAGCGCCAGCGCGGCGACATAGAGGCTCGCGCCGGTCCAACTCGGCGTCAGCGCCGGCGGGTCGGCAGCCACGACATTGCCGCGCGCGTAAGTGGAGACTTCAATTCCACCACTTGCACCTGTCACCCGCAGCACTCGCGTTACCGCCTGCTGCGAGCCGGAAAGCGCCACGTTGAGCACCTTGCCGCCCTCCGTCCCGTCCGCCGTGCGGGTGAAAATCGCAAGGAAATGCTGGTTGGAGTTCGCAGCATAGGAGGCCCGCTGCGTCCACACCCCGGCGGTGGCATTGTCCCAGGTCACGGTGACGGTACCATCGACGCTCATGACCGCGACCAGAACGTCGCCGGCATTCACCACCGCCGGCAGGGCCACGGTCACGGCGGTGGCGTCGCTGGCGTTCCAGCTTTCGACCTGCTCCGCCACCGCTATCGTGGCAGCTGCGGCAACGGGCAGCGCGAAAGTCGTGTCGGCCACGGCGCCCTGGCTGTCCGTCACGCGCAGCACGAGCCCGCCGGTCGTACCGGCAACGGTAGGCGTGCCCGAGATGACGCCGGTTCCGGCATTGAGCAAAAGCCCCGCCGGCAGCGCCGCCGAGCCCGGCGCCAGAGCGAAAGTGTATGGTGCCGTGCCCTTCACCAGTTTCGGAACATAGCCCGAATACGGCAATCCCTGCTGGGCCGGCGCAGGCACATATTTGAGCGTGAACGGGATCGCCGCGTAAGCCGCCAACAGATGCACCGCGCGCGCGCCGGCATGCACTTCGTTCGGATGGACACCGTCCGACGAATTGGCGGTCAGCGCCATGCCCCGCCCGGCGTCGGTCTCGGCATCGGACAGGACGAAAGCGGCATCGCTCGCCACGGCGTCCACAGCGTCGAAGCACGGCAGGCCATCGTCCGCGACCGGGCTCGAGCGCAGCCACTCATTCCAAGCATCGCGGGCGCTTTCCTGCGCGGCGGTAAAGCTGGTGTCAGCGTAGGCCTCCTGCCAGATCACCATCGCGAAGCCATAGGCGCGCAGCTTCGCCGCCATGCGCCGCACCTGCACCTTCATCGCCTCTACCGCCGACGTCGCGGTAATGCTGTCGGTCACGTAAGTCTTGATGTCGTTGTGGCCGTAGTCCGCGAAATAGACGTTGGGCACGCCCGGCGTGACGTAGGCGGCGGAGACAGTGTCGAAATCGTTGTAGTGCTGGTCGAGCCGATGCCCGGCGATGCCGATATTGCGCAACAGGACCGACCTGGCCGAACGATGGTGCATGGCCGCCGTGATCGTGCGGTTGTTCGCTCCACCCGTGCCGAAGACGATGCTGTCTCCTCCGCCCAGGAACGACAGGGTCGCGGGCTCGCAGGTGCCGAACACGGTGCCAAGCGTCGTCTTGATCGCCGTCACCTGGGTGTCCGAAGGCGCCGCCGAACAGACCACGAAGGCGCGCCAATCGGTACGCCCGCCGTATTCGATCGCCTCGCCCACTTCGCCGCCGGCGTTGAGCGTGGCGGCAGCGGCGGGCGGGTATTCGGCGGTCTGCTCGTCACGGTGGACCACCTGCCGCGCCGCGTTCGAGACGAGCCCCAGCACCGCGAGGTTGGCGGTGCCGAGCGCCTGCGCATTGGTCGCGGTTGCGGCGATCGAGGCGCTCGCAACCATCGGCTGCATGGCGAAGTTGCCGGCGCTGCGCGGGCTGGTCAGGCCGTAGTCGGTGGTCATCGCCCCAAAGGCCCAGTAACCGCAAGTCGCCGCCTGTCCCGGCGTGCGCGCGACCATGAACACCGCGCAGTCGGCGCGCGCGATCGCCAGGCTGGCGGGGATCAGCAGCGGGCTGTCGGTATCGTAGTTGGTAATCGTCGGCCCGCCCTCGCCCAGCCAGAGCGAAGGCTGCGCCGAAGCAGTCGGCTGCGTGAGGTGGCGGCCGTTGCCGGTCTGGTCGTAGACCACCGCGACACCCAGCGTGGACGCGCCCTTGAACGTAGCCGCAGCATCGGTATCGAGCGCCTGATCGACGAACCCGATGTCGAGTTCGGCACCATCCGAAGCGCGCCGCACACGCAGCGCCGGACCGGTGTAGTCGGCCACCAGCTTGCCCAGGCCATAGACGCCCGCCAGCGCGGCATCGCCGGGAAGCCAGTTCCCCGCTCCCGGCACTGGCACCGCGCCGGTGAGGGTCACTGCATATTCGGCCGCGCGCGCCTCCAGACCGGCGCCCACGCTCTCACGCACCAGCGCGACCTGGCTGGCCCCTGCTGCCAGGGCTGCCGCCGCCGTCAGGTTCGCTCCCGCAAGCGAAAGATTGGCGTGGCTTCCCGATCGCAGCGCGAACGTCGATCCGGCGCCCAGCGCATGCGAGAGCGTGAGCAATACCCCGCTGCCCGAAACCGTGCGGTTCCGGTTCGACACACCGCCGGAGCGGCCTCCCGAGACGAGACGCGTCATGCTCACGCCTCCCCCACGAGATCGGCAGCGGTGGTCCCGGTCGCTCGCACGTAAAGTGCCCGGACGGCGACGTAGCTGGCGTCGGGCAGATTGCGATAAGTCACGTCGGACGTGCCATCGACACCGCGCAGGACGATGTCGCCGCCGGTTCCGACGTAAATGCCCTTGGGCACCAGCGTCAGCGCCTCGGCATCGCTGGGCACGATCGTGTAAGGTGCGCGAGAGGGGGCGAAAGCGGCGTCGGAATGAGTCTCGAAAGGGTCGGACATGGCGTCTGCTCCGGCTGGATGGCGAAAGGACGACGCGACTCGCGAGGCGCCGTTGTTCGCTTTATGTTCCAAGCGAATCGATGTAGGAAAGCGGATTGTTCGCAACCTGCCCGTCAGAGATTTCCGGCAGCGCGAACCGCCAGTTCCTGCCGCATCCGTGCGCGCCCGGCGAGATCGCCGGCCAGCGCGGCCGCGACGCAGGCACGGGCCTCTCCTGCGCCCTCCCGCGGCAACACCGGCACCGCGAAGCAATCGGCGACCACGCGCACTTTCGCCGTCCCGTCCTCGATCGCCAGCGCGGGAGCATCGGCCAGCACCGCGAAGATCAGGGCGTGAAGACGATTGGTCATCACCAGCGCCGCCTCGCGGTAAATGGCAATCAGTGTGGCAAGGTCGTAGCCATCGACCACCGCGACTTGGCGATCGGTCCAGCGCGCCGCGAGCCGGGCGGCGACGGCCTTGTCCATATACTCGCGCGGGTCGTGGCAGACAATGACGATACCCGCATGCGGCAAGGTCGCCTGCGCCGCCGCCAACGCGACATCAAGCGCGCCGCCTTCGATCGAGCGCCCTTCGCTGCCATCCACGCAGGGCGCGACGACGATCCATCGCCTTGGCCCCCGCCCAGGGGAGATCGCTTGTCCCCCGGCGGCAGGCAGGAACACCATGTCGGCATGAACGGCGTGCGCCTTGCCCGGCAGCAACCGGGCCAGGTTACGAGCCGAGGCATCGTCTCGCAGGTTGATCCTGCCACAGTTCCGCAGCACCGCACGCCACAACAGTCGCCGCAGCGGCGAGCGGATCGCGCTCACCCCCAGTCCCCGGGTGACGAGGCGCCCACCGCCGAGCCGTGCGCTGGCGACCGCAAGCAGCAAGCCCAGCAGCGCGAAATGCGAAACGTTGTCGCGGACCAACTGACCGCCGCCCAGCACGACTTCCGCGCCGAACGCCCGCCGTGCGAAGCCGATCACCGCCCTGCCGTCCGCCAGTTCGCCGCCTGCCTCCGCAACCTGCCGCTCCACGGCCGCCGGCAACGGCGCCCAGCGCCTCACCAGCCCGCCCCGTCCACCGGTCAGCGCGAGGTTCTGCAGCAACAGCTTGAGGTCACCGAGGTTGTGCAGGTCGCCGCAGACGAACACCTGCCGCCGTGCTTTCGCACTCCGCGCCTCGGCGGCCCGGATCAACTGCGCCCTCACATCTCCAGCACCCGCCGAGGATCGACGCGGCCGCGCAAGCAATCGAGCAGCGCGATCATGTTGCCCAGCAGGCGCCCCCGGCGGTCGATCAGCGGTTCGGGCCGCAGGCTGCGCAGCGCGTTCGACGCCAGGTTCTGCAGCATCAGCCGGTTACCGAAATCGCGGCGCATGGTCCCCTTGCGCTTGAGGTAGACCACGTTGGCAATCTGCGAATAGCCCAGCCGCCGTCCCGAAGTACGCCCACCGCTGACTCCGAGATGGACGCCAGTGACAGCCCCGGTCGAGACCTGTCGGCCCCTGCGGCCAAGCCGGCTGGTGAAGTCGATATCCTCCTGCCAGCCGTAGAGCGGCAGGTTTTCGTCGAAGCGCATTCCCTGGACGGCGCTCATGCGGATCGCCATGTTGCAGCCGTAAAGTTCGTGCCGATCGCGCAGCGGTGCGGTTTCGTCTGCGGGTCGGGCAATGATCGCCAGCGCTTCTTCCACACAGAGGCCACCGCACCGCACGCCATCGGCGCGCAGTTCGCCGGTTACGCCAACGATGCCGGCATCGCCACCGAACAGCGCCTCCACGTTGGCAAGGTAATCGGGTGCAGGCACGAAGTCGTCATCGAAGAAGACCACGATGTCCGCCACGCCCTCCAGTGCATCGAGCGCGCGATTGCGCTGGCGGCATAGGCCCTTCTGCGAAAACAGCACCCGCGCTTCACCGCGCGCCTCATCCAGCCCGGCGACATCCTCGGGCGCCACCGTGACCACCAATACACCGTCCGCCGGGCGCGTCTGATCGGCGAGGAGATCAACCGTGCATCGCACGACGGCGGCACGGCCGATAGTCGCGATCACGACATGGATGCTGGGCAAAGTATCGACCCCTTCCGCTCTGCGATATGCCCGGAACAAATCTTCCGAACATGGTGAAGCGAATCCCGCATTATTAAAGAGAACCGATCCGCCGCTTCGACGATACGGCCAACACTCCCGGCATTATCGTTAAAATACTTTCACCATCTGCGATGCACCTCGCGAATCTGTTACTTCGTCCCGGAAAGTTCAACTCGGCGGTCACGACGATCGTCGAAGCTCCGGAGCAAACTCGCCTCATGACCGCGCCGTCGCATGTCATCCGGCCGCTGGTGCCAGCAGACGCGCCATGCCCGGCCCCGATCCCGCGACGCATCGCGCTGCTCAACGTCAAGTTCAGTCCGAATCTGGGCGATGGACTACTGTGCGAATGCCTGGAGAAGGAACTGGCCCACGCCTTGCCGGGGTGCGAGGTGATGTCGGTGGATCTCGCCGGGCGCCAGGCTTACCCGTCCGGCCACGGTCGCGGCCGCGGCATGGTGATGGCGCTGCTCGAGCGATGCCCTGCTGTACTGCGCCGACTGGCCGCATGGGCAATACTGCGGCTGCTGCTGGCCATCCGCCTGCACCGGCATTTCCGCGCCGGGCTGGCCGGCGCCGAAATCGTGGTCTTGGGCGGCGGCAACCTCTTCACCGATGCCGACCTCAATTTCCCGATGAAGATCGCGGGCGCGCTGGCGCAAGCCCGGCGCAGCCGGTTGCCGGTGGCTGTATACGCCATCGGCGTGTCGAAGAGGTGGTCCCCGCACGGTGCGAAACTTTTCATCCGCGCGCTCCGCAGGTCTCGACTGGTCTGGGCCTGCGTACGTGACCAGGGCTCTAGCGATTCATGGCGGGCCCATTTCCAGGACCACCCGGTACGCCCTGCCAATATCGCCGTCGATCCGGGCGTTCTCGCCAGCCTGCATTATCCGCGCGCAACCCGGGGAACCGGAACCAGGATCGGCCTGTGCATCACCGATCCGCTGGCAGTGCGCTACCACAGCGACGGTTCGTCCGGCGGCAATCTGGACGCGTGGTATCCCGAAGCGCTGCGTTCGCTGGTCCAGCAGGGGTTCGAGGTAGCACTGTTCACCAACGGCAGCCCGGAAGATCGCGAATACCTCTATCGGCACTTCCACGCCTGGATCCGCTATGCCAAGGGGCCAGTGGCGCTCGCCCCTTCGTTCGCGACGCCGGCGGACCTCGCCGGCTTCGTGTCCGGCTGCGACGCGATCATCGGCCATCGCATGCATGCATGCATCGCCGCCTACTCCTTCGGCGTACCTGCGGTGGGGCTGCGCTGGGACGTCAAGCTCGACAGCTTCTTCCAGCTTTCAGGGCGTACCACGCACATGATCGACCCCGCCGTCGAGGCCCCCACCCACCTTGGCAGGCGCACGGCTGCCGCGATCGCCGACCGTCCGGATCCTGCCCCGCTCATCGCCCGCGCCAGAGCCGACGTCGCCACCCTGGCCGCCATGCTCCGGAGACATGCGAAGGCGGTCGCATGATCAGCCGCATCGTTCAGATCAACGATCTCAGTGATCCGAAGGGCGGGGCCAGCAAGCTGGCAGTCCAGGCCGCCTGCGACCTGGTGGCACGCGGCCACCGCGTGACCTTCATCACCGGCGATAGCGGTCGCAGTGCCATCCTTTCCCAAGCGGGCATCGAGATCGTCGCCCTCGGCCAGGATCGACTGAAATCCGCTGGTCTTGCAAAAGCGATGTTGACCGGCCTGTGGAACCGCGCCGCTCACGCCATGCTGCGCGACTGGATCGCCGCCAACGACGATCCGGCGACGGTCTACCATCTCCATGGCTGGGCGCAGATCCTCTCGCCTTCGATATTCGCCGCCTTGACCCCGGTGCGCGACCGCCTGGTCATCTCTGCCCACGACTTCTTCCTGGCCTGCCCCAACGGAGCCTTCGCATGGCTGAAGTCAGGCGAGGCCTGCCCGCACATACCGTTATCCCGCTCCTGCTTGACGACCCCATGCGACCGCGACGGCGCCGCGCAGAAGATCTGGCGCAGTACCCGCCAAGCCGTGCAGCGACGGGCCTTTCGCCCCCGCTCTTCCCCGCCGGTGCTCGCCATTCACGAAGGGATGCGCGCTTTCCTCACGCGTAGCGGCATACCCGCGCATGCCATTATCGCGCTGCCCAACCCCGTCGAACCCTTCTCCAGCGACCGCATTCGCGCAGAACACAACCGCGAAGTGCTCTTCGTCGGGCGCCTGGAGGAATCGAAGGGGGCAGACCTGGCAGCAGCCGCAGCGGCGCTGGCCGGGGCCGCCCTGACGGTCGTTGGCGAAGGGCCGCTCGCCGAACGCATCCGGCATCTCCATCCCGCGGCCAGGTTGGTCGGTCGGCAGAACACGGCGCAGATCGGCCGGTTTGCCGCTAGTGCCCGCATGCTGGTCATGCCCAGTCGCTACCCCGAACCCTTTGGACTGGTCGCCATCGAAGCAGCCTGGAGCGGCCTGCCGGTTATCGTCGCCGAAACCGCCCTGCTCGCGGATGAAATCGTCGCAAGCGGCGCCGGACTGGTCTGCAATCCACGCCGCACCGCCGATTTCGCCGCCGCCATGCGCGTGCTGCTGGAAGACGACACCGCGACAGGCGGCATGAGCAAGGCGGCCTTCGCCAATACGCATCGACTTGCCCTGACACCAAGTGCATGGCTCGATCGCCTGGAACAGATCCTCCGCGAGAGGGTGGCCGATTCACTGGCCAACGTCGCGTGAGGCGCCCCTCGCCCTTCAGGTCGCCAGTGCGACGATCCCGGCCCAGATGCCGAGGCTCAGCAATGCGGCAAGCAGCCACCAGCGCCACAGGATCGGCCGGGCACCCAGCGTTGCCCGGTTGCGCGCTGCAGGAGCAGCGCGCCGGGTCGGTGCCTCGGATCCGCCTTCCCTATCCGTCAACGTCAGAAACCTTCGCCATGCGATGCCGTAAAACCAACCGGATCGACCGAATATCCGCATTCTCCCTAGCATGGCGACGCCTGTCGGTCGAGCCAAACGGAAGCCAGACATGTCGCCGACACTCGACCTGACCGACCCGCTGGCGGCGCATCACTACATGGTCGCCATGCGGATCCTTCACGATCTGCCGACCTTCGCCTGGTACGATAGCTGTTTTCTCGCCAAGTTCGAAGCGGCCTGCCGGATGCTCGAAATTCTCGCTCCGGAACGGCTCGAGGCCTTCACCGATGCCTTCGCACCGCTGCACACCCGGGCCGATTTCGAGGTGCGCCGGGTTTCCACCGTGCTCGCGCCGGAGCGCTTCACCGACCTGCTTGCCCATGTCTCCACGCTGGAGCCCGGCTCGCTCAAGTCCCACGAACAAGGGCTATTCGGACGTAGCATCCGCCATGACCTGCCGATCCTCACCGCGCTTCAGAAGGAATTGACCCCGCTCGTCTCGCGCCTGGCGGGCGAGGTGGTGGAACCGTGCTACAATTTCCTCAGCCTCTATCATGGCGACGGTCGCTGCCCGCCGCACCTCGACGCACCGTCAGCGAAATGGACACTCGACGTGTGCCTGGCGCAGAGTTGCGAATGGCCGATCCATTTCAGCCGCCCCGGCCCATGGCCAAGGGCCACCGAAATCGCCCTGGGGCTGCCGAAGCCGGCTTATGAAAGCCATGTTCTCCGCCCCAACGACGCCATTCTGTTCTCAGGATCGGCGCAGTGGCATTACCGCGATGCGATCCCCGATGGCGGATTCTGCCACCTTGCATTTCTTCACTACCATCCGGCAGGGTGCAACGATCTGGTCGATCCGAACCGATGGGCGGCCTATTTCGACTTGCCCGCGCTGGACGTGCTGATCGCCACCTTCGACGCGCTGCATCCGGACCGCCGCGAATGAGCGGCTGGACCTACCGCGTCTTCGGACTCGACATCCGCTTTCCCCGCGAAGTGCCGACTTTGCGCGGCGTCCGGATCGAGCCCTCCCGCATGCCTGACGTCGATGTCACCTTCGGACCTGTCCCCCCGCGCGGCACGATGGAGACGGTCAACGACGACCTCGACGTGGCCTGGCATGACGGCGACCTGACGATCGCGGTCGAGGAAGTCGGCCGCTTCCTGGTCAGCGCAGGCCGAACCTTGGTAGTCGAGCCGTATCCGCAGGTCGGGCCACCGGAGGTCGATCTCTATCTTACCGGCTCGATCATGGGCGCGATCCTCCACCAGCGCGCCATCCTGCCGCTGCATTGCAACGCCTTCGACTGCGGAGGACAGGCGATCCTGCTTTGCGGCGATTCGGGTGCGGGCAAGTCGACTCTCGCCGCCTGGTTCGAAGCGCGGGGATACGCGCTGCTGACCGACGATGTCTGCGCCATCGGCGTTTCCAGCGACGGCCCACCGCTCGGACATCCGGGCATGCCGCGGCTGCGCCTCTGGAGCGATGCGATCGAGGCGATGGGACGCAGCGGCCAATCGGCCCACGCCGTGCCCTGGACCGACGACAAGTTCGAACTGGAAATGGATGGGCGCAGGGCCCGCCACGGATTGCCCATCGCCGCGATCTATCACCTGACCTGCACGGAAACCGACCAGCCCTTTGCGATCACGCCGATCGATGGCCTGGCCGCGATCGATGCGATCACTTCATGCATCTATCGCCGGCGGTTAGGCGATCTTGTCGGCAGAACCCGGGGCTATCTGCAGGATGCCGTCCGCCTGAGCCGGACGACACCGGTATTCCGCGTCTCCAGGACCTGGGGAATGCATCAATTCGAAGAACAATCGAGATTTATAGAAAATCATTTCAAATCGAAATCATCGCTCTAATTATGAAAATTCATTAACAACTTAAATAAATGCAGAACTATTATTTTAATAATGATACATGATTCTAGATTAGAAAAACAAATTGCGAGAATTTAATTATTTCATATCAATTGATAATTTCTCGCATTTTTGCATCAAAAGGAAAGGTAATTCCGAAATGAACACTCCCGATGACACAGCCGGCCGCATGGCCTGGCATCGTCCCACCATCGTCCGCATGGGTGCGGCCGACGCGGAAGGAAACGTCATGATGTCGATGCTGACGGATACGCTGCGCCCACGCCGCATGATGGGTTCCTGACGAGCGGGAAGCCGGACTCCGCACGGCCCGCCGCAAGGGGCCGGCTTCCTCGCCGCAACCGGCTGGAACGACATACCGAAGGAACGAATACGCATGGCCACCACCTTCGCCGAAGCCTTCATCCAGAGCCCCACCACCGCCACCGCCGAAATCGACGGGCAACTTGTGGCGCTCGATGTTCGCGCGGGCATCTGCTTCGGACTGGACCCGATCGCGACGACGATCTGGAAGCTGCTGGACCGGCATCGCTCCGTGGAAGAACTCGTCGAAGTGCTGCTCGAACTCTACGAGGTCGATCGCGTGACCTGCGCGGAACAGACCGGGGAACTGCTCCAGGAACTCGCCGAAATCGGACTGGCGAGCCGGGCCTGACCAAAAACGGCCGCGAGGACGCGACGCCGCGATGACCGCGATCTGTACCCTGTGGGACCGCGAGCAGGGCGATGCCTCGGCAATCGCCCCTCGCTTCGCTGCCGCCTCGCGCCGCTACGGCCGGACGCCGTGGCGTGAGTGGACGGACGGCTCCGTACTGCTGGGCAAGCGCGCCTACCCCCTGCTGCCGGAAGACTGGCAGGCCGATCCGCTCGACGATGATGGCGCAGCGCGGCGCTGGATCGTCGCGGCCGATGTCCGGTTGACGGAGAGGGAGGATCTGGCGCGGCAACTGGGTCTCGATGCCGGCGGGATATCCGACAGCGCGCTCGTCGCCGCTGCGATCGAGCGGTGGGACGAAACCGCATTCGATCGCATCTACGGCGTCTTCGCCGTGATAGCCTGGGATCGCCACCGGCGGCGGCTGATACTGGTCCGCGATGCCCTGGGCGAGCGACCGCTGTTCTATCACATCGACGGTGCGCGGTGCAGCGCCGCCTCCATGCCCGACGTCCTGCTGGCCGACCCCGCATTGCCTGCGGCCCCGGACGTGGAGCAGTATCGCCAATTCCTTCGGATGAACGCGTTTGCGCCGGGGCATTGCGCATTCCGGGGCATCCGGGTGGTTCGCCCAGGGCATCTGCTCGTGATATCCGATGATGGCGTGCGGGAAATGGCCTGGTGGCAGCCCGATCTTTCGCCGCTGCGGCTGGATACGCAGATCGAGTACGAGGCCGCACTCGCGCTGGCACTCGATGCCGCGGTCGGCGCTTGCCTGCGACGCGACGCCGGACAAGTCGGCGCGCACCTGAGCAGCGGGTTCGACAGCACCGCCGTAGCTACCACCGCAGCGCGCATCCTGGCCCGAGACGGAGAACCCATGACCGCCTTCGTCGCCGCCCCGCGCGAAGGCCAGGTCCGCACGATGGCCGCGCGCCATGTCGCCGACGAATCGCTCCTGGCCGCGAAGACGGCCGCCATGCACGCCAACATGGAACTGGTCCGCGTGGTGCCTCGTGCCGGCCCGCTCGCGGCGCTGATGCGCGCGCGCTCCCTCTATGCCTCGCCGGTGTCGAACCTGTGCAACCTGCCCTGGTTCGAGGCGATCAACGAGCAGGCCCGCGATCTCGGCGTGCGAGTGCTTCTGCACGGATCGACCGGCAATACCTCGCTCAGCGAATCAGGCGTCTGGGCCCTGCGCGAAATGGCCCGGCAGGGTCGCTTCGGCCCATGGTTGCGGATCGCCCGCGGGCTGGTACGCGGCGGCTGGATGCGCTGGCGGGGAGTGCTGTTCAATACCGTCGAGGACATGCTGCCCGACCGGCTCTGGCGCTGGGCCATGACCCTCTCCGGACAAGGGATCGAAGATGAGCGGGCGATGACGCTGATGGCGCCCGGCGCCTACGCGCAAGCCGCCGCCGCGCATTGCCGCGATGCCGCGAGGGCTGGCGAGCGCCCACCAGACTCCGGCGACCTCGATCGCGAAAGGGGCATTTCCAGCGTCGATTTCCGCCTGTCCACGCTGCGCACCAACGGAGACGGCGACCAGTACAAGGCGATGCTCGCCGAATGGGGCCTCGACTTGCGCGATCCCACGGCGGACCGCCGGCTGGTGGAACTGGCGCTGCGCATTCCGGTCGAACGGCTGATCTGGAACGGCGAGCCGCGCGCGATCCTGCGCCGCGTCCTCGCGGATCGCGCCCCGCCCGAAGTGCTGGACAACCGCCAGCGCGGCTATCAGGCGGCCGACTGGGCACAGGCGATCTGGAGCGAACGCGAAGCCTTCATCGAGGAGATGGAGCGGTTGGAGATGTACGAGCCGACGGCCGCGTTCCTCGACACAGACAGAATCCGCCGGCTGATCGATGGACTGCCCGCCGCCGGATCGGACGCCTGGGACAGCGATGAGGCAGAGAACAGCTATCGCCTCGCATGCCTGCGCACGATCTCGGCCGCCAGCCATATGCGGCATATCGCAAGGAGCAACCTGTGACACCCGATCCACGCCCGCAGTCCATCGCCGCCCCTGCCACGGAAGCACTGCTGGCCGCCGTCGCCGGCAACCCCGTGGCGATGGTCAACTGTGCCCGCACGCTGCTGCTGGCGAGCGGCCAGACCGACCGCGCCCGGGATATCTGCCGCGAGGCGCTGGCACTCGACCCCGGCAATGCCGAAGCGCTGGCGCTCGCCCGGCCGATCCTTTCCGACGGCATCGGCAGCTGGTACTTCACGATGGTCCTCGATCATCGGCGCCATGCGCTTTACGCCCGCGCGCTCGCAAAGCTCCTGTCGAACGGGGGCGTGGTGCTCGATATCGGCGCGGGCACCGGTGTCTTCGCCATGCTGGCGGTGCGGGCCGGGGCAAGCCACGTCATCGCCTGCGAACGCGATCCGCACGTAGCGCGCGCCGCGAGCGAGGCGATCGCGCGCAACGGCTTCGCCGACCGGATCACCGTGCTGCCGGTCGATTCACGCGAACTGCAGGTCGGGCGCGACCTGGCCGAACCCGCCGACGTGCTGCTGTGGGACAACCTCGCCAACAATTTCCTGGGCGCGGGGTGCGCCGCAACCCTTGCCGATGCGGCGGCGCGGCTGGTCAAGCCGGGCGCAGCGGTCCTGCCGGGCCGCGCCGAACTGCTGGCTGCCGCCGTCACCGATCTCGAGGCGGACGAACATCGCATGGGCCTGGTCGACGGGCTCGACATGGAGGCGTTCAATCTGCTGCGCGGCAGCGACTTCACGATCGCACGCGACAAGTTCGAACTGCGCAGCGCCCCCGCCGTGCTGTTCGATTTCGATGTATCGGGCGGCGCTCCGATCCGGCCCGCACGGGCGCAGGAGGCTCTGACCCTGACCGCCGGAAGAGTGGACGGGATAGCGCAGTGGCTGCGCTTCCATCTCGGCGACGGACTGGTCTACGACACGCTGGACGAGGATGTCCGCGCCTTCGGTGCGCAGTTCCACGTGACCGAAACCTTTGAAGCGGCACCGGGAACGGCGGTGCGGCTGCACGGTGCCCACGATACGCTCGATACCTGGTTCTGGCTCGAACGGTGAAATCCGGCCGCTTCGCCGCGCTGCTTGCCAAGTTCCGCCGGTTCGACTGGGAGGAGCGGCGCTGCCTCGCGGAAGCCGTGGTGCTGCTGGCTCTCGCCGCCGCTGCAGTGCGATTGCTGCCGCTGGGCTGGCTCGGCCGGATCGCCTCGGCAGGCCCCTTCGGAGCGGCCCCGGCAACCGCCGACCGGGCCGAAGTGCTCGCCTGGATGGTCGGCTGGGCCGTCGATCGAGCCGCCAGGCGCAACCTGCTGCGCGCCAAGTGCTTCGAGCAGGGGCTGGCCGCGCAGATCATGCTGCGACGTCGCGGCATGGATTCCACGCTGTTCTACGGGGTGACCGCCGTGGGGGACGAGCACCGGCCGATCCGCGCCCACGTCTGGGTCGAGACCGAGCGGTTCCCGGTGGTCGGCGATCCCGAACCCGGCACTTTCGCGCTTCTCGCGACATGGCCGGCAGGGCGCCGCGCGATCTGGGCGGACTGCGCGGCATGACCCCCGCAGACGCCCGGAATCTGCTCCCGGAATTCCGCTTCCTGGTGCAGGCGACGCGCTGGCCGCAGGATGCGGCGGCGCTGGCCGATATCCGTGAGGCGGCGCGGGAGGTCGGCGATCCGGCATTGCTGCTCAGTCTCGCGCGCCGTCATCATGTAACCGGGCTGGTCGCACGCGCGATCGGGCAGTGCGACCTCTTAGCGGGCACCCCGCTGCGCGCGCAATTGCGGCGCGAGGCGCTGGATCTCGCCGCGGAGAACCTGCGCCAACTGGTTCAGACCCGCCGCGCGGTGGACGCGCTGCAGCGCGAAGGCATCGCCGTCGCCGTGCTCAAGGGCGTGCCGGCCGCGCTGTCCCTCTATGGCGAGGCGGGCATCCGGCGCAGCGTCGATATCGACCTGCTGGTGGCGCGCCGCGACATCGAAAGGGCGGCCGATGTGCTGGCGGCGCTCGACTACCGGCGCAGCGATCCGCCGCACGATGCCTCGCCCGCCAGGGTGCGGACCGCGAGCCGCTACGGCAAGGACTGGGGCTTCGATCATTTCCACAGCGATACCGGCATCGAATTGCACTGGCGCCTGTTCCAGAACCCCTGCCTGCTGGGCCGGATCGGGGTGGCAGACGCGGCCCTGCGCGAGATCGTCCCGGGCGTGACGCTGCCGGTGCTGCCCGCGCGCCTCGCCCTCCTCCATGCCACCGTGCATGGCGCGGAACACGCATGGTCGCGCCTCAAGTGGCTGGCCGACCTGGCCACCGCCCTGCGCGACACAGGGTGCGCAGAGCGGCTGCTGAACGACACTCAAAGGCACCGAATGGAACACATCGGCACCGCAGCGCTCCTCATCGTCCAGCGCCTCTACGGCACGCCGCTACCGGCCGACCTTGGCCTTGCCGCACGCTGGCGGACGCGCAAACTCGTCGACGTCGCGTGGGCCAGCCTGCTCGGCATGCAGGACGGCGCCGAGATGGAGGACCGCACCGGCGCCGCCACGCGCAAGAACCTCAGTCATTATCTCTTCTCGGTCGATCCACGGTTCTGGTGGCATGAGCTGGGCTACGACCTGTTCCACGACAGGGAGCCGGGGCGCGGGGCGGCTCTGCGGATCGTCCGCCGGGCGGCCAACCTGCTGCACCTTCCCACCATCTCCGCCGCCGCGTCCCGCTAAACCCGATCTTCAGGTTTTGGCGGCAAATATGGCTGCCATGACCCAGCCCCTTCCGACCCCGCACCACCTGGTCATCGCCGCAAGGATCATGCTGGCCCCGTGCCTGGCGGCGATGGGCTGGAGCAGCCTGGCAGCCCACGGGACACCGATGGCGGCCGCGATCGCCACGTTCACCGCCGCGCTCGTGATGCTCCAGGCCGCGCCCCGGCTGCGGGCGAGCGACCTGCTGGGCGGCATCGCGCTGTTCGCGACCATCCTGGAAGTGGCGCGGGCCGGATCGGCGGGGAGCCTCGACAGCGCACGCTGGCAGGCCTGCATCGCGGTCGCCGGCGGCATGATGCTGCTGCTCAAGGTCCAGCACCTGCGCGCGCTGGCGCGCCGCGATGCCTATGTGCCGCTGCGCCATCTCGAACGCCGCAGCGCGCTGTTCGGCCGCTCCCGCGCGAGGGCGGCGAATGCCGCGGGGACTTCCGCAAGCCCGGCGTCACCTCCCATCTGCACGACGTATATCGAAAATTCTTGATATTGCGAGTTGATCTCATTAGCCGGCCCTCAGGAGAAGGAATCGGAAGCCCGCAAAGCCAATCGGCACGAGCTTTATGCAGACGGGGACCGCTGGCGGCGAACCCCGCGTAGGGGGCAAGACCGAGGTGACGCGCAGAGTTCTGTTTCAAATCCACTGGTTCCTGGGCATCACCGCCGGGCTCGTGCTGGCGATCATGGGGCTGACCGGTGCGACGCTCAGCTTCGAGAACGAGATCATGCGGATGCTCAGCCCGGGCATCGTCACGCTCGATCCCGGCGCGGCGAAACCGCTGGCGCCCGACGCCGTGGTCGCCCGCGCCTCGGCGGCACGCGGCGGCCTCAGGGTCGAGCGGCTGACCGTCGAGGCCGATCCCGCGAGCGCCTGGCAGGTCCAGTTCGAAGCACCCGCCGGACAGCGGCGCGGCGAACGCGTCTATGTCGATCCGCGTGACGGCCGCCTGCTCGGGCAGCCGAACGGCACCGGCTTCTTCCGCACCGTCGAGGACATCCACCGCTGGCTCGCCCTGCCCGGCGGATCGAAGGGCTGGGGCCGGCAGGTCACCGCGATCTCGACGCTGTCGCTGATCTTCTTCGCCTTGTCCGGCCTGTACTTGCGCTGGCCGAAGCGGGTGCTCGACTGGCGCTCGTGGTTCGTGCTCGACTTGCGCAAGAGCGCGCGCAACCTGTACCGCGAACTGCATGTCGTCATCGGCAGTTGGATATTCCTCGCCTACCTGCTGAGCGCCCTGACCGGGCTATGGTGGTCCTACGAGTGGTATCGCGAAGGGGCGATGGTCGTGCTGACCGGCTCCGCCGCGCAGGAACAGGGCGGCGAACGCAAGGCGCGCGGCAAGCCCGGCGAAAAACCTGGCAGCAAGGACGATGCTGCCGAGACCGGCACACCGGCGCCGGCTCCGAAACTCGCTCTCGCCTGGACGACGTTCCGGCGCGAGATGTCCGGCGGCTATGACAGCGTTTCGGTGACGCTGCCCAAGGACGGCACGAAGGCGCAGTTCCGCGCGCTGCTGCCCGGCGCGCGCCACGATCGCATGACCGACAATCTCGACATCGACACGGCGAGCGGGCGCCTGCTCAAGGCGGATCGCTACGACCGGCGCGCCGGCGGCAAGATCGTCACCACCAGCGTGTTCGAGATCCATCGCGGCGCGTTCTTCGGGCTCGCCGGTCGCATCGTCATCTTCGTGACCAGCCTGTCGATGCCGCTGTTCACGGTCACCGGGCTGCTGCTCTACTTCGCCCGGCGGCAGCGCAAGCGCGCGCTGGCGCAAGTCGAGACGGCGCCGGGCGTTTCCGGCCCGGCGGACGAGGGCATGCTGGTCGCCTACGCCAGCCAGACCGGCGGCGCGGAGCGGCTGGCCCGCCAGACCGCCGCCGTGCTCGGCGGCGCCAGGATCCTGCCGCTCTCCTCGGTCGACGACGTCGTCCTTGCCGAAGCGCGGCGCGCCCTCTTCGTGGTGAGCACGTATGGCGAAGGCGAGCCGCCCGACCGGGTCCGCCGCTTCGCGCGCGAGACGATGGCCTCGCCGCCGGTCGCGACCGGGCTCGACTATGCCGTGCTGGCGCTGGGCGACCGCGAATATCCGCAGTTCTGCGCCTTCGGCCACGATGTCGACCGCTGGCTGCATGCCGGCGGCGGGCGGCGCCTGTTCGACACCATCGAAGTCGATGGAGAGGACGCCGACGCCGAGCGCCAGTGGCAGCAGCAACTCGCCGCGCTGGGCGCCGATCCGATGGCGGCCGATTTCGCCCCCGCGCAGTACGGGCAATGGCGGCTGGCGGAACGGCGGCTGCTCAATCCGCAGAGTGCGGGCGGCCCCGCCTTCCTGCTGGCGCTGGAACCCGGCGAAGACGAGCCGCACGACTGGCCGCAATCCTGGCAGGCCGGCGATATCGCCGAGATCCGCCCCGCCAACGATCCCGCCGCAGTCGCTGCCTTCCTCGCGACGGCAGGGCTGGACGGGCAGGTGCCGGTACACGGCCGCCCCCTCGCCGATCATCTCGCCGATGCCGTGCTGCCCGTCAGTTTCGAGGTAACCGCCGAGGATGTCGTGGCCACGCTGCGTCCGCTGCCGCACCGGGAATATTCGATCGCCTCGATCCCGTCGGACCGCCGGATCGAGCTGATCGTCCGCCAAGTCCGGCGCGACGACGGCACGCTCGGCCTCGGCTCCGGCTGGCTGACCGCACACGCCCCGATCGGCGCCGGGATCGCGCTGCGGCTCCACGCCAATCCCGGCTTCCGCGTGCCCGAAGGCCATGGCAAGCTGATCCTGATCGGCAACGGCACCGGTCTCGCCGGCCTGCGCGGGCACTTGCGGCAGGCTGCCGCCCGTGGCAGCCGTGGTCACTGGCTGCTGCTGGGCGAACGCAACCGTGCCCGCGATGCCTTCCTCGACGACGAACTGCAAAGCTGGCTGGCCGACGGCACGCTGGCGCGGCTGGAACGGACATGGTCGCGCGACGGCGACTGCGGGCGCTACATCCAGGATGCGATCACGCCGGCCGCGCCCCTGCTGCGCGAGCAGGTCGAGGCGGGGGCGACGATCCTCGTATGCGGCAGCCTGCTAGGCATGGCGCCGGCCGTGGACGCCGCGCTGCGCGAGGCGCTCGGCGATGCGCGGCTGGAGGAGATGGCCGAAGCGGGCCGGTACTTGCGCGACATCTATTGAGGCGGTGGAGGCGTGCAACGCCTCCACTTCGGTTAAAGCTTGTTCGTGAGCGCCAGTGACCGGCGGCCCGGAATTGCAATCTGCCCAACAGCGGATAGACCTTGCCCGTGCGCAGCAGAATCCTCCCATACGCAATGGCCACTGTTTTGACCGGGTGCCACGCCAGCGAGCCCAGCGCGCAGACCAGGCGGCAGATCGATCGAGCCGTCATCGCCTATACTGCCGGTACCCTGACTACACTTCCCGTCCAGAACTGTATCGATGCTGAGATCCGCTCTGCGGCGATGGACGATCGCAGGAGAACACTGGAGAGCTTTTCTTCAGATGGTCGTGCGGATCGTGCGGTCCTTGCAAAGATTGCGGCGGGCGAAGACCTGCTCTGGTTACTGCCGGAAAAGCCGGGACAGAAGCCATCGGAAGCTGCGCCTTCGCTTAAAGCGGAATTGGCGAAGGCCACCGTAGAATCGTTGAAGACCAAGCCGACGATCAGCGCCGCAAAGCGCCTCATCGACAAAGCTGCAGTATCGCTCCCACTGATTTACATGAGAAATCCGGTATTGGCCGAGGGCGCGAAATCCGTCAGCGGACGGCACTGCCCAACTATCTTCGCCATGGCCGAACCCGCAGTCTCCGACGATATCGCGCTGGTGGAGACTTCATTCGTCTGCGGCGGATTGTGCGGAGGCGGACAAATCGTCGCGCTTCGGCGCGGCACTGCCGGATGGACCGTCGTGGCCATCGCCCCCACCTGGGTCTCCTAGGAAAATCGTTCGATCCGGCGCGGCACTGCCGCCCTCAATGGAAATCGCGCGAGCGGGGCAGGATGCGCACGTTGCGGGGGTGCCCGCGCGAGGTCGGTCGGCCGGGATCGTGGGCCGGGTGGCGCACCGCATCGCCGGGCATCGGCTCGGGCCGTAGCGCGGGCGGCGGCGAGAGGCGGGACAGGGCCTCGCTGGCATCGGTGACGCGATCGACCATGAGGTGGACGACGTTCTCCTTGCTGCGCTGGACCGTGCCGTCGATCACCATCAGCCGCGCCGCCATCACCGCGCGCCGCTGCTTTTCGAATTCGCGCGCCCAGAGCAGCGCGTTGACCACGCCGGTCTCGTCCTCGATGGTGATGAAGATGGCATTGCCCTTGCCCGGCCGCTGGCGGATCAGGACGACGCCGGCGACCTTCACCTTCAAGCCGTCGCGCGCGGCATCGACCTGTGCGCAAGTGCGGGCGCCCTGCCCTTCGAAATGCCCGCGCAGGAACTGCATCGGGTGGCCCTTGAGCGACAGGCGCTGGGTCTGGTAATCGGCCACGACTTCCTCGGCGGGCGCCATCGCGGGCAGCGCGGCGTCCGGCTCCGCAGCCAGTTCGGGGGCTTCGAGGGCGGCGAACAGCGGCAGCTGCGCGGGCGGCACCCGGCGTGCCTCCCACCCCGCATCACGCCGCCCCACCCCCAGCGAGCCGAGCGCGTCGGCATCGGCCAGCAGCCGCAAGGCGCGGGCGGGCAAGTCGGCGCGGCGCGCGGCGTCCTCCAGCCCGGCGATCGGCGTGGCCTTGCGGGCGTGCTCCAGCGCCAGCGCCCACTCCTTCTTGAAGCCGCCAATCTGCCGCAGGCCGAGGCGCAGGATGCGCTCTCCTTCCAGGGTGTTGTCCCAGACGCTGGCGTTGACGTCGATCGGACGCACCTCGACCCCGTGGTCGCGCGCGTCGCCCACCAACTGCGCGGGCGCGTAGAAGCCCATCGGCTGGCTGTTGAGCAGCGCGCAGGTGAACACCGCCGGGTAGTGGCACTTGAGCCATGACGAGACATAGGCCAGCAATCCGAACGCCTGCGCATGGCTTTCGGGGAAGCCGTATTCGCCGAAGCCCTCGATCTGCTTGAAGCAGCCCTCGGCGAAGTCCTGCGGGTAGCCGCGTTTCACCATACCGTTGACGAACTTCTCCTGATGCTCGTGGATGGTGCCGTTGCGTCGGAACGTGGCCATCGAGCGGCGCAGGCGGTCGGCCTCGGCGGGGGTAAATCCGGCAGCATTGATCGCCAGCTTCATCGCCTGTTCCTGAAACAGCGGCACCCCCAACGTCTTGTGCAGCAGATCGTACATCTCGCCCTTCGGCCCCGGGAATACGACCTCCTCCTCCCCCGTGCGCCGCCGCAGGTAGGGATGGACCATGCCGCCCTGAATCGGCCCCGGCCGGACGATGGCGACCTGAATGACGAGATCGTAGAGGATGCGCGGCTTCATGCGCGGCAGCATCGCGATCTGGGCGCGGCTCTCGACCTGGAAGGTGCCGATGCTGTCGCCCTTGCACAGCATGTCGTACGTCGGCGCGTCGCCCTGCGGGACGGTGGCCAGTTCCAGATCGCGCAGGCCGTGATCCCGCAGCAGGTCAAAGCTCTTGCGGATCGCCGTCAGCATGCCGAGCGCGAGGATGTCCACTTTCATCAGGCCGAGCGATTCCAGGTCGTTCTTGTCCCACTCGATGAACGTGCGGTCCTCCATCGCCGCATTGTGGATCGGCACCAGTTCGTCGAGCCGCCCTTCGCTCAGCACGAAGCCGCCGACGTGCTGCGACAGGTGGCGCGGATAGTTGAGCAACCGCCCGACCATGTCGCGCAGACGCTCCACCTGCGGGTTGCCGGGATCGAAGCCGGCTTCGGCCAGCCGTGTTTCGGGCAGTTCGTCACCGCCCCAACTGCCCCAGACGGTGCCGGACAGCCGCGCGGTGACGTCCTCGCTCATGCCCAGCACCTTGCCGACCTCGCGGATGGCGCTGCGCTGGCGGTAGCAGATCGTGGTCGCGGCGATCCCGGCGCGCTCGCGGCCGTAGCGGCGGTAGATGTACTGCATCACCTCCTCGCGCCGCTCGTGCTCGAAATCGACGTCGATGTCGGGCGGCTCATCCCGCTCGGTGGAAAGGAAGCGCGTGAACAGCAGCTTCTCCTGCACCGGGTCGATCGGGGTGACGCCAAGGAAATAGCAGACCAGCGAATTGGCTGCGCTGCCGCGCCCCTGGCACAGGATCGGTTTCTCCAGACCGCGCGCGTAATGCACGATGTCGTGGACGGTGAGGAAGTAGTAGGCGATCTTCTGTTCGCGGATCAGGCCGAATTCCTCGTCCAGCGTCTCCTGGTACTTGGGCGGCAGGCCGTCGGGGAACCACTTGCGCGAACCCTCCATGACGAGGTGTTCCAGCCACGGCTGCGGCTCCCAGCCTTCGGGCACCGGTTCGTGCGGGTATTCATAGCGCAGATCGTCGAGGGTGAATTGCACGCAAGCCAGCACGTCCTGCGTCGCCGCCAGTGCCTCGGGGCAGGCGCGGAAGAGGCGGGCCATCTCGGCGGGAGGCTTGAGGTGCCGCTCGGCATTGGCGGCGAGGCGGCGGCCGGCGGTCTGGACGGTCAGCCCCTCGCGGATGCAGGTGAGGACGTCCTGCATCGGCCGGTCCTCAGGGCTAGCGTAAAGCACGTCGTTGGTGGCGATCAGCGGCACGCCCGCGCGGGCGGCCAGCCCCATGCGCTGCGCCAGCGCCCGCGCGTCGCGGCCCGCGCGCGGCATCGTGGCGGCGAGCCATAGCTTCGGCGTCAAACCGCGCAGGGTAGCGAGCAGCGCTTCGTCCGCGTCCCCATCTCCCGGCATCACGATCAGCGCCAGATCCTGCGTGTGCTCGACAAGGTCGCTCAGGTGCAGTTCGCACTCGCCCTTCTTCGCCTTGCGGTTGCCCACGGTGAGCAGGCGCGTCAGGCGGCCCCAGCCGTGTCGGGTCATCGGGTAGGCGACCACGTCCGGCGTGCCGTCCGCGAAGACCAGCCGCGCGCCGACGAGCAGGCGCAGCCCGCTTTTCGCCCGGCCCATCTCCTTCCATGCGCGGTGGGCGCGGACCACGCCCGCCACGGTGTTGCGGTCGGCGATGCCGATGCCGGTCATGCCCATCGCCAGCGCGCGCGAGACCATCTCCTCCCCCGGCGAGGCGCCGCGCAGGAAGCTGAAGTTGGTGGCGGTGACGAGTTCGGCGAAATTCATGGGAACAGGCCGTGCAAGTACCAGCGCGGGTCGGGCTTCTCGCTGAACAGGCCGTGGCGGAAGATCCAGTAGCGGCGGCCCGCGCCGTCCTCGATCCGGTAGTAGTCACGCGTCTCGCCCGCAGCACCGGGCATGTGGCCGCCGCGTTTCAGCCACCATTCGGCGCCGATCCGCTCCGGCCCCTCGGCCAGCGTGACGTCGTGGAGGCGGCCCTTCCAGCGGAAGCGCTGGGGCGGGCTGTCGGGGACACCGGCGATCACCTCGACCGGCTGGGGCGGGTCGAGCAGCAGCAGCGGGCGCGGCGGCACATCCTCCGGCGCGGGCCACACGGCGGCCTTCACCCTCAGCGCCGGAACCAGCGCTTGCGCCTTCTCGGGCAAGTGGCGGTCGCGGGGTACCAGCCGGCGCACGCTGTCCTCGCCCAGCCGCACGCTGAGCTGGTCGACCAGCGCCGCCGCGTCGTCGGCATTCTCCTCCTTGCCGTCTTCCAGCAGGATCTGGCGCGAGGGCAGGTGATCGGCGTGGAGCACCGCCAGCGTGATCGCATCGAAGCCGAAGCCGGGATCGAGCGGGTCGGACAGCGTATCGATCCGCTCGCGCAGCAGCCGCATGACGGCGCCCGCCTCGCGCACCGCCTGCCCGGTCTCGACCACCAGCCGCCGCCGGGCATTGTCGCTGCGGTGGAGCGTGACGCCAAAGCGCCGCCCGCCGAGCTGGCGCTGCTCCATCATGCGCGCGGCCTGGACGAGCAAGTCCTCGACCACTTCCAGCGCATCGTCGGTCCGCGCGATGGGCTCGGCAAAGCGCGTCTCCAGCCGGATCGGGTCGGCCAGGCGCAGCGGGACGACCGGGCTTCCCGCCTCGCCCAGGATCGCGCGCAGGCGCATCACCGCCGCCTCCCCGAAGCGCGCGGCCAGCCCGGCCATCGGCCGCGCGGCCAGATCTCCCAGCGTCTCGAGACCGGCGCGGCGCAGGCCCGCCAGCGCGTCCTCGGCCAGTTCCAGCGCGGTAACGGGGAGTGCGGTGACATCGCCTTCTCCCCTGCCGCCACCGAACCGCGCCAGCGCCCGCGCCGCCGCCGCGTTCGCCGCCAGCCCATGCCGGGCGACGTGGCCCGCCGCCTCCAGCACCCCGCGCACCAGCGCCGCCTCGCCCCCGAACAAGTGCGCGCAGCCGGTCACGTCGAGCATGATCCCGTGCGGCGCATCGAGCGCGACGAGCGGGGTGAAGGCGATCATCGCCGCCGCCAGCCGCTCCAGCGCGCGGGTATCGGCGATGGCATCGTGCGGGGCGGTCGCGAGGTCCGGGCAGCGGGCGCGGGCATCGGCCAGCGTCATGCCCGCCGCCAGCCCCTGCCGGGCGGCATGCCGGTCCACCGCCGCAAGGCGCAGCGCCTGCCCGTCCCGCGCGACCAGCGCCCGGGGCATGCCCCCTTCAGGCAATACGCCGCAGCGGCGCGCCCGTTCGCACGGCAGGAAGAGGAACCACAATGCCAGGTAGCGGCGCGGCGACGTCATCGGCCTGTCCGGTTTCGAGAGGGATTTCGCGCAGGGCGCCATCTTCGTCATTCCATTCCAGCTGCCAGCGCATCCCCGCCGGCCCGCCACGCCTTTTCACGAGTTCGACCAGCAAAGCCGGCGGCCCCGGCGCGCGCGCCTCGAGCGGGATCGAGGGCGCGCTAACCACCGTCCAGCGAGTATGCGCGGCACTGGCGCGCGGCTCGGCATCCCCGCGCAGCATCACCACCGGAATGCGCGAGCGCTCGGCGGCGAGGACGAAGCGCCGGCTGGCGACCATGTCGTATTCGCGCAAGGCCCCCCAGCTTTCCAGCAGCACCGCCGCCGGGCCGCTGCTGCGGGCCGCATCCAGCCCCGCCCGCAGCAGCCCCGTGCCGTCGCGGGCATCGACGATCACCAGCCGGGCGGGGTCGATACCGAGACCGGCGATCCCTTCCCCGCACGGCACCAGCATGCCCCCTCGCGGGGAAGTCCGCAGCAGCATGACCGGCCGGCGATCGTCCGCCTCAATCGCCGCCAGCCCGAAGGCCAGCGCCGAGGCCCAGTCCCGCGCGTCGGCATGGACTTCGTGCAACTGCCCCCGCGCCAGCCGTGGCAGCGCTTGCCCGTCCTTGCGGGAGCGGGCTTCGGCATGGGCGTCCGCCGCACTGTGGAACATCGAATCACGCCTCGAATCGGAAAATCATGTTCCTATTATGTTCCAATCCGGAGGTCAGAGTCTACCCTGCGCCCTCCCCGTCCTTGCGCGCGCAATGACGAAGGGGTTTCGCTCAGGCCGCGGCGGCGAGCCCCCCAGCGCCAAGGCCGGCGAAGCGCTCGACCTGGTCGGCCGCCTCGCCCACGGGATCGCGGCCCCGGAAGGTGGGCGTGCCGTCGGGCTCCCATGCAATCCCGTCGATGGTGTAGGCCATCCGCTCGCGCTGCCAGCCGACGTAGGCGCCGTGCGTCGCGAAGGCCCGGCCGATCGCCGCGACGGGGTCTGCGTCGGGGCCGATGACTTCGCCGAAATGCCACATCGCGTAATCCTCGCTGCCCTGCCAGTCGGTGCCCTGGGCATCGACGAACAGGCACGGGCGCGGCCTGACGAGAAATTCGTAGACCTGGCTGCTGACGTCGCCGACGTAGAGGTCCGCGCCCAGCGTGTAGGTCATGTCGTTGCAGCGCGCCGAGCCGAGGTCGACGATCACCTGCCCCGGAACCGCCAGGGCTTCCCAGCGCCGCCGCTTCGCCGCCGACCAGCGCCGCGCCAGCCGGACATGCGGCGCGACGACGAGATTGTAGCGCCCGTCGGCGACCACCGCCTCCACCAGCCTGCGCCCGAACGCCTCGATCGAGGAGAGCTTCCTGGAGAAATGCGGGTTGTAGAGGATCGTCGGGCGTCCGTTGTCGAACAACGGCGGACGCCGCGACGCGCAGGCGAGGGTCGTCGCCAGCTTGACCGGGCCGGTCACGGTGCAGTCCTGCGGCCGCACGAAGCCGCTCTCGACCAGGCGGTCGCGATCCTTGCGTCCGGCCAGCATCACATGGTCGAACAGCCGGAAGCGCGCCTCGAAACCAACCGCGCGGTCGCCTGCCCCGTGCGGTATGTGGAGCATCGGCGGGCAGTCTCCGGGCAATCGCTTGAGCACCGTCGACGTCCGCTCCGCGCACAGGATCAGCGCCGCATCGCGCAGGGGGGGGGCCCACCGGACGAGGCGCGCGAACTTGTGCAGCCGGTCCGGCAGCACGGATGCCGCCAGCGGCAGATGCATCACCACCGTCTCCGGCAGCGGCAGCCCGGCGTCATCCGCCAGCGCCGCCGCGGCGCGCGCTTCCGCCTCGCTCGAGACGAAGAAGCGGACCTTGCCCGGATGGCGCCGCTCCAGCTCGCAGGCGACCGGCAGGATGTGCCCGAACTGATGCGCGCCCCCGATGGCGAGGACGTGGATATGCGAGGCAGGGGCCGCTGCAAGCGGGCCGGAAATCGTCTGGGGGGATGCCATGGCGTCCCCTTGCCGCAAGCAGATGGCGTGTCCATGGCGCCTTCATGTGAATTTGCCCATCTTTGGTGAGGCCCGTGTTTGTCAGGGATCGTTTGAGAATGCGCTTTTGGGCGCATTGCGGCACCGGCTCGCTCATGCAGGACGACCTCGACGCCGGGCGGGTGACGGGATAAGGCTCCTCGCCGGATGCAGATACTCCTGGTCGAAGACGATGCCGCGCTGGCGGCGCACATCATGGCCGGCGTCCGCGAGGCCGGGCACGTCGTCGAGCATTGCGCCGACGGGCGCGACGCGCTGGTGCGCGCGACCTGCGAGAGCTATGACGCGATCATCCTCGACCGCATGCTGCCCACGCTCGACGGGCTCAAGGTACTGGCCGCCCTGCGCGCCACCGACGACGCCACCCCGGTGCTGATCCTGAGCGCGCTGGGCGACGTCGACGAACGCGTGCGCGGCCTGCGCGCCGGCGGCGACGACTACATGGCCAAGCCTTTCGCGATGTCCGAGCTGCTCGCCCGGCTGGAGACTCTGGCGCGGCGCAATGCTCCCGTCACCGAGGCCGCCAGCGTGCTGCGGGTGGCGGACCTCGAGATCGACCTTGCCGGGCACGTCGTGACACGGGCCGGGCGGCGCATCCCGCTCACCTTGCGCGAACTGCGCATCGTCGCCTACCTCGCGCGCAATGCCGGGCGCGTGGTGACCCGCACGATGCTGCTGGAGAACGTGTGGGACTACAACTTCGACCCCCAGACCAACATCATCGACCAGCACATCAGCAAGCTGCGCCACAAGATCGCGCTCGATGACGAGACCAACCTGATCCAGACCGTGCGCGGCGTCGGCTATACGATGCGGGCCGAATGAGAATGGCGGCATGAGGCGCCTGCTGCGCAGTCTCTCGTTCCGGCTGACGCTGATCTACGCAGGGCTGTTCTGCCTCTCGGTCGCGCTGCTGATGGGGACCGGGTACTGGCTGCGGGTGACGGTGCCGATGGACCGCGCCCAGCGGCTGGTGAAAAGCGAGGCCAGGGCCTTACGGGCCGCCTATCTCGCGAACGGTCCCGCCGCGACGGCAGCCGCGCTCGACCGGCGCGCGCAGCGTTCGGACGGGCCCAAGACCTTCCACGCCCTGATCGCTCCGGACGGCCGCGTCGTGACCACCAACCTGCCCGGATGGTCCAACCGCCCGACCGACGGCCTGACCCTGATCGAGGCCGACTCCTTCGCCGATGGTGCCGAGATCGACCACAACGCGCTGGTCAGCGACCACTACCTGCCCGACGGCGCGCGGCTGCTGATCGGCCGCGACGTCGAGGACGTGACGTCCGAGGCGGAGATCCTGCGCACCGCCGCGATCTGGATCCTCGGCGTGACCGTGCTGCTGGGCTTCAGCAGCGGCTGGCTGATGAGCCTCGCGATCGGCCGGCGCATAGAGGCGGTGACGCTCGCCGCGCGGCAGGTGATGGACGGCGACCTGACCGGGCGGGTCCAGGTCCGCGGCGCCAACGACGACTTCGACCGGCTGGGCGAGACGCTCAACCTGATGCTCTCGCGCATCCAGTCGCTGTTCCAGGCGGTGCAGCGCGTGTCGGACAACGCCGCCCATGAACTGCGCACCCCGCTCGCCCGGCTGATCGGCCGGCTGGAAGCGCTGGAGCGCATGGCCGGCGACAATCCGGCGCTGCAGACGGCGGCGGGCGAGGCGATCGTCGAGGCCAACCGGCTGCGGCAGATCCTCTCGGCGCTGATGCGGATATCGCGGCTGGAGAACGGCCGTCATCCGCTGGAACTCCAGCGCACCGACGTCGTCCAGTTGCTGGAGGATCTCGTCGAGTTCTACCAGCCCGAGGCCGAGCGGCTGGGGATCGAACTGATCCTATCGGCGCGGCGTCCGCTGGTCGCCGATCTCGATCTCGACCTCGTGTTCCAGGCGCTCTCCAACCTGCTGGACAACGCGCTGAAGCATGCGAGCGGCGGACGGCGGGTGGAGCTTTCCGCGCGGCGACAGCGTGAATGGCTGGAACTGGCGGTGCGGGACGACGGCCCCGGCATCGACCTCGAGGACGCCGGGCGCGTAACCGAGCAGTTCTACCGGGGACGCGATTCGGGCGCCGTGCCGGGAGACGGCCTTGGCCTCAGCATGGTGGCCGCGATCGCCCATGCCCACGGCGCCACGCTCGAACTGGCGCCCGCCAGTCCGGGCCTGCGGGTGGCGCTGACGATCCCCGATCAGCGCTTGGCCCGAGGGTGAAGCGCGCCGGATTCGTTGACGATGGTGGAATGCCGATGATCGCCGCCCCAGCGTAACCGGGGGAGCCCGAAGGCAAGGATCATTTCATTTCAAAAACTGCCTGGTGCGGTCGAGAAGACTCGAACTTCCACGGGCTTTCGCCCACAACGACCTCAACGTTGCGCGTCTACCAATTCCGCCACGACCGCTAAATCTTGGAGCTGGATTTGCATCCGCTCCGGGGCAGGAGCGCGCCATTAGCGCACGAATCCGGACCCGGCAAGCGGGTCTTGCAGATTATTTTCATCCAGCGTCATTTTCCTTCCTCCGGCCCCAGTATTCGCCGCTTCATCCGGTGGATGGCCAGCCACACCCCCGCGAGCACCGCCGGGGCCAGCACCGCCGTAGCCACATGGGCGTGAATCCGGGGCGCCAGTTCCTCCACGCCTTCCAGTATCTTGGCGATCAGGCCGAGCGCGTAATAGCTGACCGCCACCACCGACAGCCCTTCCACCAGCTGTTGCAGGCGCAACTGGCGCGTGGCGCTGCGCTCCATCGAGGCGAGCAGCAGACCGTTCTGATTCTCGATCCGTGTCTCGATCCGCACCCTGAGCAAGGCGAGCGCCTGTGCGGTGCGCTGCGACAGTTGCTCGGCGCGGCGACGATGCGCGGCGCAAGTGCGCACGGCGGGCAGGAAGCGCCGCTGCGTGAAATCCGCCAGCGACACCTCGCCCGGAATCGCGGCGATGTTGAGTTCGGCCAGCCGCTCCTCGACGATGGTGGCATAAGCGGCGGTGGCGCTCATCCGGAAATCGCTGGCGCTGGCCTGCGCCACCAGTTCCATCGACAGGCGCGTGACGTCCTCCAGCAGGTCGTCGTCGGTGATCTCGGGGCGGGCGACGGCGCGGTTGGTTTCGGCCAGCATCGCCTCGATCCGGTCGAGCGCCCGCCATCCCTCGCGCGCGACCGGCAGGCCCAGCAGGGCGAGATTGCGGTAATTGCCCAGTTCCTGCAACCGCTGCAGCGTGCGCGACAGTGCCCCCGGCGCCATGCCGCCGGCGGCGACCAGCACCAGCCCGAAGCCGTCCTCGCGCAGCCGGAAGTCCGACCATATCCGCGCCCGTGCCGCCCCGGCCATGCCCGGCGGGCCGTCGCCTATATGGCAGGTGACGAGATCGCCGCTCGCGAACCCTAGGTCCGGGAGCAGTACCAGCGCCTGCGCCTCGTCCGCCACCAACTGCACGCGCGAGGCGCGGATGACCTTGCCCGGCAGGCTGCCCGCCCAGGCGAGCGCATCGCCGAGCCCGGGCTGTGCCGCCGCGCCGCCGGTCACGAACAGGGTGATCGTGCTCGCCTCGCTGTGGCGCTCCCAGGTGAAGGCGATGCCGGGCGCCAGAACGCCGTCGAGGTGGCGCGGCCGGGCGGTGCGCGCACCCGATGGCCCGGCCGAGGGCAGCGTCCGCATCGCCGCAAGTTCCTCCTCGCGGTCGGCCGGATCGAGAACCCGGACGAACTGGACGATCGAGGCCGGCGGCCGGACCTGCGGCCAGCGGCGCAAGTGCATCTCGCTCACCACCATGGCGCGAAGCTCGTGCTCGTTCAGCAAGTCCCTCTCCCCTGTCCCTTACCCCGCGCGAAGACTGCGCCCGGGTACCCTCAGCGGACAAGTGACCCTTGGTACGATGCCTTCCCCGCGCTCCGACGGTCCCATCCGAGGCGGCCCAAAGTCCAATATCGAGCCGCTGCGGCCCATGCGAAAGCGGCAGGCAACAGGACAGGCATTACGGGAGACATGACATGAATTTCAGGCACAAGCGCGCCGGCCTGGCTGCGGCGGCGGCGCTGGCGCTGGTGGCCTGCCTGGGCGGACAGGCCGCGCTGACGTCGACGGCAGAGGCTGCCCCCGCCGCTCCGGCCGCGCCGCCCGCCTCCTTCGCCCGCTGCGCGGTATGCCACAACGTCGCCAAGGGCGCGCCGAACAAGCTCGGCCCGAACCTGTTCGGCACTTATGGTCACAAGATGGGCCAGGGCAAGTTCGCCTTCTCGGACGCGGTGAAGAAGTCGGGCCTGACGCTCGACGACGCCACGCTCGACAAATGGCTGGAGAATCCGCGCACGCTCGTCCCCGGCAACCGCATGAGCTTCCCCGGCCTCAAGGACGCGGCCAAGCGCAAGGAAATCATCGACTACCTCAAGAAGCAGCGCTGAGTTTCACGACCGACTCTCAAGGAGGCCCGTCCGCCGCACCCCTGCGGCGGGCGGGTTTTTCTTACCCCCTGTTCGTCGTTGCGAGCGCAGCGAAGCAATCCAGAGCCGCATAAACCGCCGTGGATTGCTTCGCTGCGCTCGCAATGACGATGGTGGGTGACGATCAGCTCGGAGCCAGCACCACCGGCTCCGCCCGCACCAGTGCGCGGCCTGCGGCGTGCCAGCCCTCGATCCCTTCGGCGAGCCAGTAAACGTGGCGCACGCCGCCTTTCGCCAGACGCCGCGCGGCGTTCCAGCCCATCCAGCAATCGGTGCGGCAGAACAGCACCACCGACAGGCGCGGCCTCCGCCGACGCGCCTCGGCGACCGCCTGCTCCAGCCCGCACCAGAGCACCGGATCGACCGGACTGCGCCCCGTCTCCGGGTGCCAGAGCGCGCCGGGCACCGTCTCGTGCGGCTGGCTGAGGCGCCACTGGCCGGTCGCGGGGTCACGGTGGCCGGACTCGACCGGCAGCACGTCGATGAACAGCGCTTCGTCCAGCCCGAGCGCATCCTCCAACGCGATCCGGCGGGCGGGCGCGGGCAGCCGGTCCACCGGCGCGCGGTAGCGGGCGGTGCGGTAGCCATCTATGTCGAAGTCGTCGGCGGCGTGCGCTGCCGGGGCGCAAACGACCGCCAGAATCAGCCCTATCGCCAGCCTTCGTCCGATGCGTTCCATGGCTCCTCCCAAGGTCCAATATGGCGCGGGCGAGGCCCGGCCTACATTGGCCCTTGGTATGATCCGCAAGAAGATCCTGCTGGCCCTCATCGCCACCCTCGCCGCGCCGGTCCCGGCCGCTTTCGCGCTGCCCGCCGACCCGTTGAAATCGCCGATGTGGGAGTATCACGCCGAGCGTCTGTTCGGCGGCGCCACAGTACGCTTCGACCCTGCCGTGAAAGTCGAAATACCTGAAATCGCAGAGAATCAGCGCGTCTTCCCCGTCACCGTCGATGCGCGCGCCCTTCCCGACGTGAAGCGCATCCTGATCTTCGCCGACCTCAACCCGATCCCGGTCGCGGTGGACTATGCCCCCCGCGCCGCCGCGCCGTTTCTGGCGACGCGCATCAAGCTCGACCAGCGCACCCCGGTCCGTGCGGCGGTGCTGACGGCGGACGGGGTGTGGCACGTCTCGGGGAACTGGATCGATGCGGCGGGCGGCGGCTGCTCGGCCCCGCCGGTCAGCCGGGTCAAGGGCGACTGGGCCGATCACCTCGGCGAAATGCACGGCGCGGCATGGGTACTCAGCGGCACTCAAACGCGCCTCAGGGTGACATTGCGGCACCCGATGGACACCGGCCTCGTCGAGAACATCCCCGCCTACAACATCGAGCGGGTTATGGTGACCTCCTCGGCCGGAACCTCGCTCGCCGACCTCCAGGTCTTCGGAGCCGTGGCCGAGGATCCCGCCTTCACCTTCATCGTCGACGATGCGAAGGGGCCGCTCTCGATCGCCGCGCGCGACAGTTCGGGACTGGAGTTCGACGGCACGGTCACCCCGCGCAGCGCGGCGCTGGCCGCCAGGTGAACCTCACCCGCCGCAGCCTGATCGGCGCTGCGCTGGCGCTGCCCGTCGCCGCCCGCGCCGAGACTTTCGCCGGAGCCTATGCCCCCAAGGCCGAGCCCGTCGCCGAGGGCGTATGGATGGTGCGCGGCGCCGATGCGCCGATCCTGTTCGACAACGGCGGGATGATCGCCAACAGCGCCATCATCGCCACCGACGAAGGCGCGGTGCTGTTCGATCCGGGCGTCTCGCTGGAGCATGGCAAGGCGCTCGGCGCGCTGGCGCAGGCGGTGACGGGGAAGGCGGTGGGGCGGGTCTACGTCAGCCACCTGCATCCCGATCATGCGCTGGGGGGGGCGGCCTTCGATCCCGCCATCGTCCACGCCCTGCCTGCCACCCGCGCCGATCTCGAGCGCGACGGCGAGGGGTTCTCCGATGCCATGTACCGGCTGCTGTCGGACTGGATGAAGGGCACCCATGTCGTCCTGCCGCTCGGCGACGTGGCGGAAGGGGAGGCCGCGTTCGGCGGGCGCAAGTTCCGGCTCTTCGCGATGCAGGGGCATTCGGCGGGCGATCTGGTGCTGCTCGACGAGGCGACGGGGACGCTGCTGGCGGGTGACCTCGTGTTCCACGACCGGGCGCCCTCGACCCCGCATGCGGATCTGGTGAAGTGGCGGGCGGCGCTCGATCGGCTGACGGCGGTGCAGCATGGGCTGCTGTTGCCGGGGCACGGGCCGCTCGATCGCGATGGTGGTGCGATTGCGCAGACCCGCGACTGGCTCGACTGGCTGGAGGCTACGCTGACGCAGGCGGTGGCCGACGGGCTCGACATGACCGAGGCGGGGGAACTGCCGATCCCCGCGCGGTTCGCCGGGCTGAAGGCGGCGCGCTACGAATTGCAGCGCAGCGTTTCGCATCTCTATCCGGGGCTTGAGGCGCGGTTGCTGCCGAGGTTGTGAGGGAGCGCTTTTACCCCTCGTCATTGCGAGCGTAGCGAAGCAATCCAGGGCAGTTCAGCGCCGCCCTGGATTGCTTCGCTACGCTCGCAATGACGAGGTGGGGGTGAGGACGGGGTGGGCCGAGCCGCCCTCAGAACCGCACCCGCACCGACACCGTCAGCCTGCGCGGCGCACCCGGAGCATAAGCGCGCGGGTTATCCGCACCGGGCGCCTCGGCCAGGTCGATCTCGTCGATCTCGGAGAACGTGCCCATCGTCACGTAGTGCCGGTCGAACATGTTGCGCAGTTCCGCCGCCAGTTCGATCCCGGGCGCGACTTCCACCCGGCCCATCATGTCGAACACCGCGTAGGCCGGGGTCTTCGCATTGTCGTTGCCCTCGTCGCCCACCAGCACCTGCCCGGAGCGCGCCCGCATCGCGAAGCCCAGTTCCCAGCCTTTGCCTGCCCGGCCTGCATAGAGGTTCACCGAATGGCGCGGCACACCGGGCAGGCGATCGCCGCGCTGGACTTCGACCAGACCATCTTCGTCCGCCTCGGGGTTGGACGGGCTCGACACCGCGAAGTCCTGCCGGAACTTCGCATCGGTGAAGGCATAGCTGCCCGACAACCGCCAGCCGCCCTGCCGCCAGTCGGCAGAGGCTTCGATCCCCTGCCGCCGCGATTCGCCGAGGTTGGCGAAATAGGCCCGGCCGCGCACTTCCGAGGCGATCATGCGAATGTCGTTCTTCGTGTCCGACCGCCAGCCGTTCACCCGCCACGACAGCGCTGCCCCAAAAGCATTGGCGCCGCCCGACAGCCCGGCATGCCAGTTGCGCGCGGTCATCGCCTTGAGCGGCGGATCGGCGATGAAGAAGTTCGCCAGCGTGCAGGGCGATTCCGGATCGGCGCAGGACAGTTCCGCCGGCGTCGGGTTGCGGCTGGTGAGCGCGAAGCCCGCCGTCGCATGCACATCCGCCCCCAGCGCATAGTCGAACTCGATCGAGGGATTGAGGCGGCTGAACCGGTGGCTGCCGTCGAGCGCGTCGCCCAGCCGGTCGTCCAGTTTCACCGTGTTGCGCGACCAGCGCGCCCCCGCCTCGACCGTCAGCGCAGGGGTCAGCGGAACTTCGGCGCTGGCGAAAAGCGCCAGATCGCTCATGCGGGTGACGACGTCGACCGGGGTGATGCCGCCCTCTTCCGAGGTCAGCAGCAGGCCGAGGCCCTCGACCGAGCGGTCCTCCTCCAGTTCGCCCAGTTCGGTGGTGGCGGTGAAGCGAGTGCGCGCGCGTTCCCACGAAGCGCCCACGGCGAAGCGGCGGGTGCCGTTCTCGGTCTCGCGTTCGTCGAGCCATTGCAGCATGGCACCACCGCTGCGGGTCCGCTCGCGGCCGCGGTTGAACACCGCGTAGTCGTCCACCGCCGGGTCGTTCACCACGCGGGCGCCGTTCGCCAGCAAGGGTTCCTCGAACTCGTCGTCGTCACCTAGACAGAGGTAACCCGCATCGTCCTCGCAAGGCCCGAAGTCGGCGAGGTCGCCGTTGGCGCTCTTGCGGGTAAGGGTCTGCCAGTGGGCGCGCAGTTCGATGCGCCCGGTCTCGCCTGCCGCGATCCACGGTGCGGCGACCAGCCGCGCGAAGCGGGTGTGGGTGACGTCGGGCGTGGTGAATACCGCGTTCCACTTGGCATCCAGCAGTTCAACCGGGGCGACGCCGTTGCCGGTGAGATCGGTGTCGGCGGCGAGACCCTGCACCTCGATCCCCCATGCCCCGGCGTCATGGACTCCCTTGGCGAACACGCGCTTCAGCGTCGAGGGCGAGGCGACGCGCCAGCCATCGTCATGCCGCGCCTCGGCGACGACGAGGAGGTTGTCGGCCTTGTCGCCCAGCCCCAGCGAGGCGCTGCCGCCCACACTGCCGAGCGTGTCCACGTCCGCCTGCAGGCGCAGACCCGACAGGCTCACACCATCATGCGTGGTCAGCAGCAGCGAGCCCGCCAGCGCATTGCGGCCCAGCACCGGGTTGGCATCGTTGAGCTGCGCGTTCGCCAGTGCCATTTCGGGCACCACGTCGAGCAGCACGACGTCGCCGAACGGCTGGTTGAAGCGCACCCCGTCGAGGTAGACCGCCATGCCCTGCTCCGCGCCCTGCAGCGCCGAGGCGGAGAACCCGCGCCAGGTGATCGCCGCCTGCCACGGGTTGCCGGTCGATTCGGCCAGCGTCAGGCCCGGCACGGTGCGCTCCAGCGCCCGGCCGAGATCGCGCTTGCCCGCGATGTCGAGCGCTTGCGGGTCGATCTCGCGCGCTTCGTCGAGGTCAATCGCACCGCCCGGCGCGGTGACGACGATGGGCGCTTCCTCGGCCAGAACCGGCGAGGCCGAGGCCATCAGCCCGGCGATGATAAGACTTGTCTTTCGCATCCCTTGCGGCGCCTTTGCGGCGCCCTCCCCGTTTGGCACCCCCACCTCGTCATTGCGAGCGCAGCGAAGCAATCCAGGGCCGTTCAACGCCGCCCTGGATTGCTTCGCTATGCTCGCAATGACGAAGGGAGGGTCTGCACCGTTACAACATCCGGCGCAGCACGCCGTCCTTCAGCATGAAATGATGGCGCAGCGCCGCCGCGGCGTGGCCGAGCACCAGCACCAGCAGCACCCAGCCGCCGATCTCGTGGAACTCGTGCCCCGCGCCGTAGATCGCGCTGCCCTTGACGACCGCGAGCTTGGGCCACTCGAACACCCCGAACCACGACAGCGGGTACTTGCCCGCCGACGCGATGATCCAGCCCGACAGCGGCATCGCGATCATGAACAGGTAGAGCACCCCATGCACCGCATGAGCGAGGCCGACTTCGGCGCGGCTCATCGATGCGGGATAAGGCGGCGCCTTCCACGCCATGCGCCAGCCGAGCCGCACCAGCGAGAGTACCAGCACCGTCAGCCCGATCGCCTTGTGGACGGGTATCGCGAAGTGCAGCAGCCCGCTGGCGAGGTTGCCGATGATGAGCAATGCGATGATCCAGTGCAGCGTGCGCGCGCCGGCGTTGTACTTCATGGTGTTCATGGGTCTGACCTCCCGTGCGGCCCCGCTTCGGCCGGGCGTTCCGGAGGTAACTTACGATATTCCATCATGGCTGCGACTTCCGGTGATGGGAAAACAAATCAGCGAGCTTACCCCTCCGTTCGTCATTGCGAGCGAAGCGAAGCAATCCAGGGCGGCATTGATCCGCCGCTGGATTGCCGCGCGACCTGCGGTCGCTCGCAATGACGAAGGCGGTGCATCAGAAGAACAGGATGCCGCCCAGCGCGAGGGCGTCGCTCGACGCCGCGTTGCCGGAATGCGCCTTGGCCTTCGAATGGGTGTATTCGCCGATCAGCGTGACCCAGCTGGTCAGGCTGTAGCGGACTTGCCCGACCCAGCTCGAATTGGTGTCGACGAGGTTCGGACTGGCCAGCGCGTCGGCGGCGTTGGCATAATGCAACGAGCTTTCGCCATAGCTGCCGCCCACCGCGAACTTGCCGAAGCTGGCGAGCGCCTGAAGGTAGAAGCCGTCGCTCTTGCGGGCGTTGCCGAAGCCGTCGGTGTCGTGCAGGCCCAGCACCGTCGTGCCGAGGCCCTTGGCGGTGTAGTAGTAACCGACCGCCGTGATCGGACCCGCCGTGACCTTGCCGCCGAAGTCGAGGCCCTGTCCGGTGTAGCTCTGGCCGGTGATCTCGTTGTGGCGCTGCGTCACGCCGCCCGCCCAGGCGCGCAAAGCCACGCCGCCGAGCGTCGCGTCATAGGTGATCTTGCCCTGGAAACCGGGCTGCGAGTTCTCCTGCGCCGGGCCGGTCAGCGAGGACAGCGGCTGGAACACGCCCACCGATGCCTGCACGCCGCCGAAACTGGGCGAGGTATAGGTGATCTGCGGCTGGAAGTCGGTGTAGATATAGCCCACGCCGATGCGGCCGAGCGTCGTGTTGCCCGGCGCCACGTTGCCGCCCGGCGTGCCGGACGAGAGCACCGTGATGTCGTTGAGGATCGCCTCCGACCCGAACAGGCCGATGTCGCGGCCGATCTTGAAGGTGCCGACGGTGGGCTTGCCGAAGGTCAGGTACGTCTGGCGAAAGTCGATGCCGGCGGTCGCCAGCGCGGTCGGCTGGCCGCCGTTGTTGGCGCCCAGCGCCCCCCATGCGGCCGAGTTGATGCCCGGGTACATGCCGAAGAAGGCGCCGATGTCCCAGCCTTCCTGCTTCGTGCTCACCTCGACCTTCAGGAAGCCCGGCAGCAGACCGTTGCGCACCGCGCTGGAATTGCGCGTGCCGACGCTGGCGACGCCGCCGGTGACGGCGGTGGTGGCCGATGCACTCGCTGGGTTGTCATGGACGTAGAAGCCGTTGACCGAGCCCGAGAACTTGATCGTCGCCGGGCCGACTTCGAGGCCGATGCCGCTCTCGGTACGCTTGACGTAGAGGCCGGGGTCACCGGCGGGCGCGGCTGCGGCGGGTGCCGAGGCCGGAGCGGGTGCGGAGGCTTCGGCCTGCTCCTGCGCGAGCAGCTCGGTGTATTCCTCGTCGCTGAGAATGCCCTTTTCGTGCAGGCGCTTCAGAAGCGCTTCGCTGCTGCCGGCGTAGGCGGGTGCTATAGTCACGGCGAGTACGCCCAGCGCGGCACCGCCGCGTAAAATGATCCGCGAAATCATGGATCCGTCCCCCGTTGGAAGTTGTCGTCTATTCCTGCGACTGAGGCGGACCATGCGACCGGGGCGGGCGGCGCGAAATTGGACTTTGGGCAGTGGTACTTTGGGAGGATGGCACCCGCCCACCACCTCGTCATTCCCACCACCTCGTCATTGCGAGCGGAGCGAAGCAATCCAGGGCCGCGCAAACCGCCCTGGATTGCTTCGCTCCGCTCGCAATGACGAAACGGGGGGATTAATTGACGAACGAGAGGGGATTACCGCCCCAGCGCCACGCCCCAGGGCCCCTCGCCCGCCGGGATCGTCGCGGTGACCTTCATCGCCGCGAGGTCCACCAGCGAGAGGTCGTCACTCGCCCCGTTGGCGACCAGCGCGCTACCCCCGCCGGGCAGGATCGCGAGATGCCACGGCCGTGCGCCGACCTTGACGTAGCCGCGCACCTCCCCGCTCGCCACGTCCACCAGCGCCACGCTGTCAGCCCGGCCGAGCGCCACCACCGCCGTCTTGCCATCCGCCGTGAAGCGGATGCCGCAAGGCATGACCTTGTAGTCCGGAGCACCCGGCGGGGCGAAGCGGATGGTCTTCACGACCTCCTTCGAAGCAACATCGGCGACCTGCACCACCCCGCCCACTTCCGCCGCGATCCAGACCTGTTTGCCATCGGGCGTGAACTCGACATGGCGGGGCCGCGCCTCGGTCTCGGTCTCCCCGGCGACGGTGTGGGTGGCGAGGTCGATCCAGGCGACCGAGTTGTCCTCCTCGCTGGTGACCAGCAGCCACTTGCCGTCCGGGCTTTCCGCGACGCCTTCGGGCTCCTTGCCCACCGTCACCTGCCAGGCGACCTTGCGCGCGGAGAGGTCGATCGCGGTCACCGCCCCGTCGTCCTCGTTGGCGGCGTAGAGCAATTTTCCGTCGTGCGAGGCGAAGAACTGTTCCGGGTCCGCGCCCGATGGCAAGGTCGCCACCAGCGCGCCGGTGGCCGGGTCGCGCACCTCCACCGCATTGTCGGCGCTGGCACAGACGAGCACATACCGGCCGTCGCGCGTCATCGTAATGCCGCGCGGGCGCTTGCCCACCGGCCACTGCGCCACGGCCTTTCCGCTCGCCAGATCGACGACGGTGACGGTCGAGGACCGCTCGTTGCTGACATAGGCGCGCGTGACGGTGCCATCGGCATCCTGCGCATGGGACGGGGCGGCATAAAGGGCACAAAGCGCCAGCGCGACAATCTTCAGGCTTCTCTCCATGCTGCAAAACCTACGCCTTCCAGCGTCCGCAGCAATGGCACCTTGGTCTTGTACCATTGGCCAACTGGTCACCCGCCCGGACCCAAGGTTATCCGAAAGCAACATTCGGGAAGAGAAGCCAAGCGCAACCCGAAGTCGCAGAGGACACCTGATCCATGACCATTCGCATCGGCCGCGCGGTCCTGACCGTTGCCGCCGCCATCACTTCGCTTTCGATCGGCACCAACCTCTACGCCCACGGCGACGTCGTGCCGCAGCCGGTGGACACCTCTGCCCTGCCCGATATCGAGGGCGGCAACGACGTTTGGAAGACCGAGAACCCCTACACCGGCAACGCGAAGGCGATCGCCATCGGCCAGTCCGCCTACGGCCAGAACTGCGCGCGCTGCCATGGCCTCGAAGCCATTTCCGGCGGCATCGCGCCTGACTTGCGCTACCTCGAACTGGGCGCGTCGGGCGACGAGTGGTTCGTCGAGCGCTTCCGCCACGGCTCGGCGCACGACGGCAAGGTCTATATGCCGCCCTTCGGCGACGTGCTGGGCCAAAAGGCCGGCTGGGCGATCCGCGCCTGGCTGGAATCCAAGCACACGGACGAATAAGCGGTGGACCGCCGGTCCCTCCTCAAAGGGCTCGGGGCTGTAGGGGCGCTTGCGTCCCTGCGGCCCGCGTCGCTTCTCGCCGCGTCGCTGGAGAAGGTGAAGGCGCTGGGCGTGCTGCGCGTCGGCCTCTACACCGACAACCGCCCATGGTCGTGGGAGGAGAAGGGCAAGCCCCTCGGCATCGACGTCGATCTCGCCCATGCTCTTGCCGAGAAGCTGGGCGTGCGCGCCGACATCGCGCTGTTCACGGCGGACGAGGATCTGTCCGACGACTTGCGCAATATCATCTGGCGCGGCGGGCTGCTCGGCTTCCAGCCCTGCGACGTGATGCTGCACGTCCCCTTCGACCGCCAGCTGATGGCGCGCGAGGACAACGTCACCTTCCTCGCCCCCTATTACCGCGAGAGCTTCGGCGCCGCCTGCGGCGCAGAATTGGGGGAGGCAGCGGACTGCGAGGCGATGCCGGTGCGCTGGAAGGGCAAACGCATCGCGGCGGAACTCGATTCGATCCCCGACTTCTACCTGCTCGGCCATGCGGGCGGGGCCTTGTCGAAGGACGTCGTCCACGTCCCCACCGGCTACGAGGCGGTCATGGCCGTCGGCAAGGGCGAGGCCGACGCCGCCGTCGCCAGCACCGCGCAGATCGAGGCCGCCCTGCACGACGCACCCGACGCGGGCATCGTGCGCCGCAAGGGCTTCCTGCCCGCGATGCTCTCGCCCGGCTGGGACATCGGCATCGCGGTGAAGGAAAACAGCCGCAACCTCGGCTTCGCCATCGAGGAACAGTTCGCCGCCATGGCGAAGGACGGCCGCATGAAGGCGATCTTCGCGCGGTACGGCGTCGAGTGGAAACCCGCGCTGGCCTCGCAGACCGCGTAAAGCTCCGGAGGGGGACGGGGGTGCCGACTGCGACCGGCGCCCCCCGAACCGGATTCATGCATACCTGCTACCCCATCGTCATCCCCATGACCTTCGTCATTGCGAGCGTAGCGAAGCAATCCAGGGGCCACGTAAACCGCCCTGGATTGCTTCGCTACGCTCGCAATGACGAAGGGGTGTGAGGCAAACGGATGGAGCCAGGACACTACAGCACCAGTTCCTCGAACATGTCCCGCCATGTCGGGTTCAGCGTTTCGATCAGTGCCAGCTTCTTGGTACGAGACCCCGCTTTCAGCTGCTTCTCGCGCAGAATGGCATGCTCCATCGTCGCATGCAGTTCGAACCATACCAGCGCCTTGCAGCCATACCTGCTGGTGAAACCATCGGCGACGCCCTCGCGATGCTGCCATGCCCGCACGCGCAAGTTGGAGGTGACGCCGACGTAGATCGTTCCGTTCGGCCCGCTTGCCATGATGTAGACCGCAGGCTGGAAATCGCGCTTCATGACCGGAACATGTGGTCATCACGTTCCGCCCGCCAATTAACACCTCGTCACTACTCCCCCCTTTCGTCATTGCGAGCGCAGCGAAGCAATCCAGGGCGGTTTACCCGGCCCTGGATTGCTTCGCTGCGCTCGCAATGACGAGGTGTGTAGGGATGTGCGGAGGGGGCCGCGAGGATGCGCGCTAGGACGCAGCAAATCCCATCCTCCCAAGGTGCAATTTTGCCGCCCCGCTTACAGTCCTAGGCTGCACGGCGACGATCGGGGTTCGGGGGCAGTTTCCCGAGACACGCACCCCCGGCCGAATACCCAAAAACGGAGGGACAGGATGAAGCGGCGTTTCACAACTATACTCGCAGCCCTGACGGCAGCCAGCAGCCTCGCGGCAGTACCGCTCTCGGCCGCCGATGGCCCGACCGGCGCCGATCTGCTCAAGGACGCCGACACCCCCGGCGACGTGCTGACGTATGGCATGGGGCCCTGGCAGCAGCGCTTCAGCTCGCTCGACCAGATCAACACCGGCAACGTCGCCAAGCTGCTCCCGGTCTACGCCTCCTCGCTCGGCGGTGAGAAGCAGCGCGGGCAGGAGGCGCAGCCGCTGGTCTATGACAGCACCATCTACGTCACCGGATCGTACTCGCGCCTGTTCGCCTTCGACGCGCGCACCGGCGAGAAGAAGTGGGAGTACAACGCCCGCCTGCCCGACGCGATCATGCCGTGCTGCGACGTCGTCAACCGCGGCGCCGCGATCCACGGCGACAAGATCATCTTCGCCACCCTCGACGCGCATCTGGTGGCGCTCAACCGCAACACCGGCAAGGTCGTGTGGAACAAGAAGACCGGCGACTATCAGGCGGGCTACTCGGCCACCGCCGCGCCGCTGATCGTCGGCGACAAGGTCATCACCGGTAACTCCGGCGGTGAATTCGGCGTCGTCGGCGCGGTTCAGGCGCGCAACGTCGATACCGGCGAGCTGATCTGGGAGCGCCCGGTGATCGAGGGCCACATCGGCACCCTCAACGGCCAGCCCAACGGCATGACCGGCAAGCTCAATGCCACCTGGCAGGGTGACTTGTGGAAGACCGGCGGCGGCGCGACCTGGCTCGGCGGCACGTATGATCCGGGCACCAACCTCGTCTACTTCGGCACCGGCAACCCGGCGCCGTGGAACAGCCACCTGCGCCCCGGCGACAACCTCTACACCTCCTCCACGCTCGCCATCGATGCCGACACCGGCGTCATCAAGTGGCACTACCAGACCACCCCGCACGACGGCTGGGACTTCGACGGCGTGAACGAGTTCATCCCCTTCGACGCCACCATCAAGGGCAAGGCGATGAAGCTGGGCGCGAAGGCGGACCGCAACGGCTATTTCTACGTGCTCGACCGGACGACCGGCAAGTTCATCTCCGCCAATCGCTTCGTGATGCAGACCACCTGGGCCGACGGCATCAACCCCAAGACCGGCCGCCCCAACGTGATCGACGCGGGCCGTCCCGGGGCGCCGAGCGGCACCGAAAAGGGCAAGCCGGTGTTCTCCAGCCCGTCGTTCCTCGGCGGCAAGAACTGGATGCCGATGGCCTATTCCAAGGACACCGAACTGTTCTACGTGCCCTCCAACGACTGGGGCATGGACATCTGGAACGAACCGATCGCCTACAAGAAGGGCGCGGCGTACCTGGGCGCGGGCTTCACCATCAAGCCGATCGCCGAGGACCACATCGGCGTGCTGCGCGCGATGGACCCCAAGACCGGCAAGATCGTGTGGGAGTACAAGAACAAGGCTCCGCTGTGGGGCGGCGTGCTGACCACCCACGGCAACCTCGTCTTTACAGGCACGCCCGAAGGCTATCTCAAGGCCTTCGACGCCAAGACGGGCCAAGAGCTGTGGAAGTTCCAGACCGGCTCGGGCGTGGTCGGCTCGCCCATCACCTGGGAGCAGGACGGCGAGCAGTACGTCGGCGTCATGTCCGGCTGGGGCGGCGCGGTGCCTTTGTGGGGCGGTGAAGTGGCCAAGACCTTCAAGGAGATCAGCCAGGGCGGTATGCTCTGGGTGTTCAAGATTCCCAAGTAACGCAACAGAATGGCGCGTTGGTTTACGGCTGGCGCGCCATCCCTCCCCGGGATAAAGACATGGAAACACTCGCCGTCACGGAAAACAACATGGGCGAATATGGGGCACCCGACCGCGTTCTGATCGTCGACGACCACTCGCTGGTCCGCGACGGGCTACGCTCGATCTTCGACGATGCCTTTCCCGATTGCACGATCCTCGAGGCGGACAGCCTCGAAGCGGCGCTGCGGGTGCTGGACGAAGCAGGCGATGTGGACCTCGTGCTGCTCGACCTCAACATTCCCGACGTCTCGCACCTTTCGGGCCTGCAGGCGGTGCGGGACAAGTTCCCCGCCACGCCGGTGGTGATGGTCTCGGGCGTGACCGACCGCAACGTGGTGCGCGATGCGCTGGCGGCGGGCGCGGCGGGCTTCGTGCCCAAGTCGCTCAAGCGCGCGGCGATCGTCGATGCGCTGCAACAGGTGCTCTCGGGCGAGATCTACATGCCCGACCTGCCCGGAGACGAAAGCGCGGCGGCCGAGGAAGACCTGATCCGCGCCCGCATCGACACCCTCACCCCGCAGCAGCGCGTGGTGCTGGGGCATCTGGTGGCCGGACGGCTGAACAAGCAGATCGCCTATGAACTCGACGTCTCGATGACGACGGTGAAGGCGCATGTCTCCGCCATCCTGCAGAAGATGAGCGTGTTCTCGCGCACGCAGGCGGTCATCATGGCGGGCAAGATCGGTTTTCGGGGGTAGGGCGGCTCAGAGCAGCCGTTCGATCGCCGCGACGGCCGCCGCCTCGCGCTCCTGCCACGATCCGGTGATGCGCACGAAGGGCACGCCGCTGCGCACCAGCATCTCCTCCGCCAGCGCCGCGAAGCGGGCGCGGGTGTCGTCGGCGCCGAAGAAGCGGGTGCCGTCCTCGCGCCAGGGCACGTCGGGCTCGAACAGCAGGTAGAGGTCGGCCTTGGGATAGGCGAGCAACTGCTCGGGCACTTCGCCGAACAGCATCTGCGCCCAGGCGGCAGTCATCAACTGGTCGGTATCGAGCACCAGCACCGGAGGCGTGTCATCGTCCTCCACCGCCCGCCGGTTCGCGCGGGCCTGCCCTTCGGCGATGACGAGCAAGTCGGTCATCGACAGGTCGATACCGTGCTGCTCACAATATGTCCGGCCGTATTCGGGCACGAAGGGCCAGCCGCGCGTGACCAGGAAACGCTCGCACAGCACCGACTTTCCGGTACTTTCGGCGCCATGGAGGCAGACCGTCTTCATCGGGGCCGTCTTCACGCCTTCTCTTCCTCCGCCTTCCAGGCGGCGATCCATTCACGCAGGCCCAGCGCCGACATGCCGAGGAACACCACGTAGAGCGCCGCGGTCGGCCACAGTCCCTTGGCCACGTAGACCGCCACCGAGGCCACGTCGATCGCGATCCACAGCAGCCAGTTCTCGATCCGGCGCAAGCCCAGCAGGATCTGCGCGGCGATGCTGGCCCCGGCGATGGCGGCATCGGCATAAGGCAGCGAGGCGTCGGTGAAGCGATGCATCACCCAGCCCAGGTTCAGCGCCAGCGCCGCCGTGGCGGTCGCCCAGACGAGGCGCGCGAGGTTGCCCATCCAGCGCACCGGTACTTGCGAATCCCCGCCGCCCGCTTCGGTTCCGGCGGCACGGGCCCACAGAACCCAGCCCCAGGCCTGCGCGGCGAAGAAGAACAGCTGCAGCCCCGCCTCGCCATAGAGCTTCGCCTCGAAGAAGACGACGGCATAGAGCGCCACCATCGCCATTCCGAACGGATAGTTCCACACGCTGCGGCGCACCAGCAGCGCGATGTTCGCGAGACCGAGCCCGGCCGCGATCCACTCGACGAGGTTCATCGCCTCAGCCGAGCGCGGCCGCCCACTCGGGCTCCTTGAAACCGACCAGCACGCCGCCCGCATGCTCGACCACGGGGCGCTTGATGGTGCTCGGGTTGGCGACCATCAGCGCGATCGCCCTGGCGGCGTCGAGGTCCGCCTTCTCGGCATCGGGCAGCTTGCGGAAGGTGGTGCCGGCACGGTTCAGCACTTTGTCGAGCCCGGCGGCATCGATCCACGTCGCCAGCTTCGCCGGGTCCGCGCCTTCCTTCTTGTAGTCGTGGAAGGCATAGGCGATCCCCTTCGCATCAAGCCAGCTGCGCGCCTTCTTCACCGTGTCGCAATTGGGAATGCCGTAGAGTTCGATCATCGAGTCCGTCCGCCAGAAACCGTCGGACCTGCCTTTGCAACCGGACCGGCCCGCCGCACAAGGGGATATGACGGGGCAGGATGGCGAAGGACGATTTTTTCAGCCTGCTTTGCACCCTCCCCACGCCGTTCGCGGTGGGCTGGCGCTGCGACAGACGCTCAGAGACCGTTTGAGAATGCGCCTTTCGGCGCATTGCGGCACCGGCCCGCTCCCCCACCCGGCCACCCAACGGCAGTATTCTATGGGTGGCCGGGTGGGGGAGCGGGCCGGTGCCGCATTGGAAATCGCTCTTCCGCGATTTCTCAAACGGTCTCTCAGACCTGCGGTACGACCGTGTCCATCGAGAAGCGCTGCACCTTCGGCGAATCGCAGGCGTAGAGCGTATAGCTCTCGTAGTATTCCTTGCGCCCGCGACGCTGCACGACGACATGCTCGGCATGGCGTGCCCAGGCCATGGCGGTCGCCTCGTCCTGCCATTCGGACATCGACAGCACTTCGCCATCATCGGCGGTATAGCTGCGGAACAGCAGGAAACCCGGCTGCGCCTCTGCCAGCGCCTCCATCTTCATGGCGTCGTGGATATAGGCGTCGACGTCGAGATCGGCGCGCTTGCGGTTGCGGAATACGACCAGAAACATCGTTCTCCCTTGCCGTGGAACGGCGATTCCCACAAGCGGCCATTTGTGCTCATTCCGGGCCCAAACCGTCCCATCACGGGAACGATTACATCCGAAGCGGGGGTGAAGTGCCGGCAAGCCCCTGCCCGCTGCCCGCTTGCGTGCTCCACTGGACAAATCGCGCGATTCGCGACAAGGCGCGAGGCACCATGAGCATGAACAGCTTCGGCCGCCTTTTCCGCTTCACCACCTGGGGTGAAAGCCACGGACCCGCCATCGGCGCGGTCGTCGACGGGAGCCCTCCGGGCCTCGCCATCGACGAGGGCGTGATCCAGCCCTTCCTCGACGCGCGCCGTCCCGGCCAGTCGAAGTTCACCACCCAGCGGCAGGAGCCGGACCAGGTCCGCATCCTCTCCGGCGTTTTCGAAGGCAGAACGACGGGCACCCCGATCAGCCTGATGATCGAGAACGTCGACCAGCGTTCCAAGGACTATTCCGAGGTCGCCGTCGCCTATCGCCCCGGCCATGCCGACTACGCCTACGACGCCAAGTACGGTTTCCGCGACTATCGCGGCGGCGGGCGCTCCTCGGCGCGCGAGACCGCCAGCCGCGTGGCGGCGGGCGCGGTGGCGCGGCTGGTGATCCCCGAGGTCAAGATCCTCGCCTACGTCTCCGAGATCGGCGGCGACATGATCGATCCGGGCAAGTTCGACGAGGCCGAGATCGCCAACAACCCGTTCTTCTGCCCCGACGCGGCCGCTGCGGCGCGCTGGGAGAAGATCGTCGATGACGCGCGCAAGAGCGGTTCGTCGGTCGGCGCGGTGGTGGAATGCTATGCCAGCGGCGTGCCCGCAGGCTGGGGCGCCCCGCTCTACGCCAAGCTCGACGCCGACCTCGCGGCAGCGATGATGGGGATCAACGCGGTCAAGGGCGTCGAGATCGGCGACGGCTTCGCCGCCGCGCGCCTCTCCGGCGAGCAGAACGCCGACCCGATGCGCCCGAATGCTGAAGGGCCGGACGGCGCGCCGGAGTTCCTGGCGAACCACGCGGGCGGCATCGCCGGCGGCATCTCCACCGGCCAGCCGGTGACCTGCCGCGTGGCGTTCAAGCCGACCAGTTCGATCCTCACCCCGCAAGCGACCATCAACCGCTCCGGCGAGGCGACCGAGATGTTCACCAAGGGCCGCCACGACCCCTGCGTCGGCATTCGCGGCGTGCCGGTGGTCGAGGCGATGATGGCGCTGGTGCTGGCCGATCACAAGCTGCTTCACCGCGGGCAGTGCGGTTGAGTGGGCCGAATCCTCCCTGTTGCGAAGCAATGGGGAGGTGGCAGCCCGCAGGGCTGACGGAGGGGTCGTCCCCCCCTCCACCACCCGCTGCGCGGGCGGTCCCCCTCCCCGAGCAAGCTCAGGGAGGATTTGCATGCGCATCCTGATCGACGCCGACGCCTGCCCGGTGAAGGAGGAGACCTACAAGGTCGCCGCTCGCCACAAGGTGCCCGTCGTCGTCGTCAGCAACAGCGCGATCCGCGTCCCGCAAAGTACGCTGATCTCCCGCAAGGTGGTCAGCGACGCCTTCGACGCGGCCGACGACTGGATCGTGGAGAATACGGACGCCGCCACGGTGGTGATAACCGCCGACATCCTCCTAGCGGACCGCTGCCTGAAGCTGGGTGCGAGCGTGGTTGCGCCCAACGGCAAGCCTTTCACCACCAGTTCGATCGGCAGCGCCATCGCCACCCGCGCGATCATGGCGGACTTGCGCGCGGGCGGAGACATCATCGGCGGGCCGCCGCCGTTCGCGAAGCAGGACCGCTCGCGGTTCCTCTCGGCGCTGGACGAAGTGCTGGTGCGGTTGCTGAGGGCACCCCGAACCTGAGGTCGCGTCTAGCGGAGGGGGCTTCGACAAGCTCAGCCTGAGCGGAGTTGAAAGCAAGTCTTTGAAACCCGCTCAGGCTGAGCTTGTCGAAGCCCCATCGGCACAAACCACATCTCATCGACAGAGCTGCACAATCCATCGCCGATTGATCGCCTGAACCGATGAGCCCAATCGGATCATCGTGCTTACAATCGTCACACCCCCGGCCTATCTGAGCTTCACCAGTTTCAACCACCCAACTGAGGGAACTACATCCATGGGTATCGTCGGCAGCACCATCAAGCCGTTCAAGAACACCGCCTTCCAGGCCGGTAAGGACTTCTTCGACGTCACCGAAGGCGACATCGCGGGCAAGTGGGCCGTGTTCTTCTTCTACCCGGCGGACTTCACCTTCGTGTGCCCGACCGAGCTGGAAGACCTCGCTGGTGAATACGCCACGCTTCAGGGCCTCGGCGTCGAAGTGTTCGGCGTTTCGACCGACACGCACTTCAGCCACAAGGCATGGCACGACACCTCGGACGCCATCGGCAAGTGCACCTACGCCTTCCTGGGCGACCAGAACCACAACCTTGCCAACAACTTCGGCGTGCTGCGCGAAGGCGTTGGCCTTGCTGACCGCGCGACCTTCGTCGTCGATCCGGACGGCGTGATCCAGCTGGTCGAAATCACCCCCGAGGGCGTGGGCCGCAACGCCAAGGAACTGGTCCGCAAGATCAAGGCCGCCAAGTACTGGCGCGAGCACCCCGGCCAGGTCTGCCCGGCCAAGTGGGAAGAAGGCGAAGCCACGCTGGCTCCCTCGCTCGACCTCGTCGGCAAGATCTAAGACCCCTGCAAATCCTCCCCGTGGCCGCAGGCCATGGGGAGGTGGCAGCCCCGCAAGGGGCTGACGGAGGGGGCGGGCCGCAGGGCCGCAGACGTCGCATTGCAGACGGGACCGCCCCGCCCCCCTCCACCATCCTTCGGATGGTCCCCCTCCCCGCTTCGCAGGGAGGATTCCCAACAAAGGAAACCTGACTCATGCTCGACGCCAACCTGAAGCAACAGCTCTCGCAATACCTCGGCATGCTGCGCGAGCCGATCGAGCTCGTCGCCTCCCTTGGCGATGACGCAAAGTCCACCGAGACCCGCGAGCTGCTGACCACCATCGCCTCGCTCTCGGACAAGGTCACCGCCACTTTCGACGGCGATGACGCGCGCCGCCCCAGCTTCATCATCCGCCGCGCGAGCGACGCAAGCGCCTGGGTGCGCTTCGCCGGACTGCCGCTCGGCCATGAATTCACCTCGCTCGTCCTCGCCCTGCTGTGGACCGGCGGTCACCCGCCCAAGGTCTCGGACGAGGTGCTTGAGCAGGCCAAGGCGCTCGAAGGCTCGCTGACGTTCGAGATGTACTTCTCGCTCTCGTGCCACAATTGCCCCGACGTGGTGCAGGCGCTAACGCTGATCGCACTCAACAACCCGCACGCCGACGTGACGCTGATCGAAGGCGGCACGTTCCAGGCCGAGGTCGAGGAACGCGGAGTCATGGCCGTGCCCGCCGTCTTCCTGAACGGCGCGATGTGGGGTTCGGGCAAGATGAGCATCGAGGAAATCCTCGGCAAGCTCGACACCGGCGCCGACGCCAAGGCCGCCGCCAAGCTGGCCGAGAAGAAGCCTTTCGAGGTGCTCGTCGTCGGCGGTGGTCCCGCTGGTGCCGCCGCGTCGGTCTACACCGCGCGCAAGGGCTTCAGCACCGGCATCGCGGCCGAGCGTTTCGGCGGCCAGGTGCAGGACACCATGGGCATCGAGAACTTCATCTCGGTCCCCTACACCGAAGGCCCCAAGCTTGCCGCCGCGCTGGAATCGCACGTCGCTGAATACGACATCGACGTGATGAACCTGCAGCGCGCCGAAAAGCTGATCCCGGCGACGGAACTCGGCGGCTATCACGAAGTCGTGTTCGCCAACGGCGCTTCGCTGAAAGCCCGCTCGGTGGTGCTGACCACCGGCGCGCGCTGGCGGAACCTCGGCGTGCCCGGCGAGGCCGAGTACAAGAACAAGGGCGTGGCCTATTGCCCGCACTGCGACGGCCCGCTGTTCAAAGGCAAGCGCGTGGCGGTGATCGGCGGCGGCAACTCGGGCGTCGAAGCGGCGATCGACCTTGCCAACATCGTCGGCCACGTCACCCTGATCGAATTCGACGCCAAGCTGCGCGCCGACCAGGTTCTGGTCGACAAGCTGAAGTCGATGAAGAACGTCGATATCTTCACCAGCGCCCAGACCACCGAGGTCGAAGGCGACGGCGAGAAGGTGAACGCGCTGGTCTACAAGGACCGCAATTCGGGCCAGGAGCACAAGGTCGAGCTGGAAGGCGTGTTCGTCCAGATCGGGCTGGTGCCCAACACCGAATGGCTGAAGGACTCCGGCGTCGAACTGACGGCGCGCGGCGAGATCGTGATCGACGAGAAGGCCGCCACCAACCTGCCCGGCGTGTTCGCGGCGGGTGACGTGACCACGGTGCCTTACAAGCAGATCATCATCGCCATGGGCGAGGGGTCGAAGGCGGCGCTTTCCGCATTCGACTACCTGATCCGCAACGAGGCTCCCGAGGAGATCGCGCAGGCGGCTCAGCAGGCGGCCTGAGCTTAAACGTTCCAACGAGAGGCGGGCGGGGATCGTAGGATTCCCGCCCGTTTTTCGTGGGCGCCCTCCTCCCGGTTCGTCATTGCGAGCGTAGCGAAGCAATCCAGGGCAGTATGAGGCCGCCCTGGATTGCTTCGCTACGCTCGCAATGACGACGAGTTGGAAATCACCCCAACCCGTCGATATGCCGCTTCAATCCAGCCTCCCACATCGCGATGCGACCGCCGCGCACCGCCCCGTCCATATCCGGCGCGAACCGCTTCGACGCGCTGCCCATCGCCACCGCATCCTCCAGCGAGGCATGGAGGCCAACCCCGACCCCCGCCAGCATCGCCGCGCCCAGAGCGGTCGTCTCGATATCCGCCGGCCGCTCCACGGGCAGCGCGAGCACGTCGGCCAGATCCTGCGCCATCCAGTCGTTGGCGCTCATCCCGCCGTCGATGCGCAGCGATGTCCACGCCGCGCCGTCGGCGGCGAAGGCGGCCTGCAGATCGTGGCACTGGTGCGCCATCGATTCCATCGCCGCGCGCACGATATGCGCCCGGCTGGTCCCTTGCGTGAGCCCGGTGACGACGCCCTTGGCATCCGGCTGCCAGTGCGGCGCGCCCAGTCCCGCCAGCGCAGGCAGGAACAGCACACCGCCATTGTCCGCCACCGCGCGCGCCAGCGTCTCGCTCTCCGCCGCCGTTCGGATCACGCCGAGTTCGTCGCGCAACCACTTGATGAGGCTGCCCGCCACGAAGATCGATCCTTCCAGCGCATACGTCCGCCGCCCGTCCTGCTGGCACAGCACGGTGCCGAGCAGCCGGTGCGAGGAACGCGGCAGGGTCTCGCCCATGTTGGTGAGGATGAAGGCACCAGTGCCGAAGGTGGCCTTGGTTTCGCCCGCCTTGAGGCAGTGCTGCCCGATCGTCGCCGCCTGCTGGTCACCCGCAAGCCCGCTGATCGGGATCGGCGCGCCGAGCAGTTCGGGATCGCAAGTGCCCACCGTCCCCGCCGTATCGACGATCCTCCCCAATGCCGAACGCGGCACCCCGAACAGGCCGAGCAGGTCGTCGTCCCAGTCCGCGCCGTCCAGCGCCATCAGCTGCGTACGGCTGGCGTTGCTGGCATCGGTGACATGCAACCCCCCGGTCAGCTTCCAGACCAGCCAGCTCTCCACCGTGCCCAGCGCCAGCCGCTCGCCCAAGGCGCGCGCATCCGGCACATTGTCGAGCACCCAGCGCATCTTGGTGCCGGAGAAATAGGGATCGACGACAAGGCCGGTCCGCTCCTGCAGCATGGCCTCATGCCCGCCATCGCGCAGCGTGGCGCACATCTCGGCGGTGCGGCGGTCCTGCCAGACGATGGCGCGGGTGATCGGCTCGCCGGTCTGGCGGTCCCAGGCCACCACCGTCTCGCGCTGGTTGGTGATGCCGAGCGCGGCAATACGCTCGGCGCCGCCCACCTTGCCGATGACCTCGCGCGCGCAGGCGAGGGTCTTGTCCCAGATCTCGGCGGCATCGTGCTCGACGCGGCCGGGGGCGGGATAATGCTGCGTCAGTTCCTTCTGCGCGACGTGCAGGACCCTACCGTCCGCGCCGTAGACGATCGCCCGCGTCGAGGTGGTCCCTTCGTCGAGGACCAGAATGTGTTCGCCGTTCACGTGCTCACTCACCCATGTATGTTTGCAGTCGCGCGGCTTGTGCCGCGTCGAGCCGGAGGCCCAGTTTCGTGCGGCGCCACAGCACATCCTCGGCCGTGCGCGCCCACTCGTTGGCCTTGAGGTAATCGACCTCCGCCCCGGTCAGGCCGTGGCCGAAGTCCTCGCCGGGGTCCATCGCCAGCCAGTCGCGCGCCTTCGTGCCATAGGCCCGCGCCACGCGGTCCACCGTCGCCGCATCGAGGCGGGGGTATTCGCGCGCGAGGTCAGCCTTCAGCGCATCGATCGCGCCCATCGCGAAGTCGCCGCCGGGCAGCGGCGCGGTGGCGGTCCAGTCCTTGCCGGAGAGCGCCGGGACCAGCGGCTGCAGCTTCTCCACCGCATCCTTGGCGAGATGACGATAGGTCGTGATCTTGCCGCCGAACACCGAGAGGAACGGCGCGCCGCCCTCCCCGTCCAGATCGAGGTCGAAGTCGTAGCCGCGCGTCGCCGCCTCGGGCTTGCCGGAACCGTCGTCCACCAGCGGGCGCACGCCGGAGTAGGTCCACACCACGTCGGCAGGGGTGATCGACTTCGCGAAGTAGGCGTTGACCGCCTCGCACAAGTAAGCGATCTCCTCCTCGCTGGCCTTCACCTCGCTCAGCGGGCCGGTGTGGTCGCGGTCGGTGGTGCCGATCAGGGTGAAGTCGTGCTGGTAGGGGATCGCGAAGAAGATGCGCCCGTCGGGGATCTGGAAGAAGTAGGCGTAAGGATGCTCGAACAGGCGCGGCACGACGATGTGCGAGCCGCGCACCAGCCTCATCGCGCGCTTGGTGCGCTCACCGGCGCGGCCGACGAGGTCGAGCACCGATGGCCCGGCCGCGTTCACCACCGCCTTCGCGCGGAACGTGCCGCCAGTGGTATGGATGGTCCACACCCCGCCCTCGCGCTCCAGCTTCTCGACACCGGTCCGGGTCAGGATCGTCGCGCCCCGGTCCGCCGCGTCGCGGGCGTTCAGGACCACCAGCCGCGCATCGTCCACCCAGCCGTCGGAATAGACGAAGGCCTTGCCGAACCCCGGCTTCAGGGGCTTGCCCGCCGGGTGCCGGTGCAGGTCGATGGACTCCGTCGCGGGCAGCGCCTTGCGGCCGCCGATGTGGTCGTAGAGGAACAGGCCGAGCCGCAGCAGCCAGCGTGGGCGCAGGCCCTTCACATGCGGCAGCACGAAGCGCATCGGGTGGATGATGTGCGGGGCGATCTTCCACAGCCGCTCGCGCTCGGTCAGCGCCTCGCGCACGAGGGCGAACTCGTAGTGCTCAAGGTAGCGCAAGCCGCCGTGGATCAGCTTGGTCGAGGCGGACGAAGTGCCGCCCGCCAGATCGCCCTGCTCCAGCACCAGCACCTTGGCGCCGCGCCCGGCGGCATCGCGCGCGATGCCGCAGCCGTTCACGCCGCCGCCGATGATCGCGATGTCGTAGATTTCAGTCATTCACACACTCACAAGATCATCATGCTGAAGGCCGTGGCGACCACCAGCGAGGCCAGCGTCGCCGCCACCACCGGCATCGCCGCGCGCCAGCCCATCTGCATCACCAGATCGAGGCGCGAGCGCATCGCGGTGGCCGTCACCGCCAGCAGCAGCAGCGTCTTCGACAGCGTCAGGTTCAGGTGGACCACGAAAGCCGGGATCGTCACCAGCGAATTGAGCACCACCACCGCCAGAAACAGGGTAATGAACCAGGGCATCGCAAGTTTCCGGATCCAGTGGCGCTCCCCGGCATCCTCGTCGGTGTACATCAGCGAGACGACCGCCACGATCGGCGCCAACAGCGCCACGCGGCTCAGCTTGACGATGGTGGCGTAGCTTCCGGCAATATCCGAATAGGCATAGCCGCCGCCGATCGCCTGCGCGACGTCGTGAATCGAGGCGCCGATCAGGAACCCCGCCTGCCGGTCGTCGAGGTGCATCAGCCCTGCGAGCGGCGGATAGAACGACATCGCGATCGCGCTCGCCATCGAGATCACCACGAGGGTCAGCGCGAATTGCGCCTGACTGATCCGCTTCGCCCCCAGCACGCCGAACAACGCCAACGCGGCGGAGGCCCCGCAGATCGCCGTCGCGCCGCCCGCAAGGATGCCGATCGCGGTCGAGGCGCCGGTCGCCCGCGCCACCAGCAGCGCCGCGCCCATCGCGGCGGCCATCACCATCAGCAGCGCCAGGAACGGCACCGGGCCGAGCGCCACGATCTGCGCCAGCGTCACTTGCGTGCCGAGCACGACGATGCCCCAGCGCAGACAGGCCTTGGAGGCGAAATCGAGCCCCGGATGCGTGCGCTTCTCGCTGGTCACGAAGTTCAGGGCGAGGCCGATCAGCAGGCCCATCAGGATGATCGGCGCGCCGTAGTGCTCGGAAAGCCAGGCGGCGGCGATGCTGGCGATGCCGCAGATGGCGAGGCCCGGCCAGAGCTTTTTCCATATCTCGATACGGCTCGGCTTCGCGGCGGGGCCGCCCGACTGGGCGAGGAACATCTCGCCGTAAAGGTCGCCTGCGTGTTCTGCGCTCACTGGTCCCCGTCCTTTCGCCGCATCTCTCTTATCGAAGACGCTTGCCGTATGTCCTACGTTGTCATATCCATCTTTATGACCACCCACGCAGCGGAGCAAGAGCTTTGCGCGAGGGGCAGGAAGAATTGCCGCCGACGAAACGGCGGGATAGGGGAGAGCAAGAATGACCATCCATCAACAGACGGCTGCGCCCGTAGCGGCCCCTCCCCCTGACCGCGCCGCCATCCGCGCACAGAACGTGTTGATCGCGCTGATCTTTTTCGCGACGGCGCTGAACTACGTCGACCGGCAGGTGCTGGCGCTGCTCAAGCCGATGCTGGAAGCGGAGTTCCACTGGGACGACCAGCAGTTCGCGCATCTCGGCTCGATCTTCCAGCTGGCGGCGGCGGCTTCGCTGCTCGGCGTGGGCTGGTTCGTCGATCGTTTCGGCGTGCGCTTCGCCTACGGTTTCGCCGTGGCCTTGTGGAGCCTTGCGGGGATGGCCCATGCGCTGGCCGCCAGCGTGCAGCAATTCGTGATCGCCCGTGCCGTGCTGGCGACCGCCGAATCGGTCAACACCCCCGCCGCGATGAAGACCGCCGCGATCTACCTGCCCGCCGCGCGCCGCTCGGTCGGCATCGGCATCATCAACACCGCGCCCAACATCGGCGCGATCCTCACCCCCATCATCATCCCCCCTTTCGCGCTGGCCTTCGGCTGGAAGGCGGCGTTCGTCGTCACCGGCGCGCTCGGCCTCGTATGGCTGCTGGCGTGGAAGCTCAACACCGCGAAGCTGACGCCGGTGGCCGGACAGGCCGCCACCACGCGCGGAAAGGTCGAGTGGGGCGCGATCCTCTCCGACCGGCGCAGCTGGACGGTGATCGGGGCCAAGGCGCTGACCGACCTCGTCTGGTGGTTCGTGCTGTTCTGGATGCCGGACTTCTTCGCCCGCCAGTTCAACCTGAGCCAGGGCGAACTCGGCTGGCCGATCGCGGTGATCTTCACGCTGGCGGCACTCGGCGCGGTGTCCTCGGGCGCGCTCTATCCGGCGCTGCTGCTGCGCGGGGTGTCGATGAACCTGGCGCGCAAGGGCTCGATGCTGGCTTATGCGCTGGTGGTGCTGGCGATGCCGCTGGCGATGCTGGTGAGCAATCCGTGGATCGCAGCGGTGTGCATCGGCCTTGGCCTGTTCGCGCATCAGGGCTTTTCGACCAACATCTTCGGCATGGCGACCGAGATCATCCCCGCCCGCCGCATGGCCACCGTGATCGCGCTGGGCGCGGTGGCTGGGAACCTCACCGGGACCGGGATCATCGAGTTCGCGGGCTGGTCGCTCAAGACGGGCCTCGGCTACGCGCCGCTATTCGTGGTGTGCGGCGGGGCCTATCTGGTGGCGACGGCCTACATCCACCTCATGCAGCCGAAGCTGGCGGCGGCCGAGTAGGCCTTGGCGTCATCCCGGACTTGATCCGGGATGACGGGGTTGTGCACGCACTCCGTTGACATTTATAACCACATAGGTTATATACCCCAGCATCCGGAGCGGTGATGTACAAGTCGCCCCGGTGTATCGGGTCGGCGTCGTGGGCCGGGATGCGGTTTCAGCCGCGATCGCGCAAACCACGCGCCCAACGAAGACCCGGACCGTCCTCTCGGCTCTGGAAACGTCCTTCGAACCGCTTTGTCCTTCTGGACAGACACCGCGAAGGCTATCCCGGATGACCCATGACCGCCAACGACGCGAACCCTAACGTCGGTCATACGGGACGGCTCCGATGGAATGCCAAGGTCGAGCCGGGCTGACCACCGCTACCCGGCCGCTCGTCAGAGCAGGTGGAAAACAAAACCCCGCGTCCCTGCTTGGACGCTCCCGACGCCGACCCGATGTTCACTCTCGGTTGCGTTGACTTCCCCCGGCGTTAGGCCCGCACTCGCCAGCGGGCATTGCCATATGTGCAGAGTTCAGTTCCTCCCCGAGCTTGTCTCGGGGAGGTGGCGCCGCCGAAGGCGGTGACGGAGGGGGAATCCGCCTGGCCCATCCCCCTCCACCACCCGCTGCGCGGGCGGTCCCCCTCCCCGAGACAAGCTCGGGGAGGAATAAAAAACCCCCGGCGGGGAGGAGATCCGCCGGGGGTTCTTTGTGCGAGCATTCAGCGAAGGACGTTTGCGCCCGTCCTCAGTTGAACTTCGCCCGCAAGTTCAGGCCCGCATAGCGATCCGCGTCGCGCGGGATCATCAGGCGGGTGCGGTTGGCGGTGTTGAGCAGCACGTAGCTGTCGTCGAGGATGTTGCGGACCATGAAGGTCAGGCGATAGGTATCCTCCGCGTCCGACACGCCGATGCTGGCGTTCCAGATGCCGTAGGGATCGATCGGCCCGCTCTCGCCAAGGTCGGAGAACTGCTTCGAGACATGGTGCCAGTCGCTCGACAGGTACAGCTTCACCGGGCCGACGGGGACGTCGTAGTCCGCGCCGATGGTGTAGCTGAACTTGGGCGCCAGCGGCAGGCGGGTGCCGTCACGCGCGTCGGGCGCGTTGGTCAGCGGGTTCGGGTTGAACTTGCGCACCTTGGCATCGGCATAGGCGGCGCTGGCGCGGAAGGTCAGGCCCTCGGTCGGGGCGACGGTCAGGTCGGCCTCGAAGCCCTTCGAGCGCACGTCGCCCGCGTTGGTCAGACTGGTGGTCGTCGCACCGTTGATGAGCACGAAGTTGTTCGCCTGGAAGCCCTTGTAGTCGACAAGGAACGCCGCCGCGTTCAGCTGCACCACGCGGTCGAACCACTGGCTCTTGAAGCCCACTTCGAAGCTGTTCGACTTCTCGGGATCGATCGGTTCGGCGTTGCTCGGCGCGGTGTGGTTGAAGAAGACGTTGAACGCCGGACCCTTGTAGCCGCGCGTGTAGCTGCCGTAGACCATCACGTCGTCCATGACGTCGTACTGCAGCACCGCCTTGCCCGAGAAGTTGTCGGCGCTGGTGCTGCCGCGCGAGGTGTCGGTGCCGTTGCCGCCGGTGGCGATGGTGCCGCCGGCGCCGTAGGCCAGCAGGCCCGAGGCGGCCGTGGGCAGACCGGTGGCGCTGTTGATCGCGGCGCCGCGAACGTGGGTGAAGCTGACGCTGTCATGCGTGAAGCGGCCGCCCAGCGTCAGGCGCAGGGCATCGGTGAACGCATAGGTCGCCTGGCCGAAGACCGCCCAGTTGCGGAACGAGACGTCCGAGCGCGAGGTCGCCGAGACGAACTGCGTGTTGACGGTATCCGCCAGGTTGCACGGCTGCGCGCCCGTCACCGGATCGACCGGCGAGGTGGACGCCGAGCATGTCACGTCGCTGCGGGTAAAATCCTGCGTGTTCTTCGAATACCACAGGAAACCGCCGACCTGATACGTCAGCGCCTGGTTCTGCGGCGAGGCGAGGCGGACTTCGGCGGAGACCTGGTCGGTCTCGACGGTGCCGTGGTCGTGCAGCTGCGGGGTGCCGACGATCGCGCGGGGCAGGAAGTCGCCGTCGCGGATCTCGGTGTTCTTCCAGTTGCGGTAGCCGGTGACGATCGAGAACGTGTGGTCCGCGAAGGTGTCGATGTCGGCGCTCATGGTGAAGCTGTACTGACGGTCGAGCGAGCGGGTGATGAGGTTCTGGTTGACCTCGCGGGTATCCTCGCCCTGCGGGACGATGCCCAGTTCGCCGTCGATCGCGGTGCCGCGCGACACGCCGGTCACTTCGGCGCAGCAGTCGTCGTCGGCCTTGAAGTAATCCGCGATCAGGCGCAGGCGGCTGCCGCCCGCGTCATAATCCAGCACTCCGCGCGCGCCGTAGTGCTCGTAGCCGTTGACGGTCTTGTCGTAGTAGGTGTTCTTGATGTTGCCGTCGTAAGTGCCGTAAAATCCGGTCAGGCGGCCCTTCAGGTTCTCCGAGATCGGGCCGGAGACGGTCATCTTGGCGCGGTACTCGTCGTCGGTGGTGCCAGAGACGTTGGCCTCGGCCTCGAAGTGGTCGGTGCCGCCCTTCGACACGATGTTGACGAGGCCCGCCGAGGCGTTCTTGCCGAATAGCGTGCCCTGGGGCCCGCGCAGCACTTCGAGGCGGTCGAAATCGACGAGGTCGAGGAACGACTGGCCCGAACGGCTCAGCACGATGCCGTCGACAACGGTGGACACACTGGGTTCGGCCGCGACCGAGAAGCTGATCGTGCCGACGCCGCGCATGACGATCGCGCTGTTGGCGTTGGTCGTGCCCTTGCGGAAGGTGACCGAGGGAACGATCGAGGTGATGTCTTCCAGACTCTTGGCGCCGGCGCGGGCCATGGCCTCGCCGGTGACCGCGCTGATGGCGATCGGCACGTCCTGGACGTTCTGCTGAACCTTCTGCGCGGTAACGATAATCTCGTCGACCTGCGCGTTGGCCGGGGTCGCGGCGACAAGCGCGACGGCCGACGCCGAAAGCGCCAGCGCGGTGCGCGCCAGAATCGCTCCGGGCGTGGTGGTGGCGTGCGAAATCATATGTTTCCCCTCCTGCTTATGCGGAGCCTGAGTGTTTGAGCCTCAGGTCGTCCTGTCGGTTGCACCCCTCTTGATTGGGCCGAACATTTCTGTCAAGCGTTGTCATATCGGGACAGCGCGACGGCGACGAGCGTGCTGCAGAATAACAACAACATGACTCATGGGACTGGAAACGTGTCGCTGACTTTCGACGTTCGGGAAGACGGATTCGCCTGCCTGCTGGCTGGCCGCAAGGTGCTGCGCGGATCGCCCGCGAGCCCTGCATTCGCGGTCGCGCGTGGTGCTCCTGAAGTGGAAATGGTGCGCGGCAACTTCGCCATTAGCGATGCGCCTAAGGGCCGCGTGGAGCTGGGCTTCGCTGCGATCGACGGTGGCGATCTGGTCCTTTCGGCCAGTGCCGGGGCCGCGCCGATGCTGCGGGTTTCGGTGAGCGGCGATTCGCTGGACATCGCGGTGCTCGATCCCGCCTACGACCGGGTCTGGGTCGATCTGGCGGCGCAGCCGGGCGAGCATGTCTGGGGCGGTGGGGAGCAGATGAGCTACCTCGACCTCTCGGGCCGCCGCTTCCCGATCTGGACCAGCGAACCCGGCGTCGGACGCGACAAGTCCACCGAACTGACCCGCCTGATGGACCAGAACGGCATGGCCGGCGGCGATTACTGGTGGACCAACTATCCGCAGCCCACCCTCCTGACTTCCAGCCTTTGGGCCTGCCATCTGGGCAGCAGCGCCTATTCCGTGCTCGACTTCACCGACGCCGCCCGCCACCGGATCGAAGTGTGGGAAGGCGCGTTCACTCTCGAATTCTTCGCCGCCAACGACTTGCCTGCGCTGGTCGGCGCGCTTTCCAGCCGCTTCGGCCGCCAGCCCGCCCTGCCCGACTGGGCCATCGGCGGAGCCATCGTCGGCCTCAAGGAAGGCGACGTCAGCTTCGCGCGCCTTGAGAAGATCATGGACGCGGGCGCCGAAGTCTCCGGCCTGTGGTGCGAGGACTGGATCGGCATCCGCCAGACCAGCTTCGGCCGACGCCTGTTCTGGGACTGGTCGTGGAACGAGGCGCGCTATCCCGAACTGCCCGCCCGTATCGCCGCGCTGGCGGAGAAAGGCGTGCGCTTCCTCGGCTACGTGAACCCCTACCTCGCCAATGACGGCAGGCAGTATGCCGAGGCCGAGGCGCTGGGCTATCTCGCGCTGCGGCAGGATTCGGACGCGGTCTATCTCGTCGATTTCGGCGAGTTCGACTGCGGCGTGGTGGACTTCACCAACCCCGCCGCGATGGACTGGTTCGCCGACCGCGTGATCGGGCGCGAGATGCTGGACTTCGGCCTTTCGGGCTGGATGGCGGACTTCGGCGAGTACCTGCCGGTCGATCTGCGCCTCCACGACGGCAGCGATCCGATGCTGATGCACAACCGCTGGCCCGTCCTCTGGGCCGAAGCGAACGCGCGCGCCGTGGCTTCTCGCGGCAAGACCGGCGAGGCGGTGTTCTTCATGCGCGCCGGATTCTCTGGTGTGCAGGCGCATTGCCCGCTGCTGTGGGCAGGCGACCAGTCGGTGGACTTCACAAGGCACGACGGCATCAACACCGTGCTCACCGCCGCGCTGTCGGCGGGGCTGGTCGGCAATGCCTATTCGCACAGCGACGTGGGCGGCTACACCAGCCTGCATGGCAACGTGCGTGACGCGGACCTGATGATGCGCTGGTGCGAGCTGGGCGCGTTCTCGCCGGTGATGCGCAGCCACGAAGGCAACCGCCCGGACGACAACCTGCAGATCGATTCCAGCCCCGAACTGCTCGGCCAGTTCGCCGCGATGTCGCGCGTCCACAAGGCACTGGCGCCTTACGTGCGCCACCTCAGCGACGAGGCCGTGGCGACCGGCCTGCCGGTGCAGCGCCCGCTGTTCCTGCACTACTTCGAGGAGGTGCTGTTCAGCGTGCAGGACCAGTACCTCTACGGCGCCGACATGCTGGTGGCGCCGATCGTCGAGGCCGAGGCGACGCAGCGCGAAGTCATCCTGCCCGGCGACACCCCGTGGCGTCACCTCTGGACCGGCGAGGACTTCGCCCCCGGCACGCATACCGTGGCCGCGCCCTATGGCCAGCCGCCCGTTTTCTACTTGCCCGGCAGCCAGTTCGCGCCTCTCTTCGCATCGTTGAAGGCATGACGGAAATGCTCCCCCTTCTCGTCATTGCGAGCGCAGCGAAGCAACCCAGGGCCGCGCAAACCGGCCTGGATTGTTTCGCCCTGCGGCCTCGCAATGACGAGCGGTGGGGGCGAGCGATATCGATGAACGGCTCGGGCACTTGTCCCTCCCTCGTCATTGCGAGCCCCGCAGGGGCGCGGCAATCCAGCGCTTGCGCAAGCTGCCCCGGGTTGCTTCGCTTCGCTCGCAATGACGGACGGTGGGGCGGGACGGCTGCGTCGTGCACGGGGGAGAGCACATGAGCGAACGGTCCAACATCAAGGACGTCTCGGCGCTGGCGGGCGTATCGATCAAGACGGTCAGCCGCGTGCTGAACGGGCATCGCTACGTCAGCACCGACACCAAGGAGCGCGTCGAGAAGGCGATGCAGGAACTCGGCTTCCGGCCGAGCGTCGCCGCGCGCATTCTGGCGGGCACCAAGTCGGGCCAGATCGCGCTGATCTACGACAACCACAGCCCCTACTACATGAACCAGATCCAGATGGGCTGCTGGGAAGCCTGCCAGCAGAACGGCTCGCGCCTCCTCGCGCAGCCGGTGGACGTGGCGGACCCGCTGGTCGGCGAACAGGTGCGCGGGCTGGTGACGGAAACGCATGTGGACGGCATCGTCCTCTCCTCTCCCGTTACCGACTGCGTGCCGGTGCTGAAGGCGCTGGAGGGCATGGACATCCCCTTCGTGCGCATCTCGCCGGGCACCAACCATGCGATGACCTCCTCGGTCTTCATGGACGATGCCCAGGCGGCGGACGACATGACCAGCTACCTCATCGCGCGCGGCCATCGCCACATCGGCTTCGTGAAGGGGCACTCCAACCACATGGCCTCGGAGGAGCGCCTGTTCGGCTACCGCCGCGCGCTAGACCGCGCGGGGCTGCCGTTCGAGCCCGCGCTGATCGCTCCGGGCGAGTTCGATTTCGACAGCGGCGTCGCCGCGGCGCAGCGGTTCCTCAAGGGCAAGCGCCGCCCCACCGCGATCTTCGCCAGCAACGACGACATGGCGGCGGGCGTGCTCTCCGTCGCGCACGACATGGGGCTGGGCGTGCCCGACGACCTCTCGGTGGTCGGCTTCGACGACACCATGGTCGCGCGGATGGTCTGGCCGCAGCTGACCACGATCCGCCAGCCCACCCGCGAACTGGCGCATGCCGCCACGCAGCTTCTTCTCGAAGGCGCGCAGGCCACGCACCGGCGCCTTCCCCACGACCTGATCGAGCGTGCCTCGGTCGCCCGCATCAATCCCGACCTTCTCTCCTGACAGGAACACCCATGACCTACCTCCCCTCCCCGGCCGCCCGCCGCCAGCTCGGCAAGAGCGGCATCGAAGTCTCCGCCCTCGCCTGGGGCAACTGGCGCATGGAAGGCGAGGCCTCCGATGCCGTGCGCCTGCTCCATGCCGCGCTGGATGCAGGGATCGACTTCATCGACACCGCCGACATCTACGGCTTCGACGGCAAGGGCGGCTTCGGCGATGCGGAAGCGCTGCTGGGCAAGGCGCTCGCCAGCGAACCGGGCCTGCGCGAGAAGCTGGTGATCGCCACCAAGGGCGGCATCATGCCCCCCCTGCCTTACGATTCGAGCGCCGAATACCTCACCAGCGCCATCGACGCCTCGCTCACCCGCCTCGGCACCGACAGCGTCGAGCTGTGGCAGATCCATCGTCCCGACATCCTCACGCACCCTTCGGAAATCGCAAAGGCCGTCGAAGCGGCACATAAGGCGGGCAAGATCCGCAGCTTCGGCGTTTCCAACTTCACTACCTGCCAGATCGCCACGCTGCAGCAGTTCGTGAGCCTGCCGATCGTCTCCACCCAGCCGGAAATCTCGGCCCTGCGCCTCGACACGATCGAGAACGGCGAGCTGGACCAGGCCATCGCCATGGACATGGCCGTGCTGGCATGGTCGCCGCTGGGCGGTGGTCGTCTCGCCGCGCCGGAAGACGCCCGCAGCAAGGAAGTCGCCGCGCTGCTCGATCAGGCGGCGGAAGAGTTCGGCGTGTCGCGCACGGCGGCCGCCTACAGCTGGATCATGGCGCACCCGGCGCGCATCATCCCCATCGTCGGATCACAAAAGGCCGACCGGATCGCGGAAGCCACTGACGCACTCAAGGTCCGCTGGACCCGCGCCAGCTGGTACGCGGTACTGGTCGCATCGAAAGGAGAGCCCCTGCCGTGAGCACCACCACTGACAAGACCTGTGAGGTAAGCTGGTTTTCGGCGCTGTGCGACGATGACTACGAGTTCCTTGGCCAGCCCGATCCGGCGCTGGCCTCCAGCTGGGAGCATTGCCGCAACATCGTGCTGCAGGCCGAAAAGGGCGGGTTCGACAACATCCTGCTCCCCTCCGGCTATGCGCTGGGCATCGACACCACCATGTTCGCGGGCGCCATCGCCCCGCTGGTGGAGAAGATCCGCCTGCTCTGGGCCGTGCGCATGGGCGAGGACTGGCCGCCGCAGCTGGCGCGCCGCATCGCCACGCTCGACCGCATCCTGGGTGGGCGGCTGACGGTGAACATCATCTCGTCCGACCTGCCAGGCGAGAAGCTGGACAGCCGCGCCCGCTACCAGCGCACGCTCGAGGTGATGCAGATCCTCAAGATCATGCTGAACGGCGAGCACCTGAAGTACGAGGGCGAGTTCTACAACCTCGACCTGCCGCCCGCGCGCATCACCACCGTCTCGGGCCAGTGCCCGCCGCTCTACTTCGGCGGCCTGTCAGAAGACGCGCGCGAAGCTGCGGCCAAGGGCTGCGACGTCTACCTGATGTGGCCCGACACGATGGACAAGGTGCGCGAGACGATCGCGGACATGACCGCACGCGCGGCGAAGTACGGCCGCACGCTCAAGTTCGGCTACCGCGCTCACGTCATCGTGCGCGAGACCGAGGACGAGGCGCGCGTCTATGCCGATCGCCTGCTGTCCAAGCTGGACGATGCGGCGGGCGAGGCGATCCGGCAGAAGTCGCTCGACAGCGCCAGCGTCGGAGTGACCCGTCAGGCCGAACTGCGCGGTGCTGCGGGCGGCGACGGCTTCGTCGAGGACAACCTTTGGACGGGCATCGGGCGCGCCCGGTCGGGCTGCGGCGCGGCGATCGTCGGCGATCCGGATCAGGTGCTGGCGAAGCTGAAGGCCTATCAGGCGGAGGGCATCGATGCCTTCATCCTGTCGGGCTATCCGCACGCGGCGGAGGCGGATCTGTTCTCGCGGCATGTGCTGCCGCAGATCAACCACGCGCCGCTGGTGCTCTGACGATCCGCGCAGACCCTTCGACAAGCTCAGGGTGAGCGGGGTTGGGGTAAACCTCAACCCCTTCTAAACTTGGCAAATCCGCTCAGGCTGAGCTTGTCGAAGCCCCCTCGGGCAGACAGGTAATCGCGCCAAACACCGGGTCACCCTGAACTTGTTTCAGGGTCCATCAGGACGATGCCGCGGTCGCTTGATCCGCAAACCGCGAGTGCAGCGTGGCTCGACCCTTCGGCCCACGCTGCACGATGGACCCTGAAACAAGTTCAGGGTGACGAAGCGGATGGCGGTGAGGGAGAGAGCGCCCGGGCACCCTCCCCGCAACTCAATGCCCGTCGGCAGCGCAGACCGCGATGCTGGTCAGGTTCAGGATACCGCGTGCGGTGACCCCCGGCGTCAGCACGTGGATCGGCTGCGACAGGCCAAGCAGCATCGGGCCGACCGTCGGCGAGCTGGACGAGGCCGAGAGCGCCGTCAGCGTAATGTTCGCCGCATCGAGGTTCGGCATGACCAGCAAGTTCGCAGCGCCCTCGAAGCCCGAATCCGGCACCAGCTTTTCGCGCAGCGCCTGGCTGAGCGCGGCGTCGGCGTGCATTTCGCCGTCCACGCGCAGTTCCGGCGCGACCTTGCGCACCAGCTGCGCCGCCGAGCGCATCTTGCGCGCGCTGGGGCTGTTCGACGAACCGAAGTTCGAGTGCGACAGCAGCGCCACCTTCGGGTCGAGGCCGAAGCGGCGCACCGCGTCCGCCGCCAGCACCGTCATCTCGGCGATCTGTTCAGGCGTCGGATCGGGCACCATGTGGGTGTCGGTCAGGAACAGCACGCCCGCATCGAGGATCAGGCCCGACAGCGCATAGACGCGCTTCACGTCGGGTGCGCGATCGATGATGCGCAGGACGTGCTCGATCTGGCCCCAGTATTCCGAGTTGCCGCCGACCAGCGCCGCATCGACCTTGCCGGTGCGCAGCAGCATCGCGGCGGTGACGGTCGGGCGGCGATAGGTGTGGCGCAGCACTTCGGCGGTCGGCACGCCCTTGCGGCTGGCGATCGCGCCGTAAGCCGCAACGAGTTCGCCGAACAGCTCATGGTCGGTCTCGGGATCGACGATGTCGACGTCCTCGCCCAGCTTGAACGACAGGCCGAGTTCGGGCAGCTTCTGCTCCAGAATCCGGCGGCGCCCCACCAGCGTCGGGCGCACCATGCCTTCGTCGAGCGCATCCTGCACCGCGCGCAGCACGCGTTCGTCCTCGCCCTCGCCGTAAGCGACGCGCTTCATCGCCCCGCGCGCGGCCTGGTAGACCGGCAGCATGAGCTGGCCCGAGCGGGTGTTCATGTTCGCCAGCGAACGCTTGTACTCGGCGATGTCGAGCGTCTTGGTCGCGACGCCCGAATCCATCGCCGCCTTGGCGACGGCGCCGGCGATCTCGACGATCAGGCGCGGGTCGAACGGGGTGGGGATGATGTACTCGGGGCCGAACACCAGCTTGCGGCCGCCGTATGCCTGCGCGACGCTGTCATGCGCGGGCATGCGCGCCAGACCGGCGATGGCTTCGGCGGCGGCCGCCTTCATCGCCTCGTTGATCTGCGTCGCGCCCGCATCCAGTGCGCCGCGGAAGATGTAGGGGAAGCACAGGACGTTGTTGACCTGGTTCGGGTAGTCCGAACGGCCCGTGGCGATGATCGCATCGGGGCGCACTTCGCGGGCGGCCTCGGGGCGGATTTCCGGCTCGGGGTTGGCGAGCGCGAAGATCAGCGGCTTGTCGCCCAGCAGCGGCAGCCATTCCGGCTTGAGCACGCCCGGCGCCGAAAGGCCGAGGAACACGGTGGCGCCCGGCAGCACGTCGGGCAGCGAACGCGCGTTGGTATCGCGGGCATAGCGCGCCATGTTGGGCAGCATGCCCTCGCGGCCGGAATGGATCACGCCGTCCTTGTCGGTCAGCGTCACGTTCTCGATCGGCAGGCCCATCGAGACGAGCAGATCGACGCAGGCCAGCGCCGCCGCGCCCGCGCCCGAAGTGACCAGCTTGGCGTCGGCCAGCGTGCGGCCCTGCAGCACCAGCGCGTTGCGCACGGCGGCGGCGACGACGATCGCGGTGCCGTGCTGGTCGTCATGGAACACCGGGATGTTCATGCGCTTCTTCAGCTCGGCCTCGATGTAGAAGCACTCGGGCGCCTTGATGTCTTCGAGGTTGATGCCGCCGAACGTCGGCTCCAGCAGCGCCACCGCCTCGATGAACTTGTCGGGATCGACGGTGTCGACCTCGATGTCGAACACGTCGATGTCGGCGAACTTCTTGAACAGGACGGCCTTGCCTTCCATCACCGGCTTCGAGGCCAGCGCGCCGATCGCGCCGAGGCCGAGCACGGCGGTGCCGTTCGAGATCACCGCGACGAGGTTGCCGCGCGCGGTGTAATCCAGCGCCTTGGCCGGATCTTCAGCGATTTCCATGCAAGGCACGGCGACGCCGGGCGAATAGGCGAGCGCGAGGTCGCGCTGGTTCACCATGCGCTTGGTCGGTTCGATGGTCAGCTTGCCGGGCCGAGGCAGGCGGTGGTAATCAAGTGCGGCGCGGCGCAGCGTCTCGTCCATGGTTTCGTCCCGTGCTTGTCTCTTGGATTCGCCGATCCCCCAACACGGTTCGCGCAGCGATGTCGAGTGGCATGCGTGTAAATTGAGGGGCGGAGATACACTTCGTCATCGGCGAAAGGCGCAAATACCTTTCCCGTGCCGCGTGCCGCAATGCCGGGTGCACAAAACGCACCTGCCTCCCCCCGTTTCCGGGAGGAGGCAGCCGGTCAGTTGGTGCCGACCTGCGTGGTTTCCTCAAGTCCGCCGCCCAGCGAGCGGTAGAGTTCCACCAGGTTGCTCGCCTGCGTCAGCCGCGTGGTGACCAGCGCCTGCTGCGCACCATAGGCCGTGCGCTGCGCGTCGAGGGTCACGAGGAACGAGTCCACGCCCGAGCGGAACCGCGCGTCGGACAGCTTCGCGGCAACACCCGCCGCTTCGGCGCGGGTGGACTGCGCGCGGATCTGGTCGCCGATGCGGCCGCGCTGGGCGAGCGCGTCGGAGACTTCGCGGAAGGCCGTCTGGATCGCCTTCTCGTACGTCGCCACGGCGACATCGCGCGAGGCCTTGGCGTAGTCGAGGTTGCCCTTGCGGCGGCCGAAGTCGAACAGCGGCAGCGAGGCGCTGGGCGAGCCGGTGTAAGTGTAGCTGCCGTCCTTGAACAGGCCGCCGAGCGCGGTGCTCAGCGTGCCGAGCGTGCCGGTCAGCGAGATCGTCGGGAAGAACGCCGCGCGCGCGGCGCCGATGTTGGCGTTCTCGGCGATCAGCTGGTGTTCGGCCTGCAGCACGTCCGGACGGCGCAGCAGCACGTCGGAGGAAATGCCGCCCGGCAACGCATCGCGGGTCAGCGGCGCGTCGCCAAGCCCGGTGGGCAGCTGCTCCGCCGGGACGGTGGTGCCGGCCAGCAGGTTGAGCGCGTTCTGGTCGCGCGCCACGCTGGTTTCCAGCGCGGCGATGTCGTTGACCGCACTCTGGTAGCTGGTCTCGGCCTGGCGCACTTCCAGCTCGGAGCCGGTGCCGATGCGGAACTGCGCCCGGGTGAGGTCCAGCGTCTGCTCGAAGGCCTTCGCCGTTTCACGCGAGAGGCGCAGCTGCTCGCTGTCCGAGGCCATCGTCAGCCAGGCGCTGGCGATCTCGGCGATGAGGCTGATGCGCGCGGTACGCTGGGCCTCCTCGCTGGCGAAGTACTGCTCCTGCGCCGCGCGGCTGAGATTGCGCACGCGGCCGAACAGGTCCAGCTCGAACGCCGAGAGGCCAACGGTGGCCTGGTATATCTCGATGTCGGTGCTGGTCGAGCCGCCGCCCATGCTGGCGAGGTTGTTGGTGTACGTCGCGGTGCCGCCGGCATTGACCGTGGGCAGGCGGTCGGCACGCTGGACGCGGTACTGCGCCCGCGCCTGCTGCACGTTGCCCGCCGCGATCCGCAAGTCGCGGTTGTTGGCAAGGCCCGTCTCGATGACCTGCCGCAGCCGGTCATCGAGGAAGAAATCGCGCCAGCCGATGCGCGATACGTCGACCGCGTCGGTCGGGGCGGCGGGATAGACGCCGCCCTCGGGCAGCGCCACCGGCACCGCGCCGGCGGGCCGCTCGTACTTCGGCGCGAGGTTGCAGCCGGCCAGCAGCGAAGTGCCGGCGAGCAGGACGAGGATAGACTTTTTCATGTTCAGCTTTCCTGCGGCGCGTGGCCGTCGGCGTGAGGCTCGTCGGTGTTCGGCTTCTTGCGATCGGTCTGCCCGTGGTTGAACAGGCGGGCGACGACCACGAAGAACATCGGCACGAAGAAGATCGCGAAGATGGTCGCCGAGAGCATGCCGCCCACCACCGCGCGGCCGATGGCGTTCTGGCCGCCCGCACCCGCGCCGGTCGAGACCGCCAGCGGCAGCACGCCGAAGACGAAGGCCAGCGAGGTCATCAGGATCGGGCGAAGACGCAGTCTGGCCGCCTCCATCGCCGCATCGAAGGCATTCATGCCCGCGAGCACGCGTTCTTCGGCGAACTCGACGATCAGGATCGCGTTCTTGGCCGATACGCCGATCGTCGTGATAAGGCCGACTTGCAGGTAGATGTCGTTGCCCAGGCCCGTGAGCCACCCCGCGAGCAGTGCACCGACGACGCCCAGCGGCACCACCAGCATGACCGCGATCGGCACCGACCAGCTTTCGTACAGCGCCGCGAGGCACAGGAACACCACCGCCAGCGACAGCGCGTAGAGCATCGGCGCCTGGCCGCCCGAAAGGCGTTCCTCATAGGACAGGCCGGTCCATTCGATGGCCGTGCCCGGGGGCAGTTTCTGCTGCATCTCCTCGATCGCCTGCATCGCGCCGCCGGTGCTCAGGCCCTGGCCCGGAGCGCCCTGCAGCTGCATGGCGGGACGGCCGTTGTAGCGGGTGAGGATCACCGGCGCCTGCTTCCAGTCGAGGCTGGAGAACGAACCGAACGGCGCCATCTCGCCGCCAGTGCCGCGCACGTAGAGGTTCTGCAGCGCCTCGGGCGAGGAGCGGTACTGCTGGTCGGCCTGGATATAGACCCGCTTGGTACGCCCGCGATCGAGGAAGTCGTTGACGTAGGAGCCGCCCCACGCGGTCGAGATCTCCGAGTTGATCGAGCTGAGGTCGAGGCCGAGCGCGCCGGCCTTGTCCTGATCGATCTTCACGTCGAGCTGCGGCGCGTCGTCGAGGCTGACCGGGCGGACTTGCGCCACCCGCTTGTCCTGCGCGGCCATGCCGAGCAGCTGGTTGCGCGCGGCCATCAGCTTTTCGTGGCCCATGCCGGTCTCGTCCACCAGCCACATGTCGAAACCGGTGGCATTGCCCAGTTCCTGCACCGCAGGCGGGGTCAGCGCGAAGATCATCGCGTCACGGTACTGGGAGAAGGCCCCCATCGCGCGGCCGACGATGGCCGGAGCGCGATTCTCCGCCCCGCTGCGATCCTTCCAGTCCCGCAGCATGACGAAGGCCATGCCCGCGTTCTGGCCCTGTCCGGAGAACGAGAAGCCATTGATGGTGAAGATCGAGACGGCATTGGCCTTCTCGTCCTCGAGGAAGTGCTTGCGCACTAGGTCGAGACCCTTCTGGGTGCGCGGCAGGGTGGCGCCGGACGGCCCCTGCACCAGCGCGATGACCACGCCCTGATCCTCGTCCGGCAGGAAGCCGCCGGGCAGGCGCGTGAACAGGAAGACCATGCAGCCCACGATCAGCAGGTAGACCAGGCCCGCCCGCTTCCAGCCCGTCGCGGTACGGCGCACGCCGCCGCGGTACTTCTCGGTGCCGCGGTCGAACTTGTCATTGAACCAGCGGAAGAAGCGCGCCAGCAGGCCGTTGCCCTGGCCCTGCTTCGGATCGTGCGGCTTGAGGATAGTGGCGCACAGCGCCGGGGTCAGGATCAACGCGACCATCACCGAGAGCGCCATCGACGAGACGATGGTGATCGAGAACTGGCGATAGATCACGCCGGTCGAGCCGCCGAAGAACGCCATCGGCAGGAACACGGCGGACAGCACCATGCCGATGCCGACCAGCGCGCCGCTGATCTCGTCCATCGACTTGCGCGCCGCCTGCTTGGGCGAAAGATGTTCGTCCTGGATCAGGCGCTCGACGTTCTCGACGACGACGATCGCGTCGTCGACCAGCAGGCCGATCGCCAGCACCATGCCGAACAGGGTCAATGTGTTGATCGAGTAGCCGAGCACCGACATCACGCCGAACGTACCCAGCAGCACGACCGGGACGGCGATGGTCGGGATCAGCGTCGCGCGCCAGTTCTGCAGGAACAGGAACATGACGAGGAAGACGAGCACGACCGCCTCGACCAGGGTGTGCACCACCTGCTCGATCGACAGGCGCACGAACGGCGTCGAATCGTAGGGGAACGCCACCTTGACGTCGGACGGGAAGTTCTTGGAGATCTTCTGGACCTCGGCCTTCACCGCATCCACGGTGTCGAGCGCGTTGGCGCCCGAGGCGAGGCGCACGCCGAAGCCGGAGGCGGGCTTGCCGTTGAACTGGGTGTCGAAGCCGTAGTTCTCCGCGCCCAGTTCCACCCGCGCCACGTCGCGCAGGCGCACGGTGGCACCGCCCTCGGTGGAGCGCAGGCGGATGTTGCCGAACTCCTCGGGCGTCTGCAGGCGCGATTGCACCGAGACGGTGGCGTTGAGCATCTGCTCCTTGGAGGCCGGCAGCGCACCGATCTGGCCGGCCGAGACCTGCGCGTTCTGTGCCGATACCGCCGTCGATACGTCGGCGATCGTCAGGTTGTAGCTGCGCAGCTTGAGCGGATCGACCCAGATGCGCATGGCGTACTGGGTGCCGAAGATCTGCAGTTCGCCCACGCCGTTGATGCGGCTCACCGGGTCCTGCACCTGACTGACGAGATAGTCGGCAAGGTCGGTGGCGGAGTGGCTGCCATCCTCCGAATAGATCGCGGTGACGAGCAGGAAGCTCGCCGCCGACTTCTGCACCTGCACGCCCTGGCGCTGCACTTCCTGCGGCAGCAGCGGGGTGGCGGCCTGCAGCTTGTTCTGGACCTGCACTTGCGCGATGTCGGGATCGGTGCCCTGCTCGAAGGTCAGGGTGATCGTCACCGTACCCGCCGAGGAGGACTGCGCCGAGAAGTAGCGCAAGTTGTCGATGCCCTTGAGCTGCTGCTCGATGATCTGCGTCGTCGTGCGCTCAAGCGTTTCCGCGTCGGCGCCCGGATACGTCGCCGCGATCGACACCGTGGGCGGCGCGATTTCGGGGAACTGGGCGACCGGAAGGCTGCGGATGGCGATGATGCCGGCCATCATCAGGACGATGGCGATGACCCATGCGAAGATGGGCCTGTCGATGAAATAGCGTGACATGGCGGCTTACTGCCCCTTGTTCGCTGCGGCAGCGCCGGCCGGAGCACCGGCGGCCTTCTGGCCCTGCGGTGCCACCGGCTTCACCGGCACGCCGGGACGCAGCATCTGCGCGCCGTCGACGACGACCTTGTCGCCCGCCTTGAGGCCGCCGGTCACCAGCCAATCCTGGCCGACCGTGCGCGGCGCGGTGACCTTGCGCATCTCCAGCTTGTTCTGCGCGCCGACGACGAGGACCGTGGGCTGGCCCTTCTCGTCGCGCGAGACGGCGACTTGCGGCACCAGCAGGCCATTGGCCTTGGTCGCCTGCGCGAATTCGGCGCGCACGTACATGCCGGGAAGCAGGAGACCGCGCGGGTTGGGAAACTGCGCGCGGATGATCTGGCTGCCGGTGGTCGGATCGACGGTGACGTCGGTGAACTTGAGCACGCCTTCCTGCGGATAGGTCGTGCCATCCTCCAGCTTGAGCTTGACCGCGACATTGCCGCCAGCGCTCGTCAGGTCGCCCGCGAGCAGTTGCTGGCGCAGGCGCAGCACGTCGGCGCTCGACTGCTGGATATCGACGTAGATAGGGTCGAGCCGCTGGATCGTCGTCAGCGCATCGGCCTGCGAAGCGGAAACCAGCGCGCCGGTGGTGAAGGTCGAGCGGCCGATGCGGCCGGAGATCGGCGCGCGGATGGTCGTGCGCGCCAGGTCGATCTGGGCCGAGCGCAGCAGCGCCTGCTGCGCGGCGACGTCGGCGCGGGCCTGCTGCGCGCTGGTGACGGCATTCTCGTAGTCCTGCTTCGAGATCGCATTGATCTTGACGAGTTCGCCATAGCGCCGCGCCAGCGCGTCGCTCGAGGCGATCGCCGCGTTCGAGCGTGTCAGCGCCGCACGCGCGTTCGCCGCCGCAGCCTCGTAAGGTGCGGGATCGATGCGATAGAGCGGCTGGCCGGCGCGCACCTGGTCACCCTCGGTGAACAACCGCGCCACGATCAGCCCGTTGACCTGCGGCCGCACGTCGGAACTCTCGTAGGCGGTGGTGCGCCCGGGCAGTTCGTTGGCCAGCGAGACCGACTGCTCGCGCACCGTGACGACGCCGACCTCGGGTGGTCCGGCGGGCGGCTGCTCCGCGCCGCCACCGCAGGCCGACAGGAACAATGCCGCCGCCAGTGCGATGGATGGAGCAGCGAAGGCCGGGGGGGCGATCTTTTTCATGGAGCATTTCCGCCAAGAGGGTTAAAGCGTGAGTGATCGTTCACTCATGATTCGCGCGACTGGTATTGCGTCGCAGCAAGGAATGCAAGCTGGGACTGGGAATGACAGATAGTACACTGGATCGCCCCCGCGCGGCAAAGTCGGCTGCACGGCGCCAACACCTGCTCGATACCGCCCGTAACCTTTTCGTCGAACGCGGGTTCCATCAGACGGGAATGGCGCAGATCGCGGCGGCTTCCGGCATTGCGGTGGGGCAGATCTACCGGGACTTCGCCAACAAGGAAGCGATCATCGCCGCCATCTGCGAAACCGAGTGCGCGGCCTGGCTCGACGAGAAGGCACTGAGCGCCGCCGTCGCCGCGCAGGACCGCACCGCGATTCTCGAGTGGGTCGAGCGCATCGGCTTCGACGAACCGGATTGCGAGGACCGGCGGCTGATGTGCGAGTTGCTGGCGGAAGTCGGCCGGAATCCCGCGATCGGACAGATGAACGCCCGGGTCGACGAGCGGCTGCGCACCAGCCTGGGCGCAGCGCTGGGTTCGCTGGCACCCCATGCGTCGTCGCAGCGGCGAGCCACGGTCATGGATTTCATCGTCACCATGTCGTGGGGCATGGTGGCGCTGCGCCAGCTCTCGCCGGACAGCGATCACGAAACGCTCCATACGCGCCTTGCCGCCCTGCTGCGCCAGGAGGTGGCCGCTCTGGAGGAGTGATTCCAGACCCCGCTCCCGGCCTTTGCGAATGTTGCGCCGCACAACCCTGGCCGGGCCGGGAACGGCGTTCTGCACTGCCGCTGGACATTGTTTCCTTGTTGTATCATCCTGTCCCCAATGGCGGTCCCAAGGTCGCTCGAGAGGACGGGATGATGATCGAGAACAGTGAAGTCGACTCCGGTGAAAAGGCGATGATCCTGCTGCAGAGCCTGATCTGCTATCTGCGTGAAAAGAACGTGCTGTCGCGCGCCGATATCGAGGAACTGCGCGACCGCGTGGAGGCCCGAATCGCCACCGCCGAAAAGAACCTGCCCTGCACCGCCGCGATGGCCGCCGCCGCCGCGACCGAGATGCGCGAACTCGACGACTATTGCGGCAAGACTTACGGCGGCAAGCACCGTCGCCGGGTGAACTGACCGCGAGGACGGCCGCCGCTGCCAGTGCAGGCGGCGGCGCGGCACTCAGGCTGTCCCCAGTGGGCCGGTACTGCCCCTGACGATCATCGCGTGCGGCAGCATGAGGCGGAATGCGGGAGCATCTCCGTTCCTGCCGCCGCCATTTCTGCGGAAAGCCGGATCGACCAGGATATCGACCGCCGCCGCCGCCATTTCCGCATTGGGCTGGCGAATCGTGGTGATCTGCGGCCAGGCCGCGCGCGACGAGGCGACATCGTCGAATCCGCATATCGACAACTGCTCGGGCACGGCGATGCCCCGCTTCATGGCGGTGATGAGCGCGCCGAGGGCCATGTCGTCGTTGCAGGCGAAGATCGCGCTGGGCGGGTCGGGCAGGTCCAGCAGCACTTCGCCCAGTTCCAGCCCCGAACGGAAACTGAAGTCCCCGCGCCGCACCGCGCCTTCGTCGACGGCGATGCCGGCCTCGGCCAGCGCAGCGCGGAAACCCTCCTCGCGCCGGGCCGAGGCGCTGTGGCTCTGCGGGCCCTGGATGAAGGCGATGCGCCGGTGCCCGAGGGTAACGAGATAGGCCGCGATCTCGCGCGCGGCGGCGCGGTCGTCCATCCACACCGCGCCCGAATCGGCCGGCGGCTGCGACGGTCCGATCAGGACGTGCGGCACCTCCGCCTCGGTGAAGATCGCCAGCAATTCAGCATCATCGCAGATCGGCGGAGCGACGATGGCGCCGTCGAGTCGCAGGCTGGACAGGCTGCTCCGCACCTGCTCCTGCCAGCCAGGGCGGCCGAGATCGACCGGCTCTACGACGAGGTGGTAGCTGCGTTCCCGGCACTGCAGCAGCGCGCCGTGCTGGACTTCGGCCGCGTAGCCGGAGACCGGGTCGTCGATGAACAGGCCGAGCAGGTAGGAGCGCGAACTCGACAGGCTGCGGGCGAAGGCGTTGGGGCGGTAGTTCAGTTCGGCGACGACGCGCTGCACCGCCTCGCGAATTTCGGGGCGGACGTGGTCCTCGCCGTTGATGACGCGCGAAACGGTCTTGGGGGAGACTCCGGCGCGGGCGGCGACGTCCTTGATGGTGACCGTCTTCATGCCCGTTTCTCCCGGAAAACTGCCGCGAATCCGGCGATCAGAAGGTAGCAGGCGGCGGGAACGACCAGCGATGCGAGCAGCCCCGCCCCGTCAGCGACGATCCCCGTCAGCACCGGCACCAGCGCCCCGCCGACCACCGCCATGCACAGCCACATCGAGGCGACGGGAGCCGCGCGGGCGTCCTCCGGCAGCGCCATGGTGTAGATCGTCGGGTACATGATCGCGTTGCACAGCCCCACCGAAACCAGCATCGCCGCCCCCGCGATGCCCGGGCACCCAACGGCACCCAACGTGCACACAACGGCACCAAGCGACACACAAAGCAGCATCCGCGCCTCCGAAACGCGCCGCATGCCCCATGCACCGGCGAACCGGCCGACCATCGCCCCGCCCCAGTAGAGCGCCACGAGCTGCCCCGCCGTCACCGCACTCACGCCGAGCCGGTCAGGCCGCATCAGGACGCTGGGAAGCAGCCCGCCGATGGTCACTTCGGCACCGACGTAGACGAAGATCGCCGCCGTTCCCCAGCGCAGCCGCCGCGATTCGGAGAGCACGCTGAACAGCCGGTGCGTCGGCACGAAGCCCTCGCCGGTGTGCTTCGTCTCCAGCGCCTTGCGGTGGCGGGCATAGGCGAGCGCCAGCACGGCGGTGACCAGTGCGGTCAGGACGAACGGCAGCGTCGCCGCCGGTCGCCATTCGTGCCCGCGCTCGACTTGCGCCAGCAGCAACGGGGCGCTCACCAGCGGTCCGGCGACAGTACCGAGCGAGTTGAACCCCTGCAGCAAGGTCAGCCGCCGCGCCGCGCCGCGCGAAGGACCGATGACGGTGACCACGGTGTTCGACGCGATCTGCAGGAAAGTCTGCCCGCCCGAGAGCAGCAGCAGCGCGCCGAGCACCAGCACAAAGGACAAGCTCCCCTGCGCAACCGCCAGCGCGGCGCAGCCCGCCGCCATCACCGCCAGCCCCGCCGCGATCGCGCGGATGTAGCCTGCCGCGACGATGAAGGCCGTGATCGGCAGCGCGAACAGCAGGTAGCTAGCATGGAAGGCCAGCTGGACGAGAAACGCCTGCGTGTAGTCGAGCGCCAGCATCAGCTTCAGTTGCGGCACCAGCAGGCTCACCGACGAGGTCAGGAACCCGCCGATGAAGAACACCCCCACCGACAGCCGGAACAGCAGCGTAGGCGCATCGGTTTTTTCCAAGGAAGTCGGGGCCTTCGCCATCAGGGCTGTCATATATGCGGGGCATCCTTAACGCGCTTGCCTCTGCCGGGAAAGCTGCAGCCGTCCATATCACGATTTGACATCGATGTCAGAAACAATGTTGACAACGTTGTCAAGCTTTGGTCTACGAGGCGCCGGAAAGCAGCGAAGGTCTGCTTCAGGGAGAGAGAGATGACACGCAACGCGCTTATCGCGAGCACTGCGCTCGCGGCCGCACTCTGCATGACCACCACCGCCGAAGCCCAGGACGCCGCGCCTCAAGGCGCCCCGCAGTCAGCCGCTCCGCAGGCGTCCGACGGTGACATCATCGTCACCGCCACCCGCCGCGAGACGACGCTGCAGTCCACCCCGATCGCGGTTTCCGCCTTCGGCCAGGCGCAGCTCGACAAGCAGCAGGTCAAGGACGTGACCGACCTCGCCCGCTTCGTCCCCTCGCTGCAGTTCAACCAGCAGGGCGACCAGTCGGCGGTGCTCCTTACCCTGCGCGGCATCGGCAACGACAGCGCCTATACCGAAGTCGCCGACCCCGAAGTGGCGATCTACGTCGACGGCATCTATTCGCCGCGCTCGCAGGGCGCATCGGTGCTGATGTACGACATGGAGCGCGTCGAAGTGCTGCGCGGGCCGCAGGGCACGCTGTTCGGCCGCAACGCCACCGTCGGCGCGCTCAGCCTGATCTCGGCCAAGCCGAAGCTGGGCGTGTTCGAAGGCAACGTGGAAGTGACCGGCGGCAACTACGACCGCCTCGGCATTCGCGGCGCCATCAACATCCCCATCACCGACACGCTGGCCGCCCGCGTCGCCTTCGTCTCCGACCGCCACGACGGTTACGCCGACTACCAGCCCGCGCCCGATATCGCGGGCATCAACAAGTCGGCCTTCGTCACCAGCGGCAAGAAGTATTACGCCGCCGACCAGAAATCCCTGCGCGGCTCGCTGCTGTGGCAGCCGAGCGACAGGTTCAGCTGGAACCTGTCGGCCGAGGGCTTCTGGGACACCGGCGCCCCGGTCATCGGCCTGCTGCAAACCCCGCGCGCGGGCACCAAGCGCTGGTCCACCCTGTCCGACACCGCGCCCGACACCGACCGCTATTCGGCCGCGGTGCGCAGCACGATGAACTACGACATCACCGACGGCATCCAGCTGAGCTACATCGCCGGCTGGTCGCGCATCGGCGGCTCGACCCAGACCGACGCCGATGCGGGCGCCCTGCCCCCGACCGGCGAAATCGACGCCAGCGGCAACGACCTGCCGCTCGGCGCCTTCGGCGAGAACCGCACATTGTCCTCGCGCTATGATTTCCAGAGCCACGAAGTGCAGCTGAAATCCTCGGGCGAGCAGACCTTCGACTGGATTCTCGGCGCCTACTACAGCCACGAGAAGAACCGCATCCGCTTCGACATCGACCAGCGCAACGGCTACCGCGACGGTACGTTCAGCTGGGCGGGCAGCTTCATCCAGGCCAACCGCCAGATCGATTCGCGCGCGGTGTTCGGACAAGTCGTCTGGCACGCCACCGACGCGATCCGCGTCACCGGCGGCCTGCGCTACACCTCCGACAAGAAGGAGGACATCGGCGGCCGCAACGTGACCTATTCGGGCGACGGCTGCACCCCGGCCGACCTCGCACCCGGCGGCGCCTGCCAGGCGGGCATCTTCGGCGCCTATCCGGGCGCCACCGCCGAGGAACTGGTGAACCTGCTGCCGGGCTTCTCGATCTCCAGCAACGACGTCAAGGGCAAGTGGGACAAGCTGACCTACCTCGCCCGCGTCGACGCCGATCTGGCCGAGGACGTCCTGGGCTATGCCAGCGTGAGCACCGGCTTCAAGTCGGGCAACATCCAGGACAACGCGGGGCTGACCGATCCCGAGACGCTGACCAACTACGAAGTCGGCCTCAAGAGCCGCTTCCTCGACCGCATGATCACCCTGAACCTTGCCGCCTACTACAGCGACTTCAAGGGCTATCAGGTCAACCAGGCCGTCACCTTCCGCGACGACGAGGGCAACGTCACCAGCAGCCAGATGATCACCCAGAACGCCAAGGGCGCGAAGGCGTATGGTCTGGAAGCGGAACTGACCGCCAACTTCACGCCCAATGATCGCCTGCAGTTCTCCGGCACCCTGCAGAAGACCAAGATGGACGATCTGGAAAGCGTCGACGGGCGGCTCTACGATGGCGGCAAGGCCTCCTCGATCGTGCAGCTCAAGGGCAACGAACTGGCCCACGCGCCGCGCTTCTCGGCGACTGCCAGCTACGAGCACGACTTCGTGATGGCCAGCGGCGCGACGATCACCCCGCGCCTGACCACGCATTACGAAACCGCCAGCTGGCTGAGCTACTTCAACGGCGACGCCAACCCCTTCGTCAACGCCAACGATCCGGCCGACAACATGCCCAGCCGGGGCACCAACGGCACCGACTGGGATCGCCAGAAGGCGTACTTCCGCTCGGACGCCTCGCTGCGCTTCACCTCGGCGGACCAGAAGTATTCGGTCGAGGCCTTCGTCATGAACATCGAGGACAAGAAGATCCGCACCAACGCCAGCGCCTTCGGCACGCCGCGCTATGACCCGGTGTTCCTGTCCAACCTGCAGGCGCCGCGCACATGGGGCGTGCGGGCGAAGGCCAGCTTCTGATCCTTGTTACCCTCTCCCATCCCTCCCCCCCCTCTCCAACCGCTCAGGCTGAGCTTGTCGAAGCCCCCGAGGCTGGGCGCTGTGCTCCCATCCTTCGACAGGCTCAGGATGAGCGGTGGGGAATGGGGAGAGGTGGGAAGGAAGACACCAGCCCCCCCGGTGACCCGCGCGCGCCGCACCTCCTCCGCGAGTGCGCAGGTCACCCCGGGCGGCGGCGCGGCAAATATGCCCGTCGCCGCCCCCTCCCCGGCCACGTTCGGCCATGATCGCGACCCAATCATCAGGTAAGGACGCCCTATGACCGCCGTATCCCATGTCTCTCTGGCACGTATCTCCCTCGCCGCCCTTGCCGTGGGCCTGCTCGCCGCGCCGCTGGCGGCCCAAAGCCAGCAGCAGAACCAGCAGCCCCCCGCCTCGATCGCGCACCCGGACCTCTGGCCGCAGGTCAAGGCCCAGCCGCAGCGCGATCCGGCGGTGGAGAAGCGCGTCGAGGCACTGCTGGGGACCATGTCGGTCGAGGACAAGGTCGGCCAGCTGATCCAGGTGGACATCGGCTCGATCACGCCCGCGCAAGTGCGCGAGACGCGGATCGGCTCCGTGCTGAACGGCGGCAACTCCGGCCCTTACGACGACGAATATGCCCCGCCCGCCAAGTGGCTGAAGCTGGCGGACGAATACTACGACGCCTCGATGGCGGCACCCGGACCCAAGATCCCGATCATCTGGGGCACCGATTCCGTCCACGGCAACAACAACATCGTCGGCGCCACCCTCTTCCCCCACAACATCGGCCTCGGCGCCGCGCGCGACCGCGACCTGATCCGCGAGATCGGCAAGGTCACCGCGCTGGAGACGGCGGCGGCGGGCCTCGACTGGACGTTCGCCCCCACCCTCGCGGTGGTGCAGGACGACCGCTGGGGCCGCACCTACGAAAGCTATTCCGAGGAGCCCGAAGTCGCCGCCGACTATGCCGGCGCGATGATCGAGGGCGTGCAGGGCAAGGTCGGCACCAGGGGCTTCCTCGCCCCCGAGCACCTGATCGCCACGACCAAGCACTTCCTCGGCGACGGCGGCACCGGCGGGCGCGATCAGGGCGACACGCGCGTCTCCGAACAGGTGCTGCGCGACGTGCATCTGGGCGGCTACCCCGCCGCGATCGAGGCGGGCACGCAGTCGGTCATGGCCAGCTTCTCCAGCTGGAACGGCGAGAAGATGAGCGGCAACAAGTCGCTGCTGACCGACGTGCTGAAGGACCGCATGGGCTTCGACGGCTTCGTGGTGGGCGACTGGAACAGCCACGGGCAGGTCCGGGGCTGTTCGAACGAGGACTGTCCGCAGGCGATCAATGCGGGCCTCGACATGTTCATGTATTCCGGCCCGGCGTGGAAGACGCTCTACGCCAACACCCTGCGCGAAGCGAAGGACGGCACCATCTCCGCCGCCCGCCTCGACGATGCGGTGCGCCGCATCCTGCGCGTGAAGCTGCGCGCGGGCACCTTCGACCGGGGCCGTCCCTCCAGCCGCGCCTATGCCGCGAAGTTCGCCAACATCGCCTCCCCCGAGAACCGGGCCGTGGCGCGCCGCGCCGTGCGCGAGTCCATGGTGCTGCTCAAGAACGAGGGTGTGCTGCCGCTCAAGCCCACCGCCAATGTCCTCGTCGCGGGCGCGGCGGCGGACAGCATCAGCCAGCAGGCGGGCGGCTGGTCGATCACCTGGCAGGGCATCGACGTGCCGAACTCCGCCTTCCCCAATGCCCAGTCGATCTGGAAGGGCATCGAGGAAACCGTGAAGGCAGGCGGCGGCACCGCGACATATGCGCCGGACGGCCAGTTCGCGAAGAAGCCCGACGTCGCCATCATGGTCTTCGGCGAGAAGCCCTATGCCGAGTTCAAGGGCGACATCCCCAACCTCGAATACAGCCCCGGCGACAAGCACGACCTCGAAATGCTGCGGGGGTTCAAGGCGGCGGGCATTCCGGTGGTGGCGGTGTTCCTCTCGGGCCGCCCGCTATGGGTGAATGCCGAATTGAACGCCTCCGACGCCTTCGTCGCGGCGTTCCTGCCCGGCAGCGAGGGCGGCGGCGTCGCCGACGTGCTGTTCGCGGGCAAGGACGGCAAGCCGAAATACGATTTCCATGGCAAGCTCAGCTTCTCCTGGCCCAAGCGCCCCGACCAGTACGTCCTCAACCGCCGCGATCCGAACTACGATCCGCTGTTCCCCTTCGGCTACGGCCTGACGTATGCCGCGCCCGGAAAGCTGGGCCAGCTCGACGAAACGCGCCCCGCCGGGCTGGAGCAGGCCGCCCCCACCGTCTTCTTCGAACGCGGCCAGACCCCGCCGGGCTGGGAGATCGCCGCCGAGGGCGTGCGCCAGTCGGGCGTCGACCACCGCGCGCAGGAGGACGCCAGGCGCCTGACCTTCAACGGCCCCGGCAGCGTAGCCTTCACCGCCCCGCGCCCCTTCGACCTCTCGCGCGAGAGCAACGGCGAGATCAGCCTCGTCTTCGAGTACCGGCTGGAGGGCAAGCCCTCGGGCGCGCTGACGGCCGGGTTCCTCAGCGGCGGCAAGCTGGCGAGCGTGCCGGTCACCGGCGCCCTCTCGGCCACCGCGCCGGGCCAGTGGGGCCGCCTCGCCATCCCGCTCAAGTGCTTCGCCGCGCGCGGCGCGGACATGGCGAGCGTCACCGCGCCGCTGGTGCTGAAAGCCACCGCTGCGGCGGACCTCAGCGTGTCGGACGTCAAGCTGGACTACGTCTCGGTGCCGATGACCCAGTGCGGGGACGAGAAGTAAGCGCCCCATCGTCATTGCGAGCGAAGATCACGCCGCGCGGCGGGTTCCCATGACGCTGGCCTCGTAGAGCGCGAAGAGGTCGGCGAAGTGATCGGTCATCGTCCGCGTGGCGCATGGCCGGTGCCCGCCCGCCGACAGCACCGCCAGGATCGCCCGCGCCGCCGCTTCCGGATCGCAGGCGGTGTAGGCCAGCCCGCCCCCGCCCGCCGCGTGGTCGACCACCGCGCCTTCGTCCGGCACGATCAGCGGGATGCCGCTGGCGCGCGCCTCGGCGGCGACCATGCAGAAAGTCTCGGCATCGCCGCCGTGGACCAGCGCGTCGCCGCTGGCGAGGATCCGCGCGAACGTCTCGCGCTCGCGCTCGGGGGTGAACAGGCGGACGTGCGGATTGCCGCCGATGTGGCCGAGGATCGCCCGCCGCTCACGCCCCTCGCCGAACAGCACGAGACCGATCGGCCTCTCGCGCGAGGCGGCGGCGACGGCGTCGATCACCGTCGGCCAGCGCTTTTCCGGGGCCAGCCGCCCCACCCCCAGCAGCAGCGCGGCGCTTTCGGGCAGGTCGCAGGCGGCGAGCAATTGCCCGCGCAGGGCGGCATCGCGCTTGAGCGGCGAGAAGCGCCCCGGCTCCACCCCCATCGGCACCGTCACGGTGGCGCTGACGCCGCCTTGCGCCAGCCGCCGCGTCAGGCCCGAATTGGCGCAGACGACATGGTCGAAGTGGCGGCTGTGGCGACGCAGATGCTCCCAGTAGACGGAGAACTGTCGGTCGATCGTCGGCCGCGCGAAGACCGGGCCGAGCCAGCGATAGGCGAAGGCCGAGAGCGGATCGGCATGCATCACCAGGCTGCGCGGCGCATCGCCCTTCCACTCGGCGACCTGCCCGGCGCTGCGCCAGGGCGAGCCGACTTCCACGAAGTCCGGCCGCAGTTCGTCCAGCGCATCGTGCAGTTGCGGCCCCGAGGCAAAGTACCAGTACTTGCGGTCGAGCGGAAAGCGCGGGCTCTTCAGCGTGACGATACGCGCGCGGGGGCCCCGCTCGATCACCGCGTCCTCGTCGCCGGGGGCGAGGATGACGATCTCGTGACCCATCTGCGGGCCGGTGCGCATCTTCTCCTCGACATACGTGCGTACGCCCCCGCCGCGCGGGGAATAGAAGGCGCAGACATCGACGATCCTCATGCGGTGCTCCCTATTTCGACGCCAGCGGCGCGACGCCGAGGCCCCGGCGGTAATTGAGCACGATCACGATCGGCGTCGGCGTGCCTCCTGCGACGGCGGTGGCGCGCTCGGCCTTCGGCTTGCTCCAGCCCAGCCGGGGATTTCCCGCGAAGCCGATGCCGTCGACCTTCCAGCCGAACTTGCGGTTGCCGTCGCGGTCGTGGAGCAGGCTGACGGCGTAGGCGCCCGCCGCCGGCACCCGCACGCACAGGCGCACCGGGCCGCTGGCGGGCACCGGCACCTCGATCCGGCGGAAGGTCTTGCCCGCGCCGACCAGCAGGTTGTCGTCCGCCAGGAAGTCGCGGTCATTGGCCGGATAGACCTCCAGCTTGAGCTTGCCGACACGGTCCTTCAGGCCCGCCACCTCGACTTCGAAGGCGGGGCCGCGCTCGTCGGGACGGCAGCGCGCCTGCGCCTTGCCGAGGTCCGGGGTGGAGGGGATCGCGGCAGGGGTCGAGGCAGGGATCGCGGCAGGGATCGCGGCGGCCAGCAGGAACAGCGAGGCAATCACGCGCGGCGCTCCGGATTGGCGAGGTCGTTGAGGGCGATCGCGGCGCCCAGCACCAGGTGCGTCGCCAGGATCAGCCCGGCCATCAGCGCCATCAGCGCGCCGATGTCCCGCTCCTCGCCGAGCACCACCACGGTGATCCCGGCGAACAGCAGATCCTTGTTCGGCACCAGCGGCAGGCGCGAGACGAGCAGGCGCAGGGTCGAGAGATAGAGCCACCAGCTGAGCGCGACTTCGGGCAGCACGAGGTGCCAGAGCAGCGCCAGCAGCACGGTCGAGACGACGATGCGCGCCAGGTGGACCCGGCCGATCATCCACAAGTCCTGCGGCGGCAGGCTGAACACGCGGCGGCGCAGCACCATCGCCCCCAGGGAGATCGCCAGCAGCACCGCCAGCGAGGCGGTCAGCACCCGCCCGTCGATACCCAGCTTGTCGAAGCCGAGGAACGGCACCGCCACCACCAGCAGCACCAGCGTCACCGCGTTGCCGGTGATCGCGGAGAGGATCGCGACGTCCTTCACCGCCCCGAACGGCGCCGCATCCAGCGCCACGCGGCGGCGGGCCCAGGTGTAGAAATAGGCCTCGCCCAGGTAGCCCAGCAGCAGTTCGTTGTAGATCTTCTTGCGCACCAGCGCGAGCATGCCGCTGGCGGGAATGTTCCAGAGCCTGCGGAAGATCACCCAGTCACCCGCCGGCGCCGCGAGGTAGGCGGCGGCGAAGATCGCCCAGAACAGCGGCGAGGTCGGGATCATCGCCGGCAGGCGGCGCAGTTCCATGCTGCCCGTTTCGAAAATGACCGCCAGGATCACCGCCAGCGACAGCAGGATCGAGAACACCGCCCGGCGCCCGCCTCCGGCCGCGCGGTCCTGAGGGATGAATTCGATGACCGGCGGATGGGGGCCATCGGCAACGACAGGCTGGGGGGCGGGTTCGAACAAAAGGCGGTCTCCGGAAAGGACGCTACTGCGAGCGGCGCAGCGACCGGCACGGCGTCAGCGTGCTGATCGCCAGGGCGCGCCGGCGCTCGCTTTCGCGCTGCGACGTCACCTGGTGCATGAGATCGAGATAGCGCCCGGCGGCGCCCTCAAGTTCGTAGCGCGCCGCCACCGCACGGGCGCGCGGCGGATCGCCGGACATCTCGCGCAGTTGCGCGATGCCGCGCGCGAAGCCTGCGATGCAGCCCGGCGTAACGAGCAGGCCGGTGCGGCCATGGTCGATCAGCCCCGCCATGCTGACGCAGCAGTCGGTGGCGAGCACCGGCACGCCCGCCGCCAGCGCCTCCACCACCACGCCGGGCAGGCCCTCGTAGTGCGAACTCAGCAGCAGCGCGTCGGCGGTTTCCAGCAGCGGGTCGATGGTCGCGACATGACCCGCGAAAGTGACTCTTCCCGCCAGCCCCAACTCCGCCACCAGCGCCTCCAGCGCGCCGCGCTCAGGGCCTTCGCCGGCGATCGTCAGGCTGTCCCCGGCGCGCGCGGCAAGCGCGAAGGCGCGCAGCAGCATCGCGAAGTTCTTCTGCGGTGCCAGCCGTCCCGCCGCCAGATAGCGCGTGCCCCAGGCCGAAGCCGGGGTCCGCTCGATCCGGGCAAGCTGCCGCAACCGTCCGCGCGCCATGATCGGATTGGCGATGACTTCGACCTGCCCCGCGTGAGCCAGCATCCGCTCGCGCACTTCGCGGCGCATCGGTTCGGACAGCGCGACCAGCGAATCGAAGACGTGTCCCTGCGCGCGCAGCCAGGTGCCGTAGCCCCGGCGCATCGCCGCGGGCATGTCCGGCCGCTCCAGCGCATTGCTGACCTTGAGCATCAGCGCCGGCGCGTGGCTGCCCAGCAGCAGCTTCATCGCCGCGCCGACCACCGCATACGTATTGCCCGGGCAGAACAGCACGTCGACGCGGCGCTCCACCAGGAAGCTGTAGAGGCAATGGATCATCCACGGCGTCTGCCAGCCGGCCGTGGAAAGCCGGGTCGGCACCGTCCAGTAATCGAGCGCGGGTGCGCTGCAGAGCCCCGAGCCGGCCGAACGGCCGAGCACCACGGTGACCTCATGCCCCGCCGCCCGCCACTGCGTCGCGAGGCCGAGGGCGACGCGCTCGACGCCGCCGGGCTCGAGCCCGTGGATGGGTATCGCAATACGCAAGGGTTTCTGCATCTTTCCAACGCCCGCCAGTCGTTACGCGGGCGGCCTCTATGGGCCTAGCGTTTCGGGTTTGTGACGGTCGGCGGCGTGGTCATAGGATGGTCGCCGAAACGTCCGCGAACCGTCTTCGAACTGACTGCAGCATGTCAGAATAAGCGCCCAGATGCTGCGCCGCACAAAGCTTGCGACACACTTTGCGGCTCAGGGGGCAATCAGACCATGCGCATCCGTTCCATTCGCCATTTCGCCGTACTCGGCGCCAGCCTCGCGGCAATCGTCGCGGGCACGCCAGCCCTTGCCGACGAAGCGGCGGCCGACGCCGCCGCCGATGCCGCAGAAGGCGATGCGCAAGCCATCGTCGTCACCGGCCAGCGCACCACCTACAACAACGCCGCGCTCGACGAGACGCTGATCGACGACAAGTCGCCGATCGCCTCGGCCATCGACCTGATCGGCACCCTGCCCGGCGTGCAGGTCAACGAAGGCGACGCCTTCGGCTTCGACGACTGGTCCACTACCTACTCGATCCGCGGCTACCAGACCAACCTCGACACCCAGCAGGTCGGCCTGACCATCGACGGACTGCCCAACGGCGGCTCGGGCTACGGCGGCGGTTCCAAGGCCAACCGCTTCATCGACACCGCCAACATCGGCACCGTCGAGGTGTTCCAGGGCACCGCCGACATCGCCTCGCGCTCCAACGAGGCGCTGGGCGGCACCATCAACTTCGTTACCGCCGACCCGATCGACGACATGCGCGTGCGCCTGTCGGGCTCGGTCGGCGATTTCGACGCCAGCCGCTACTACGGCCGCTTCGACACCGGCCTGATCCTGGGCGGCACCACCAAGGCGTGGTTCTCCTACGGCCACCAGCAGGCGACCGACTGGATGGAAGGCTCGGCGAACAATCACCGCGACAACTTCGCGATGAAGTTCATCGTCGACACCCCCGTCAAGCTGACCGGCTACGCCAGCTACGACGACGCCTACGAGAACAACTACGACCAGATGTACTCGCCCGCGCAGTACGCCGCCAGCCCGCACGAGGACGGCCTCAACGGCACCTGGACCGGCGTTCCGGCCGCCGACCAGAACTATCGCGGCGTCTGGGGCACCTTGCGCAAGAACTTCTTCGCCTATCTCAAGGCCGAGACGAAGATCGCCGATGCGCTCGATCTCAAGGCCTCGGTCTATTACCACGACATGGCCGGGCGCGGTGACTGGGCCCCGCCCTACATCGTCGACGTGACGCAGGACACCGGCGCCCAGAGCGAGATCGACGGCACCAGCACCGTAAAGGGCACGCCCTCATGGTGGGCCAGCCTGCCCGAAGGCTCCGGCACGCCGACCTACTTCGCAACCAACGCCGCCGGCCAGATCGTCGCCCCGACCGCAGCTGGCGCCATCCAGCAGCAGTCCTACCGCCACACGCACTACCGCAAGGACCGGCTCGGCGGCACCCTCGACGGCGCCTGGACCATGCAGTTCGGCCAGATCGAGAACACCCTGCGCGGCGGCGTCTGGTACGAGGACACCCATCGCCGCGAATGGCGCGACTGGCACCACGTCACCGACACCGCCACCGGCCCGGCCTACGACGCGACGCCCTACTGGACCCAGTACGACCGCAAGTATCCGCAGACCACCTTCAAGTGGTATGCCGAGGACCAGGTCGTGTTCGGCCCGGTCAACGCGAACCTGGGCGTCAAGCAGTTCATCAACCACCTCGACCGCACCGACCTGTTCGGCGAGAGCGCCGATACCAGCATCAAGTCGAAGTCGAAGGTGCTGCTCTCTGGCGGTATCCAGGTGGAGCCGATGACCGGCCTCGACCTGTTCGGCGGCTACTCCGAGAACTTCAAGGCGCTCTCGGACACCCTGCTCGAATACAGCGAGGACGCCTTCGAGAGCATCAAGCCCGAGACCGCGAAGAACTGGGAAGCGGGCGCGCGCTACTCCAATGGGATGTTCAACGCCTCGGCCACCTGGTTCAAGAGCAAGTTCTCCAACCAGGTGATCTTCGTGCCCAGCTCGACTGCGGCCGGCCCGGACTACCTGAGCGAGGGCGACGGCAGCTTCTTCAACGCCGGCGGCATCGACTCCGAAGGCTTCGAACTGCTCGCCAACGTGCGCCCGGTCGCGGGGCTCAGCCTCTACGGCTCCTATACCCACATCGACGCCAAGTACCGCGGCACCGGCAATGCCGAACTCGACGCGGAGCAGGGCGTGACGGCGGGCAACCGCGTCGCGGGCATCCCCAGGGACATGTGGGTGCTCTCGGGCACGTACACGTATGGCCCGGTCACGCTGGGCCTGACCGGCAAGTACACCGGCAACCGCTTCGTCGATGCCGCCAACGACTGGACGGCGAAGAACTACTTCCTCACCGACCTTTCGGTCGCGGTGAAGGGGCAGGCGCTGACCGACACGCTGAAGGATCTGACTTTCGCGCTCAACGTGACCAACCTCACCGACGAGGACTACCTCGGCGGCATCTCGGGCAACTATGCCTGGATCGGGACGCCGCGCACGATGATCTTCAGCGTCACCGCCGACTTCTGAAGCTGTCGATCTGTCACGTTTTCCGATCAGGTGATGCCGCCTGATCGGAAAAACCAGCCTGTTTGGAAAATGCCCGTCAGGGCATTTTCGTTACGGCACCGGCCCACTCCCCCGGTCGACCTCCCATAGGGTACTATCGTTGGGTGGTCGGGTGGGGGAGTGGGCCGGTGCCGCGAAATTCGCTTTCGCGAATTTCCAAACAGTCTCTCGGCGCCGCACGCCCGGTCGCCCCTTGCTCCGCCCGGATTGCGCGGTATCGTCCGGGCATGCTGCGCACCTCCCTCGCCGTTCTGGCATTCACCGCGACCATGGCCGCTCCCGCGCTGGCGAAGGTCTCCCCCGCCGAACGCAGGACCATCGCCGCCGCGGACAGCGATCCGGAGCGCGACTTCGCATTGCTGGACAGGCTGGTCGCCCAGAACAGCGGCACCCGCAATCTCGAAGGCGTGCGCAAGGTCGGCCGGATGGTCGCCCCCGAACTGGAAGCGCTCGGCTTCTCGACCCGCTGGGTGCCGATGGATGCGGTCGGGCGCGCCGGCCACCTGATCGCTACACACCCGGGCAAGCCCGGCACCACGCGCATGCTGCTGATCGGCCATCTCGACACCGTGTTCGAACCCGGCTCTCCGTTTCAGACCGCCAGCCGCGAAGGCGACAGGCTCCACGGCCCCGGCGCGGCCGACGACAAGGGCGGCGTCGTGGTGATGCTCGCCGCGCTGCGCGCCATGAAGGCGGCGGGCACGCTGGCACACGCCAATATCGAGGTGGTCCTGACCGGCGACGAGGAAGCCGCCGGCGAGCCGGTCAGCCTCGCCCGCGCCGATCTCGTCGCTGCCGGCAAGCGGGCCGACGTGGCGCTCGACTTCGAGGGGCTGGTGGTCATCGACGGGCAGGACTACGGCTCGATCGCCCGGCGCTCGGCCGGCGACTTCACGATCACCGCCAGCGGCAGCACCGCCCATTCGAGCGGCATCTTCTCCCCCGAAGTCGGCAGCGGCGCGGTCTACGAACTGGCGCGGATCATCGACAGTTTCCGCGAGGAACTGCCCGAACCGAACCTGACCTTCAACATCGGCCTCGTCGCCGGCGGCGCCACCGCCCGGCTGAGCGCGGACGAGGCATCGATCGCGGCGACCGGCAAGACCAACATCATCCCTCCCGTCGCCATCGCGAAGGGGGACTATCGCGCCCTCAGCCCCGAACAGGTCGAGCGGGTCAGGGCGAAGATGCAGGCGATCGTCGCCCGCCACCTGCCGCGCACCGATGCCCGGATCACCTTCAAGGACGGGTATCCGCCGATGGCGCCGACGGCGGGCAACCGCGCGCTGCTCGGCCGCCTCAACGCGATCAACGCCGACCTCGGGCTGCCGGCGATGCCCGCGCTCGATCCGCTCAAGCGCGGCGCCGGCGACATCAGCTTCGTCGCGGGCGAAATCGATGGGCTCGTCGGGCTGGGGCCCAGCAGCACCGGCGATCACACCCCGGAGGAGCGCGTGGATCTTTCCAGCTTCCCCCGCCAGATCAAGCGCGCGGCATTGCTGATGACCCGCCTCAGCCGCGAACCGGCCAAGTCGGTGGCGCGCTGACCTGCAGTCAGCCCGGCAGGCTGCCGGTCTGCCGCAGGCCCTCCCCCAGCGCCAGCGCCGCCGAGGTGGCTAGGTTCATCGAGCGTACCTGCGGGCGCATGGGTATCCGCACCCGCGCATCGCAGGCTTCGGACACGGCGGCGGGCACGCCTGCGCTTTCCTTGCCGAACAGGAGAATGTCGTCGGCCCTGAAGGCGAATTCGTAGGCCGATGCGCTGCTCTTGGTGGTGAACAGCACCAGTCGCGCCCCGCCGATGGTCTCGCGGAACGCATCGAAACCGGCGTGGCGGGTCACCTCGACGTGATCGATATAGTCCATCGCGGTGCGGCGCACGCGGCGATCGTCCCACGCAAAGCCCATCGGCTCGATGAGATCCACACCGGCGCCCATGCAGGCTCCCAGCCGCAGGACGGCGCCGACGTTTCCGGCGATTTCAGGTTCGAACAAGGCAATCCGCATCATCGCTCATTGGCGCCGCCGCGCGAGAGGCGCAAGGTTCAAGAGCGCGGGGCGTATCTTCCGGATTTCCTCGATCAATGGGAAATCCGCACCGGCACGTTCATATGGCCAAGGCCGTCGATCTCCAAGGTCATGACATCGCCGGGAACGACCTCGTCCACATCGGCCGCGCCGGATAATATCACATCGCCGGGATACAATGTCATCGCGCTGGACGCGAAGGCGACCAGTTCCGCAGGGCTGCCAGTCAAGTCGCGAAAGCTGCGTTCCCCCCGGATCTCGCCGTTCACCTTGAAGCGGTACGACAATATCGAGGGGTCGGCGACGGCATCGGCAGTCACCAGCGCGGGCCCCAGAATACCGTACGTATCGAACGACTTGCAGAAGCAATGAAATTCCTTTTCGCCCTTCATCGTCATGTCCAGTGCAGCGGTATAGCCGGCGACATGATCGAGTGCCTCGGCAGCACTGACGTTGGTGCAGGTCTTGCCGATCACTATCGCCAGTTCTGGCTCGTGGAGCGTCGTGCGGTGCGGCCAGCGAATCTGTACGCCTTCGTCGGGACCGGCAACCGCGCTCGATGCCTTGAACAGGAAGCCGAGCATCCCCAGCGGCGCCCCCATGTGCTTCCAGTTGCCGACGCCGCAGATGATCTTGCCCGGATTGGCGACCGGGGAAAGCAGGCGTACCGCATCGCGCGGTATCGGGGTGGCGTCGCTTGCCAGCCGTTCGATTTTCGCGCGCAGCATCGGCAGATGAGCGATGAAGGCGTCGCCCGGCGGCACCGGCCAGTGCATCGCGGGAATATCCCGGGTCGCGGCAGTGACATCACGAACCCCGTCCGGGCCCAGCAGGCCGACGCGGGGTTCCGAGCGATCCGGCAGGGTGTAGCGGCAGATATGCATGGTGCGTCCATCCTCGAAAAGCGATGTGGGGCTGGGTTCAGGGCAGGCAGGAACAAAAGGCCCGCCGCGTACCGGACGCGGCGGGCTCGATTCCTCCCCAGGAATTCTCATGAAGTTCGAATGGCATTTTCTGTTCTGAATTTCAGGCTTTCGACAGCGGGATGGGGGCATTGGGTGCCTCAAGGTTGTCCCGCAGGGTCGTTCCTTCGTACTCTGTCCTGAACAGCCCGCGATTTTGCAGCTCCGGAACCACCTTTTCGATGAATTCCTCGAACGAAGTGGGGTTCACCGCCGGCATGATATTGAAACCGTCGCACGCGCCGTTCTCGAACCAGTGCGCGAGTTCGTCAGCTACGTCCTTGACGGTGCCGATCACCGCGAAATGCGCGTTGGACGCGGACGAGCGGATGAGCACCTGACGCAAGGTCAGGCCTTCGCGTTTGGCCGCCTCGACGTGATGCCTGCCCCGGCTGACGACGGATTCGGGAGGCACGTCGGGGAACGGCGCATCGAGGTCGTGCCCGCTCAGGTCGTAGGCCTTGAGCGCCAGTTGCAGCCGGGCCTGCGCCGCGCGCAGGTCTATCCGGGTATCGAGTTCGGCCCAGCGGGCCTGCGCTTCCTCGCGCGTTTCGCCCAGCACGACCAGGGCGCCGGGCATCACCTTGACGTGATCCGGGTTCCTGCCCCAGGCCACGGCGCGGGCGCGGATGTCGTCGCGGAAGGCCCTGGCCTGTTCGAACGTGGACTGCGCGGTGAAGATCGCCTCCGCCACGCGTGAGGCCATGGCGCGGCCTTCCTCGGACTGGCCCGCCTGGATCAGCACCGGGCGGCCCTGCGGCGATGGCGCGCCCTTGAGCGGGCCGCGCACGCGGTAATGCTCGCCCGCGTGACGGATGAGATGGATGCGGTCGAGATCCTTGTAGGCGCCGCCTTCCTTGTCGCGGGGGAAGGCGCCGGGCTGGACGCTGTCCCACAGCTTCAGCACGACATCGACGAATTCCTCGCCGCGGGCATAGCGCTGTTCCTGCGGCACGAAGTTCTGGTCAGCATATTGCGCGGCGTCGTCGGGCGAAATGCCGGTGACGATGTTCCAGCCCACGCGCCCGCCGCTGATCCGGTCGAGCGACAGGATTTCGCGCGCGGCGTCATAAGGCGGGCGGTACGACGTGGCGATCGTGGCGGCGAGGCCGAGGTGAGTGGTATGCGCGGATAGCGCCGCCAGCAGCGTCATCGGCTCGAAGTTGTCGCCGCCGGCGGAGTAGCGGAAGACGTCCGGATTCTCCGCATCGCCGGGCGATGCGGTGTCCGCGATGAACATCATGTCGAACTTGGCCGCCTCCAGCCGATGCGCCAGTTCCACCCAGGGCGCGAAGTCCTGCCCGAATGCGTTGTCGGCATCGGGATGCCGCCAGCCGGCCTGATGGTAGCTGCCTCCGCAGAAGGCACCCAGCTTCATCTTTCTCGTTGCGCCGTTCATGCCGAGATACTCCCTTTTCTGTAATGTCAGGCCCGCAGCACCACCGCCGAAGGGTCGTGGAAGAAGCTGCCGATCGAGACCAGCGCCGCCCCGGCGCCCGCGACCTGCCGTTCGCCCATGTCCCCGCGCAATTGCCGGGCGGCTTCCGCATAGAGGTTCGCTCCCCCCGCCCGGCCATGGGAAAGGCCGCCGCCGCCGGTCATGACGGGCACGCGCCCGTCCAGCATCAGCAGGCCCCTGCCGGCGTCCCACGAGGAGCGGTAAAGGTCCGTCGCCTCGCCGATCCCGCAGTATCCCGCCGCTTCGGTGACCGCGACCGCGTCCATGGTGTAGCCGTCGTAGGGGTAAAACAGGTCGATGTCGGGCAGCGCCAGTTCGCTGCGCTCCCACAGCCCGCGATGGGCGACCTGGAAGGAATTGTCCCGCCAGCCGCCGAAGTTCTCGTAGTATTCGCCGATCCTGGTGCCGCCCAGCGACATGGCGTGGACGTAGACCGGCTTCACGTCCATGTCGCGGGCGCGCTCTGCGGTGGTGATGACGAGCGCCTCGGCGCAGTCGCAGGGCACGTCCATGTCGGCGATCTGCATCGGATCCCAGATCATCCGGCTGGCGTGATAGTCGTCCAGCGTCAGCGGGTGGCGCAGGACCGCGTCGGGGTTCGCGGCGCCCTGGTTGCGGCAGTTCACCGCCATCATCGCGAAAGCCTCCTTGCCGACGCCGAAATCGTGCATGTAGCGCCGCATGATCGCGGCATAGGGCTCGCCCGAGTGAATCCAGCGCTTGGCGAAATCGCCAAGGCCCACGTCGCCGCCGACGTCGGCGTAGCGGGCCGCTCTGGCGCGGAACGGATCGCGCGCGGCGGCGCGTGACATGCTGGCTCCGCGCACGTTGGCCTGTACCAGCAGCGCCATGTCGCACAGGCCGGAGAACACCGCCTCCACGGTGAACACCAGCGCCGATCCCAGCCAGCCGTTCTTGCCCCATGTGCATGCCTCGATCCCGAGCGCGCCCTGCAGGCTCAGGAAGCCGGCGCCGCCCATCGCCAGCGGGGTCATGCCGGTGCCGCAGATGCCGTCGATCTCGCGCGGGGTTATCCCTGCGTCGCGGATCGCCGCGACCGCGGCCTCAAGCGCCAGCGAAAGTTCGCTGCGGCCGAGATCGCGACTGTACGGGGTGGAGCCGATGCCGACGATCGCCACCTGGTCCTTGAGCGGGTTGCGCGCCACCGTGCTATTCCGCCTTCAGCGGCACGAAGACCGGCCAGCGTCGTCCCGCTTCCTCGATCCAGGTGAGCGAGACCGGCATGTCGTGCCGCAGCGCCTCGGGCGGGCATCCGACGACGCGCGAGAGATAGCGCAGCCCCGGTTGCTCGACGAGTTCGATCGCGGCGGCCAGGATCGGCTCGGCGAGCGGCTTGTCCGGGTCGCGGGACTGGTGGATGAGGGTCCACATGTAGAGCCGGCCGAGCCCGCTGACTTCGGTGGGCACCGCGTTCATGCTCAGGCATTCCGGGCACAGCGGGCGGTGGGGATAGATCCAGTGCCCGCAGTCGCTGCAGCGGTTGATCAGCAGGCGGCTGCGCATCAGCCCGCGATAGTGGGCGATGTTGTCGCGATCGATATGGACGTCGTGGAAATGCGCGAAGACCGCGTCGTCATCGTCGGCGAGGGTCATGCGGCCGGCTCCATGCGGAATACCGGGACTTTGCCGTCGCTCGCGGCGATCCAGTCGATAGAGACCGGCAGGCCGATGGCGACTGCCGCCGGATCGGCATCGACCAGCACCGAGACGAGGCGCACGCCGGGCGCGTCCGCGAATTCCACCAGCGCGGGAATGCGGACGCGGGGCGGGCCTTCGCCCGGCACTGGGAGCACGGTGAAGCTGTAGATGCGCGCCTGGCCCGCCGGGCGCCATTCGACGCCCTGCGTATGGCAACTTGGGCAGAACGGTCCGGCGGGCCAGCGGAAGGTGCCGCAGTTGCTGCATGCGGGCATGCGCACGGCGTTGTCTTCCGCTCCCGCCCAGAACGGCTCGCTCCATACGTCGCGGGCGATCTGCAGGGCGGTGAAGTCGGGGGTGATGCTGCCGGTGATGTTCGGGGTCATGGTTCGTTGCTCAGGATGGCGGCGGTCATCGGGGTAGGGGCCGGGCCGCCGGTCACCAGCGCGGTGCGCGCACCCGGCACCTGGTTGACGGCGACGCCGCGCAACTGCTCCACCGCCTCGCGGATATGCGTCATGCCCACGACGTAGGCTTCGGACAGGTGGCCGCCGTGGGGATTGACCGGGATCGTCCCGCCCATGCGGATCGCGCCGCTTTCCACGAACGGTCCGCCCTCGCCGCGCGCGCAGAAGCCGAAGTCCTCGAGCTGCATGATGACCAGCGGCGAGAAATGGTCGTAGAGGCAGGCGACGTCGATGTCCGCCGCCGTCATGCCGGTCAGCGCATAGAGCCGCTGGGCTACTTTCACCCCGCCCGCCGAGACGAAGGCCTCTGGCGTCTGCCCCAGCCAGAAGAAGGCGCGGCCCCAGTCGGCATTGCCGTGCTGGGCGGCGCCGGCGATGTAGACCGGAGGGTGGGGCCTGTCGCGCGCGCGCTCGGCATCGGTGACGACGAAGGCCAGGGCGCCGTCGGTCTCCAGGCAGAAGTCGAACTTGCACATCGGATCGGCCAGCATCGGCGCCGCGAAGTACTCGTCCATGGACAGGGGCTTGCGCCGGAACGCCGTCTCGCGGGTGGCCGCCGCCGCGCGTGAGGCCATGACGACTTCGGCGAAGGCTTCGCGGCGGGTGCCGAATTCATGCATGTGGCGCCGGGCCGACAGCGCCAGCGCCTGGCCGGGACCATTGAGGCCGGCGATGCGGTGGAAGATGTTGTCCGGGCTCGCCGCGAAGTTGCCGAGCGCCTGGCCGACCCGGCGGCCCACCTGCTGCGTCGCGCCGATGCACACCACGTTGCGCGCCCGCCCGGTTGAGACCGCCATGTCGGCCAGATCGAGCATCCCGGCCATGCCGCCCCCGAACGCCGAGACGCAGTGCGCGAACGTGACGTTCCTCAGCCCCAACTGCTCGATGATCATGCCGGTGTCGAAGCCGAAGGCGAAGAAGGCGAGGCCGTCGACCTCGTCGATGGTCAGACCGGCATCGGCGACCGCGGCCAGCACGGCCTTGTCGATCAGCTCCAGCACGGTCTGCGGCGCGCTTTCGCCCCGGAAGTAGTAAGGCGTCGCGCCGCTGCCGACGATCGCTGAGCGGGATTTTCCGGTCATGTCATTGCAATTCCAGGGCGGGCAGCTTCGGCGGAACAGCACTGCGTTCCTCGATCTCGTGCGTCTTCCCGCGTGGAAGCAGCAGGAATACCAGGCTGCCCAGCGCGATCGCGCAGGCGACCACGGTGAGGAACGGCGCGAAGCTGTCGTTGTGGCGCAGCAACACGCTGAGCAGCAAGGCCCCCAGCGCCGAGGCCGCGAAGACGCCGCAGTAGACGAGGCTCAGCGTCGTGGAGAATATCCGCAGCGGGAAGTAGCGCGCGACGAGGAAGGACTGCAGATCGCCCTCCGCGCCGACCGCAAAGCCCACGAAGAACATGGCGACGCCGATCCCGGCGACGCCGTCCAGGGGGCCGGCCAGCCAGGCATAGCCCAGCGCGGGCGGTATCATCGAGATCGCAGCGACCACCGGCGGCGAGAACCTGTCCAGCGCCAGCCCGCAGCCGATCCGGCCGATCACCGTGCCCACGCCGTAGATCGAGATCATCCCCGCCACCGCGCCGCTGGCGAGATGGTTGTCGGTCAGCATGAGCGCCATCTGCGAACTGTGCAGCGGGGTCTGCAGCGTGCAGAGCACCATCGCCGCCAGGATCATCCAGAACGGCGGGCTGTGCAGGATCGCCCGGTAGTCGGCGCGCGCGGTGGGGACGTGCGCGAGCGGATGGGCCGCGTCCTCGCGCTTGCCCTGCGGCACCAGCGCGATCGCCGCCAGCCCGCAAAGGAGCACGAGCAGCGCCAGCGCGCGATACCCCGCGCGCCACCCCCATGCGTCGATCACCGCAGTCAGCAGCGGGGCGGCGATCGCCCCCAGCACGGCCGGGGCGATCGTCACGATGGTCAGTGCAAGGCCGCGCGCCTTGTCGAAGTCGGCCGCCACCAGCCGGGTATAGACCACCGGGCTGGTGAAGCTGCCCAGCGCCAGGATCGTGCACGAGATCAGGAAGTAGACCGCGAAGCTGCCGTCCATGAAGCTGTAGGCGGTCAGGCACGCCGGGATGCCCAGCACCCCGACCAGGGCCGTGCGCCGCACGCCGAGGCGGTCGGACAGCCGGCCGATGAACGGCAGCGCCAGCAACGTCGAGAACATCGACAGTCCGATCAGCGCGAACTGCGAGCGGGACCACCCGAACGTGCGGACCAGATAGGGTCCGAAGATCGTGGTGGTGTAGCTCATCAGCATGAGCCCCGCGCCCGAGCCCAGGCTGGCGGCCGCGAGCGACCCGCCGTTGCGCCTGATCTCGCCGAAGTAGCTGGTGCCTGCCGTCACGGTCAGCGACTGCCGATGGCGAAGCGGGCGGTCAGGCCGATCTCGCGCTGGGGCGTCATCGATATCACCCGGTAGCGGCTGACAGGAGGCACGCCGCCGGCCACCGATGCCCCGCTCACCGGAGCGGTCGACCCGCGTGAGAGCACCTTGTCCGTGTCGAACAGGTTCTTGGCGTAGAAACCGATGTCCCAGGCGCCATCGTCCGCACGGACACCCGCGTAGAGGTTGACGAGCGCATAGGCCGATATGTCGTCGATCGGGTTCACCGGGTCGTTCTGCGACTTGCCGTAGATGCTGGTCAGGCCGCGCAGGTAGCCGTCGATCCCCGCGCCGATCGGGGCGGTGTATTCGGATTGCACGGTTGCGGTGAACGGCGCGCTCGGGCCGGCGCGCACGCTATCGACTTCGCAGACCGAGACTTGCTCGCCGCCCGATGCCTCGAAGATCTGCCCGGCGGTGGGAATGCCCGAGTAGGGGTTGCAGGGGATCGTCGCGTTGTTGATGGTGCCCTTGGCGTAGCTCATCGTCGCGCCGATGTTCCAGCCGGGTGTGGGCGTGCCGGAAATCTCCAGCTCGGCGCCGTTCACCTTGGCGGGGACGCCCACCGTCAGCGTCGTGATCGAACGCACCCCGACGGAGCCGCCGACGTCGGCGATGTAGAAGATGTTCGGCGCGGCATAGGCGAAGTTGTCGAAGGTCTGGTGGAACACCGTGGCGTTGACCCGCAGGCGGCCGCCCAGCCACTGCGACTTCACGCCCAGCTCGTAGGACTTCGACTTCTCCGGCGCCGGATAATAGAGGCTGGCGAGCAGGCCGTAAGGCTGGGACTGGTTGCGCAGCTGCACCGGATTGGAGCCCGATCCGGGGCGCCACGACGTGCCGAAGCTGGCATAGGCCATCAGGTCGCGCGTGAAATTGTGCTTGATCGACGCCGAATAGATCGTCGCGCGCAAGGTGCGGTCCTCATCCGCTGCCGGGATGGACACGCCCCCGCTGATGAGCCCGCCCGTCGTATGGTAGCGGATGCGGCGGACACCGCCCGAAATCTCCGTCGCGTCGCCGAGGTGCGCGGTGACGTTGCCGAAGAAGGAGCGCTCGTGCGAACCGCCGAAGCGTTCGACCTCGGTGTGGTTGACCAGCAGGGGGTTGGCGGTGCTGCCGACGAACACCGGGGTCTGGATATCCAGCACCGTCGGGTTGTTCAGCTTGTTCCACATGGCGCCGACGACATAGTCGAAGATGCCGGCGATCCGCTGGTCCGAGGACAGGCGCACTTCGTGATTGGTCTGCGTGGGCGAGGTGGCGGAAACCTGTCCCGCGTCGAGAAATTCCTCCGGCGCGGTGGAGGGCAGCGCCGCGCCGAGGTCATTGGGCTGGAGCGAGGTGTAGCGCTGCTTGTTGTGCGAACCGACATAGTTCAGCGACTGGCCGAGCACCTGCCACTGCGCCGCCCAGTTCCAAACGGTGAAGCTCTGGCGGAAGGTGAAAGGCGTATACATCACCGACACGCGGTCCTTCGGAGTCAGCGCGATCGGCGAAGGTGCCGCAGTCGGGTCCGCATAGTCCAGCGATTCCGACTGGAGGAACGTGGCGGCATGGCGGATGGTCTGGGTATAGCTCGCGTCGAGCGTCAGGCCGTCGATCGGCTCGGCACGGACCGACAGTCGGCCTCCCTGGGTGCGACGGCTGGGCCTGGCATCGTCGTTCAGGCTGCGGATGCGATTGTCGTCGGTCTCGTCGATGACGCCTGCCAGCCGGATGCCGAGACGATCCTGCACCAGCGGAATGTTGAGCGCGGCCTGCCCGTTGGCATCGCCCCAACTGTTGACGGTGCCGATCATCGTCGCGCCGACTTCCGAAAGATCGGGCTTATGCGTGGTGACGGTGATCGAGCCCGATGGCGATGCCCGGCCGCGCAGCGTCCCCTGCGGTCCGCGCAGCACTTCGATCTGGCCGACGTCGAACATCGACTGGAACAGGATGGCGGCCGTGATCGGCGCCTCGTTCATGTAGAACTCGATGGTGCCGTTGTTGCCGCTGGCGTTCGCGTCGAAGGCAACGCCGCGCAGCGTGGCGCGGGTGGCGACGCCGTTGGGCTCCTGCCCCAGCGACAGGCCCGGAACGAGGGCCTGGATCTCGCGGAATTCGCGCAAGTTGAGCTTCTCGATTTCCTGGCTGGTGACCGCCTGCATGGTCAGCGGCACGTCCTGCAGCGATTCGTCCCGGCGCCGCGCGGTGACGATGATGTCGGCGGCGGAGTCCGCGTTCAGGCCGGTCTCCTGCGCCATGGCCTTGTCCGCGCACGCCGGCATTCCCAACACGAACAGGCTTGCCCCCGTTGCCACCATTTCCTTGAACCGCTTCATCCCATCCCTCCGTTTATCGTTTTGTCGTTCTTTCGGTGCCTAGATCGCCACCGCCGCCGTCGCCCATGCCGCCAGCGCGATACGATCGAGCTTGCCGCTGCCCAGCCTCGGCAAGTCGTCCACGAAGACGATGTCGCGCGGCAGCTTGAAATGGGCGAGGCGCGGCTTGAGCCAGAGATGCAGGTCGTCGGCGCTGATCGCGATATCCGGCCGGCGAACCACGTAGACGCGCACGACCTCGACCTTGCGCGGATCGGATACGCCCACCGCCGCGCAATGCGTGACGCCCTCATGCCCGGCGAGGCAGCGTTCCACTTCCTCGAGGCTGACGTTCTCGCCGCCAACCTTGGCCATCAACTTGAGGCGGCCGCGATAAGTGACGTAGCCGTCCTCATCGATGCTCACGAGGTCTTCGCTATGCACCCAGCCCTCGGCGTCGATCGCCCGCGCCGTCTCCTCCGGCTTGTTCCAGTAGCCGATCATGGTGTTGCCCCGGACCCACGCCTCGCCCACTTCGCCGGGGCCGAGATCGTTCCCGGTCTGCGGGTCGATCACCCGGATTTCGTTGCCCGGCAGCGGCCGTCCGCCCGTGGACAGCATCCGCGCGGGGTCGTCCGCCGGCCCGGTGATCGCACAAGGGCCGTAAGTCTCGGTCAGTCCATAGGGCGAGAACGCGAAGGTGACGTTCGGCATCACCTGCCGCGCGACGTCGTTGTGCAAGGGCGCCATGCGCAGGCGGGGGAACGCGATGCCGCGCTGATGCGCTTCCATCACCACTTCCTTGCCGAGCACGCCGACGAAGATCGTCGCGCCTTCCTCCCCGATCATCCGGATGGCAAGCTCGACGCTGAAGGCTTCGGTGAAGACCAGCGTTCCGCCCTGCGGCAGCATGCTCATCAATCCGTAGATGCTGCCGCCGGCATGGAACATCGGCATCATCGAGAAGTAGACGTCCTCCCGCCCCATGCCGGTGCGCGCGGCATGCAGGATGCCGTTGGCGGCGAACCCGCCCTGCTGCAGCATCACGCCCTTGGGAAAGCCGGTGCTGCCCGAGGTGTACTTGACCACGAACACGTCCTGCGGCGTCACTGCCGCGGCCATCCGGTCGGCCGCCGCCAGCCAGTCGTCCTGCGCGGCAGCCCCGACTGCTTCCAGCGCCGCCCAGTCGAACGCGGCCCGGTGCGACGTCCCCTCGCGGGCGAACAGCACGACATTGCGCAAGTCCGGCAGCGCACGCGAGCACAGTTCGCCGGGGCCCCGGGCGTCACCCCACTCGGGGCATATCCCGGCCAGCATTTCCGGCATGTCGAGCTTGCGGAAGCGGTCGAGCATGATCAGGTGCCGCGCGCCCGACTGCTGGATGCAATAGGCGATCTCGGGGGCTTTCAGGAACGTGTTGATCGGCACCACCGCAGCGCCGATCCGCCCCGCCGCGAAGAACGAGACCGCCCATTCCAGCCGGTTGGTCATCCACAGCGCGATCCGGTCGCCCCGCGCCACGCCGATGCTGGCGAGACCGGCCGACAGGTTGCGCACACGCTCCAGCAGCTGGGCGTAGGTCAGATGCGTCACCGCGCCGTCATCGTCGGCGGCGACCAGCGCCTTGCGGTCCGGATCGAGCGCGGCGGCATCGACCAGCACCTGCCACATCGTGCGCGAGCGGGCGGCTTCGAGCGCCGCACGGTCCTCCTCGCTTGCCGCCCGCCACGCCAGGCGGCCGGGCTCCTGAACCGACATGCTCGCCATCAGCCGGCCGCGAACTCGGGGCGGTTCAGGCGGAACAGCCGCGCGGCATTGCCGCCGACGATATCGGCCTTGTCCTGTTCGGAAATGTCGATGCCTTCGAACAGCTGCGCGATGACCTCGCGCGAGCGGGGGAAGGTGCCCTCGTGATGCGGATAGTCCGCGCCCCAGATCAGCGCCGCCGTGCCGGTGACCGATCGCGACATGATGCAGGCGCGGTCGGTCTGGAAGGAACAGGCGACCTGCCGGGCGATGATCTCGCGCGGCAGCAGCGAGAGCTTGGGACGTACGAAGGATTCGTGCGCGTCATAGACCTCGTCCATGCGTTCGGCCAGCGCCGCCAGCCAGCTCGCGCCGCCCTCGATCACGCAGACCTTGGCGCCGGGGAAGCGGTCGAGCAGACCGCCCGCGACCATCGCGCCGATCGTCACCATGCCGTCGGTGGCCTGGATCATGTAGTTCATCACCGCGCCGCCCGCGCCGCGAAAGCTGCGCACGTCGCTACGCCCGGTCCCGGTGTGGAGCGAAAAGACGATGCCGAGCCGCTGGGCCGCGTCGAACACCGGATCCCACGCATCGCTGGTGTACTGCGGAATGCCTGAATCGCGCTCGATCAGGCTCGGCAGCATGGCCGATGTGAAGCCCAGCGCGGCCAGGCGCTCCATCTCGGCGATGGTATTCGCGAAATCGCGCACCGGCAGGATGCCGCAGCGCACGAACGTGTCGCTGTGGTCCTTGAGCAGGCTCTGCAGCCAGTCGTTGTAGACTTGCGCGGTGGCCAGTTCCGCCTCGGCGTTCTCGATCATGTAGGCCGTCAGGCCCAGGCTGGGGAACACGATCTCCGCGTCCACGCCGTCGAGCGCCATGTCCTGGAGACGAAATTCCACTTCGCGGTTGCCGCGCCGGTCCGGCCGGCCAAAGGGTTCGCCGTCGGGCCCGAGGCGCGGGGGGCCACGCTCGATCGGGGTCTTCTGGAGCACCTTGTCGCCGGCCATCGACAGTATGAAGTCATCCTGCTTGACGGCATGAAGACCGAAAGTGCGCAGCGAAGGCGGCAAACCTTCACTGAACAAGTCTGCGGGCTCGACGAAATGGCCGTCCGCACTGAATACGAAAGTCATCATCCCTCTCCGACATGAAACCTCGAACCATCTCTGTCGTCAGGTTCTTCATGGTGACACGGGAACAGTCCGCCTGTTCGGACGAAATTTCTCTCCCCGTGCGACCTGCGAGTTCGCGGTCACGCTTCTCTCTATGGCGTTATTGGTATGCGAGGTTGAGTAACCGGAATACCCACGAATTTCGGATCACCCGTATCGAAATTATCGATAGGTCGGGGTGCGCGGAGTGCCGCGCGAAATGCGTCGAAAACTAGGCGTTCTCGATCAGGAACCGGTCGAAAGTCGTCACCAGGCGGCCGCGCGTGATGCTCTTGGGGCGGGCAAGGCTGAGCGCGCGGGTGTAGGAGAAGCCGGAGACCGCCAGCTGGATCAGACCGCCCGACTGCAGGTCGTCCTTCACGATTTCGCGCGACAGGCAGCCGATTCCGCCTCCGGCCATCACCGCCTGGCGGATGCCCCAGTTGCTCGTCGTCTCGAACGCGACACGGATCTGCCCGATCTGTTCGTGCAGGATGTAGCGCAGGCGGGCGGATTCCGACGACGCCGCTTCGCGCAGGCACCATTGCTCTCCGGCAAGGTCGCGCACCGTCAGGCGGCGACGCTGCGCCAGGTCGTGATCCGGGGCCACGATCAGGATCATCTCGTCCGTGCGCCAGGGGGTGAGGTCGATGCCGGGCACGTCGGGAAAGTTCTCGATCACCGCCGTTTCCAGTTCGAAGCGCCCGAGCCGCCCGAACAGATCCATGGTGGATTCCGTCTCCACCCGGATCTGGACTTCGGGGTGCTCCTGCATGAACTTGACGCAGAGCTGGGGCAGGATCGTCTCGGCGACCATCGGCGTCGCTCCCAGCACGAGCTGGCCGTTGAGGGGCCGGCCGTCCTGGCTGCCCTCGATGTCCTCGATCTCTCCCAGCACCGAGCGGATGATCGGGCGCAGGCGCTTGCCTTCGTCGGTGATCTGCAGGGGGCGGCCCCGGGCATGCGCGAAAAGCTGCCGGCCCAGGATGACCTGCAGGTCGGTCAGCGCCGCGCTTGCCGCGCTCTGGCTCATGTTCAGGCGATTGCCGGCGGCGGTGACGCTTCCCGTCGCCGCCACGGCGTCGAAGACCTGAAGCTGGCGAATTGTCACTTTCATCCCGGCCTGCCTTCAACTGCCGCGAACCGATCGATTCGATCGATACCTCCCATATGGCTTTCCTCGATATCCTGATGGGAGCGGGCAAGCTAGCATCCTGCCGATACCATCGTTCCGTCGGCGCCGGGGCGATGCGTCCGGCATGGAGAGGTTCGCAGATCATGACCTACAACGCGATCGTCGTGCGCAACGACGATAACAGCCATTCGAGCGCATTCGGCACGCTGACCGAACTGGACGACCACCCTTCCGGGGTCACCGTGCGGATCGAATACTCGACCCTGAACTACAAGGATGCCCTTGCCGTCAGTGGCCGGGGCCCCATCATCCGGACATTCCCGCTCATCCCCGGGATCGATTTCTCCGGCGTCGTGGTGGACAGCGCGGATGCCCGCTTTGCCGTGGGCGACCGCGTCGTCGCGACCGGGTTCGGCCTCGGCGTCGATCATAACGGCGGTCTGTCACAGTTGGTGCGCGTGCCGGCGGAGTGGCTGGTGAAGCTGCCCGCGGCCCTCTCGACGTTCGATGCCATGTCCTTCGGCACCGCGGGGCTGACCGCCATGCTGAGCATCATCGGCATCGAGAACCACGGTATCGTGCCGGCGTCCGGCCCGGTGATCGTGACCGGCGCGGGTGGCGGCGTGGGCGGGCTGTCGGTCCATCTCCTCGCCAGGCTGGGCTACACCGTCCTGGCGGCGACCGGGCGGGCGAGCGAGGCGGCCTACCTCACGCGACTGGGCGCGGCCGGGATCGTCGAGCGCGCGGACCTGTCCACGCCCGGCCGTCCGCTGGCCAAGGCCAGGTGGGCGGCCGGCATCGACAATGTCGGAAGCCACACCCTGGCCAACCTGTGCGCCGGGCTTCTCGACGACGGCATCGTCATGTCATGCGGCATGGCGCAGGGGCTCGATTTTCCCGGCAGCATCGCGCCTTTCGTGCTGCGCGGCATAACGATCGCGGGGGTCAACAGCGTGAACCGCTCGATGCCCTTGCGCCAGACGATCTGGGAGCGTCTGGCGGACCTGACCGACCGGCAGGTTCTGGCATCGATGATCGACACGATCGGGCTGGACGATGTACCGCACTACGCCGGCAGGCTGCTCGACGGCGAAGTCAGGGGGCGGCTCGTCGTCAACTGCGGCGATTGACCGGCGCAGCGGACGACGAGCCTGCGCTCACGACGGTTTTGGCCGTTTGAAGGCATTGCGGACGGTGACGATAGTGTCGCCGAAGCAGCTGCCGACCAGCAGATCGTCGCCGGCCTGCACCGCCACCGTCGCGGCGTTGATCGGCGCGCCCGAGTGGGCGAAGATACGCTCTGCCTGCATCGTCTCGACATCGATCGCATAGACTTCGGAAGGCGCCGGGCAGGGCGCGCCCGGATCCTTGAAGCAATGCATGGGCTTCGGGCCGGCGGCCACCCCCGCCACGAGCAGACGGCCATCTGCCGTCCACGATCCATTGTCCGGGTTCGGTACCGCTACGGTTCCCACGACCTGCCCGCTCGCCAGGTCGAGCTTGCGCACGTCGCCGCCCTTGCTGGCGGTGTTGACGTAGGCGTAGCGGCCCGCAGCATCGACCTGCACGCCGTTGGGCATGGGCGCGTCGCTTCCGGCCTGGCGGCTGATCCCGCTGCCCGGCGTCCAGCGCCACAGGAAGCCGGTATTCTCGCCCTTGGCCGCTTTCACCGCAGCGCTGCGCGTCTCTTCGTTCGCGCCCATGTGCATGGTGGAAACCAGGAACCCGCCGCCGGGCAAAGCAGCCACGTCGTTGAGATGGCTGGAGGCAGGCGCCACCACGCAGCCGCGCCAGCGTGCCGACCATTTGCCCTTGCGGGCGCCCAGTTCGAAGAACTCCACCGATTCCCGGCCGCCGTGATTGACGACGAGAAGTTGCCAGATGCCGTCACCGCGCTTCGACAAGTGGATACCGTGGGGCAGCAGTACGGCCCCGATCTCTCCCGGACACGACGGGTCGCCCCAGTCGGGCCGTCCTGCCGCCGCATCGCGCGATGGATAGAGCGGCGAGACGACGCCGGTCCTGCGGTCCACCCACTTGAGCACCCCCGGTTGCGGTTCGAGACCGGCGGCCCCCATCTTCAGATGCATGTCGCTGGCGATCACGCCCGTCGTACCTGGAACGGCCTCGATATCCTCGGGAAAAGGTACGCCGCAAATAGGCACGAGAGCACCTTGTGCGCGGCATTCCTCTCGCTGCGCCGGGGCGGCGGAAGTTTCCTGGGCGGCTTCACCGGCCCATGCCGATGGTCCCGAGAAGACGAACACGCCGCAAAAAATGATGGAAGATCTTCGCACCGGCCTAACTCTCCCTAACCTGGTTGCAGGCAGCCTAGTCGTTCTCACGAAACCTGACCGCAGGCGAAATCTCGATATGAGGTATCGGTCGGGTCGATGGGGTTGCGGCATGGCCACCGGCCCTTCAACCGGCGGACATCCTCCCGGGTTGCTGCGAACCGGGTGCCGAAATCCGCGCCGAGCGCCACCGGCAGGAGCGACCCATATGGTCTTGCCCTGCCAGCACGGAATGCCTATCGCCATTTGCGAACGAATCGCAAGAGTGCCGAATTTCGATCCTTCCGGAATCCGTGGGCACGAAAGGCTGCCCATTGATCGACAGGAAAACGCAGGCGTCCAGCCAGGACGAAACGCCGACGATGCGCACGTACATGGCGCAACGCCGAGCGCTTGCAGACTACGCCGCCAAGATAACCGGCAGCCGTGAACAGGCCGAAGACATCGTCCAGGAAGCATGGCTGGCACTGTCCGCGCAGCGTGGTAGCGGCGATGTGCGCGACTCGGTCGGATACTTGCGCACGATCGTCCGCAATCTCGCCATCGACAGGCTGCGCCAGCGGATGCGCGAAAGCCGCCTACTGGGCGCCGACATGCAGAGCGCCACGCGCACGGTCGCCGACGCCAGCGCCACCCCGGAACGCGAGACGTTCGCGAAACGCGATCTCTCCTGCGTCCTGAGGGTACTGCGCAGCCTGCCGGAACGTCAGCGCCTCGCCATCGAGATGCATCGGTTCGGCGATTACAAGCTGCGCGAAATAGCCGATCGACTGGGCATATCGGTGTCTCTCGCCCATCTGCTCATATCGGACGGCATCACGGCCTGCACCGTTCGCTGCGGCATCGAGAGGATCGGGCGGTGAGGCGGAAATTTTTTCTGGAAAAGTGCCGTGCTCGAACGTCCCGCTTGGATGAGGTCTCGACACCCTTCCTTTGCACCCCGGCCAGATGCATGGCGATCCTGCGCCGCAACCCATGCGAGGCCCGGTCGTGAGCGATAGCATGCGCAGCACTGCGGAGCAGGCGTCCGACTGGCTCGTCCTTCTGCGAGAGATCCCGGACGATCCGTCCGCGCGCGACCGTTTCGAGGCATGGCTGGACGCCGAGCCGGAAAATGCCATCGCCTGGGTCGCCGCGACCGATACCTTCGAGGCGATCGGCGAGATCGGGCCGGAATTGGAAGCGCATTGGCGCCATGCGGGCACGGAGCCGGTGAGCGTGCCGCAGTACCGGCGATCGAGCCGGTGGAGCCCGCGTGCCGGGGGGAGCCGCCGCGTGCCTCTGCTGGCCTGGGCCGTCGCAGCCTGCCTTGCCTTGTGGTTCGCACCTGTCGCCATTCTGCATGTCCAGTCCGACTACGTGACGGGGCCGGGCGAAGTCCGGGCCCTGCGCCTGCCCGATGGCAGCACCGTTCGGATGGGACCGTCGAGCGCCATGGCGGTCGACTACGGCAAGCGCGAAAGGGTGGTCCGCCTGATCGAGGGGCAGGCCTGGTTCGAGGTCGTGCATGATCCGGCTGCTCCGTTCAGCGTCGATGCCGGTACGGTGCGCACGACGGTCCTTGGCACCAGCTTCGACGTGCGGCGGATCGGGGGCGACACCGCCATATCGCTGAAGCGCGGGCGCGTGCGTGTCGTCGATCATGGCGCGGCGTCCACGACCTCGCGCGAACTCACGCCCGGGCAGTGGGTCCGGGTCGATGCGGATCATGCGATCGAGAGCGGCAGGGACAATCCGGCACTGCTGGGCGCCTGGCAGACCGGCACGCTCGTCGCACGGGACAGGCCGATCGCCGAGATGATCGAGGAACTGCGTCCCTGGTACGCGGGACGGATCGTACTGCTGGATGCCGACCTCGGCCGCAAGCGGGTGGACGGCGTCTACAACGCCCGCGACCCGCAGGAAGCGCTGGCGGCGCTGGTCTCGCACGCGGGCGGCAAAATGCGCCGGATCACTCCGTGGCTGATCGTGATATCGTAGAATCTCAAGCATTATCAGTATGTTGATATGAAAGATCGACACGGCCGGAAATTTTCCTTGGAAAACCGGCCGCCGCGCTCGTCTCACTCCGCACAGTCGCCAGATGCATGTGATGCGCAATAGCATCCCATCTGCCTTACAGGAGATATGATCGATGCGCGGGGCAATGAACCATGGGAGCAACAGGCAGGTGATGATCGCCGCCGTGCTCCTGGGAACGACGGCCATGGCCGTTACCACGCTGGCCGCCCCGGCCGCCGCGCAAGGCAGACCGGCGGCGAGCTTCGACATCCCCGCGCAGCCGCTGCTCGATGCCATCGTGCTGTTCAACCGCCAGTCGGGCATCCAGATCACCGCCGAGGGCGGCCTGGCATCGGGACGGCGCACGGCCGCGATCAAGGGTGACCTCACTCCGGCGCAGGCGCTTGGCATCATGCTGAGCGGAACCGGCCTGCGCTGGCGCTGGATCGACGGCAGGACCGTCGTGCTCGAGAATGTGACCGAGGAGGCGATGCGGGCTGCCCCCCTTCTCACTTACGTGGCCCAGGACAGCACGAGCACCGGCGGTGGTTCCGCCCAGGTGCTGCCGGAAGTGGTCGCCGATGGCGAGCAGGGCGACATCTACGTGATGGGCACGGGCGCCGCGTTCGGCGAGAGCACGATCGGCGAGGCCGACATCCAGGCTCGTTCGGCCGGATCGGGCGATGCCAACCAGTTGCTCAAGATCCTGCCGACGGTCCAGTTCTCCAACGACGAGGGGCTGGCCACGCGCGAGGATATCATGGACCTGCGCCCGGCCGACATCTCGATCTCGGGCGGACGCTACTACGACAACCTCGTCACGCTCGACGGCATCGACGTCAATTCGCGCATGGACACCACGCAGTCCGTCACGGAAAACGTCTACGAACTGATGAGCGCCAGCCCGCAGTCGATCTGGGTGGATACCAACCTGATCGGCGAGATTACGGTGCGCGATTCCAACGTCTCGGCGGAGTATGGCCGCTTCACCGGCGGTGTGCTCGACGTCAAGACCCGCGCCCCGAAGCGGGCCTGGGGGCTGACGAGTTCGGTGTCCTACAGCTCCGACGCCCTCACGCATTACCGTATTTCCGACAAGTCGCGCGCGGCCCTTGCGGACGAGGATATGCCAGAAAAGCCCGCGTTCGAGAAATGGCGCTACGGCGTGACCGTCGATGTCCCGGTCTCTTCCGACGTCGGCCTGCTGATCGCCTACAACCGATCGCGCGCCAACGTGACCTATCAGCGCTCCGAAGCCTACGACAACGCCAAGTTCGGCCAGACCAGCAAGAGCGACAATCTCCTCGCCAAGTTCGATGCCGATCTGGCGGACGATCTCAAGCTGACCGGGCAGTTCGCTTATTCGCCCTACAGCAGCGAATATACCGACGACGGAGCGGTCGAGAACACCATCACCTCGAAGGGCGGCGGCGTGACCGGCAAGCTGGAACTCGCCCATTCCGGGGAAAGCGACTGGACCGTCACCGGTACCTTCGCACACAGCGATACCGGGCGCGAGGCGGCATCGACGCGCTACCGGGTGCCCTCGTGGACGACCACCGGCAGCATCTGCACCTCCACCAACTGCACCATCGGCGGCTATGGCGATCTCGACCAGACGCAGGACACTTATGGCCTGTCAGGCAAGTGGTCGCGCGACGTGGGGCCGGGAACGCTCGCGGCGGGCATCGACTACCAGCACATCGATGCGATGCGGCGCCGGCCCGAGGACAACTGGTTCTACAACACCAGCACCTCGCAATCGCTGGCCAGCACGATCGTCTGCGCCGATGGCGACAGCCTGACCTGCGTGACCGGGGACTATGCGCTGACGGCGGCGCAGCTCTACGCCGCCTATACCGCGCGGGTCCATCTCGACAGCGTGGCCAGCTGGGCCGAATACGCGGTGAAGTTCGGGCGCTTCTCGATCCGCGCCGGGCTCCGCTACGACTACGAGAGCTTCCTCGGCAATCATACGTTCGCGCCGCGTTTCTCCGCGACCTACGACCTTCCGTGGAATGACTGGAGCGTGTCGCTGGGCGCCAACCGCTATTACGGTCGTTCGATGCTGTCCTACGCTCTGCGCGAGCAGTATCCGGACAACTACACCTACAAGCGGACCGCCACCGCGAGCGGCGGGAGCAACGTCTATTCGGACGACGACTGGTACATGTCCGCGACCAGCCACTCCACCAGCTATTCCGGTAGCAACCTGAAGACGCCCTACTCCGACGAACTTTCCGCCGCCGTGTCCGGCCGCATCCTGGGCGGTGCCCTGCGCGTGAAGGGCATCTACCGCGAGGGCAGCAATGAATTCACGATGTCGTCGGGAGAGAAGCTCACGACGACCCTCGATAACGGCAACACTTCCACCTACACCAACTACGTCATGACCAATGACGGCTACAGCAAGTACAAGGGCGGCTCGATCGAGTGGACCCGGACCTTCGGCAAGCACTCGGTCGCGCTCAACGCCAACTACTCGAAGACCGAGTCTACAAACTGGGACTACTTCGACAACATCGACGATATCACCGAGGGCACCATGGTGGCGCTGGGCGATCAGGTGCTGTCCTACGCCGCCGTCGAGCAGATGAACCAGCGCGCCAGCATGGCCTCCCCGCTCATCATCAACGCGAGCTGGACCGGGCGCTGGCTGGACGATCGCCTGACCACCAACGTCAACCTGCGCTACCGCAACGGCTACAAGCGCATCGAGGACACCGACACCAGCACCACGATCGACGGCACGACTTACGACCTCTATGACTACGTGGTCTATCCCAAGTCGATCGACGTCAATCTCAACGCCCGGTTCGAGGTGATCCGCAGCGCGCTGGGCGGCCTTACGCTGGAAGCGCGCGTCGCCAACCTGCTTGACCGGATTCCCTCGCCGAACAGCACCGCGACCTCGCAGCCCTATCAGTATGGGCGCTCGATCTGGTTCGGGATGACGTACCGCTACTGATGCGCTTGCCTGTCGGAAAAGTGTGGTGCCGTCTGCTGGCCTGCGCGGCGCTCTGCGTGATCGCGGCGCAGGCATCGGGCCAGATGGCGAAGCCGGTGGCGTCGGCCGAAAAGGCGATGCCACCGGCGGCGGAGCTGCGCCGGCTCTACGCCGGGCTGCCGGCAAGCTGGCCGCGCCCGCAGCTCAAGCAGGGCGCCCATTTCGCGGAATTCGCACCGCTTCCGGCATTGCCGGCAAGCGACGCGAAGGATCGCGCGCTGGCGGCGATCGGCAAGCGACTGTTCGATGATCCGGCGCTGTCGGGCAGCGGCCAGATCGCCTGCTCGTCGTGCCACAGCGCCGAACTCGGGCTCGGCGACGGCCTGCGCACCGCCTATGGCGACAAGCGCCAGCGCGGGCGCCGCAACGCCATCTCGCTCTATACGGCTGCGTGGATGACGCCGTTGTTCTGGGACGGGCGCAGTGACAGCCTCCAGGAGCAGGCGCTGCATCCGATCATGGATCGCAAGGAAATGGCCGGCGATGCACGCACCGTGGTCGCGCGGATCGGCGAGGATGCCGGGTATCGTGCCGCCTTCGCGGCGATCGACGGCCCCCGCGCCCTTGCCATCGCCGACATCGCGCGGGCTCTTGCGGCGTACGAGCAGACGCTGGCCCCGCCCCGTTCGCGCTGGAACACGGTGCTCGTCAAGGGCGGCGGGGCTCTGGACGACGAGGAGCGCATGGGCCTGCACCTGTTCCGCACCAAGGCCGGCTGCGTGTCGTGCCACAATGGCCCGCTGCTGTCCGACGGGCGCTTTCACAACCTCGGCATCAGCTACTACGGACGCAACCTGCAAGACCTCGGCCGCTACGAGGTGACCGGCGATGCCGCCGATGTCGGCCGCTTCCGCACCGCCCCGCTGCTCGGGATCGGCCGCACCGCGCCGTACATGCATAACGGGCTGTTCCCGACGCTAGAGGAAGTGGTCGCGCTATACAATGCAGGCGGCGGCAAGGATCGCACCGCGCGGAGCGGAGACGCGCCCCCGCCCACGCACGATCCCTTGCTGGCCCCTCTCGGCCTGACGCCGCAGGAGCACGCCGCGCTCGTCGCTTTCCTGAAGGTGCTGTGACCGTGACGATGCAAGTAAAATCCGCCGCCCTTGCAGCAGGCGTCCATGGGCTCGCGCTGCTGCTCGCCTGGGCAGGATGGCAGGATACCTCCGCCGGTCTCGTCGAGGCGGAGCGGGGACAGCATCTCACGACGATCGCCCTCACATCGTCGGCACCCGATACGCCCCGGCCCCAGTCGAAGGCCCAGTCGAAGGCCGAGACCGCCCCATCCGAACGGCCTCGTATCGCCGAGGTGACGCCGCAGAGCCGCGCCGCGCTAACGCCGGCTTCCTCGCAACCGGTCCGCCTGGTCCTGTCGGAACAGCAATCGGCGGCGGCGGCAGCGACCATCGTTCCCCCCGCTCCCGGCCAGGTGCCCGCCAAGTCCGCTCACGCGGACGACGCCGCAGGCAGTCAATCCGCCAGCGCGACCCGCAGCGACGCCCAGCCCTCCACGTCCTCGACCTCCGCCGAGGCGGCACCGGCAAGAGCCGGAAAGGGCGCGGACACATATGCCCTGCGCGTGTTCCGCCACATCCGCGCCGCCAAGGAGTTTCCCGCCCATCTGGCGCGAACCGGCATGCAGGGCCGCGTGCTGGTACGCTTCGACATAACCCCCGGCGGCGAGGCCACGGGCGTCGCCATTGCCCGCAGCAGCGGCGTCGCGGTGCTCGATGCGCTGGCGCTCGAACAGATCCGCGCCGCCGTGCCCTACCCCCGCCCGCCGCGCCAGCTACAGGCCGCGCATCTCCATTTCATCGTGCCCATGACCTATCGCCCCACCTCCTGAGCGGAGCGACAGCACACCCCAGCGATGCGCACGATGCTGCCCGTCGCCGCCACCCACAGAGCCGGAGCACCGCGCCACGCCATGAAGACCGCCGTAACCGCACTCGCCCTCATCCTCGCCGCCGGCCCGCTGTCGGCCGGGGACCAGCCTCGCCCTGAAGACCTCTCCTGGGCATTCGAAAGCAGCGACGTCCCGCTGGACGAGGATTTCCGCTTCGGGCGCCTGCCCAACGGCATGCGCTATGTGATCCGCCATAATGCCACCCCGGCCGGCACCGCGATCGTGCGCATGGACGTCAAGGCCGGCTCGCTCGACGAAAGCCCCGCCGAACGCGGCTTCGCGCATTTCCTCGAGCACATGGCCTTCAACGGATCGCGCAATGTGCCGGAGGGCGAGATGGTGCCGCTGCTCGAACGCGAAGGGCTCGCGTTCGGGGCCGATACCAATGCCTCCACCACGTTCACGCGCACGCTCTACAAGCTGGACCTGCCGCGCGCCGACGCCGGGCTGGTGGACACCGCCCTGATGCTGATGCGCGAGACCGCCAGCAACCTCACCATCGCCCCCGATGCCGTGGCGCGCGAACGCGGCGTGGTGCTGGCCGAGATGCGTGACCGCAACTCCTTCGGACTGCGCAACACGACCGACGGGATGGACTTCTTCTATCCCGGATCGCTCTATACGCAGCGCCTGCCGATCGGCACGACCGAGACGCTGAACGGGGCCACTGCCGCCTCGCTGCGCGCCTTCTACGAGCGTGAATACGTGCCCGCCCATGTGACGCTGGTGGTGATGGGCGACATCGACGTCGACGCAGTCGAGGCCGATATCCGCCGCCGCTTCGGAGACTGGCGGGCGCACCCTTCCGAAGCCCAGCCCGGTGCCGGCCCCATCGACCCGCTCGACGCGGACCGTATCCGGATCCACACCGACCCTGCCTTGTCGGAGCGCGTGACCATCCGCCGCAACGCCGCCTACCTGGACGAGCCCGATACGCTGGCGAACCGTGAGCAGGCGATGCTGCGCGCGGTAGGCTACGCCATCGTCAACCGCCGCCTCGGCCGTCTTGCCCGCAGCGCCAGTCCGCCGTTCCGCAGCGCCGGCTTCGGCACCGGCGACATGTTCGAGACGGCCCGCTCGACGGCACTGTCGGTCAGCACCGTCGATGGCGGATGGCGTGATGGCGTGCTCGCGGCCGGGGCCGAGTACCAGCGCGCCCTGCAGCACGGCTTCACCGCCGATGAAGTGGCGGAGCAGGTCGCGAAGCTGCGCACCGCGGCGGTGAACGCGGCCGCCTCGGCGGACACCCGCAGCAATGGCGCGCTGGCGCAGCAGGCGCTTGCCCTGGTCGAAAGCCGGGTCGTTCCCACCACGGCCCGGTCGGCGCTGCAGCGCTTCGAGGCCTTCGCCCCGCAAATTACCCCCGCGGCGGTCATGGCCGCGATGCTGCGCGAGGCGGTGCCGCTGGAGCGGCCGCTGATCCGCTTCGAGGGACGCAAGGCCCCCGAAGGAGGAGAGCAGGCCCTTCGCGGTGCCTGGGCCGAAGTCCAGGGCGCCGAGGTCGCCAAGGCCGCCCCGACCAAGGCATCGTCGTTCGCCTATACCAACTTCGGTACGCCCGGGCGGGTGACAAGCGACGCCAAGGGGCCGCTAGGCATCCGCCAGGTGCGCTTCGAGAATGGCGTCATGCTGAACTTGCGCCCGACCGACCTGGAGAAGCAACGTATTCGCGTCAGCCTCGCGATCGATGGCGGCGACCGGCTCAACACGCTCGCCAACCCCAACGCGACGCGGCTGGTGGGCAATCTTGCCGACGGCGGGCTAGGCCGGCACGGCCTCGATGAACTACAGACGATCCTTGCGGGCCGCAGCGTCGGTGCAGGGCTGGGCAGCGGGCCGACCAGCTTCAATGCCGGCGCTGGAACCACCCCGCGTGATCTCGAACTCCAGTTCGAACTGCTCGCCGCGATGATCACCGATCCGGGCTACCGGCCCGAAGGCGAAGTGCGCTACCGCCAGGCGATCGACGCCTATTTCGCCAGGCTGGACGCCACCCCGAAGTCAGCGCTGCAGGCCCGGTTCGGCGGGTTGACCAGCGGCGGCGACCCGCGCTTCGGCCTGGGCACCGCCGAGGACTATCGCGCCCTGTCGTACAGCAAGCTGAAGGCCGACATCGGCGAAAGGCTTGCCCACGGCGCGATCGAGATCGGCGTGGTCGGCGACTTCGACGAGGATACCGTGATCGCCCTCGTAGCCAGGACGCTGGCCGCCCTGCCCCAGCGCGATGCGGCGTTCGACGGTCAGGACCAGCAGCCGCCCCGCGTGTTCCCGAGGGGTGAGCCGGGGCAGGTTGCACGCCACGTGATCCACCACGAAGGCCCAGCCGACCAAGCCATCGTACGGATGATCTGGCCGACCCGCGACGATGGCGACGCGCTGGAAGTCGCGCGGCTCGAACTGCTGCACGAAGTGATGGACATCGAATTGATCGCGCAACTGCGCGAGGCCCTGGGCAAGGCCTATTCGCCGAGTTCCGGCAGTTCGATGTCGCATGCCTGGAAGGGCTACGGCTACTTCCAGGTGAGCGCCTCGGTCGAGCCCGCCGAAATCGCCGCGACCCGCGACACCGTCCGCAAGGTCATCGCCGGACTTCACGCGGCGCCGGTGACCGACGACATCCTGCTGCGCGCCCGCGCGCCGATGCTGGAGCGGCTGCAGAACGCGCTCAAGGGCAACGGCGGATGGATGAGCCTGGTCGCCCGCGCGCAGTCCGAGCCCGATCGCATCGCACGCTTCCAGGGCGCCGCCGATCTGCTGCGATCGATCACCCCGGCCGATCTGCGGGAAACCGCGCGCCGCTATCTCGACCTGAACGGCGGCATGGAGATCCTCGTGGTCCCGGCGCCGGCGACCAAGGGGTAAAGACGGCGCGCTGCCGGATTGAGAACGTCAGATCCGCTCGCTAGAGGTCGAGGCCCGACCGCTTCTACAGGACGACATGCGCATGACTTGGACCGAAGGCTACATCAGCGATGTCGGCTTCCCTGCGTTCTTCTACAAGGAGATGCAGCCGGTCTGGCTTTCCACCGTCGCCGGTTTCCTGGGCTCCGGCGCGCCGGATGCGGGCAAGGCGTTTTCCCTGTGCGAACTGGGATGCGGCGCCGGCGTCAACCTGCTGGTCGCGGCGGCCTGCCATCCGGACGCCCAGTTCGTCGGCGTGGACTTCAACGCGGAGCACTTGCGCCTGGCACGCGAGGCGGCGCAGGCGTGCGGCATCGCAAACGTGGAATTCATCCACTCGGACTTCGCGCAGTTCGCACGCGGCAACGACCGGTCGTTCGATTTCATCACCTGCCACGGCGTGTGGTCGTGGATCGCGGCGCCCTTGAAGGCCGTGCTGCTCGAATGCGCGTCGCGCAGCCTCAAGCCCGGGGGGCTGCTCTACCTGCACTACATGTGCCATCCGGGATCGACCGAGTTGCTGCCGCTGCAGCACGTCCTGAACTTGTGCGCGCACCACTTGCCCGGCCCCTCCACCCGCAAGGTGCAGACGGGCATGAAACTGCTCCAGCAGATCGCCGCAAGCGGGCTGTTCGCCGACAAGCCCGCCATGGCCCGGCACCTCGCCAACATGGCCAGGCGGGCCCCCGCCGACCTTGCCCACGAGTTCCTGACCGACCACTGGCAGCCCGAGCATTCGGTGGAGGTGCATCAGGCGGCCGCCCGGTCGGGGTTGACCTTCCTCGGCAGTGCGGACGTGTTCAACAACCTGGACCCGTCGCTGTCCATTCCGGGAAACATGCAGGAGTTGATAGGCAGGACGGCCGCTCCCGCGCTGGCGGAGACGCTCAAGGATCTGGCTCGCGACGCGCACCAGCGGATGGACCTGTTCCAGAAGGATCCCGCAGCGCTGAGCGAAGCGGCCTTCATCGCCGCCTTGCGAGAAGCGCGTTTCCGGCTGTTGCCGGATGCGCCGCTGCGCGGACCGGTGACGTTCGCGACCCCGATCGGATCGGTGACCGGGCCGGAGACGATCTTCACGCCGCTTCTGGAAAGATTGTCGCGCGGGGCCGCGACGGGTGCCGAATTGCTGGAGCTACCGGTGTTTCGCGGGGACGTCGGTGCCCTGCTGCAGGCTCTGCAACTGCTGATGATGCAGCAACTTGCGCATCCCATGGGGCCGGAAGCGGAAGGCACGGCCGAACGCGGCAGGAGCCTGTCGGACTGGTTCGGGCGCAACGATACCGCCCTCGACATCGCCGCGGACTGCGCGACGGCCGTGAGCAGGACCGTTCACCGGGCCTGAGACGCATGCGAGGGGGGCGCGGTCATCCGTCCCCCATCGCATTCGCCTGCCGCTGCCTGGCGGGATCGGCCTAGAAATCGACGCTCAGCGAAGCGCTGAAGCGACGGCCATCGAGGACATAGGCAAAGCCATCCTCCGGCGTGACCTGCTTGTTGGTCAGGTTGTAGACGCCCAGGTTGATCCGCACGTCCTTCTTCGCCTCGACCACCACGCCGAGATTGTAGAAGGTGTAGGGCGGATAACGGAAGTCGTTGGTCGCCGATCCGCTCGAATTCGTCGTGCGCCCGGAAGTCTTGCCGCGATAGTTCAACTGGCCCCAGACCTTCAGGGCTTCGGTGGCATCCCAATCGACCGAGGCATTGAACATGTGCTCCGGGATATCGTTGAGCGGCTTGCCCTTGTTGGTGCCGGAGGTCTGCTCGGTCTGCGAGTAGGTGTAGCTGTGGCGATAGCGCAGGCCATCGAGCAGCTTCCAGTCGAACGTCCATTCCACGCCCTTTAGCTCGGCGGTATCGACGTTCACGTAAGTCGTGTAGCCGAACTGGTGGGCCGGATAAGTCACCCCGCCATATTCGCACACGACATTCGCCTCGCAGATGCGCCCCGTGCGCAGCAGCTTGTCCTTGAAGTCGCTCTTGTACGCGGTGAGGCTGGTCGAGATTCCCGCCCGGCGATTGACGTAGCTGGCGCCGACTTCGTAGTTGATCGTCTTCTCGGGCTTCAGGTCCGGGTTGCCGATGATGACGCCGCCCATCGAGGTCGAGCCGAAGTCGGTGGCGGCCATGCGCAGGCTGGGCACCTTGTAGCCCGAGGTGACGCCGCCCTTGATGGTCAGCGTCTTCGTCGCGTTGAACACGGCGTAGGCCTTGGGGCTGAAGCGGCCGCCGAAGCTCTCGCTGTAGTCGTAGCGGCCACTGAGCAGGATCGACAGGTCGTCCACGATTTCCCAGTTGTCCTCCACGAAGCCCGCGTATTGCTTGCGGTCCATCGTGACGACGTCGGTGGGAACGACGATGCCGGGAAGGTTCAGGCCATTGGTGGAGCCGTCCTTCAGCTTTTCATGGAAGTAGTTCGCGCCGACCACGATCTTGTGCCGCGACAGCGCAAGGGCCGCCTGTGTGTTGGCGACCAGCGTGTCGAAGCCGATACTGTTGCCCGTCGTCGCATTGACGCGCGTGGGGTTGGAAGACGTATCGTAGGTGACGTAGCTGTTCCACACCAGGCTGCCGAAATCGCCTTCATGGGTCACGAAGTAATTGTCGCGCAGGGACTTGTTGTAGGTGGCGGCGGCCGTGGCCGCTATGCTCTTGCCGGGGGTCGCCGTGCGCTCCTGGACGGTGTGCCCGCCGCCGGCCGTGAAGGTATTGGCGTCGTCCAGCCGGAAGCTGAGCTTGCCGGCGATGTTCTTGCGCTTGAATTCGGGATCGGCCGCCGCGCTGTCGCTTCCGCCCACGAAGTCCGCCTCGTCCTGGTAGCGCAGGCCTCCGGTGACCTGCAGCGACAGGCGGTCCCTGATGATCGGCACGTTCACCGCAAGGCTGGCATTGACGCCGTCGTTGGTCACGTCATTGCCCGGCCCGGCCTTGATGTACTCGGTCGTGAAGCTGCCGCCGAAGTCGTTCATCACCTTCTTGGTGATGATGTTGATGACACCGCCGATCGCATCGGAACCGTAGAGCGAGGAAGCGGGGCCGCGGATGACCTCGATCCGCTCGATGGAATCCAGCGGGGGCAGGAAGTTGATCGGCGTACCGGCCTGCGCACCGTTCAGGCCGAACGCCTGGTTGTCCTGCATGCGCTTTCCATCGATCAGGAACAGCGTGTAGTCCGCGCTCATGCCGCGCATCATCACCGACTGCTCGACGCCGCCGCCCTGGATATGAATGCCGGGCACGTTCATGAGGACGTCGGTGATGTCGGTATAGGAGCGCTGCTTGATCTCGTCCGCGGTGATCACGGAGATCGTGGCAGGCGCGTCCTGGACGTTCAGCTCGTAGCCGGTCGCGGACACCACGATGTCGTCCGGAATTGGTTCGCCTCGCGAATAGGAACTGCCCGCCTGGGCATCGTCGGCGGCAGCGGCGAAGAGCTGCTGCGGCGCGATGGCCATGAGCGCGAGTGAACTGGTCGCAAAGAGACGTCCCCGAAGATTACCCATTTCTACCCCCGATTGAAGCGGCGTGAGCACGCGCGCGGAAATTCGCCCGCCATCCTTGGCCCACCTCGGAAATCGTTACCGAGCCAGGTCCGGAACATGGCGATCAGTCAGCTGTGACATGATCATGAAGCGCTGCGGCGTCGCTTATCGCCACTTATTCGCATTTGCAATAACACCAAAAAGGCGCAATGAAATGTCACATTTTGACAAGATTTCCGCAGCAATTCTGCGAGTTACGCTCGCTTGAGCGGCAGTGGCGGCGGCTATCGCAGACCGCCTAGCATCGGCGATGCGTCCGGACTTCGATGCTCGATGCGGGCAGCCCGAGGTGTCCTGGTTCACACCGGGTTCGAGCACGGAGAAGAGAGCCTGATCGACGGGCAAGAGCCGCCCGACGATTTATGCGATTACGCTTTGGACAACCATGCAGACGCGATTTGCATACGATTCAGCAACAAATCGATTGCCTTTTTGCGATTGATTTGCATTAGCGACCTCACGGGTGCCAACCATGTTCCAGGGGAAATCATTTGTCTCGCTACATCTCACACTATTCGGCAGCGACCGCCGCACCCGCCTGCCTTGCCTTGAGCTGCATCGGTTTCTTCGCCGCTCCTGCGCTCGCACAGGACGGAAGTGCAGCCGCCTCGGACGCGCCCAGCCTGGGCAGCGCAACCGTCACCGGAACCGCGATCGATGACCAGGGCTACAAGCCCGTCAAGGCAGCCTCGCCCAAGTACACCGCGCCGCTGGCCGAAACGCCGCAGACGATCCAGGTCATCACCAGCCGCGTCATGCAGGACCAGGCCGCGACCACGCTGACCGAAGCGATGCGCAACGTCGCGGGTGTCGGCACGTTCAACGCCGGTGAAGGCAATGGCGGCCCGCTCACGGGCGACGCGCTCTATATGCGCGGCTTCGACATGTCGAACAGCATCTACGTCGATGGCGTGCGCGATCTGGGCGCGATTTCCCGTGACGTGTTCAATACCGAGCAGATCGAGATCACCAAGGGTGCTTCGGGTTCGGACTACGGCCGCAGTTCGGCGGGTGGCTCGATCAACCTGTCGACGAAGGAGCCCAAGCTGTCGAACAGCGTGGACGTCAGCGGCGGATGGGGCAGCGGCGACTACAAGCGCGCCACGGTCGATATCAACCGCCAGGTGTCCGACACCGCCGCCGTTCGCATCAACGTCATGGGCCAGGACGCGGGCGTAGCCGGCCGCGACCATGTCCAGAACAACCGCTGGGGGATCGCGCCGTCGGTGGGCCTGGGCCTTGGAACCGATACCCGCGTGTTCGCCAACCTGCTCTACGTCGAGCAGGACAACCGGCCGGACAGCGGCTCGTCGACCACGGGCTGGAGCGGTTTCTCGGGAACCGCCGAGGCGCTGGGCACGGCCGACAAGGTCAGCGGCAGCAACTACTACGGCAGCACGGATTCGCACGACGATTCTGAGGCGACCATGGCGACGCTGCGGGTGGAGCATGACTTCGGCAGTGCCGTCACCCTGCGCAATACCAGCCGCTGGGGCCAGACAACCCAGAACTATCTGGCGGTTACGGCCGGCGTGCCCACCGCCACCGCCGCAGACCCCGCCGACTGGACGATCACCCGGCTGGGTGCCGCCAAGGATCTGAAGAACACGATCCTGACCAACCAGACCAACCTCACCGCCGGTTTCGACACGGGCGGCATCCACCACAACCTGAGCATGGGAGTCGAACTGACCCGCGAGAAGCAGACCAACTACGGCCTGACCAAGACCGGTTCGCTGGCCGCGCTCAACCTCTACGATCCCGCTTTCGTGTCGAGCGGACTGACGGTGACGCGCAGCGGCGACAATAGCTACTGGAAGACCGATACCGTTGCCGGCTACCTCTTCGACACTATCGACCTGACCAAGCTGCTCAAGCTCGACCTCGGGCTGCGCTACGATCACTACAAGACCACCTACACCACCAGTTCCTCCGAGCTGGAAGGCAGCGGCGATCTGCTGACCTACAAGATCGGCGCCGTCTACAAGCTCGGCAAGAGTGGCAACGTCTACGTGAACTACGCGCTGTCCCAACAGCCGCCGGGTGCCACGGGCAGCTTCGGTGCCTATTCGCTGTCGTCCTCAGAGAGCAGCGCCAGCAACCCGGATCTCGATCCGCAAAAGTCCAAGACGCTGGAAGCCGGCACCAAGTGGCAGCTTTTCGGTGACAATCTGCTACTGACCGGGGCGGTGTTCCGCACCTGGGTCGAAAACGAGGTCTATGCCGAGGACGACGGCACGTACTCGCAGATCGGCGAGAAGCGGGTCACCGGGGTCGAACTTTCGGCCACCGGCCAGATCACGTCGGACTGGAACGTGATCGGCTCCTACACGCATCAGAAGACCGAGATCACGACCGGGGCGGCGACGGCGCAGGACGGCTCCTCCAGCCTGCCCTACGCGCCGAAGGACGCGTTCTCGCTGTGGTCGACCTACCGCACCCGGATAGGCCTGACGATCGGCGGCGGCGCGCGCTATACCGGCACCGTCAAGCGCCAGTCCAAGCTGGCGGTGACACCTTACGAAATCCCTTCGTACTGGGTGTTCGACGCGGTGGCGAGCTACAAGATCAACGACACCGCCGACGTGCAGTTGAACGCCTTCAACCTGTTCAACAAGAAGTACATGACCTCGCTGAACTACCTGGGCTACCGCTATACGCCCGGTCTCGAACGTTCGGTCCGGGTGACCCTGAACGTCCATCTCTGAGGGCATTGCCGCCTGAAAGGTTGCCCCGGCGCCCATCAGTGCCGGGGCGGCCTGCCATCCCCAAGGTCAAGACAGTATGATGTTGCACATTCCCGGCGTCCTTTCCCGAGAGGAAGTCGCCACCATGCGCGCGGAGATCGACGCAGCCGACTGGATCGACGGCAGGGCGACCGTGGGCACCCAGGGCGCCCTGGTGAAACGCAATCGCCAGCTCCCGGAGGACTCGCCGGTAGCCACGGCCCAGGGCGACATCGTGCTGCGGGCGTTGCGGGCGAACGCCACGTTCTTCCGCGCGGCCCTGCCGGCCGCCTACATGCCGCCGCTGTTCAATCGCTACGCTAAGGCCAACGAGGAGAGTTACGGCCTCCACGTCGATGGGTCGCTGCGAGGCGTCCCCGGCTCGCCAAAATGGCTGCGCACCGATATTTCGAGCACGCTGTTCCTGTCCGAACCCGATGCGTACGACGGCGGCGAACTGGTCGTCGTCGATACCTACGGCGAACACCGCGTCAAGCTTCCGGCCGGCGACATGATCCTCTACCCCGCCACCAGCCTGCACCGCGTCGAGCCGGTGACGCGCGGCGAGCGGGTCTGCTCGTTCTTCTGGACCCAGAGCCTGATCCGCGACGACGCCCAGCGGACGATCCTGTTCGAACTGGACCAGGCGATCGACAGTCTTCGCCAGCGCCTGGGCGAGAGCGCGGAAACCGTCTCGCTCGCCAGCCAGTACCACAACCTGCTGCGCATGTGGAGCGAGCCCTGATTTCCGGGCTCGCCGCCGGATGACGTGATCGCGGCGTCTACCCCGCGGCTTCCGGCAGTTCGATCGCCTCGGCCAGGATTCCACCCGCGACGGCGGCTTCGGCAAAGAAGATGGGGTGGCCGAGAATGCCGGTGACGATCGGCGTGGCGAAGCGCATCCCGGCCTGCGCCAGCGCGATCCGGGGCTGAAGGAGCACCTGCCCTCCCGCCGGGGCAATGTGCCCGCGCAGCGCGGCGCCGAGTTCGGGCTCGACGATGCCGATGGGATGCAGGCTGCCCAGTCCCACGCGATCGTCTCCTGAAGGGGCCTCCGCCGTGGACCGCCAGCCGCCCCCGTCGCAGCCCTCCCCGACGACCAACCCGGCAGTCGGATAGCCCGCGCCGGCACGGCAGATGCCCCCTCCCCCGATTGCAGAGGTTGACCCGACGCGAACTCTTCCAGGGCCGACAGGAGCGGAAAAAGGGTGGCCGGCAATATGTTCCACATGGTGTTCTTCACCAGCGACACCGCCAACGGCTGGAACGTGCCGTGGTCCGGGCGCACCGAAACCGAGTGGCGCAAGCCCCGCTGCTGGCAGGATCTCGGCCGTGCCCTGGAGGATGCCTGCTTCGACGCCATCGTCCCGGCCCTGCAGAAGCGCGGCGCGATGCGCACCGGGTACGAAGGCAAGACCTTCCGCGAGAACCTGCCGGCGCTCTGAGGCCCGGTCGCAAGGTGACAGGGTTTACACTGTTTACACGGTCCAGGGGGAAAAGGTGTCACCTTGGAGCCGGAATGTGTCACCTTGCAGGGGTAAGGTGACACTTTTGGCGCAGGATGTGTCACCTTGTGCGGCGGATGTGTCACCTTGCGGGCGCCGGGTGTCACCTTGCGACGCGGGAGAGCGAAGTATTCGGGGCGATGAAGCGAGGCGGCGCGGGGCATGATGCCGAAAGTATCGCAGCGGCCGCGTTGTAGGAAAGCAGCCTGTCCGTAAGCGCCCCGTGGCGGGCGTTGCGCTTGGCCCACCCCGCTGCGACTAACTTCGCCTTCGGCTCAGTAAGTCTCGCTGCCCCTCCCGCAAGCGGGCGGGGAAAGCCGCCTTCGCCCTCCCGCTTGCGGGAGGGCCGGTAGGCTAGGCAGTCCTGAGCTTGTCGAAGGGCTGCCTAGCCGGACGCGGTGGGCACTGCGCAACGGCAGTTTCCCACCCGAAGTCGTCGTTCAAACACCATCGTTATCCCAGCGAGCGCTGGGACCGTTATGGCCATGATGTGCCCTGTCGGCCGGGCAGCGCGACGGCGGGACAATGCCTGGCGCAAAGGCGCCGGACGGATCGCCTTTCGTGCAGGCACTGCGTAGCCAACGCTACGATCTGGGCTGCTGCGCTATCGCTGGCGGGCTTTGTCACGGACCGGCAGCTACGTCCATGTCGCCGCAAGCGAGCCGGATCCCGATGGCCCGGTCGCCGTATCGTGACGCTGACGCCGCGAGACAGCGCAGGCTCGTCGGCATGTGGGAGAAGGAAGGGCGCGGCCGCTTCGGGATCGAGGCCTACTATACCGGGCGGCAGACGAAATACGACCCGCTGCTCCTGCCACGCCGGGCGGCGACGGGTGCGTGGACGGTCGATGCCTGGGCACCGACCGATGGGTTCGTCCTTAACGGAGGGGTGCGGATTCGCTTCGGCGGCGAATAGGCGCGCGCCTCAGTTCGCCCCGAGCCTGGCGGATGATCTGCCATCCGCCTGACAGCGCCAGCGTGGCCATGATCGCCGCGACCGCGATGTCCGGCCAGCCCGTGCCGGTGCCGAACACGCCGAGGGCGGCAGCGACCACGGCGATATTGCCGATCGCATCGTTGCGCGAGCAGATCCAGACCGAGCGCCGGTTGGCGTCACCCTCGCGGTGGCGCCACAGCATCGCGGCGCAGGCAAGGTTGGCGACGAGCGCGATCACGCCCACGATGCCCATGGTCTCGGCGGCAGGGACAACGCCCTGCGCAGCCGTCCAGACGGTGTTGCCCAGCACCCAGAGCCCAAACAGCAGGATCGACACGCCCTTGCCCAGCGCGGCCCGCGCCCGCCACGCCAGCGCCATGCCCGCGACGCCGAGGCTGATCGCATAATTGGCGGCATCGCCCAGGAAGTCGAGCGCATCGGCCTTGAGCGAGGCGGACCCGGCGGTGGCCCCAGCGACGATCTCCACGCCGAACATGACGGCGTTGATGGCAAGCGCGATCCACAACACGCGCCGCCAGGCCGCGTCGTTCAATTGTTCCGCGTTATCCCGTGATCCGCCGCAGCATCCGCCGGCCATATGCATCTCCTGTTTCGGTGATGACAGGCTATATAGGGCCTGTAGCAACTACAGGGTCAAGGGCATGGCATTCACGATCGGCGACATGGGCAAGGCGACGGCCACGAAGATCGAGACGATCCGCTATTACGAGAAGATCGGCCTGCTGCCCAAGCCGGCGCGGACGACGAGCAACTACCGGGACTATGGGCAGGCGGAACTTGGCCGGCTGTCTTTCATCCGTCGTGCCCGCGACCTTGGATTTTCGCTCTATCAGGTACGTACGCTGCTGAGCATCTCGGGTGATCGCAGCTGTGATTGCGAGGGCATCGACCGGATCGCCAGGGAGCATCTTCTGGAAGTGGACCGCAAGCTGGCGGACCTTGCGGCGCTTCGCAAGGAACTCAAGGCGGTGATCGATTCCTGTGATGGCGGCACGGTTGCCGATTGCCGCATCATCGAAGCGCTTGGGCCTGCGTTGTCATCCTGAGTGCGCTTTCCCCGGCTCAAAGCCGCCGCGCTCCTTTCGATTCGTCTCCCGCCTGCGAGTGACGGCGGCAACACGACGAATCATAAAGTTGGCTGGAATGTTGGGCGGGCCAAGCCGCCTCGAAAAATACTCATGGAGTCAGTATTTTTCTAAACCGTTGGCGGAGCGGGAGGCCGCCAACTACAGGGCATATCTATCTATAATTTCATGAGAAGTTATAGCCCGCTACCCATCCCATACCATGAAAGATACCATAGCCAAGAAACGCGGCTAAGGCTCTAGGTTCAGTCGTCTGCCACACTTAGCGAGCCAAAACTGAACCCGTCGACCGACGAAAGCCTACCGCGCCAGAGCACCCCTTCTCCGGGGAGCGGGCGCTGACCCGGTGAGAAGAACTGTGCGTTCCGCAGGTGGATGTAAGTCGGCATCGAGGGGGCTTCATCTTCCTCCTCCGGCTTGTACAAGTCAGCTGCGGTCGCAAACACCTCCTTCATATAGTACGCGACCTTCATTTCATCGGTGGCGAATGGCTCGACCAAAGCCGTCTGCAACTCGAAATACTTTGCGCCGCCGATCATTACGCCAGATACAATAAGGCCATTAACTTGAAGGGTCATGGCTTGTTCGAATCCAAGCGTCTGGGCGTCGGAAACGATCGTAGCCAGCACCCAATCTTGATTGTCTGGAATCTGGATTACCGGTTCAGCTTTATTGTCGTCTTCCATTTTCAATCGCTCCCTGTTTGCCGATGAGCATCATGTGGTGGCACGTGCAGCGTAACCAAGTGCCAACCGCCTGACCCAGAGCACCAGCCCCATAATGGGACAAATCGTCCGAGGGGTTTCAGACAGCGTGGGGGGTACCGGAAAAAACGTAACAAACGTAACAAGTGGCGGATTTCTGCGGTTTTTGGCGTAACCTAAAGCGTAACCTCTGAGTGACGAGATTACCTTTTTAAAAGGTAACTTTTTGAACTGAAAAACCATAGGATTTCTGCGGGGGTTACCTTTTTCGGCCTGCAAGGTTGCGCTAGATTACCTTCCGAACGTAACACAGAAAATCATCTAAATTCAGAGACTTGAGGTGGTGTCGCGGCGGGAGGTTACGCATGTTACGCTTCTCCGGTACCACCCACCGCAGCGAGGGGCCTTAATCCGTATTTTTCAGAGGATGCGCTTCGTTCCGTAAGACCCGTCTAGCTGCATCAAATTGCAACGCGGCGAGGGTCCCTGAGGTGCGCGCCCAGCCTAGGACCTAGGCCGGGGGACCGGAAGTCCTCGTGGTGCATCAAATGGGACACATAAAGTGCGCGGGCGAGGCGGGGGGATAAGCGCGTTGCGAGGGGGTGCCGCCCCGACCGGCCTGCCGAGGGCGGCCGACCCGCGCAGGTCCGCGGCTTCGGGCATGCCGCGCCTCTCTAGACCGGGTGCGAGGCGCCTACCGGGGGACGCAATAATCGTGCGCGGTCAGCACATACGAAAAGGGCGGCCCAATCGAGCCGCCCTTCGTGGGACTAGGTGTGTAGCGTCAGGCCGCCGCCTTCGTCCGCTCCCGGAACCGCACCGCTTCGCGGCCGAGCGTGTCGTTCAGTTCGAGGAACACGGACTGCAGCGGCTCAATCTCCAGTTCGAAGAAGCTGTCGAGTGCCTTCGCCGGATCTCCGAAGCCGCCAGCGTTCGCGGGGATGATGCCCAGCAGCTGGGGCGGTACGCGGTGCGCTGCCAGGACGTCGTCGCGCGTCGTGTTCTTGATGCCGAGAAACTCGTCGTTGGCCCCTACCGACGCGATGGGCAGGATCTTGATGCCGTTCTCCTTCCCGTCGGCCGCATGCACGAACAGATTGCGGAAGTTGCCCGGCCCCTTCGACCGCTTGAGCGCGTCGCGCATCTTGTCCACGTCGCCATCGGCAAACTGCCCGGTGGCATAGAGGATGTAGCCAGCGTGGTTTCCGTTCTCGTAATACCGGCGGCGGAACAGCGTGGCGTTCTCGTTTAGCAGCGCGGCCTGCAGCGCCGACAGGTATTCCGGCAGACCATAGATCTCCTGATTGATGTCAGGCGCCATGATCTGGTGGACGGTGCCGGCATCGAACTCCATTTCGTTCTGGTGACTGGGCACCCACCAGAAACTGCCCGGCGCGAGGCCACGCCGGGTATACTTGGCGAGAACATGATCGAGCCGCAACAGGCCGCCCAGGCGGTTGCGCACCTCCTGCACATAGGCGTTACCGAGAACAAGGTAGTCCTGCACCATGGCGGCGAAGTCGCTCCGGCTGATCAGCGATGCCGGGTCGAGGCTGGCGGCCAGCATGTTGCGCTTCAGGATGATCGCGCTCGAATGATGCGGCGACGCGCGGAAAGACCGGGAGAGGCCGTCCAGCGAGATCGGCGGCTCATACCAGCGCTGGTTGTGCCAGCACTCCAGCATGTCGAGCATCGTGGCCCGGCTGTTCACCGGCTCGGGATCCCCGAAGCTGAAAGCCTCGATCGACTTGCCGCGATTGTCGTTGGCGGCGACAATCGCGCCGCCCGATGCTTCGGCGGTCTCCTGACGGCTCATCCTGCGGGCACGGCTACGCTTGCTCATTCGATAATCTCCATCGTGCCCTTGGGCTTTTCCTTGCCGTCGAGCGGCTCGTTCATGAGGATGTGCATGGTCGCCCAGGCGATGTCGGCGTGGCCGTCTTCGCCGCCGCGTCCAGCCTTGAAGGTAACGTTGCGACCGCTGGTGGTCAGGGTCCGCTTGATCGAAACGAAGGCCGAGACGATGTCGAGATAGCTGCTATCGAACGCGAGGCGGCCCCGGCGAATGACGTTCTGAGCCTTCATGATCATTCCCGCCTTCACCTCCAGCGAGTATTCGATCTTGGCGACCATGCAGCTGGCCGGCATTGCCCCGACTTTTGCCAGCAACTGGTAGACGCCGGCACCCACGCCCGTGGCATCGATCCCGAGGTACGTGCAGTTGTAGCGGCTCAGCATGGCCTTTATGAAATCGGCCTGCTGCTGGAAATCGAGACCCCGCAGCGGGTGGCGTTCGAGGATCCGGAATTGGCCGCCTTCGACCAATGGTGGCGCGGCGATCACCAGTGCTGCGTTGTCGCCCGTTTCGCTCGACTGCGGGTCATATCCCGCCCAAACCGCCAAGTTGCCGTAGGGCCGCGCCGCCTCGATGTTGAAATCAGTCCAATCGACGAGGCTGTCGCAGCCGCAGGCGATCATGTCGTTGAACTTGAACGCCGACAGGGTGTCGTCGACGAAGTCGCACATGAACAGGTTGGCGAATTCGTCGGGCGCGTACTCGTCGCGCAGTTCCTCGATGTCGAACAGGTCGCAGCCGCCGCGCTCGGCGTCCTCGATGTTGACGATATGGCGCCAGACGCGATCCGGGCCGACGCTGCCCTCCTTCGCCAGCGCCGCATGGCTGACGTCGATCTCGACGCGGTCTTCCTTCTTGCGCCGGCGGTTCCGGCGCTCGCCGGTCCAGTAGGGATAGGCCGGGTGTGCCACGGTGGACGGCGTGGAGAAGTAAGTTTTGCGCCACTTCTTGTGCGTCGCCATGCCCGAGGCGACCTTGTTGAGCTCCTCGAATGAATGGACCCAAAAGAACTCGTCGAAATAGAAATTGCCGTGCCGGCCCTGCGCCGTGCGAAAGTTCGTGCCGAGGAAGTGCATCTCGGCCGCTGCGTCCTCCTCCGGCCGCAGATCGGAGGTGATCAGCATCGGATCGCCGGTCAGCGCGACGCCGACCAGCTTGGCAAAGCTGACGATGTAGGAGCGGAACTGGTGGGCCTGCGCCTTCGAGGCTGACAGGAAGATCTGGTTGCGGCCGGTCTCGATCGCGTCGATCAGCGCTTCGAACGCGAAATAGTAAGTCGCGCCGATCTGGCGCGACTTCAGGATCATGCGGGTCCGCTGGCTCAGCGCGTTCCACCACGTCAGCTGGTAGTCGTAGCAGCCCTCAAGGAATATTCGCTTGAGTTCGGCCGCCTGCTCGGCGGTGAAGTGGTTCTTCTTCGGTGCCTTGCGCGGCCCGGCATTGCGGTTGCCGACCTTTTTGTTGAGGTCACCGGAATGGCCGCCCGGCTCCTGGTAGCGGCGGACGCGCGCGAGACTTTCGATCTGCCGGGACAGCGCCTCCATCTCGACCAGATCGCCGCTGGTCTTCTTCTCCTTCGCGATCAGGGTCAGCAGCCGGATCTCTAGCCCGTCTTCGATCTTTTGGATCGAGGGTGCCTCGTCCCATTTGTCGCGCTGCTTCCATGCCGCGATCGTCGCGCGAGGAATCGGCCCGCCGGTGTCGCCCTTGACGCGGTGCAGCGCGAATTCGTCGGCGATCTGCTGGATGCCCCACCCGCGCCAGTACAGGCTGCGCGCGTGGCGGCGCGGATCGAATTGCCATGCGGTCGCGGGTGCGCCGGGCTGGGGAAGGAATGGGCCGGTCATGGCGCGACCATGGCGCGCGCTTTTCGCCCCGATCACCGCTGTCCATTTCGCTGAACGCTAAGCGAAATGCATGCCCTTGAGAGATCGTGTCCGAGCGTCCCTTTCTGGCCCCACACCGCTGCCGAACCTCAAGGGAACCGGACCGATCATGGCCAAGAGCAAGTTTTTCCGCGTCGCCGTCGAAGGCCCCACTATCGATGGGCGCGTCATCGAACGCGAATTGCTGGTACAGAGCGCCGCCAGCTATGCGCCCGCGACTTACGCCGCCCGCATCAACTGCGAGCACATCGCCGGCTACAGCCCCGACAAGCCCTTCAACGCTTACGGCACCGTGCTCTCGCTCAAAACCGAGGAAGTCGACCTCGTCGTGAACGGGGTGACCAAGAAGCTGCTCAGCCTCGTCGCCGAGATCGACGCCAACGATCAGCTGATCGCGCTCAACAAGGCCGGGCAGAAGCTGTTCACCAGCTGCGAAATCCATCCGAACTTCGCCGGCGAAGGCAAGGCCTATCTGGTCGGCCTCGCAATCACCGATTCCCCGGCATCGCTCGGCACCGAGCCGCTCAAGTTCGCGGTCCAGTCCCGCCCCAACGTCTTTTCGTCGGCCTACGAGACGTCGCTGGAGATCGAGCCCGTGCTCGATGGCGCGACGATCGCCGAGGCCACCAAGTCCGGCATGATCGCCGCCTTCACCTCGCTCTTCAAGGCCGAGAAGCCGAAGGAAGCGGTCACGCCGCCGGCGCCGCCCGCGCCCGCCAACGATAACGTTTTCGACGTCGAGCGCTTCGGCGCCGTGCTGGGTGAGCAGGTCGCCGCCGCCGTGAAGCCGTCCAACGACGCCGTCGCCGCGCTCACTACCCGCTTCGATGCGTTGGAGGCGAAGCTCTCGACCGAGGAGAAGCCTCAGACCTTCAAGCGCGCCCCGGCCGCCGGCGGCAACGGCTCCGTCGTCACCGACTGCTGATCCGGCCCGTAACCCAGACCTGCCCCACGCCCACCGCGTCCCCCTAGGAGCCTTCGCCAATGCGCAACGAAACCCGCCTGCTGTTCAATGCCTACGTCAGCCAGATCGCGCTGCTCAACGGCGTGGACAGCGCCACCGTCAAGTTCAGCGTTGCCCCCGCCGTCGAGCAGAAGCTGGAAGAGAAGATCCAGGAGTCGAGCGACTTCCTCGGTCAGATCAATGTCGTCGGCGTTCCCGCCCAGCAGGGCGAGAAGGTCGGCGTTACCGTCACCCGCCCGCTTGCTAGCCGCACCAACACCGGCGCCGGAAACCGCCGCACGCCCGGCGATCCGACTGACACCACGGACGACGGCGGCTACCACTGCCGCCAGACCAACTTCGACCACGCGATCAAGTACGCGAAGCTCGATGCCTGGCGCCACAAGCCCGAGTTCCAGACGCTGCTGCGTGACGTGATCCTGAAACAGCAGGGCCGCGACCGCATCATGATCGGCTTTAACGGCACCTCCATCGCCCCTCAGACCGATCGCGCCGCCAATCCGCTGCTGCAGGACGTCAATGAGGGCTGGCTCCACAAGATCCGCACCCATGCCGCCGATCGCGTTCTCGACGACGGCGAACTGACGGCGGGCGCGACCAAGGCGATCTACGTAGCCGCCGGCGTCGAAGTGGTCGATGGTGATGCCACCAACGTCGACACGGCCGAGGCCGATTACGCCAACCTCGATGCGCTGGCATTCGATGCGCTCGACCTGCTCGATCCCTGGCACCGCAGCGATACCGATCTCGTCGTCATCGTGGGCTGGTCGCTGGTCAAGGACAAGTACCTGAACCTGCTGCAGGGCGCCGGCGACACCGCGACCGAGCGCGAGGCTGCTCACCGCATCCTGACCCTGCCCAAGCAGCTGGCCGGCAAGCGCGCCGTCATCGTCCCGTTCTTCCCGGAAGACGCGCTGCTGGTGACCAGCCTCGATAACCTCTCGATCTACTGGCAGGAGGAAACCCGCCGCCGTCAGGTCAAGGACGAGCCCGCGCTCGACCAGATCGAGAACTACGAATCCGTGAACGAGGATTACGTGGTCGAGGACTACGGTCGCTGCGCCCTCATCGAGAACGTCGTCATGGGCAAGAAGCCGGCCTGATCCCGGCTCTCGCCTTCCCGAAACCGCTCCACCCACAGGACAACGCCATGAGCCTTGCTCGTCGTAAACGCGATCGCATTCTCGCTGCCCAGACCATCATCGCAGCGCAGACGATCCACGCAAGCGTTGCCATTGTGCGTGGGGCGGCCCTCGCCCCCGCTGCCGCCCTCTCCCCGGCAGCGGGGGCGAACTCTTCGCCTGCCGACCGCGCCGCATCCCAGATTACCCTTCGGCTGACGCATGATCTGCGCCGGCTTAAGGAAATCCGCTCGATCGATAAGAAAATCGCGGCCAAGTGCGAGATGCTTCCCGAGTACAAGGCGTGGGTGGACGGCATCATGGGCGCCGACGCCGGCGTCGGCACTGGCCTCGCCGCCGATGTGGTGCCCACGTACATGGTCTGGCTGCTCGACACCGGCGGCTACATGCCAGCGCTCGACGTCGCTGAGTTCCTGCTGCGCCACCGCGTCGAGATGCCCAAGCGCTACGCGCGCGACGTTCCGACCATCGTCGTCGAATTGATCGCGGACGCTGCCGCCAAGACCCAGAACGCAGGCCAGTCGTTCGATCCGGCCGTACTCGACACTGCCGACAACCTGACGGCGGGGTTCGACATTCACGATGAAGTGCGTGCCAAGCTGCTGAAGGCCATTGGCATCGAGCAGCTGCGCAAAGCCGAGGACATGCCGGCGGAAAACAGCCGCATCGTTCTGGAGAGCACGCTCGTTCACCTTCGCGAAGCCCAGCGCCTCAACGACCGCGTCGGCGTGAAGGATCGCATCAAGCGCGCCGAGAAGCTGCTGGCCGCCGTCACGCCGCCTCCGGTCGACACGAACACCGAACAGAGCGGCACCGCCGCCTGACAAGCTCGCCCCCGGCGCTCAGGGGCGGATCGCGCGCTGAGGGAGGCTTTCGGGCCGTAGGGCCGCCAGCTGACCCGATCCCCACCCCTGTTAGCCGGCGGGCCGATCGGAGACCGCATGAACATCGTCCACCAGATCATCGTCGCGGCACTGCTGTTCAGCGGTTTTGCCTTCTATATCTTTGCAAAGCAGGCGCTCGGCGACGCGCTTATCTCTTGGTACTTGGTGCGCGTACTGCGCCTGCCCGGCTTCAACTGCTTTTCCAAGCTCGGTGACATGCCGCTCGGCATCGCTCTGATCTGCCGCCTGTTGGCAGCAGGGCTTTGTTTCTACTCCGCTTGGTGCTTCGCGAAACTCCTCATCATCCTCGTCCCGCTGACGTGGCACGTCATGGTAGCGGCGTGACTTACATCCCGCTCCCCAGCGCAGACTTTACCGCTTCGCCCGACGCAGTCCCGGAAGCGCCGATCGTCAACGACGGTTTCTTCCCAGACATCCAGCCCAGCGCTGTGCGCGAGGCCGCGAGGATCCCCACCAGCATAACGCCTGCCCGCCTTCGTGCCGCGATCCTCGGCGCGATCATGACGGTGGCCTATGATCTGGCCGCCTTCGCCGCCCGGTCCACCGCTGACGGCCACGCTACTCTTGCGGCGATTCCCGCCCCGCAGCTGGACGGCCAGAGCGTCCAGCTGATCCGCTACAACCGCGCCGTTGCCCTCTACGCTAAAGCTGAACTGATCGAGCGCCACCGCGACTTCGACACGACGTCGGCCGGCGGGAACGACGCCCAGGAACTCACGCCCACCATTGGCGAACTTCGCCGCGATGCGCTCCACGCGGTGCGCGACATCCTCGGCAAGCCCCGCACCACGATCGACCTGATCTGATGGCCGCCGAACAGCGCCTGACCGCGAAGCAGGGCGACAAGCTGGATCAGCTGCTCTGGCGCGAGGCCGGTCTCGGCCCGGGTGAAATCACGCGCGTCCTCGATGCCAACCCCGGCCTCGCGGATCTCGGCACCATCCTTCCCCTCGGCACCGTCGTCATTGTCCCGGCGACTGCCACTCAGGAGGGCAACGCAAATCGCGTCCTGCCTCTCATCCAACTTTGGAGCTGATCCCATGGACCTGCGAACGATCTTTCACATGGCCTTCGAACACTGCGCGGAAGTGGTCGGCTCGCTCACGCCATCGCTGATCGGCTCGGCCGTCGCCCAGGCATGGAAGCCGGCGATGTCTTGGCGCGATCGGATGCTCCAGTGGGTCGTTGGCTCCACGGTCAGCTATTACGCCACCCTCGCGATCGTCGCCGTCACGGACTGGAACGGCTTCGTCGCGCAGTCGATCGCCTTCGGCATCGCGCTCCTCGCCTTCGATGCCACCCCGCGCGTCGTCAAGGCCGCGATCGACACCCTCGTCACCATCCCAGGCCGCATCGCCGACCGCTTCCTGCCGAAGAAAGGCTGACCCATGTCCGTACTGGCTACCGTCAAGACCAAGTCCCGCCAGATCGGCGCCGCCGCCCTGACCATCATCGGCGCCGCGATCGCACTTGAAGGCGGCTACGTGAACCACAAGGCCGATCCGGGCGGCGAAACCAACATGGGCATCACCGTGCAGGTCGCGCGCGAGAATGGCTACACCGGCCCGATGCGCACGCTGCCGCGCGAAGTCGCGGAAAGCATCTACTACGATCGCTATCTCGTCGCCCCCGGCCTCGCCCCGCTGATCTCGATCGATGCCGCGGTTACCGAGGAACTGTTCGACACGACGGTCAACATGGGTCCGCCCCGCCCGTCGCGCTGGTTTCAGGATGGCATCAACGCCCTGTGCGGCACGCGCCTTGCGGTAGACGGACAGATCGGCGCCCGGACGATCGCCGCCTATTCCGCGTGCCAGAAGGAAGCGGGCGCCGCGAAGCTGTGCGGGCGGATGCTCGATCGCCTCGATACGAAACAGCGCGCCGAGTATGACCGTCTCGTCCGCGTGAACCCCAGCCTGAAGGCGTTCCACAAAGGCTGGATTGCTCACCGGATCGGCAACGTCGATCGCGGTAAATGCGGTCGCCCGGCGGCATGATCGGACTTTCGCACCTCGCTCTCGCCGGCGCGCTGGCGGCATGCGTCGCCGGCATCAGCGGCTTCGCATACGGAACGCGCGTCGGCGCGGCGCAGGAACAGGCGGCGCAGAAGCGCGCCGACGACGCGGCCGAGGCCGAACGCGCGAAGCGGCAGAGCCAGATCGATGCCGGCGCGCAAGCCCACCAATCCGCCGAATATGAGCGGCAGGCCAACGTCAGGGAAATCTATCATGAATCGCAGAAGGTCATCGAGCGCCCGGTCTATCGCAATGTGTGCGTTGATGCTGACGGCGTCGGCCTGCTCGACCGTGCAGTTGCCACCGCGAACGGCGAAGGTCTCGCCGGGGCTGCTGGCGACGCCGCCGGCGCTGCCGCCGGTCCAGCGCAATAGCGCGGGCGAGATGACCGGCGCCGAGGCGCTGCCCAGCCTGACCGCGCTCTACGACGTCGCCGGGCAGATCCGCGCGGCCTTCATGGAACTGCAGGCCGAAGTGCGCCTGGCATTGGGAGGCGATGATGCGCAAGGCCGATAGCCTGCGGCGCTGGCTCACCGCCTGCCTGCCTCTCGACTTCAAGGATCATCCCGACCGCCTGCAGATCTACATCGAGGGCGGCCAGATCGCCGCGCGCCAGTCCCACACCCTGTCGTTCGTCTATCAGTACACCCTCAAGGCGCTGGTGACGGATTTCTCGGGGGACGCTGACCGCCTGATGGTGCCCGTTCTTGCGTGGATCACGAAGGAACAGCCGCAGCTGTTGCGCAAACAGGATAGCCAGCCCTTTTCCTTCGAAGCGGAACTGCTCGACTTGGATACCTCCGATATCGAGATCTCGATTGACCTGACCGAGAATGTCATCGTGACGCCGCGCACCGATGGCAGCGGCTACGACGTCGAGCACCCACCCGAGCCGGACTTCACTGACAGCTTCGCCGGCGTCGGCGCCACATTCCGTCAGGGCTTCGGCAACGCGGAACTGCTGCTCGAAAGCGATGCGCCCGCGCCATGACGGACGAACTTGCCGAGATCGAGCAGCTGGCTGGCACGATCCTGCGTAGCCTCTCCTCAGGCCCACGCCGGGCTCTGATGCGCCGCATGGCGCGTGAACTGGCGATCAGCCAGCGCGAGCGTATCACCGCCCAGCGCCAGCCTGACGGCAGCGCCTTCGAGAAGCGCAGGGACAAGGCGCCGCCTGTCTCCGGACGCGGCGCGGCCTGCTTCCTCTACCCGTCCGGCGGCGGCGGCGAACCGCGCCGCGTCATCATGAAAAGCTTCACGTGGGGAACCGGCCACATGCTGACCGGCTTCGACATCGAGGCAGGCGGCATCCGCTCGTTCGAGTTCGGCAAGATCGTGAAATGGCTTCCGGTGCCCGAGGAACATCGCAACGCCGGCGGCGGGCGCTTGCGCCGCCGTGGCGGCCTGCGCCGGCGAGCGATGTTCCGCCGCCTTGCGTCCTCCCGATTCCTGAAAACCGGCACGGACGATCAAAGCTTCTGGGTCGGCTTCACTGGCAAGGTTTCGCAGATCGCCGACGTCCACCAGCACGGCCTGCGGGACAAGCCGTCCCTTCGGGCAAAGGCCGTACCCTATCCCAAGCGCGAACTGCTGGGGGCAACCCCGCGTGATCGGGAGCGGCTGCTCGATGTGCTGTACGAGCACCTCGCCGGCGGCTGAGCCACCCCTCATTTTGCTGAACGTCCAGCTAAATGCCGGGGGATAGCGCGGGCATACCGGTGCGCCCGACATGGCGGCCATGGCCGATCCCACCTTCACCGCTGTCGATCTCTCCCGCCTGCCGTCTCCCGACCTGATCGAGGCGCTGGACTACGAGACGATCCTTGCTGGCGCAGTCGCGCACTTCAAGGCTGAGATGGCGGCTGTCGGCGTCACCTTCGAAGGGCGCGAGAGCGATCCCGCCACCAAGCTTCTGCAGACGTTCTCCTACCTCGCCCAGCTGCTGCGCCAGCGCGTGAATGATGCCGCACGCGCCGTCATGCCTGCCTATGCGGTTGGCGCCGATCTCGACAACATCGCCGCCCTGTACGGCATCATGCGCAAGGTCATCACGCCTGCGGATGAGGCCAACGGCATCCCGGCCGTGATGGAGAGCGACACCGAGTTTCGCCGCCGCATGGTGCTCGCGCCGGAGGGCTATTCAGTTGCCGGGCCTGAGGGCGCCTACCTCTTCCACGCCCTGTCCGCAGATGCGGAAGTGCTCGACGCTACGGCCACCAGCCCTTCGCCCGGCGTGGTTGTCGTCTCGCTGCTGTCCCGCCTCGGCAACGGCTCGGCCTCGCAGCGTTTGGTCGACGCCGTCCAGGCATACGTCTCGGCGGACACGCGTCGGCCCCTAACCGATCTCGTTATCGTTCAGCCTGCAGAGATCATCCCGTTCCTTGTCGATTACGATCTGACCACGTTCAATGGCCCTGATGGCTCCCTCGTCCTCGCCAACTCGCTCGCCAGCGTGGAAGCCTACGTCGCGGAAAGCCACCGCGTCGGGCGGGACATCACCCGCTCCGCGCTATTCCGTGCCGCCCACGTCGAAGGTGCACAGAACGTCGTCCTCAATTCGCCAGCTGCAGATGTGCTGGTCACCCGCACGCAGGCACCTTTCTGCACCGGCGTTGCTGGCAGGCTCGCGGGGACTAACGAGTGATCTACCCCTCGATCCTGCCCCCGGCATCGACGAAGCTGGAAAAGGCGCTGGAGCAGACCGCTGCCAGCGTCCTCGACTTCACCGCGCCCATCCGCGACGTCTGGTCGCCTGTGCGGTGCCCGGTCGGCCACCTGCCATGGCTCGCGTGGGGCCTCGCGATCAGCCACTGGAAGACGAACTGGACGGTTGAATACAAGCGCGCGGCGATTGCCGATGCGATCCCGTATCACCGGCGCAAGGGCACGCGCCGCGCCGTCGAGGAAGTACTGGAACGCTACCACCCGGCGCTGACGCTGACCGAATGGCACGAAGCCAACCCGAGGCGTGCGCCGCACACGTTTGAGGTGCGCGCCCCGGCCGACATCGGCGCCGCCTTCCTCACGCCCGAGACGGCCAACGCGATCATCGCCGACGTCGCCATCGCCAAGCCCGCCCGCTCGCACTTCGACTTCGTGCAGGTGCTGGAGGCACAGGCCGGGCTCTACATGGCCGCCGGCGGCATGGCAGGCGCCATGTTCCGCGCCGACTGCACCACCACGATCGACCACAGCCGCGACTGGGGCCGTGTCTGGCAGTCGGAGATCGGCGAGCCCTTCAGGACCGAAGACGGCTCCGAATATTGGGAGGTAGAATAATGGCCACGCTGGTCCTCAAGCTGACCGACGCGGGGCTCGCGGCTGTCCAGGCCGCATCCGGCTCCGATCCCACTGTCATCGACGGCCTCGGGCTGACTGCCACGCCATTCGACTATGCGCCGACGCTCACCGCGCTGCCGGGCGAGTTCAAGCGCGTGGAAGTGGCGTCGGGCATCGCCTCGGCCGCCAACGTCACGCACCTCACCGCCTACGACACCAGCGCCGACGTCTGGACCGCGACCGGGTTTGGCCTGTTCCTCGACGACGGCACCCTGTTCGCTGTCCACACCGGTGCCGAGCCGGTCATGTCGAAGGTAAGCCTCGCCTTCGCGCTGCTGGCATTCGACATCGCCTTCGAAGCCGACTTCGCGTCCAACATCGCCTACGGCAACGCTGTCTTCGCCTACCCACTCGCAACTGAGGACATTTCCGGTGTCGCTGAGATCGCCACGCAAGGCGAAGTCGACGCCGGCGACGACGATCGCCGCTTCGTCACGCCCCGCAAGCTGCGGGATCGGCTTGCGTCAATCCTGCAGGCCATCGCCACGGAGGTGCAGACCCGGGCCAGTAACGTTGCCGACCTGTGGACGGCGCTGGGAAACGAGACCGGCTCGCGGGAAGCGGCTGACACGAACCTCGGGACAGCCATCAACAACGAGGCCACGGCGCGGGGCAATGCGGACGGTGCGCTCGGCGGTCGGATCGATGGCGAAGTTGCCGCCCGAGCCGACGCCGACAATGCACTCAGCGGCGCGATCGGCGCCGAGGCGACCGCGCGGGTAGATGCGGACAACGCGCTAGGCGGTCGAATCGACAGCGAGGCTCAGTCACGAACCAACGCCGACAATGCGCTCGGCGGCAGGATCGATGCCGAGGCTCAGTCACGAAGCAATGCAGATGCCGCGCTTGGCGGCAGGATCGATGGCGAAGCGGCAGCCCGGAGCAACGCCGATAACGGCCTTCAAGAGCAGATCAACGCTCGCCTCGTCGCCAGTGCGTACACGGCGGACGACGTGCGCGACAAGCTGCGCACCGTCGACGGCGCCGACTCCGGGATCGATGCCGACCTGCTCGATGGCTATCAGGGCGCGGACTATGACCGCGTGATCCAGCGCAACTTCGTGGCCAACGGCGGCTACGAGGTCTTTGCCTCCGGCAAGAAGGTGACGTGGGGCACGTTCTCGATGCTGGAGAACTCCACCGTCACCTTCGTCCTGCCCGTTGGCCACACCTCGTGGGTGAACCCCGTGCTCGGCGTGAGCAGCGTCGCCGGCAACACGGACATTCAGGACAACACCGGCATCGCCGGCATCAACGTCGATGCCAACGGCGCGCCGACCGGCATCCGCATCTGGAACGCAGACGATCGCACCGTGACGGTGTGGATCCGAACGCTCGGCGTCTGAGGGGAACCGCCATGGCCAAATTCAGCGAAGCGCCGGGGATCGCCGGCCTCCTTAACTACAAGCCCGGTGTCAGCGTCGCCGCCGCGCTCGACAAGCTGCTCTATCCCGGCCTGTCGATCACGGCCTTGACCGTCACGCCCAGCCAAATCGAGCAGGGCGCGTCTGTCGCGGTGACCGTGGCATGGACTATCTCCGGCACTATCACCGGCCAGACGCTTGAAGGCGTCGCCGTGGCGCCGGCCGACCGCTCCAAGGTGTTCCCCGGCGTCTCGGCAAGCAACGCCTTTGACCTGACGGTCACCGACGCCGCCGCACCGGGCGGCGCCGTCTCGGCGAACCGCTCGGCATCGGTCACGGTCCTGCCACGCCGCTTCTGGGGTGTCGCCGATGCCGCCGCGCTCGACAGCGCCGGCGTGGTCGCGCTCGCTGGCAGCGAATTGAGCAACGCGCGGGCGAAAAGCCTGACCGTCGAGGGCAGCGCCGCGCCCGGCAAGTACGCGTACTACGCCTATCCGGCCTCGCTGGGCGATCCCGCCAGCTACAAGATTTACGGCTTCGACGAGGCGCCGGTGAAAACCACCGTCAGCGTGACCACCGCCGCCGGCGCCACGCTCAACTACATCGTGCTTCGCTCCCCCAACAAGCTGACCGGCACCATCCCGGTGGAGATTTCCTGATGCCCAGCGTTGCATCCAAGGTGAAGGCGGGCGGCGCCTTCAAGGTCGTCGATGCCAGCGACATCGAAGAGACCGCCGACGCCAAGGTCTTTACCGCCGACGAGCGGGCGCGCCTCGCCGGCATCGAGGTTTCGACGTTCGAGACCCTCGACACCTCGACGGTGATGTACGTCACCGACGAAGGCGGCCGGGTAATGTTCACCTTGCCCGATCCTACCGTCACCGCCAACAACGGCGCGATCGCTGTCCTGCAGGCGACCGCTACCACGTCCGATATCTTCGAGACCTTGGACGCGGGTGCTGCCGTCTGGATGCTCGACGCCGGGCAGCGCGTCGTCGGTCAGGTCGCCGACCACACCACCGTGCAGGGACACTCGGCGGCGATCGCCGACTTGCAGGCATCGAGCGCCGGGCTTGGCGTGTTCGAGACCCTTGATACCGCGATGGGCCTGATCGTGACGGACGCGGGTGACCGCATTATCCAGGCGCTCTACACCACCGATCCCGCCCTTGCTCTCGCAGTCGCCACCAACACGTCGGCGGTTGCCACGCTCACCGGGCGCGTATCGTCGATTACGACGCCAGACGGCGCGCCCGCGATCGGCGCCTACCGCCCGCGCCTGATGCGCCAAACCAAGGCAATGCTGGCCATGCTGCAGGCCGGCACGGCGCTAAATTCCACCGGGCTGCTTCCGCTCGTCAGCCTCGCGGGCATGGGTGACAGCTATACGCACAACGCTGATCGCTGGTGTGGCAAGTTCGCTAATGAGGGCTTTGCGCGCTTCGGCGACGGCGGGGCGGGCTTTACCGGTTTCGGCTTCCTCACTTCGAGCAATACGGCGCCCTGGACGGCAGGCAATCAGCCAAACTTCAAGCAGGGCAATGTGCGCTCGGCTTACGCGGTGCGCCACTACGGCAACGTCATCGGCACGTACTACAGCGCCCAGACCGCCGACCTGTCGATGGCCACGCTTACCCAGGCAGGCGATGCGATAGAGCAGGACTTCCCTGCCAATCATCCCAACACCGTCGCCCGCCTCGGCTACATCGCTGCGGCCGGCGCGGCGGCGCGGATCACGCGCGACGGCGGCGCGACCTGGACCGCCCTCGACCTGTCGGCCAATCCCGGCGTGTTCCAGTACATCGACATCGCTGCCCTGCTGCCTGCGAGCGCAGGCACTATCCGCATCGAATGGGTTTCGGGATCCTGCGCGATCTGGGGGACGTTCTGCCGCGCGGCCTTTGGCTATGTCTTCAACAAGCTGGCCGCCACCGGCTCGCGCGTGGGCCAGTACGCAGCCGTCGCCAACACCGCCAATTTCCGCTTGTCGCTGCAAATGTGCGACATCACCGGCGTCCTCTACATGGACGGCACCAACTCGCAGGGCGCCAACATTCCGGTCACCACGTGGGGTGACCAGATCACCACGCTGGTGGGCGGCATCCGCGCCGCACTCCCCGGCGTGGATATCGCCTGCGACACTCCGGCCGAGAACCAGCGCGACACCAACGTCATCGCGATCGCAGACTATGAGCGTGAATTGCGCAAGCGCGCCCTGACGCTCCGGATCGCAGTTGACAGCGATCAGGACAGCTTCGGCGATGGCGCCAACCCGACCGAGTACGGCGACGCCAACGCTAACCCGAACCTCAGGTTCTATCACAGCGACAAGATCCACCCGGTCACTGGCCTCGGCGGATGGGCGATGGCGCAGCGACGCATCGAGAGCTTCTACCCGCCCATGAGGAAGGCAGCATGATTCCCGCCGAGAATGACAGCGTGCGCTACCGGGTTCTGCGCAACCCGGTAACCGCCCCCAACAAGGATTACACCGCGCTGGCCATAGTGCTTGGCGTGAAGGCAAGCGGCCTCGTCGACCTTGTGGTCTTTCCGAAGACCGAAGGCGTGGACCCCTTCCAGATCGCCGACGTGCCTTTCCGCGGTGCCCGCGACCCTGACAGCCAGACGTTCAGCGTCTGGGAACCCCTCGAAGACACGGAGTAAGAAAAATGGCCGCTATTGGTGTTCCCAACCTTCGAGCGACGGGCGTTGCCGAGGATGTCACCCGCCCCAAGCGCTGGCGCGACGCTGTGCTGAAAGGCGTGCCGAATGAAGGCGTGCGCTTCCTGTTCGATCTGGCCTTCCCGTGGAGCTATCCCGGCGGGCCGATGGCTGGGCGTCCGGCGGCCGCAGCCCCCGGCGGAGGGGCTGTCGTTCAGGACATGAGCGAGCATGCCAATGGCAGTGTATCGCTTGGCACGTCGGGCGGCGGCGCGGTTATCAATTACGCGGGCGGCGGGTTCGACTTCAGCGCATCGGCTCTGGCGAGTGGCGGCCTCGATCGCGGCATCATCGCGCCCGCTTCGGTGCTCGCGGACATATTCACGCCCTTCGGCGGTGCATCGCAGCGCTACCTGTTCATGATGTATCTGAAGCTGCCGGTTGTGGCAGACTGGCAGGTGACGTCGGCGGGCCTTCTGACGTTCGCATCCGACAAGCCCTATTCGACCGATCCGTCGCTGCTCAATATCGGCTTTGGTCTCGGCGGCGGATCCGAAGGGCAGATCCAGTCGCGGCGGCAGACCGCGCTCAACGCCCAGAACCAGAGTGCCGTCCGCGCAGAAGCCGGCGACTTCGGCACCGTCTGCCAGCTGGGTATCTGGCGCAATGCTGCGGGCCAAGGTCTGCGTCTGCGAAGCCTGACCAGCGGGCTCGCTGCGAAGATCGCAACTCAAGCAGCGGGGGCTGACAATGCGCTCGATTTTTCGGCCGACACTTTCGCATTCGGAAGGACTGCAGCGTTCGCGGCCAATGGCGGAAACCTGATGAACGGCTTTCGCATCTACCGCGCCATGGTCGAGAATCTCGCGCGGTCGGGCCGCGATCCGGTTGCGGTGCTGGACGCGGACTTCGCACGCGCCCAAGCGCGCGCGGCGTTTTCGTGAGGCTCGCACCTCACTGACTAAGCGCCTTCACGGCGCTGCATTCCCCCTTTACGGAAGGGGGCTCCGGATGTCCCCACATCCCGAAACCAGCGAGCCTGCACTCGCACTCTGACGGGCGTCACGCCTGTCCCATCGAGTACCCTTCCGCGCTCAGGCGCGGGAGGGACATCGTGCAGGAAATCCAACATGTCTACCCCTTTTGTTCTCGTTTCCCCAACCTCTCCCGTCGCCGGTTACATCGGCGGAAAACGCAACCTTTCCAAGCGCGTCTGCGCCATCATCGAGCGCACGCCGCACACCAGCTATGCGGAGCCTTTCGTGGGCATGGGCGGCATCTTTCTGCGCCGTAAGACCCGTCCGCGAGCCGAGGCGATCAACGATATCTCCGGCGATGTCGTCACCTTGTTCCGCTGCCTAGCCGAGCACTATCCCTACCTCGTCGACATGCTGCGCTTCCGCGTCGCGAGCCGCGCCGAATTCCAGCGGCTGCTCGGGCAGGATCCCGACCGTCTCACGGATCTCCAGCGCGCTGTGCGGTTCCTCTATGTCCAGCGCCTGGCATTCGGCGGCAAGGTGTCCGGCCGCACCTTCGGCGTCGATGCGTCGTCGCCGGCGCGGTTCGACGTCGGCAAGCTGGAGCCAATGCTTGCGGATCTCCATGACCGCCTGCAGTCCGTCGTCATCGAGCGCCTGCCTTACGCGGACTTCATCCGCCGGTATGACCGCGACGGCGCCCTGTTCTATCTCGATCCGCCCTATTGGGCCTGCGAAACGGACTACGGCGCCGACGTGTTCACCCGCGCGGACTTCGCGGCGCTCGCTGACCAGCTGGCGGGGATCAAGGGCAAGTTCCTGATGTCGCTGAACGACAACGCTGGCGTGCGCGAGACGTTCGGACGCTTCGTCATCGACGCGATCGACACCACCTACACGGTCGGCGCGGAGTCCCGGCCCGCCCGCGAAGTGCTGATCAGCAACTACGCGCTCCGGGCAAACGACAACTGATCGCATAGCCCCTGCATTTCGCTAATCGTTCAGCGAAATGCAGGGGCGCGAAAGTCGCTGCGGCCCGCGCCAAGGTCTCACCATGGCGCGAACTGCAGACCCTGAACAGCTGACCGGCGAACTGATCCAGATGGGCACCATTGCGTCCGTCGATCACGACGCGGCAACCTGCACCGTCGAAATCGGAGATCTTACCACCGGCAACCTGCCTTGGCTGGCTCAGCGCGCGGGCAAGGTGAAGGTCTGGTCTCCGCCTTCGGTCGGTGAACAGTGCGTCGTCTTCTGCCCCGAGGGTGACCTTGCGGGCGGCATCGTCCTGCTGGGTATCTGGTCCGACGCCAACCCCGCCCCGTCCAGCGATCCCGACGTCGTTCACGTTGAATTTCCTGACGGCGCCGTCATCGCCTACAACCACGCCAGCCACGCTTTGGCCGTGACCCTCCCCAGTGGTGGTACCGCGACTGTCGATGCGCCCGGCGGGACGACGTGGAACGGCCCGGTCACCTTCAACGATGATGTCACGGTGAATGCTTCGGTGACGGCTTCCGAAGATGTGATCGGCGGCGGCATCAGCCTGAAGAGCCACAAGCACACTGGCGTTGCCGCCGGCGGCGCCCAGAGCGGGGCGCCCGTCTGATGGCCGGCATGTCCCGCACCGCAGGCACCGTGATCGATGGGCTCGACAGCATTAAGGAATCGGTGGCCGACATCCTCGGCACGCCGATCGGCACGCGCGTCGGCCGGCGCGATTACGGATCGCTGCTGCCTGAGCTGATCGACCAGCCCATGACGGGACCAAACATCCTGCGGGTCTACGCCGCCTCTGCGCTCGCAATCACGCGATGGGAGGATCGCCTGCGCCTGCGACGCATCACTCTCGCGGCCGGCACAAGCCCGGGCGCCGCCATCCTGAACATCGAAGCCGATCGCACGGACACCGCGCCCGCGACGGCTCGCACCCGCTTCGCTCTGTCTCTCTAGCCAAGGAACGCTCATGCCCTTCAAGCACGGAATCACCGTTACCGAGATCGTCGAAGGCGCCCGCACGCTGACGGCGGTGTCCACCGCCATCATCGGTCTTGTCGCGACCGCGCCCGACGCCGTCGCCGGCGTCTTCCCTCTCAACCGGCCGGTGCTCATCACCGATATCGAGACCGCGATCGGCAGCGCCGGCGTTGGCGGCACGCTGGCGAAGGCCCTGCGCGCCATCGCCGACCAGACCCGGCCGATCCTTGTCGTCGTGCGCGTCGATGTCGGCGCCAACGCGGACGAGACCGCCACGAACGTCATCGGCACCACGACGGCCGAAGGGCTCAAGACGGGCATGCAGGCGCTGCTGGCTGCGCAGGCGCAGCTGGGCGTGAAGCCGAAAATCCTCGGCACGCCCGGTCTGGAAACGCAGGCCGTCACCGCCGCGCTGGCCGTGGTGGCGCAGAAGCTGCGCGCCTTCGCCTATGCCCGCGCGATCGGCGAGACGGTGGCGGCTGCCACCCTATACCGGGCCAATTTCAGTGCTCGCGAACTGATGCTGCTGATGCCCGACTTCCTCGCCTGGGACACTGCTACCAGCGCTGCGATCACTAGCTACGCCGCCGCCCGCGCCATGGGCCTTCGCGCCCTGATCGACACCCAGAGCGGCCCGCACAAGACGCTGTCCAATGTGGCGGTCAGCGGTGTTGTCGGTCTCACCAAGGACATCCATTGGGACATCGAGGACGCGTCGAGCGAAGCCGGCGTGCTCAACGCCTCGGAAGTGACGGCGCTGGTCCGCACCGATAGCGGCCTTCGCTTCTGGGGTAACCGCACCACGGCCGAAGCCGAGAGCGCCTTCGTGTTCGAAAGCACTACGCGCGTCGCGCAGCTGCTTGCCGACACGATCGTCGCCGGCATGATGTGGGCGATCGACAAGCCGCTGACCCCCAGCCTCACCAAGGACATCATCGAGACCATCAACGGCCTCTTCCGCCAGCTGAAGGCCGGCGGCGTGATCCTCGGCGCAAGGGCGTGGTACGACGAGGCGCAGAACGATGTTTCCGCACTCAAGGCCGGCAAGCTGCGCATCGAGTATGACTACAGCGTCCCCCCGCCGCTCGAAGACCTCGGTTTCAACCAGCGCATTACCGACAGCTACTTCGCCGACTTCTCCGCGCAGCTGTCGCAGGACGTCTGAGCGGCCGGCCAGCATCCCGCCTTTCCCCTTTTATTCGATCATAGGAGCCCGCCATGGGAATGCCCAGCACCCTCAAGGACCAGATGCTGTTCAACGAAGGCCTCGCCTACATGGGCGATGCCAAGACCGTCACGCTGCCCACGCTCACCCGCAAGATGGAGGGCTATCGCGGCGCCGGCATGAGCGGCGAAGTGCAGATGGACATGGGGCAGGAGGCGATGGAGATGTCGTTTACCTGCGGCGGCCCCATGCGGCAGGTGCTGCGGCAGTGGGGTACGCCCACCGTTGACGGCGTCTACATCCGCTTCGCCGGCAACTATCAGGCGGACGATACCGCCGACGTCAACCACGTCGAAGTCATCGTGCGCGGCCGGTTCTCGGAGATCGAGATGGGCGATCAGGAAACCGGCGAAGCCAGCGAATTCAACGTCACCATGGCGGTCGCTTACTACAAGCTGGTTTGGAACGGCCGCACCGAACTTGAGATCGATCCGCTGAACATGATCGAGTTCGTGGACGGCATCGATCGCCTGGCCGAACGACGCGGCCTCCTCGGCATCTTCTGACCTCTCGGCCCGGCCCCGCGCCGGGCCGCCCATCTGATTCCTGAACTTCGGAGAGCACTATGACCGACGCTTCCACCATTGCCATCGCCGCTGCCAGCACCGGCCCTGTCCTGCGCACCGTAGCCCTCGACACGCCGATCGTGCGCGGCGAGCAGACCATCGCCACGCTGCAGCTGCGCAAGCCGCGCTCGGGCGAACTGCGCGGCCTCTCGCTTGTCGATCTTGGCCAACTGAAGGTTGATGCCCTGATCAAGATCCTGCCGCGTATCTCCATGCCTACCGTCACCGAGGTGGAGGTAGGCAACATGGAGACCGCGGACCTGCTCGCCTGCGGCGCGGAGATCGGGGGTTTTTTGCTGCAGAAGTCGCAGCGCATGGATGCCCTCGACTAGTAGACGACGCGATGGCGGATCTGGCGATCGTCTTCCACTGGTCGCCAGACGTCATGGACGGGATGGATCTGTCCGAACTCATGTCCTGGCGCGCGCAGGCTGCGCGCCGCTCGCAGCCCCCTCCTAAAACCGGAAAGAAGTAATGGCGGACAGGAATCTTCGGCTTCAGGTCATCCTGCAGGGGCTCGACAAGCTTACCGCGCCCCTCAAGTCGATCACCGGCGCGTCGTCCGCCGCGCGCCGGGATCTGGCAAAGACCGCTGACGAACTGCAGCACCTCGACAAACTGCAGAAACAAGTTGGCAGCTACAAAGCCAAGGAATCGGCTTTTGGCGCCGACACCCGCAAGTTGCAGGAAACGACCGCGCGCATGGCGGAATTGCGAGCGCAGATCGACGCGACCGACAACCCGACGAAGAGGCTGTCGAAGGAATTCCAGCAGGCGGAACGGCAGGCCGCTGCGCTCACCGCGCGCCTCGATGCCGGCGGCGCCGAACTGCAGCAGCTGTCCGCGCGCCTGTCCGCCGCCGGCATCGACGTCGGCGACCTCGCCCGGCACGAAGACCGCCTGTCCGAACGCACCGAGCAGGCGAACAGAGCCCTGCGCCAGCAGACGGCCCAGCTGGAGCGGGTCAACAAGGCCAAGCGCAATTCGGAAAAGCTCAACGACATGAGCAGCAAGGCCACCGGCATGGGGCTTGGTATGATCGCAGCCGGGGCGGCCACCGCTGCTCCTGTCGTGGGCGCCGTGAAGCAGGCGATGACGCTGGAGAGCGCCATGGCCGATGTCTCCAAGGTCACCAACATGACCCGGCCGCAGGTTGAACGGATGTCGACCGACTTCATCGACATGAGCGAGAAGATCCCGATGGCGGCGAATGAACTCGCTACCATCGCCGCCGCTGCGGGTGCCGCCGGCGTGGGCATGGACAAGTTCGGCAAACCGCTGCCCGATCAGCGGCAGCAGCTGCTCGCATTCACAAATGACGCGGCGGAGATGGGGGTCGCCTTTGATATGACCGCCGATCAGGCCGGAGAGACGATGGCGAAGTGGCGCACCGCGTTCGAATTGCCGCAGGCAGGCGTTCGGTCGCTGGGCGACGGCGTGAACGCCCTGACCAACCGCTTCGGGGGCAAGGCAGCCAACGTCACGGATATCATCACGCGCATCGGCCCACTCGGTAAGGTCGCTGGTCTCGCCGCGCCCGAGATCGCCGCGCTTGGCTCAACCCTCGATTCCATCGGCATTCCCAGCGAAGTCGCCGCCACCGGCATCAAGAACACGATGCTGGCTCTGACCAAGGGCGAGGCCGCCACCAAGGGCCAGCAGGCGGCCTTCAAGTCGCTGGGACTGGAAGCGACGGACGTCGGCAAGCGCATGCAGAAGGATGCGTCGGGCGCGATCATCGATGTGATGGAGCGGATCGGCAAGCTGGATGCAGACAAGCAGTCCGGGATCCTGACCCAGTTGTTCGGCTCGGAAAGCGTCGCCGCCATCGCCCCGATGCTTACCAACCTCGACGGCCTGAAGCAGCGTCTCGAATTGGTGGGCAACACCAGCAAGACGGCGGGATCGATGCATGGCGAGTTCCTCAATCGGATTGCCACCACCGAAGGAGCCACCGGCCTCGCCACAAACGCCCTGTCCGGCCTCAACATCACTATGGGCAAGGCGCTGCTGCCAACGGTGGTCAAGGTCGCCGGCTACGTGAAGACCGCCGCCAGCGCCATGCGCGGATGGGCGCAGGAGAACCCGGTGCTCGCCAAGGGCCTGATGATCTTCCTAGGCGTCGGCGCCGGGCTTCTCGTCCTGCTCGGTGGCATGGCGCTGGCCTTCGCCGCTCTCACCGCAGCCGCCGCGCCGCTGGGCATTGCGCTGGGGCCGCTGCTGCTGATCGTCGCGGCCATCGCCGCCGTCGCGGCGGCTGCCTACCTGATCTACGCCAATTGGGGCGCGATCACCGCATGGTTCGCCAACCTTTGGGCAGGCATCAAGGCGATGTTCTCCGGCGCCCTGGACTTCATCGTGCAGGCCTTCCTGAACTTCACCCCGCTTGGGCTGCTCGTCCAGGCATTCACGCCAGCGCTCGCCTATCTGCGCGGCCTCAACTTCACCGAGATCGGCCGCAACCTCATACAGGGGCTGATCAACGGCGTGGTAGGCATGCTCGGCGCGCTCAAGTCGACGATCGTCAATGCGGCGAGTTCGGTCGCGAACTGGTTCAAGGAGAAGCTGGGCATCCACTCGCCCTCGCGCGTCTTCGCCGGCCTCGGCGGCTTCGTCATGGCCGGGCTCGATCAGGGCCTTGCGGCGAACACCTCAGGCCCGCTCTCGCGCATCACGGACCTATCCGGGCAGATGACCCGCGCGCTCGCAGTCGGTGCCGGCGGCGTTGCGATGGCGGCAGTGACCCCGGCCGCCGCTTCGGCCGTCGCCGGCGCCGCTCCTGCATCAGCCGCCAGCGCTGGCGCGGCAACCTACAACCTGCACTTTCACGGCATTAGCAGCGATCCACAGGACATCGAAGACGCGGTGCGTCGGGCGATGGAGGCGATCGAGCGTGAGCGCCGAGGCCGCGCCATGGCCGACGGCGATAACTGAGGACGATACCCATGCACCTGATGGCCCTTGGTATGTTCCTCTTCGAACTCGGCACTCTCCCGTTCGAGGAACTGCAGCACAAGATGGACTGGCGCCACGCCCGCGCCCCGCGCATCGGCGCGCGCGACGCCAACCAGTACGTAGGACCGGGCGATGAGACGGTCACCCTGTCGGGCGCTGTCTACACCGAACTATCTGACGGCATCGTGTCGCTGGAAGACCTGCGGGCAATGGCCAATCAGGGGGAAGCTTGGCCGCTCGTGACGGGCAGCGGCCGGGTCTACGGCAACTTCGTCATCACCGCGATCGACGAACGGCAGGTCTACCTCATGGCGGACGGCACCCCGCGCCGGATCGACTTCGGCATCGACCTGCTCGGCGTTGATGATCCCGCTGCCGTAACCAGCGCGCCGGCCGGCGCATGACCTACGCTGTCAACAACATCGCCGACTGGCGCGTCACGATGGATGGTGTGGATCTGTCCGATCGCATCCGCCCCCGGCTTGTCTCACTCACCCTGTCCGAGAAGCGCGGCGATGAAGCCGATCAGCTGGACATTGTCCTGAGCGATCATGACGGCATGCTGGCCATCCCGCCTGAAGGCGCGGTGCTGCAGCTGCAGCTGGGCTGGCTGCAGGGACGTGACGTGACGCCGGGCCTGATCGACAAGGGCAGCTTCAAGGTGGATGATGTCACTCACAGCGGCCCGCCTGACCAGATCACCATCCGCGCCCGCGCGGCCGACTTCACCAGCGAGATCCGCAACCGCCGGGCGCACAGCTGGCAAAACACCACCTTGGGCGCAGTGCTGACAGAGGTCGCGGGGCGCAATGGCCTTACGGCCCGGATATCGCCCGCCATGGCGTCGATTGCGCTCACCACGGTGTCGCAGAGCCGGGAAAGCGACATCGCGTTCCTGCGCCGTCTGGGGCGGGAAAACGATGCGGTAGCCACCATCAAGGACAAGCACCTGATCTTCGCGCCGAAGGGCGCCGGCCAGACCAGCAAGGGACAGGCGCTACCAGCCCTGACCATCCGCCGGCGCGACGGTGATCGCCACAACTGGCAGCGCCAGAAGCGCGATGGGCAGGAAGGCGTGACTGCCGTCTGGCGCGACAAGAAGGCGGCGAAGCACAAGCCGGTGACGATCGGCAAGGCAGAAGGTGCAAAGAAGCTGCGCAAGGTCTATCCGGACGAGGCGTCGGCAAAACGCGCGGCTGCAGCGGAGACCGCCCGTTTGAAGCGCGCGCCGGCGACATTCGATATGACGCTCGCGCTCGGTCGCGCCGATGCCTATCCCGAAGCGCGCGCTGAGGTGGCCGGCTTTAAGCCCGGAATCGATGGCACAACGTGGCTGGTCTCGGAAGTAACCCACCGCCTGGACAAAAGCGGTGGGTTCCGCACCGACCTCAAGATGGAGCTTGCGCCTTGATCTGAGCGAACTCTACCTCGCTATCCGGGATTTTAGCGTTCTCGGCGACACCAAGAAAATTCATTCGGCAAAACGCTTCGTCATTTGAAGCCTTCGCAAGTTTCTCACGGTAATCCGATGCGTTCGCCATACTGTCGTCGCCATCGATGATCTGCATAGCCAACCTCATTGCATCGTGTCGGCCGGCGGCAGCCTTGCGGCACGAGGCCAATGCCTCCTTCTCCAGCTGACGATCTTTAAGGGGCAGTTCGTCCAGTAGATCGGTGCGGCCCAACTCATCCATTGCGTCCGAGCAGGCTTTCAATCCTCGCTTCGCCTCTTCGTATGCGTCGATCCCCCGCGATCGACCGGCAGCCGCCTTGTCGATTTCGCTTTGCGCCAGCTTCGCCGACCACTGGCAGTCCATTGTTCGCATGATTGCAAGACGCATCGTGGAGACGACGCTGGTCTGCAATTTGGTCAACTCGACGGCCGGAGTGGCGCTCGCTTCAGCCTCCGCAGTTGGGGCCGACGTTTCTGGGTCCGTACTGTCCGATCCATCCTTTCCGATCAGGTACGTGCAGCAACCAAGAGCGAAGACCAACCCAAGGCATCCTATAGCAGCGTTTCGCGTGCTCTTCCCGTTGGCGGCCTTTGCAACTTGCACCTCTTCTGAAGTGAACTCCGTTCCACAATGCTTACAGATAGAGGCATCCACTTGGATGATTTCTTTACATTTAGGACAGAGCCGCTGCCCAAGCTTCGGCGTTTTCGCCACAATTTACCCCCCGCTTTGCGCCCGCGACGCGGGCATCTCAGTCAATCGTCCGGCCAGATCTCATCTGGATAGAAATCCGGTTCAGGATCAGGCGGCGCAATGTCTGGTTCTTCCGGCTCGACCAGCATGGCATCGGTCAGAGCGGGCGCTTGCCCGTCGAACGAAACTCGTATCCAAGCCCCAAAGTCGGCAACTCGTTGGAACACTGCCTGCGCGTCATAGCTGGCCAGGAGAGCGCCCACGCGGGGCGCTCGCTCTGCATTGACATACCCGATCTGCACGCCGCGAGTAGAGAACACCGCGATGGCGTGACGGTCTTTTTTGTTCGTCGGCTCAGGTACTAACCTAACCATCTCGCCCGCATGGCACAGCATGATCTCGAACTGCCGGTTCGAACCGTCTGCGTTCGGGAATGCGACACCCACAACCGCAAGCGACATTGCCGGCGGCCCACTCGACGCAATTCCCATCAGACGCTTTTTACCACTGCGATAACACGACCTACGATGTACAAGTCTGCCTGCACGGCAAAGTCATCGCGCACTAATTGGTTATCAGAACTGATCCGGATCGTGCCATCGGGCTGCGCGCGCAAACGCTTGATCATGCCCCAGCCAGAATAAACGATGGCCCAGATCTTATCGCCCATTTCAGGAACAGTCTGAGATCGATCGATTATCACCACGTCCTGATCGTGGATTGTAGGCATCATGGAATCACCCATGCCACGAGTGCTGCACAACATACTCGGCGGCGAGTTTGTGAACTGCCGCAACCATTTGTGTGACATCTTCACCTTTTCCACAGAGATATAGTCTGTGTCGAGAAAGGTTCCGCCCATACCATAAGCTAAATCAATACTGTCGATTTCAACCAGATCATCGTCCGGCTCATTTCGGCTGTACTCCGAATTCATTACTGCGCTAGGCTCAGGGTCATCCGTTTCGCCCATAAGGTACGCTGCATTGGTTTCCACGGCAGCAGCAATTTTATGGAGAAACTTAGAGCCTTGCGCAGGCTCATGGATGAGTTTCCAGATTGAGGCCTGTGACACGCCTACCCGGCGCGCAAGTTCGCTCTGCGAAAGGCTCAACGCCTTCATTCGATCCGCGAGCCTATCGCCTCTTACCATGGCCGGGCTCTACAACCTTCGTTGTTATAACGCTCTAAACGTTTTCCGGTTGACGACCTATTACCGAGGTTGTAGTCGGGTTGTATGGAAACGCCCCCGACCCCGTACGAAGCTTTATGTGAAGCGCTTGAAATCGCGGGCTCTCAATCGGAGTTGGCGCGGATCGCGGGTGTGTCGCAAACGGCGGTATGGAAGTGGATCCAGACTTCTAAGCGGGTTTCTCACACCTGCGTCCTGCGCATCGAAGATGCCACGGGTGTTTCCCGGCATTTCTTGCGTCCCGACATTTATCCCGCCTCGCTGGAAGTTACCGATGAGGTCTACAACCTCAGCCAGGCCCAGCGTTTAGATCGCCGTGTAGATCCTGTCGTTTGCGATCATCCGGCTAAAGCGCAACGGAAGGATGTGGCATGACGAAAGTCCGCGCTCCCCTCTCATTCTCCCTTGCGATCACGACCGTCTGCGGGCGGATTGGCTGGAAAGCCGCCGCAAAGATCACCGGACGTTCCGTCCGCACTGTTCGCCACTGGAGCGAAAGCGACCAGCGCGGCACCCCGACGCTAGATCAGGCGATCGCGCTCGATCGCGCCTTCGTCGAGGCGGGCGGCGGCTACGGTCCTATCCTTGAATGCTACGCGCTGCAGCTGGACGTTGCGATGGTCGATCCGGTCGCTTGCCGCGCTGCGCTGGCGGAAGAGATCGCCCTGGCATCGCGGGAGACCGGCGACGCTCTCGGACACTGTATCGCGGCGCTACAGCCGGGTGCCTCGCCCACCACAATCTATCGCGCCATTGCCGAGACCGAGGAAGTAGACGCGCTTTTTCCGCGCCTCCTCGGTCGGCTCAAAGCACTTCTGCCCGGCAATGGGGTCGGTCGCGAAGTAACTGGGGTGATGAAGTAATGTCCGGTCAACGGGTCCAACTCCCACACGTCGACTGCCCGGCCTGCGGGGGCCGAGCTTTCGCACAGACGGTGGGCAAAAAAAGCCTGCTCTTCCGCGAGCTCTACTACGCATGCCGCAATCCGGATGCGTGCGGTCACGTCTTCGTCGTGGAGATGATGGCGACACGCACCACGCGGCCAAGCCGTTTCCCTACGCCGCTGCACAAGCTGCCGATGACGAAATGGCGAGAGGCCGCAAACGACCGCGCCGCTAACGATGACGGTCCCCCGCGCGAACCGGAATCAAGCGCGACCGTCACCTGAACTGACGGTCGCGCCGAACTGACCTTCTGATCCTGATGCCTTCGAACCCGGCTCGCTTCCGGGAACGCCCCAGCTTTGCCTACTCACCGGAGCCTTCAATGCACCTCCCCGACCATAGCCAGTTCAGCGCAGGGCTCCATCAGCCCCGCCCACAGCCGGCCTCAACACCGTCTCTCTTTGCCGCATGGCGCGCTGTCTGGCGCGAAGCCCCGTATGAAGCGCGGCGCGATCTCCTGCGCCTCGCCTTGATGACGCCTGCGATGCTGAACGTGTTCGTGCTGCTCTGGTGGTGGACGCCGGCATGATCCGCTCCAGTGAAATCGTCCGCGAGGGACGGGACGCCGTGGTCGCCGAGAAGTTCCGGGACGGGCGCCCCGCCACCAATCCTTACCGCCCTACGTCGAAGCGCCACGTCTTCTGGCAGCACGGCGCCGAACAGGCGCGCAATGCCGCTGACCGCCTCTTGCAGATCGGAGCCTGACCGATGGACATGCGGGAAGACATCCGCCGGGCTTTGATGCCGCTGCTCAAGGCCGATTTCAAATGGAAGAAGGAGGGAGGCGAATACCTCCAACGGGGTAAGTGCCCCGATTGTAGCGAACATTCCGTATTCGCTCATGGCACGAACCCGTGGGTTCTTAAGTGCGAGCGCGCCAACAAGTGCGGGTGGATGGGATCCGTACGCGATCTCTATCCCGAGATCTTCGATACGTGGTCGAACCGCTTCAAGAAGACGCCCGAAAACCCGAACGCCGCCGCCGACGCATACCTGAGCGACGCCCGGCGCCTGAACCTGCTCGGCATGCGCGATGCGTATTCCCAGGAGTATTTCCGCGACGACGTCCGCAAGATCGGCTCGGCCACCGTGCGCTTCCCGCTGCCCGGCGGCAGCTGGTGGGAACGGCTGATCGACCAGCCCGGCCGGTTCGATCGCAAGGCGCGATTTGCTTACGGCAAGTCCTACAAGGGGCAGGCATGGCAGCGCCCCGACGTGTCGATTGACGACATGGCGAAGGCGGACAGCATCTGGATTGCCGAGGGCATCTTCAACGCGTGGGCGCTGGAGCAGGCCGGGCAGCGGGCGGTGTCCGCGATGTCGAGCAACAATTACCCCGGCGAGTTCCTGCGGCAGCTGCGCACCCATATCGCCGCTTCGGATACGCCGTTCCGCAAGCCGAAGATCGTCTTCGCGTTCGACGTCGGCGCCGCCGGCACCAAGGCCTCGCGCGAGTTCGTCGAGAAGGCGCGCAAGGAAGGCTGGGAAGCTAGCGCCGCGCAGCCCATGGGCGAGGACGAGACCGGCAAGGAACTCGACTGGAACGACCTCCTCGTCTTCGAGCGCCTGGGCGAGAAGGATCGGGCCGAATACCTGTGGCACGGCAAGGTGCTCCTCGCCGCGTCGGCGCAGGAGAAGGCCTTCCTGATCTGGGATAAGCACCGCTGGACCAGCTTTCACTTCACCTTCGGCAACCGCACGTACTGGTGCTCGATCGACATCTCGATCGTGCAGGAGAAGATCGACGAATACCGCAAGGGCGTCACACGCGTCCTGGGTGAGATCGACAAGGATGAGGAGGCCAAGATCCGCGAGGAGGCCTCGCGCGAGGCTCTGTCGGTCGAGGAGATCGCCAACTGCGCCTTCCGTATCCTCTACCGCCAGCGGGACGAGGCCACCAAGGAAACCCGGTTCTTCGTCAACATCACCTATCCCAGCGGCAAGAAATCCGCCGTGAAGGGCGAGTTCACGTCGGCGCAGTTGCGCAAGTCCAGCAACTTCGAAGATCAGTTGATGGACTATAACGGCGTCTGGACCGGTAACTCCAATCAACTCACGCGCATCCTGCAACAGCAGACGCCTGACCTGCCCGACGTCCGCCCGCTCGGCTTCACCGGCTACTGCCGCGATTCGCAGGCTTACATATTCGGACCCATCGCCGTGTCAGGGGGCCGGGTCTATAAGCCGAACGACAACGAGTTCTTCCAGATCGGCAAGAAGGCCCTGAAGCTGGGCACGTCGGAGAAACTGCTCGATATCGACTATGACGCTGACCATCTGGACGTCAGCTGGCTTAAGGATCTCTGGACCGCCTACGGCCCCAAGGGCATCGTCTGCCTGACCTTCTATTTCGCATCCCTGTTCGCCGAACAGGTCCGCGCGGAGATGAAGAGTTTCCCCTTCCTCGAAATGCACGGTCTGCCGGGCACCGGCAAAACCACGCTGGTCGAGTTCCTGTGGAAGCTGCTTGGCCGGGAAAACTACGAGGGCTTCGACCCGGCCAAGGCCACCCCTGCCGCGATGGCGCGCAACCTCGGCAAGGTCGGCAATCTGCCCGTCGTCCTGATCGAAGGCGACCGACGCGAGGAAGCCAGCCACGCCAAGCGGTTCGAGTGGGAGGAACTGAAGACCGCCTACAATGGCCGGTCGGTTCGCTCGCGCGGCGTCAAGAATAGCGGGATGGAGACGTTCGAGCCGCCTTTCCGCGGTGCCATCATCATCGAGCAGAACGAGCCGGTGAACGCGTCGCGCGCGGTGCTCGAGCGCATCATGTCGCTGGGCTTCGACATGGCGGGATGGTCGGCCGACACAAAGGTCTCTGCAGAGCGCCTCGAGCAATGGCCGATTGAGAAGGTGTCAGGCTTCATCGTCCATGCCGCGAAGCGGGAGGGCGAGATCATGGCCCGGTTCCGTCAGGCCTTCGCGCAGTACGAAGCCGAGTTGCTGGCGCTGCCGGCGATCCGCACCAACCGCCTCGCCAAGACGCACGGCCAGCTGCTCGCCTTCCTCGATGCAATCCGCACCATCGTTCCGCTGAGCGACGATCAGCAGGCCGCAACCGCCCGCTTCATCGTCGAGATGGCCACGACCCGCCAGACCGCCGTGAACAGCGAGGATCCCGTTGTCAGCCTCTTCTGGGAGCGCTTCGACTACCTTGAGGAGAACGAGGATGCTGCCGCGCTCTCGGGCCACATCAATCACCATCGCCGCCACGACGAGGGCCTGATCGCCGTCCGTCTGAACGAGATGGAGGCCCGGTGCGCCGACAAGCGCTTGGCCCTGCCCACCCATGCCGAACTCATCCGGGCACTGAAAACCTCGAAGAACCGCCGCTTCATCGAGGTCTGCCCGGTCAACTCCCGAAACGACAACGTCGGCGCCGTGCGCTGCTGGATCTTCAAGGACAGCAACCGCGCCGCCGGCGAGCGCAAATCCTGAAATCGAAAGGACGAACATGCGTAGCGTTCCCTCCCTGTTGTCCATGCTGGATGATCCTGCCGCTGCACCGGAGCCGATGAGGCCCGTGGTAATGCCCTGGGACTACATCCAGATGCGCCGCCTCGCCGCCGGGCTGACGATCGAGCAGGCATCCCGCCCCTTCTGGCACCGCCCGGAGCACCGTCCCGACGTCGAGCGCAACATGGCGCAGATTGAGGCTGTTGGCTTCCGCGTGAAGCGCCTGTGGGACATGTCGCGGGCCTTCCGCCTCAATCTGACGGTCTACCGCCAGCTTTGCGACACCCCGTCCGAGACGCACCCGCGCCTCTGCCTCTCCTGCGGATGGGACGAATGGTCCAGCCAACTTGATACCGAGGGCTTCGATTGCACGTGGTCGGCCTCCGACCCTGAGATCTGCACGCTCTGCGAGCAGGCCAAGCGCAAGAAGTTCAAGCCGCAGCAGGCCAGCACCCAGCTTCATTCCGACAACCGCCGCGCCAGCCAGCGCGCCGCCTGACCCAAGGAAATCCCATGTCTGACACGAATTCCACCGAAGACCGCCTGCGCCTGCTGATCGAACGCGTCGAGCGCCTGGAAGAGGAGAAGAAGGGCATCAGTGAGGACATCAGCGATGTCTACGCCGAGGCCAAAGCCGTCGGCTACGACGTCAAGGTCATGAAGGTGATCGTCAAGCTGCGCCGCATGCGGCCCGACGATCGCCGCGAAATGGACATGATCGTGGACACCTACAAGAACGCGCTTGGGCTCGACTGATCATGGGCCGCCGCAAATCCCAGAAGGTCCACCCGATCGGCTGCGCCTGCCGCTCTTGCGCGCCCCGGCCCTGCCGCGATCGCCGCATCGAACTCGCCATCAAGGGCGCCACCCGCGCCCTGTTCCTGATCGCTGGGCTGCTCATGATCCCTTTCATCATCGCCCACGCGCTCGCCAGCGCCAAAGGAGACAATCGATGAGGTTCCTCTACCTCGAACCCGCCAAGGACTGGACGGACCAGACGGTGGAAGAGCGCATGCGCCTGTGCGCGGAAGCGCTCTACGCTCACCAGCTGATCAACCCGCGCCACTTCAACCAGATTACGTCAGGTATCAGCCTGCGCGCCGATCGCCAGCGCGACCTGCGGACCCGCAACCGCATCAGCGCCGCAGTGCGCGAAGGCGGCGTGGCATGACGAAAGACGTTTTCGGACCTGCCCAAGCGGCTCTAGATCGAATGGCCCGAGCGGCCAAGCGCGGCACCGGCTGCCACCTTACGGCGCAAATGATTGCCTCATTGGAGGTATCGTTTCTCGGCCAGACGTGGAGCGAGGAAGACCCGTCTAAAAGCCGCCAGGACAGGGGCACGAAATGAGAGCACTTACTGTCCACCAGCCCTTCGCCTCGCTTATAATGGCGGGCGCGAAGCCCTACGAGTTCCGGAATCGCCGCCCGCCGGCAGCGCTGATCGGCGAGCCAATTGTCATCCACGCCAGCGCCAGCCCTCTGCGCCAGCGGCTTGCGGCCGAATTGTTCGTATCTGTGCGCGACCAAGCGCTTGCCTCGATCATCACCGCGACCCTGCATGCCGAGAAGGCGCTGCCCATCCTCGGCCGCGCGTGGGAGCCGGGCGGCGAACCGCTGCCGACGTCTGCCGGGCTCGGCACCGTAATCATCGGTGAGCCTGTCCGTGCAGCCGAGATCGCTCGGGATCCGGGCCACCCCCTTGCGGACGATGAGCAGCATCTCTGGGCGTGGCCGATCGGCGGTATCGAACGCTGGCCCCTGCCTATTCCCGCTGCCGGCGCTCAAGGCTTCTGGCGCTGGACCCACGAGGCGTCAGCATAATGGGCCGCGTTCTGATCGCTTGCGAACGTTCCGGCGTAGTGCGTCGCGCGTTTCTCGCTGCCGGACATGATGCTTGGTCATGCGACATCGAGCCGGCGGATGACGGCAGCAACCGGCATATCCGTGGCGATGTCCGCGACCACTTGGACGATGGCTGGGACCTGCTCGCTGTCATGCATCCGCCGTGCACGGTACTGTGCAACTCGGGCGCGAGATGGCTGTATCTTGATGGCCGGGAGGAAAATGGACCTGATCCCCAGCGCTGGTCCGAGATGGAGGAAGCTGCCGCTTTCTACCGCAGCCTGCGCGATGCCAAACAGATCCCTCGCCGGGCGGTAGAAAACCCCATCATGCATCGCCACGCCATCCGCCTTACCAAGCGCGGGAAGGTGCAGTTCGTGCAGCCGTGGTGGTTCGGCGACCCGTTCTTCAAGGCGACCGGCCTCGAACTGATCAACCTGCCTCCGCTTCGCGCTACGAATCGTCTGACGCCGCCTAAGCCCGGCACGGTCGAGCACAAGGCATGGAGCGCGGTCCACCGAGCCTCGGGATGGGGCAAGCACGCGGCCGATCGCGCCCGCGCCCGAAGTCAGACCTTCCCCGGGCCAGCGCTCGCCATGGCCTCTCAATGGGGTGCGCTCCTGGCGGACCACGTCGAGCCCGAACAGATCGAGCTCTTTTCGATGCAGGAGGCGGCATGAACGCGGCCTCCTGCCAGCGGTGCATGGGCACCGGCTACTCTGACTATGCCGGGTTTGCGCAGGATCTCTGCGCCCACGGCGCTCCCGATCTTCAACTTGCACACTGCGCAGGAGGCGCACCTACCATGATCGGAAGGCTTAATCTTCCCGACGACAAGATACTTACAGCCATGAAGTGCAGGCCCTCAGGCGCGATGACATACGTGATCTGCAGCATCCTTGCGCTCGAACACGGATACCGTGGATTAAAGACATCGGCCGTCCTGTCCCGCCTCAAGCGCATGGAGCGCGCCGGCATCGTCGAACGCGTCTCTTCTTCCTACGCCGCCCAGCTTTGCTGGAGGGTCTGCGCATGAGCGGCGAACTCACCGCCCGCCCAAAGGGCAGCAAGCGCCATCCTTGGGATTGGTACGTGGAAGAGAAGTGGGTCACACACCGCCTGGCCGACGTCATCGAACTGGAGCCGGACGTCACATATCTGGATCCATTCTGCGGAAGGCTTCACATCCCCCAGGCACTGTCGGAGCGCGGCTTTACGCACGTCTACGGGACGGACCTTTTCGCTCGGGATCCCGGCCACCGCCTGTTCCTGGGGCAGCATGATTTCTTCGGAGATCAACGCCATCTGCTGGAAGCATCGGGCCGCCTGTCGATCATCATGAACCCGCCGTTCTCGTTTCAGGACGGACGGCTTAAGCGCGGCCTAGCGGAGAAATGCATCCGGCAGGCGCTCTCTATCGCGACGCACAAGGTCTGCGCGCTGCTGCCGCTAAAGTGGCTCGCCAGCGAAGGACGCTATCGGCTTTTCATGGACGAGACGCCGATCGGCGTGTGGATCCTGTGCGAGCGGCCGTCGATGCCGCCCGGCGACATGATCGAGCAGCTGGGCGACAACGCCTACGATCATGGCAAGATCGACTACATGTGGGTGGTGTGGGACAAGAACTGCACGCCCGCCCGTGATTCCCGAGGGACGCCATTCGCGCCTACCTACTGGATACCACCTCGCGAGAAGATCGCGACCAAGGCAGAAAGGAAAATGGCGGCATGACTGGACAACCGCCGGAGAGGCTACTGAAAATCGGCGATGTCATGGAGCGTACATCCCTGTCGCGCGCCCACATCTACACTCTCATGAAGCGCGGTGACTTCCCGCCGCAGCGTAAGCTAGGCCACCGCTGCGCCCGTTGGGTCGAGAGCGAAGTGGATGCCTGGACGCGGGGCGTAGCCGCGTAGCTGTCAGCGACCGGGCTTACCCGGCCCGGTCGCCGCAAACCGCATGGGCTGGCCCATGTGCATCGCCGCTGGCCACATGTCGGCCAACAGCAGATTGGCCCATTCCTCCGCGATCTCGCGCCGGCGCGGCAGGTAGGCCGCGCGGTTGTAGGCTCCCTCCACCTTGTTCGCAGGCACGTGCGCTAGCATCAAGTCGATGATCGCGCGATCGGGCGAAGCTCCGGTGTGTCCCGCCGCCTTCCACGCCCGTTCCACCCTCTCGTTCATGATCGTCGAGAAGGCCGATCGGAAACCGTGGGGAACGTGGCGCTGGTAATACCCCGCCCGGATCAAAAGCGCGCGCAGAGTATTCTCGCTCATTGGCCGGTGGGCATGCCGATCGGACGGGAAGACGAGTTCGATATCTCCGGTCAGCGGCGTCATCGCCTTCAGCACGGACACCGCCGGCGCCGCCAGCGGCACAAGGTGGTCCCCGGCCTCGTCGCCTTTCCTGTCGGCGTCCCCCTTCATGCGATGAGCCGGAATTCGCCATAGCGGCGCCTCCCCATCGAGATCCTCGAATTCATCCCATCGAGCGGCATGCAGTTCGTTCGGACGCACTGCTGTCAGAGCGAGCAACCGCAGCGCAAGCTTGGTCTGTGCCCGGCACCGTTCGGCTTCCGCGCAGACCAGCATCTGCCGAAGGGCCTCTAGATCTGTGATCGCCGGTTGAGGCTTGGCCTTCGGTTTCCTCGGAAGGGCGATGGCGAGGCTGGCGGCAGGGTCCCGCGAGACCTGCCCCTTGGCGATGCCATAGACGAAGATGGCGCTGATCCGCTGCCGCGTCCGATGCGCCGTCTCGATTGCGCCGGTGTCGACGATACGCTGCAAAAGCCCCAGGACCTCCGGAGCCTCAATGTCCTCGATCGCCTTCTGCCCGATCAATGGATACACCGATTTTTCGAGGCAGTCGGATACGTCTTCGGCGTGGACCTTCGACCACCGGCCCTTCTGCAGCTTGTGCCACGCCTCGCCCACTTCCTTGAACGTCGGCCTTGTGTCTGCCTCGGCCGGAGCGCGATCGAACAAATCTATGGGTCGAGGCTCGATGCCCTTTGCCAGCAATTCCTTGGCCCGGTCCCGCGCTTCGCGAGCATCCTTCAGCGAGATCGCCGGATAGCGGCCGATCGTCAGCGTCTTTTGGATGGGCTTCCCCTTCGGATTGCGGCCGAATTGGTAGTTCATCCGCCAAGCCCGGCCGCCCACGGCCGAGACGTGCAGATATAGCTGCTCACCGTCCGAAAGCTTGTATGCCTCGCCGGTGCCCTTAGCGTTGCGAACCTTCGCGTCGCTCAGCGCGCCCATACCATATTCCCCGAATCGCGTACCATAGATCATGCCATATGGCAGAGCCGCTGCATGAGAACAAATAGGGACAATGGCAGACACAACACGCGCGCCGAGGCGCCCAAAAATGGCTGAAATCAGACGTTTATGGAGGTTAGCAGACTACCTGCTGGCGGAGCGGGAGGGATTCGAACCCTCGATACGCTTTTGGCGTATACTCACTTTCCAGGCGAGCGCCTTCGACCACTCGGCCACCGCTCCGCATGCACTGGTAAGGCGCTGGCCCCTAGCGCGGCGCGCGGGGTTTCGCAAGCGGTGTGGTGATGGCATGAAGCCTTCATGCGCACTTTCTTTTCCGCCCTGTCGCTTGCCGCCCTCGCCGCGCCTTCGCTGGCCGCCTCGGACAAGCCGCTGACGCCCGGTGACGTCGTCGATGCCGCCCCGGCTTCCGACTGGAAGCGGATCGCGCCCGAAGACCTCGTGGTCATGGATCTGACGCCCGGTACGCAAGGCCGCGCGCGCCGGGTGGTGATCCAGCTCATCCCCGCCCCGTTCTCGCAAGGTTGGACTAGCAACATCCGCAAGCTCGTCGCCGCACGCTGGTTCGACGGGACCGCGGTGGTGCGGGTGCAGGACAACTATGTCGTGCAGTGGGGCGACCCGGATGGCGAGACGCCGGACAAGGCCAAGCCGCTGCCGGCAGGCTTGGCCAAGGTGCCGGAAAGCGCATACGTCGCCGCGAGGTCGGCACTGAAAGCCAGTGGCGGCGGGGATGCCTATGCCCTTCGGACCGGGTTCGAGACCGGCTGGCCCGTGGCGGCAGACAAGAAGGCGGCGTGGCCCGTCCACTGCTACGGCATGGTCGGCGTCGGGCGCAATCTCTCGCCCGATACCGGGACCGGAGCGGAACTCTACACCGTCATCGGGCAGGCACCGCGCCAGCTGGACCGCAACATCGCGCTCGTCGGGCGGATCATCGCCGGGATGGAGCACCTCTCCTCGCTGCCGCGCGGGACCGGGCCGCTGGGCTTCTACGAGACGCCGCAGGAGCGCACGCCGATCGTCTCGGTGCGCATGGGCAGCGACGTGCCGGGGCTGCCCGCCTACGAATACCTCTCCACCGACAGCGCCAGCTTCGCCGCCTATGCCGACAAGCGCGCCAACCGGAAGGACGACTTCTACATCCAGCCCGCCGGCGGCGTGGACATCTGCAACGTCCCGGTGCCGATCCGGGCGGCCCGGCCGTGAGCCTCTACGAGGAGCACCTCAGCCACAGCGGCCGGCTGTGGCGCTGGACGGGCGGCGCGAACGGCGGCAGCTGGCATTTCCTGACCATCGACGGCGCGGCGGGAGAAGCGCTGTCGGGCACCGCCGTCATGCGCAGGCTGGAAGGAACCGCGCGCGGGTTCGGCTCGCTCAAGGTCAAGGCGCGGATCGGCGACACCGCATTCGCGACCTCGGTGTTCCCGAGCAAGTCTGACGGCGGCTGGCTGCTGCCGGTCAAAGCTTCGGTGCGCAAGGCCGAGGCGATCGGCGAAGGGGACGAGGTCGAAGTCACGCTGAACTTCTGAGAGACTGTTTGAAAAATGCCCAGGCGGGCATTTTTGAAGCGGCACTGACCCGCTCCCCCACCCCTGCCCACCACAGGATACTGCCGATGGGCGGCCGGGTGGGGGATCAGATGCGTTCGGCGTCGGCCACGGCCTCGCTGGCGCGCAGGGCCCCGGCGATGCGGGTGAGGTGGGCGAGGTCGGAAACCTCGAGGTCCACCTCGTACGTGCCGAAAGGCTCGTCGCGCTGGGTCATCTGCAGGTTGGTGACGTTGGCGCGGTTGCTGGCAAGGATCTGCGTGACTTCGGCCAGCGTGCCGGGGCGGTTGTAGAGCACCAGCCGCAGGCGGCCGACCGCGCCGGTGGTGCGCTCGCCCCACGAAAGGTCCAGCCAGTCGGCATCGATGCCGCTGGCCAGCGTCATGCAGTCGATCGAATGGACCTCGACCTTGTGGTCGGGGCGGCGCAGGCCGACGATGCGATCGCCGGGGACCGGGTGGCAGCATTCGGCGAGTTCGAAGCCGACGCCCGGCGTCAGGCCGCGGATCGAGATCGCCCGTTCGCCGCGGGTCCATTCGGGCTCTTCGGGCAGTTCCGAAGTGCTGCCCGGAACCAGCGCCTCCATCAGCTGCCGGTCGGACACGCGGCCCGAGCCGATCGCGAACATCAGGTCTTCCTCGTCGCGCAGGTCCAGCCGCTCGACCGCGTGGACCAGCGCCTTCTTGCCGACGCGCTGCGGCAGGCGGCCGGCGATCTCGTCATAGAGCTTGCCGCCGATCTCGGCCACTTCGGCGCGCTCCTTGGCCCGGACCGCGCGGCGGATCGCGGCGCGCGCCTTGCCCGAGACGACGAAGCCGAGCCAGGGGAGCTGCGGTTCGGAAGTGGTGCTCTTGATGATCTCCACCACGTCGCCGTTGGACAGCTGCGTGCGCAGGGGCACATGGCGCCCGTTGATCTTCACCCCGACGGTGGCATTGCCGAGGTTGGTGTGGACGGCATAGGCGAAGTCCACCGCCGTCGAGCCCCGGGGCAGCTGGAACAGCGCGCCCTTGGGGGTGAAGGCGAAGATGCGATCCTGGTAGATCGCCATCTTGGTGTTCTCGAGCAGTTCCTCGGCATCGTGGCTGGCATCGACGATCTCGATCAGGTCGCGCAGCCAGCCGACCTGCCCGTCGGGCCGGACGCCGCCCTGCTTGTAGGCCCAGTGCGCGGCAAGGCCGAACTCGTTGAGCCGGTGCATATCCTGCGTGCGGATCTGCACTTCCATGCGCATCGAGCGCTCGAAGATCAGCGCGGTGTGCAGCGACTGGTAGCCGTTCGACTTGGGCGTCGAGATGTAGTCCTTGAAGCGCCCCGGGATCATCTGCCAGGCCTGATGCAGCACGCCGAGCGCGCGATAGCAGTCGTCCACGCTGTCGGTCAGGACGCGGAAGGCCATGATGTCGGTGATCTGCTCGAAGTTGACGTGGCGCTCGGCCATCTTGCGCCAGATCGAGTAGGGGTGCTTCTCGCGGCCCGAAACCTCGACGTTGAGGCCCGCCTCGGCCAGCACCTGCTTGATCGACAGCGCGATGGCATCGACCTGGCCGCCCTCCTCGCTGCGGATCTGCGCGAGGCGGCCGGTGATCGTGGCATAGGCCTCGGGCTCGAGCTGCTCGAAGGCGAGCAGTTGCATCTCGCGCATGTACTCGTACATGCCCACGCGCTCCGCCAGCGGGGCGTAGATGTCCATGGTCTCGCGGGCGATGCGGCGGCGCTTGTCCTCCTTCTTGATGAAGTGGAGCGTGCGCATGTTGTGCAGCCGGTCGGCGAGCTTGACGAGGAGGACGCGCAAGTCCTCGCTCATCGCCAGCAGGAACTTGCGCAGGTTTTCGGCCGCGCGCTCGCTCTCGGTCATCACCTCGATCTTGGAGAGCTTGGTGACGCCGTCCACCAGCCGCGCCACGTCGGGGCCGAACAGCTTGTCGATCTCCTCGATGGTGGCGAGGGTATCCTCCACCGTGTCGTGGAGCAGCGCGGTGATGATCGTCTGCTGGTCGAGCTTCAGCTCGGTCATCAGGCCGGCGACTTCGACCGGGTGGCTGAAATAGGGGTCGCCACTGGCGCGCTTCTGGGTGCCGTGCTTCTGCACGGTATAGACGTAGGCACGGTTGAGGAGGGCCTCATCGGCCTCCGGCGCGTATTCCTTGACGCGTTCGACGAGTTCGTACTGGCGGAGCATGCTGCCTTGTCATGTCAGGTTTTATTGCATCGCGACAAGAGGGCCGAGACCAAATTGCAGATTTAGCAACCGGGTATTGGCACCTTATGCGCCCCTTGCGCATGGCCGGTCGCGCGCAAAAGGCAAATTCAATCGTTTTCACAAGGCATGTTACGTAAGGGATTTGTTAACCATCCGGGAACCGCGCGGCTGCAAAATGGGCGGCGAACCGGATGGCGTACCGCCTGTACCCCCCATCGCCGCGCCTCCGGTTCAACGCGCCCGAGCCGCTCGCGCGCGCCGTTACCCACCGACGGGGGACAAAGAGGTAGCCGACCGCATGACGGACATCGACGACTTCGCGAGCAGTGAGCGACCGGAATGGCTCAGGGCGCTGGCGCGCCGGGCCGCCCCTTCCTCGGACGAGACCGCCGCAACCCCTGAGCGCCCGCACCGTGCCCCGCGCGTGCGCACCCTGATCCGCGCGGTGATCGGCGGCGAGGGCCGCACCGGAGAGGACGTGATCGTGCGCAACGTCTCGCCCGGCGGCATGTGCATCGCCTCGCGCACGCTGCTGCCCAGCATGGGCGAGATGCTGCGCGTCTCGCTGCCCGGCCAGGCGGACCTGCAGGCGCAAGTGCGCTGGGTCGGCAAGGGCGAGTTCGGCGTGCTGCTGACCGGCGGGCTCGACGTCAACCGCATCCAGGCGACCAACCGGCAGCGCAACGCCGGCTTCGGCGCGGCGCTCGAACGGCTGCTGGGCGTGCGTCCGCAGGAAACGCGCGGCTCGGCCGGAACGCGCGCCTGCTGAAGATAACGGTTCCGCCAACCGCCCTTGACCACCCTTAGCACCTGCACAATAGTACGGGGGTGAGCGAGCCCATCGTCGATCCGTCCCCCGGTTCCCATTCCTCCGCAGTGCTGCCTGCGCGGCCCGAGGCCATCCGCCTCGATCCTGCGACCACGGCGGTGATCGTGGTCGACATGCAGAACGCCTATGCCTCCCGGGGCGGCTACGTGGATGAGGCCGGCTTCGACGTCGGCCCTGCCGCCGCCACCATCGGCCACATCGCCGAAGTGCTCGGCACCGCCCGCGCCGCCGGGATGACCGTGGTGTTCCTGCAGAACGGCTGGGACGCCGACTATGTCGAGGCCGGCACCCCGCTCTCGCCCAACTGGCACAAGTCCAACGCCCTCAAGACCATGCGGGCACGGCCGGAGCTGTCCGGCAAGTTCCTGGCGCGCGGTGGATGGGACTACGAACTGGTCGATGCGCTCTCCCCGCAGGAAGGCGACCTTCGGGTCCACAAGCCGCGCTATTCGGCCTTCTTCAACTCGCAGCTCGATTCCGTCCTGCGCGCACGCGGCATCCGCACGCTGGTGTTCACCGGCATCGCCACCAACGTCTGCGTCGAATCGACCCTGCGCGACGGCTTCCACCTCGAATACTTCGGCGTGCTGCTGGAGGATGCGACGCATCACCTGGGCCCGGACTTCATCAAGGAGGCCACGGTCTACAACGTCGAGAAGTTCTTCGGCTGGGTCAGCACCGTCGCCGATTTCCGCACCGCCGTGAGCCAGCTTCCCCCCAAGGAGTAAGTCGCGAATGCCCTTCGAAGCCGTGAACCCGCCCCAGTTCCCCACGCCGATCGCGCCCTATTCGGCCGGGGCCAAGGCCGCCGGCGGATCGGGCAGCGTGCTCTACGTCTCGGGCATGCTGGCGCTCGGGCAAGGCGGGCTGGTGCTCTATCCCGGCGACGCGGCGGCGCAGACGCGGCATGTGCTGGAGGCGATCAAGACGACCGTCGAAGCCGCCGGCGGCACCATGGCCGACGTCGCCATGAACCACATCTTCCTCAAGGACATGGCCGACTACGCCGCCTTCAACGCGGTCTATGCCGAATACTTCCCCGGCGACAAGCCGGCGCGCTACTGCATCAAGTGCGATCTCGTGAAACCCGAATGCCTGGTCGAGATCGCCTCGGTGGCGCACATTGGCTGAAGGCCTCCACTACGAATTCCACGGACCGCAGGACGCCCCCACGCTGATCCTGTCGAGCGGACTCGGCGGGGCGGGGGCCTACTGGACGCCCAACCTCGCCGCACTCGCCCGCAGCCACCGCGTCCTCACCTACGACCAGCGCGGCACCGGCCGCAGCGACCGCGCCCTGCCCCCGACCACCTCGATCGAGGACATGGCGCAGGACGTGATCGCGCTGATGGACGCGCTGGAGATCGAACGCGCGCACTTCATCGGCCACGCGCTGGGCGGCATGATCGGCATCGAGACCGCGCTCGCCTCCGACCGGATCGACCGGCTGGTGGTCGTCAACGGCTGGCGCACCCTGTCGCCGCACACCCGCCGCTGCTTCGACGCGCGCCTGGCCCTGCTGCGCGCCGGTGAAAACGGGGCGGGGGTGGAGCCGTTCCTGCGCGCGCAGCCGCTGTTCCTCTATCCGCCCGAGTGGATCGCCGCGCATGACGCCGAACTGGAGGCGGAACTGGCGCATCACCTCGCCGCCTTCCCCGGCGCCGAAACGATGGAAAAGCGCATCGCCGCCGTGCGCGCCTATGCCCCCTCGCCTGAACGGCTGGCGCGGCTCGGCCCCGTCCTGGTGATCGCCACGCGTGACGATTTCCTGGTCCCGTACGCCGCCTCGCTCGACCTCGCCGCGCCGATCCCCCATGCCGAAATCGCCACCTTCGGCTGGGGCGGCCACGCCTGCAACGTCACCGATCCGGCGGGGTTCGACCACCTCGTGAGCGCATTCCTGGAGTCCTGAGCCATGCAAGTCGGTGTTTTCGTCCCCATCAACAACAACGGCTGGCTCATCAGCACGACTTCGCCGCAGTACATGCCCAGCTTCGATCTCAACAAGGAGATCGCGCTGCGGGCGGAGAAGCACGGGCTCGACTTCCTGCTCTCGATGATCAAGCTGCGCGGCTTCGGCGGCAAGAGCGAGTTCTGGGAATACGGGCTGGAAAGCTTCACCCTGATGTCCGGCCTTGCGGCGGTGACCGAGAAGATCAAGATCTTCGCCACCTGCCCCACCCTCATCATCCCGCCCGCCTTCGCCGCGCGCATGTGCAACACCATCGATTCGATCAGCCACGGCCGCTTCGGGCTCAACCTCATCACCGGCTGGCAGCCGCCGGAATACACCCAGATGGGCCTGTGGCCGGGCGAGGAGCACTTCCGCAACCGCTACCAGGTGCTCGACGAATACGCCCGCATCCTGCGCGAGCTGTGGGAGACCGGCCGCTCCGACTTCAAGGGCGAGCACTACACGATGGACGACTGCCTCGTGCGGCCGACGCCCGAAGGCGACATGAAGATCATCTGCGCCGGCTCCTCCGACGCCGGCCTCGCCTTTTCGGCCAAGTGGGCGGACTATGCCTTCTGCCTCGGCAAGGGCGTCAACACACCCACCGCCTTCGCCTTCAACAATACGCGCCTGGCGAAGTTCACCGCCGAGACCGGGCGTGACGTGCAGGTCTTCGTCCTCGTCATGGTCATCGCCGCCGAGACCGACGAGGAGGCGCAGGCCAGATGGCAGCTCTACAACGACGGGGTCGATATCGACGCGATCGCCTGGCTGGCCGACCAAGGCGCCAAGGACACCGTCAACACCGACACCAACGTGCGCCAGCTCGCCGCCCCCGAAGGCGCGGTGAACATCAACATGGGCACCCTCGTCGGCAGCTACGAAAGCGTGGCGCGGATGCTGGACGAGATGGCGGAAGTGCCCGGAACCGGCGGCGTCCTGCTGACCTTCGACGACTTCGTGGAAGGGGTGGAGAACTTCGGCACGCGCATCCAGCCGCTGATGAAGAGCCGGGCGCACCTTTCGGCCTGAAAAAGAAGACCCGGAGCCTGTAGGCAGGCTCCGGGCAGGAATAAAGGATCGCACACAAAAACCGATCCTTCGGGTCGCAGTTCGAAGATGCCGCAAGCCGCGATTCGGCGCATACCACGATCGTGGTATCCGGCCGCCGATCCCACTGAATTACATGGGCTTGCGCAAAGTTGACGTGAGGTTCACATTGTTCTCCGGTCGCAGTCGGGGGGCAGGACCATTCGAATCGAGGAACTGGGGGCGCTCTTCGCACGCGCTCCATTTGAACAGGCCGGCTGGGACGGCGCACTCAGGGCTCTCGCCAGCGCGACGGGCTCGAGTCGTGCGCAACTGATCGCGATCGGTGAGCATCATACGCTGTTCAACCGGGTAACCGACACCTGGGAAGGTTACATCGAGGAATTCGAGGCGATCGAAGGCCACCGGCCTGAGGTGAACTACCGCGTCGCCGCATCCGGAAAACCTTACGAACTGATCTGGGAACAACACTACGACACAGTGCGGGCGATCGCCACCAACGACGCCTATATGGAACATGTCCGCAAGCTGGATTCCGAACACGGTGCCCAGATCGTGCTCGACAGCGGCCCCACAAGTTTCTTCGGCCTCGCCGCCCTGCACTCGGCCAGCGATGGTCGCACCACCGAAACCCAGCGCCAGGCCCTGCTCGACGTATCCCCGCAAGTGATGGCGGCGATCCGCCTGCAGAGCGCGATCGAGCATCAGGGCGCCGAACTGCTGCATGGTTCGCTCGATGCGCTGCGCACCGCCGCGATCATGCTCGATGCGGTGGGGCGGGTCCGTTCGGTGACGAGCACGGCGGAAAAGCTGCTGGCGCCCGACACCCTGCAAGTGCGCGGCGGCGCCCTGCGCGCGGCCCGGCCCGATCTCGACCGCCAGCTTCAGGCCCGGATCGGGCTGGCGCTCGCCAGCCGGCGGGCTATGCCGAGCGAGATCTGGCTGCGCTCCGTCCATGGCCCGCTGCTGGTGGAGATCTGCGCCCTGCCCCGGCAGGACTGGAACTTCGGCTTCGCGCCCAGCGTGATCGTCACGCTCAAGGCCCCCGCCGGCCTGGCCGGGGACCAGGGCGCGCGCCTCTCCGCCGCGCTCGAACTGACCCGCGCCGAGGGCGAGATCGTCGCCCTGCTCGCCCAGGGGCATTCCCGCCAGGACATCGCCAGGATGCGCGGGGTCAGCGCGCAGACGGTATCGAGCCAGTTGCGCACGATCTTCCAGAAGGCCGCCGTCAACCGCGAGGCCGAACTCGTCTCGATCGCCCGCGCCGTGGTCGAGATGGCGAGCCGCTAGCGCCGGCCCGCCACGCGCGTCAGAGCTTGCCGAACTGCGCCTCGTAGGCGCCGGTATCACCGCTCGACAGCAACCTGGCCTGCTCCACCCAGCTGTCGCGGCGCGGGCGACCGGCGAAGGCGCCCAGCTTGCCGTCGAGGGCATCGAGATCGGCATCGCTCCACGCGGCGATCTGCGCATAGCTCGTGATGCCGAGCGAATGCAGCAGCGTCAGCATCTTGGGGCCAAGGCCCTTGATCCTGCGCAGGTCGTCCGCCGCCACGTCACCCTCGGCGGTCTCCGCGATCGGGGGAGCGGGCGGCGCCGGGGTGGGATCGGGCTCGGCGGCGATCGTCTGCGGAGGGTCGTCGGCCGTGCCGCGTGCCTCGTCCACCTCTTCCTGCGCGGCGACGGCGATGACCTCGCCGATGCCCGCCATCGTGCCCGCCATCGCCGGAGGATCGATGTGATATCGCGCGGCGGGCGGCGCATCGTCGATCAGCGCCTGGTTGCGCTGCGCCGGGGCCGCCCCCTCGTCGAGCACGTCGGGCCGATGTTCGCGCCGCGCCGGCTTCGAGCCGTGGACGAAGACCCAGTAGGCGACGACGACGCCCACCAGCAGCGCGACGATGAAGACCAGCCAGTTCGCCTGAACCATTTCCAGCACGTCAGTTCACCTTCCTGCGATTCCATACCAGCCAGCCGATGCCGAAGCCGATCCCGTAGGACAGCAGCACCGAGACGGCCATTTCGAGCCATAGCGGCAAGGCAGCGTCCTTTCCTAGTCCCTGAAAGCCATCATTGCGGGCACCATCATTCCGGGCCCGGAGTATCGATCGGGGTCGGCTTGACCGGCGCGGTGTAGAGCACCGAGAACTCGATGCGGCGATTGGCAGGATCGAGCGGGTCGAGCCCCTCGATCGGCCGCGCCGAACCCAGCCCCGCCGCACGCAAGTTGGTCGCCGGGATGCCACGCGCGATCAGCGCCGAACGCACCGCCTCCGCCCGCGCCTGCGAGAGCGCGACATTGACCTTCTGGTTGCCCGAGGCGTCGGTATGCCCGGTCACCGCGATGATGCTGCCCACGCAAGGCCGCAGCGAGCGCGCCACTTCGCCCAGCAGCCGCTCGCTCGACGGTTCGAGGCGCGTGCTGGCCTCGCCGAAGCGGATGGTGCGGGTTTCGAGGATGCGCTCGACGTCGTCCTGGCAGTGCGCCGAGACCGCCTGCGCATCGCCGTCCCGCGCCCAGCTGACGCCAGCGATGCCCGGCACGGCGGCCACCGCGGCGGCGACGCGCTGGCGGGTCTGGGGCGCAAGGTCGCGCCCGCCAGAGAGCACCGGATGGCGCGTCAGCCAACCGTAGCGGTCACGAAAGGTGATGGTCACTCCCCTGCCCCCGGCGGCGTCGCGCGCGGCGCCGGCCTTGGCCTTCAGGTCGTCGATGAACGTCGCCCCGCCCGCCCGCGTCATGCCGAAGGACAGGACGAGGCACAGCGCGGCTCCGGCGACGATCATCGATGCGCGGCGAGGGTTCATGCAGGCAGCCTAGAGGTTCGCGGCGACACTGTCAGCCGGGCAGTTCGGTTTCGATCTTCTTGGCCTTCTGGAACAGGCGGCGATCCTCCGGACCGAACGCCTTCTTCCAGATCACGAGGAAGTAGGAACCCAGGATCGCCGGGATCCCGAAGGCCAGCGCCGCCCACTCGGGCAGGAAGCGCACCGCGAGGAAACCGATGACCACGGCCGGAGCGGCAGCCCAGACCAGCGCCCAGCGCCAGTTGTTGATCGGTTCCCTGAGAATGCGCGAGAGCATCACCGACTTGACGATCGAGGACAGCCCCAGCGCCAGCATCAGCGCGCAGGCGGCAGCCGCCGCCTGGAACAGCGGATTGAAGCCGAGCCGCTGCATCAGCAGGATGCCGAAGAGCGTCAGCGCCGCCTGCAGCGCGATGGTCCCGATCGAGACCCACAAGTTGCGCAGCCGCGCGACGTAGATCAGCGCCGCCTCGCTCACTACGGCGGTCGCGGCAACCACTTCGGCGGCGAGCAGGAAGGCCAGCGCCCCGGTGCCGCCGACGAACTCGCGTCCGACGAGGCCCATCACGCCGTTACCGGGAATGCCCAGCGCCAGTGCGATCCCGGCTTGCGAGGCGGTGATCCAGAAGCCCACCTGACAGACCTGCCGGGCGATCGCGGCATAGTCCTTTTCCTTCAGGTTGCGCGTGATCACCGGGCCGAGCACCGGCTCGAAGCTGGTCTTGAGCTTCTGCGGCAGGCTCGCGACCTGCTGCGCGGCGTAATAGACGCCGACCGCCGAGGCCGGGGCAAGGAAGCCGAGCAGGAAGATGTCGACGCGCCGGGTGCCCCACTCGATGGCGTCGGCCAGTGCGATCGGCAGCGAGCGCAAGGCCAGCTTGCGCATCGCGCCGGGCCGGGGCTTCCACCCGCGCGGCAGGCCGTATTCGCGGAAGAACGGGATGAACGCGGTGATCGCGGCGGCATAGATCGAGGCGATATAGGCGATGGACAGCCCGCTCTCGGGCGCCAGCCAGATCATCGCGCCCGCCATGATCGAGATCGTCCAAGGCTCCACGATCGCACGCGACCACACCGTCGGCGTCACCCGCAGACGATAGGCGAGCGCGGCCAGCCAGATCTCGGTCATCGTGAAAGGCGGCAGCGCGATCACCATCAAGCGGTCGATCTGCGTGTAATGGCCACCCGGGAACAGCACGCCCGGCACGAACCAGAACAGCAGGGCGGCGGTGCAACTGGCGATGATCGCGAGGATCGAGCCGTCGGCGATCACGTTGGCAGGCCGCACCTGCCCCTCCGTCTCTGACAGCCGCTGCGCCAGCCCGCGCTTCTCGCCCATTGTGCAGAGCATCGAGGTCAGCTCGATCAGCACCAGCGCCGAGGCGAAGCGGCCCAGCGCGGCCGGTCCGTAGGACGCGGCGCGCCCGGCGATGAACAGGAACGGGATGCGCGCGGCGAGCCGCAGGAAGAATCCGAACAGGTTGGTGCGCCCGCCCTTGGCGAGAGCGGCGATGTCGTCGCGCTCCTTGTCGCCTTGCGGTGCGTGGGCGGGATCGCCGTAGGGCGTACTCAAGAAGCAGGCTCCTGCTCGTCGCGCAGCGGGCGCGACAGGAGATCGCTCACGACCGCGCTCGCCGGAGCCTCACCCTTCAGCAGCCGCTCGACCGCCTCGACGATGGGCATCTGGATGCCGTCACGGCGGGCGAGGTCGGCGAGCACCGGTGCGGTCGCCGCGCCTTCAGCGACGCTGTTCTTGCCCGACAGCGCCTCGGCGGCGGTCAGCCCCTTGCCCAGCGCGAGACCGAGCGAGAAGTTGCGACTGGAGGTGGAGGAGCAGGTCAGCACCAGATCGCCAAGGCCGCACAGGCCCGACAGCGTCTCCGCGCGGGCGCCCCTGGCCAGCCCGAAGCGCAGCATTTCGGCATAGCCGCGCGCGATCAGCGCCGCGCGGGCGTTCTGGCCGAGGTTCAAACCCTCGACCACACCGCAGGCAATGGCGAGCACGTTCTTGACCGCACCGCCGATCTCGGCGCCGACGACGTCATCGGAATAATAAGGCCGCAGCGCCGGGCGGGCGAGCAGCGGCGCCAGCCGGTCCCACTGCGCACGCCCGCCACCGCAGGCGAGCGTCACGGCGGTCGGCAGCCCGGCAGCGACTTCGTGCGCAAACGTGGGCCCGGAGAGCACCGCCAGCCGCTCGGGCGCGCAGGCGCTCGCGGCGACGTCGGCCATAAGGCGGCCGGTTCCGGCCTCGATACCCTTGGCACAAAGCACGAGATCCCGGTCGCCTGCAGGCAGGCCCGCGATCACCGAGGCGAGGAACTGCGCGGGCACGACCACCAGCAGCGCGGGCAGCGCGGCGAATTCGGCAAGGTCGCTGGTAGCGCGAATGGTCGGCGCCAGCGTGGCGCTCGGCAGGTAGAGGCCGTTGCGGCGGTCGCGGTTGATCTCCTCGACCAATTCGGTCTCGCGCGCCCAGAGCAGGACGTCGCTGCCCCCCCCCTCCCCACTGGAACCGGCGAAGGCCTGCGCCAGCGCCGTGCCCCATGCGCCTGCGCCGATAACACCGATCTTCGCGCTCATGCCTTCACTCCCGCACCGCGTACCGCCTCGGCCTCCGGATCGAGCGGCCAGCGCGGGCGCGCCGCCACGTCGAGGGGGTCGGACTGCCCGCGTTCGAACCGCTCCACACCGGCCCAGGCGATCATCGCCGCATTGTCCGTACACAGGCTAAGCGGCGGTGCGATGAAAGGCAGCGAATGGCTTGCCGCCAGCGCTTCCAGCGCGCCGCGGATCGCCTTGTTCGCCGCGACGCCGCCCGCGACGACGAGCGCGTTCACCGGCCCGCACTTGGCGAGCGCCCGGCGGGTGCGGTCGATCAGGCAGTCGATCGCGGCCTGCTGGAACGAGGCGGCGATGTCGGCATCGGTGTACTCGCCCGACTGCTTCGCCCGCAGCACCGCGCTCTTGAGCCCGGCGAAGGAGAAGTGCGGCTCGGCCGAACCCTTGAGCGGGCGCGGCAGCGGCACTTTCTTCGCATCGCCCTGAAGCGCCAGCCGCTCCAGCGCCGGGCCGCCGGGATAGCCGAGGCCGAGGACCTTGGCGGACTTGTCGAAAGCCTCGCCCAGCGCGTCGTCGATGGTTGTGCCGAGGCGGCGGAACTGGCCCACGTCCTCGACCAGCAGAATCTGGCAGTGCCCGCCCGAGACGAGCAGCAGCAGGTAGGGATAGGCTAGGCTGGCATCGGCAAGGCGCGGCGACAGGGCGTGCCCTTCGAGATGGTTGACCGCGATCAGCGGCTTGTCGGCGGCCATCGCCAGCGCCTTGGCGGTGACGAGGCCGACCATGACCCCGCCGATCAGCCCAGGCCCGGCGGTCGCGGCGATCGCGTCCACCTGATCGAGCGTCATCCCGGCATCGGCCAGCGTCGCCTCGATCAGCGGGGCAAGCCGCTCGGCATGGGCGCGCGCGGCGATCTCGGGCACGACGCCGCCGAAGGGGCGGTGCTCTTCGTCCTGCGAGGCGATGCGCTGGGCGAGGATCACCCTGCCGTCGGTGACCAGCGCCGCCGCCGTCTCGTCGCACGAGGATTCAATGCCGAGAACTATGCTCATCCGGCCTTCCCCTGAACGACAATGCCCGGTAGCACAAGCCGCCGATGACCAACGATAAACAAGACCAGACCTTCCGCCCTGAGCGTTACAAATTGGGCACACGCCGTTCGCCGCTGGCGATGGCGCAGGCCCATGAGGCGCGAGACCGGCTCGCCCAGGCGCACGGAATCGATCCGGCGCATATAGAGATCGTTGCCGTCACCGCCAGCGGCGATCGCATCCAGGACCGCGCGCTCGCCGAAATCGGCGGCAAGGCGCTGTGGACCAAGGAACTCGACGCCTGGCTGGCGAGCGGCGAGATCGACTTCGCGGTCCACTCGGCCAAGGACGTCGAGACGATCCGCCCTGAGGCCTTCACGATCGGCGCCATCCTCCCGCGTGAAGACGTGCGCGACGTGCTGGTGGGCGCGGAAAGCATCGCCGCGTTGCCGCCCGGCGCCGTCGTCGGCACCAGCGCGCCGCGCCGCGCCGCGCAGCTCCTCCACGCCCGGCCCGACTGCAAGGTGGTGACCTTCCGCGGCAACGTCGCCACCCGCCTCGCCAAGCTGGCGGCGGGGGAGGCCGACGCGACGTTCCTGGCGCGGGCGGGCCTCGTGCGGCTCGGCGAGACCGGCACCGGCCACCCGCTCGCCGCCGAGGACTGGCTGCCCGCCCCGGCGCAGGCCGCGATCATGATCGAGTGCCGCGCCGACGACGAACGCACCCGCGCTTTCCTCGCCGCCGTGGACGACGCGCCCAGCCGCGCGCAAGTGCTCGCGGAGCGGGCGCTGCTGGCGGGCCTCGGCGGCAACTGCCACAGCCCGATCGCGGTGCTGACCCGCAACGAGGGCGGCCATCTCGTCATGCGCGCCGCGCTCTACAGCCCCGATGGCGCCGAGCACGTTACGGGTGAGGCGCGGTTCCCCGCTGACGACGCGGAAGGTCCGGGGCGGCTGGCGGCAGACCTGCTCGCCCGCGCGGTTCCCGCCATCACGGTGCATTTCAGCGGTGCATGACGGCCGGGGCGAGTGCGCCCGGCCGGGGCTTCGACAAGCTCAGCCCGAGCGGGTTGAGAGCAAGCCTTTAAATTCCGCTCAGGCTGAGCTTGTCGAAGCCCCCGCCACCACGCGAGGCGCCTGAGTGCTGCTGATCCTGCGCCCCGAACCCGGTGCCTCGGCCACCCTGGCGGCAGCGCGTGAACGAGGGTTCGAAGCGCTGGCCTTCCCGCTGTTCGCGGTGCGCGCCCTCACATGGGAGCCGCTCGCGCGCGGAGCCATCGACGCGCTCCTGCTCGGCAGTGCCAACGCCCTGCGCCATGCCGGAACGGCGCTGGCGGACTATCGCGGCCTGCCCGCCTATTGCGTCGGCGATACCACCGCCCGGGCCGCGCGCGATGCCGGGCTGGCGGTCGCCGCCACCGGTGCGGGCGGGTTGCAGAACCTGCTCGCCATGCTCCGGCCCGGCCATCGACGCCTGCTGCGCCTCGCCGGGCGCGAGCGGGTGGCGCTCGACGTGCCGGAGGACGTCACCGTCGTCACCCGCGAGGTCTACGCCAGCGAAGCGCTGCCGACACCCGCCGGACTGCGCCCGCTGCTGGATGATCGGGCCCTCGTCCTGCTCCACTCCGCAGAGGCCGCGGCCCGCTTCGCGGCACTCTGCGACGAGGCCGGGATCGTCCGCCGGAACCTGCGCCTCGCCGCCATCGGTCCGCGCGTCGCCGCGCGCGCCGGAACCGGCTGGCGGGCGCTGCGGTCCGCCGATAACCCTGACGACGCCGCATTGCTGGCCTTGGCGCGGGAGATGTGCCAAGAAGCCGGCTCAGCATGATAACCGCCACGACATAGGGACTTGATGCAGGACATCCCGCCGCCGGCCGACTCCACCACGTCCCGCGGGCGCTCCGCAGGCATGACGCTGTTCGTCGCCCTCATTGCCTTCGTGATCGGCGCCGTGCTGGTCGGCTGGCTGGCGATACGCGGCTACCTGCCGGCCGTACTCAACGCCCCCGCCACCATGACGCAGGCGATCGCCCCGGCTCCGCAGCCCTCTCCCGCGCCGGCGGCGCAGATGTCGCAGATCGCCACGGTCGAGGGTCGCCTCGCGATGATCGAGGATCGCATCTCGCGCATCGACTTCCAGACCGACGCCGCCGCCGGCAACGCGGGCCGCGCCGAGGGGCTGCTGATCGCCTTCGCCGCCCGCCGCATGGTCGACCGGGGCGAGCCACTCGGCTACGTCGCCGACCAGTTGCGGCTGCGGTTCATGAACGCCCAGCCGCGCGCGGTGCAGACGGTGGTGGACTTCGCCGCCAACCCCGTCACCATCGATGCCCTCAGCGCCCGCCTCGAAGCGCTCTCCCCCGAACTGACGGTGACCGATGCCAAGCTCAGCCTGTGGGACCGTGCCCGCCACGAGATCGGCTCGCTGTTCGTCGTGCGGCATGATTCGGCGGCCCTGGCCAACCCCGCCGCACGGATCGAGCGCGCCCGGCTGATGCTCACCGCCCGGCGCATCGATTCGGCCGTCGGCGAAGTCCAGCGCCTGCCCGGCGCCGAAGCCGCAGACACCTGGATCATCGACGCGCGCCGCTACGAGGCTGTGCAGAAGGCGCTCGACCTGCTGGAGACGGCGGCGATGCTGGAGCCCAACAGGCTGCAGGATTCGACCGGGCGCTCGGTGGACCAGCCCAGCCCGCTGGCACCGACGCCGCCTGCCGAAGAACCCGCGCCCGAGGCCTCCGAAGGGGCCTAGCACTACTTTGGCAGAATTGTGATTTTCGGGATTCCCTGCAGGGGAAATGCGTGATTCATAGGGAGCCAGCTTTGATGGAGGCTGGCGATGGAAGAGGATTGGCAGCGGGATCTCGAGCATTGGCTTG
>NZ_JAZFAX010000006.1:0-228370 GCF_036352595.1 Novosphingobium resinovorum
CGGCGAAATCAACGCCGGGCATGATGGAAATTGGTCCGAACGATGCCCTTGGTGCGCCCCGAAGCCTCGACGTCATCAAACCAGCCCGCTTCGCCAGAAATTACCCGGTTTTTGCGGGTCTCCAGCTGCGGCTGATGAAGGGCGCCGAAGGGTTCTGCGCCGCGTGGGACAAGGCGGTCGACCGGGGCATGCTGCGGCTGCAGGACTGCGCGCTCGAACGCGCGATCCTGGGCGAGGAACGCCCGGTGGCGAGCCAGGGCAAGATAGTCGCCACCTATACCCGCCACGACACCGCGCTCATGCTGTTCCTGCTGCGCCAGCGCATGCCGGAGCGCTACGCCGCGCCGCCTACGCAGGACGCGCGGCCGGGCTCGGCGCTCTACGAGCGGGTGCGGCGCGACATCGAGGCGCAGATGCCCACCGTGGCGGAGACGCGCGCGGTGATCGACGCCAAGCTGGAGCAGCTGCGCCGCACCATCAAGGCACGGCGCACGCGGGAAGAGGACGGCTGAGCCGCCTCAGCGGTGGCCGCGGCCCGGTCGGCGGCCGTCGCCGCGCCCGCCGCCATCATGATCGCCGCCGCCGCGCCACATCGGCATCTTCATGCCCTGCTGCGGGCGCATCTCGCCCCGGAAGGGCTGGTAGTTGTGCTGGCCCTGAGGGGGTGCGCGCATGATGTGGTTGCGGTCGCCCCGGCGGTAGCGGTGGTCGCGGTCGTTGTTGCGGTAGTAGAAGTAGTCGTCGCTGCCCCAGTAGCCGTCGTGGATCGGGCCGTAGTACCCGTCGTAATAGCCGTCATAGGCATAAGGCGTGCCCCAGCCGACCGAGCTGTAGCCATAGCCGCCGCCATAGCCGTCCGTGGCGCAGGCGCTGAGCGCCACGGTGGAACCGGCAAGGGCCAGGGCGAGGATCTTCGTGTTCATGGACGAGCCTTTCGAGGAGGCGCGTCAAAAATGGACGGCGCGCCCGTTAACCCTCGTAAAACTCCCGAGTATGCAGCTCAGTTCCGGGGCCAGACGTCCAGCTTGGTCGGCGCCCCTCGCCCGCCCATGAAGTTCGCCAGGTTGCGGTGGAGGTTGATGACCTTCTGCTCCTGGTGCGGGTTGGGCAAGGGTCCGCGAAAGCCGCTGGACTTCATGCCCTTCTGCACGAACTGCATGTTGGAGAAGTCCTGCGCCAGCACCGATCCCCAGTTCTCGCCGATGGGGTCGGCATAGGTCCACTCGGTCTGCGGCGCCTCCCCTTCCGGGAAGCGTTCGAGGGCGTAGCTTTCGAACACGCACTTGTCCGGATCGTCCTTGTAGGGGCGCACGCGGTAGCACAGCGCGAAGGTCTCGCCGTGGAGGATGTTCTGGTTGGGGAACAGGCCCCAGGCGAGGCCGCCTTCCTTCTTGATCTCGGGCGGAACCTCGGGCCAGATCACCCCGCGCGCGGCGTCGTCGGCCTTGGCGGATTTCAGCCAGTGGGCGATGCATTCCTGCGGGGTGGCGTCCTCCGGAAGCTCGATCTGGAGGCGAGCGGCGGCGTTCACCAGCGTCTCGGTGGAGGCGGAATAGTTCACCGTCTCGTAGTTCTCGCGGATCAGCTCGTAGGTGGAAACGCGCGGGTCGTCGCCCTTGCCGGCGCGGGTGGTGCCGGCGCTCTCGCTCATCTCGAACTTGGCATCGCGCGTGTCGTAGCTGGAGACCGAGTGCAGCCCGTACTGGCGGCTCAGCGCGTAGTAATCGCCATAGGCCAGCAGCTGCGTATGCGTGCCCGCGACGTGGTAGGGTTCGAGGAACGCCTCGATCGCGGTCTTCCAGTTGCAGTCGTAGATCGCCCACTGGCGCCACTTGTAGTGCATCTTCTCCAGCTGAAAGTGCGAGAGGATTTCTCCCGCACGGCCCATCCACTCGGCCAGCGGCACGGCGTCGGGGTCCATGGTGATGTAGATGTAGCCGCCCCAGGTATCGACCTGGACCGGCGACAGGCAGGTCATCTCGGGCGTCAGCTTGTTCTGCCAGTCCTGCGGGTCGAGGATGTAGGTGTTCTGCCCCTCCAGATCGAAGGTCCAGCCGTGGAAGCCGCAGATGAAGTTGCGCCGGTTGCTCCCGCGCACGTCATGGACCTTCTCCGGCAGCATGTCCGGCACCGAGACGAGCTGGCGTCCCCGGTGCGGGCAGACGTTGTGGAACGCTTTGAGCGAACCGTCGTCCTTGCGCAGCACGATCACGGATTCGTCGGCGACGTCGTAAGTCAGCCAGTCGCCGGGGTTCGGCAGGTCGCTCTCGCGCTCGACCATCTGCCAGACCTTGGGCCACAGCAGCCGCTTCTCCGCGGCGAGGTAGTCCTTCGAGAGAAACGCCTCGGTCGGATAAGTGGCGAGCACTTCGGCGTCCATGTCCGCTGCGGTCAGACGGCTGGGCTCGTAAGCCTCCGGTTCGGTCACGCGGTCTCTCCCATGCGCGCTATTCAACAGGATTGTCTATTAGGCCAGCTCGCCTCCCGTTTCCAGAGCCGCCCGCGCGCAACGCCCCGGCGATGGAGCGGCAACAAATCGCGCGGCTCGCTTAACCTTTCGATTTTGATCGCCCTGCCCGATCACTCTCATCGACGAAGCGCACTAACGGTCCCGTCCCTCGGGGCGTACCCTCTGGCCGCCCTTGCAAGGGCCAAAGCAACAGGAGGAGAGAGGCCATGAACACCCCTGGAAACCGCATGCTCGCGCTGATGCTCGGCGCCGCGTGCTGCGCGCTCGCAGCGCCCGCGTCGGCCGCTGAACAGGCCAAGCCGAACAAGGCCGCTACCGAGGCGGAGACGGTCACCGAACAGCCCGCCCCTCCCGCCGGCACCAAGCCCGGCGGCATGTCCAACAAGGACTGGTGGCCCAGCACCCTCGACCTCGCCGCGCTGCGCCAGCACGAGGCGCAGTCCAACCCCTACGGCGCCGATTACGACTATGCGAAGGAGTTCGCCACGCTCGACCTCGACGCGGTCAAGGCGGACATCCGCAAGGTGCTGACCACCTCGCAATCGTGGTGGCCCGCCGACTACGGACACTACGGCCCGTTCTTCATCCGCATGGCCTGGCACAGCGCAGGCACCTACCGCGTCGGCGACGGGCGCGGCGGTTCGGACGGCGGCGAACAACGCTTCGAGCCGCTGAATTCGTGGCCCGACAACGTCAGTCTCGACAAGGCCCGCCGCCTCGTCTGGCCGATCAAGCAGAAGTACGGCCGCAAGCTGTCATGGGGCGACCTCATGGTGCTGACCGGCAACGTCGCGCTGGAGGACATGGGCTTCAAGACCATCGGCTTCGCGGGCGGCCGCGTCGACGCCTGGCAGCCGGACCTGGTGTTCTGGGGGCCGGAAACCAAGATGATGACCGACAAGCGCCGCGACGCGAAGGGCAACCTCAAGGGTCCGCTCGCCGCGACGCAGATGGGCCTCATCTACGTCAACCCGGAAGGCCCGAACGGCAACCACGATCCGATCTCCGCCGCCGCCGACATCCGCCGCGCCTTCGGCAACATGGCGATGAACGACGAGGAGACGCTGGCTCTGATCGCGGGCGGCCACACCTTCGGCAAGGCGCACGGCGCGCATGACCCGAACAAGTGCATGGGCGCCGATCCCTCCGCCGCCGGAACCGAGAAGCAGGGCCTCGGCTGGGAGAACACGTGCGGCAAGGGCAATGCCGAGGATGCCATCACCAGCGGCCTCGAAGGGGCATGGTCGGCGAACCCGATCAAGTTCACCTCGCAGTACCTCGACAACCTGCTCGGCATGGAGTGGGTGAAGACCAAGAGCCCGGCGGGCGCGACACAATGGATTCCCACCGACCCGGCGGCCGCCAACATGGTCCCCGACGCGCACATCAAGGGCAAGACCCACGCGCCGATCATGTTCACCACCGACATCGCGATCAAGCAGGACCCCGAATTCCTCAAGATCGCGCAGCGCTGGCACGAGAACCCCGAGGAATTCGCGCAGGCCTTCGCCCGCGCGTGGTTCAAGCTGACCCACCGCGACCTTGGCCCGCAGGCGCGCTATCTGGGCAAGGACGTTCCGAACCAGACGTTCTCGTGGCAGGACCCGCTGCCGCAGGCGAGTTTCGCACCCCTGGGCGAGGCGGACCAGAGCGCGCTGAAAGCCAAGGTGCTCGCCTCCGGCCTGACGACGCCCGAACTGGTGCGCACGGCCTGGGCCTCGGCTTCGACCTTCCGGGGCACCGACATGCGCGGCGGCGCCAATGGCGCGCGCCTGCGGCTGGACCCGCAGCGCGGCTGGGCGGTCAACGATCCGGCCGAACTGGCCAAGGTGCTGGCGAAGCTGACGGCGGTGCAGGCCGACTTCGCGAAGTCCGGAAAAGCGGTGTCGATGGCCGACCTCATCGTGCTGGCGGGCAATGCCGGGGTCGAACAGGCGGCGAGCAAGGCGGGCTATCCCGTGAAGGTGCCCTTCGCGCCGGGCCGCGTCGATGCGGCGCAGGACCAGACCGACGTGGCCTCCTTCGCATACCTCGAACCCAAGGCCGACGGTTTCCGCAACTTCTACACGGCCGACTACCGGCTCGACCCGGCCGCCGCGCTGGTCGACAAGGCCGACGCCCTGAACCTGACGGTGCCGGAGATGACGGTGCTGGTGGGCGGCATGCGGGCGCTGGGCGCCAATGCGGGCAAGTCGAGCGCGGGCGTCTTCACCGCGACGCCGGGCAGTCTCGACAATGCCTTCTTCGTCAACCTGCTGTCGATGGACACCGTCTGGTCGAAGAGCGCGGCGCCGGGGCTCTATGACGGCAAGGACCGCAAGACCGGCAAGCTGCGCTGGACCGCGAGCCCGGTGGACCTGGCGTTCGGGTCGAATTCGGAACTGCGGGCGGTGTCGGAAGTCTACGCCTCGGACGATGCGAAGCAGAAGTTCGCGGACGATTTCGTGGCGGCGTGGGCGAAAGTGATGAACGCCGACCGGTTCTGAAAATTCCTCCCCCTGCGGGGGAGGGGGACCATGCGAAGCATGGTGGAGGGGCACAGGCGGGATCGCCGAACCTCGAAGGGCAGCGCGTCTCAATCGCGCGCGCGGCGAGGGTCGGTGATGCCGCGCGTGCCCCTCCACCACCCTGCGGGTGGTCCCCCTCCCCGTTCGGGGAGGAATTACCTCCCCACAAACGCCAAGGGAGGAGGCGCCCGCCGGCGCCCCCTCCCCCTGCATTCTCCTTGGGGCATTCTCCCGAAGGAGCTTCGATCAGAGGCCGATCACGCCGCCATCGTTCTTGGTGATCGCGATCAGCGCCGAGCGCGGACGCACGGTGGCCGCCGGGGTGCTGCCGTCCTGCGTGTAGGGCCAGTGGCTGCCCGGCGCGGCATAGGTGCCGTTCTCGCCCGGATGCTGGATGCCCACGAACAGGGTGCGGCCGTCCGGTGTCTGGTCGATGCCGGTGATCTCGCACTGCTGCGGGCCGACCAGGAAGCGGCGCAGGTTGGCGGCGGTCGCCTTGGCGCCGACGTACGTGTCCTGCGTGGCGGTGCCGCCGTTGGTGTTGGTGATCGTCACCTTGCCGCCGTCTCCCACATGGCCCGGGATCGCGGCGAGCAGCATGCAGTTGGTGCGGTCGGTCAGGGCTCCGTCATCGGTCTCGATCCACAGCAGCGGGTTGATCTGGCCCGAGGGGTTGGTGGCGCGCGAGAAGTTGAGACCGTCCGGGCTGGAGAAGTCGTTGGCGACGGTCAGGCCCGAGACGTTGACGTTGGTGGGATCGGCATCGGTCGCGTCGGCGCCGAACAGGTAGATGTCCCACTTGAAGGTCGTTGCGCTGGTGGTGTCGCCGTCTTCGCGCAGGCGCACGATGTGCCCGTTCGGGTTGCCGAGCTGCGCCGTGTTCGAGGCGCCCTTGGGGTCGTTGTACGAGCGCGGGTTGGCGGCGTTGGTGCCGTTGTAGGGACGGTTGGTATTGTCCGAGTTGGTCAGCGTCAGGTAGATTTCGCCGGTGACCGGGTTGCCCACCGTCCATTCCGGGCGGTCCATCGGCGTCGCGCCCACCGCGTCGGCGGCGAAGCGGGTGTTGACGCAGATGTCGGCCTGGCTGGCGAAGGTGTACTCCGAATAGCCGCCGCTCGCCGGGCGCTTGGGCACCGAGCCATAGACCAGCGGCAGCCAGGCGCCGGTGCCGTCCGCGTTGAAGCGCGCGACGTAGAGCGTGCCGGCGTCGAGGTACTTGTCGCCCACCGCGAGACGGTCCGAGGCATCGGCGTCGGCCGCGGCCCAGGTCTCGGTCGAGACGAACTTGTAGAGGTACTCGCCGCGCGAATCGTCGCCCATGTAGACGCCCAGCTTCTGGCCGGTGGCGACGCGCACGAAGGCGCCTTCGTGGCCGAAGCGGCCCAGCGCGGTGCGCTTGCGCGGGGTCGAGGCAGGGCTGTACGGATCGATCTCGACCACCCAGCCGTACTGGTTGGGCTCATAGCGGAAATCGGCCGCCGCGCTGGCGCCGGTGATCGTGGCGTTCCAGCGGGTGAAGCGGTCGTCGGTGCTCGAGGCGGTCGACCAGCCGTAGTTGCCGGTGCGGCTGGTGATGCCGTTGCGCTTGAGCGAATCCAGCTCGGCCGTGGTGCGCTTGGCATCGTCCGCGGCGTCGCGGCGGAAGTAGCCGGCGTAGTTTTCCTCGCAGGTGAGGTTGGTGTTCCAGCCGGTGACGCCGTTGGCGCAGTTGTTGATGGTGCCGCGACCGGCGGTGCCGTTGGGCGAATGGGCGGTGACCAGGAACGCCGAGCCCGCCGCCGGGCCGTGGAAGCTCATCGGCGTGTTGGGCGTGATGCGGCGATTGAAGCTGCTGCCCTGCACGTAGCTCCACTTGCGGCTGCCGGCATCGGCATACTCGACGATCGAGACGCCGTGGCACTCGATCTCCTTGAGCGCTTCGGCGAGCGGGCGCGGCGAGGCGCTGGGGCCGCTGGCGTGGAGGTAGGTCTGGGTGATGTTCTCGTGGTTCTGCACCATCAGGCCGCGCGTCGAGGTGGCGCGGTCGGGCGTGCCGGTGGCGGACAGGCCGAAGAAGTGCAGCGCGTCGTGGTGGTCGCCGATGCGCTTGTCGAAGTCACCGTCGGTGCCGTCGTTGGCATAGGCGGAGACGCCCGCCGCGATCGGATCGCCCAGGCGCGTCATGACCGTGACCGAGTAGCCCTCGGGCACCGCGACGATGTCGGCCAGGCTATGCGCGACGGCGGTGAAGCCGAGCACGGCGGGCGAGACGCGCACGGTGGTCTGCGCGGTCTTGATGTCGCCGAAGCCCGGCTTGGCGCTGAACTGGAAGATCAGGTCGGTGGCCGCCGCGACGGCCGGGGCGATGAACGAGACGGTGGTGCCGCTGCCGGTCAGTGCGACGGTGGGGCCGCTTTTCTGCACCCAGGCGGGGGCGGTGGTGGTGCTGGCGTTGCCCTCCACGGTGCCGTTCAGCGTGACCACGCGGCCGGCGCTGGTGGCGACGTTGCTGCCCGCCGAGACGGTGATGCCGCTGCCGAAGGTGGCGCCGTCATCCTCGCCGCAGGCGGCCAGCAGGCTGGTGCCCATGAAGGCCATCGTCGTGGCACCCGCGCCCCGGTACAGGGCCTGGCGGCGCGAGTAGCGCTCGGCGGCCATGCTCTCGAGCGAGCGCTGGCGGGTGTCATTGGTATCGGTGTCACCGTCCGAATAGACGGTGGCAGGATTCATCTCGGTCATGGTAGTCGCCCCTGTTATAGTCGGGAGCGATTGCTAGGGACGATTCATGACGCGAAAACGCAAGTTTGGCGTCGGTTCGATGGCATTATCACGACCGGATTGCGACTAGCCCCCGCGATCGCGGCGAGCGCATCCTCCAGCCGGGGATGACGGAACCGGAAACCGTCGGCCAGCGCCGCCTCGGGCATGACCCGCTGCCCGCTCAGCAGCAGTTCCTCGGCGAAGGCGCCCAGCAGCAGGCGCAGCGGCCAGGCCGGCACCGGCAGCAGTGCCGGGCGGCGCAGCACCCGCGCCAGCGTTGCGGTGAAGGCCCGGTTGGTCACCGGCTCCGGCGCGGCGGCGTTGAGCGCGCCGCGCAAGGCCGGCCGGGCGATGGCGTGGACGATCAGGCGCACCAGGTCGTCGCGATGGATCCAGCTCATCCACTGCCGCCCGTCGCCGAAGCGTCCGCCCAGGCCGTGCTCGAACGGCGCCAGCATGCGCGCCAGCATGCCGCCGCTGCCGTCGAGGACGAGCCCGGTGCGCAGCCGCACCGTCCGTACCCCCAGCGCCTCGGCCCGCAGCGCGGCGCGCTCCCAGCTTGCGCAGACCCGGCGCGAGAAGCAGGGGGTGCCGCCATCCCGCTCGCCCAGCACCTCGTCGCCGCGCAGCCCGTAGATGCCCACCGCCGAGCCGCTGACGAGCACTTCCGGGCGCCGTTCCAGCCGCGCGATCAGCCGCACCACCCCGCGCGTCACGGCCAGCCGCGAGCGCACGATGCGGATGCGCTTGGCGCGGGTCCAGGGGCTGTCGGAGATCGGCTCCCCCGCCAGGTTGACCACCGCGTCGATCCGCGCCTGCGCCGCGATGTCGTCGAGGCTGGCGACCACCTGCACCGGCATCCGCATCGGCCCGGCGGCCTGCAGCAGCCCGGCGGCGCGGCCAGGATCGCGGCTGAGCACGATGACCCGGTGGCCCGCCTGCGCCAGCGCCTCGACCAGGCGGCGGCCGACGAAACCGGTGCCCCCGGTGACCAGCACCGTCCGGCACCCCTCCAGCGCCTGCGCCAGCGCCGCCGCCGGGGCGGGCACCAGGCGCGGGCAGCGCCGCGCCGCCGCCAGGTCGCGCAGCCCCGAAAGGGTCACGCCGAACGCGGCGAGCGCGCAGGCCCAGCTCATGACGCCGTAACGCACCGGCACCAGCGCGGCCGGCCGTGCCGCCCAGTCGATCAGCAGCGGCACCAGCAGCGCCAGGATCACGCCGTAGTTCAGCGTCAGCAGCGTATGCGTGACCCGCTCGGTGGCAGGCAGGTGGCGGGTGCGGTCCTCCTCGACGAAGTCCCACAGGGTGATGACCAGTTCGCCTGCCAGCAGCGCGAGCAGCGCCATGGCCCAGCCGCCTTGCGGCGCGCTCCACCCCAGTGCGGCGAACACCACTGCGTAGACGAGGTTGCGCACGCCGTGGAGGCGCAGTTCCACCGTCTGTCCGGGACGCCAGGCCAGACGCTCGGTCCCTTCGTGATGGTAGAAGGTGTCGAAGGCCCCCATCATCATCTGGACGGCGACGGCGATCCAGAGCGGTGTCGAAATCACGTTCGGCATCGTCATTCTGCTTCCTCCCTCAGGGCGGGCTGGTCATGGAAATGGCCCACCTGCCGGATGATCTCGCCAAGCAGGCGGTGGCGCAGCGACAGGGTGAAGGCGAAGGCGCCCTCGCCCCGGTCCTGGTGGTCGATGCTGAGCGCTCCCGGCGCCAGCCAGCGCGGCAGGCGCAGGCGAACGGGGCCGATCGCCAGGAAGTAGTGGTCGCTGCGGAAGCGGATGCCGCGCTCGCACGCCTCCACGGCCAGGGCGATGCCGAAGCCCGCGCCGAGGTATTCCTCCAGCCCGGTCGGCCCGGCGAAGCGCTTGGCGCTGTGGATCACTTGCGGAAAGCCGCGCGGGCGGGCGTACATGCGGGTCCAGACCTGCCCGCCGCTCGCGCCGTCCTCGGTCACGGTGACGACCGCCGCCACCCCCGCGTCGCGCCCGAGCGGCAGCGGCGAGCCGATCAGGCGGCAGCCCTGCGCCAGCAGCCAGCCGACCGGCCGCATCGTGCAGGTCACCACTTGCCCGGCATAGCTGACCGAGCGCCCCGGCAGCAGCCGCTTGGCGAAGCGCGCGCGCACCGCCGCCGGCAACCGCTCCCACGCCGCCGCCCCCAGCAGCGCCCGAAAGCGCATGTCGTCGAGGTACCCGCCGCAGGGACGGGTCATCGGAGCGCCGGCGGCGCGGCGGAGCGTTGCTGTGCTGGTCATCTTCCCGCCCTCCAATCAATTCAGTTGTTTCTGTTAAGAGAGAAAACATGAGGCGAAAAAGAAGGCTATTCGGCCTCCTTCCCGCCTCCCTTCCGGCCGACGAACCTGAGCAGGCCGACGACCTTGGAGCCCATGCGGATCAGCGTCATGATCTGCGCCGGCGGGACGCTGAGCATCTGCCGGTACCAGTTCTCCACGGTGTTCATGAAATCGTGCATCCCGTGCAGTCGCTCGCGCACGGCGGGGCTGATGCGTGGATCGTCGGCATGCTCCATCGCCGCGCGGATGGCGGCGACCATCGGGTCGATCTCGCGTTCCTTGCGCCCTTGCGCGACCTTGGTGGCCATCTGCCACAAGTCGGTCTCGCCCTCGTAATGGTCGCGCCGGTCACCCAGCACCGGCACCCGGCGCGCCAGCTTCCAGGCAAGCAGTTCGCGCAGGCTGTTGGAGACGTTGGAGCGCGCCATGCCCAGCTTGTCGGCGATGTCCTCCGCCGTCAGCGGGCGGTCCGACAGCAGCAGCAGCGCCTGGATCTGCGCCACCGAGCGATTGACCCCCCATTGCCCGCCCATGTCGCCCCAGCGCAGCACGAACTGCTCGACGGCAGGAGGAAGCTTGTCCGACTCGTTGGAAATTTCTGTCATGACAGAAATATCTAGCAGTCGAGACAGGATGTCAACCGGATGCCGTGCGGAGTCCCATACCAAAGGTTGGCCATACGATCGTGTGATACCGAATCGGGTCGCGGCGCGGCCATATCGACGTGCGACAGCGGCTGGCTGGCCCGTCGCAATGTTCGAATTTATCGAACTTTATAACGTGTTTTATCCATCTTTTTAGAAGCCTGGTGATGGGTCAGAAACGTCTCACCGGGCCACGACGCTCACGCAACAGGAGGAATTTCCAATGACGCTCACCGCCACTGCAACTCCGGGCAAGTCCCTGATCTCGCCTGACAATCACGCGCTCGTCCTGATCGATTTCCAGTCGCAGATGAGCTTCGCGACCAAGTCGATCGCGCCCGAACTGCTGCGCAACAACGCGGCGCTGATCTCGCGCGGGGCCAAGTCGTTCAACGTTCCCACCATCCTCACCACCGTCGCCGAAAAGAGCTTCTCCGGCCCGATGTTCGACGAGATCACCGACGCCTTCCCCGGCCAGGAACTGCTCGACCGCACCAGCATGAACACCTGGGAAGACGAAGCCGTGATCTGCGAGATCAACCGCATCGGCAAGCAGCGCATCGTCTTCGCAGGGCTCTGGACCTCGGTATGCATCGTCGGCCCGGTGGCATCGGCGATCGAGCAGGGTTTCGAGGCCTACGTCATCACCGACGCCTGCGGCGACATCTCGGAAGAAGCGCATGAGCGCGCCGTGGCCCGCATGATCCAGCTTGGTGCCGTGCCGATGACCTCGCTGCAGTACCTGCTCGAACTGCAGCGCGACTGGGCGCGTACCGAGACCTACGACAGCACCACCGGCATCGCGAAGGTCTGGGGCGGCGCTTACGGCCTGGGCATCAAGTACGCCAAGACCATGTTCGGCGCGTCCGAAGGCGGTCACTGATCTGAGTTCGGAGCCGGCGGTTCCTCTCCCCCCCCCCCGACCCTCATCGGGCCGCCGGTTCCACCCCCCCTTGCGAGGGGGCTTCGACAAGCTCAGCCTGAGCGGAATTAGATGTTCTGGCGCTACCTCCGCTCACCCTGAGCTTGTCGAAGGGTCAGGCTGAGCTTGTCGAAGCCCCCGCAGTACAAAGCCCAACTCTCACTCGAAGGATCAGCATCATGGCCTATGTAACCACCTCTGACGGCGTCGAGATCTTCTACAAGGACTGGGGTGCGAAGGACGCGCAGCCCATCGTCTTCCACCACGGCTGGCCGCTCTCGTCGGACGACTGGGACGCGCAGATGCTGTATTTCCTGAGCAAGGGCTTCCGCGTCGTCGCCCACGATCGCCGCGGCCACGGCCGCTCCGCGCAAGTCAGCGAGGGTCACGACATGGACCACTACGCTGCCGACGCCGCAGCGGTGATGGAGCACCTCGACCTTCGCAATGCCGTCCACATCGGTCACTCGACCGGCGGCGGTGAAGTGGCCGCTTACGTCGCGCGCTACGGCATCCCGCAGGGCCGCGTCGCCAAGGCCGTACTGGTCAGCGCCGTGCCGCCGATCATGCTCAAGACCGAAGCGTATCCGGGCGGGTTGCCGATCGAGGTGTTCGACGGGTTGCGCGCCGGCCTTGCCGCCAATCGCGCTCAGTTCTTCCGCGATGTCGCCGCAGGCCCCTTCTACGGCTTCAACCGCGAAGGCGCCGACGTGAAGGAAGCCGTCATCGACAACTGGTGGCGCCAGGGCATGATGGGCAGCGCCAAGGCCCATTACGACGGCATCAAGGCCTTCTCCGAAACCGACCAGACCGAAGACCTGAAGGCGATCACCGTCCCCACCCTCGTCCTGCACGGCGATGACGATCAGGTCGTGCCCTACAGGAACGCCGGTGTGCTGCAGGCCGAGATCCTGCCGAATGCGACGCTCAAGATCTACGAGGGCTTCTCGCACGGCATGCTCACGGTGAACGCCGAGACCATCAACCCCGATCTGCTCGCCTTCGTGCAGGGCTGATCCGCCAATCCAACCGTTCCTCCTCCCACCCCGTCACCCTGAACTTGTTTCAGGGTCCATCAAGCCGCCAACGCCGCGCTGTGAAACAGCAAGCCGAGGTCGCCGCTTGTGACACCAACGTCCGGTCCAAACCGCACGATGGATCCTGAAACAAGTTCAGGATGACGGAAAAAGGAGGGGGAGCGACAACGAACGTCCGAGGAGACTCCCGATGAAAGCCTACTTTCTCTCCATCGCCGCCGGGTTGCTGGTGGGCGTCGTCTACAGTCTCCTCGGCGTCCGTTCGCCCGCGCCGCCGATGATCGCGCTGGTCGGCCTGCTGGGCATCCTGCTCGGCGAGCAGATCGTGCCGCTGGCGAGCCGGTTCGTGACGAGAAACAACGTCGCGCAGTTCGTCATGACCGAGTGCCGCGATCACGTCCTCGGCCGCCTGCCGGGCGACGCCGATAAGCACGACGCATGATCTCGCGCCGCCACACGCTTCTGGGAGCGGCAGCCGCGTCGCTCCTGCCTACCACTCTCGCGGCCCGAGCGGGTCGAACCAAGGATACGAGCATGACCGACACGATCATCATCAACGCCAAGGTGACCACCCTCGACCGTGAGAACCCGGAAGGACAGGCCGTGGCGATCCGCGATGGCAAGTTCCTCGCCGTCGGCAGCGAGGCCGAAGTGCGCGCTGCTGCGCCCGAAGCCACCGTGATCGACGCGAAGGGCCACCGCCTGATCCCCGGCCTGATCGACAGCCACATGCACATCATCCGCGGCGGCCTGAACTTCAACATGGAGCTGCGCTGGGACGGCGTGACCAGCCTGTCCGAAGCGATGGCGATGCTCAAGAAACAGGTCGACAACACCCCCGCCCCGCAGTGGGTGCGCGTGGTCGGCGGCTTCACCGAGCACCAGTTCGCCGAAAAGCGCCTGCCCACGATCCAGGAACTCAACGCCGTCGCCCCCGATACGCCGGTGTTCATCCTCCACCTCTACGATCGCGCGCTGCTCAACGCCGCTGCCCTTCGCGTGGTGGGCTACACCAAGGACACGCCCAACCCGCCGGGCGGCGAGATCATGCGCGACAGCCAGGGCAATCCCACCGGCCTGCTGCTGGCCCAGCCCAACGCGACGATCCTCTATTCGACGCTGGCCAAGGGGCCGAAGCTGCCGCCCGAGTACCAGCTCAATTCCACCCGCCACTTCATGCGCGAGGTCAACGCGCTGGGCGTCACCGGCGTGATCGACGCAGGCGGCGGCTTCCAGAACTATCCCGACGACTACGACATCATCGAGAAGCTGCATCAGGACGACCAGTTGACCGTCCGCATCAGCTACAACCTGTTCACCCAGAAACCGAAGGAGGAACTCGCCGACTTCGCCGGGTGGGCCAAGCAGGTCACGCCGGGCCAGGGCGACGACACCTATCGCCACAACGGCGCGGGCGAGATGCTCGTCTATTCCGCCGCCGACTTCGAGGACTTCCGCCAGCCCCGGCCCGACATGGCACCGAGCATGGAGGGCGACCTCGAACCCGTCATTCGCCTGCTGGCGGAAAACCGCTGGCCCTGGCGCCTCCACGCCACCTACGACGAGACGATCGGCCGCGCGCTGGATGTCTACGAGAAGGTCAACGCCGATATCCCGCTGCAGGGCATCAACTGGTTCTTCGACCACGCCGAGACCATCAGCGACCGCAACATCGACCGCATCGCCGCGCTGGGCGGCGGGATCGCCGTGCAGCACCGGATGGCCTATCAGGGCGAATACTTCGTCGAACGCTACGGCGCCAAGGCGGCCGAGCGCACCCCGCCGATCGCCCGCATGATCGCCGCCGGGATTCCGGTGGGCGCGGGCACCGACGCCACCCGCGTCGCCAGCTACAACCCGTGGGTCTCGCTCTCGTGGCTCGTCACCGGGCGCACCGTGGGCAGCCTCTCGCTCTATCGCGGCGACAACCGCGTCAGCCGCGAGAAGGCGCGACCGCATCGAGGAACGCGTCGCCGAACGCGAGCGCATCGCGCAGGACCTGCACGATACACTGCTTCAGGGCTTCCAGGGCCTGATGCTGCGCTTCCAGACGGTGCTGCACCTGACCACGCCGGGAACCCCCGCCCACACCGCCATCGAGGAAGCGCTGGAGCGCGCCGACGACGTCCTGCTCCACGGCCGCGAGCGCGTGCGGGGCCTGCGCGAGGATGCCGAGCCCAAGTGCATCGCCGAGACTCTCCGCGCCTGCGCCGCGCGCGTGGTGGGCGATACCCTGCCGTGGGAGGTCAAGGTCGACGGCCCCGAGCGGCTGGTCGGCGCTCCGGTCGCCGAGGAGCTGGAACTCGCGGTGGGCGAGGCGCTGGCCAACGCGGTCAAGCATGCCCGGGCGGGCATGGTGCGGGTGGAGGTCCACCACGGCCGCGACCGGCTTTCGCTGCGGGTGGTGGACGACGGCGTCGGCCTGCCCGAAGACGTCCGCGCGGCCGGTGGGCGCGAGGGACACTTCGGCCTCACCGGCATGCGCGAGCGGATCGAGCGGCTGGGCGGTGCCTTCGCGATCGCCAATGCGGCGGGGCAGGGCACCTCGATCCGGCTGAGCCTGCCCGCGAAGATCGCGTATCGGTAAGCTCTCCTCTTCTCACCTCTTTCGTCATTGCGAGCGTAGCGAAGCAATCCAGAGCGGCTTGCACAGCCCTGGATTGCTTCGCTACGCTCGCAATGACGAGGGGGAGAATCTAAAGCTCGATCAAGCCGTTACGCACGGCGATCGCCACCGCATGCGTGCGGTCCATCGCGCCGAGCCGCGCGAAGATCGCCTTCATATAGCCTTTCACCGTGTCCTCGGACAGTGACAGCCGCGCCGCAATCTGCTTGTTGGAATTGCCCGCCGCCGCCAGTTCCAGCACGTCGCTCTCGCGCGCGGTCAGGCGCTTGGCCTCGCGGTCGGCGGCGCCGAACACCTGGCGATCGAAGTGCGTGCCGCCCCGATGGACCGAGCGGATCGCATCGAGCAGTTCGGTCCTCAGGCTGTTCTTGAGCAGGTAGCCGGAAGCTCCCGCCTTGATCGCCTGCGTGGCGCGGCCATCGCCCGAATAGGTCGTGAGCACCAGGATGCGCGCCTCGGGAAATTCGGCGAGGATGCGGGTCATCGCCTCCACCCCGTCGACATTGGGCATCTGCAGGTCGAGCAGCAGGATATCGGGACGCTCATCGCGATAGATGCGGACCGCCGCCTCGCCGTCCTCACCCACCGCGATCAGTTCCAGGTCGGGCTGGGTCGCGAAGACGGCGATGATGCCGTCGCGCAGCAGCGGGTGGTCGTCGACCACGGCGATGCGGATGGGGGCCTGAAAATCGCTGTCTTCCATAGGCTGCGTGTAGCCCCGCCGCCCCTGCCGAGGATAGCCCCCCGAAAGAGGGGATTGCCGGATGTGTTCACTTTGGATCATTTCTGGCGGCGCCAGCAGGAGTAATGCAATGACCCATCCCACCAGCGAGCCGATGCGCAATCCCACCGACGACCACGCGGGGCCCGGCAAGGTTCTGATCGTCGATACCGACGGCGAGGCCCGCTCACAGCTGCGCACCCTGCTGCGCGACGAAGGCTATGTCGCCGAGACTTTCGCCTGGGCCGGCGCGCTGCTCGACGCGGCCCTGCCCGAGGCGCCGTGCTGCATCGTCGCGGACGTGCGCATGCCCACCATCGATGGCCTGGAACTGATCGAGCACCTCAAGAGCCGAGGCGAGCCGATCCCCGTCATCTTCGTCACCGACGACGCCGACGTGCCGCTCTCGGTCCGCGCGATCAAGGCCGGCGCGGTGGACTTCCTGCCCCGCCCCTACGACGAAGGCGACCTGCTGGGCGCCGTCGAGCACGCGCTGGAAATCGACGCCGAGCGCCGCTCGGTCGCCCGTCGCCACCGCGCCGTCGCCCAGCGTTTCGACACCCTGACCCCGCGTGAACGGCAGGTGATGGAGGGCGTCGTGCGCGGGCTGATGAACAAGCAGATCGCCTGGGAACTGGCGATCAGCGAGATCACCGTGAAGCTCCACCGCTCCAGCCTGATGCGCAAGATGGAGCTGCGCTCGGTGCCCGATCTGGTCCGCGCATCGCAGGTGCTGCCGCTGGCGGCGTAAGACCCGCTCTCACGCCCGCAGCCGCAGCTCCCCCTCGCCCGCCAGCGCCACCGCCTCGCACACCAGTTCCGCGGTGATCGCCGAGAGCGTCCAGCCGAGGTGGCCGTGGCCGGTGTTGTAGAACACCCGCGGATGCCGCCCCCGGCCGACGAAGGGCATCATCGTCGGCGTCATCGGCCTGAGGCCCGCCCACGGCACCACCTGGCGCGTGCACATGCCGGGGAAATGCCGCTCGCTCCAGTCCACCAGCGGGCGGATGCGATCGGCGCGGATGTCGCGGTTGAAGCCGTTGAACTCCGCCGTGCCCGCCACCCGGAAGCGATCGGCGCCGAGGCGGCTGGTGACGATCTTGGCGTCCTCGTCGAGCAGGCTGACCTCGGGCGCGGCGGCGCGGCTCTCGTCATCGTTCAGCATGACGGTGATCGAGTAGCCCTTGACCGGATAGATGTTGACCCGGTCGCCCAGCTTCGCCGCCAGCGCGCGGCTGGCGACCCCGGCGCAGACCATCACCATGTCCCCCTCGACGACCGTTTCGGCACCGAGATCATCGGTCGAAAAGTCCTGCAGGCGGCCGGTATCGGATCCTTCCCCAAGGCCGCCCGCCGCCTGCAGCCGGACCGACACACCGTCGGGCCGAAGCGCTATGCCGTCCACCTCGCCGCCCAGCACGAACCGCGCGCCGAGGCGGGCGCAGGCGCGGGCGAGGCCGGTGGTGAACTTGTGAATGTCGCCCGTGGAATCGGACGGCGTGAAGAACCCGCCGCAGAAATCGCCCCTGAGGGTCGGTTCGATGCGGGCGATCTCGGCGGGGGAGACTTCCTCGCGCTCCAGCCCGCCCTCGACCAGCAGCGCGTTGCCGCGCCGGGCCGCCTCGAAAGTCTCGGCGTTGCGATAGAAATGGAGGATCCCGCAGCGCGAGAGGTCGAAGTCTATGCCCTCGCGCTCCGCGATGTCGAACAGGTGGCGGCGCGCGGCGATGGCGAGGCGGGTGGTCTCCACGGTGTTGGCGTGGTGCCGGCCGATGGCGCCGACGAACTGCGCCATCCACGAATACTTGTGCAGCGAGGGACGCGGATTGAACAGCAGCGGCGCGTCGGGGCGCAGCAGCCAGCGCAGGCCCTTGGCGATCGTCGCCATCGAGTTCCACACTTCGGCATTGCTGGCCGAAAGCTGGCCGCCATTGGCGAAGGATGTCTCCATCGCCGGGTAGCGGTGCCGCTCGACCAGGGTGACCTCGTGCCCGCGCGAAAGCAGGGCGTAGGCGGCCGTGACGCCGGTGATGCCGGCGCCGATGACGATGATGCGTGCCATCTGCATGGTCCCTTCGTGGGAGGGAGGATGTCTCAAGGAAAAGAACCGGCCGGGGCAGTTGGCTCTTGTCAGGGTGTTCGCACCCCGGCCGGTTGGCGCGCTGGGGGGCTAGCTGCCCGCGCCGGAGGTTTCGCGACCCGAAGCCTCGTAATCGATGCCCAGTTGCTGGAGGTAGGAATCGTACTTCTTCGGATCGTAGTAGCTGGGCTGCATCGCCGGGCGGATCTGCGCCATCGTGCGCGCATTGCGGTCGATCGCGGGCATGTCGGTGGCGGCGATCAGGGGATCGTACTTCTGGTCCTTGAGCTGGACGTCCTTCATCCAGGTCTTGGCCTCGGTGATGATCTGCGGCGTGGTGACGAGATCGAGGATCGTCATCGCCACCGCCTTGGCGCCGACGACGGTGCCCTTGTGCGCGATCGGCGTGGCCATCGCCATCGCGGCGGTGGCGTGGTGGAAGATCACGTTCGGAATGTTCGCCGGATAGCCGATGGTGACCGTCGGCACCGTCCACATCACGTCGCCGATGTCGTCCGAGCCGCCAAAGCTGCCGCCACCGCGCAGTTCGGGGGTGGAGAGCGGCGCCACCTTCGTCGGCAGCGCCTCCACCTTGAGGTGGTTCTTCACCTGCACCGCCTTCGCGAACGCCTGATCGGCGGCGGACCACTGCGGCACGCCCACCGTCTCGATATTGGCGTAGAGCGCCTCGGCCAGCGGCTTGTTGCCGTAGTTCGGCGCGGCGAAGCCCAGCACCTTGCGGCTGACCGTGGTGCCCGTGGCCAGCGCCGAGGCCTCGGAGATCTGGTTACCAACGTCGTAGAGGTTGCGCAGCGAGGCGAAGTCCTTGTCGCGGAAGTAGTACCAGCTGCTGGCCTTGTCCGGCACCACGTTGGGCTGGCCGCCGCCGTTGGTGATGACGTCGTGCGAACGCTGCGTCAGCGGCAGGTGCTCGCGCCGGAAGTTCCACATGACGTCCATCAGTTCCACGCCGTCGAGCGCGCTGCGGCCCTCCCACGGCATGCCTGCGGAGTGGGCGGTCTTGCCCTTCCACTCGTATTCCACCGAGATCATGCCGGTCAGGCCGAGGTCGCCCCAGCCGGTGCCGAAGCCGGTGTTGACGTGCGCGAAGATCGAGGCATCGACGTCCTTGAACATTCCCGCGCGCACATAGTACGCCTTGGTCGCCAGCAGTTCCTCGGCGACGCCGGGCCACAGCATCAGGCGGCCCTGCAGCCCGTGCTTCGTCATCACCTGCTTGGCGGCAAGCGCGGCGGCGACCATCAGCGGCATGCCCGAGTTATGGCCCTCGCCATGTCCCGGCGCGCCTTCGGTGAGCGGCTTGACGTCCGCCACGCCGGGCACCTGCGAGACGCCGAGCAGGCCATCGATGTCGCTGCCCAGCGCGATCTTGGGGCCGCCGGTGCCCCATGTTGCGGTGAACGCGGTGGGGACACCGGCCACGCCGCGCACGATGGTGAAGCCGTTCTTCTCGAGGATACCGGCGAGGTACTCGCTGGTCTTCACCTCCTGAAAGCCGGGTTCGGCGAACGAGTAGATCTCGTCCACCATGACCTGGATCTGCTTGCGCTGCGCCTCGACGGCGGCGGCGACTTCCTGCTTGAGCGCGGGGTCGGCGGCCGCCTGCGCGGCGCCGGGGATGAACGAGGCCGCAGCCAGCGCGGCGGCGATCAGGGGACGCAGACCGTACCTGCGCACGCTTGCCCCGCGCTTATCCGCGCCTTGCTCGTCTCCCCCTCGTTCGTCATTGCGAGCGTAGCGAAGCAATCCAGAGCGGCGCGGCTCCGCCCTGGATTGCCGCGCGGCTTCGCCGCTCGCAATGACGGGGGTGGGGGAGGCAGAGGAATGTGTGTTGCTGCGCATCCCGATCACTCCGCCGGCTTCGTCAGGGTGGGGTACTTGACGCCCAGCTGGTCGAGATAGGTCGGATACTTGGCCGGGTTGTAGTAGTATTTCTCCATCATCGGCCGGTAGAGTTGCATGTTGCGCTCGTTCAGCCAGATCGCGGGCACGTCCTTGTCGGTCAGCACCGGCGCATAGGTATCGGTCTTAAGCTGCACGTCGGTGAAATAGGTCTTGGCGTCGGTGACCAGCTGCGGCGTCGTCAGGATATCGAGCACCGTCATCGCCACCGCCTTGGCGCCCGCCTCGACGCCCTTGTGCGCGATCGGGGTGGCCATGGCGAAAGCCGAAGTGGAATTGTGGCCGATCATGTTGGGGATGTTCGAGGGGAAGCGGATGGTGATCGTCGGCACCGCCCACATGATGTCGCCGATATCGTCCGAGCCGCCGCCGGTGGAGGGCTTGCGGTTCTCCGGCGTCGAGAGTTCGGAGACTTCCGACTTCAGCGGCTCGATCTTGCGGTCGTTGAAGGTCTGCGCGGCCTTGGCGAAGGCCTGATCGTCGGCGCTCCACTGCGGCATGCCGACCGCCTTGATGTTGGCATAGGCGGCTTCGGCCAGCGGCTTGTTGCCGAAGTTGGGTGCGGCATAGCCCAGCGTCTGCTGGCTCACCGTAGTGCCGGTGGCGAGCGCGGCGGCCTTGGCGATGTCGTTGCCGGTCTCGTAGAGCTTGCGGATGTCGGCGAAAGTCCGCTCGCGGAAGAAGTACCAGATGCTGGCCTTGTCCGGCACCACGTTGGGCTGCCCGCCGCCGTTGGTGATGATCATGTGCGAACGCTGCGTCAGCGGCAGGTGTTCGCGCCGGAAATTCCACGCGACGTCCATGATCTCCACCGCGTCGAGCGCGCTGCGGCCCTCCCACGGCATGCCCGCCGAGTGCGCGGTCTTGCCCTTGAAGCTGTATTCGACCGAGACCATGCCGTTGTTCCCCATCTCGCCGTAGCCGGTCGAGAAGTCGGAGCTGACGTGGGTGAAGATCGAGGCGTCCACGTCCTTGAACAGCCCGGCACGCACGTAATAGGCCTTGGTCGCCAGCAGCTCCTCGGCGACGCCCGGCCACAGCATCAGGCGGCCTTCGAGGCCGTGCTTCGTCATCACCTTCTTCACCGCGATGGCCGCGGCGACCATCAGCGGCATGCCCGAGTTATGACCCTCGCCATGCCCCGGCGCGCCTTCGACGATGGGCTTGAGGTACGGCAGGCCGGGGGTCTGCGAGACGCCGAGCACGTCGTCGATATCGCTGCCCAGCGCGATCTTCGGGCCGCCCTTGCCCCAGGTGGCGGTGAAGGCGGTGGGGATGCCCGCCACCCCGCGCGTCACCGTGAAGCCGTTCTTTTCGAGGATGCCGGTCAGGTATTCGCTGGTCTTCACTTCCTGAAAGCCGGGTTCGGCGAAGCTGAAGATCTGGTCGACCATGACCTGGATCTGCTTGCGCTGCGCCTCGACTTCCTTCGCGACCTCGTCCTTGAGCGCCTGCGGGGCGGCGGCATGGGCGGGAGCGATGGCGATCGGCGAAAGCTGCGCGGCAGAGGCGAGGGCCGCGGCGATCGCGGCGCGCTTGAAGGTGTTCATTATCCGGTGCTCCTGTTGCAGTCTTTCAGAGTTCCGCCTTGAACGACAGGCGGAAGGTGCGGCCGACCACGTCGTAGCGGCTGCGGTTGGTCTGGGCGTAGGCGGGTACGTTGTTGCCGTCGGGGCCGTTGCCGACCAGCACCGGATCCTTGTTGAGCAGGTTGTTGACGATGAACGTCAGGCTGCCGTTGCGCCCGAAAGTCGGGAACTTGAAGCCGACCGAGGCATCCAGGTACATCGCGCCCTTGATGTCGTTGTCGTTGATCGTGCGGTACTGCGGCGTGCTCGCCGGGCAGTTGCTGGTGCATTCCACCCAGTCGTTGCCGTAGACGCCGTCGGTGAAGCCGCGCGCCACCAGGTTGAAGGTCATCGGCCCGACATCGTAGAAGGCGCTGACACGGTACACCCAGTCGGGCGTCGCGTACGTGCCGCTGGTCAGCACGCCGGCATAGTCGATCGGGTAGCTGACGCCGTCGTCGATGATGTTCTCGATGTAATGCGTGGTCTGCGCATGGAGGCGCAGCGTGCCCGGGCCGACCTCACGGGTATAGCTCGCCTCGATGTCGAAGCCCTTGGTCTTCTGCGAGGCGAAGTTCATCGGCGTCAGGTCGATCGTGCTGAGCGCACCGCTCGAATCGTAGTGGATGTTCGAGCAATAGGACGTGACCGCCTGCTCATAGCAAAGATCGACGGTCTGCTGCGCGGTGAGCGTGCCGATCGCGTCATCGATCTTGATCGCATAGTAGTCGAACGAGACCGTGAAGCCGGGCAGGAACGAAGGCGTCAGCACCACGCCGGCGGTCCAGCCATCGGCCACTTCGGGCTTGAGCGAGGAATTGCCGAACTGGTTCTGGATGAACTGCTGCGATCCGGTCACCGGCGCGTCGGCATCGGCGGGGATGATGACCGAGTTGGTGCGCGCGGTACCCGCCGCGTAGAGTTCCTCCAGGTTGGGCGCGCGGATATCATGGCTGATGTTGCCGCGCAGGCGGATCGCGTCCATCGCCTGCCAGGTCGCGCCCAGCTTCCAGGTGCCGACCCAGCCCGAGGTCGAGTAGTGCGTGGCGCGGCCCGCGGCGTTGACGTCGAAGCCGTCGAGCACCGGGATATCGAGTTCGAGGAAGCCCTCGGCGACATCGTACTTGCCCTGGTTGACGCGGTAGTTGCCGTAGAGCCAGCCGGAATTGTACTGCGAATCGACGCTGCCGTCGATCTGCTCGCGCCGCCATTCCACGCCGGTGGCGAAGGCGATGTTGCCCGCCGGCAGGGCGAATGCCTCGCCCGAGATGGTGGCGGCGGCAACGTCCTGCTTGATCGTCTGGCGGCGCAGCGGCTGGTCGCCGTAGATGTAGTCGAGCGCTTCCTGCGAGGGGCCGTCGGTGCCCAGGCGGTCGATCGGCACGCAGCCGTTGTCGGGGTCGGTCAGGGTGGAACGGCACACGATCGAGCCGTCCGCCCCATAGACCGCGTCCTGCGCCAGCGCCATGCGCGCGGTGTTCCAGGTGTTGATCAGCTGTTCGCGCGCCTTGGTCACGCCCTTCTGGTAATAGGCGTTCCAGTGCATCGAACGGTCGAACATCTCGAAGTCGCCCTTCGCCCCGCCCACCGCGCGGAACACCTGCCGGGTGATCTTGCTGCCCGGCACCGGGAAGCCGGCGTTGGACGTGCCGATGGTGATCGATTCCAGCGCCTGGGCCTGCATCTTGGCCGCCACGTCGGGATACTGGCTGAGCAGATAGGCATTGTCCGCCTTGATCGTGACGCCGGTGCTTGGCGTCTGCTGGTAGTAGCTGCGGCTGAACGAGCGGTTGTAGGAGAACTGCCCGAAGATCTCGATCCCGTTGTCCAGCTCGTAGCTCACGCGCTGGAACGCGCTGATGCGCTGGTCGCGCGGGATCAGCGAGTTGGTGCCGACGTGGCCCGCGAGCGTCGTGTCGGTGTCCCCGCCGACCATCCATGAACCGGAGACGTCGCCGTAGTTGAGCTGGCCGGTCTGGCCTTCACCCAGGAAGTAGGTGCCCTTGAGCACGCCGCTGGTGATGAGGCCGCCCGCCGTATAGGTCGAGGGACCGATGCCGCTGCCCACGTAGCGCTCGGGCTCGCCATTGCCGGCCACGTAGTCGGGATTGGTGATCTGGAAATAGCCGCTGTCGTTCCAGTCGCGGTCGATCGTATCGACGCTCTTCTGGTCGAAGTACGAGAGGCTGGTGAGGAAGTGCAGCTTGTCGTCGAGGGCGGAAAAGCCCGCCGTGCCCGAGAAGCGGTAGTTCAGCCCGTCGCCGTACGTCGAGATGCCGACGTCCGAGCCGATCTTCACGCCGGTGTATTTGGTGTCGAGGATGAAGTTGACGACACCGCCGACCGCGTCCGAACCATAGGCCGCCGAAGCGCCGCCGGTGACCACCTCGACCCGCTTCACCAGATCCTGCGGGATCGTGTTGATGTCGACCGTGCCGCCCACGGTGGAGGCGACCGAGCGCTGGCCGTCGACCAGCACCAGCGTGCGCCCGACGCCAAGGCCGCGCAGGCCGATCGAGTTGATGCCCGCCGCCGCGTTCGACAGGCCGCCCGAAGCCGTGCCCGAAGTGCCCGAACCGGCGATCGCGGGCATCTGGTTGACGAAGTCGGAGATGTTGGCGGGCGCCTGTGCGGCGATGTCCGCCTCGCCGAGCACCGCCACCGGGGTCGGGGCATTGTAGCCGTCGCGCACGATGCGCGAACCGGTGACGATCACTTCACCCATCGGCTCCTCGCCGGTCGATCCTGCGGCCGCCTCGGCGCTGGCCGGCGCCTCCGCTGCGTCCGCGGCCATCGCCGGGCATGCAACGAAGAGGGGCGCCGCCACGCCCGCCAGCAGCAAGGCCCGGATCGAGCGCGCTGAAAAGCTTTCCATCCTGCCTCGCATCATCGAGGCGTGAACTGCATTGCGCATCGCGGAAACTCCCTGTGACGTAGAACATTTTCGCCACAGGCACCCTCATCCCGGATGGATGGGGAAGATGCGGTTCTCCAGGCGCACGGATGCGCTCACCGCCCTCGCGGTGCAGCTCGAAATGCTGCTGAAGACCCACGTATTCCCCGCTAGCGCCGACTTTGCGATAGCCCCATCATCCGTCAGCGTCCGCTTTGATTTCGGTTTTGCCCCCGAACCGGACTGCTGGCTGATGCTCTCGATACTATCCGGAAGGGTGCGAATGATCCCATGAAAGTTCAGGCGATTTGCCGGTCGCCATGATGGATTTCATCCCTAATTGCCGAGTTGGCGCATGAAAGGTGCGCGCAGCCGGAAACCCACGCACTTTCCCGATCGCCCGGCGTCGGTGATTCGCGGAATGCATCGCAGCATCGCGCTTCGGTTATCCGACTTTCCCGAGCCCTGGATGTCCTGCGCACGAATACGGCACCATTTCCTGCTCTTGCGCAGGATTCCGTCATCAATACCGCTGCTGCGCCCGATAAGTTCGGGGAAGCTGCGCCGGGTTTCGGCTAGGCTTTGCTGCAGCGGCGAAATGCTGGGGGTCCGTTATTTCCGCCGCCCGCCAAGGGGAGCCTTTTCACGATGTCCGCCATTCTCACGATGTCCCGCATCGCCCGCATGAAACCCGTTCTTGCCACCGGCTGCGCCATCGCCGCATGCCTGATGACCGCCGCCCCCGCACTGGCGGCCCCGGTCGCGGTGACCTCCTCGCCCGACGGCGCGCTGCTGCCGGTGCAGGTCGATGCCGCGAAGGGCAAGGTGCTGTTCACCCTGCCCGCCCCTGATGCGGACGGGGTCTCCGGTCGCTACCTGTTCACGCAGGCGATCAAGACCGGCCTCGGTTCCGCCGCGATCCGCATCGACCGGGGCATGCAGGGCGATACCAAGGTGCTCGCCTTCCGCCGCATGGGCGGCAAGGTCGCGGTCGTGTTCGAGAACCCGCGCTACCGCGCGAGTGGCGAGCCGGGCGTGAAGATCGGCGCGAAGGCCAGCTTCCCGTTCAGCACCGTCGCCATGCTCGACGTGGCGAGCGAGACCGGCGGCGGCGTCACCGTGGACCTCACCCCGCTGCTGATGACCGACGCGATGGACCTGGCGAGCGCGATCGGCGAAAGCGCCAAGGGCTACAAGCTGTCCGAGAAACTCTCCGCGCTCGATCCCGCCTCGGTCAAGGTCTTCCCCAGGAACGTCGAACTGGAGACGATCCAGACCTTCACCGCCGACAGCGCCGGCCGCGAACTCGACATCCTCGCCCCCGACGGCCGCGCGGTGAGCTTCACCGTCCACTCCTCGCTGGTCGCCCTGCCCGAACCGGGCTTCGTGCCGCGCAAGTTCGACATCCGATCGGGCAGCCATGCCACGCAGGCCTATGACTTCGGCACGCCGCTGGGCACGCCGATGCTGGTCGAATATTCCAACCGCTTCCGGCTGGAGAAGACCGACCCTTCGGCCGCGCGCTCGCCGGTGAAGAAGCCGATCGTCTTCTACATCGACAGCGCCGCGCCCGATCCGATCCGCACCGCGCTGGCCGACGGCGTGCGCTGGTGGGCCGATGCCTTCGACGCGGCGGGCTTCGTCGATGCCTTCAAGGTGGAAATCCTGCCGCCGGGCGTCGATCCGCAGGATGTGCGCTACAACGTGGTCAACTGGACCGACCGCCAGAACCGCAGCTGGTCCTACGGCGGCGGGGTGATCGACCCGCGCACCGGAGAGATCGTCAAGGGCGTGGTCGTGCTGGGCGCCCTGCGCGTGCGGCAGGACATCACCATCTTCGAGGGCCTCGTCGGCACCGCGCAGAACAATACCGGCGGTCCCAACGATCCGGTCCGCGCCGCGCTCGCCCGCATCAGCCAGCTCGGCGCGCACGAGGTGGGCCACGCCATCGGCTTCGTCCACAACTTCAAGGCCAGCCTGCAGGACCGCGCCTCGGTGATGGACTATCCGGGGCCCAAGGTCGGGATCGTCGGCGGCAGGCTGGACCTCGGCGACGCCTACGCCAGCGGCATTGGCAAGTGGGACAAGTTCACCGTGGACTGGCTCTACGGCCAGCCGGCCCCCGGCGTGGACGGCGATGCCGAAGCCGCCGCCAAGGCCGATGCCATCCGCAAGGCCGGGCTCATCTACGGCACCGACATAGACGGCCGCGCGCCCGATCTGGCGGTGCCGGGCGTCAACATGTGGACCGAGGGGCAGGACACCCCCGCCGACCTCGCGCATACCATGGACGTGCGCCGCATCGCGCTCTCCACCTTCGGGCCGGGCGTCCTGTTGCCGGGCGAGCCGCTGGCGAACCTGCGCCGCAAGTTCGTGCCGATCTGGCTGTTCCACCGCTATTCGATCGACGCCACCGGCAAGCTGGTGGGCGGCGTGAACTACGAATACGCGGTCGTCGGCGACGGGCGCGGGGCACCCGCTCCGGTCCCGGCGGCGGATCAGCTGGCGGCGATCGACGCGCTTGTCGGCACGCTCTCCCCGCGCGAACTGACGGTGCCCGCGGCCCTGTCGATGGCGCTGTCGAGCGGCACCAGCGCGCGCACCGACGCAGAGGCCGCGCCCGAAGTGCTGCGCGGCGCCGGCTCGGCGGTGTTCGACCCGCTGGTGGCGGCGCAGGTCGCGGCGCAGATGACGCTCGACAGCCTGCTCGCCCCCTCGCGCCTGACACGCCTGCACATCCAGCACGGCTACGACGCCGCGCAGCCCGGCGTCGGCACGCTGCTGGGCAAGCTGGCGCCGGTGATCGCCGCGCATGGCGATGCGGTATCGCGCCGCATCGCGCAGACCACGCTGCTCGCGATCGCCTCGGCGCGGCGCGATGCCGATACCCCGGCCGACGTCGCCGCCCTGCTCGATGGCTTCCTCAAGGACACCGCGCGCGGCTTCTCCGGGGCCCGGGGCGGATCGGAGGACGCGCTGTGGCAGGTGTCGATGGCGGGTCTGCTGGGCGATCCGCAGCGCCTTGAAGCCGAGATCGGCAAGCAGAGCCGTCCGCGCCCGCCGATCCCGGCCGGCATGCCTATCGGAGGCGACACCGGCTGGTTCGACAACATTCTGTCGGAATAACACCCCTCTCTATACCCTTTTGTTTGAAATCGAACGGGACTCCGGCACTATGGTTTCGAAATTAAGAAAAGGGGCGCCCAACAAGATGGACATGCAGTCCGGTAAACTGCACTGGCTCGATGCCGCGCGCGGGAAACCCGCGCAGCACGAGCTGGACGACACCGACCTTCGCCTGATGCGCGCGCTCGTCTCGGACGGGCGCGCCTCCGATGTCTGGCTGGGGGAAAAGGTCCACCTGTCGAGCACCGCGGTCGCCCGCCGCCGCAAGATCCTGGAGGAATCCGGCTACATCACTCATTACTCGGCGAACCTCAACGTCCGCTCGCTGGGCTACGGAACGCTGGTGATGGTCTCGATCGAACTGGTTTCCCAGGCGGAATCGGTGCTGCAGGACTTCGAGAAGGCGGTGCTGGACAGCCCGTCGATGCAGTTCTGCGCCTTCGTCACCGGCGACACCGACTTCCTGATGATCCTCAACGTGCAGTCGCTGGAGGATTACGACATGATCTACCGCAAGGAGCTGTCGGTGCTGCCGCACGTCCGGCGCATCCGTTCCAGCTTCGTGCTGCGCGAAGTGGCGAGCCGCCAGATCGCGCCGGTGATCCTGAATGGCAGGTAGCACGCGGTGACGGCGGCACCGCGCGACGCTCACCCCTCCTTGGGATAGACGTCGCCCAGCACGCGGCGGAAGTGGGCCTCGACCTGGTCGTTGCAGGCGCAGGCCCGCGCCTTGAGGCCCTCGCGGTCGAGCACCTCGATGCCGCCGCGCCGGGTGCGCACCATGCCGTCGCGCTTGAAGCGCTGGAGCACGCGGCTGGCGTAGCTGCGGCCGATGCCCATCATCGAGGCGAGCTGTTCCTGCGTCATCGTCACGTCGTTGCGGCCGATGCGGTCGACGGCGGCGGAAAGCCACTTGGCGGCGCGCTGCTCGATGGTGTGGACGGCATTGCAGGCGATCGACTGGAACACTTGCGCCATCACGCAGTCGGCATAGCGCGCGAAGAGATGCGCGACGGCGGGGGATCGCTCCTTCGCGGCCTCCAGGTCACGCGTCGCGATGCGCAGGAAAGTGCCGTCGTGGAGCACGTTGGCGCGGGCATAGGCGGGCAGCGAGCCATGGCTGACGATCCCGCCCAGCGCGCCCTCGCGGCCGATCAGGATAGTCTCCACCGCGGTGCCATCCTCCATCTCGACGAAGTACGAGCACATCGCGCCGCCGGTCGGGAAATAGCAGTAATCGATGCTGTCGCCGGGGTTGTAGACGATCTCTCCCGACCGCAGCCGGCATTCGCCCAGCCGCGGCTCGACGAGGGCGAGGTCTTCGGGGCGCAGTGCCGCCAGCAGGTCGCTGGCGCCGATCGCTGCGGTCGATACGGGGCTGGTCTGCGGAATGGTGCTCATGTCATGTCCCTGGCCGCAACGGCCATGGTCGCGCGCCGTCCGCAACCACAACCCGACAGCGCCCGTCGGGTTCCCCATCGAACGATCAAAAGTGAACAGACCGCGCGGTTCGATCATGTTATTGTGTTACTCAGGAACATTATCGGAGCCTACGGGTTGCCCGAGCCAGGCGCGCCGACCGGCTCGCTTGCAATCGCCTGCGGGCATCTAAGCGGATAACCATGCGAGCAGACTTCGGATCGCCTGTAATGCCTGACCTGCTAAGCACGCTGCGCGAGGCTACGGGCCCGGCCCATGAAAGCCTCGACGCGTCGTTCGGCTCGCTCGACCTCGACAAGCGCGGCGATCTCGCGCGGTTTCTCGCCGCCCACGCGATCGGCCTCGCCCCGCTGTTCGGCACCTTCAGCCGCTTCGTGCAGGACCGGCTCGGCCTCGACTGCCCGGACTATCCGGCGATGCTACGCGGCGATCTCGACCGGCTCGGCGTCGGCGCGCTGCCCGAAATCGAGGGGGCGGAGCCGAGCGCGGACGGCGACGGGGCCGACGCGGGCACCAGCTACGTCATCTGCGGCTCGCGACTCGGCCTCGCGATGATCCGCCAGAAGGGCTACTGGGGCGAGGCGCAGGGGTTCCGCTCCGCCTACATGAGCGACGGGCGCGGCCACGATGCCTGGAAGGCGCTGGTTCCCGTCCTGCGCACCGGAACTTATTCCGCCGGGCAGGCCCTGGCCGCGCGCACCGCCGCGCTCGCCGCGTTCGAGACGTTCTCGCGGGCCTTCGCCGCCAGCGCGCGGGTCCAGGTGCGCAGCGATGGCTGAGGCGATGCACCAGGTCGATCTTTCCACCTGCGATCTCGAGCCGATCCACATCATCGGCCGCATCCAGAGCTTCGGCTGGTTGCTGTCGTTCTCCAGCGACTCGATCATCAACCACGTCTCGCTCAACTGCGAGGAACTGTTCGGCCGCGACCCGCGCGACCTCGTCGGGCTTTCGGCCACCGAGTTCCTCTCGCAGGAAGCGCTGCACGACATCCGCACGCGCCTGCAGATCCTGGGCAGCGCCAACACCGTCGAGCGCATGTTCGAGGTGGACCTGATCGGCGACGGCCGCTCCTTCGACGTCGCCGTGCACAATTCGGGCCGCTCCTTCGTGCTGGAGATCGAACCGCACGAAGGCGGCAAGCGCCGCGACTTCGTGTCCTACGTGCGCCCGATGATCGAACGGCTGCGCCAGTCCCCGTCGATCGAGCAGCTCTGCACCAGCGCCGCGCGGCACTTGCGCGGGCTGACTGGTTTCGACCGGGTGATGGTCTACCGCTTCGAGGGCGACGGCGCCGGCGAGGTCATCGCCGAGAGCCTCAACGGCATGGTCGATAGCTTCAAGGGCCAGCACTTCCCCTCGTCCGACATTCCGGCGCAGGCCCGCAAGCTCTACACCCGCAACCTGCTGCGCATCATCAGCGACGTCGACGATCCGACGGTGCCGATCGTGCCGGCCACCAACCCCAATGGCGACCCGCTCGACCTGTCGATGTCGGGCCTGCGCGCGGTCTCGCCGATCCACATCGAATATCTGCGCAACATGGGCGTGAAGGCGTCGATGTCGGTCTCGATCATGCGGCGCGGCAAGCTGTGGGGGCTGATGGCCTGCCACCACTATTCGCCGCTGCGCCTGTCCTACTCGGTGCGCACCGCCAGCGAGCTGTTCGGAGAATTCTTCGCCTATCTGCTGGAACAGAAGGAAACCGACTTCTCGAACGCCAAGCGCGCCGAATCGATGCGCCTGCATGACGAGATCATGGCCCGCGTCGCTGGTGGCGGCTCGCTGCTGGAAGCGTTCGACGACTTCACCGACTCGATCCGCCAGGTGATCCCCTTCGACGGGGTCGTCGGCTGGGTGGACGGGCGCTTCGTCGGCCACGGTTCGGTGCCCGACCAGACCCAGTTCGCCGCGCTCGCACGGTTCCTCAATACCGCCGGCGCCAGCACCGTCTGGGCTTCGGACAACGTCAGTGCGGTCTATCCGGCGGCGACGGAATGGGCGGACAAGGCGGCGGGCCTGCTCGCCCTGCCGGTCAGCCGGCGCCCGCGCGACTATATCGTGCTGTTCCGGGGCGAGGCGGTGCGCGAGGTGAAGTGGGCTGGCAATCCCGAAAAGGCCATCGAACTCGGCCCCAACGGCGCCCGACTGACCCCGCGCAAGAGCTTCGAGATCTGGAAGGAGGAACGGCGCGGCTACTCGCGGCCCTGGACCGACGAGGAAGTCTCTTCCGCCGAGGCCCTGCGCATCACCCTGCTGGAAGTCGTACTGCGCCTATCCGACGCCGCCAATGCCGAGCGCGAGCAGGCCAGCCAGCAGCAGGACATGCTGATCGCGGAGCTGAACCACCGTGTGCGCAACATCCTCAACCTGATCCGGGGACTGGTGGCGCAGAGCAAGGAAGGCGCGACGACGATCGACGATTTCGCCGAGATCGTCGGCAGCCGCATCCACGCCCTCGCCCGCGCGCACGATCAGGTGACGCGCAAGGACTGGTCGCCCTCCTCGCTCTACGATCTCATCCGCACCGAGACCGACGCCTATGCCAGTCACTCGCTCGACCGCGTGGTGATCGAGGGGCCGGACGCGCTGATCGCGCCGGGCGCCTTCACCACGCTGGCGCTGGTGATCCACGAGCTGATGACCAATTCGTGCAAGTACGGCGCCCTGTCGGACTCGCACGGGCAGGTCACGGTCACGCTGAACCGCAGCGACGAGGGTGCGCTGGAGATCGACTGGCGCGAGGAAGGCGGCCCGCCGGTCAAGGAGCCCAGCCGCCGCGGCTTCGGCTCCACCATCATCGAGCGCACGATTCCCCACGAACTGGGCGGCTCGGCTTCGGTGATCTATCCGGTTGAGGGGCTGCACGCACTGTTCCTGATCCCATCCGACCATATCTCCGGCTTCGAGACGCCGGGCGTGGTCATGCGCGAGCCTGCGGTCGAACCGCCGCAGCCCGCCGACTTCGCCGGGGAACTGGCATCGGGCGCGGCGCTGATCGTCGAGGACAACGTCATCATCGCCATGGAGGCCGAAGACGTGCTGCGCGGCTTCGGCTTCACCGACTGCCGCATCGCCGGGTCGGTCGGCGCGGCGCTGGGCGTGCTGGAGGGGGCCCACGTCAGCTTCGCGATGCTCGACGTGAACCTGGGCAAGGACACCAGCGAGGACGTCGCCCGCGCGCTCGAGGCACGGGCGATCCCGTTCATCTTCGCCAGCGGCTACGGCGAACGCTCGCTGCAGTCGAGCGAGTTCAAGGGGGTGCCGGTGGTGACCAAGCCTTACGGCGAACGCGACGTGCGCTCGGCGATCGGCCGGGTGATGAAGGGGCGGTGACACTGCGGCCCACCCCGGCGGGCTAGGCAGCAAGCTGCCAAGCCTCCCGGCCCTCCCGCTTGCGGGAGCGCTGTTCGTTTCTTCTCCCCTCCTGCTTGCGGGAGGGGCCGGGGGTGGGCCAGCCGCACACCAAAGGCCCGGCTCCGAACGGTAAACCTCAGGTCGGGTCGATCACCGTGCCCTTGCCCGGGAAGATGCGCCGCTCGATCCGCGCGTGGACGCCCAGCGTGCCGTCCACCACTTGCGTCACGCCGAAATCGGCCGCCACGCTCATCAGCGAATAGGCGTCCTCCTTGCTCAGCCCCTGCTGTTCGTGGAGCAGGTGGAGCATGTCCATCGAGCAGTTCTTCATCGCCTGGTCGAGATCCTCGCCGAAGCCGTGGACGATCCAGTTCTCGGGCGTTTCCAGCAGCGGCGAAGGGAAGGAAAAGTCCTTGCGCAGGATGATCTGGAACAGGCAGTCGAGCGAAGCCTCGATCGCGGTGCCGCTGATCTCGCCGTCGCCCTGGCTGACGTGGGGGTCGCCGATCGAGAACAGGCCGCCCTTGACCTGGCACTTGTAGAACATCGTCGAACCCGCGCCGATGCGCCAGTTGTCGATGTTGCCGCCATGCAGCCCCGGCGGGATGGTGGAGACCGGCGCGTCCACCGCCGGCGCCACGCCCGCCGTGCCCAGATGCGGGCGCGCCGGAATGGTGATGCCGGGCAGCGCCGGGTGCCGGTCGCATACCGGGCAGTTGGTGATGGTGCCGGGGACGAGGTATTCGCCCGGGAAATCGTAGGCATAAAGGGCGTGGGCGGTATTGGCGCTGGGGTCCAGCTCGTAGATCGTCACGCGCTCCTTCTTGCCGAACTCCTCATACAGATGCCCCCAGTTCGCCGCGAGGTTGGAGCCGTAGTTGTTGCGCGGCGTCATCTGCAGATAGCGCACCTCGATCATGTCGCCCGGCTCGGCATCCTCGATGTAGATCGGCCCCGTCATGATGTGGACGCCGGGCGCGCGGCTGGCGGGATCGACCTCGCGGAAGATGCGCTCCACGCCTTCGTCGAACATCAGTTCGGGCGCGTCGCCCGCGTGGTGCGTGATCGCCTCGGCCTGCACCAGATCGCCACTCTTGATCCTGAGCGCCGGCTTCACCTCGGGCGAGAAGTAGCCCCAGTGGATCGTCTCCGGCGTGGCCTTGAGATGCCAGATCGCCGAGGGCCGCGTGTCCGCCTTCGCCGATGTCAGAGTGGTGACCGAAGCCATGCAGTGTCCTTTGTAGAGTGGAGGATCGACCGCTTCACTCTCCTCCGGGGGACGAAAAGGGTCTTGGCCGTCAGCGCACTGGTAGTTGGCAGCGCGGTGAACTGCGGGGGCTGCGAGAGGCCGCGCCTGACCCTTCGACAAGCTCAGGGTGAGCGGGCTTGGGGGTAAGCCACCCGACTCCGCTCTGGGAGCGTGAATTCGGAGGAAACCTCCCAATTCCGCTCAGGCTGAGCTTGTCGAAGCCCCCGAGCCACGCGCCCGCCCACCTCGCGTCAACAAACCGGACGCCTGCCGCCAAGAGCCGCGCGCGCATCTGGCGCAGACCGTGAAGCACACGAGAAGGAAGCCAAGACCCATGCCCAACACGCTCATCTTCGTCGATCTGCCCGCCGACGATCCGGCGGCCGCCGGGCGCTTCTACGCCGAAGTCTTCGGCTGGCGCGACGATCATAAGCCCGAGGGCGTCTATCACCGCATGGTGCCGGGCGGCATGTTCCCCAATCCCGACGGCACCGACAGCCAGATCGGCAACCTGCATATGGGCATCTTCGACCCCGCCAACGCCCGCCCGCACCCCGACGCCGAAGGCATCGCCCCGCGCGAAATCGCCACGGAGGGCCGGAAACCGCGCATCTGGGTGCTCATCAGCGACGACGACACCCCCGAGCGCATCCTCTCGGCCGCCGAGGAGCGCGGCGCCACGGTGCTGTGGCGGGGCCACTTCTGGAGCACCTTCAACGGCCTCAACCACTGTTTCCGCGATCCCTGGGGCAACGAGATCCTGCTCTGGGGCAAGGCCGGAGATCCTCCCAAGATTCCAGACGATTACACCCGCGAGTAGGCTTTCTCGCAAATGCAATATTGCCTTCGCAGGTGCCGCATGCCCAAATGCACCTAACGGCACTCAACGGCACCTAGCGTACCCATAACAGCACTCAGGATGGTCACCATGCCCGCGCCAACCATGACGGACGACTTCATCGAATCCCTCTCCGCCTCGGCGGTGAATCTCGAGGACGCGGTGACGCTGCCGCCCTCGTGCTACACCTCGGAAGCCTTCTACGAATTCGAGAAGGACGCGCTCTATTACGCCGAGTGGCAGTGCGTCGGGCGAGAGGACTGGATTCCCAAGCCGGGCGATTACTTCACCACCCGCACCATCGACGAGCCGATCATCGTCTCGCGCAACCTGCAGGGCGAAGTGCGGGCGATGTCGGCGGTGTGCCAGCACCGCGCGATGCTGGTGGCCGAAGGCAGCGGCAACGCACGCGGGTTCCTGTGCCCCTACCACCACTGGAGCTACTCGCTCGACGGCACGCTGGTGGCGGCCCCGGCGATGAACAAGACCTGCAATTTCGACCGCAAGGCGAACAGTCTGCCGCGCTTCGCGGTCGAGATCTGGAACGGCTTCGTCTTCATCAACTTCGACGAGAACGCCGCGCCCCTCGCCCCCCGCCTGACCGGCGTGGCCGAGGCGATCGCGGGCTACGACCTCGCCTCTGCCGAAGGCCCGAAGCCCGAGGAGGGCGCGAGGCTCCCGTGGAACTGGAAGGTGATGTTCGAGAACAACAACGACGGTTACCACGCCAGCCGCCTCCACGCCGGGCCGCTGCATGACTTCGTGCCGTCCGGCAAGGCCGAGTTCCCGCATTCCGAGCCCGAGGACGCCGGGTTCCTGCGCTTCAACGGCACGCTCCACCCCGACGCCAGCTTCAATGCCACGCAGCGCGCGGTGCTGCCGATCTTCCCGGGCCTGTCGGACGCAATGCGCAATCGGATGACCTTCGCCAACGTCCCGCCCTCGCTCAGCCTCATCATGATGAGCGACATGGTGATCTACCTGATCCTGCGGCCCGACGGCCCGGAATCGCTGGAGATGGACACCGGCCTGCTGTTCGCGCCGGGCGCGATGAAGGACCCGACGTTCGACCACAAGCTCGACATGAACATGCGCGCCACCGCACACATCATCGCGCAGGATTTCCACGTCGACGAACTGGTGCAGAAGGGCCTGCGCTCGCGCTTCGCCCCGCGCGGCCGCTATTCGTGGCAGGAAGGCGCGCAAGGCCAGTTCAACAAGTGGCTGGTCCACCGTTACCGCGCTGCACACAAGCGTATGGCGGGATTGGAAGCAGTAAGTTAGGCTGCCCCCTACAGGGTTACATAACAAGGATAATTCCGGCATGACCGGCGTGCGCTTGACCACCAATGCCTACCCGCACGACCAGCGATTGCAGGCGTGGCGTTTCGCATTGCAGCGCGTGTCGCTGGAACTCGAATCCGAGAACGAGGACATCTACGGAGACCTCGTCAGCTTCACCAGCGGGCAGAAGATCCAGTTCGTCCGCTGCACCGGCACCGCGCAGGCGATGACCCTCGACTTCCGGCAGGAGGCGCGCTGTTTCTGGCTCGTCCTCCTGCTCGAAGGCCGCATCGCCGCGTCGAGCGGAGACCGGGAAGTGGAAATTGGCGAGGGCGACATGGTCTACGGCGGCGGCGACACCCGCTGCCGCATCGCCATGGAAGGCGATTTCCGCCTGCTCATCGTCAAGGTTCCGCACAGCCTGCCCGCGCTCAAATCCCGCTCGCAGCTGCCCACCGAGATCAGCGACCTCATCGCCGACACCGCCGTGGGCCGCATGATGTCGAGCTTGCTGCGCACCGTGGCCGACACCATCCTCGACATCTCGGACGACCAGATCCGCCCGGTCGAACTGGCCCTGCCCGAGATGATCGCCGCCACCCTGCTCGACCGCGCGCCCGCCAAGCAGCTGGGCGGCGCGGCGGGCGGGCGCGCGGCGATCCTGGAGCGGGTGTTCCAGTCGATCGAGATGCGGCTGTCCGACCCCAACCTCAACACCCACCAGATCGCCGCCGAGCACAACATCTCGCCGCGCTATCTGCAGAAGCTGTTCGAGAGCCACGGCGAGAGCTTCGGCCACTACGTGAAGCTGCGCAGGCTGGAGCGATGCCGCCTCGATCTCGGCAGCCCGCTCCATGCGCAGCGCTCGATCTCGGAAATCCTGTTCCAGTGGGGTTTCAACGACAGCGCCTCGTTCTCCCGCGCCTTCCGCGAACAGTATGGGATGAGCCCGCGCGAATACCGCAAGTCCCCCGAGATCGCGACGAGCGCGGCCGAAACCCCGCGCCGCGGACGGCCCGAAAAGGCGCGCGACGTGCGCATGGACAACCGCGAGCCGCCCAGCGTCCTCAGCGGACTGCCCAGCCTCGACGACGCCGCAAGATCGCGCCGCCACCACTTCCTGCCCGCACGGCCCGACACCATCCACTGGGGCTATTTCAGCCGTTCGCTGCAACCCGCGCTCGAAGTCCGCTCGGGCGACTACGTGACGATCGAGACGCTCACCCACCACGCCAACGACGATGCCGAGCGCATGATCGAGGGCGACGCGGGCGCCGAGGCGGTGTTCCACTGGACCGCCGACGGCAAGGCGGTGGAACGGCGCGGCGCCGGTCCGTTCGACGCCTCGGCGCTGGGTCGCGGCCCCGGCGAGGGCTTCGGCGTCCACATCTGCACCGGGCCGATCGCGGTCGAGGGCGCGCGCCCCGGCGACGTGATCGAGGTGCGCATCCTCGACATGGAGAACCGCCCCAGCCAGAACCCGCTGTTCGCGGGGCGCGCCTTCGGCTCCAACGTCGCGGCCTATTGGGGCTACCACTACAACGACCTGCTGACCGAGCCCAAGCAGCGCGAGGTCGTGACGATCTACGAGATCGACAACGAACCCGGCCGCGCCACCGCGCAGGCGGTCTACTCCTATCGCTGGACCCCGCAGACCGACCCCTCGGGCGTGGTCCACGAGCGGTACGACTATCCCGGCGTGCCGGTCGATCCCGAGACCATCACCCGCAACTTCGACGTGCTGCGCGACGTGACGATCCCGGTGCGCCCGCACTTCGGCGTGATCGCGCTGGCGCCCGCGCATTCGGAACTGATCGATTCGGTGCCGCCCGCCAACTTCGGCGGCAATATCGACAACTGGCGGCTGGGGGCGGGATCGAGCTGCTTCCTGCCGGTGGGGGTGCCCGGCGGGCTGCTGTCGATGGGCGATCCCCATGCCAGCCAGGGCGATTCGGAACTGTGCGGCACCGCCATCGAATGTTCGATGACGGCGGTGATCCAGGTCATCCTCCACCCCGCCAAGACCAGCCGCAAGTACATCCGCGACATCGATTATCCGCTGATCGAAACCAAGGACGAATGGGTGATCCTGGGCTTCTCGCACCCGGAATACCTCAAGGAACTGGGCGCCAACGCGCAAAGCGAGGTCTACAAGCAATCGTCGATCGATGCCGCGATGCGCGACGCCTTCCGCAAGGCGCGGCGGTTCCTGATGACCCTGCGCGACCTGACCGAGGACGAGGCGATCTCGCTGCTCTCGGTGGGGGTGGATTTCGGGATCAGCCAGGTGGCGAACGGCAACTGGGGCGTCCACGCGGTGATCCGCAAGAGCCTGTTCGCGGCGTAAGTTCCTCCCCGAGCTTGTCTCGGGGAGGTGGCAGCCCGCAGGGCTGACGGAGGGGGAATTTCCGGAACTCTCCCCCCTCCACCACCGCCTGCGGCGGCGGTCCCCCTCCCCGAGACAAGCTCGGGAAGGAACGTGTCAATCCGCGCCCACGCCTGTCGTCAGGTGCTTCCACCCGTCGAACTGGTCCTGCAGCATCGCGAATTCTTGGCGAGCATAACCCAGCGCGTCGGTGCCGAGCAGCAGCACCAGCGGCGGCTCCTCCGACGCGACCGCCGTAAGGATAGCCTGCGCGATCTTCACCGGATCGCTCGGCTCCTCGCCGTGGTGGCCCATCAGCACCCCGCGCGCGACATGCGCCGTCTCCGCGTAGTCGGCGATCGCCGGCTCCGCCCCCAGCAGGCGCGAGGCGGCGAACTGCGTGCGCATGCCGCCGGGCGCCACGTTGGTCACCTTGATGCCGAGCGGATTCACCTCCTGCGCCAAGGTGCGCCCAATGCAGTCGAGCGCGAACTTGGTGGCGCCGTAGATCGCGGTGCCGTTCCAGCAGGCCATGCCGCTGATCGAGCCGACATTGACGATATGCCCCGTCCCGCGCGCGCGCAGATGCGGCAGCGCCGCCTGGATCACCGCCAGCGCGCCCCAGACATTGACGTCGAACAGCGCCTTGGCGTCGGCGATCGGGGTCTCCTCGACCGCGCCGGTATAGCCGAGCCCGGCATTGTTCACGATCACGTCGAGCCCGCCGGTCCGCGCCTCGGCGGCGTCCACCACGGCCTTGACCGCATCGGTATCGGTCACGTCGAGCACCACGCCGATGGCTCCGTCGCCCAGCGCCTCGAAGGCGGCGGCGGCATCGGGATTGCGCACCGTGCCGACGACGGTATGCCCCGCTGCCAGCGCGACTTGCGCAATCGCGCGGCCGAGCCCGGTACTGACGCCGGTGATGAACCAGTTGCTCATGTCGAACTCCCTCAAGAAACGTCCCGATCGTCATTGCGAGCGTAACGAAGCAATCCAGGGCAGAGCAAACCGCCCTGGATTGCTTCGTTACGCTCGCAATGACGAAAAAGCGGTATTGCGCAACTTTACCGTTTGCCCCCCGCCCATCTATGCCTCGCGCGCCCGATGCCTTGATCGGCGACAACAGCATGGGCGCAGGGTGACAAGAACCGCAACGCGCCCCATCCTAGCTTTCGGCAAGACTTGCGAACAGGGGAGCCCCATGATCCAGAGCCAACCGCGACCGGCCACCTTCGGCCTCCCCTCCGACACCGGAGGGCGCGACCTCGGCATCTTCATGCCGATGGCGAACGGCGGCTGGATCCTGTCGAAGAACGCGCCCGCGCTCGACGGGTCGTACGACTACAACCTCAAGGCCGCGCAGCTGGCCGACGCAATCGGCCTCGACTTCATCATGGCGATGGCCAAGTACCGCGGCTACGGCGGCGAGACGAAGCACTGGAACTCGTCGCTCGACTCGCCGATGATGATGGCGGGTCTGGCGCAGGCGACGCGGAAGGTGAAAGTCTGGGCGACCGTCCACACCATCCTGCAGAACCCCGCCGTCACCGCCAAGATGATCGCCACGCTCGACCAGATCAGCCACGGCCGCGCCGGGCTGAACGTGGTCACCGGTTCCTACAAGGGCGAGTTCTCGCAGATGGGCGCCTGGCCCGAAGGCGTCGACCACGACGAGCGCTACGTGCTGGCGACCGAGTGGATCCGGGGCATCAAGGCGCTGTGGACGCAGGACTCGGTGTCGATGGCGGGCAAGTACTTCACCCTCGACGACTGCATGTCGAACCCCAAGCCGAGCACGCCACCGTTCCTGGTCTGCGCGGGCACCTCGAAAGTCGGCATCAAGTTCACCGCCGACGAGATGGACGCACTGTTCCTCTCGGGCGGCAACGTGGACGAACTCGCGAAAGCCAGCGCCGACGCCAAGGCGGGCGCGGCCGAGCATGGCGCGAAGATCCGCACCTATTCGATGATGACCGTGGTGTTCGGCGAAACCGACGAGGCCGCCGAGGAAACCGCCGCCCATTTCCGCGCCGGGTTCGACGAAGGGGCGCTCCACGGCATGATGCGCGCCTACGGCTTCCTCGATGCGGAGATCGGCAAGGAGAACGCCTTTACCCAGAAGGCCCGCTCCACCTTCATGACCCCGCATGTGCTGGGCACGCCGGAAACCGTGATCGCCCGCCTGTCCGAGATCTTCGAGAAGACCTCGCTCGACGGGCTGATGCTGATCTTCCCCGATTACCACGCCGCGCTGCCGGTGTTCGGCGAGAAAGTGCTGCCGGTGCTGCGCGAACGGTTCCCCGCTCAGATGGAGACGGCGCATGGCTGAGCTGCCGCACGTCGAACCGGACGACATGATCGCGCCCGAACGCACCGCGCTGATCGTGGTGGACGTGCAGGTGGATTTCGCCGCGCCCGAAGGCCTGATCGGCCGTTTCGGCGTCGATCTCGCCCCCGCCGAAGCCGCGATCGATCGCATCGAGCCGCTCATCGCCGCCGCGCGGCGGGCCGGGGCGACGGTGGGCTTCATGCGCGTGATGACCCGGCCCGAAACCGACTCGAACACCCTCAGGACGCTGATGGCCCGGCGCGGCACTCCGGGCGCCGAGGGCATCTGCCGCATCGGCAGCGGCGGCGAGGACTACTACCGCGTCGCCCCCCAGCCGGGTGACATCGAGGTCTCCAAGCTCGCCTATTCCAGCTTCCACGGCACCGATTTCGAGCAGCAGCTGCGCGCGCGCGGGATCGACACGCTGGTGATGACCGGCCTCACCACCGAATGCTGCGTCGATTCCACCACGCGCGACGCCTTCCACCGCGATTTCCATACATTCGTGGTGTCCGACGCCTGCGCCGCCTACGAACCCGACCTCCACGCCCACGCGCTCAAGGCGCTCGCCGCCAACACCTCGCTGCTGGTGACGAGCGAGGCGGTGATCGCTGCGTGGAGCGCGTGAATATGCCCGCTGGCACCGCCTCATCCGCCACCCTATCTTTCCGCCCGAAAGGGATCGCCCGATGAACACCCGTCTGCTCGTCTACATCGTGCTCCAGGCGCTGTGCCTCATGTACTTCCTGCTTTCGGCGGGAACGTTCAACTCGCTGGGCATGGTCCTGCCCTCGATGGTCGAGGCGTTCGGGATGAGCTGGGCGCAGGCGGGCTTCGGCTTCACCCTGCTGGGTACCGCCTGCGGCATCGTCAGCCTCGCCCCGGCGCTGACCATCCGCAAGCTGGGGGTCGGCCGCACGCTCGCCCTCGGGACGGTGCTGCTGTTCCTGGCCTTCGCGCTGCTCTACACCGCGCAAGGGGTATGGAGCTACTACCTCGCCACCACGCTGCTGGGCATCGGCTACTGCTTCTGCGGCACCGTGCCCGCCGTCCACGTCCTGTCGAGCACCTTCCGCCGCCGCTCGACGGTGCTGGGGCTGTACTTCACCATCGGCAACCTCGGCGCCGTGGCGGGTCCGCTGCTGTGGTACGGCACCCAGTCGGCCGGGTTCGACTGGCGGTTCTACTGGCTGCTGTTCGCCGTCGCCTCGGTGTTCGTGGGCGGCTTCTGCACGCTGACCGCCGGGCGGCTGCGTCTTCACGCGCCGCAGGAACAGGCCCCGACGCCGGGCGGTCCGGTGCAATGGACGGTCCGCAGCGCGCTGGGCACCGTGCAGTTCTGGGTCGTCGTCTTCGCCTATACCGCCTGCCTCGCGATCAACACGACGACGCACAGCTTCGCCTACCAGCACCTGATGGAGCACGGCATCGGCGCCGACCGCGCCTCGCAGCTCATCAGCCTCTCGGCGCTGGTCTGCGCGATCGGCTCGGCACTGGCGGGCGTGGCGGGCGAGAAGACCCCGGCGCGGGTGCTGACGATGGTGTCGCTGGGCTGCCTGGGCGTCTCCGCCGCCACGCTGGCGCTGGCCGACGGCCCGCTTTCGCTCATCCTCTGGATGGTCGCCTTCGGCGGCGGCCTCGGCTTCAGCTACGTCGGCACGGCGATGCTGCTGCAATCCTACTTCGGCCAGCGCGCGGCGCTCGAACTCTACTCGATCATGATGGCGGTATCGACGTCCGCCGCGATCGGCCCGGCGCTGGGCGGCGCGATCAGGGATCAGACCGGCAGCTTCGCGGGCATCTTCTATGCCCTCGCGGCCTTGAGCGCCGTGCTGCTCTGCGCGGTCGCGGTCCTGCGCAAGCCCGGCGAGCGCACCGCCGCGACGGCGACGGCGGTGGCAGCAGAATAGGAAACCGTCATCCCGGCGCAGGCCGGGACCGCGGGCTGTCTTTGGAAGTGAAACGTCATTGCGAGCGAAGCGAAGCAACCCAGGGCAGTTTAACACTGCCCCGGGTTGCTTCGCTTCGCTCGCAATGACGAAGGGTGGGTTGCCCCAATGATGCGCCCCCTCCCCGTGGGGAGGGGGCTGTCATCAGAACTTCGTACCCACGCGGATGCCGTAAGTACGCGGCGCCGCGTAGGACACCTGGATGCGCTGGCGGCGACCGATCACGCCGCTCAGCAGCACCGCCTTGTTGGTCAGGTTGTCGCCGTAGGCCTCGACATACGTGCGATCGTCCGAACTGCTCCAGCGCAGCGAGGCGTCGAACTTGTCGTAGGCGCCCTGCCGGTCGAGCACGGTGTTGCGGTCGGTGGTGTAGTAGCTGCTCGAATGCAGCCACGATCCCATCGGCGACAGCATGCCCGCCGTGCCCAGGTCGATGTCGTAGGACACCGCCAGCGTCGTCTTCAGCTTGGGCGACTGCGGGATGCGGTTGCCCTTCAGGTTCAGCGACACCGGGTCGGTGCCGTCGGACAGCCCGTAGAAGTTGTTGCCGCTGACGTAGCTGGTGTACTCGGCGTTCATCAGCGCCACGGTCGCATCGATGTGCAGCGGCTGCACCGGGTTCAGCCGGACCGCCAGTTCGCCGCCGTAGCTGCGCGCCTTGCCCGCCGAGCCGAAGTACGAGACCAGCGGCGTGTAGATGTTGATCTGCAGGTTGCTGAACTTGTTGTAGAAGAACGAGGCCTCGACCTGGCCCAGCCCGCCCAGGATGCGGCTCTTGAAGCCCGCTTCGTAGGCATCGACCTTCTGCGGCGCGTAGGACTGCGGGATAAGCGGATTGCCGCCGCTGTCGTTGACGCCGCCCGAGGCGAAGCCGGTCGATGCGGTGGCGTAGATCATCGTGTTGCGATCGACGGTGTACTGCAGACCCGCGCGCCAGGTCCAGCTGTCGAAGCTGGGCGAGCCGCTGGTGACGACGTAGGGCGTGGTGAAGTCGTACGTCCCCGGAGGCGCATCGGCATAGTCGGAGAAGACGAAGCTCTTCTTCTCGTGCGAATAGCGGATGCCGCCGATCAGCTTGAGCTTGTCCGGCACGATCGCATAGCTGGCCTGCCCGTAGAACGCGAGCGCCTCGACCCCGATGTCCGAGTCCGCCTTGAAGCCGTTGGTGGTGGCGTTCGGGGCGGTCACCTTCTGCTGGTAGGTCTCGAAGATGTCGTCCTTGAGGTAGTAGGCGCCGACGATCCATTCCAGCGGGCTGCGGCTGTTCGATGCCAGCTGCACTTCCTGCGAGAACGCCTTGGACTTGGTGTTCGGCTCCTGGATGCCCGAACCGTAGCCGTAAGCCTCGAACACTTCGCTCGACTGGTCGTTGTCGGCGCTGCGGTGCGCGGTGAAGTGGGTGTAGCCGGTGATCGAGCTGACCGTCGCGAAGCCGAGGTCGTAGGCGACCTTGCCCGAGATATAGTCCTCGGCGACATGTTCGAAGGGCTGGTAGTCCCAGTCGTTGGTCCAGGCGCCGCCGGTGACGGGAACGCCCACGTCGCGGCCGGCAAGGTTGGGGCTGCCGTTGGGCACCGAGGGGTTCACCGCCACGCCCGATCCGTTGATCGACTGGTAGCCGGTGGCGGTGTTGATGAGCGTGCCGGCGGTCTTGTAGCCGTAGGAGCCCGCACCCGCATCGTCGCGGCGCCACGTTCCGGCGTGGATGGTGACCTCGAGGCGGTCGTCCGGCTTCCACTTGAGTGAGAGGCGCTGGGCGTTCTCGTTCAGGTCGTTGAGGACGATGCCCGGCGTGGTCGACTTCACATAGCCGTCATGGCGCTGGAACACGCCGGCGATGCGGACCTGCAGGGTGTCGCTGACCGGGATGTTGACGAAGCCGTCGATGCGGGCGGAATCGAAGTTGCCCTTGTCGAGGTTGACCCCGGCGGCGAATACGTCGGTCGGCTCGGACGTGACGACGCTGATGTTGCCGCCGAAGGTGTTGCGCCCGTAGAGCGTACCCTGCGGACCGCGCAGCACTTCGACCCGCGCGATGTCGAACAACGGAATGCTCTGCTGCTGGGTGCGGCTCTGGTAGACGCCGTCGAGGTAGAAGCCGATGACCGGGTCGGTCTGCGCGCTGACCAGGCTGGTGCGCACGCCGCGGATCGCCGGGAACGAGTCAGAGCCCTGAGAACCCCAGGTGAAGCCCGGCGTCGCCAGTTCCACCTTGGACACGTTCTGCGCGCCGAGCCGCTGGAGCGCATCGCCCGAAAGCGCGGTGACGGCGACCGGAACGTCGAGCAGACGCTCGCTGCGGCGCTGCGCGGTGACGACGATGTCCCCGCTGGTATTGACGGGTTCAGCCGCCTGCGGGGCGGTGCCGGCGTCCTGGGCCGCCGCGGGCATCGCCGCGAAAGCCAGGGCCATGAACGAAACTCCCCTGATAAAACGAGTGTGCATGTTTATCCCTCATATGCCCTCGAACTGCATTGGAAGGTATCGGTGGTTTCGCACCCTGTCCATGAATTTTTGCATTCGAAGTCATATTTCGTTCAAGCGATGCGCGCCCTGTATCCTCCCAGACATTTTCATATAAACGGCAGATAAGGGGCCAGCGATGTTGCCAATGCCTGCAGATAAAGGCGAGGCATGACAAATCCAGCCTCAATATATCGCAGATTAATTGGTATCGAATTCAATCGCTCTGTTCTGCAATCCGCGCGCTGCTTCCCCGCTCCAGACTGCCGCTGAACAGGCGCTGTTCGGGCGGCGCGGAGGCATCCTCGATGCGTTTTACCAGCAGCTCGATTGCCGCATCGGTCATCCGCCGCACCGGCTGGCGCACGGTAGTGAGGTCGTATGCACCGAGCCGCGATGCGCCCGATCCGTCGAAGCCGACGATCGAGAGATCCTGCGGCACCGACAGCCCGAGGTCGATTCGCGCCGCATCCATCGCCCCGATCGCCATCATGTCGTTGACCGAGACCACCGCCTCGCACCCGCTGGCGTGCAGTTCGCGCATGGCGGCGCGCCCGCTTTCGTATGTGAAATCCCCGCGGACTTCGGGCACTTGCGTCACTCCGCCCTGCATCAGCGCCATCAGCGCGGCCCCGCGCCGTTCCTCGGCGACGTAGTTGTCCTGGGGGCCGGAAATCAGCCCGAAGCGCCGGTGCCCCGCCGCCAGCAGCCGTCCGACAAGGTCGCGCTCACCCTCCACCGAGTCGCAGCGCACGGAGGCGGCGCCGCTGGCGACGCGGTTGTAGAGCACCACCGGCACCCGGTGCTCGGTGAACTGCGCCACTTGCGCGGGCGAAAGCCGCGCGGCCGAGATCACCCCGTCCACCGAATGCCGCCAGATCTGGTCGAGCACGCCGTCGACCTCACTCTCCTGCGACAGCGCGAACAGCAGCACGCGGAAATCCTTGTCGCTCAGCCGCGCGCCCAGTTCGGCCAGCACTTCCGGGTAATAGAAGTTCGTCCGCGCCGAGATGATGACCGCAACGATGTTGGTGCGCCGGGAAATCAGCGCCTGCGCCAGCGCATTGGGCTTGTAGCCGATTTCCGCCGCCACCTTGAGGATCAGTTCGCGCTTGGCCGGGGCGATCGAGGCATTGGGCGCGAAGCAGCGCGACACCGCTGACTGCGAAACCCCGGCGATGCGCGCCACGTCGTAGGAGGTCGGGCGGCGGCCGTCTTCCATGCCGGCGGACTTGAGCTTCTTGGTCGATCGGGGCTTGGGCATGAAACGTCCGTAACTGCGCGGAAAACCGAGGTCTAGCGGCCTGCGCGCGCTACTGCAAATGCAACGCAGCAGGCATCCGGCGTTTTGCAGCGTGACATTTGAATTCGAATGCAATAAATGTCACTCCCGTCGTATCAAAGACACGCCCACGGGGAGCCCTATCCATGACCGATGCGCCGCACGGATTTTCCGAGACCACAACGTACATCAAGGCGCCCGCGCGCGACCAGATCACCGACAGCGGCGATGTCGCCGGGCTCGTCGCCCGCGTGCTGGCCGACGTGCGCGCCGAGGGCGATGCCGCCGTGCGCCGCTACAGCGCCGAATTCGACAAGGCCGAACTCGACCGCTTCGAGGTCAGCCCGGCCGAGCGTCAGGCCGCGCTCGACGAACTCGATCCGCAGACCCGCGCCGACACCGAATTCGCGATCGACAACGTGCGCCGCTTCGCCGAAGCGCAACTGGGCACGATCCTGCCGCTGGAGATCGAGCCGATACCCGGCCTGCACCTCGGCCACCGGGTGATCCCAATCGACCGCGTCGGCGCCTATGTGCCCGGCGGCCGCTTCCCGCTGCTCTCCGCGCCGATCATGACGATCGTGCCCGGCAAGGTCGCGGGCTGCGCCGAAGTCGTCGCCTGCCTGCCGCCCAACGCCCACCGCGCGATGATCGCGGGCTGCCATCTTTCGGGCGCCGATCGCATCTTCCGCATCGGCGGCGCGCAGGCGATCGCGGCGATGGCCTACGGCACCGAGAGCGTGCCGCAGGTCAACAAGATCATGGGCCCCGGCAACGCCTTCGTGAACGAGGCCAAGCGGCAGGTCTTCGGCCCCGTCGGCATCGACCAGTTGGCAGGGCCTTCCGAGATCTTCGTCGTCGCCGACGCCTCCGGCGATCCCGAACTGATCGCCTGCGACCTGCTGGGCCAGGCCGAGCACGACGTGCGCACCCGCGTCGGCCTCATCACCACCGACCGCGCGCTGGCCGAGGCGACCGTGCGCGAAGTCGAGCGCCAGCTCCAGACCCTCGCCACCGCCAAGGTCGCGGCGGAATCCTGGGAGAACTACGGCGAAGTCGTGCTCTGCGCCGACGAGGCGGCGATGATCGCCTATTCCGACTACGTCGCGGCCGAGCACCTTCAGGTCCATACCGCCGACCCGCACGGCTTCGCGAAGAAGCTGCGCAACTACGGCTCGCTGTTCATCGGCGAGAACGCCAGCGTCGTCTATTCGGACAAGAACGTGGGCACCAACCACACGCTGCCGACGATGGGCGCGGGGCGCTACACCGGCGGGCTATGGGTGGGCTCCTACGTCAAGATCGCCACGCACCAGTGGCTGGAGGACAAGGCCGTCAGCGCCGTCGCCCCCCCGGCGATCCGCCAGAGCGGCAGCGAGGGCCTCGAAGGGCACCAGAAGGCCGCCGCGATCCGCTTCGACCGGCTGAAGCAGCCCGCCTGACACTCCCGTTCGATGCAAGAGGGCGGCTCCGGGAGACCGGGGCCGCCTTTTATGCGTCCGCCAGCGCAAGGTGACAGGTTTACACGGTTTACACGGTCCAGAGGGAAAAGGTGTCACCTTGTGGCGAAAACTGTCACCTTGCGCACCGAATGTGTCACCTTGGACGCAAAAAGTGTCACCTTGCGGCCTCGAAGGTGTCACCTTGCAAGGCTTGGCCGGGCGGCGGCATCTTCGATCGGGCGGGATGGGGAACGGCATTCATGACGAATACCTTACTCACGCCGCTGTAGGAAAATGCCGCGCCTACGCTCCGGTTACCCGGCGTCCGGCCCCGCGCCCAGTGCCGCCTCGATTTCCTCTGCGGCGGCGGTCGCTTCGCCCGCAAGTTTGCGCAAGGCCTGCGCGGTGTCGGCCAGAAGACCGGCGCCAAGGGGGCGCTCGCCATTGATGAACCGGCGGATCGCCCGCTCGTCGATGCCCATCCGGCGAGAGAACGCCGTGGTGCCGCCGAAAAGCTGGACGCAGTAGGCGAAGTGTTCGCGCTGCTCGTCGATCGAAGGTGCTGCCATTGTATCCGCCTGCTGGTTTATCGAGGCCGCCATAGCCGATCCTGCGCGCGAGACAACACGGGCGCGCCATACGGTGGCATGCAAACACAGAACCGAATTTAGTGGTTGGCGGCTTACGCCCCATTCCTCCCCCTTGGGGGAGGGGGACCATGCGAAGCATGGGGGAGGGGCACGCGGTAGATCGCCAGACCTCGATCGGCGGGCATTGGGAAGCGTATCAACGCGATGGCATGCAAACCGAGGGTGCCCCCCCACCACCCTGCGGGTGGTCCCCCTCCCCGTTCCGGGGAGGAACTGACGGCCGCTATCCACCCTTTGCGGCTATCCCCCCGGTTCGTCATTGCGAGCGCAGCGAAGCAATCCAGGGCAGTCTTGAACCGCTCTGGATTGCTTCGCTGCGCTCGCAATGACGAATTTGGTGGATGGGCGGTAGATGACCTCTTCCAGCCCAAAGCTGTTCCACCCACCCAAATCCGACCTCACCAGGCGCGCAGCCTCGACGCAATACGGGGTGCAGGGGTGGTAAACCCCTGCCTTTCCCTTCCCTCTTACCCCGCGTCGAACAGCGGCCGCGCCACGTCCTCGCCGCCGCGTACCACGTAGGCCACGCAAGGGACCGAGGCGGTGTTGCGCAGGGCGTGGGGCAGGCCTACCGGTACGGTCAGGGTGTCGCCCGCGCCCATCAGGATCTCGCCGTGGTCCCAACTCACTTCCAGCGTGCCGGAGTGGACGAAGATCACTTCCACCTCGCGGCGGCTGTGGCGCGGCACGTAGGCGCCGGTCTGGAGCGTCAGCAGGCGCAAGTTGAAGCCGTGCGGCCACCAGCCGCTGATCGGGCCGGGGGCGAAGCCGTCGGCGGTCGGCTGCGGGACGATCAGCCCCGCTTCCTCGACGCCGGGCGCGGCCAGCGGCGAGGCCGGGTTGGCGGCGACGTCGGCGAAGCGCACCACGCATTCGGCCAGCTTTTCGAGTGGCGGGGTGCGCAGCTGTGCAAGGTCGTCCTCGCTCAGCGGGGCTTCCAGTTCGGCTTCACGCAAGGTGTAGTCGCCGTCGCTGGTGTCGATCAGGGTGCCACCCTTGGTCAGCTTGAGGCCGAAGTCGGCGGCGGATTCGAATACGGCGGGCGCCCAGGTGACTTTGCCGGGATCGTCCTGACCAAGCACCACCCAGAGGAAGCCGACGCCCTCGTCCAGCTTTTCGAAGCCGCGGAACATGCGGGTGGGGACCGAGCAAACGTCGCCCGGCGCGATGTCGAGCGTGCCGTCCTCGCGGTTGGGGCCGAAGATCAGGCGCCAGTGGCCCGAGTGGACGACGAAGACTTCCGCCGTCTCGTGGCTGTGCTGCGAGTTGACGCAGCCTTCGGGCTGGCGCGCGGCGCCGACGTTGAAGCCGTGCGGCTCGGTGATGTGAACGAACTGGTCGGCGCTTTCGGACACGCCCGCGCCGATGATCGTGAAGTTCTCCTTCTCGGTCGAGCCCGGCGTGCGGGTGTCGATGAAGGCGGTGCGGCAAGGCACGAGGTCTGCGTAGCGCACGAGGCGCTGGGCCATCGCTTCGCGAGTCCACTCGGTCACGTCATACTCCTCAATAGGGTCTTCGATGCGGAGCGCTTTCCTCTCCCGATGAATCACGCTTGCATTCGAATTCAATCGTGGTACGTCATGGGCACCGCCAGCGCAAGCCATGACGCGCCTGCGGCACGAAAATTGATCGAGAGGGCCAGCAATACGGCCCCACGGGGAGCTGCACTTGACCATGTCCGCCACTGGACGAACAGAGTCGAACTGCCTGCCGCTGGTGCTGCTTGCCGGGACGCTGTGCGACGCGCGGGTGTTTGCGCCGATGCTGCGGCATGCGGCGCTGGCCGGGCGGCCGGTGGTCCATTGTGACATGACCGGCGTGGCATCGGCGCGGGGGCTTGCCGAACGGGCGCTTTCGCAGGTTTCCGGGCGCTTCATTCCGGTCGGCTTCTCGCTGGGCGCGATCGTCGCGCTGGAGATGGCGGTCCTCGCGCCCGAGCGGATCGCCGCCATGGCATTGATCGCCGCCAACGGGCGCGACGTGCCTGAGGCAGATCACGCCGCCCGCCGCGCCGCCGCAGCCACCGATCCGGGAGTGCTGGTCGGCGAAGTGCTGTGGGAGCGCTCGGTCGCGGCCGGGGCGCGCCATGACAGCGCGCTGAAGGCGACGATCGTGGCGATGGCGCAAAGCCAGCCGCCCTGCACGCTGGCGCTGCAGACCGAAGTTGCCCTCACCCGATCCGACAGGCGGCCGCTGCTGCCCGCCATGCGCATGCCCGCACTGGTGCTGGGCGGGGCCGAGGACCGCATCGCCCCGCCCGAACTGCAGCGCGAACTGGCCGAGGGCCTGCCCGATGCCGAACTCGTGATCGCGCCGGATGCAGGGCATTTCCTGCCGCTCGAATGTCCCGATTTGTGCGCCCGCACGCTGGCCGACTGGCTGGCACACGTGCGGACGCTCGCATAGCATCATCAAGATCATCCCACGGAGGTCACGTGACTGATACCCAAGCCCCCAAGAAGCCCGCGGCACCGCGTACGGAGCTTGCTCCCAGCGACGGCGAAACGGGCCGCGTCCTGCAGGTCGAGCGGCGCGACTTCACCCAGCTGGTGCCCGAAGGGCGCAAGCGTGTGCAGTCGATGCGCGGCTTCGACGAATGCTATACCGACATCGTCGACTACATCATCCGCTGCACCCACCGCATCTGGGACGAGCGCGACGTCGGCCTGATCTACACGCACTACACGCATAACTGCGTCGCCTACACCACGATGGGCACGATGTACGACCGCGAGACGCACATCCGCGACACCATCCAGCGCCTCGTCGAGTTCCCCGACCGGCGCGGCATGGCGCAGCAGGTGATCTGGAACGGGGACGATGTGAACGGCTTCTACACCAGCCACATGACGCACGGCCTGGGTCGCCACACCGAGCCGGGTTCCTGGGGCAAGCCGACCGGCCGCACCTACTGCACCCGCACCGTCGCCGACTGCATGATCCTGGAGAACAAGATCTACAAGGAGTGGATCGTGCGCGACAACATGGGCCCGCTGATCCAGGTCGGCCTCGATCCGCACGTCTTCGCGCAAGGGATCGCGCGGAAGAAGTTCGATCTCGGCGAAACCGTGCTCGACCTCACCGAGAACCGCCGCCTGCTCGGCCAGTACCCGCCCGAGAGCGAGGCCGACCTGTCGATCGCGCACAATGCGGGCGAGGAGCAGCTGCTCGAATGGCTGCACCACATCTACAACAAGCGCATGTTCGGCAAGATCCACGAGATCTACGCGCCCAACTGCCAGTGGCACGGGCCGCTGATGCGCGAGCTGTACGGCGTCGCATCGGTGCTGCACCAGACCATGCGCCTCGTCGCGCTGCTGCCCGACTGCTCGTTCGTGCCGCAGCACATCGCCTCGGTCGACAGCGAGGAAGGCGGCACCAAGTACGCGGTGCGCTGGGTGATGGACGGCCACCACCTCGGCTACGGCTCGCTGGGCGCGCCGACCGGGCATCACTTGTTCGTGATGGGCGTGACGCACTTCCACGTGAAGGACGGCAAGATCGTCGACGAATGGGTGGTCTACGACGAGCTGTCGATGCTGGTGCAGCTCAAGCTGGCGGCGATCCAGGCGGCGGCCTGAGTTCAACAGGGCCGCGTGCAAGGCGCGGCCCTCCTGCCTTTCCGCCACACTCCATCCATGACCGGAGCCGTGCATGCCCATCGCCGCCCCTCTCGCGCCTGAAGGCGTCATCACAGTCGAGCCGGTCGATCGGATCGCGCATCCCCCCATGCCCGGCATGGGGCGGCAGGCGGCGATCTTCGCGCTGCTGCTCGCCTGCGAGTTCCTCTACGGCTGGGCATGGAACACGGTGGACGTGCTGCGCCCGTTCATCCGCGCCTCGCTGAACCTCTCGCTGATCGAGGCGGGATCGGCCTATTCGGCGCAAGGGGCGGGCGCGCTGGTGGGCGCGATCATCGCCGGGCAGCTCGCCGATCGCTTCGGACGGCGGCGGACTTTCGCCCTGGTGGTGCTGGGCTATGGCACGATGCTGATCGCGGGGGTCGCCGTCGGCAGCTACCCGATGCTGCTGGCCCAGCGCTTCCTGCTCGGCGCCTTCGCGGGGGCGAGCTTTCCGGTCGGCGTCGGCATCTACGTCAACTTGTTCCACCCGGCGCTGCGCGGGCGACTGGCGGGGACGATGAACGCGTTCTTCAGCTTCTCGATCGTGGCGCTGGGGCTGGCGATGGGGGCGGTGGCGCCGGGTGACTGGAAGCTGCTGTTGTGGATCGGCGGCCTGCCGACGTTCGCGCTGGCCTTCGGGATGCTGTGGCTGATCCCGAGGGGCTGCGCGATCGATCTGGCCGGAGAAAAGGTCGCGAAGCTGCCGATCGGCGAACTCTTCGCGCCCGATGTGCGGCGCCAGACGCTGATGCTGGCGGCGATGACCGGCCTCAACTTCTTCGGCTACGCCGCCTACAGCGGGTGGCTGACCACGTACCTGTCGGGCGAACGCGGCTTCGATGCGGCGACGGCGGGCCAGCTGGTGGCCTGGCAGTTCGCGGGCAACATCGCCGGCGGATTCTTCTGGGGCTGGACCGCCGACCGCTTCGGCCGCCGGTTCAACGCGATCGGCTTCCTGATCGCCGCCGCCGCGATCCTCGTCTACCTCTCGGTTCCCTCGAACGTGCTGGTGTTGCAGCTGGTCGGCCTCGTCTACGGCGCGGCGCTGTGTTCGAGCGTGACCTGGGGCCCGTGGCTGGCCGAGCTGTACCCGCCGCACCTGCAATCGACGGCGGCCTCGATCTTCAACTGGGGCCGGATCATCAGCTTCTTCGCCCCACTGATAACCGCGCAGATCGCCGGAAGCTTCGGCATGGCCGCCGCGATGGGCTCGGCCAGCGTGGCCTTCACCCTCGCTGCCGCTCTCTGGCTGGCCCAGCGCGAGACGCTGCCGGCGAAACTCCAGGGGCTTGGCCCCGGCATTTGAAGGTCTTCAGCCGGCGCCCATAATGGTAACGCCTTTGATCGATAATCCGGATAGGGCGGTTATCGGCTTCGCGATCGACCAGAAGCCAGACCACGTCGGCGAGGAATCCAGCTGCCGCCGTGGCCCCGGCCGTCAGGCCCGTTCCACCGCGAGGGCAAGACCCATTCCGACACCGATGCAAAGGGTCGCAAGGCCACGCTTGCCGCCGGTCCTTTCCAACTGATGCACCAGCGTCATTGCGAGCCGGGCGCCGGACATGCCCAGCGGATGGCCGAGCGCGATTGCGCCGCCATTCGGGTTCACATGTGCCGCATCATCAGGCAGGCCGAGACCGCGCAGCACGGCAATGCTCTGACTGGCAAAGGCCTCGTTGAGTTCGATCGCATCGAAGTCGCCGAAGCCCAGGCCCAGGTGCGCCAGCAGCTTCTGCGTCGCGGGCAGCGGGCCGATGCCCATCACCCGTGGTTCGACGCCAACCGAAGCCATCCCCAGGATGCGGGCGCGCGGGGTCAGTCCGTTCGCCTTGGCCGCTGCCTCGCTGGCAATAATCATGGCCGCCGCGCCGTCATTGATGCCCGATGCATTGCCCGCGGTCACGGTGCCGTCCGGCCCGAACAGGGGCTGCAGCTTCGCCAGTGCCTCGATCGAGCTGTCCGAGCGTGGATGCTCGTCGATGCTGACGTCCAATGTTTCACCGCGCTTCTTGCCAGGCACGGAGACCGGGATAATTTCATCGGCAAGGAAACCGCTGGCTCGGGCCGCCGCCGCTCGCTGCTGACTGCGCAGGGCGAAGGCATCCTGGTCGGCACGACTGATGCCGTAATCCTGCGCCACATTCTCGCCGGTGCGCGGCATGGTTTCCGTGCCATAGAGCGCCTGGAGGGCGGGGTTGACGAAGCGCCATCCCATCGTGGTGTCCTCGATCTTCTGGTTGCGGCCGAAAGCGCTTTGCGCCTTGCCCATGACGAAAGGCGCGCGTGTCATACTCTCGACCCCGCCGGCGATCGCCAGTGCCATTTCCCCCGATCGGATCGCCCGAGCCGCTGTGCCGACCGCTTCAAGGCCCGATGCGCACAGGCGATTGAGCGTCACCCCCGGGACTGTGGGGGGCAGGCCGGCGAGCAGCAGGCTCATGCGCGCGACGTTACGATTGTCCTCGCCCGACTGGTTGGCGCAACCATAGAAGACCTCCTCGACAGCGGCAGGATCGAGTCCCGGATTACGGGCGAGCAGAGCCTTCATCGGCAATGCGCCCAGATCGTCCGCGCGGACATTGGCCAGTATTCCGCCATAACGGCCGATCGGCGTACGAACCGCGTCGCAGATGAAGGCGTCGGTCATGATTTCATCCTCTTCGTTCTTCGTCAGGCGGCCAGCTTCACGCCGGTCAGCTCGCGCAGGGCCTCGATCGAAAGGCCATCGACGATCTCGACAACGCGCGCGCCATCGGGGCCGACATCGAACACGGCAAGGTCGGTATAGATGCGTGACACGCAGCCCAGGCCGGTCAGGGGGTAGGTGCAGGCCTCGACGAGCTTGCTCTCGCCTTGCCTGGTCAGCAGTTCCATCATCACCAAGGTCTGCTTGGCGCCAATCGCGAGGTCCATTGCTCCCCCCACTGCCGGGATCGCATCAGGCTCTCCCGTATGCCAGTTGGCGAGGTCGCCCCGGACCGACACCTGGAATGCGCCCAGCACGCAGATGTCCAGATGGCCGCCGCGCATCATCGCGAAACTGTCCGCATGGTGGAAGAAACAGCCGCCAGCGAGCAGGGTCACCGGCTGCTTGCCGGCGTTGATCAACTCCCAGTCCTCTTCGCCCGGAGCTGGCGCGGGGCCCATTCCGAGCAGGCCGTTCTCACTCTGAAGAAAGATGTCGCGTTCCTGGGGCAGGTAATTCGCCACTTTGGTCGGCAGGCCGATGCCCAGGTTGACATAGGCGCCTTCGGGGATGTCGCGGGCGACACGGGCCGCCATCTGGTCACGGGTCAGTCGGATCATGGTGCGTCTCCCTCTCAGGCCGCAAGTGCGTGGCTGGTGGTGGATGCGATCTGGACGACGCGCTGGACGAAGATCCCCGGGCTCACCACGATCTCGGGGTCGATCGCGCCGAGTTCGACGATCTCGCTGACCTGTGCGATGGTGGTAGTCGCGGCCATCGCCATGATCGGGCCGAAGTTGCGCGCCGTCTCGCGATAGATCAGATTGCCCCATCGATCGCCCTTGTGGGCCTTTATGAGCGCGAAATCGGCCTTGATCGGATATTCCAGGACATAGTGCCTGCCGTCGATCTCGCGCGTTTCCTTGCCCTCTGCCAGGAGCGTGCCGTATCCGCTGGGGGTGAAGATCGCTCCCAGTCCAGCGCCTGCCGCCTGGATGCGCGCGGCAAGATTTCCCTGAGGAACCAGTTCCAGCTCGATCCGGCCAGCCCGATACGCGGCGTCGAAATGGTGCGAGTCCGACTGGCGTGGGAAAGAGCAGATGATCTTCCTGACACGGCCTGCCTTGATGAGCGCGGCCACTCCGGCCTCGCCGTTGCCCGCGTTGTTGTTGATGATGGTGAGATCGCCGACCCCGCGGGCAATCAGGGCGTCGATCAGTTGGTCTGGCATTCCCGCTGTGCCGAAACCGCCGATCATCACCGCAGCTCCGGACTGGATGTCTGCGACCGCCGCGGCGGCCGATGCGACTTCCTTGTCGATCATGGCAAGTCCCTTCCCGTTCTTGAGGCAGACGGATTGAATTGATTCATCCCTTGTTGCGGTCAACCGATAAACGGTATATTGTGCGATTATCGGACGATTATTAGTGAAAGATGGCGGAACGAGTGAGCGATCCCGACTTCATGGAAACCCTCGCTCGCGGTCTGGCCGTGCTGCGCTGCTTCGGAGAGAAGCAGCAGCCCATGACGATTGCGCAGGCGAGCCATGAGACAGGTTTGAGCAGGGCATCCGTTCGTCGATGCCTTCATACCCTGACCCAACTGGGATATGCCGCACAGGAAGGGCCGAACTACATGCTTCGGCCAAAAACCCTTGCGCTTGGCTATGCCTATCTTTCTTCAAACACACTTGTCGCCAAGGCCCAGCCTATCCTGGAACAGCTTCGCGACGAGCTTCACGAGTCCTGCTCGCTCGGTGTGATCGAAGAGGACGAAGTCTATTATGTCGCGAGAGCTGAGTCCTCGCGGATCATCTCGATCGCTCTTCGGGCAGGAAGCCGCCTGCCGCTCTACGCGACCTCGATGGGCCGGGTCTTGCTCGCCGGCTCGTCGGCGGAGGAACGCGATGCCTATTTTCGCAAGACCAGGCTTGTTCCGCTTACGCCCCATACCGTCACTGATCGCCGGCGGCTGGAGGCCATACTCGATCAAGTGGCGGAGGAGGGGTTCGCACTCGTGGACCAGGAACTGGAAGTGAGCCTTCGATCGATCGCGGTTCCGGTGGTCGGACGCAAAGGCGTCGCCGCTTCCATCAATATCGGGACACAGGCGGATCGTATCACCGCTGCCGAGCTGCGGACCCGGTTCCTGCCCACGCTGAGGCGCGGTGCACGCGATCTGTCGGCAATGGGAAGCTTTTGACGCCAGTGTGATTGTCCCGGCTCGGGCTATCGGCCGCAGCGTGGAGCTTGGCCGGCTTGGAACCGTCATGGTCGTCACCGACAGCGCCATGTCTGCCGAAAGTCCCTGCGCGCTGGGCGGCGAGCCGTTCTTCCGGATCGCCGTTCAGCCTTGGGCGGACGGCGTCAGGGAACCGTGAAATCCTCGCAAGGAGGCAGCGGCGCATCGGGCCGGTAGGTGCGGGCCACGGCATCGAAGGTATAGCGGCGGCTGTACGTGCAGGCCGTGTCGGTTTCCTCGACGAGATCCGCACTGGTCAGCGCGGGCATCGCCAGCGAGTCCGCATTGCGGCTGACACCGCGCGGAAAGTTGGTGGCCTTCACCACCAGCATCAGATCCGGCATGCCGCCGTGGGTCTTGGCGTGCGTATCGGGGGCGGGCTTCAGCGTGCTCGTCAGCGCATATTGATCGGCGCAGGCATCGCGCCGCTGCTTCCTGTCCTTTTCGTCGAAGCAGGCGCGGATCGAGATGTCGCTGCTGTACGGCGCCTCCATCACGGTTACCGGCTCGCGCTCCTGATTTTGGCCCCAGCGCACCAGCATCAGGCGCTGGAGGATCACTTCGGCATTGCCGCCGGAGTACATCTGGCTGCGCCGCACACCGACCCCGATGAGAACGCCGCTGCCATCGCGCAGGCGCAGCACCGAAGGAAGGGGGAGGAACCGGTCGTCGTCCTGCTCCTTCTTCGCGGTCCATTGCGCGACCGGCTTGCCGTCTTGAGTGACAGCGAAGGCACCCTCGCGCGTGCCGCTGACGCACAGGCCCCCCTCGGCGGTGCACAGCGGGGCATCCTTGCCCGCCTGCGTCAGCGGCTCGAAGCTTTGACCTGTCGTCGCTTGCGAGGCGGCAAGGGCGGCGGCCATCATCAGGATCGGGGGCATGGGCTTACCTCAGGCTGCTTGGGGGGAAGGGAATGCGGCTCATTCGAAGGTCTCGCCGAGCGGCAGGCCATCCACATAGACCTGGCGGCGAGTGACGGTGCGCACTTCCACCTTGCCGGCGGCGACGCCTTCGCGGATGCGATCACCCTGCTTCTCGCTGCGCACCGGATTTCTGTCGTCAGCTTTCCAGGCATCGCCGTCCAGGCGATAGAGGCTCGTGCCGCTGCTGGTGACGATCACCGCCTCGCGGCTTCCCGGCTCATGCCGGACCACGCAGGCCTTGGCGGTGTAGCAGGCCGAATAGCCGCTCAATTCCTCGTAAAGCGCAGCCGGCAATTGCGAGCCGTGCGGCAGGACGATGAGATGATCGCGGTTGTAGGGCAGCGGCTTGCGCTCGGGCAGATTGCGCGGTTCGAGCGCATAGCGGTTCGTTTCCCTGAGCGCATGAGCGGCGGCGCTGCGGATGTCCTTGGTACGGCCTTCCTTCGCCAGCCGGGCCACGGCGTCCCTTCCGGCGCGGCCGAAGTCGAAACGCAGGGCAGCCCAGTCGAACTGCTTGAGCGGAACGCGGCCGCTTTCCAGCATCGCCACCTGATCGCGCGCGGACATCGCACCGAAGTTGAGCAGCGGTGTGGCCAGCACCAGCGCCAGCACCGCCAGGCCCATGGCAAGGCGCAGGTTGGCGGTGCGCAAGTACGCCGCCGCCTCCAGCCGCCGATGCGCAAGCGTGACGATGTAGGCGAGGCCGTAGGCGCAGGCGATCCCGGTGAAGATCACCGCCCAAAGCCGGTCGGGTGTCAGGCCGTACTGATGGATGCGCAGGCCGGTGGAGAGCGCCGCGATCAGCGCCAGCGGCAGCATGGACACGCCCAGCGCGCCGACGCTGGTGCGCAGCAGGGGGCTGCGCGCTTCGTGCGGCTGCTCCTCGCCGATCACCGCATTGGCAAGGCACAGCGCGCCGATGATGCAGCTCAGCAGGATCGGACTGGTCGAGCGCGTGGCGCCCCAAAGCGGGGCCAGGCCGGTGAACGGGATCGCCGCGAGGAACACCACCAGCCCGGCCGCCAGCAGCGGCGCGAGGACCGAGAGGATCGTCGTCACCACCCGCTGCATGAGCGCGAGGATACGGTCGCGGTCGCGCAGCATGGCGACGCCCGCGCCCAGCGCGGCACCGCTCAGCGTCAGCATCATCCAGGTCTCGCCCAGCAGTTCGGCGAGGACGACGATGCCGATCAGCTTGAACAGCTGCCCCAGCAGCGTCGCCATCGCCCAGACCACGCCGACGAAGGCCCATGCCGCCAGCCACAGCACCACGTCGGTCCAGGCGTGGCGGTATGCCTCGGGATAGGGGATCGCGCGGTTCAGCGCACCTTCGGCCGGCTGCGCCCCGCGCCAGGCCTGGAACAGCGGCGTCGCGATCGCCACCGCCAGCGCGGCGCTGGCCACCCGCCAGCCATCCTCGCCCTCGCCGAAGGGACCGTTGAAGTAGAGCGTCAGCCCCACCAGCGCGCCGCCGGCGAGCGCGAAGGCGAAGTTCCAGCCCAGCCGCCCGCGTTCGACCAGAAAACCGAACAGCAGCGCGGCCATCGCGATGAAGCTGGCCGCCGCCGCGCGCAAGTCTGCGTGATCGAGGTTCGGCAGGTACTTGTCGGGCCGCATGATCCAGTAGATCAGCAGCCCGGACAATCCGCCCAGCAGCGCAAGGCCCCAGGCGCGCAGCGGCCAGGTGGCGGTTTCGGTGTCCGTTTCATCCGGTGCGGTGAGAATGTTCATGGCCATTTCCTAGCCTCCGGTTGGCCGGTGATCCGCGATCGCCGCGCCGCTGCGGAACGTTTGCGTGGAAGCCGTTTCAGACACCAATGGGATGCTCCGTCACTGCGGGGAATCGGTTTCATAGGCACGGCTGGCGGCATTGAAGCGCCAGAGCGAGCCGTCGGCGGGCTTGGCGCGCCGGGCCTTGCCGTCAGATCCGGGCAGCGTGCCCGTCTGCGTGGACTGCAGTTCCGGCCAGCCGGCGACGGTCTTGCCGGTCAGCGCCAGCTTGCCCCAGGAGCGATAGCACCTCTCCGGCGCGGTCTCCTGGTCGCAGTCGTTCCAGTTGTCGGAGGCATCGACGATCTCGCCGCCGAAGGACCACATGCCGGGCTTTGCCGGGTCGGAGCGGAACAGCGCATGGCCATGCAGGTTCACGCCGCCGCCCACCATCGTCACGGTGGGATAGCCGACCAGCACGCCGCCGCCCGGCAGGGGCTGCTCCAGATAGGCGGCATCGCCGTCGTCGTCGGACATCGAGGGATTGCCGGTATTGTTGACGTAGACCGCGCCGAGATCGACCTGCCGCCCGATCAGCGTCCAGGCGTCGCCGCGCAGTTCGTACGTGACCTGCGCGATCGGCATCTTCGCGGTCGGGCCCAGCAGGTCGCCTGCGCCACCGCGCGGACGGCCGATCGCGATCGCGGTGTAGGTCTTCTTGCCGGTCACCTCGGTGTCGAAGCTGAACCAGTAGGACCATTCCCGGTCGCCGATCGTGCAGGACCGGTCCTGCGCATCGGAGCGGCACAGCGCGGTCATCGCCGCGTTGTAGCTTGGCGGGAACGGATCATGCGCGGCCTGCGCGAGGGCCGGAGACATGCCGAAGGAGAGCATGGAGGCGGCAAGCGCGAGCATGCCTATGATCGCGGTTCTAGTCATGACGGGGTGCCTCAGTTCACGGCGTTCAGGAAGGCGCGCCAGCTTGCCGCCCAGTGCGCGCGGCGCGCCGGGGTGGCGGACTGGACGCTGCACACGTTCAGGAAATTGTCCGCAGTGGCCGGATCTATCGGCTCGCAGGCCCAGATCTGCGCGTCGAGCTGGCGCGGCCAGGATGTGACGACGCTGACGACGGCGTGATCCTCGATGCCGATGAGCAAGTCGAAATCCTCCTCGTTGTCGTCCTTGGACCACATGCAGGCCCCGTCGAAATCGGGGTTCTGGGCCGCCGGCAGCGGGCACGGATCGTTCTGGCCCGGGAACAGCGAGGCGAGGAACGCCTTGCCGGGGCCCTTGGTCACATCGAGATCGGCCGGCGCAAGGGTGCCGAGCGCCATCACCGCCCGATCGGGCGGCGGTGTCGTCAATGCCGAGACGCTGCCGCCGGCTGCGAGCAAGGCGGCTGCGGCGATCACGGGCATGGCGCAGAGGGGTATCTTTCGCACGGCGGGTTCTCCCTTGTCCGACCTTGAGGCGGACCAAGCATGGACGGTGTGCGCGGCAAGCGCCGTCTCCGCGATGCGGCTGACCTGAGCAGGCAGGGCGGGAATCACGGACATGGCCTATCCAAGCTGTTGATTCTGATCGAAGGCCTATCCGACAATTGATCGCCGATCAATTAAATATTCAACGCTGTACATTTTTCCCGTGTTTGCTATGGTGAACGCCTATGGGTCGCAGATCAGATCACAGCCGCAAAGAGCTGGAGCACATGCTCATCATCGAGGGCCACAAACACATGGCGGACGTCGGCTTCGCGCGGTTTTCGGCAAGGGAAGTCGCCAAGCGGATCGGGTATTCGATCGGCACGCTGTACAATGTGTTCGGCACTTACGATCAGCTTATCATCGCCATCAACACGCGCACTTTCGTGCTGTGGACGGACTATATCCGTGACGCGCTGGGCAAGAGCGGGGGCAAGAGCGGGGACGACCGCATTCGCGCGCTGGTGGAAGGGTACTTCGGCTTTGCCCGTGCCAACCGCAATGCCTGGATGGCGATCTACGACCACCACCTGCCCCCCGACGTGACGATGCCGCCCGAGCATGACGCGCTGCGCGGCCAGTTGACCGACGTGGTGGTGGAGGAAGTGCGCGCCGTGCTTCCGCCCGCCTGCCAGGCCGAGGCACCGCGTCTGGCGCGCTCGCTGGTGGCGACGGTGCATGGCCATTGCATGTTCGATCTCAACGGCTCTTTCGCATTGATGGGGGAGAAGGAGCCGATGGCACTGGCGCTTGCCCGCGTTCGCGAAAGCCTCTTGGCCGCGCGCGCAAGCTGTTGAAAATGTTCTCTGGACGGCACAATTGATCGCCGTCCAGAATTATATTGAACACCGATCATAACTTTGCCATCACAGGCTTTCCGATGATTCGTCCAAGACTTCGGGAGCATTTTCAATGCGTGCCTATGTCACCGGTTCGGGGCAGTTCCTGCCCGGAGAACCGGTCTCCAACGCCGCGATGGCTGACTATATCGGCCGCCTCTCGCCGCAGGCGGAGCGCCTCGGCACGGACATCGACAAAGTCCATCGGATCGACTTCTCCGCCATCGCCGAGAATGTCGAGCTGGAGGAACTGCCGCGCGGCCGCTTCAATGTGATCAACCTGCAGACCGCCATCGAGCGCTACACGCCCGCTTACGCGATATTTCTGACGGACCGCGATTTCTGGCGCGCAACGAACTCGCTGCAGCTCGACGAGACCATCGGCCTTTATGCCGCGCGGCTGACGGGAGAGGAAAAGCACCTCGCGATGATCGTCAACGGCCATCCGCTGGTCCCGCACTCGACCTTGCGCGCGGGCTTCCGGCTGATGCTGCACGGCCTGTCCACCGAACTGCTGCACGGTTTCCTGCTGCACATGAAGCGCAGGCAGGCCGAAATGGAAGGAACCGGTCAATGATCGCCACACGAATCGCGGTCACGACGCTGATCTGCCTCGCACGTACTGCCGCGCTGGCCGCTCCCCCCAGATCGAACTGAAAGGCACACTCTCGATGAAGCAGCTATTCCTTCCGGCCGCGATGAGCGCACTGGCCCTGATGACGGCCTGTTCCGCCGGCGATCATGCTCCCGGCGGCGATGCGAGCGATCCTGCTTCCGAAGCCGCCACAGGCGTCATGTCCGAAGCGGCGATGGCCGAGGAAAATGCCGGTTTCACTTCCGAGGTCAGAGAACTGGCCTTCGATCCGGTGTCGCAGCTGCCCAAGGCGCCCGCCAGCGCCGCCAGCCGCTCGGAATGCGCCGGGCAGGTCATCGATGCGAAGTCCGCCGCCGCGCGCGTGGTCGCCGAGGCAGGCTGGGGCGTGACCGGAGAAGCGAAGGTCGGCGCATACCAGCTGGTCAGCTTCGCCGGTTCGTTCGAGCCGGGCACCAGCGGTTCGTGCTTCGTGAGCAAGGGCAACATCGGCGTGTTCGAGGGCACTCGCCTGCGCGCCATCGCCTATGCCCGCTCGGGCGGCAAGGAAACGATCGGCCGCATCCAGCCGTTCGGCAAGGACGGCGCGCGCATCTGGCATGGCGACATCGTGCCCGCGCCGATCGCGGACATTCGCCGGAGCGCGCGAGGGCTGGTGCTCGGCAAGCTCGCCGCCGAGGAGCAGACCTGCGGCGGCGCGGTGCCGGCGATCAACGACATGCCCATCACCCGCGCCCGCAAGGCGCTGATCGCGGCAGGCTGGACGCCGGTGAACCACGGCGGCCCCGATGACCGCATCGACGAGCGTGAACAGGCGCTGGCGCAGCTTGGCGTGACCGAAGTGGACAGCTGCTCGGGCACCGGGTTCGGCTATTGCCGCTTCGATTACCGCAAGGGCAAAGCGACGCTGGGCGTCACCACCGTGGGCGATGACGAGGCCCCGAATGTGTCCGACTACGGCGTAAGCTGCGACCGGTAGCAGACCTCGGCGATCGGCAAAGCTCCTGCTCTCCTCGGCACGCCGCGAGGCAAGCATTGGGCAAGCCCGGATGATCCGCCTTTGCCCTGCACAAACGAAATCACGTTATGCCCAGCGCAAATTTATTTCTCTGACTGCATAAGCAATACCCCACATGTAAGGCCTGCATGTCAGAACGTGCCTCGAATTCAGCCCGGAGTTGCAGCTTGTCTGGCTTGCCGGTGAATGAAAAAACGGGGTAGGATGTTATGAAGTCCAAGTATGTTGCGTGTTCGCTCTTGGCCAGTGTCAGCGCCGTAGGCCTGGCCCTTCCAGCGCTCGCGCAGTCGGCTGATCGAGGGCGAGGCGAGGCACCGAACGCCGCCGCTCCGGCGGAGCCCGAGGCCGCCTCCGCGCAGGACATCATCGTCACGGGTTCGCGCGTCATCCGGGACGGTTCCGCCAGCCCGACACCGCTGACCACCGTGGCGACCGACGCACTGCTCGCCGCCGCGCCCTCCGGCACGATTTCGGACGCGCTCAACACCCTTCCGGTGTTCTCGGGCTCGCGCAACTCGTTCAGCAACCCGGGTTCCAACGCCACTGGCGTACAGGGTGGCAACGGCAACGCCAACGTCCTTAACCTGCGCAACCTGGGCGCGACCCGCACGCTGGTCCTGTTCGATGGGCACCGCGTGCCGCCGACACTGTTCAACTCGACCGTCGATGTCGACATCATTCCGCAGGAGCTGATTCAGAGCGTCGACGTGGTGACCGGCGGCGTTTCGGCGGTCTATGGTTCAGATGCCGTCTCGGGCGTGGTGAACTACGTGCTCAATCGCAAGTTCAACGGCTTTCGCGCGCACGGTGAAATGGGCATCTCGCAATACGGCGATGCCGCGACCCGCAACATCGGTGGAGCGTTCGGCACGGACGTGGGCGATCGCGGCCATTTCGAGATGAGCCTGCAGCACCGCGAGGCGGACGGCATCCTGCACCGCGCGACCGCGCGCAGCTGGGATAACCTGGCCTCGCTGCAGGGCGCCGGCACCGCCACCAATCCCTACACCCTGCTCAGCAACGTGCGCCTGAGTGGCTACAGCTTTGGGGGCAAGATCACTTCGGGTGCGCTGAGCGGCATGACCTTCAATTCGAACGGCGTGCTGTCTCCGTTCAATACCGGTACCTCCACGGGCTCGTCCTGCTGCCAGATCGGCGGCGATGGCGCGTACCAGGATGCATCGATGATCGCACCCTCCACCGCGACCCAGGTTTTCGGCCGTTTCGACTATGATCTGACCGACGACGTCCATGTCTTCGTGCAGGGTGGCGGCAACTTCAAGAAGAACACGTCGTACACCGGCTGGAACCAGCTCGCGAGCCTGACTCTAAGTTCGACGAACGCCTTCCTGCCGACGGCTTACCAGGACCAGCTGCTCGCGGCCGGCCAATCGACTTTCACGATGAACGAAATCTGGTCGGGTGCGCCGCGTATCGCTGCCACTTCCCAGACTCGCCAGATCTATGTGAATGCGGGCATCGAGGGCTCGCTGGGCGCATGGAAGTGGAACGGCACTTACACCCATGGTTCGTCGCGCCTGAAGACGGTGGTCAAAAACCTGCCGAACGCAGAGCGTCTTTCGGCCGCGCTTGACGCGGTGGTCGATCCGGCCACCGGCAATATCGTCTGCAACGCCTCGCTCACCAACTCGGCCTATTCGAACTGCGTGCCGCTCAATCTGTTCGGGCCTACGGCAGCAAGCCAGGCGGCGATCGACTACGTGCTGGGCAGCGTGTCCTATCTTTCGCACACCACCATGGATGCGGCCGACGCCGCGATTTCCGGTACCCCGTTCTCCACCTGGGCCGGGCCGGTCAATGTCGCGCTATCGGCCGAGTGGCGCCGCCTGTCGTTCAATTCATCGGGATCGACCACGCCGACCGATTACGCCGACTGCACCAGCCTGCGCTACAATTGCACCGCCACCACCGCGCTCTACCCGACGACCTTCCCTGACAGCGACACGGTTTCGCAAAGCGTGAAGGAAGCGGCGATCGAGGCGGAAATCCCGCTGCTCAAGGACTTCGTTCTGGCCCGCTCGCTCAATCTCAACGTGGCGGCGCGGTATACCAGCTATTCGACCAGCGGCGACTACTGGACCTGGAAGCTGGGCGGGGTGTGGGAAATCACCGACGACCTCAAGCTGCGCGGCACGCTCTCGCGCGATATCCGCGCACCTACCCTCTACGACCTGTTCCAGCCGACCACCGTGGTCTGGGGCAACTATACCTACCTGCCGACGTCCACCACCTCCACCGCGGTCTACGCACCGTCGATCAACGAGGGTAACCCCAACCTCACCGCGGAAGTCGGTCATACCTACACCTTCGGCGCGGTGTACAAGCCGCACTTCGTCCCCGGTCTGACGCTGACGGTCGATTATTACCACACGATCATCGACAACGCGATCACCACCGTCCAGGGCTTCAACACCGCGACCCAGCAGTCGTGTTACAACTCGGGCACTTACTGCGACCTGATCCAGGCCAATTACTCGGGCACGACGCCGGCGTTCTACATCCGGCCCTACAACCTCTCGAAGATCCGCACCTATGGCATCGACGGCGAGGTATCCTACGCGACCCGCCTCGGCGGCCAGCCGCTGTCGATGCGTGTGCTGGTGAATTATCAGCCGCACATCTACTACGAGCAGCCCGGCGCGGTCACGGTGGACCAGGGCGGTGCCGGCTGGGGTGCCAACGGCCTGATGCCCAGCCCGAGCGTGCAGGTTTCCGCGTTCCTCGGTTATCAGCTGACCGACACCATCAAGATCGACCTGTTCGAAAAGTACCGCAACAAGTTCCGCCGTAGCGGCGTGGCCAGCCACGTCTTCGCCGACCCCTACGTGAGCAGCTATGCGACGACCAATCTGACGCTGACGTTCGACACCGGCTCGGCGTGGAAGGTTCAGGATAGTGCGTTCTACGTAAGCGTAACCAACTTGTTCAACGCCAAGCCGCCGCTTAGCGGATATTACAGCGGCCAGAGCGCGGCGGGACAGTCGTTCGAATTCTCGGACGATCCAACCGGCCGGGCGTTCCTCGTCGGCTTCCGCGTGAAGGGCTGATGCGCAAGCAGCGTCTGAAGATCGCCCTCTTGGCCGTCGCCGGGCTTATTGGCACGGGGGCGGTCGCGGGGCAGGCGGCCGCGCAGGACGCGGCGCCTGCCATCCGGACCACGTTCGTGCACCTGGGCAAGGGCGTGCCCGCAGTGCTCTACGAACCCGCCATTCCCGGGCCGCGTTCCGGCACGGCGGTGTTCGTGATGCACTCTGCGGCCGATTACCTCAGCTTTTCCGCCTGCACCGAGCTTTCCCAGCGCGGCTACCGCGTGCTGTGCGCCAATAACAGCACGTCCAAGTCGGGTGTGTCGAACGACGGGATGCTCGACCAGGTGCTGGTCGAGGCGGGCGGCGGGGTCGCCTGGCTGCGCAAGACGCCCGGCGTCGAGCATGTGGTGTTGCTCGGCCACAGTGGCGGCGGTACGGTGATGAGCGCCTATCAGTTCGTCGCCGAGGGCGGCCTCAAGGCCTGCCACGCGGCGCAACTGATCTGGAAGTGCCCGGATACGCTTGCGCATCTGCCGCCGGCGGACGGCGTCATGCTGATCGATTCCAACTGGGGCCTGGCGGCGATGACGCTGTTCAGCATAGACCCGGCGGTGAAGGACGAGGCAAGCGGCATGGATCTCGATCCGCGGCTCGACATGTATGCCCCGGCGAACGGTTTCAACGCCACGGGATCGCACTACCCCGCCAGCTTCACGCGGGAATTTCTCAAAGCCGAGGGCGCGCGCAGCAATGCGCTGATCGCCAGCGCCCGGCGCCAGTTCGCCGCAATCGAGGCGGGCAAGGGCCCCTATGAGGACGACGCACCGTTCGTGGTGCCCGGCGCCATCCTGCTCGGCAGCAACAACAAGTTGTTCTCGCAGGATGTCGGTCTGATGGCGCATACCCGTCAGGCCTGGCCGCTGCTCCACGCGAATGGCCGCCCGACGATAGAAGTCGTGCCCACCGTGCGCGTGCCGGAGAACGTGCGCAGTCAGACGCCTTCGTTGATGCGCGGCGCGCTCAAGACCACCGTGCGCAACTACCTCAACAACTACGCCATCCGTACCGGTCCCGATTTCGGCTATGACGCCACTTCGGTGCACGGGGTGGACTGGACCTCCACTTATGCCAGCCCACCGGGCAACGTGCAGGGCATCACCGCACCGCTGCTGGTCATGGGCATGACCGGTCACTGGGAGTATCTGGCCGCCGAGACAATTTACGACCTGGCCCGGTCGCAGGACAAGACGCTGACCTTCGTCGAGGGCGCAACGCACATGTACGACACCTGCAAGGCCTGTGAACGGCATCCCGGCGAGTTTGGCGACACGACGAAGACCACTTACGACCATATCGCCGACTGGCTCGCCAAGCCGGGCCGCTTCGCGCCCGCGAACGACTGAACAAGGACTGATGATGCGCTTCCCGTTCGCCGCCCCCGGGCTTGCAGCACTCGCGCTTGCCGCTGCCGCCTCCTCGCAGCCCATGCCGACCTCGATCGGCCACGACGCCGCGCTCCTGATCGACGCGCAGCCGGCGAAGGGGAACGCGCGGCTTACCGTCACCAGTCCCGGCTTCGGTGCCGGCGGCGAAATCCCGCTCTCCGCCACGCAATACGGTGAGAACCGCTTTCCCGGTCTATCGTGGTCGCCCGGCCCCCGGGGCACACGCTCCTACCTCGTCGTCGTGCAAGGCATGCTGGGCAAGGACGGTTCGACTGCGGCAGGCACCAGCGTCCATCTGACGCTGTTCAACCTGCCCGTCGGGACGACCATGCTTCCCCCCGGTCTTGGCAGCCTTCCCAGGGGAGCGAGCTATGGTCCCAACGTCCATGGTCCCGCCGCCGCCTATGCCGGGCCGCATACTCATGACGCGAGCCGGCATCCCTATCATCTCCAGGTCTTCGCGCTCGACACCCTTGTCAGCGAGGCGGCGGCCTCAGACTACGGTGCGCTCAAGGCGGCATTGAAGGGCCATGTGCTGGCTTCGGGCGAGGTCGTGGGCTTCGCCTCGCAACCCGCTTTCGCAGCGGAGGCGGGCACCCTTGCCGCGAGCACGCCCGTGCGTGTCGATACCGGACTGCTGGCGGGAAGCGCAGGGCGTGATCCAACAGTGGCGGTCTACAAGGGCATCCCCTATGCGGCGGCGCCGGTCGGCCCGCTGCGCTGGCGCCCCCCTGCGGCGCCGGCCGCCTGGGAAGGCGTACGCAAGGCCGACGCCTTCGGCAACGCCTGCCCGCAGCCGGGCGGCGAGATGGCGCGCGGGATGCCGCAGAGCGAGGACTGTCTCACCCTCAACGTCTGGACCGGCGCCAAGCCGGGTAGCGGCGAGAAGCGTCCGGTCTATGTGTGGATATATGGCGGCGGTTTCATCGGCGGCACCGGCGCCAGCCCCGAGTTCGACGGCGAAGGCCTCGCAAGGAAGGGCGTGGTCGTCGTCACGTTCAACTACCGCGTCGGCGTACTCGGCTTCCTCTCGACCCCAGAGCTCAGCACGGAATCAGGACACAACGCTTCCGGCAACTACGGCCTGCTGGACGATATCGCGGCGTTGCAGTGGGTCCAGCGCAACATCGCGGCGTTCGGCGGCGATCCGGCCAAAGTGACGATCGGCGGCCAGTCCGCCGGGGCGGGCTCGGTGGGCTTTTTGGCCATGTCGCCACTGGCCAGGGGACTGTTCCGGGCCGGCATCGCCGAAAGCCATGCCCGCTACCCGCGGGACACGGAGCTACGCTACCTCTCGGTATCGTGGCGACCGCTGGCTACGGCCGAAAAGGCCGGTACGCGCTATGCTGCAGAGCACGGCGCCAAGACGCTGGCCGATCTGCGCGCCATGCCGTGGCAGGAACTGATCGAGGGCAGCGCCGCAATCGACGCCTCGGTGGAAACCGGCAGCGACGGCAAGCCACCGCTGTTCCGTCCGGTCGTCGACGGCTGGGTCATCCCGAAATCCTATTGGGATACGTACCGGTCGGGCGGTCAGAATCACATCGCCTACGTTGCGGGTAACAACAAGGACGAGACCGGCGCGGTCCCCGAGACCGCGTTCGCCGCGCTACGTGCCAACACCGCACCACCACGCGGCGGGATGCCGCAGAGCGCGGTGACGCTCGCGCAGTTCGAGGCCGGCGCCCGGCGCAAGTTCGGCAAGCTGGCCGGCGAGTTCCTGAAGCTTTATCCCGCAACCAATGATGACGAGGCGGCGCTGCAGAACAACGCATCGGCGCGGGACAACTCGCGCATCTCGACCTGGCTGTGGGGAACGCTGTGGCGCAAGGGCGATGACCTGCCGTTGCACACCTACTTCTGGACTCACGCGATGCCGGGATCGACACACGACATGCGCGGCGCCTTCCACGGGTCGGAAATCCCTTATGCCTTCGACAGCCTCGACGCTCTCGACAAGCCCTGGACCAAGGACGATCGCCGGATCGCTGACACCATGTCTTCGTACTGGGCCAATATCGTCAAGACGGGCAACCCCAACGGTCCCGGCTTGCCGCAATGGCCCGCCTGGAGTGCCGATGCCCCCCAAGTTATGGAATTGGGTGACCGCTTCGGTCCCATGCCGCTAGCCAGTCCGGCGAAGATCGACTTCTGGAAGCGCTTCTACGCCACGCAGAAACCTTGGTAGGCCGCCATTTTCGTCGTCAGATGATGGGCACGCCCCCATCATCTGACGGCGATCCGCCCATCGCCCTCTGCCGGGATTTGCCCAGCCAGACCCGAGTGCGACCTCAATAGGCCGCAACAGATGATCCACCGGGCAAGGCCAGCGCGATGCTCGCATCCGGTTTCGAAGGCAGGAAGATAGACGCGCTCGTGCTTCAGGAATGGGCGGGGCCATCTCTGAGATCGTACTGACGCCTAAGCCGTCTGCTGGCGCAGTTGGTCGGAAAGGTAATCGACCAGCGGCTGCTCGAACTTGGGGTCGATCGCCAGGAAATGCCGGCGCCGGTCCTGTTCGTCGGGCAACCGGCGCAGCACGCCTTCGTCGACCAGACGGCGCACCAGCCGCAAGGCGGTGCTCATCGGCGCGCCCGAGGCGATGCAGGCGCTCGATACCGAAACCCGCCGCGCCTCGATCTTCGCCAGCAGCAGGTCGAGCAGCATCGCCCAGGTCGGATCGCCGAACAGTTCGCCGCCGCCGATCTCGCGCCGCTTCATCTCCTTGCGCAGCAGGTCGCGGATGAAGCCGGTGAGCTGCCCCGGACCGATCGGCTCGGCGGTACCGGCACTCGCCGCCGGAGCCGCAGGCGCGGGCTGTATCGCCGCAGGGCCGGAGGCCGGACGAACCGGCTCGTCCATCAGGTACGACAGCCGCTGCAGTTCGGTGCTCAGCGTCGACATCCGGTCGAGCAGCATCTTGCGCGGCGCGTTCGCCTCGGGAAGGCCCTGGATGCGCTGGAGCGCGCGGCGCAGGTCCGCCTGGCTGATCGGCTTTTCGAGGAAATCGACCGCCGAGGCGCGCATCGCGTCGATCGCGACGTCCTTCGTCGCGTGGCCGGTGGCCATGATGAAGCGCAACTGGCGGCCCTGCTCGTCGGCATGCTGGGCCAGTTGGCCGATCAGCGTGATGCCATCCAGCCCGGGCAGGTTGTAGTCGACGATCGCGATCGAGATATCGTGCTCGCGAAACAGCACGAGCGCCTCTTCGGCGCTCGATGCCACGAACGGCTCGTAGCCCATCTGGCGCAGCGCGAAGGCGCACTCCTGCCCCCAGTCGGTATCGTCATCGACGATGAGAACCGGAGCGACCTGCCGGAAGACTCCGGCTTCGATGGCCTTGGGTATTTCCGCCATTGATGATCGCTCCTCCGCGCTATCCGCACTGAAGTCCTCGAATTCAGCAGTTTGTGGGCCAAGAAGAGACCCAAGGCGAGTCCGCCAACTCTTAGGCATCGCATCTTCCCATTCGTATTTCTGCGAATGCCCTTATCACATTCCCGGCAGATGTTGCTGCACCGCGACCGAAAATATTGCCACCGCCAGGATCGCCGAGGCGTCCGGACGGCGCCGTACGGCTCCGGCCCGCTGGAATGCGGCCAGCAGCACCAATGCCAGCGCGGCTAGCGCGACCATCGCGAAAGTTCCGTTAATTCCCAACCACGTAGCGCCCGCAGCCAATAGCTTTATCTGCCCGCCCGTGAGGATGCGCGCGCGCGTACGGGCGCGCAGCAAGGTGACTGCAAGGCTTGCCGCGCCAAGGCAACCCAGCCCGGCCGCGACCGCCCACAGCAGTCCCGGCGTTCCGCCCAGCGCCGCCGCTCCCGCAAGCCCGCAGGCCCCGAACAGCGCGTAGAGCCAATCCGGCGTCGTGCGCCCTTCCCAGGGCAGGATGACGACCGGAACAAGAACCAGAACGAGAAGTGCAAGATAGAAATATCCTGCTGCTTCCATCTCAATATCCCCCGTTGGTGACCGTCACGCTCGCCACGACGTCCTTGTCGGGAAGCGGTACGAACCCGGCATAGCGCATGATCGGGCTTGCGCTCATGTCATAAGTGACTTTCACCGTGAATGTCCCGGCTGTCGTGCCCGGCCCGGCGTCGATATCGGGTTCGGCCTTGCCGCCCAGCATCGATCCGTAGGTGTCGATGACTTCCTTCGCACGCGTCGTTGCCAGCGTCACCCGCTCGCCGGACGAAAGCCCTGCCACGGCGGCCCGCGCGCCTTCGGCCGCAGCCTGCCGCACGCCGATCAGGGCAGTGAAGTAGATCGAATAGATGATGATCGAGAACACGAGGGTCAGCAGCGCCGGAGCCAGCAGGGCGAACTCCAGCGCCGCGATCCCCTTGTCGCATTTCAGCAGGCGGACAGGCGTCCTTGCCGACATGCGCATCGTCTTTGCTCCCTTAGCTTCCGGTCGCTTCGGTGGTCTTGTCGAACAGCGAGTCGAACGCGCCGGTGAGGTTGGTCTGGAAGGTGGTGCCGACCGCGATCAGCGCAGCCACGACGATGCCGCCCAGCACGGCATATTCCACCGCCGTCAGACCACGCTCGTCCTTGCCGACGCGACCCAGGAACTTACGAACAGACTTAGCCATATCAAATACTCCCCATATTTCTCCTGGAATACTATCCCGCCGTCAGGAGAACACGGCTCAGTAAAAAGTCGATCAGTATAAATACTGAAAGTCCTACAGATCTTGTTTTCTGCGAATCACAACATACGTGTTATTAGGTATATTCTTTCTTAATTATCGAGAGATTTATCCATAACTCTCTCCAATAACGTTATGATTTTCCTATATCAGCACCGGAACGCCGCAACGGGCACCGGTAACCCATACCGTCGCGTCACCCAGCTGGACGCCAAGGGCCGCCAGCAGGTTGTCGAGCAGCGGATCGACGGTGGAGCCCACGGTGGTCCCGACCAGCCCGCCCAGCGGCGTGGTGATGCCGCCGACGATACTGCCCAGCAGGCCCTTGCCGAGGCCGAGGTCGAGCACTCCAAGCACCTTGACGTTGACGTCCACGCCAGAAGGCACCTGCGTAATCAGGCTGCCCAGCGTGGCGCCGACCTGCGACTGATTGCGCAAGCCCAGCGAGCGGCCGGGCGTATCCGGCGTGCCGATCTTCCCGGCATCGTTGGGCCCGAAATAGAGCGGCCCCGAAGCACCCGTCACATCACCGGCGACGACCTTGACGTTCGCCTTGACGCTCAGCACGTTGATGCCCAGCACGTTGGTCAGGTCCAGATTGATGAGATTGGCCGCCGTCGGCGTCGGCAGCGCCGGCATCTGCTTGGACATCACCGAATCGGGAACTTCCGCGATATAGGCCCGGACCAGGCCGCTGGTCGTGTTGACCGTCACGCGGGTATCGTTGATCTGCTCGGTACTGCCGCTGCAGGCGATGTCGCTGACCACGGCGGTCGCTGGCGCGATGTCGATCAGCACCGGTACCGACTTGATCCCGATGACATTGCCCAGCAGCGAAATATCGGGCAATCCGACATTCAGCTTGAGCCGCACCTGAGAGGTCGAGACCCCCGCCTCCCCCCGCGCGCCGAAGGAGAAACGCGGCTGCGCCATCGGTCCGTTCGCCACGGCGGCCAGCCGCACGGTGCTGTTCGGAATGGCGAGGCCGACCAGGTTGGAAAGATCGATCGCGCCCGGCCCGGCCTGAACCGCGAAGGCGATCAGCTGGTAGGCGTTGAGGCCTGCACGCAGCGCCGGCTTCACGTCGGCCTCGCCCACCGGCATGTTCTTCCACACGCCGAGGCCGAACAGCGGCACCCCGCCCGCCGAGAACGGCACCTGGTAGGTGTTGTTCACCATGCCGCCGAAATTGCGCAGCGCCGTCGCGGTCGCCGGCGCATAGGCGGCGTCGGCGGCGGCCAGCGCGATGTCCTTGATGCCGTAGCTTTTGGTCATCATCTCGGCATAAGTGCCGGTCTGCCCGGCCCTCTTCGCCAGCGCGTCGAAGAACCTGCCCGCATCGACGTTGCCCGACATCAGCCCGCGAATGTCCGGATCGGTCAGCGTCAGCTTGAGATTGAGCAGCGCACCCAGCAGGGTGTTGACCAGGTCGATCAGCGATCCGGTCAATCCGCTGAGCTTCAGGATGTCCGAGCTTACCGCCACGCCCGCCTCGTCGATCCGCGAGGCGCTGGCCGTCGCGGCAAGCGCCGGGATCGGGCTGGCGCGGCCCAGCAGGCCGAGCAGGAACTGGCGGCTTTTCTGCTGCGTGGTCAGCCGCACCGCGTTCTGTCCGCGCAGGCTCCCCGCGCAGCCATCCGCCGTCAGCGAGAAGCGCGAGCCCGAGGCCTTGTCCCGGTCCGCGCAGTAGTAGCCCAGCTCGACCTTCTTGAGGATCGAGGTATCCGAATAGCCGTTGCGCTTGAGGTAGTCGCGCGCGCGCACGTCGGCCCGTCCCGGCTCCATCGCCGCCGCCAGCGCCGCGGCTTCGGTGGCGATGCGCAGTTCGCGGTTGCCGCTGTAATAGAGCGCCACGTCGAGCGCGAGCCCGGCGCACAGCATCAGGGGCACCGCCAGCACCGCCACGGCCGGCCCCACGGCGCCGCGCTCGTCGCGCCGCAGCCGCTCGCCCAGACGCCGGATGCGCGCGATCATGATCCCGCCCTCCCTGCTCCGGCACCACCGCTGATCCCGGCGCCGGCCCCGGCCGAGGCGAGCTTCGCCACCTCGCCCGCAACCTGCTGGCGCAGCTGTGCCTTGGCCTTGGCGTCGCCGGCGGTGGCGAGCAGGCCGTCCGCCTCGGCAAGGCGCCCGGTCATCGTCAGCGCCAGAATCAGGTTGTTGCGCACGACTTCGTCGTCCGGTGCCAGATCGTGCGCCGAGCGCAGCGTCTCGACCGCTTCGGCCGCCTGGCCTGAGCGCAGCCGGGCGTAGCCCAGAGCATTGGTGATGAAGGCATCCGCCGGGCTCGCCTGCAGCGCCGCCGCATATTGCACCGCCGCCTGCGGCCATTGCCCCTCGGCCGCGAGAACATGGCCGCGCACCGCCAGCGCCGGACCGCTGCGATCGCCCGACGGGATGCGGCCCAGCGCCGCGCGCGCCGCCTCCACCTGGTTGAGATCGAGCAGGCAGTTCACACGCAGCACGCGCGCCTCGGCGTCGCCCGCGTGGGTGCGATCGAAATCGTCGAGATAGGCCAGCGCCGCGCGCGCCCGGCCGCTCGCCCGCGCCTCGCGGATGAGCGTGAGATAGAGCGCGCCGGTCGATGCGGTGTCCTGGTCCGCCTCGGCATCCTTGCGCTCGGACGACCGCGCGGCGGCCGGTTGGGCAGCCAGAACCAGCATCGCGCTTACGGGCAGCAGCAGGTGACGTCTCATCGTCCGGTACTCCGCAAGGTGTCGAAGATCGTCGCGACGGGGGGGCCGGCGAGCACGATGAACAGCGCCGGCATGAAGAAGACCAGCATCAGCACGACCATCCGCACCGTGATCTTGCCGATCTGCTCGCGGGCGCGCGCGACGCGGCGCTGCGAGAATTCACGGATGAACTCGCGCAGCGCGGGCACCAGCTCCATGCCCTGGAACAGCGACTGCCGGAACAGCGCCGCCAACTCGCGCGAACCCTGGACGGCGACGCGCGCGGCCCAGCGGTCGAACGCGACCTGATAGTCCTGCCCACGATCGAGGTCGTCCACCAGCATCGCCACCAGCTTCGCATGGTTGGGTACCGCGACCCGCTCGTCGCGCGCGATGCCGCGAAAGCACTGGTCGAGCGAGACACCGCTCTCCAGCATCATCAGCATGAGGTCGAGGAGGAACGGGAACTCGGCGGTCAGCGTCCGCTCGCGCGAAGTGGCGCGCATCTGCAGCGCGTACTTGGCGCCGATGTACGTCAGGCCGGTAAGCGCGAAAGTCGGGAAGATCGGGCGAAGCGGATTGCCGGTCGCCACGAAGCAGGCCGTCATCGACGCCAGCATGACCGCCAGCGCCGCGCCCAGCCGCAGCGCCACGAACATGTCGAGTGCGCCGGGCTCGAAATAGCCGGCGGCGCGCAGGCGCTTCTCGATCTCGTCGCGGTCGCGGCCCTGCGCCAGCAGCGCGCGCGGCGCGCGCATGCTGCGCCACCCGCGCGAAGGCGCGCCGCCCGCCGCCAGCGCCCGCCCGTCGACCCGCGCGCGCAGCTGCGCATCGACCTGCAGCCAGCGCAGCCCGAGCAGCGCCGCGCCCACTCCGGCAACCGCCATCACGAGCGAGAGCATGGCCAGGAACCCGGCCATCAGAACGCCAGCCTCAGCATGCGCCGGATGATGACGATGCCGACCACTTCCAGCCCGATCGCCACCATCGACATGGTGCGCCCGCGCGGATCATCAATGAAGAACTCGATGTAGGCGCGGTTCATGCCGACCAGCAGCGCCATCGCCAGCAGCGGCATCGCGATCAGCACCCGCGCGCTGACCTTGGCCTCGGACGTCGCCGCCTGCAGGTCACGCCGGATGCGCACGCGTTCGCGCAGGATGTTGGCGAGGTTGCCGAACACCGTCGCGATCGAGCCGCCGTAGCGCAAGTTGGTGCGGATGGCGGCAGCGATCATCGAGATTTCGGGCACCTGCAGCCGGTCGGCCAGTTGCTGCATCGTCTCGGCCACCGGCGCACCCATCGCCAGGCGGCGTCCGACCGGCGCGAAGTAGCTGCGCACGCTGTCAGGTGCATCGGCCAGCGCGCGGGACAGCGCCTGCGACAGCGAATTGCCGACCGCCTGCAACTGGCGCACGCCGTCGAGGTAGAGCGGCAGCGCCTCGGCCAGCGCATCGATCCGCTTGCGGGCGCGGCCCTGCAGCCACGACAGCGCCGCCATCGGCACGCCAACGACCAGCACCACCGCCGCGGCCGGGCCGAACAGCAGCAGCACGATCAGCGTGGCGATCAGCATAGCCCCGGTCAGCATCTGCAGCGTCGAGATCGTCAGCTCGACTTGCGCCTGCGCCAGTAGCGGGGCGATCCGCTCGGGCACCGTCACCGCGATGATCGGGCGCGTGGTCACCGCGTCAGGGGTGGCGATCGCCTCCAGCCGGCGGTCGAGCACCACCCGGTCGCGCGTGCGCTCGGACAGCCATTGCCACAGGATCGCGCCGACGATTAGCAGCGCCAGCAGGAGATAGGCGGCGCCCTTCACCATGCCGTGCTCTCCCGCCCGGCGACCTTGTCCATGACCGGGCTGACGTAATCCTTGAGGCGGGCCGCGTGGAAGGGCCGGGGCGACATCGTGCGATGCAGCCCCTCACCCGACATCGGCGGGTTCTCCTCGAAGTGGAACAGTTCGTTGAGGGTATAGGCCTCGCCCTCTACACCGGTGACCTCGGCGACCGAGGTGATCCGGCGCGCGCCGTTGGCGAGACGCTGGATGTTGACGATGACGTGGACCGAATTGGCAACGAAGCGGCGCACCGCGCGCACGTCGTTCTGCTGGCCGGCGAAGCCCAGCAGCATCTCGATGCGCGAGAGCGCGTCGCGCGGGGTGTTGGCGTGCAGCGTCGCCATCGAGCCGTCGTGGCCGGTGGACATCGCCTGCAGCATCTCCACCGCCTCGACGCCGCGCACCTCCCCCAGGATGATGCGGTCGGGGCGCATGCGCAGCGCGTTGCGCACGAGATCGCGCGCGCTCACCTCGCGGCTGCCGTCGACGTTGGGGGGGCGGGTTTCGAGGCGGACGACGTGTTCCTGGCGCAGCTGGAGTTCGGCCGCGTCCTCGATGGTCACGAGGCGCTCCTTGTTGCTGATGCAGCTCGACAGCACGTTGAGCAGCGTGGACTTGCCCGCGCCGGTGCCGCCGCAGACCAGGATGTTGAGCCGCGAGCGGACCGCGCTGGTCAGGTAGGCCGCCATCGCCTGGCTCATCACCCCGCCGGTGACGCAGTCGTCGACGCTGAGCGCCTGCAGCCGGAACTTGCGGATCGAGACCAGCGGACCGTCTAGCGCGATCGGCGGAATGACGATGTTGACGCGCGAACCGTCGGCAAGGCGGGCATCGACGAAGGGGGTGGCCTCGTCCACGCGACGGCCGATCGGTCCGACGATGCGCTGGATGATGTTCATCAGGTGCGCATCGTCGCGAAACCGCGTCTCGACCCGCTCCAGGATGCCGGCACGCTCGGCGTAGATGGTGTTGGCGCCGTTGACGATGATGTCGTCGATCGAGCTGTCGCGCAGCAGCGGCGCAAGCGGGCCGAGCCCGACCACTTCGTCCTCGACGTCCTCGATCAGCAACAGCCGCTCGGCGCTGTTGAGCGCCAGCTGCCCGCGCCGGCTGCGGCTGTTGATGACTTGCTCGATCTCGCCGCGCAGCGTGCGCCGGTCGAGCGCCTCGGCGGTAACACCCTGCGTCTCCAGCCCCTCGATGACCTGGGTGCAGGTGAGCGCCTTGACCGCCTGGTAGCTGTCGCTCATGCGCTGCGCGGCGGGCTGGGTGATCGCCGCCTTGCGCTTGGGCTCCAGTTCGCCGCCCTCGCCGGACGCGAAGTCGTTGGTCAGCAGGCTCATGCGCTGCGCTCCACCGAGCGCAGGATCGCGCGGCGCATGCGGTCGATCCCGAAGCCGGTGCTCTTGACTTGCGCCGAGATCCCGCAGGCGCGGCGGATGGCATGGGCATAGGCTCCGCCGTCGCGCTCGGTCATCATCGGTCGCCCGGCGTTGAGCGCATTGCGCTGAACCACGCGATCGACCGGCACGCCCAGCACGGTGTCGATATCCAGCGCATCGGCCATGCGGCGACCGTCGAGCAGGATGCGCGGATCGTGCTCCCAAACCAGCAGCCGCAGGCGCTGGGCACTTGCGGTATCGATGGCGACACGGTCCAGCAAGCGGCGGGTCGCGTCCAGCTCGCGGATCGACTGGCTGCACACCACTTCGACGCTCTGCGCCTGCGAGGCCAGTTCGCGCAGCAATCCGCCGTTGCGCAGCGAACCGCCGCACAGCACGACATGGCCGCAGCTGGCGCGCAGCAGCTGGATCAGGCCGACGATATCGGCAGGGCCGATCCCCACCGGCTCGGCACCGGTACCGCCGTCGAGCGTCAGCAGCGAGAGGCCGCTGCGCTCGTGATGCGCCAGCGCGTCTCCCAGCAGGCTCGCGTCCATCCGGTCGATGTCGGAGATGGCGGAGGCGAGGCCGTAGTCCACCTTGAGGTCGAGATAGGCCTCTGCGGTGCTGCTCGGCAGCGTGCAGTCGATCAGCAGGGTCGAGGTGCCGTCCAGGCTGTGCGCCAGCGCCATGTCGGTGGCGAGCACTGCGGTCGCGTCGCGATCGGTACCCAGCACCAGCGTGAAGCGGCCCAGCCGCCCCTGGCTCGCCAGCGAGGTGTTGAGCACGCGCGAGAGGATCTCGCTGACTTCGGCGGCGACGGCGCCGCGCGGCAGCACGTCGGTAGCGCCCGCCCGGATCGCCTGCAGGACATGGCCGGCATACATGTCCTCGGTCGCCAGCACCACCGCGCGGCCGGGCGCGACCTGGGAAACTTCGGCGATGACCGAGTTCATCGCACGTTCGGCGGGGATCGAGGCATGGTCGATGACGACGATGCCGGGACCGTCGAACTCGGCCTCGTCGAGCGACTGCGCCAGCTCGACCGAGACATGCGCGCCCATGGCGTCGGAGATGCGCTGAGCCAGCGCGCGGTCGATCGAAAGGAGATGGATGCGTGCCATGTTCAGCGCCTCACCACGCCGAAGGACTTGACCGATTTCTCGACCCCGTCGTTGCCGATGATCATCTGGCCGATGCCCGGATCGACCGCGTCGCCCGCCGCCGTCAGGTCGGGCTTGACCGCAGTGGGCTCGACCAGTCGCGGCGTCGCCACGATGATGAGTTCCTGCCGTTCCTTCTGGTTCTGCTGCCGCTTGAAGAAGGCGCCCAGGATCGGCAGATCGCCCAGGAACGGCACCTTGTCCTTGGTGACGGTGCTGTTCGAATAGTTGAGGCCGGCGATCACGAAGCTCTGCCCGCTGCCCAGTTCCACGGTGGTCTCGGTGGAGCGGCGGCGGATGCCGGGAACCGTATAGCCCTGCAACTGCACGCCGTTGTTATAGTCCAGCTCGCTGACTTCAGGCGCCAGCTTGAGCACGATGTTGTTCTCGGACAGGACATAGGGCGTTACGTTCAGCCGCACGCCGAATTCCTTGTACTGGATCGAGATCGTGTTGCCGTTGCCGCCGCTCGACTGCGGGACCGGGACCGGGAACTCGCCGCCCGCCAGGAAGCTCGCCTGCTCGCCCGAGCGGACCAGCAGCGTGGGCTGCGCCAGCAGCTGGGACAGGCCGTTGGAGGACAGCGCGCTCAGCACCGCGCCGACGCCCAGCTTGCGCGCCGAAAGGAACAGGTTGAAGGCGCTCTGGATCGGCGACGAATTGGTCGTCGTGAAACTGCTGCCCCGGTTGGTCACGTCCGTCGAGTTGGTGGGATTGAACGAATAGGAACTGAGCGCGGAAGGCGTGACGATCGCGCCCTGCAGGTCGCCCGAAAGCTTGGCGAAGCTGAAGCCCAAGGCCTTGAGCGTCGAGGAGGATACGGCGGCGAACTGCACGTCGACCGCGACGATCTTCTCGCCCGCCCGCAGTGGTCCCGCCGCAGTGGCATAGGCCGGCGGCGGCGGGGTGACGTGGAACAGCGTCTGGCCGATCATCGTGCCGTCGCCGGCGTAGACGCTCAGCGCCGCGTCGCCTGCGCCGCGCCCGGTCACCCGCAGCGACTGCGCGGTAGGAGAGGATACCGCGATGACGTTGTCCCGGTTGACCTCTACCCGCCCGATCGAGCGGGTGAAGGTCAGCGTGCGGGCCTCGTCCACGTCCAGCGTGCGCTGGTCCTGCGCAGCGGCGAACTGCGGCGCGCTTACGGCGACGGCGGCGCAGGCGAGCAGCCCGGCCGCACGCATCCTGTTGATCCCGCCGCTCATTGCCCCGTGCTCCCCGAATAGATCGTCTTCCGTTCACCGCCGACCACCAGTTCGATCGCGTGGGGGGCAGGCGCACTACGCCGGGGTTGAACCGGTGGCGCCGCCGCCGCGCGAGAGGGGAGCGCGGCGGCGAGCGCAGGCGCCGGTCTTGCCGCCGCCGAAGGTGCTTCGAGAATGGAGGCGACTTGCGCGGTCGCGACTTCCTGCTTGTCCTCGGGATTGCGCAGCGAGAGGTAGAGCGCACCGGTGCTCTTCGCCAGCGACAGCTCCGACACTTGCTGCGGGCTGAGCGCCAGCGTCACGTTGCGCGCGGGCGGCGGCGGCGCGGAGACCTCGCCGGTGACACCGTCCTTGACCGGTGCACCGACCACGACCTCGCCAACGGCCAGTACCGGCACCAGTTGCAGCAGCGTGGTGGAACGGCTGCGGCCATTGCCGCGCGCACCGGAGATGGAATCCTCACCGGGATAGACGACCTGCACGTCGACGCGGTCACCCGGGCGAACCAGCCCGGCCACGGCGATCTCGGCGGTGGTGTCGATGCTGATGGCGCGCATGCCGACCGGCACGCGGATCGCCAGCTTGCCTTCCTGCTGCAACGCCTCGCGCGGGATGAGCGTATTGGCTCCGATGTCGCGCGTGGCGACCCGGCCGATCACTTCCGCCGGCGTTGCGGCGCCTGGAAAGCGAGCAGGATCATAAGCGGCGTTGCGGATCATGTCGGCGGTGATCGTCTCTCCGATCCGCACGTCCCGTGTCGTCGTGGCCAGGACGATGCCCGACGGCTGCGACGTCACCGCGATCTGGCCCGGTGCGGGCACAACGCGCGGTTTGGCGGATCTGCCAAGCTCGCGAACGCCGAGAAAGCCGAACGTCACGGCTGCTACCAGCCCGACGGCAATCGTCAGTTTCGCCTTCGAACCCAGGCGCATGCAATTCCCCTCTTGCCATTGCGCTTACGCAAACGGGGCAATGCCCCGGGCGCCCCGAAAAAGAGCGAACCGTTCCTTGCCGGGACAGGTTCGTCTCCATTCGTGAATGATAGCGCGTCGTGGATTCGAGCGTTCATGGAGAAGAAGCCAATGCGAGGGGATCACCGAGACCGCAGAATTCCGCGCATTGGCGCAGCTCCAGCTCGATCGGGGGGCCTATGGCGCAATCGCCCCGGAATACGGGACACTGCCCAGTTCTAGGGGCTTTCAAGTAACCTTCGCTTCGGTTCTTTTCGTGACTTGTGCCAAAGGCCAAGGCAATAAGAAGACCATGTTCGAGAACGCCGTTGCCCAGCATCGATCTTCCGGCGACTTTAAGCCATATCCCACGGATATGCAGGATAATTTCGCAAGGTCAGGCAAGTTTTGCGCATTGGCGCCGGGAGCCATGGGGCCGCTCGGCGCTTTTGCCATCATCGGTATCTCGAAGGTGGGGAGACAAGTTTGACGCGCGTGGGAAAGATGGGTCGGTGCCTTGTCGAGGTGGTTCGACAGTGCCGCACCCTGGCAGGGAGGGCCTGCCCATAACCTGGTGGCCGAAACGGTCCCGCAAGGGCCGCGGCGGGGAGGACAGCACGTCGCTGTACCCTGCGGCGACGGCTCTGTGCGCATTGCTCCTGGGCCTCTCCGCGCCGCACGCGCCGGGGGCCGGGGTCATCGCCGCGGCCTCGGCTGGGGCGCTGTTCATCCTGCATCGCTCGATGCTGACCCTGGGGACCGCTCTCCTGCTCGGAGCGGGGTCGCTGGTGGAGCCCGAAGTCCTCCAGTCCCCGTTCTACTGGATGGACCTCGCACTGCTCACCAGCGCGCTCCTCGTCCCGAGACGACTGGCGCCAGCCTTGCTGCAGGCTCCACGCTGGTCATGGCCGGCCGCGATGGTGCTCGGCGCCTTGTGCCTCAGTCTCTATTCCTTTCTGGGAGACACGATCGGCATCGCCTTGGCCCTCGGCGCCACCCTTTCCGCCGCCTTCATCGGCGCCGGGATCGCCCGCCACCTCGCCGTCGTGGACGCCCGGTTACTGGCCTGGGGCGACGGCGGCATGGTGGAAGTGACCCGGGATCTGCTGCTGGGCCGCATCACCAGCGGCATGCTGCACGACCTTGCCCAGCCGCTGAACGTCATCTCGATGGCCAATGCCAACATGGAGTACATCCTCAGCCACCTCGACATCGACGAGGAGAGCCGGCAGCAGGTCCAGGAGCGGGTCCGCCGGATCGCGACGCATACCGAAGGCGCCGCGCACATCCTCAGCCTGTTCCGCTGGTTCGGACGGGACGGCCGCGACGGCGATGGAGCGCTGACCGTGCGCAGCGCTCTGGAATGCGCGATCGCGACCACCAAGTCGAACGTGCGCCACCATGGTGTCGCCGTCCATCTGCGCGGCAATGCGCTCGATCATCTGGTACCGGCCCAGTACGGTGCCCTGCAGATGATGGCCGTGGCCGCGCTGCTGAGCGCCTTCGGCAGCTTCCTGGGACGCGACGGCAGCAAGCTTCGCGGCGAAGTACAACTCCACGCGAGCATCACGCCCGCGCATGTTGTCATCACCGTGGAATGCATCGACGAACAGCGCCGCCCGATGCCCGGCCGACGCATCGACGAGGCAACTCTCTGGCTGGTCGAGCAGGTCGCATTGGACGCCGACGGCGAGTTCCGCTGCCTTGTGCGGGGCCGTCAACCGGTCCGCTTCGTCATCCGCCTCGGCCGCGACGATATCTGAAGGACGAGCACCGTCAGGCCGACGCGCTCAGTCGCTTTCGACCAAAGGCAGCACGATTTCCACCCTTGCCCCGTCGGTATCGCCTGGAACGAGTTCCACGGCGCCGCCGATCCGGCCCAGAACCTGGCGGCAGATATGCAGGCCAAGCCCCGTGCCGACCCGCGGCTTGGTGGTGAAGAACGGCTGGAACGCCGACTGCCCGAGATCCTTCGAAAGCCCGGCGCCATTGTCGGCCACCGTGCAATGGACCTTGCCGCTCTCGACGGCGATGTGCAGCGCGATGCGACCAGTCCCCTGCCATCCCGCCTCGCGCCGGGCCTCGATGCTCTCGGCGGCGTTGCGCAGGATGTTGACGAAGACCTGCTCGACCTCGATCTGGCACAGCCCCACTTCGGCGCGGACATGCGCATTCCGTTCGTCGATTTCGATGCCGCTCGCATCGAACAGCGGCTGCAGGAACCGCAGCGCGTTGCGCGCGGCGAGGCCCAGGTCGGCGCTCACCATCCCGCCGGTCTTGCCGGCGGCATAAGCCAGCGTGTGATCTATGATCGTCTGCGCTCGCTGCACCTGCTCCGCGATCCGCTCGACCGCCTTGGTCAGCTGCGGCTGCATCATGTTGCCGAGCGCCAGCATCATGCGCAGGTTCTCGTTGGCAATGGCGATCGAGAACAGGGGCTGACGCAACTCGTGCGCCAGCGCCGAACTTTGCTGCCCGAGATCCGCGAGCCGCGCCCTGGCCGCCATCGTATCGAAAAGCTGAAGAGCCTCGCTCTGGTCGATCCCGCCGCATCCCTGCGACATGGCGGCATCCGCCGGCCGACAGAGCTGGCTGCTCGGCGAACACCGGGTCCACTTGTCGATGTCACGCTGGGTAATCTCGTTGGGCTTCATTGCACGCCCCCTGCATGATCCGAGGTTTCGGCGAAGCGACCGAGCATCTGCTGGAGAGTACCTATCAGCAGTTGCGGCTGCACCGGCTTGGTCAGAACGAGGTGCTCCGGCATCACCAGCGCCGGATCGGGCTGGATCTGATCGCCGGTGATGAACAAATAGCCGAACTCACGCTCGCTAAGCTGCGCGTGTTCGCGAATCCGGCCGACGATCGAAAGTCCGGATTCGCGCCCCAGCCGCACGTCGCAGGCAAGGACGCGAATACTCGCATTCGTCTCGAGCGCGGATACCGCCTGATCCAGATCGGAAACGCCGATGGCAGGAATTCCGTGAAGCTCCATGAACGTGAGCAACTCCTCGACGATCGCACTGACATCGTCGATCAACAACACCAAGGCGTGACTGTCGCTCATGCGGTTCTCATTTCCCGTCCCCCAGTCCAGAATTCGTCGATCTGGTCCTAGTTACTACCACCTAGGTTGTTTTCCGTTTCCAAATCAATAACGATGAAAAATAATCCACACGGATCGCCTAATCATGCGCAGCTGCGGCAGTCGTTGGCGGCCGTGCGGGTTCGCATGAGCCGTCCGGAACGGGTTCCGGATAGAGTCGCGGCGGGCTCGGCCGCTCCGTCCAACACGTTGATCGCGCCCGATATCATCGCGGCGGCAACCAGTGCGCCCTCGTTGTCCAGCAGTTCGAGCGCAATACGAAGCAGTTCGCGAGCGCGGATGGTGTCATTGGTCACGATTCGATCCCTTTCAGTTCGAATATTCGGGAAATGGAGGGGGTGGCCCACGGTAAGGGCCACCCCCTCCCCCTGACCTCGCTTCCGAGGCCAGGCTGCGGCGTGTCCGGCCAGGGGGAGGGCAACAAAGAGACGGACACGCCAGTCTCAGCCCTCAGTTGGCCGAACCACCCCCGAGCAGTCCGCCCAGTAGCCCCGTGACAGGAGCGAGCACCTGGCCGGTGCTTCCGCCCGTGCCAGCGCCGGTCCCCGTGCCGCTCAGCAGGCCACTGACGACACCCGTTACCGGAGCGAGGAGGTTGCCGGCGCCGGCGCCGCCACCGCTGCTCCCCAGGAGCCCGCTGACCACGCCAGTCACGGGCGCCAGTACGCTTCCCGCTCCGGTATCCCCGCCGGTCGTACCGCCGAGGAGTCCTCCGACGACACCGGTGACCGGAGCGAGCACGTCGCCCGTACCGCCAGTACCGCCCAGCAGGCCCCCGACCACGCCGGTGACAGGAGCCAGCACATCACCCGTACCGCCGGTGCCGCCAAGCAAGCCGCCAACCAGGCCGGTCACCGGAGCCAGGACATCGCCCGTACCTCCGGTGCCGCCCAGCAGGCCGCCAACCACACCGGTCACCGGGGCGAGCACGTCGCCCGTGCCGCCAGTGCCGCCGAGCAAGCCGCCGACCAGGCCGGTAACCGGAGCCAGGACATCACCAGTTCCTCCGGTGCCGCCCGACCCGATACCGCCGACCACCTGGCCGAGCGTACCGTTGAGCGTATCGAGAACCGGCGAGGTCACGGCATCGACCACGCTGGTGACGGGCGCCACCACGGGAGCCAGTCCATCGGTCAGCTGGGTGACCCCGGCACCGACCTGCGCTCCGAGCAGGGAACCGGCGAGGTTCCCCACCGGGGCAAGCCCTTGCGCCACGCCTGCCGCCGTAGTCGGCAGCGTCACGTCGAGGACATTGCCGTTGGCCAGCACATCGGCTGTCACCAGTTGACCGGAGACCAGCCCTGGATTGTCCGACAGGACGTTGACGCCCGCCAGCGTGCCGCTCGTGCTCGGCCCGGTCAGGACATTGTTGCCCAGATCGAGGCCGACGAGCGGTCCGGTGTAGGACGGGGCCGAACCGGAGCCGCCGCCGGGAAGGCTCCCGGTGAGGCCGTCGATCAGCCCGCCGAGTTGTCCGGTCACCGGACCGAGCAGGCCATTCGAACCGACCACCGGCGCCAGTACCGCATCCACGGTATTGAGCAGCGGCGTGGTAACCTGGCTAACGGTCGAGGTCACGCCAGCCACGGTCGGCGCCAGTCCGTCAGTCAGTTGCGTCACCGTCGAGCCGACCTGATCGCCCAGCAGGGCACCGGCGAGCGAGCCGACCGGAGCGAGCGCCTGCTGCGTCTGCGCAGTCGTCGTCGGCAGCGCGACATTGACCACATGACCGTCACCGGTGAGGACATCCACGGCAATCGTGCCGCCGTTGGACGTGGCGGTATCAGGCGCCACATTGACGTCGATCAGCGTGCCGGAGCCGCTGGGGCCCAGGATCGGCGTGCCACCGATGCCCACACCCGCCACCGGACCGGTGTAGCTGCCGGTCGGACCGGTCGGGCCGGTCGGACCACCAGGGCCAGTCGGGCCCCCAGGACCGGTCGGGCCCGTCGGACCCGTTGGGCCATCGGGACCAGTCGGCCCAGTGGGGCCGCTCGGGCCTCCGGGTCCAGTCGGACCAGTGGGGCCGCTCGGGCCGTCGGGACCAGCAGGACCAGTGGGACCGCTCGGGCCTCCGGGACCAGTCGGGCCAGTGGGGCCGCTCGGACCGTCGGGACCAGCAGGACCAGTGGGACCGCTTGGACCGTCGGGACCAGCAGGGCCAGTGGGACCGTTCGGGCCTCCGGGACCAGTCGGGCCAGTGGGACCGCTCGGACCGTCGGGACCAGCAGGGCCGGAAGGACCGCTCGGGCCTCCGGGGCCAGTCGGGCCGGCGGGGCCGCTTGGGCCGTCAGGACCAGTCGGACCCGAAGGGCCGGTCGGCCCAGCGGGACCAGTCGGGCCCGTGGGGCCAGAGGGGTTCGAGGGACCGGAAGGGCCAGACGGCGTTCCGCCGCCGCCAGCGCCTACCCGGAAGCCCACGCCATCGGCGCAGGCGCCGAGCAGCAGAAGCGGAATGGCCGTCGCGCATAGCAGCATGTGCCTTGTCGATCGGCGCGCCTTTTTGTGAAGCATTGCGTTGTCCTCCATGAAATGCCCAGTACCGAGAGGCTTAGGCACATGTCGGAGAGGACATCTCACGCAGAAGAAGTCGGGCCGGAGCAACGCACCGGACCATGCCCGTCGTCCCGATCAGGGATTTCGGAAACCCCATCCGGCTCCAAGCAAAAGCCACGGGACGAACGCGATTGGAAGGCAGGTGGCCGATATCCGCAGGAAAGAAACCCGCAAACGCTGCGGCCCGCGTGCAAACCGTAAGGTACACGCGGGCCGCGGGATAGAACCGGAGTGAGAGTGATTTATCGCCGGACCTGGGCTTAAAGCGATCAGACCCGGGGTTGAGCGCCGCGATGCGCTGTCAGTCGGTATCCGACTCGGATTCCTCGGCGATGCGTTCGCGGCCGAGCAAGATCGCCGCCCGAACCGACCTCAGCACCTGGTCGATGTCCGCGTCCTCTCCGATAGTGACCTCCACCGAAAGACCGTCACGCGAAGGTCGAACACGGCCCACGCGCTGGTCATCGACCATGACCGAGGTTTCGTTGCCTTTGGCGCTGCCGCCTTCGGCGGCGGCCTGCTTCAGGCGCGTCAGTACGCTTGCCGCCGGGATCATCCGCTCGCCCGATGCAGCCAGCCGCTGCTGTTCCTGGCCGATGGCCCGCGCGGCAATGAGCAGGCGGTCACGCTGCTCCGCGCGGCGCAGCAGCGGGGTCAGCACTTCGGAATGGCGTACACGCAATTCCTCTTTCGTGGCGAAGGCATCGACCACTTCGTCGGGCATCTGCGCCAGTGCAAGAAGCCGGCTGAGCTGGCTGTTCGACAGGTTCAGAGCCTCGGCCATGCGGGACTGGACGCCGCCATAGAAGCGATCCACCGCGCTCTGGTAACTGCGCGCGCGGTCGAGTTCGGTAATGTCCTGCCGCTCGCGATTTTCGATATCGGCGAGCCTGAACGCCTCTTCGTCGCTCAGATCGACGATCATCGCGTTCAGCCGGATCTCCGGCCTGCCGTTATGGTTCAGCCAATCGATCGCGAAACGCCGCCGGCTGCCCACGAGAAGTTCGTAGGGAAGTTCGGAACCCGGGGGGTTGTGCCGCACCAGAACCGGTATTCTGTTACCGTCCTCCTGCGCGATGGATTCGATCAGCGATCGACAACTTTCGGCCGAGAGACCGGGAACGTCGCGCGGATTGCCGTCCCACACCGAACAGTCGGCCGGGCGGATCGAAATCGCCGTGCGCCCCCGCGCGTTTCCTTGCGCAAATCCGGCCAGCCGCTGATCCAGCCGCGAAAGTGCTTCTCCCTCAGCCTGAGAGGCTTCGGCGGGATCGGGCTCGTAGGACAGCGTCGTGAGAATATCCCGAACAAAGCTTCCCATCGCATGCCCCCATCTTCGCTATGACCCGATAGCCGTTCATAGCGGAAGGCAATGCGCGGCACTGCGCCGATTATGTTCGGATCGGCGGTAATTAGCCACTTGAACAACGCGGATACGTCCGATCCGGATGTCCAGCCTCAGAACCGATGATTGGCAGTGATCGCGAAACCGTGGATGCGGCGGTCGTTTCCGAATTCACCGGAATAGGACAACCGCAGCGCCGTGCGCTCGCCATGCATCGCGCTGATGCCGGCGCCGACGACGGCGCCATCGCGGTCATAGCGGGTCGAAGGCAGCGTGAAGATCGGCGTGCCGCCGGCAAGGAAGATCGCCTCTATCCGGCTTTCCGGGCGCGAGCGCAATTCACGCTGCCATTGCGCCTCGACACTGGGCCGCAGAGTCCAAGCGCCCTTGCGCAGATTTGCCGAGACGCGCGCGCCCAAGCTGGTCCGCACCGATTCCGTCTTGAACTTGGCAACCGCGAGAGCGGCGGAACCGCCGGTTTCCACGAAACCGCCGAGATCGGCATAGCGATAGAGCAGCCCGGCGAAAGGTTGCGCCCGAAGGACGCCGAGCTTGAAGATGCCTCCGGCTTCGACCGTAGCCGCGGCGTTATCGCCGTTCGGCCCGGACTGCAGTCGGTCGCTGAAACCGGTGAAATCGATTTGTCGCCGCAGTTGGTACCAGCTGCGCGTGTATCCCGCCGTCGCATCGACGTAATAGCGGCCATTGGTATAGCTCGCGTATGGCGTGATGTTGGCGTTGAACAGCGTGCTGCGCGGCTGCTGGCTGCGATCGAGGTTGGCATCGATGCCGTCGATCCCGATCGACGTACCTACGATCAATCCCGGCACCGGCGATATATCGAACCCGGCACGGATCGAGCGACTGTCGAAATTGGCCTTGGGGCGATCGGCACGCGCCTTGTAGTCGCCTTGCTTCAGGCCGAAGCTGACCATGACGTTGATCGTACGGTCACCGCTGATCGGAACCCCCGGTGATGCATCCAGCGCCGCCTCGCGCCGCTGCGCCAGGTAGCCGCGGATCTCGCGATCGGTGGCATCCATCGACTGGATCGAAAGGCGTGGCATGAGTCTGTAAGGTGCGGCACCGAGTTGGCCCAGCGCATTGGCACGCGCCGCTGCATCGGGCAGGCTGTCTATAGCGCCGACGATGCTGGCGTAAGGGCTTGCCGCCGGGCTCTCGATCGCATCGAGGGCGCCCCCGACTGCAGCTTGACCTGGCGTCGTCGCATCGTCCTCGTAGCTCTGCGCGAAAGCGGGCGCCGTGTTGGCCAGCGCTGCACAGGCGACGAGACCAAGGCCCAGACGGACCATCGAATTCGGGATTGCCTGTCGCAAGATTTCTTCCTCCGCTGTTCTGCAAGGCGCCGTGCGCCCATGAGATATTTGTAATTTCGCTTAGCCTGCCGCCGCCGCCGCTTCCTCGCCAGTCGAACTGGCATCGAAACGACCGCATCAATACTTCCGGCCTGGCCGTGAATATTTCCAGTTCCTCGCCATCATTTGCGACGGGACTGACCTAAAGACCTCGATTATCCGCGACGTGCCTCTGAATTTGCCCGTGCTTTCCCTGCTTCACCGCGCCCGCGAACAGCAAAGAACCGAACCGCTTGCGATCCTCTATCGCCAATTCGGCCCTTCCACCCAGCTGACAAGGCTTCGACGGAGCCCTTCAGTGACAGGCAAAACCCGGTGCTGGAGAAAGGAAGGAAAGACCAGAAGACTGCCGCGCCCGGAGAACTGTGCGCCTGGACTTTGGAGGCCGAAAAACTCGAACTCTCCGCCTTTATAGTCGGTCGGCGCCGAGAGTTGCACGACTACCGACAGCTTGCGGGCGAATGGCCGTGGCGATTCCAACCATACGTCCTGATGCCAGTCGTAATGCCCCTTGTTGGTCGCGCGATACTCGGTGAACTGGACTTCGTATGGCGCGTCGATCTCCACGCCGAAATTGGTGCGGTTCGAGGATCGAACGAAGTCCATGATCCGCCCAACGATGTCCTTTTCACGACCCACATCGAGCCAGCGAATTGTAGAGGTGCGATAGGAATGATCGCTGCGCAGCGAATCCGAGAACCCAACGGTCGCTTCAGCTTCCGCGTAACTTCCGGCGCGTGCGATAATGGCGTCGCATTCCGCATCCGTCAGCGCGCCAGACCAAACTTCCCAAACATTCTGCATAAATTTACTCCGCGACCCTCAGATCGTCAGGCATCGCTTTTTGCGTACACGCAAAAGCGCAATCACAGAGCCCGAGAGACACCAAAGAAAAATCTTGCCTTTCGACTCGACTCATCGAAAGGTCTCTTGACTGGAACCGCAACTTGTGCACTTGCAGTCCATCCCTTCAGTGGCGTGATTCGCACCCCACCCCCAGCCGAAGCGAGGGAATAATCCCTCTCGACCAAAGCATAAGCCGGCCGAGCCCGGGTCTGTGCGAGTGCTCCGTCGGCATACGCGAATACCGTAAGTCCTCGGGCGGAGGTCTTGCCGCCCAAGACACGCCACGACAGTTCGGCGCCGCCTGCGACTGCCTTGTCTGCCGTCAGGAAGCCGTCGCGATAGGCTAGTCCGGCGCCCTCGCCGCCAAGCACGAAGCGCTCGGTCGTCGGCAACCGATCAGGACTGTACTGTCCGCGCACGGTCACTTTCGCCGCAAGCCGCTTGCCGAGTTCCTTGACGACCGTGGCCTGCAGGTTGGCCTTGCGGAAGCCTGCCTTCGAATAGCCCACGATCGGCTCGGCGCCGAGCCCGTCGAGGCCCTGGCTCAGGGAAAGCGACAGCCCGTAGCCACCGGTCTTGCCGATCGCCGACCAGTTCGCACCCAGTCGCGCGGCACGGGTACGAAACCCTCCGAAGGCGGTGTCGAGGTAGTAGTTGTCGCTATTGGTCCCATCGAGCGAAGCCGTGAGCGTGAGGTTGCGCCGATAGCTGCGGATGAGCGGATGGGCGACGACTATGCCCGCCTGCTTCGCTTCCCCCAGGATACCGAGATCGCGCGTGCGAGTACGGACATAAGCGCCGGTCACACCGATGGTGGTGCCGCTCGAACCGATCGGAGTCTGGTGGCTGGCGGTGTAGAACTGGTACCGGCTGGGCTGGAACGGCAGATAGCCGGACAGGCGCGTGCTGTCGCCTTCGCGCAGCAACCCGTTCAGGGCGACGGCGACCTGGGCCTGGGCCCCGGTGGTGACGTTGAAGACACCCCGGTTGTTGACGTTGAGCGTGACTTCCACCTGCTTGCGGTGGACGTCCAGATCGAGTGCCAGTTCGCCCGGCTTGGTGGTGCCGCGCAGCTTGGCCTCGACCGTCTGCCCGGGCACGTCCCGCAGCAGCGACAAAGTGCGCTCGATCGTCGACTTATGCGTCGGCGTGTCGCGCATGAGCCGGCGGACATGGGCATCGATCAGGCGCTTGGGGGTGCTGCGGGTTTCACCGGAAAGTGCATATTCGACGATCCGCCCCTCAGTGACCTTGACCACCAGCACGCCGCCCGCGCCCGTCTGCGCCGGGATGCTGACCGCGTAGAAGGCTATGTCGCTGCTGGCATAAGCGGCGCTGACGGCGTTGGCGAGCTTCTGCAGCGTCTCGCGATCGAGCGGGGAGCCGACGAAGGGCGCGGTCGCGGCATCGAGCGTCGCGCGGTCGAGCGTTGCACCATCGTAGCGCACCGAGGTCAGCCTGACCTGCACCGGAGTTGCGGCCTCGACGCTGACCGGCGCAGAAGGCAGCAGCACCGGAGCCGCGGCGCGGGGGATGCCCGGATCCTGTCGATCGAGCCTGTCGCGGTCGATCGTAGGGGACTGGCTCACGGACAGGGTCGGCCCCTGCCCGCTCCCTTGCGCAAGCGCCGGCATCGCCGCCAGTGCGGCCAGCGCGCCTGCTCCGTAGAGCCCTAATCCATGTAGACGGTGCCGGATCCGGGAACGGATCGGGCGGTTCGCCTGGCATTGCCGTGCCATGCGCTCCTCCTGTTGCTGGTGCATGCCCTCTTCACTCGCGAGGCATCCCGCATAACGCGGATTGCCTTCGGTATGGGAGAGTACGGCGGACGCAGCCGCGTTCACGCGCAATCGAAACCGCTCCGACACCATCGCCGGATCATGGACCGGAAAGCGGGGCTCGGACGCGGGGTAATGAGGGCTTGCGGCACGCAAAGCCCGTCGCAAGGCGCGAAATCGCGCGAATTCCCGTCAGAACGAAGGGGCTGTCCGGCCGCCACTCCGGGGAGAGGGGCGCAGCCGACTCGGCCGGATCGGCTGCAATAATCCGCGTCAGGACAGCGACGAAGCGGTCAGGCGGCGTGGCGGGTCTTTCGTCTTCAGGCCCTCAGGCGCTCGGCATGCCAGGCGACATGTTCGGGCAGGAAGGTCGAGATGAAATAGTAGGAATGATCGTAGCCGTCCTGCATGCGGATCGTCGCAGGCTGGCCCGCCGCTTCGCAGGCTTCGACGAGCAGCGCGGTCTTGAGCTGGTCGTCGAGAAAGCCGTCGGCCGTTCCCTGGTCGACCAGCAGGTCGGATAGCCTCGCCCCGTCCGCGATCAGCGCGCAGGCATCGTATTCGCGCCAGGCTGCACGGTCGGGGCCGAGATAACCGGTCAGCGCCTTGTCGCCCCACGAGCAGGCAAGCGGCGAGACGATCGGCGCAAAGGCGCTCACCGAACGGAACCGCCCGGGATTGCGCAGCGCGACCGTAAGCGCGCCGTGCCCGCCCATCGAATGACCGGTGATCCCCTGCCGCGCCATATCGACCGGGAATTCGCGCGTCACCAGATCGGGCAGTTCGCGCTCTATATAAGAGCGCATGCGGAAGTTGACCGCCCACGGCTGTTCGGTCGCATCGACGTAGAAGCCCGCGCCCTTGCCGAAGTCATAGGCTTCGTCGTCCGGTACATCGTCGCCGCGCGGCGAGGTATCGGGAGCGATGAAGACCACTCCGTGGCGGGCGCAGGCCTCGCGGAATTCACCCTTCTCGGTGACATTGGCGTGCGTGCAGGTGAGCCCGGAGAGATACCATAGCACCGGCAGCTTCGCGCCCGGCGCATGATCCGGCACGAAGACCGAGAACGTCATCGGCGTTCCCGTTTCGGCGCTTGCGTGGCGATAGACGCCCTGCGTGCCGCCGTGACTGCGATTGGTCGAGACCGTCTCCAGGCTCATGGCGTCATCCCGCCTGCCAGAGGCAGATCTTGTTGCCGGTCGGATCGCGCAAGTAGGCACCGTAGGCGCCGGGGAACATCTCGCGCGGGCCGGGCGCGCCTTCGCAGCTGCCGCCGGCGGCAAGGCCCGCCGCATGAGCCGCGTCGATCGCTTCGGGCCCGGGTGCGGCAAAGCCGATGGTACCGCCGTTGGCGAAAGTGGGGGCGTTGCCATCACGCGGGGTCACCGCCGCGAACAGGCCGCCTTCGGTGCGATAGCCAACGCCGCGCCCCTCGCCGAACATCCCGCCTTCGGCATGACCGAGCGCGCCCAGCACGGCGTCGTAGAAGGTCTTGGCTGCCGGCACGTCGCTGGCGCCGACCATGATATGTGTGAACATCGAGATTTCCCTGTCTGTCAAAAGACCATCTGTCAAAAGACCACCACCGAGCGGATCGACTTGCCTTCGTGCATGAGGTCGAACGCGGTGTTGATCTCCTCCAAGCCCATGACATGGGTAATCATCGGGTCAATCTCGATCTTGCCGGTCATGTACATATCGACGATCTTGGGCACGTCGGTGCGGCCCTTGGCCCCCCCAAACGCGGTGCCGCGCCAGTTGCGGCCGGTGACGAGCTGGAACGGACGGGTCTCGATGGTCTTGCCCGCCTCGGCCACGCCGATGATGATGCTGGTGCCCCAGCCGCGATGGCAGGCTTCAAGCGCGGTGCGCATGACTTCGGTGTTGCCCGTCGCATCGAAGGTATAATCGGCGCCGCCGTCGGTCATCAGCACGATCTTCGCAACGATGTCCTCGCGGCTCATGCCCCGGGTGTTAAGGAAGTCGGTCATGCCGAACTTGCGGCCCCAGTCCTCGCGGTCGGGGTTGATATCCACGCCGATGATCCTGTTCGCGCCGGCCAGACGCGCGCCCTGGATCACGTTGAGGCCGATGCCGCCGAGGCCGAACACCACGACGTTGTCGCCGACCTGCACTTTGGCGGTGTTGATGACCGCGCCGACGCCGGTGGTGACGCCGCAGCCGATGTAGCACGAGGACTGGAACGGCGCGTCCTGGCGGATCTTGGCGACGGCGATCTCGGGCAGGACCGTGAAATTGGAGAAGGTCGAACAGCCCATGTAGTGAAAGATCTGCTGGCCCTTGTAGCTGAACCGGCTGGTGCCGTCCGGCATCAGGCCCTGCCCCTGGGTAGCCCGGATCGCGGTGCACAGGTTGGTCTTGCCCGAAAGGCACGATTTACACTGGCGGCATTCGGGCGTGTAGAGCGGAATGACGTGATCGTCCGGCTTCACGCTGGTGACGCCCGGACCGACTTCGCGCACGATCCCTGCGCCTTCGTGGCCGAGGATCGAGGGGAAGATGCCCTCGCTGTCGAAACCGTCGAGCGTGTAGGCGTCGGTGTGGCAGATACCGGTCGCCATGATCTCGACCAGGACTTCGCCTTCCCTGGGGCCTTCGAGATCGACCTCGACGATCTCGAGCGGCTTCTTCGCTTCGAAGGCAACGGCGGCGCGGGTCTTCATGGCGGGTATCTCACTTGCTGAAACGGGTATGTCCGAAGGGGGTTCTAGCGCCTTGCCGGATTGTCGTTAATGGGCTTCTTGGGAAAAGCATTATAACCAGGTGGAAAAAGTCGTGATCGGAGCGTGGGACGGCATCGAGGAATTCGTCACGGTGGCGCGGGCCGGCAGTTTCACGTCCGCTGCACGCAGTTTCGGAGCATCGGTGACGCACATGAGCCGGGCGGTCAGCCGGCTGGAGGCACGCCTGGGAACCCAGTTGTTCCATCGCACCACGCGGTCGCTGGGCCTGACCGAGGCAGGGCGCATCTTCTACGAAACCGGCAGCCGCCTGATCTCGGAGCGCGAGGAGGCCGTCGCCGCCATTGCCTCGCAGGGGTCTCCACGCGGCAACCTGCGCATCACCTGCTCCTACACGCTGGGAGAGCGCTTCATCGGTCCGGTGCTGCGCGAATATGCGCGGGAGCACCCTGCCCTGTCGATCGCCTGCGATCTCGACAACGACGTCGTCGACCTGATCCGCGACGGTTACGACATCGCCATTCGCACCGGGCATCTGGAGGACTCGCGCCTCGTCGCCACGCGGGTCGCCTCGCGGGCGATGGTGACGGTGGCGGCGCCGGACTATCTGGCACGGCGCGGGCGGCCACAGCGGATCGCCGACCTCAAGGGGCACGACTGCCTCGTCGGCTCGGCCCCGTTCTGGCACTTCCAGCGCGGCGAAAGCTTTCGCCCCGAAGGGCGCTGGCGCTGCAACAACGGCACGATGGTGCTCGAGGCCGCGCTGGAGGGAATGGGCGTATGCCAGTTGCCGGCGTTCTATGCGGCATTGGCGATCGCCGAGGGAAAGCTGGAGGAAGTGCTCGCCGCCGAGTGCCCGGACGACGAGCCGATCTGGGCGGTCTATCCGCGCCTCAAGCACCTCTCCCCCAAGGTGAGCCTGTTCGTGGCGCTGCTGCGCCGCCGACTGCCCGGACTGTTGTCCGGGCAGTCGGCGCAATGAGACCGCTCAGCGCGATCCGAACGCGTAGCGCACGTTGATGCCGAACTCACGCGGGGCCGTGGTGGTCACCCCGGTATAAGTGCTGGTGAAGGTCGTCGCCGCGCCGCCCGCCGCGACATTGCGGTAGGAGGTGAACAGCGGGTCGGTACGGGTCAGTGTCTTGGTCGTGTCGAACAGGTTCTTGGCGAACAAGGAGACTTCCCAGGCTCCCTTGGCATCGCGAACGCCGGTGAAGGCATTGACGAGACCATAGGAACCCAGGTTGTCGTAGATATTGACCGGGTCCACGCGCGAATTGCCGAAGAAGTTGAACAGCCCGCGTACGTAGGCGTTGACGTGGTCGCTCACCGCGAAGCTGTATTCGCTGGTCAACGTCGCGCTGAACGGCGCCTGGAAACCGGAACGCTGATTGACCTGGCAGGCGGAGATATTGTCGCTGCCGACAGCAGCCTGCAGATCCGGCAGCGAAGGCGCAGACGTGATCGTGTCGGGCACGCCGTCACCGTTCAGATCGTTGCAGGGAATGACACCGCTCTTGATCTTGCCGATCGAATAGCTGGCCACGAGACCAAGGTTCCAGCCGTCCATCACGTCGATCGAGACGTCGCCCTCGATACCGTTGACCTCGACCGGAACGGCACCGACGAAGTTGAACTGCGTCACCACAGGATTGGCAAGGTTCGTATAATCGACGAAGTAGACGCCGCGTCCGCCGGTACGGTACGGATAGTTCTTGAACTTCTGGTGATACGCGGTGGCATTCAGGCGCATGCGCCCGCCCAGCAGCGTGCTCTTGAAGCCGAGTTCGTACGACTTCGAAGTTTCCGCCGGCAGGTTGACGAAGCTTTCCTCCAGTTCCGACATGGCTTGGCTGAAGTCGCCAACGACATTGATGCCGGGGCGCCAGGAACTGCCGGTGCTGGCGTAGATCATGAAGTCCGGTGAGAAATTGTGCTTCACCGAAGCCGAATAGATCCACTTCTTCGCGTCCTGACCGGTGCTTGCGGTCGAGGCGCCGTTGATGAACAGGCCGTTCTGCGAGGTGTAGGAAATATGGCGCAGGCCACCGGAAACCTCGGTCCCCTCACCCAGATGCGCAGTCAGGTTTCCGAAGAACGACTGTTCGTGGCTGGTATTGGTGCGCTGGATCGCGGTATTGACGATGCCGTAGATGGCACCGGTCGTCGCACTCGTCGGATAGCCGAGGATGGTCGGACGATTGAGTGTCGTCGGATTGTCGTTCTTGTAGTCGAAGAACCCTACGACATAGTCGAAGATGTCGGCGATGCGCGCGTCGTTCTGCAGGCGCACTTCATGCGAGGTAGCCTTTGGCGCCGAATAGGTATCCTGAACGACCGATCCGGGGAAGAAGTTGGCTTCGTCCATCACCTCGACGCCGGTGATCTTCTGCGTGTAATGCTGGCCCTGGTAGATCAGCACCTGCCCGAAGCCCGATACTTCCGCGCGCCAGTTGTAGATGTCGTAGACCTGATGGATCGGACGCGCCGATTCCATGATCGAGCGGCGATCCGAACTGTCGATGGTGACCGGGCTCGCGGCGGCGTCCGGGTTGGCTTCGCTGAACGATGCCACCTGGTCGTAGAGGCGGGCGTTGCGATCCATCTTCTGGTACATGCCCTCCAGCTTGAGCCAGTCGGTGGGCTGGACGAGCGCGGAAATGCGGCCACTCTTGGTGCGCTGGAACGGATCACGGGCCGAAGTGATCGGGCGGACACGGTCAGCCTCGTTCTCGTCCCAGACACCGGCGACGCGGATCGCGGCGATGCCTTCGATGATCGGCAGGTTGAAGCCGCCCTTGACGTTGATCGTGCCAATGTCGTTGGCGGTCATGTCAGTGAAGCCGCCGATCGAGTAGAGATCGGGCTTCTTGGCGCCGATGGTGATCGAGCCCGAGGGCGCCGCGCGGCCGCGCAGCGTGCCTTGCGGTCCGCGCTGCACCTCGATCTGGCCGATGTCGTACATCTGCTGCAGGATCACGCCTGCAGTGATCGGCGCATCGTTGAAGTAGAATTCGACCGTGGGATTGGTGCCGCTGGCCGAGACGTCGAAGTTCACGCCGCGCAGACGGCCGCCGCCACCGACGCCATTGGCCTCGGTCGTGAGTTGCAGTCCGGGAACGAGGGTGGAGACTTCCTTGAAGTCACGAAGGTTCAGTTTGGCCATGTCGTCCGCCGTGACGGTGTCGATCACCGCCGGGACGTCCTGCACCGCCTCGTCGCGGCGGCGGGCCTGGACGATGATGACGTTGCCGGGCAGCGCCTCTTCGGCGGAGGTATCAGCGTCCTGCGCCAGCGCGGGAGTCGAAAGCCCGGCCAGGCTCGCGGAACACAGAAGTACAGACGACAGCAGCCTCATCACATCATCCCCAAACATTGCTCTTGCCGCTTTGGTCGGTCCGGTTGCGGAGCCGACCAAGACGCCCCCGCTTGATGCGAGGCCTTATCAGCGAATCCCGGTTTGCTATTCTTCCGGAAATCGGTCTGTCCAATCACACCCGGTATCCGGACCCGATCGATAGGCGGAGCATACGGAGCAAGGCGCCCGGATTGAACCGGGCTGCGTCAACATCTTCGGGGCGATGATGGGGAGCTCGGCGTTCGCCGAGGCGATTTGTAGGGGATCGCCGGTCCCGCAAGCCGCGCATGGCAACGGCCTTGGCGGTAAGGGGCAGCCGGTCCGAGCAATCAGGGATTGGTCAGACCGGCCGATATGATTCTAGTTCGTAACAGCGCCGCGCGCGAATTGGCCCGGCCGATTCTGCCGATCGGGGCTCAGGGCCGCGCCTCGGCCATTGCCTGGGCCGGAGCCCCGCCCCCAAGCGCCCGCACGAACGAGACGCTTGCCTGCATGCGCTGGGTCTGCACCGAGATATAGGCGCGCTGCGCATCCAGCGCATCGGTCTGCGCCGTGACGACGTCGAGATAGCCCGCCGCGCCGTCACGATAGCGCGACATGGCGATGTCGCTGGTACGCTGCGCCGCGTCGGCAGCAAAACGCTGATCCACCGCCGCCGAAGACAAGTGATGCATCGCCGCGATCGCATCCTCGACCTGCCGGAAGGCGGTAAGCACCGTCTCGCGGTAGCCGGATGCGGCTTCCTCGTATTCGGCCCGGGAGATCTTGACCTGCGCGGAGCGGCGGCCGCCATCGAACACCGTGAGCAACGCCGACAGCGGGCCGAGCGACCAGAAGGTGTTGGGCGTGGTCAGCAGCTTGCCGTTGGTGGTCTCCCAGCCGCCCGTCGCGCCCAGCGTCAGCGAGGGGAAGAACGCCGCGCGAGCCGCCCCGATGCGCGCGTTGGCCGCGAACACGCGCCGTTCGGCCGCGGCGATGTCCGGGCGGCGCTGCAGGAGGTCGGAAGGCGTCGCGGCCGGCAAAGCTGGCGGTTCGAAGGTCTCGTCGCGAGCCGGCAGCGAGAACCCGGAGGCGACTTCGCCGACCAGCGCCGCGATCTCGTGCTCGGTCGCCGCACGCTGGTTGGCGATTCCCGCGACTTGCGCCCGCGCGTTGCCCAGAACGGTGCGTGCGCGATTGACGTCGATCCCGGATGAAACGCCGCCATCATGTCGCTTGGACGTCAGGTCATAAGCGCGCGCAAAGGCGCCCACCGACTGATCGAGCACTTTCGCCTGAGCATCGAGGCCACGCAGCCGGAAATAGGCATCGGCAACCGCCGCCTGCAGGCTGAGCTGCGCGGAGGCGAGATCGCTGGCGCTGGCATCCGCCTCCGCTCCGGCGGCCTTAACCTGGTTGCGGATGCGCCCCCACAAGTCGAGTTCGTAATCGATCGAACCGCCAGCCGCATAGTCATCGTACTTGCGCGCCGAGCCCGTGCTCAACGGCCGGTTCTTCGACACCCTCTCGCGCGAGGCCGCGCCGCTGACACCGACTTCGGGATAGAGGTCCGCCTCGTTGACGCGCGCGGTCGCCCGCGCGGCATCGTAACGCGCGAGCGCCGCCGCCAGCGTCGGGCTGGCCTTGGCGGCGCGCTGCTCGAGATCGGCCAGGACCGGGTCGCCATAGGCGTTCCACCACGGCCCCCTGCCCTCTCCGTCACGCGGCGTGGCAGTCGTCCAACCGGCGAGTTCCTTGAACTGCTCGGGCGCGGCCGTCTGCGGCGGGTGATAGTCCGGCGCCATCGAACAGGCACCAAGCCCGAGCACCACCGGCAAGGCCAGCGCCCAGGCGGGGCAAGACCTGCGCTCAGCCATGGCCGCCGGCTCCCTTGGCGACACGGACGCGGTCGCCGCTGCGGATCGAATCTGGCGGCGAATCGATGACCTTGTCACCGGACTTGAGGCCAACCGAGACCAGCACCGTCTTGCCTTCGTCGCGCAGGATGGTGACGCGCTTGATCGTCACCTTGCCGTCGCTGCCGACAAGCGCGACGCTCGGGCCGTCCTCGGCGGAAAGGATGGCACTGCCGGGCAGGCGCATGCCGCCCCCTGCCCCGTCGATCGAGAAGCGGACGTGCGCGAAGGCTCCCGGCTTGAGCGCGCCGTCGGAATTGTCCGCCTGCAGTTCCACCAGCATCGCCCCCGACTGGGCATCGACCGAGTTCGCGCTGCGCGTCAGCGTGGCGTCGAAATCGCGGCCCTGGAATTCGGGCAGGCTCAGGCTCGCCTTCATGCCGGCATGGATCTGCGAGGAATAGACCTGCGGCACGCGCACGTAGATCCGCATGCGGTGGACGTCGGATACGGTGAAAAGCGGCTGCGACGCCGCGTTGCCCGCCACCACCAGCGCGCCGATCTGCGCCGAGCGGCTCGTCACCACCCCGTCGAACGGCGCCGCGAGCTGGGTGAAGCCATGCTTCGCATTGAGTTCGCGCACGCTCGCCAGGGCGGCGTTGGCGAGCGCGGTCTTGGCGGCAAGGTCACCGGCCTTCTCGTCGGCTTCCTGCTGCGAGACGGCATCCTGCGCCAGCATCGACTGCCAGCGCTTTGAAGTGGTCACGGCGAGACGCTGGTTGGCCAGCGCCGTCTGGTAATCCGCCCTCGCCTGCGCGAGCTGCTGGTCGATCTCGGGTGCGTCAAGCACTGCCAGCGTCTCGCCCGCGCGGACATGGTCGCCGATGTCGGCCAGCCAGCGGCGCACGTAACCGTTTGTCCGCGCGTTGATCGCGGCGCTGTTGTAGGCCTGTATGGTACCCGGCAATACGAGGCCGTCGCCGCCGGTCGCCGCCGTGGGCGAAACGAGCGTCACGGTCGGCACCGAGGCCTGCTCGGCGACCGCCTCGAGGTCGTTGGTGGCGCTGATCCGGCTGGCGACGCCGAAGGCGACCACGGCAAGCGCGATGACGGCGGCGCCGATGCCGACTTTCTTCAACGTGCCGCTGTCGGGACCGGCGTTCTGGGTGATCTCGGGTTCAAGCATGGCTGGGCTGCATTTCCATCGAAGGGGTCTGCTCGTCGCCATGGGCACGGCGGCGGTGGACGAAGCTGAACACGGTAGGGACGAAGAACAAGGTGGCGATCGTGGCACAGATCAGGCCGCCGATGACGGCGCGGCCGAGCGGCGCGTTCTGCTCGCCGCCCTCGCCCAGGCCAAAGGCCATCGGCGCCATGCCGATGATCATGGCCAACGCGGTCATCAGGACGGGGCGGAAGCGCACGAGGCCCGCCTCGATCGCCGCCTTCGTCGCGTCGCCGAATTCGGCGAGCTTTTCGCGGGCGAAGCTGACGACGAGGATCGAGTTGGCGGTGGCCACGCCCATGCACATGATCGCGCCGGTCAGGGCCGGAACCGAAAGCGTGGTCCCGGTCGCGAACAGCATCCAGACGATGCCGGCGAGCGCGGCGGGCAGCGCGGTGATGATGACGAAGGGGTCGATCCAGCTCTGGAAGTTCACGACGATCAGCAGGTAGATCAGGAAGATCGCACCCAGCAGGCCGAAGCCGAGACCGGAGAATGCGGTATTCATGGTCTGGTACTGGCCGCGGATGGTCACTGTCGCGCCCTTGGGCTGCTCCTTCTCCAGCGACTTGATCGCCTTCTCGACATCACCGGCGACGGCGCCGAGATCCCGGCCCTGGGTGGTGCCGTAGACGTCGATGACAGGCTGGATGTTGTAGTGCGAGACGATCGGCGTGGTGCTCGAACGGGTCAGCTGCGCCAGCGCGCCGAGCGGCTGCGTGGCGATGCCCGCGGTGCCCGAGACGGGAAGATCGGACAGCGCGTTCATCGAGCCCACCTGGTACTCGGGCGCCTGCGCGACGACCGGATAGGAGACGCCGTTCTCCGGATTGACGAAGAACAGCGGCGCCGTCTGCGAAGTGCCGGCCAGCGAGCTGCCGAGGCTGGTGGTGACGTCCTTTTCGCTCAGGCCATACTGGCCAATCCGGGCGCGATCCACGTCGACGTCGAGCTGTGGCGAGCGTTCCGGCTGCTGCAGGCGCAAGTCGGCAAGACCGGGGATCTTCGCCAGCCTGGCCATCAGCTTGTGGGCATAGGCACGCGAGGCGGCAGCGTTCTTGCTCGCAATCTGAACGTCGATGGGGGATGGCGAGCCGAAGTTCAGGATCTGGCTGGTGATGTCGGCGGGCAGGAACGCGAAGGTGACGCCGGGGAACTGGCGCGGCAGTTCCGCACGCAGCTTGTCGACGTAGCCCGCGGTGGGATCGTGCCCTTCCTTGAGAGTGACGAGAACGTCTCCATCCTGCGGCCCGATGGTGCCACTGTTGGCATAGATCGTGTTGAGCGCGCTGACCGGCAGACCGATGTTGTCGGTGACGGAGCCAAGCTGTTCGGGCGGAACGATCTTGCGCACCGCCTGCGTCACCCGCTCGAAACCGGCGGCCGTGCTCTCGATGCGGGTGCCCGAAGGGAAGCGCACATGCATCGCGATCTGACCGGAATCGACGGCCGGGAAGAAGTTGCTGCCCAGGAACGGCAGCAAAAGGAACGAGAGCAAAACGACCGCCAGGAAGCCCAGCATGAAGCCCCTGGGGACGCCCAGCGCCCTTTGCAGCAAGCCGATATAGGCGGCGCGGACCTTCTCGAAGCGTGCCTCGAAGCCACGCTGGAAACGGACGAGAGGGTTGGTCGAAGTCGCGGTGCCGGCAGCATGCGCATCCTCGCCGTGGGCGTGTGGCTTCAGCAGGTACATCGCCATGGTCGGCACCAGCGTGCGCGAGAGCACGAACGAGGCGATCATCGCGAAGACCACTGAAAGCGCCATCGGCACGAACAGGTAGCCGGCGACGCCGGGCAGGAAGAACATCGGCACGAACACGATGCAGATGCACAGCAGCGACACGAAGGCCGGGGTCACGATCTGGGCGGCGCCGTCGAGGATCGCCTCGACCACGCCCTTGCCTTGCTCGAGATGCCAGTTGATGTTCTCGATCGTCACCGTGGCGTCATCGACGAGGATGCCGACCGCGAGCGCGAGGCCGCCCAGCGTCATCACGTTGAGCGTCTGCCCGAACATCGCCAGCGCGACGACGGCAGCGAGCACCGCCAGCGGGATCGACAGCGCGATGATGACCGTGGAGCGCCAGGAGCCGAGGAACAGCAGGATCATCAGCGAAGTCAGCGCCGCCGCGATCGCGCCTTCGTGAATGACGCCGCTGACGGCCGCCTTCACGAACAACGACTGGTCGCCGACCGGCAATACCTTCAGCGTATCGGGAAGCGTCTCCTGGATGCGCGGAAGATTGTCCTTCACCCCTTGCACGATCGACAGCGTCGAGGCCGCGCCGTTCTTGAGCACGGTCAGCAGCGCCGAGCGGTTGCCATCGACGTGGACGACGTTCTGCTGCTGCGCGCTGCCGTCGCGCACGAAGGCAACGTCGCGCATGTAGATCGTGGCGCCGTTCACGACCTTGACGGGAATGTCGTTCAGCGCGTCGATCGTGCTGGGTGAGTTGTTCAGGCGCACGCTGTACTGCGTTGCGCCGATCTTCACGAACCCGGCGGGGTTAATCTGGTTCTGCGCGGCGATGGCGTTGCCGACGTCCTGCGCCGAAAGCCCGCGCGCCTGCAGCGCCTCGGGGTTGAGGTCGATCTGCACCTGCCGCTGCTTGCCCCCCGAAGGATAAGGCATCGCAAGACCGGGAACAGTGACCAGGTTCGGGCGGATCTGGTTCTGCCCGATGTCGAACAGCTGCTGCTCGTTCAAACCCTTGCCGGACAGCGCCAGCTGCAGGATCGGCACCGTGGAGGCCGAATAGTTGACGATCAGCGGCGGCGTCGCACCCGGCGGCAACTGCTTGAGGATGGTCTGCGAAACCGAAGTCACCTGCGCGGTCGCGGTGCGGATATCGACACCCGGCTGGAAGTAGACCTTGACCACGCCGATGCCCTGGTAGGACTGGCTCTCGATATGCTCGATGTCGTTGACGGTGGTGGACAGGACGCGCTCGTAGGGCGTCACCATCCGGTCGGTCATGTCCTGCGGCGGCAGGCCGGCATATTGCCAGGCGATCGCGATCACCGGAACCTTGATCTCGGGGAAGATATCGACGGGAGTGCGGATCGCCGCGAGAATGCCGCCGACCGCTATCAGGATGGCCATGACGATGAACGTCAGGGGGCGGGACAGGGCAACTTTGACGATACCGATCATCGACTTCTCCATGCGCCGCGAAGACACGGTCTATCCGCGCCACGCGACCCTCTCATGGTCATCCTCTGCGTTGAGCCGGTGCGACGACCGGCCTTGGCGCGCGCAAGGCACGTCGTGAGCCGGGCCATCGCGCCCGGTAGCGGCCAGTCACCCGTGAGCTTTTCGGGAACGGTGTTGGCCGGCCGCACCGCGAGAGGAACCCCTCGCTCGATCGCCGATGCGCGCTTGGATCTTTTCTGTCCAATATATATAGACGCATGATTGATACATAGTGCCTATCGATAGGAGCCCTCCCCTGGAGCTGAGACACCTTCGCTATTTCGTCTGCGTCGCCGAGGAGTTGCACTTCGGCAATGCCGCGCAGCGCCTGGGAATCTCGCAGCCGCCGCTCAGCCAGCAAATCCGCGCGCTGGAAGACGTGCTGGGGGTACGGCTGTTCGAGCGCACGAGCCGCAGCGTCAAACTGACCGAAGCCGGTTTGCAGTTCCTGCCGCAGGCGCGCGAGACGCTGGCGCAGGCCGATCGCGCCGCGCGCATCGCACGACTGGCGCACAGCGGCGAAGTCGGGCGCCTGAGCCTGGGCTTTTCCCCGTCGGTGCCCTTCACTCCTTACGTCGTCGATGCCCTTGCCCGCTTCCGGGCCTCATATCCCGACGTCAGCATCGAACTGAACGAGCTTCCCCGCGAGGAGCAGATCAGCGGGGTCGAGCGCGGGACGCTCGACATCGGCATCCTACGCGCGTTCTCGCCGCTGATGCTGCCGCCACAGCTCGATACCCTGCCCTTGCAGTGCGAAGGCATGATGGTGGCGATGCGCCGCGATCACCCTCTGGCGCAGTTGCCGCGCGAACTTGGCCTGTCCGACCTTGCCGGCGAGCAGTTGATCCTGTTCGGCTCGATGAACGGCGCCGGATTCAACGAACTGCTTGCAGAGCATTGTGCGGCACTGGGCTTTCAGCCCACCGTCGCATTGGAAGCGCAAAGCTTTGGAACGCTCGTGGGACTGACCGCCGCAGGCCTGGGCATTACGATCCTGTCGCGCTCATTGGCGCGCTTCAATCTCGATACCCTGGCTTTCAGGTCCATCGCGATGCCGTTTTCCAGCCATCTGGTGATGTTCCATATCCGGCATGCGTCACCGGCGACGCGTAATTTTCGCAAGCTGATAGAAGCAGGATAGCGGGTACGCACGCCAGGATCGCTCTTCCTTGCGGAAGAACGGCTCGGACATCATCGGTCATTCGCCTTCGGAATTGCTCCGACGCTTGGCGTAACTGACCACGAACGCTTCCCACACCCTCAACCACTCGGTCTCGGGGCGACGCCGGGCAATCCCGGGGAATCCCGCGCGAAAAGCCTCCGCCATCTGATCCACCGCCCAGGGATGCCCCTTGTCGAGCCCGATCCGCTGGAATGCCACTTCCCGCTCGCCGAAACCCAGGCTTCCGTTCGGGAAGGACAGCAGGGGAGCGTCCGACTCGGCGGGTTTCGGGGCCTTCGCCGGGACCGATGATCTCGGTGCCGTTTCTGCGGCAGGCGCTCCCAGCAGCCGCAGATGCGCGCCGACAAGCTTGCGCTCGAGCGGCGCGGGCGACGGCTGGAGCACGACCTTGCGGCCGGACAGATCGACGTTGGCGTTGGGATAGACCGCCGAGACGAGCTGCATCGTCTCGCGCACGGTCTGGCGGAAACGCTTGCTGTCGGCCTCGTTGCCCAGGTGCCGTGCCAACTGGTCCCACGAGATGGTCTGGCCCTTGTCGCTGGCGATGCGCGGCAGGCGATAGGCAAGGTATGTATAAAGGTCGAGCGCGGTCGGCGTGCCCTTGAGCTCGCGAATCGCCACCTCGTTCAGAGGCACGGCATGGTCGATCAGATGGGCGTAGAAGCCCTCCGACATACGGATTTCGCGGGCGAAGGCGCCATTCTTCTCGAGCGAGCCGGCATATTCGTTGGAGATCTTCACGTCGCGCACGGCAAAGGCATTGTCGCCCGCGTCCGTCCCATCCCAGCGGATCTGCCACTCGCAAGCGAGCAGGCGATCGACCTGCTCGCGCATGCGATTGGCGGTTCCGCGCGGTCCATAGGATACCGTCTGGTAGCCGAGCCGCCGCATCCATTCGGTGAAGTTGCGCCCGAGATAGACGTCGCGCGATCGTTTGCTCACCGCCTGCGACAACAGATAGATCAGCGCCACGCGGGGGTATGCGCCATAGGGCACCCCCAGGCTCCTGAGCACCGGCTTGCCATCGACGTTCTGCAGCACGGGCCGCGGATTGATCGCCAGGGCATACTTGCCGTCCTCGCGCAGGATCGGCTGCGTCTCGTCCTTGGGACGTTTCGTCGGCAAGGACATGGCGCAAAGTGCCGAATGCAGGAACGCGGGAACGGGCTCCTCGTCATGAACGCGCAGAAACGCGTCCATGGTAATCTGCGTCCCGGCTGAACGGGCGAGCGAGCGAACGCGTTCCTCTCCGCCATCGAGCATGGCGAGAGCGTACTGGTGTCCGATCGGCTTGGTGGAATCCCCGTTCATCTCGTCCTGACTTGCCCCGACTCAGGGCCTTTGCACACCGGCTAGACAACAGGTTTCGCCCATCTTGGCAAGCCGGTTGGCAGTTTCACCGCGTTTGAGCGGTTGAAACCTACAATCCCACCGATGATCTCGGTGCCTTTGCCGGAGAGCCCCTCTTTCAAATCCATTTTTCAAACGGCGATTCGCGAATCGGATTTGATTAGGGATTCTTGTAATAGGTTTGCGCTCCGAGATCATCGGTCCGAACGGCTCCGAGATCATCGGCCAAGCGCACGTTAATCATCGGCCTGCACCGAGATCATCGGTAATGGCGGAAAACCGCGAATCGGGGCATGGGGATAACTCCGCGAAGCGTGGCGAATATGCTTCGGACCGCGCAAACGGCACCGAGATCATCGGTGCGATTCGTTGCAGCGGAGCGAATCGGTTCAGGCCCAGCCTCGCGTTCGGACCAAATGGCTCGGAGATCATCGGCCTGTTTGTAACGCTGATGGACGATCGTTGCTCGAAACTTCCAACGCGGGTAATGTGTGGGCTCAAACCCACAAGACGGTAGATATGGCCACTCATCCTCGCGAAGCCTCCGCAGACGTCACTGGTGACGAACTGCTCGAAGACAGCCTCGGTCTGCTCCATCGCAAGGCCCTCACCATCCTCAAGCGCATTCGCGATGGGGCACTCGATCCGGAAACGGGCCACAAGGTCGGTCCGTCCTTCGCCATTTCCAAGGCGGCCTCGCTCGTTGGCCGGACCGCCTCGGCGATCCGCGAGGCCGAACGCGATGGGCGTCTCCCCGAACGCGATCGCACCGCATCGGGGCACCGCGTGCAATACTCCCTGCAGGAGCTCGACCACATGCGCGCGGTGTTCGGCACGCGTCCCTGGAGAGCACCGGACGACACCCCGGCGATCCTGTCCGTGTCGAACTTCAAGGGCGGCGTCGGCAAGTCCACGCTCGCACTGCACCTTGCCCAGCACTTCGCGATCAGGGGCTACCGGGTATTGTTCATCGACTGCGACAGCCAGGCCAGTTCGACGATGATGTTCGGTTATCGGCCCGACGTCGATCTCGGCGAGGATGACACTCTGTATGGGCACTTCCACAATCCCGAACTTCTCGGGGTACGGTCGATCATTCGCAAGACGCACTTCCACGGGCTCGACCTGATTCCGGCCAACCTCAAGCTCTATAACCTCGAGTACGAGATCGCCGGCTACCTTGCCCAGAACCAGAGCTTCGACATCATCGACATCATCGCCCAGGCCATCGACGAAGTGGTGGACGACTACGACATCGTCGTCATGGATCCGCCGCCGGCCCTGGGAATGGTATCGATGGCGGTGCTCCAGGCTGCCAATGCGATGGTCATCCCCGCACCGCCCAGCGTGATCGATTTCGCCTCGACCGTGTCCTTCATCGATATGGCGCGCACCACGATGAAGCAGCTCGAACAGCTCGGCGGCCGGATCAAGCCAGCCTACAATTTCATCCGCCTCGTCGCCAGCAGGGTCGATGACAGCAAGTCGATGCATCGCGAGATCCTGTCGATGATGCGGCAGGTCTTCGGCGGCTCTATGATCGGTTCGGTACTCAAGGTCAGCGCCGAGATCGACAATGCCAGCTCGCGCATGAAGACGGTGTTCGAGCTAGACCGCCCGGTCACCTCGCATGAGGTGCACAACCGCTGCGTACGCTTCCTCAACGACGTTTGCCATGACATCGAGCAGGACATCCTGCGCACCTGGGCGAGCCGGGCCAAGGATGTCGATTGAGAGCGGTTGCCACGTGGCAACACGTTAAAAAATCGCGTTATTTCATAAGCTTGAATTTATGTTTGCCGAGTTTCCGGTGGTTGCGGAATAGGCATGAGAGGTGGGCTTTCGGACTTGTTGCCACGTGGCAACTCGTCGCCGCAAGTGCCGCCGCCAGAAGGAAGATGGAACTATGAGCAAGGGCAATCGCGGCTTCGGAAGCAGCCTCACCGAAGGGCTGGAAGATGCGGAACTGGACAGCTCGGCGCCGTCCGAAAGCATCATGGCGAGCCGGAGCCAGACCCTTGCCCGGCTGGCATCCGGCAAGGTCGTCACCGATCGTACCGAGTGGGTGGACCCTGCCCGCTGTCGCCCCTGGCGGCTCCACAACCGCGATCTGGACCACCTCGACGAAGAGACCTGCCGTGACCTGATCGACGCTTTTCTATCAGCGAAGAAGCAGCGCATCCCGGCGATCGTCCGCAAGCTGCACAACGATCCCGACCATGACTACGAGATCATCGCGGGCGTCCGGCGCTGGTGGACGGTCCAGTGGCTGCGCGCGCATCACCATCCTGAATATGAGTACCTGGTCACCATTCAGCATGTCTCCGATGAGGAGGCGTTCCGTGTCTCGGACATCGAGAACCGCTCGCGCAAGGACATCTCGGACTGGGAGCGCGCCAACGAGTACATGCGCGCACTCGACGAATTCTACGACGGCTCGCAGAGTGAGATGGCCGAGCATCTCAAGATTTCCCGCTCCTGGCTCAGCCGCCTTCTCGACGTGGCGCGCCTGCCGGCCGACCTCATCGACGTCTTCGCCGACACGCACGATATCACCGTGCGCGTGGCGCGTGACCTCAAGCCGCTGTCGGGCGATCCGCGCGCACTGGGGCTGATGCTGGAGGAGGGGCGCAGCATCCGCACCGAACGCGACGGCCTCGGCCTGCGTCTGAGCGGACCGGAAGTCGCCAAGCGCCTCGTGGGGGCGACGGTCGCCAAGACCCGGGCGGCGGGCGGCGAAGTGGTGGTTGCGGCGAAGAACGGCAAGCCCATGCTCCGTTACACTCGCTCGCCGCGCAATGGCCTGAGCCTGCGGATCCTTCCCAAGTCCGGTGCGGGGCTCGATGAAGTGCTGGCGGAAATCCGCAAGCTGCTCGCCGATTAGTTCACGCTGCCGCCGTCTTCGGCCGATGGAACATGCATTGCGGTCCTGCCGCATTCCATCGGCCAGGCCGCACGCCGGAATCTTTCTGCACCCCTTTAGGGATAGGGCCAATTCATGCGCCGCCAACCCCCAAAATCGGGGTGAGTGCTTGATTTCCCCCTGCGAGGCCCGTGGAGCGCCTCTGGCTCTGAAAGGGCCTTCGGGTCGTTCGATGATCGATTTGCCGCTGTAAGGGGTGTTTGCGGCGAACCAAAAATCGCCATCCGGCATCGAAAATCGGAGTTTTGTTGCCGCAGAGGCCAGCAGTCCCGGGGCTAGGCGCTGTCTTCGATACCCAGAAGGCGGTCGAGCGCCGACAACGATGCCGCGTATTCATCGAGCGCCGCAGATGAAAACGCAGGCTGCTCCTCGTCGCGATGGACCGGACCAGCTTCGGTGGAGATATGTGGGGCGTCGAACATGTAGGCGCCGGATATCTTCAGCCGTACGACCAACCCGCTGTCCTGCAACGAGGCAAGCATGCCACGCACGCCCAGACGTGATGCGCCCAGCATCGTCTCGATCTGTGACGATCGCATCGCTCCGAAGCCGGCAAGCAGTTCGAACGCCGCCGGTGCGCGCGATGTGCTGCGGTGTTCCAGAATGCTGCGGCACTGTGACTCGCTGCGTGCGCTTTCGCCAAGGCAGGTCAGCAGATCACGCAAGGCGCTTTCGAGCGCAGCGGCGCGAAGCGCGCGGGCGGCATCGGGCGCGTTGGTTCCCAGAGTGTCGAGGCGGACAATATCGGGGAGCGGCAGCGCGCAGGGAAGGACGTCCTGCGCTCTCAGCCATTCGCCGAAAAGCATCTCGAGCGCCCAGCGCGGGGAGCAAGCGGAAGGGCGCTCGAGGTTCACTTGCCGCTGCCCGACCTTGAGCAGCGCGGGTGCTTGTGCGGAGGGAGCGAACAGCGGGCTTGACGCGATCTCCCCGTGCAACGTCCTCAGGGCGTCCAAGGGGGAGGCGATCCCTGAATTCATGCATCGCTCGATGATCGAGCGGGCCTGCGCCGTCACGTCGAGCGCATCCTGACGCGCGCGATCGGCATCGAGGTCCAGGGGAGCCCGCAGCGCGGGTCTGATGCGCGCGGCAATGTCGGCGAGCAGGGGCCAGGTACCGTGCGACATTTCCGCCAGGATGGCCTCGCAGACCGCGCGTGGCGACCGGGCATGCCGTGCGGGGGGATCGGAGAGCGTCGAAAGTCCGGCGAACCAGGTCTGGAAGCGCGCGTCCGTGAACGCGTGTCCTTCTTGTCGCAGCGCGGCGATCATGGCCCGGCGCAGCATCCGCCCCGCAAAAATGCGCTGCACGGGCTGCGGGCAGTAGCGCAGCGCTCCGTCAAGCCGGCCGAGCAGAAACATGGTGACCGCCTCAACCTGCCGGGAGGCGCCATCGACAGGAAACTCGTCGTCATTCATGCGTGAAAGGCCACGAAACAGATGGGTTTTCGCCAGAAAGTATATCTAACTGTGATTAGCCATACAACTGCTTGTACACTGCGATGTCTTACGGTCTGACGGCCAGTCCGACCGGACGCGTGCTGCCTCTGACGATGAGTGCGCCGGGGCAGATCACCTGTTCGTGGCGCCCCGGCTCGGCGCGAAGGGCGAGGATCAGGCGCAGTGTTTCCTCCACCATCCGCAGGGCGGGCTGGGAATAACTGGTCAGGGCGAAGCCGGGCCAACCCGCCATGGGCACGTCGTCGTACCCGGCGATCGAAATCTCGCGGCCGACGTCGAGGCCGAATTCGTGACGAGCGACGGTGATCGCGGCGAGTGCCATGGTGTCGTTCGCGCAGAAGATCGCATCGGGCCGATCCTTGCGCAGCAGCAGGCGCCGGGTTGCCGCCATGCTGGGCTCGAACGCATATTCGCCGCACTCTTGGAGGGCAGGGGGGGCGCCTTGCTCCGCGAGGTATTGCGCGAAGCCGGCTTCGCGTTCGGCATTGGTCGAGGAATCGGGCGTGCCGGCCAGGAAGGCCAGTCTCCGGTGGTCTCCGGCGAGAAGGTGCGCTGCGATCGCACGGGCGCCGCTCTCGTTGTCGCCGACGACGCTGGAGGCATCGTGCGCCGGGGTCGTGCGATTGAAGTGGATGACGGGCACCTGGGCACGGCGGCATTGCTCCGTCAGGTCCGAGGTCGGGCTGACCGACAGCAGCACGAGCGCGTCGATCCGGTAATGCAGGATCTCGTGGATCGAGGGCTCGGGGCCACTGCCCGATCCCGCATGAGCGGGAAACAGCATCAACCGCAGCCCGGCCCGGTCGAGTGCGTCGGCCAGCAGCTGCAGCGTCTGGACGAAGAAGGGGTTGGCGAGATCGCCCACGCCCACCCCGACGATGTTGGACCTTCCGCGCATCAGGGATCGGGCTAGGGGGTTTGGGCGGTAGCCGAGCTTCTCTGCGGCAGCGATGATCCGTTCGCGCTTGTCGGCGGCAATGCTGGCGCCGGGCGTGAATGCGCGTGAGACGGCCGATTGCGAGACACCCGCTTCGCGCGCGACGTCCAGCGAGGTGACCGGTTCGTTATCGATTTCCATGCTCTGCGCATACCCGTCGGCGGGGCGGGGGGCAATGCGAGAGGCTCGGGTTCGGCACGCCATTTGCATATGTACTCATAACGTTATCAGCTTAGTATGCGGGACATATGCGTCTTATATTTGCATATTGAACGATCATGTTTGAATATGTATGCAATGAGTCGAACGGGCCGAGTCTGATCGGGCTCGTGCGAGCAGGAGCAGGACAAATGGCAATCTATCTGAAGCGCGGCGCTACGGCCGAGGCGAAGGCCGATGCGGATCGCAAGGTGCGTGATATCGTGGAGGCTGCGCTGGCGGACATCGAGGCGCGCGGCGACGTCGCCGTGCGCGAGATGAGCAACCGGTTCGACGGCTGGGACCGCGAGGACTATCGCCTCAGCCAGGCCGAAATCGATGCATGCGTCGAAAGCCTCTCGCCCCAGGAGCGCAAGGATATCGAATTTGCGCAAACGCAAGTTCGCAATTTCGCGCAGATCCAGCGCGACAGCATGAAGGACGTGGAGGTGGAGACGCTGCCGGGCGTCGTGCTCGGGCATCGGAACCTGCCGCTCAACTCGGCCGGGTGCTACGTGCCGGGCGGCAAGTATCCGCTGCTGGCGTCCGCCCACATGAGCGTCATCACCGCCAAGGTCGCGGGCGTGAAGCGGGTCATCACTTGCGCGCCGCCGTTCCAGGGACAGCCGGCGCGGGCGATCGTGGCGGCGCAGGCAATGGCCGGTGCCGATGCGATCTACGCGCTCGGCGGCATCCAGGCGGTCGGGGCAATGGCGCTGGGGACCGAGACGATCGATCCGGTCGACATTCTCGTCGGTCCGGGCAACGCCTTCGTGGCCGAAGCCAAGCGCCAGCTCTACGGCCGCGTCGGCATCGACCTGTTCGCCGGGCCGACCGAGACGCTCATCATCGCCGACGAGATCGGCTGCGACGGTGAACTGGCGGCGACCGACCTGCTTGGCCAGGCCGAGCATGGCCCGGACAGCCCGGCGGTGCTCATCACCAATTCCGAGGCGCTGGCGCGCGAAACCATGCGGTGGGTGGACAGGCTCCTGGAGATCCTGCCAACCGCCGATTACGCGCGCAAGGCATGGGAGACCTTCGGCGAGGTCATCGTCTGCGAAAGCTACGAGGAGATGGTCCGGGTGGCCGACGAGATCGCCTCCGAGCACGTACAGGTGATGACCGCCGACCCCGATTATTTCCTGAACAACATGACCAACTACGGCGCGCTGTTCCTGGGCAACCGCACCAATGTCAGCTTCGGCGACAAGGTGATCGGCACCAATCACACGCTGCCGACCAAGAAGGCGGCGCGCTATACCGGCGGCCTGTGGGTCGGCAAGTTCATCAAGACCTGCACGTACCAGCGCGTCACCACCGACGAGGCCTCCGCCCTGATCGGCGAGTACTGCAGCCGCCTTTGCGCGCTGGAGGGCTTTGCCGGCCATGGCGAGCAGGCCAACATCCGCGTGCGCCGGTTTGGCGGCCGCAATGTTCCTTATGCCGGTCAGGCCGAGCCGACCGAACTGACCCTGGCCTGAGCCGGCAAGCCGGAGCAGAATGGACACCTGGAGGGCGGTTCCTGCTATGGGAACCGTCCTATCCGCCGATGAGGACGTGATCGATGACCCTGATGTTGCCCAAGACACCCAGCCTGCGCCTCGATGGGCGACGCGCCCTGGTGACCGGGGCGGGAAGGGGGATCGGCCTCGCCGCCGCCGCGGCTCTGGCGGAGGCGGGTGCGGCCGTGACCCTGGTGGCGCGCACCGCCGGTGAGATCGAGGCCGCCGCCGCCGAGATCGTCGCGCAAGGAGGACGGGCGGAAGCGGCGACGCTCGACGTTTCCGATCTCGATGCGGTCGACGCCTTCTTCGCGGGGCGCGATGCCTTTCATGTGCTGGTCAACAATGCCGGGACCAATCGACCCAAGCCGATGTGGGACGTGACGGTCGAGGATTACGATGCCGTGCTCGACCTCAACGTCAAGAGCGCGTTCTTCGTGGCCCGGGCCTGCGCGAAGGCGATGATGGCGGCCAGCGAACGCGGCAGCCTGATCCACATGGGCTCGCAGATGGGCCACGTCGGCGGGCCCAATCGCTCGCTCTACTGCGCGTCGAAATGGGCGCTGGAGGGCATGAGCAAGGCCATGGCGCTGGATCTTGCACCGCATGGCATCCGTTCGAACACGATCGCCCCGACCTTCATCGAGACGCCGTTGACGCGGCCCTATTTCGAGGACGAGACGTTTCGCGCCAGCGTGCTGGCCAAGATCAAGCTGGGCCGCCTGGGCACCGTCGAGGATCTGATGGGAACGGTACTGTTCCTGGCCGGCGACGCCTCGGCCCTGATGACCGGAACCAGCATGATCGTGGACGGGGGTTGGACGGCTGACTAGAGTCCGTCCGGCCCGGCGTCAGTGTCGCTCGATCGAGACGTGGCGCAGTTCGTGGACGGGGGCGAGGCGTTCGCGCAGTTCGGTCTGGTCGCGCGATGTGGCGGCGGCGATGATCGCGGCATGGGCGTCAGGGCCGATGCGCCAGACGTGCAGGTCGGTGATGCGCGCGTCGCCCGGCCCCTCGATCGCCTCGCGCACTTCCTCGGCGATATGCTCGTCCGTGCGGTCGAGCAGGACGGCGGCGGTGTCCTTCATCAGCGACCATGACCACCGCGCGATGACGACCGCGCCGATCACGCCTATCAACGGATCGAGCCAGGTCCAGCCGAGATAGCGCCCGGCCAGCAGCGCGGCGATCGCCATGACCGAGGTGAGGGCGTCCGCGAGGACGTGAAGGTAGGCCGAGCGCAAGTTGTTGTCGCCATGCCCATGATGTCCGGCATGGCCGTGATGGTGGTCATGGCCGTGGTGATGACCATGATGGTGCCCGTCGCCGGAAAGCAGCAGGGCGCTGACCACGTTCACCGCAAGGCCGATCACCGCGACGAACGTGGCCTCGCCGAAGGCCACCACGCCGGGATCGAGCAGGCGCTCCACCGATTCCACGCCGATGCCGATCGCGAACAGCGCAAGCACCAGCGCAGAGGCGAAACCGGCGAGATCGCCGACTTTGCCGGTGCCGAAGCTGAAGGCGGGATTGCGGCTGTGGCGCCGCGCGTAGGCATAGGCGAGCGCGGCGACCCCCAGCGCTCCGGCATGGGTGGCCATGTGGAAGCCGTCGGCGAGCAGCGCCATCGATCCGGTGGCGTAGCCGGCGGCGATCTCTCCCACCATCATCACCGCCGTGAGCACCACCACCCAACGCGTGCGCCGGGCGTTGGCATCGTGCGACGCGCTGAGGAAATCATGGTGATGGGTGCCGGCTTGGGCGAAGGAGTGAGGCAGGGATGCCATCGGTATCGTGCTTTCTATTTCGCGTAACGGCGGATGGCGGCGATCACGGCCTGCAGGCCTTCCTCGCGCTCGGCATCGGAGAGGTCGGGGGCGGCGACGTGGGTGCGCAAGTGATCCTCGATCAGTTCGTCGATGAAGCCGTTGACTGCTCCGCGAACGGCGGCGGCCTGCAGCAGTACCTTCGCACAGTCCTCGCCCTCGTCGAGCGCGCGTTCCACCGCCTGCAACTGGCCGACCATCCGGCGTACGCGCATGACGAGTGCACGATTATCGCTGTTCAAATGTCCCATACCCATACCCCCCTATGGTATATTTTGCGGACGCGCAACATTTGACCCTGCGCGCCGGCGCCGATACGGGAACAAACCGGACGCCGGGCCGTTGCCCTTGCCCGCGCCGATGCTTCGCCTGGCCGAGCCGGGCGAGCGTCATTTTCCTGCCGGCATGGGTCGCACCGTCACGCAGCCGGCATCACAGACGCAGGATCATGAGCACGCGATGAGCGCCAGCAAGACTCTCCCCACGGCCGCCACCCCGGCGAAGCACCCGCTGCCCGACGTGCAGACGCAACTGCGCGATCTCCTGAACTCGACCCTCGCGTGGTTCCAGGCCTACTGGCTGCAGATCATCATCGCCGTGGCCATAGCGGTGGCGATCGTTTCTGCGCTCTATGCCCTGCGGCGGCTGGGCGCGCGTTTGTGCCGGGAGGAGCGTGGGCGCGGTGACTGGCTGACCATCGTTGGGCGCATAGCGAACAAGACCACCAACTATTTCATCATCATGGTCGCGATCCGGGCGGTCGATGGCTATGCGCAGACGCCGCCGATCCTCGACAAGCTGGTGACCTTCCTGTTCACCCTGGCGGCGGTCATGCAGGGCGCGATTTGGGCGCGCGAGTTCATCCTGGGCGCGATCGAGCACAAGACTTCCGCCGAGCATTTCCGGGGTGAGGCGATCATCAATGCGATGGGCCTGATCCGCCTGCTGGTGAGTGTGGCCGTCTTCGCGGTGGCTACGGTCGTCCTGCTCGACAACCTGGGCGTCAACGTGACCGGGCTCGTCGCCGGTCTCGGCGTCGGCGGCATCGCTATCGGCCTGGCCGCGCAAGGCATCTTCGCGGATCTTTTCGCGGCGCTGGCGATCATCTTCGACCGCCCTTTCAGCAAGGGTGACCAGATCAGCTTCGGGACCAGTTCGGGGACGATCGAGGCTATCGGCCTGAAGTCCACGCGCATCCGTGCCTATACCGGCGAATTGCGGATCATCGCCAACAAGAACTTGCTGGACAAGGAAATCCTGAACGTCAGCGGGCGCGATCACATCCGCCTGCCGTTCACCATCGGCGTCGCCTACGAGACCCCGCCCGAGACGTTGGCGCGTATTCCCGCGATCCTGACCGAACTCGTCGAGGCGGAAGGTGGAAAGGCCGCGAGGGCAGGGTTCGAGACCTTCGGTGCCAGTTCGCTCGACTTCTCGCTGCTGGTCGATGTGCCGGGCAGGGACTGGGCCGTTGCGCATCCGCTGCGCGATCGCCTGCTGGTCGCGATCATGAAGCGTTTCGCGCAGGAGGGGATATCGATCCCCTATCCGACCCAGACGACATTTACCGCCGCGCCCGACGGGACCATCATCATGCCCTACGCCGATCATCACTGAACGCTTCGTCGCGGGTCGGGCTATGGGCGACCTTCGTCGAATGTGCGGATGCGTTCGGTCCGAGAATCGGCTAGATGCATGGGTCAATGGAGCTTTCCCGCCACATAGCCGCAGACCCCGGCGAGCCTGAACTGGACAACGTGCTCGTCGAGACCCCGATCGCCGGTGCGAGAGGGGTGCGCGGCCATGCGGGACGGGCATGGCGCTGGGCATGGAGGCGATTGCCCTGGCACCGCTGGACGTGGCGGCAGCGGATCGTGCGCACGACCTCGGCGCTGCTGGCGCTGTTCGTGCTGACCATCGGCTACCTGGCGGTGACGGCCCCGCTCTCCAAGTCGCTCCAGCCGATCGCTCCGCCCGAAATCACGCTGCTGGCGGCCGATGGCACCCCGATCGCGCGTAACGGCGCGGTGATCGACAAGCCGGTCACGGTGAAGGATCTGCCGGCCTACGTTCCCCAGGCCTTCCTTGCCATCGAGGACCGGCGGTTCTATTCGCACTGGGGCGTCGATCCGCGTGGCATCGCCCGCGCCGCCGTAAGCAACCTGACCGGCGGCAGTACGCAAGGCGGGTCCACGATCACGCAACAGCTCGCCAAGTTCACCTTCCTCAGTTCCGAACGCAGCATGACCCGCAAGGCGCGGGAGGTGCTGATCGCCTTCTGGCTGGAAGCCTGGCTGACCAAGGACGAGATCCTCGAGCGCTATCTTTCGAACGCCTACTTCGGCGACAATACATACGGCATCCGCGCCGCCGCGATGCACTACTTCCATCGCCAGCCCGAAAAGCTGACCGAGGGGCAGGCAGCGCTGCTGGCGGGGCTGATGAAGGCGCCTTCGCGGCTGGCCCCGACCAACAATCTTGCGGCTTCGCAAAAGCGGATGCGGCTGGTGCTGCAGGCGATGGCCGACGCCGGGTACATGACGCCGCAGGCGGCCAGGGCCGTCCCGAATCCAAGGCTGGACGTGCGCAATCGCGCGGAGCTTCCCACCGGCACCTATTTCGCCGACTGGGCGCTTCCCCAGGCGCGCCAGATCCAGGCGGCCGGCTATGCCGGGCAGACCTATCGCACCACGCTCGATTCGCGTCTCCAGGCGGCGGCGCACCGGGCCACGCGGCAAGTGGGGGCGGGAAGCCAGGTGGCGCTGGTGGCGATGCGCCGCAATGGCGAAGTGGTCGCCATGGTGGGCGGGCGCGACTATGCCCAGAGCCCGTTCAACCGCGTCACCCAGGCGCGGCGCCAGCCGGGCTCCACCTTCAAGCTGTTCGTGTACCTTGCCGCCCTGAAGTCGGGGATGAGCCCCGAGGACACGGTGCCGAACACGCCGATCGATAGCGGTGCCTACCGTCCGCAGAACGCCGGGGGTGCCTATTCGCCGACGATCACGCTGGAGGACGCCTTCGCTCGGTCGAGCAACGTCGCGGCAGTGCGCCTGTTCAACCGGGTCGGCGACGAGGCGGTGATCGACATGGCGCGGCGGCTGGGGGTGACTTCGCCCTTGCCGAAGGGCGATCCCAGCCTTGCACTGGGCACCGCGACGATGACGCTGCTGGAACTGACGTCCGCCTATGCCGGGGTCGCGGCGAACAGCTTCCCGGTTGAGCCGCGCGCGTTTCCGGTGCCCGAGGCGGGTTGGTTCGACTGGCTGCTGGACGGCAAGCGCTCGTTCTCTTCGCGCGATCACGAGGCGATCGAAGGCATGCTGCGCGCGACGATCAATCGCGGGACCGGCCGCGCCGCGATGCTGCGCGGGCCCAACTTCGGCAAGACCGGTACCAGCCAGGAGAACCGCGACGCGCTGTTCGTGGGCTATTCGGGCGATCTCGTCGTCGGCGTCTGGGTCGGCAAGGATGACAACACGCCGCTCAAGGGGGTTTCCGGCGGGACGGTCCCCGCCCGCATCTGGCGCGATTTCATGAGCGAGGCGCTGGGCGAGAAGCCAGCGCCGCCGCCGCGCAAGGCGGCCGATCCGGACGGTCCGGTGCAGCCGCTCGACGTGCCCGATCTGGGGGATATCCCGGTGGGCGACGACAACCGCATCCGTATCGAGAACGGGCAGGCGGTGCTCAGCACGAAGCTGGACGGAGTACCGCTCGACGTCACGCTCGACGGGCAGGGATTGCGCGTGGAGCCGAGCGGGACGGCGTCAACCGCACCGAGATCATCGGTCACGCCGGGCGCGTCGCCGACGCCGTGATCAATTGCCACACCATTCGTCATTGCGAGCTTAGCGAAGCAATCCAGGGCAGTCTTGAGCCGCTCTGGATTGCTTCGCTAAGCTCGCAATGACGATGAGTGGGGAGCAAATGTTGCGGATTAGCAGGTGCAGCCCGGCACCATCACACCGGGATTTTCGTCCGGTACACCACCGGCCTTAGTGCAAAGCTGGTGGTGACTTGCGAGACTCCCTCGATCCGGGTCAGCTTGGTGCGCAGGAAATCCTCGAAAGTGCCCAGCGAAGGCACCAGCAGCCGCAACTGATAGTCCGCCTCCCCGGTCATCAGGTAGCATTCCATCACCTCGGGAAACTGCATGATCGCGGTCTCGAAGGCTTCGAGGTGGCGGTCGTCCTGCTGGTCGAGCCGCACGCGGACGAAGGCGGTGACGCCAAGACCTACCGTCTCGGGATCGACCAGCGCGACGTAGCGGGTGATCACGCCTTCGCCTTCCAGCTGCTTGAGCCGGCGCAGGCAGGGGGAGGGGGACAGGCCGACCCGCTCCGACAGTTCCTGATTGGTGATGCGCCCGTCCGACTGCAGCTCGTCGAGAATCCGGCGGTCAATCGAGTCCAGCGGTGATGGCATGATTATGGCGTCCATTGTGGAATTATCGGCAGGTTCTGCCAATGGATACGCGTAGAGAGGCCGAACACGCAAGGACATGCGCAGCCCGCCGAGCGTATCCTTCCGCGATGGTGCTCGAGCGCCATTCAGGGAGCATGAGCAGATGGCCGACACGATCACCCAGACCCGCGCCGACCTTGTCGCGACGCTGGAGGCACTGGAGAAGCGGCTGCTGTGGCTTTCGGCATGGACGATCCACAACGCCAACCACCTGCGCCCCAAGCGCGATGGCCTGAAGGTCGGCGGGCATCAGGCCAGCTGCGCCTCGATGACGGCGATCATGTCCGCGCTCTACTTCCATGCGCTGCGGCCGCAGGACAAGGTGGCGGTGAAGCCCCACGCGGGGCCGGTGCTCCACGCCATCCACTATCTGCTGGGCGAGCAGACGCGCGAGAAGCTGGAGCGCTTTCGCGGCCTCGGCGGCGTGCAGAGCTATCCCTCGCGCACCAAGGACACGATCCCCGTGGACTTCTCGACCGGCTCGGTCGGCCTCGGCGTCGCGGTGACGGCGTTCTCCAGCCTCGTGCAGGACTACCTCGTCGCGCATGGGCAGGTCCGCGAGGAAGACGCGGGCCGGATGATCGCGCTAATGGGCGATGCCGAACTCGACGAGGGCAACATCTACGAATGCCTCATCGAAGGCTACAAGCACGACTTGCGCAACTGCTGGTGGGTGGTGGACTACAATCGCCAGTCGCTCGACAGCACGACGGCCGACCGCATGTTCCGCCGCTTCGACGACATCTTCGAGACCTGCGGCTGGCGCGTCGTCACGCTCAAGTACGGCAAGCTGCAGCGCGAGGCTTTCGCAAAGCCCGGCGGCAAGGCGATCGAGGAATGGATCGACCAGTGCCCCAACGCCGACTTCGCGGTGCTGACCTATCAGGGCGGCGCGGCGTGGCGGGCGCGGCTGATGGCCGACATCGGCGGCAAGGCGCAAGTGCGCAAGCTGCTGGACAGCTACGACGACGATGCGCTGGCGGCGCTGATGACGAACCTTGGCGGCCACTGCATCGAAAGCCTGATCGACGCCTTCGATGCCTGCGACGACGACCGGCCGACGCTGTTCATCGCCTACACCGTCAAGGGCCACGGGCTGCCGCTGGCGGGGCACAAGGACAACCATTCGGGCATGATGAACCCGCCCCAGATGGAGCAGTTCCGCAGCCTGATGGGCGTGCCGGAAGGGCAGGAGTGGGAACCCTGGGGGGGGCTTGGCGACAATGCCGCCGCCGCGCTCGACGCCTTCGTCAAGACCAGCCCGATCGCCCGCAAGCCCGCCGAGCCCCTGGCGCCGATGGTTGCCGTGCCCGCGCTGCCGGCGCCCGAAGGCGCGGAGCAATCGACGCAGGCGGCCTTCGGGCGCATCCTGCTTGACATCGCCAAGTCGGGTGAGGAACTGGCCGACCGCATCGTCACCACCGCGCCCGACGTGACGCAGACCACCAACCTCGGCGGCTTCGTCAACCAGCGTGGGCTGTTCCGGCGGCAGGAACTGGCCGACGTGTTCCAGAAGGCGAAGATCCCCTCGGCGCAGAAGTGGTCGGCGCACGGGGCGGGCCAGCACATCGAACTGGGCATCGCCGAGAACAACTTCTTCATCATGCTCGCCTCGCTGGGGCTGGCCGGGCCGCACTTCGGCACGCGGCTGCTGCCGGTGGGGACGGTCTACGATCCGTTCATCTCGCGCGGGCTCGATGCGCTGAACTATGGTTGCTACCAGGACTCGCGCTTCCTGCTGGTGGGCACGCCCTCGGGCCTGACGCTGGCGGCGGAGGGCGGCGCGCACCAGTCGATCAATACGCCGCTGATCGGCATGGGCCAGCCGGGACTGACCGCCTTCGACCCGGCCTTCGCCGACGAACTGGCGCTCATCATGGGCTGGTCGTTCGACCACATGCAGCGCGAGGACGGCGGCTCGGTCTACCTGCGCCTCTCCACCCGCGCGATCCCGCAGGTGGAGCGCGAGGACGACGACTGGCAGGCCGATGCACTCAAGGGCGGCTATTGGCTGAAGCAGCCGGGTCCGGACGCGCAGGCGGCGATCGCCTTCTCCGGCGTCGTCGCGCCCGAGGCGCTGGCGGCGTGGGAGCAACTGGCGGAAGACCTGCCGGGTATCGGCCTGCTCAACGTGACTTCGCCGGACCTGCTCCATCGGGGCTGGTCGGCGCGGCGGGCGGCGCGCTGGAACGGGCAGAAGCAGGCGCCGAGCCATGCGGAGACCTTGCTGGGCGCGCTGGCGCCGGGGGCGGGGCTGGTGACGGTGCTCGACGGGTCGCCGGGGGCGCTGTCGTGGCTGGGCGGGGTCAAGGGCATGCGGGTCAGCCCGCTCGGCACCGACCGCTTCGGGCAGACCGGCGACCTCTACGACCTTTACCGGACCTACCGCCTCGATGCCGACGCCATCATCGACGCCGCCGCAGAGCTGTTCCTGGAGGATTGAGCGCGGGCCGTGCCGCATGGGGCTTCGACCTACTCCGCCTGAGCGGGCCGGTGGCCGTTTCCTAGCCCTCGACCAGCCTGATCCGCACTGCCAGTCCCGGCGCCGCGTCGCGCAGTTCGACGGTGCCGCCGTGGAGGTGCGCCACCGCCTGCACCAGCGAAAGGCCCAGCCCGGCGCCCCAGCCGCCGCGCGCCTCGTCGAGACGGCTGAACCGGCGCAGCGCCTGTTCGCGGCGTTCGGGGGCGATGCCGGGCCCCTCGTCGGCGACGGTGATCGCCGCACCGTCGGCATCGGGAACTGCCGTGAGGGTGATGGTGCCGGCGCCGTACTTCAGTGTATTGTCGAGCAGGTTGCCCAGTGCCTGGTCGAGCAACTGGCGATGGACGCGCATGTGCAGCGCGGCGGGGGCATTCACGACCACGGCGCGGCCCTGGTCCTCGACCAGCGGCGAATAGATTTCCGCCACCGTCTCCAGCAGTTCGGAAAGGTCGCTTTCCGCGAAGCTCTCGCGGCCCATGCCGGCTTCGGCGCGGGTGATCGAAAGCGCGGTCTCGACGATCGCCATGAGCCGTTCGCTTTCGGTCAGGGCCTGGTCGACGTAGGGCTGGGCCTGGGGGTCTTCCACCGCCTGCGCCGCCCGGTCGAGCGCGGCGCGCATGCGGGTGAGGGGGGACTTGAGGTCGTGCGCCAGCGCGTCGGTGGCGATCTTCAGCTCGGCGTTGAGGCCGGCCATGCGGTCGAGCGCCTGGTTCACCTCGCTGCCCAGCAGGGCGAAGGCGTCGCCGGTGTCGTCGGCGGGCACGCGGCGCGAGAGGCGGCCTTCGCGCACGTCGCGCAAGGTGGCGATGCTGGCGCGCAGCCGGTTGAGGATCAGCCGCGTCGAGACATAGGCGGCAAAGGCGGCGAAGACCACCGAGAGCGCCAGCGCGATCATCGCGTTGCGTTCGAGCAGGGCCAGCACCTGCCGCTCGCTTTCGACCACCGTGCCCGTCACCAGCAGCGATCCGTCGCGCAGGCGTACCGCCTGCAGCAGCATCGCCTCGGGTGCGGCATGGCCGGGCCGGGCGAACTTGAGCAGGGCGTAAGGCGCCCCCGGCGCGAGGCCCGGCGGCATGCGGTCGAGGTCGCCGGTGACGGGGGTGCCGTCGGCGCGGGCCAGCAGCAGCACCGTCGCGCGCTCGATCCGGCGCGAGGCGCGGGCATCGACGGCGTGGGCGAGGGCGCTGGTGCCGCCATCGGCATAAGCATCGAGCAGGTCGTCGCGCAGCGTCTCGGCCACCGCGACGGCATCGGCGTGGTTCTGCGAGCGCAGCAGCAGCGCCGGGCCGAGCAGCAGCACCGCCGCCGCGACGATCTGGAACAGGAAGACGAGCGCGGCGAAGCGGAACGTCGTCGAATGCCAGATCTTCACGGTTCCGCGCCGATGCGATAGCCGGCGCCGCGCACGGTATGAAGCAGGCGGCGCGCCTCGCCCTCGTCGATCTTCTTGCGCAGGCGGCTGAGGTGGACGTCGACGACGTTGGTGCCGGGATCGAAGTGGTAGTCCCACACGCCTTCGAGCAGCATCGTGCGCGTGACGACCTGGTCGGCATGGCGCAGCAGGAATTCGAGCAGGCGGAATTCGCGCGGCTGCAGCTCGATCGCCCGCTCGCCCCGGCGCACGCGGCGGGCGAGGAGGTCCATCTCGAGGTCGTCGCAGCGCAGCACGGTCTCGGCGGCGGCGGCGGGCGCGCTGCGGCGGATCAGCAGGCGGATGCGGGCGAGCAGTTCGGCGAAAGTGAAGGGCTTGACCAGATAGTCGTCGCAGCCGCTGGTCAGTCCCTTGATGCGGTCCTCGGGCGAGCCGAGCGCGGAGAGGATGATGACCGGGGTGTCCAGCCCGGCCCCGCGCAGCGCCGCCAGCACCGCCATGCCGTCCAGCCCCGGCAGCATGCGGTCGAGCACGATGCAGGCATAGCCGCCGTCGGTCGCCAGGAACAGGCCGTCGCGCCCGTTGGCGGCGCGATCGACGGTGAAGCCGGCCTCGTCGAGGCCCTTGGCGATGAATTCGGCAGTGGCCTCGTCATCCTCGACGAGCAGGATCTTCTGGCTCAACGCGGCTTCCTCATGTTCCGGTCCTGCCGCTGGTAGGGGCCGATGCCCGTCCGCGCGGTGGGGAGCGGATTAACTTTCGCTCATGTTCCCTCCAGCCGGGGGAGGGCGGGCACATCGTATGCACCTTGCAGACGTCACGACAAGGCTGCACCCCATGGAAACCGACACTTCTGGTCTTGATGAGCGGACCTGCCGCCTGATCTGCCCGATCGCGTCGGGCATGGTGGGGGTGTGCATGACCGGGATCGGCCTGCTGCGCGTCGCGGTATCGGTGCGCGGGCACGAGACGATCGCCGACGACCTGCTCTCGATCGACGCGCTGCTGTTCCTGCTGGCGACGCTGAGTTCGTACTTCGCGCTCAGGGTGCAGTCCTCGACCCGGCTGCACGGGCTGGAGCGGGTGGCGGACGCCGCATTCATCCTGGCGATGTCGCTGCTGACGGTGGCGTGCTTCGTGATTACCTATTCGCTGGGCGGATGAGCCGGGTGGGGCCGGTGACCATTGCCGATTGTTCATGTGGCGGCGAACGTCCCGCAATCCGGCCCGGTCCACAAGCGGCGGCATGATGCTGAGAACCGCCTTGCTCCTCCCGCTCCTTGCCGCGCTGGCCGTGCCGGTCGGCGCGAGCGCGGCGCCCTCGCCGGCCGAGGGCGTGTGGCTCAATCCCTCCGGCAGCGTCGCCGTGCGCACCGGGGCCTGCGGGCCCGGCCTGTGCGGCCGCGTGGTATGGGCCAGCGCCAAGGCACGGGCCGACGCGCAGGGCAGCGGCATCGCCTCGCTGATCGGCACCGAACTGCTGCAGGACTACCGCCCCGCCGGCCGGGTCTGGCGCGGCACCGTCTACGTCCCCGACATGGGCCGCCGCTTCGATTCGCGGATCGAGCCGCTTTCGCCCACGCAGCTGAAGATCAGCGGCTGCGTGCTGGGCGGGCTGCTGTGCCGCTCGCAAGTGTGGACGCGGATCGCGCAGGTGCCGGCATGACCGCGCTGGTCGCTCTGCTGTCGCGGCACCGGCGGCTGGTCGAGGCCGGCGCGGTCGTCGTGGTGATCGCGCTGGGCTTCGCCGCGCTCAATGCACTGACGCACGAGATCCGCTATTCGCAGGTGCGCGCCGCCGTCCACGCGCTGAGCCCGGGCCAGATCGCGCTGAGCCTCGCGCTGACCGCCGCGAGCTATCTGGCGCTGACGTTCTACGATTACCTCGCGCTGCGCACGATCGGGCGGCCGCTGCCGTGGCGCACGGCGGCGCTGGCCTCGTTCACCAGCTATACGCTGAGCCACAACCTCGGCCTCTCGCTGCTGACCGGCGGGTCGGCGCGCTATCGCATCTATGTCGGTGCCGGGCTCGACGGGCCGGACGTCGCCAAGGTGGTCATGCTGGCGGCGGGCAATTTCTGGGCCGGGGTGCTGGCGGTCTCGGGCGCGGCGATGCTGGTCCATCGTGGCGGGCTGGACTTCGGCGCCGTGGTTCTGGGTGCCCGGACGACGCATGCCATCGGCGCCGCCATGCTGGCGCTGCTGGGCGCGGCCGCCTTCGCGGTCGGCCGCGCGCGGCAGATGGCGCTTGGCGGCCTCCGCCTGCCGTTGCCCTCGCTGCGCGAGATCGGCATGCAAGTCGGCGTCAGCGTGACCGACCTCGCCTGCGCCGGGGCGGCGCTGTTCGTGCTGCTGCCCGGCGCCGATCCGGCGCAGCTGCCCGCCTTCGTGCTTGCTTACGCGCTGGGCATCGTGGTGGCGCTGGTGACGCACGTACCGGGCGGGCTGGGCGTGTTCGAGGCGGTGGTACTGGCGGTCGCGCCGGGGGACCGGGCGCACCTGTTCGCGGGACTGATCGCCTATCGCCTGGTCTACTACCTGCTGCCGCTGGCGCTGGCCGCGCTGCTGCTGGCCTGGCGCGAGGGTACGCGCAGCCGCCGCGTGGCGCGGCTGGTGGGCGGCGTGCAGAGCGTCGCCACCGGCCTTTCGCCGCTGCTGCTGGCCAGTTCCACCTTCCTGGGCGGGGCGATGCTGCTGCTGTCGGGCTCGCTGCCCGCGATCCACGCGCGCATGGGCCTGCTGGCCGACGTGATGCCGCTGCCCTTCATCGAGGCGAGCCATATCGCCGCCAGCCTCGTCGGCACCGCGCTGCTGCTGCTGGCGCCGGGGCTCTACCGGCGGCTCGACGGGGCCTTCCTGGCGACCCGGCTGCTGCTGGTGGCGGGCGCGGTGTTCTCGCTGACCAAGGGGATCGACTATGAGGAAGCCATCGCCTGCCTCGCCCTTGCCGGGCTGCTGCAGTTGACGCGCGGCGCGTTCTACCGCCGCACCGCGCTGACCGAGACGCCGCTGACGGCCGGATGGGTCGCGGCGGTGGCGATGGCGACCGGGCTGGCGCTGTGGGCGGGCCTGTTCGCCTATCGCCATGTTCCCTACGACGACGACTTGTGGTGGAAGTTCGCCCTGCGCGCCGACGCCCCGCGCTACTTGCGCGCGGCGCTGGCCTGCGGCGTGTTCCTGGCGGGCTTCGCGGTCTGGCGGCTGTTCGCGCCGGGCGCCGCGCGCGCCGACCGGGGGGCGACGACGCAGGACGGCCCGGCGATCCGCGCGATCCTGGCCACCAGCCCGCGCACCGAGGCGATGCTGGCGCTGACCGGGGACAAGCGCTTCCTCGTCTCGGCGGCGCGGGACGCTTTCCTGATGTACCAGGTCAAGGGCACCAGCTGGGTGGTGATGGGCGATCCGGTGGGCGCGGAAGGATCATGGGGCGAACTGCTCTGGACGATCCGGGACATGTCGCACCGCCAGCAGGGGCGGCTGGTGCTCTACGAGATTTCCGCGGCCATGCTGGACCTTGCGATCGGCATGGGCCTGCAGATCGTCAAGTACGGCGAGGAGGCGGTGGTCGATCTGACGACCTTCGAACTGGAGACCCCGCCGCTGCGCTCGATCCGCAAGTCCGAGCGGACGGCGGCGCGGGCCGGGGCGCGGCTGCGCGTGGTCCCGGCGGCGGCGGTGCCGGTGATCCTGGACGAGCTGGAGGCGATCTCCGACGAATGGATGGCGGCCAAGGGCCAGCGCGAAAAGGGCTTCAGCCTCGGCGCCTTCGACCGCGATTACCTGAGCAATTTCGACATGGCGCTGGTCATGGTCGAGGACCGCATCGTCGCCTTCGCCAACGTGTGGCGCACCGACGACTTGTCCGAGGCTTCGGTGGACCTCATGCGCCACCGCGAGGACGCGCCGCGCGGGACGATGGACTTCCTGTTCACCAACCTGCTGCTCTGGGCCAAGGCGCGCGGATACCGGCGCTTCACGCTGGGCATGGTGCCGCTTTCGGGGATCGAGGGCGGGCACCTTGCGCCGGCCTGGGCCAAGGCGGCGGCGCTGGTGTTCCGCCATGGCGAGCGCTTCTACGGCTTTCGCGGCCTGCGCGGCTACAAGGAGAAGTTCGCGCCGCGCTGGGAATCGCGCTACGTCGCCGGCCCGCACGGGATCGGGCTGCTGCAGGGCCTGCACGACGTCTCGCGCCTGATCGGCGGGGGCGGCGGAGCCGGTGAGGCGGCGGGCCGGATCGCGCCGGTCGCGGTTGCCACCGATGCGATGGTGACGGCATGAGGCGGCGCCAGCCTCCCGCCGTGCACGGCATCGCGCTCGGCCTGCTGCTGGCGGTGACGCTGGGCCTAGCCGCGCTGGCGGCGCCGGTGCTGGGTCTGCTGGGCAGTGCGCCGATCGTGATCTTTCCCTCGGCCGCGGCGCATCCGCGCGTGGCGGCGGTGTTCCTGTCGGGCGACATGGGCTTTCGCTTCGGCATGGGCGACAAGGTGGCGGCGGCGGTCGCGGCGCGGGGCATTCCCGTCGTCGGCGTCGCCTCGCCGGTGGTGTTCGCGGCGCATCGTACGCGGGACCAGGCCGACGCCGTCCTCGCCGGCGCGGTGCGGCTGGCGCTGGCGCGGACCGGGGCGAGCCGGATCGTGCTCATGGGCCAGTCCTACGGCGCCGACATCCTCGCCACCGCCGCGCCCGATCTGCCCGCCGACTTGCGCGCGCGGGTCGCCGCGATCGACCTGACGGTGCCGGCGCACGACGTCTACTTCCGCGCCGACCCGGTGGGGCTGGCCTATCTCGGCCGGCCCGACGCCTGGCCGCTGCTCGGCATGCGGCGGATCGACTGGGCGCCGGTGGTCTGCGTCTACGGCCTGGAGGAGCACGGCAGCCTGTGCCCCGCATTGCAGGGCCGGGCGCGGGTGATCGGCCTGACCGGCGACCACTACCTCGGTCACGATGCCCCGCGCCTGATCGCCACCACCTTGCGCGCGCTGCATGCGGCGGCGCCCGAACTGGACCTGCGTTCATGAGCGGCACTCTCGACGATTGCCGCCACGAGCGCCACGTCGCCTCGCGCAAGATCTTGGTCGATCCCTCGGGCGTGGAGCTGTGCCGCTGCAAGGTCTGCGGCTGCGACCTTCGGCGCATGCCTGCGATGCGGCGCTGGTTCCGCTCCGGGATGATGGGGTGATGCGCGCCAACATGACGAAAATTTAAGGCGCCGATCAGGTCGCGAAGATCGCGCCGGGCCTATTGCGCGGGCCAGTTCCCTTTCGCCGGACATGGACCGTCATGAGCAAGCCGATCTTCTACGACCCCACCGGACGCCGCAGCCGCTGGGCGCGCGGTGTCCTCGCCGTGCTGCTGGTGGCGGTGCTGCTGGGAGCGGCGGCCTTCGCCACCACGCTCGTCGCCGTGCCCGCGCAGCAGGAGCTGGAACTGCCGACGCCGCGCCTCAAGCCCTCGACGCTGCACGGCTCGCGCCTGAAGCACGAACTCAAGGCCTGGCTGCCGCGCCTGCACACGCCGGGGGCGCAGAAGCCGCTCAGCATCGGCTTCTACCTGCCGGGCAACGACGCCAGCTTCCTCTCGCTGGTCCACCACGGCAACGACCTCGACTGGGTGGTCCCGGCGCTGGTCAACGTCGCCGGGCCGCAGCACCAGGTCACCGTCGAGCCCGATGCCCGCTTCGAGCGGCTCGTCGCCGGCCAGCCGCACCGCTTCAAGGTGCTGCCGATGGTCCAGAACGTCGGCAACGAGAGCTGGGACGGCGCGGGCACGGCGGCGCTGATCCACGATCCGGCCCAGCGCGCCGCGCTCGCCCGCCAGCTCGCCGCCGTCGTCGCGCAGCGCCATGAGCAGGGGCTGGTGATGGACTTCGAGGCGCTCCCCGCGCGCGCCATGCCCGATTACCTCGCCTTCCTGCGCACGCTGCACGCGGCGCTGCCGGCGGGTTCCTCGCTCGCCGTGACCGCACCCGCAGGCGACGAGGGCTGGCCGCTCGCCGCTTTCGCCAAGGTCTGCGACAAGGTCATCTTCATGGCCTACGACCAGCACTGGGAAGGCGGCACCCCCGGCCCGATCGCCTCGCAGGACTGGTTCGTCCACGAAGTGCAGGACGCGCTGCACAAGATCGGCCCCGATCGCATCGTCGTCGCGCTGGGCAGCTACGCCTACGACTGGCATGGCGACGACACCGACGCGCTCGCGATCGAGGATGCCTGGCTCGCCGCGCATGACAGCAGCGCGAAGATCACCTTCGATCCCGCCAGCGGCAACGCCGCCTTCGCCTACGACGATGACGATGGCGACAAGCCCCGCCACCACACCATCTGGATGCTCGACGCGGCGACCAGCTGGAACGAGATGGCCGCGCTCAGGCGGCTGGGCATCCAGGGCATGGCGCTGTGGCGGCTGGGGACCGAGGATTCGGGCTTCTGGGACGACCTTGCCGCCTTCCGCAAGGGCGGCACCCCGGACCTTTCCACCCCGCGCGCGCTCAGCAGCGCCGACATCGAGGGATCGGGCGAGATCCTGCGCATCACCGCCACCCCGCGCGATGGCCAGCGCTCGGTACAGACCGACGCCAGCGGCGTGATCCGCGGCGAGACGTACGGCGCCCTGCCCACGCCCTTCGTGGTCAACCGCTCGGGCGGGGCCGATCCCAAGCGCATCGCGCTGACTTTCGACGATGGCCCGGACCCGACCTGGACGCCGAAGATTCTCAAGGAACTGGAGGCCGAGCACGTCCCCGGCACCTTCTTCGTGATCGGCGAGAACGCGCTCGGCAGTCCGGGCCTGCTCAAGCGGATCATCGCCGACGGGGGCGAACTGGGGAACCATACGTATACCCACCCCAACCTCGCCAATGCCGGGCCGCAGCAGACCCGCCTCCAGATCAACGCCACGCAGCGGCTGGTCGAAGCTTATACCGGCCGTTCGATGACGCTGTTCCGCGCGCCCTATTTCGGCGATGCGGAGCCGACCACGCCCGACGAACTCGGCCCGGCGCTGGCCGCGCAGCAGGCGGGCTACACGATCGTCGGCCTGCATGTGGACCCCAACGACTGGCAGCGCCCCGGTGAGGACGAGATCGTCGATCAGGTGCTGCGCCAGGTCCACACCGCATCGCCGCAGAACGCGACCAACGTGGTGCTGCTTCACGACGGCGGCGGCGAGCGGTCGCAGACGGTGGCGGCCTTGCCGCGCATCATCAAGGCGCTCAAGGCGCAGGGCTATCAGTTCGTGACGGTGTCGCAGCTCGTGGGCATTCCGCAGGCGCGGGCGATGCCGGCTATCTCCTCCACCGACCTTGCCGCCGTGCGGGTGGACGTGGGCGCCTTCGTGGTGCTGATGGCGATCTCCGCCGCGCTGGCCTGGCTGTTCTACGTCGCGATCTCGCTCGGCATGGCGCGCGCGGTCATCATGGCGGGCCTCGCGTGGTTCCAGAGCCGCCGCAAGCGCGCCGAGCCGCCGCACCATGAACCCTCGGTCTCGGTCATCATCCCCGCCTACAACGAGGAGCGGGTGATCGCCGCCTCGGTGGCGCGGGTGCTGGCGAGCGATTACCCGGCGCTGCAGGTGATCGTGGCCGACGACGGCTCGAAGGACGGCACCAGCGAGATCGTGCGCGCCGTCTTCGGCGACGATCCGCGCGTGACGCTGCTGACGCTGGCGAACGGCGGCAAGGCCAGCGCCTTGAACCGCGCGCTGCTGCAGGCCACGGGCGAAGTGGTCATCGCGCTCGACGCCGACACCCAGTTCGAGCCCGAGACGATCCGCCGCCTCGCCCGCTGGTTCGCCGACCCGGAAATCGGCGCGGTCGCAGGCGATGCGCGGGTGGGCAACCGGGTGAACCTCGTCACCCGCTGGCAGGCGGTGGAATACATCACCGCGCAGAACCTGGAACGCCGGGCGCTGGCGGGCTTCGACGCGATGACGGTAGTGCCCGGCGCGGTCGGCGCGTGGCGGCGCGCGGCGCTCGATTCGGTCGGCGGCTATCCGGAGGACACACTGGCCGAGGATCAGGATCTCACCATCGCCATCCAGCGCAGCGGCTGGCGCGTCACCTTCGACCCGCGCGCGGTGGCCTGGACCGAGGCGCCCGAGAGCTTCACCGCGCTGGCCAAGCAGCGCTTCCGCTGGGCCTTCGGCACGCTGCAGTGCCTGTGGAAGCACCGCGCCGTGATCCGCGATCGCAAGCCTGCAGGCCTCGGCCTCGTCGGACTGCCGCAGGCGTGGCTGTTCCAGATCGGCTTCGCGGCGATCTCGCCGCTGATCGATCTGGCGCTGGTGCTCTCGATCGTCGGCACCGCGCTGCGCGTCTCGGCGCACGGCTGGGCGCAGACCAGCGGCGACGTGGGGATGATGGCGACGTACTGGGTCGTCTTCACCGCGATCGACGTGCTGTGCGGCTGGGTGGCCTATTATCTCGATGGCGGCCGGGCGCGCTATCCGGCGCATCTGCTGGTGGCGCAGCGGCTGGTCTATCGCCAGATCATGTACTGGGTGGTGATCCGCGCCATCGCCTCGGCCGTCGCCGGGTGGTTCGTGGGCTGGGGCAAGCTGGAGCGCACGGGCCGTGTGACTGCGCAGGCGGCGGGGTGAGGGGTGGCCGCACAATTCAGCTTCGAAAGTTGAGCGGCCTTGGGCGCTTCGTTCCAAGAGCGTGAATGGCGACAAAGGGGTGGGGTGGTGTCGTAGCCTCACCCACCCCGCTCAGCCTGAGCTTGTCGAAGCATGGGGAGCACAGCGCCCAGCCTCGGTGCCTTCGACAAGCTCAGGCTGAGCGGGGTTGGAAGGACGGATTTGGGTGGTGATTGCCAATACCAAATTCGTCATTGCGAGCGCAGCGAAGCAATCCAAGGCGGCTCAAGACTGCCTTGGATTGCTTCGCTGCGCTCGCAATGACGAGCCGGGAGAAGCGCCGCAAAGGGGCGGTCACCGCCAGCCCGGAATTCGGGATCCGGGGGTTGGAAGCGGACGCTGTGCAGCTAGTCGCTATACATGCACCTGCACGCTTAAGACCTCGCCGGTAATGCGTGAAACGGAGGTGCTCGTAAGTACCACTGCGTCAGAAGGCTTCTCACCGGCAATATAAAGCTGAAAAATAAGGAGATCGTCTTCGATTAACGTTCCAAGGGTCAGGTTTCGATCACCTTTGAAACGAACCAATGCAACCGATTCTTCGAGCACACCGCGTGTTGCATCCCTAGCCACTGGCTCCAGTTCGCGAACGGTCAAACGCCTTTTCATGTCGGCATTATCCACCATCGACAAATGACCGCAAGGGGCGAAACCTGCCGCCGCGCAATTCGCCCCCGCCACCCTAAGGCTTCGCCTCTTCCGCGAACCACGGTGCGGGCTGCTTGCGCTGGCGCGGCCAGATCTCGTCTAGCGTGGCGGGATCGTAGAGCCGCCCGTTCTTCATCACCGCGCCAATCCGCCGCGTATTGCGGATATCCGCGCGCGGGTCGGCGTCGAGGATCAGCAGGTCGGCCAGCTTGCCCGGCTCCAGACTGCCGATCTCGTCCTTGCGGCCGATCACTTCGGCCGAGCCGATCGTCGCCGCGTGGAGCACTTCCATCGGCGTCGCCCCGCCCGAGGCATACATCTGCAGTTCCCAGTGGTAGCCGATGCCCTGCATCTCGCCGTGGCTGCCCATGCCGACGAGGCCGCCCGCGCGCTGCACTTTCAGCGTATCGGCGGCGAAGCGCTGGTAGGTCTGCGCCTCGGCGGGCTGCCAGTGGCGGTTGGTCAGCTTCTGCACCAGCACGCCCGGCGGCATGAAGCGGCGCACCTTGGGATCGTCCTGTGGCCGCTCGTTGACGATGTAGTCGAACAATGCCGGATAACCGCCGTAGAGCACCCCCAGCGTCGGCGTGTAGCTGGTGCCGCTGAACGCCATCAGCCGCACCACGTCGTCGCGCAGCGGGCTGACCGGCAGGGCGTGCTCGTTGCCTGCGAAGCCGTCGATGAAGTGCGTGAGGTCGAGGTCGAGGTCGCTGGCGCCCTCGGTGGTGGCCATCATGCCGACTTCGGCCGTCGCCGCGACCATCGCCTGCCGGGTGGCGCGGTCGCCAACCATGTAGGACTTGATGTTGCGGGTGCGGTAATGGTCGCGGTAGCGGCGCAGGACGGCGGCGATGTCGGCCTCGGTGGCGTTGGGGCTGTTGCGGAACACCCCAGGACCGACCGAATAGGCGCGCGGCCCCGGCATCATCCCGGCGTCGATCATGTCCTGATAGACGAACACGTCGGGGGTGAAGGCCTGCACCTCCAGCCCCGAGGTGACGCCGTAGGCGAGGTTGATCTGGAAGTCCCAGTGCCCGGCTTCCTGCACGCCCTTGCGCACCTCGAACCAGTGCGCGTGGGTATCGACGAAGCCCGGCACGATGACTTTGCCCGAGACGTCGCGCACCGCCGCGCCGCGCGGCACCCTGACGCTGCCGCTGGGGCCGACCGCAAGGATGCGGTTGCCCTGCACGACGACGTCGGCGTTCGGGATCGTCTCGTCGCCGCGCATGGTGAGCGCGGTGGCGCCGCGCAGGACCACGGTGCCGGTCGGCACGTCGCGCGGGACGGTGACTTGTGCAGCCAAAGACGTTGCGCGCACCTCGCTGGCGCCGGGCGCGCTGCGGTCGATCCTGGCGAGCGGGAGCATGCGCCAGGTCGAGCCGACCGACCACTCGACCGTGCTGCCGTCCGCGCTCCAGCGCGCGGTGTCGGCGCCCTCGCGGGTCAGGCGGATGGCGGGGGCCGAGGCATCCATCAGCAAGACCGAGGGCGCGTCCTTGCCGCCGCGCGCGGGCACGTCCACCACCGAGACCTGGAAGCCGTGGCGCACCAGCGCGTGCGTGCCCGCAGGATCGAGCGAGACTTCGTCGGCGGGCAGCGGCACGCCGACATATTGCCCGGCGACTTGCGCCAGCACGGTCAGCTCGTCGCGGCGGTCGGTGCCGTCGGGGTTCACCGACTGGACCTTGCCGTCGGCGTAGAAGCGCAGGCGTCCTGAGGCGGCATCGAGCTGGCGGGCATTGCCGGCGTGGAGGACCAGCGCCGGGGTGCCGCCACCGGCGGGGAGGCGCACGATGTCGGTGGGACGGTCGGGGCTGATCTCGTTCACCGCGCGCAGGCGGTCGTGGTGCGAGGCGCGCAGCACGGCGATGCTGGCGGCGTCCACGAAGACCGGCTCGGTGTAGAAGCCCGCCTCGCTCGTCAGGCGCGTGGGAGTGCCGCCGCCTGCGGGGATGGACCAGACCGCGCCGCCGTCCCGTGCGGTCCAGGTGACGTAGACGAGGGTGCGGCCGTCCGGCGACCAGCTCGGCTGGAACACCGCGTCGCCCGCCGCCGCCACGCGCTTCGGCTTGCCGCCCTTCACCGGCTGGAGGTAAAGCCCGCCGAGCGCGGTGAAGGCCAGCGTGCGGCCGTTGGGCGAGCGGTGCGGAGCCTGCATCATGCGCACGCGCACCGGCCCGGTCTCCTCCGGGATCGCCTGCCGCGTCCTGGGGCCGAGGCCGAGGCTGACCGGCGCGGTGAAGGGAATGTCCTGCGCGGTGCCGGTGCTCACGTCCATGCGCGCCAGCTTGCCGTTCACGCTCAGGATCAGGCTGCGGTCGTCCGGCGCGAAGGTGAAGCGGGGGGTGAGGCCATAGTAATAGCCCTGGTTCTGCGCGTCGGCATCGATCGGGCCGAGCACGCGGTCCTCGCCGGTGGTCAGGTCGCGCAGGCGGATCACGTCGCCGGAGGTGCCCTCGACGGCGATCCGCGCGGCGTAGGCGAGGGTGCGCCCGTCGTGCGAGAGCGCCGGGCTCATCGCCCCCCCTGCGCCCTCCACCACGGTTTCCTGCTTGCCGCTCGCGATCTCGCGTCGGGCGATCGACCAGACCGGCGGGTCTTTCTCGGTCCAGGTGTGGCCGAGCTTGGCGGCGAAATAGAGGTACTTGCCGTCAGGCGAGGGCGCCGTGCCCAGCGCGTTGGGGCGTGAATCCCAGTCGGGAACATTCGCCTTCGTGATCTGCGCGCCCGCACCGCCGTCAGCGGGGAACGACCACAGCTCGAACGCCAGCACCGAATGGACCATGCGCGAGACGTAGACGGTCTTCCCGTCCGGACTCCACGCGGGCAGCGACATGACGTTGAGCGAGGTTTCGGCCGAAAGCTGCTTCAGGCCGGTGCCGTCGACGTTGGCGGTCCACAGGTTGACCACGCCCGAACGGTCGCTGACGAAGGCGAAACGCTTGCCGTCAGGGGAGAACACCGGGTGCGTCTCGAAGGCCATGCCGGTGAGCACCGGCCGCGCGGTGCCGCCCGCGACGTCGAGCGCGTAGATGTCGCCGAGCAGGTCGAACAGGATGGTGCGGCCGTCGGGCGAGAGGTCCGGCTGCATCCAGGTGCCTTCGTGCGCGTCGAAGGCGAGGGTGCGGGCGGGCTTGAGGGATAGCCCGCCGCCCAAGCTGGTTTGAGTCTCCGCGCTTGCCGCCGGCGCGAGGGTGGTCAGCGCCAGGGCAAGCGCGGAGGCGATACCGATGCGCAGTCGGCCCGATGTGTTGGGAAGGTGGGCCGGCTTTCGCATCGTATCGATCCTTGGTCTGCGCGTATCCGCGGCCCTTTTCCGGGGCACGGACAGATTGGGCTACAACACCTTATCGTCTAAAACACCCTGTCGTCATTGCGAGCGAAGCGAAGCAATCCAGGGCCATATAAACCGCCCTGGATTGCTTCGCTTCGCTCGCAATGACGATTCAAAGGCCGCAATGACGATTCAGGGTAAAGTCATCGCGATCCGGAGCGGCGCTTGCCGCTCCGGATGCATGTCCCGCTCAGCGCAGCGACCAGTTGGCCTGCAGGCCGAAGGTGCGCGGGCGGACGTAGAACTGCGTCTGCCCGTTGATGTCGCTGCCGTAGCCGAAGGTCACGGCGCGCTTGTCGCCGATGTTGTTGATGAAGGCCGCCACCGTCACCGCGCCGACCTGCACCGAGGCGCGGGCGTCGAAGATGTTGTAGGCGGCGAACGTCGTGTCGTCGTTGAGGTAGCCCGGGCTTGCCGAGACGTAGCGGTGCATCAGCGTGACCGTCGGCTGGTAGTCGCCGCCCAGGTTGTAGCTGGCGGTGTTCGACAGGCGCCACTTGGCGGACGAGGGCAGGCGCTTGCCCGCCGGGATCACGCCGCTCGAGGTGTCGATCTCGTCGATGATCTTGGCGTCCAGATAAGTGCCGTTGAAGGCATAGCTGAAGCCGCCGAAGTTGGCCGAAACGCTGGCCTCGACACCCTTGATGCGCGCCTTGCCGGCATTGGCGCCGTAGGTAAAGTCGTCCGGACGGGTCAGGCGGACCTGGATGTCCTTCCAGTCGATCTTGAAGGCGGTCAGGTCGATCAGCACCTTGCGGTCGGCCAGCGAGAGCCGGGTGCCGACCTCGTAGTTCCACAGCGAGTCCGACTTCGTGCCCGGCGGGGTGTAGAAGTCCTCAAGCGGGATCAGGCCGAGGTTGGGCGAACCGAAGCGGAAGCCCTTGGACGCCAGCGAGTAGAACATCAGGTCCGGGCTGACTTCCCACTTGATCGAGGCCTTCGGCGCGAAACCGTTGTCCTTGAGCATGTAGCCCGGGGTGATGCTGTCGCCGGGGTAGAAGTAGCCATAGAGCGCCACGTAGCGCTTCTGCTGGTTGTGGAACAGGCGGCCGCCGCCGGTCACCGTCACGGGGCCGAAGTGCAGGTTGGCCTCGCCGAACAGCGCGGTTTCCAGCCCCTTGGTGTCGCCGATGCCGAGGTAGTATTCATCCGGCCCGGTCAGCTGGGAGGCATCGAGCACTGCGCCGATGCCCGGCGAGGTCAGGTGTTCCTCGAAGGTCTTGTGGGTGTCGATGTAGGTCGCGCCGACCAGCCAGTCGAAGGTCTTACCGGCCGGCGAGGCGAGGCGCGCCTCGACCGAGTAGGTGTCGCTGTAGCCCGCCTGCAGGAACGTGTGCGCCTCGCCGGGATTGAGGTAGTCGTAATAAGGCGAATAATCGAACTTCAGGTCGCCGGTCTTGCGGCTGTACGCGCCGATCATCGTGAAGTTGTAGCCGTAGAAGTCATGGTCGAGGCGCAGCGAGTGGATCTGCGTCTCGTACTTCTCGGTCGGGCGGAAGTACGACGAACGCGCCAGTTCGCCCACGTCGAGCTGGGCGTAGGAATTGTCGTCCGCCTTGGTGCGATAATACAGTCCGAGGTAGGTCAGCTTGGTATCTGCATCCGGCGTCCACACGATCGAGCCGCGCAGGCCGAGGTTGTGGATGTCGTTGGAGCCGTTGGTGCCGGTGCCGACGTTGTCGATGTAGCCCGCGTCCACGCGCTGCGTCGCGGTGAAGCGCACCGCCAGCTTGTCGCTGATGATCGGCACGTTGACCATCGCCTTGGCGCGGTAGCTCAGCTGCCCGCTGGCGTTCTTGGTCGACGAAATACCGCCCTCGGCCGCCGCGTCGATGCCGCTGGCATCGGCCATGTTGGCGACGTAGTTGATCGCGCCGCCCAGCGAGGCCGAGCCGAACAGCGAACCCTGCGGGCCGCGCAGCACTTCGACGCGCGCCACGTCGAAGGCGTCGATATCGGGCACGACGATCGCGTAGCCGGGTTCGGTCAGCGCGATCTCGTTGATGAAGTAGCCGGTCGTGCCCTGGCCCTGGTCGAGCCCGGCGGTGGTGCCGACGCCGCGGATGACGGCGGTGGAGTTCTGCGGCGGACCTTCGTTGAAGGCGACGCCCGGCGTGCGGGTCAGGTAGTCCTTGAACTCCTGCGCGCCCATCTTGACCAGCTCGTCGCCGGTCAGCGCGGCGACGCCGCCGGCGATCTCGCGCAGCTTCTCGTTGCGCTTGGTGGCGGTGACGATGATGTCGCCGTTGCTGCCGCCATTGTTGTCGGAAGAGGCGCCGTCGGCTTCATCGGCAAGCGCGGGCGCGGCCATGGCCAGGGCCATGACGGCGGCGGAACAGGAGAGCATGGTACGAACGATGGTCATGGCATTTCCCTCATCTGTGTCGCGCCGCGCGCCCTTCCCCGGGGCCTTGCGACGGACTGGACATGAACCCGGGCGGCCCGCTGTCGCGGTGCTCGCCTGAAGCTGTGAGGGTGAAGTTCGATCCTCGGGCGGTTCCCGGAAACATCCAATACTGCGAAGGCGAGGGGTCCAAGTGGTCCAATCGGGGTCCAACCTGCTTGGTCCCTTGGTCCGGTGTGATATTGGATGTTGGCGGGACCGCGTCGCCGGGCGATGGCGGATGCACAGGGAAATCGAGAAGGGACCACCATGTTCGATCGTCGTCAGTTTCTGGGCTCGGGTGCGGCCATGTTGGGTGCAGGCGCGCTCGCCGGCTCGACGTTCGCGCGCCATGCCTTCGCCGCCGACGCGCCGCTCGACGTCGCGCTGGTCGGCGGCAACGTGTGGACCGGCACCGCAGGTGGCCGGGCCGATGCGATCGGCATGATCGGCGATCGCATCGTCGCGGTCGGCGCGCGCGCGGTGAAGGCGCGGATGAAGCGCTCGACCCGCGTGGTCGACCTCAAGGGCGCCTTCGCGATGCCCGCCTTCACCGACAACCACACGCATTTCCTTATGGGTTCGGCCGCGCTGCCGCGCCCGGACCTGCTCGAAGTGAAGAGCCGCGAGGAATTCGTCGCGCGCATCGGCGCGGCGGTGAAGGCGCAGCCCGATCGCTGGCTGCTCGGCGGGCCGTGGGACGAACAGCGCTTCGGCGGCCAGCTGCCGACCCGCGAATGGGTGGACGCGGTGACCGGCGACACGCCGATCGCGCTGCCGCGCACCGACCTGCACAGCTACTTCTGCAATTCGGTGGCGCTCAAGCTGGCCGGGATCACCCGCGACACGCCCGATCCCGCAGGCGGCGTCATCGTGCGCGACGAGAAGGGCGAGCCGACGGGCGTGGTCAAGGATCTCGCCAAGGCGCTGATCGACCGCGTCATCCCGCCGCTGACTCACGCGCAGCAGGAAGACGCGGTGCGGGGCGGCATCGCCCATGGCCTGAAGAACGGCTTCGCGCAGGTCCACGTCCCCGATCCGTTCGACTGGGACTGCTTCGACACCGTCCGCCGCCTGCGCGCGAAGGGCGAGACCGACATGCGCTTCTACAACTTCGTGCCGCTGGCCGATTGGGAGAAGGTGGTCGCCCTCGTCAAGGAAGAAGGGCGCGGTGACGACTGGGTGCGCTGGGGTGCCTGCAAGGCGCTGGTCGACGGCTCGCTCGGCGCGCGCACGGCGCTGTTCCACGATCCCTACACCGACGATCCGCATACCCGCGGCGTGCGGGTGATGCCGCTTGCCGAACTGCGCGAGAAGGTGATCGCCGCCGATGCCGCCGGTGTCCACATCACCGTCCACGCCATCGGCGACGAGGCCAACGACGATATCCTCGACGTCTATGCCGAGGCGGTGAAGCTGAACGGGACACGCGATCGTCGCTTCCGCGTGGAGCACGCGCAGCATATCCTGCCCGCCACGATCCCGCGCTTCGCCAAGCAGAAGGTGATCGCCTCGGTCCAGCCCTACCACGCGATCGACGATGGCCGCTGGGCGGTGAAGCGCATCGGCGAGAAGCGGTTGGACGGCACGTATGCCTTCGCTTCGCTGATGAACAGCGGCGCGACCGTGACGTTCGGTTCGGACTGGCCTGTGGCACCCTTGAGTGCCGTCGAGGGCATCTATGCCGCCGTCATGCGCGAGACGATCGACGGCGCCAACCCGCACGGCTGGCTGCCCGACCAGAAGGTCACCGTGGAGCAGTCGCTGACCGCCTACACGGTCAACAACGCCTTCGCGGGTTTCATGGAGGACCGTTCGGGCCGCATCGCGCCGGGCATGCTGGCCGACGTCGTGGTGCTCGACCGCGATCCCACCGCGATCGATCCCGAGACCTTGCCCAAGACCGAAGTTCTGCGCACTTTCGTCGGCGGGCGCGAGCGCTACACGGCTTCCGCCGCGTGAGCCTGTTCTCTCCGAGGAATGCCGCCGAAGTGGCGGCGCTGGTCGCGCGCCATCCGCTCGCGTGGGTGGTGTCGGGCGGCCATGCGACGCCGCTGCCGCTGCTGGCGGAAGTGGACGATGATGGCGCGGTGACCGCGCTCGTCGGCCATTTCGCGCTGCGCAACCTACAGGTCGAGGCGCTGCGCGCCGATCCGCGCGCGCTGATGCTGTTCCAGGGGGCCGAGGGCTATATCTCGCCCGAGCTGGTGACGCAGGAGAAGTGGGCGCCGACGTGGAACTATGCGGTTGCGCGCTTCACGGTGGACGTGGTGTTCGAGCCCGAGCAGAACGGCGAGGCGCTCGACCGCCTGATCGCGCACATGGAAGGGGACCGTCCCGGCCGCTGGAGCGTGTCCGCGATGGGCGAGCGCTACGAGCCGATGGTGGCGCGCATCATCGCCTTCCGCGCGAACGTGCTGTCGTGCGACGCGACCTTCAAGCTGGGCCAGGACGAGCGACCGGAGACTTTCGCGCAGATTCTTGCGGCGCATCCCGACGCCGCGCTGGTCGCGGCGATGCGCGAGGCGGCAGACTGATCCGTCTCCCGTCCCCCCTCGTCACCCTGAAACACGTTCAGGGTGACGAGGGGGGAATGGAAACGTCTGATGCGATAGCCCTCCCGCTTGCGGGAGGGCCGGAAGGCTAGAGCATGATGACTTTACCTTGAGTCGTCATTGCGAGCGCAGCGAAGCAATCCAGGACGGTTTACGCGGCCCTGGATTGCTTCGCTGCGCTCGCAATGACGACGAGTGGTTCAATTTAATGTCATCTAGCTCTAGCCGCACGGGGTGCGCCGCGCGGGCGCTCTCAATCCAGTATCGAACGCAGCGCCTGCAGCGCGCGGCGCGCTTCCTGTTCGTCGAGGCTGGCGAAGCCGATGCGCAGCCCGCGCGCCGCACCCGGCCGCGTCATGAACGAGCGCGACGAGGCGAAGCGCAGACCCGCCCCGGCCGCCCCCGCCTCGATCCGGTCCAGCGTCTGTTCGGAGGCGAAGCGCAGCCAGAACGCGAGGCCGCCGGGCGGCATCTCGTAGCTCACATGGTCCCCCAGCGTCGCGTCGAGCGCTTCGGCGAAAGCCTCGCGCCGCTGGGCGTAGACCTGCCGCACCTTGCGTGCGTGGCGGCTGAGTTCGCCGCTGTCGATCAGTTCGGCGGCGGCGTTTTCGGTCAGGGTGTTGCCCATGCCGTCGACCAGCGAGACGACGTGCGCCAGAGCCTCGATCACTTCCACCGGCGCGGCGATGTAGCCCACGCGCAGCGCGGGCAGCAGCAGCTTCGACAGCGATCCGGCATAGATCACCCGCCCCGGCGCATAAGCCGCCATCGGCAGCAGCGGCTGTGAGGCGAAGTGGAATTCGTGGTCGTAATCGTCCTCGATCACCGCGAAGCCGAACTGCCGCGCGAGGTCGAGCAGTCGCAGCCGTCGTTCGGGCCGCAGCGCCACGGTGGTGGGGAACTGGTGGTGCGGGGTGACGAAGACGGCGGCCACGCGGTTGCGGCGGCAGGCGGCCTCCACGTCGTCGAGGCAGATGCCGTCGCCGTCGAGGCCGACCGGTACGATCTTCGCCCCGCGCGCGGCGAAGGCGGCGACGGCGGGCTCGTACGTCAGTTCCTCGACGATCACCGCGTCGCCGGGCCGGATCAGCAGGCTGGCGGCGAGGAAGATGCTGTTCTGGCTGCCGCGCGTGATGCAGATGTTGTCCGCCGTGACCGGCAGGCCGCGCTGGCTTTTCAGCATTTCCGCCACGCTTTCGCGCAGCGCCGGGGCGCCGCGCGGGTCGCGGTACTGCAGGCCGTTGCGCCGGGTCAGGCGCTGGGCGGCGGCGCGGTAGGCGCGCGAGAGCAGCTCGATCGGGAACAGCCGCCCGTCCGGCGCCCCCTCGTCGAGCTTGAGGCCCGGCCCCTCGGGCAGCGCCAGCGGGCTGGCAGGCGCGGCGGCGAAGCGGTACTCGGCCTGCGCGGGGGCATCGGGCTCGGCCACATCGCGGCTGGCGGGCAGGCCGGGGTCGGGCAGCGCGGTCGAGACCATCGTGCCGCGCGTCCCCGCCGAGGACAGCCAGCCCTGCGCGATCAGGTCTTCATAGGCGAGCACCACCGTCTTGCGGTTGACGCCGAGGCTGGCGGCCAGTTCGCGGCTGCTCGGCAGGTAGCTGCCCGAGGTCAGGCGGCCGCTTTCGATGTCGCGGATCACCGCCTGGATGATCTGCATGTAGACGGGTTCGGACCGCGCCGCGTCGATGCGCTGGCTGAGGCTGATCTGCCAGGGGCGCAGCATGGTCAGGCGGGTTCGCGCAAGGTCATCGCACCGGCCTAGCCAAGCCGGGGGGCGGCTGGCAACCGCCGTGTCGTGCCCGTACTCACCATGCCGCGCGTTCCGTGGCGGTCAGCGGCACCGGCATGGCGCGACCTTCGCGGGCGGAGGCGGCGCCGGCTTCCAGCACGGCCATCACCGCCAGCGCCTCGACCGGGCGGACCGGCGGCGCACTCTCGCCCCGCAGCGCGGCGGCGACGGCGGCGTAGAAGCCGCGCTGGTCGCCGGGGGTGGCGGGAACCTGCCGCTCGCCCCCCTCTCCGTAGAGCAGGAGCGCGTCGCCGTCCTCGCCCCATCCGGGCGCGCCGGGGCGCATGCCGGCCAGCAGCTGCGCCTCCTGCCCGTCCGCCGCGCGCTTCACCGCGCTGCCCGCCGTGCCGTGGACCACGAACCGCGCGGAACCGCCCGCCACCAGCATGCCCGCGTGGACCAGCACCCGCCGCTCGCCATAGGCCAGCACGGCGTGGGCCCAGTCGTCGGTGAGGGCGCCGTCACGCTGCAGGGCGAGGCTGGCGAAGACGCTGTCGGGCAGCCCGAACAGCTGCAGCGCCTGGTCGATCAGGTGCGGGCCGAGGTCGAACCAGATCCCCGCGCCGGGCACCGCCTGCTCGCGCCAGCGGTCGCGGACTTGCGGGCGGAAGCGGTCGATCTTCGTCTCGAAGTGGGTGACCCGGCCCAGGGCCCCGCTTTCGATCGCGGCGCGCACGGTCAGGTAGTCGCTGTCCCAGCGGCGGTTGTGGAACACCTGCAGCTGCCGCCCGGCCCGCTCGGCGGCGGCGATCAGCCCGCGCGCCTCGGCAAGGTCGAGCGCGAAGGGCTTGTCGACGACGACGTGTCGGCCCGCCGCCAACGCCGCATGGGCGAGCGGGGCATGGGTGCCGTTGGGGGTGGCGACGACGACGAGGTCGATCGCATCGTCGGCGATCAGCGCCTCGGGCTTGGCGTGGACCCGCACCTCGGGAAAGTCCGCATGGACCTTGCCGGCATCGCGCGAGGCGACGGCGTGGAGCGACAGGCCCTCTACCGCGGAGACGAGCGGGGCGTGGAAGGTCTTTCCGGCGAAGCCGTAGCCGAGCAGGCCGACGCGAAGGGGCCGGGAAGGAGTGGGCATCGAAGGCTCCTGACTGGGTTCGATTGTGGCTTTAGGCCCTGTGGCGGACCGATCAACCGTGGTGATGGCTCGTGGATTAATGGTAACGTTTTCATAAGCTGGATCATCGGCCGATCCCCGGCCTGGAGCCGGCGCCGATACTGCCGACGATGCTGGCGGTGGCGTGCCGCGAAAACGCCTGTTTTGTCGGAGCAGAACCCCGCGATCGCAGTCGGATCGGCGGCGATCGGGCTTGGCTGGAACACAGTACCGGCTGCATCCTGACGCTGGTGAATATCGCCCGAATCCGCTTCAGGCCGAGGAGCGGGCGACGGGATCGCGCATCCACCGAGCGAAACGCCCTTGCTTCCAAAGGCGGTGTATAAGGCGCGGGAAAACCGTCGGGATGGTGCTTTTTGTCGGAAATGAAAACGTTATCTATCGAAATGCCATCAAAAAACCTTTATTATTCAATCATATAAAATTTACGCATCAGCATGGCCCAAACGACCCGCTTGCAATCATCCGCGAATCGGTCATTGTAATGAAAACGTCAATCATTCAGAACGGGTCACAGGGAGTTTTCATCTTGCTCAAGCGTCTTTCGCTCACCGCCAGCGCGTTCTCGATCGCTGTCGCATTTGTCCAGCCTGCATTCGCGCAGGACACCGCCGCCCCGGCCGCCGAGGGACTCGGCGAGATCGTCGTCACCGCCACCAAGCGCGAGACGAGCGCCCAGAGCACCCCGATCGCGATGACCGTCGCGACCGGTGAGGAACTGTCCAAGCAGGGCGTCGCCGACGTCAACGCGATTTCCAACATCGCGCCGACCGTCAACATCGCCCAGAACAACGCCAACACCATGATCACCATTCGCGGCGTGTCCAGCCGCGACTACTCCGAAACGGGTGATCCGGCGGTCGCGGTCTCGGTCGACAACTTCTACCTGCAGCGCGCCTTCGCCCTCAACGCGGCGATGTTCGACGTCGAGCGCATCGAAGTGCTGCGCGGCCCGCAGGGCACGCTCTATGGCCGCAACGCCACGGCGGGCGCGGTGAACATCGCCACCGTCAAGCCGACTGACGACTGGAAGCTCGATGCCGCCGCCGAGATCGGCAACTACGGCACGCTCAACCTCGACGTCGGCGCGACCATCCCGGTCAGCGACACGCTGAGCTTTCGCGTCGCCGGCACCCGCAAGACGCACGAAGGCTACCGCAACAACCCCGGCCTCAAGGACGGCGACGATGCCGACGTGACCGGCGGCCGCGTCCATGCGCTGTGGACCCCGACCAGCCGCCTGTCGATCCTGCTGACCGGCGAGATGACCCGGGTGGACGGCGTCGGCTCGACCATCAAGGCGGTGCCCTATTCGGACGTCAACGACGACGGCTCGCTCGACATCGGTTCGTCCAAGACTTACGCGCTGAACAACCAGGGCTACACCCATATCCGCACCAAGGCGGTGCGCGCGGCGGTATCCTACGACATGGACTTCGCGACGCTGAGCTTCTTCGGCGGCTTCCAGAAGTCCACCCTGCATCGTGACAACGACCAGGACGGCGGCACCTCGTACAGCTACGGCTTCCAGCAGAACGAGGCGGTCAAGGACCAGAACTACGAACTGCGCCTCAGCTCGAACAACAAGACCGGCTTCACCTGGCAGGTCGGCGGCTACTTCTTCAAGGAAACCGACGCGCTCGACACCTACTTCCAGGTGCATGGCGAGGCGGGTACGACGCCTTACAACTACTATACCTTCGACTACGACGTGGGCAGCAAGTCCAAGGCGGTCTTCGCGCAGGTCGCCTACGACCTGACCGACCAGCTCAAGGCCGAGGCCGGCGTTCGCTATACCAAGGACAACAAGTCCCAGGTCGGCTACAACATCATCGCCGGTACGTATTCGGACCTCGACAACCACTATTCGGGTGATCAGGTCACCTGGCACTTCGGCCTGAACTACCAGGTTACGCCGGACAACCTGATCTACGCCAAGGTCGACAAGGGCTACAAGGCGGGCGGTTACACCACCAACAACTCGTTCGGTCCCGAGACGATCATCGCCTACGAAGTCGGCACCAAGAACCGCTTCTTCAACAATGCCCTTCAGGTCAACCTGAGCGCGTTCCTCTACGACTACTCGGACCTGCAGACCCAGCAGGAAGATCCCGACACCGCGCTGGTCTACACCCTCAACGCGGGCAAGGCGCGCGTGAAGGGCGCCGAGCTTGAAACCATGTGGCTGGTGACGCCCGATACCAAGATCGACGCCAATGTCGCCTGGCTCGACGCCAAGTACACCGACTTCTGCGAAGTGACCGCGGACACCTGCCCGGCCGCGTCCGACCTGTCGGGCAACCGTCTGGTCCAGGCGCCGGAGTGGACGCTGTCGGCCGGTATCCAGCATGACTTCCACCTGCTGGGCGGCACGCTGACCCCGCGTCTGCAGACCCGTTACCAGACCAAGACCTACTTCACCTTCTACAATACCGCCGCCGAGCAGATGGGCGCGTACTGGAAGAGCGACGCGCAGATCACCTACACGCCGGACAACGGTCCCTTCTCGATCACCGCCTATGTGCGCAACATCGAGGACAAGACCATCCTCACCGCCAATTCCGAGGCCGGCTACGCGGGCGGTTACCTGCTGCAGTTCGCGCCGCCGCGCACGTACGGCGCCCGCCTCAGCTACGCGTTCTGAGGAACTGCGGGGTGGTCCTTCTCTCCTCCGGACCGCCCCGCTCCCCCTCCCGCCCCGTGCGAGCGCAAGCGCGCGGGGCGGGAGGAACCACCATTCCCACTGCCGACCCCGGCGCGATTTTCGCGAGCAGGACAGCCATGCCCCATGATCTCGTGGAACTCGCCCGGGCCATCGCCACCGGCGCCCTCAGCGCCGAGGAGGCGGTCACCGACGCCCTCGAACGCGCCGAGGAATGGGCCGGGCTCAACGCCTTCGTCGCGATCGAGGCCGATGCGGCGCTGCGCGCGGCCCGCGCCTGCGACGCGCAGCGGCGGCAGGGCGCGCTGCGCGGGCCCCTCCACGGCGTGCCACTGGCGCACAAGGACATGTTCTTCCGCGCCGGGGTGCCGACCGAAGCCGGATCGAAGATCTGGCGCGGCCACGTTCCGGCCGAGACCTCGCCGCTGATGGCGCGGCTGGCGGCGGCGGGTGCGATCACCATCGGCCGCCTGCACATGGCCGAATTCGCGATGGGCCCGACCGGGCACAACGCGCAGCTCGGCCGCTGCCGCAATCCGTGGAACGCCGAGGCGATCTCGGGCGGTTCTTCGTCCGGGTCGGGCGCAGCCGTCGGCGCGCGGATCGTCACCGGCGCGCTGGGATCGGACACCGGCGGCTCGGTGCGTCTGCCCGCCGCGTTCTGCGGCGTCGCGGGGCTCAAGCCGACCAACGGGCTGCTGCCCGATACGGCGATGATGCCGCTGTCGCACACCCTCGACACCGCCGGGCCGCTGTCGACGTCGAGCCGATCGCTGGCGCGGCTGATGAGCGTGCTGGCCGAACGCGACTACGAAAGCGCGCTGACGGCCGACTGCGCGGGCCTGACCATCGGCGTGCCGACCCGCTACTTCACCGAGGATCTCGACCCGCAGGTCGCCGGGGCCTTCGCCGCCGCCCGGCAGGTCTTCACCGACCTGGGCGCGCGCGTGATCGACGTCGCGATCCCCGACCATGCAGACTATCCGCAGATCGCCGCCGAGATCTGGGCGCCCGAGGCCGCCGCCTTCCACGCCCGCCACCTTGCCGAGCGGCCGCAGGACTTCGGCGAGCAGGTGCGTAACCGCCTGCTGGCGGGCGCGGCGGTCACGGCGCACGCCTATCTCGCCGCGCTGGGGCGCCGCAAGTCGGCGCAGTCGGACATGCTGGCGGGGCCTTTCGCGCAAGTGGACCTGCTGCTGACCCCGGCGGCGCGCTTCCCGGTGCCGCTGGCCGATGATGTCGGTGCGACCGGCGGCGCCGCGATGCAGGCGATGGTGGCCGAGCTTTCGGCACTGACGCGCACGATCTCGATGCTGGGCTTCCCGGCGCTCGTCACCCCGATGGGCTTCGACGCACGCGGGTTGCCGCTGGCGCTGCAGCTGATCGGCCGCCCGCATTCCGAGCAACTCCTGCTGCGGGGAGGCTTCGCCTACGAAGCGGCGACCTCCTGGCTGGCCCGAGTACCTTCTCCTCCTCTCCCTTAACCTCTCTCTCCCAGGAGCAATGCATGGATATTGGTCTGTTCATCCCCATCGGCAACAACGGTTGGCTGATTTCCGAGAACGCTCCGCAGTACAAGCCCAGCTTCGCCATGAACAAGAAGCTGGTGCAGACGGCCGAGAACTACGGCTTCGACTTCGCGCTCTCGATGATCAAGCTGCGCGGCTTCGGCGGCAAGACCGAGTTCTGGGACTACAACCTGGAAAGCTTCACCCTGATGAGCGCGCTGGCTGCGGTCACCAGCAAGATCAAGCTGTTCGCCTCCACCGCGATCCTCACCCTGCCGCCGGCGATGGTCGCGCGCATGGCCGTCACCATCGATTCGGTGGCGCCGGGCCGCTTCGGCGTCAACATCGTCACCGGCTGGGCCAAGGGCGAATACGAGCAGATGGGCGTCTGGCCGGGCGATGCCTATTTCGGCTATCGCTATGATTATGCGGGCGAATACGTGCAGGTGATGAAGGACTTGTGGAACGACGGCAAGTCGGACCTCAAGGGCGCACACTTCCAGATGGAAGACTGCCAGATGCTCCCCAGGCCCGAAGGCAAGATCGAGATCGTCGGCGCCGGCCAGTCCGCCAAGGGCATGGATTTCGTGTCTAACTACGGCGACTACAACTTCATCACGGCGGGCGGCATCAACAAGCCGACGCAGCACCGCGCCCAGGTGGAAACGCTGGTCGAGGCGGCGGCGAAGACCGGCCGCGACGTCGGCGCCTACATCCTGTGCATGGTCATCGCCGACGAGACCGACGAAGCCGCCTTCGCCAAGTGGGAAAGCTATCGTGCGGGTGCGGACGTCGATGCGCTGGCATGGATGAGCGACCAGGGCAGCGCCGACACCACCGCCGGGGCGGACTCGACCGCGCGCCACATCAACCTGCCCGAGGGCGCGGTGAACCTCAACATCGGCACTTTCGTCGGTTCCTATGAAACCGTCGCCAGGCTGCTGGACGAGGCCGCCGCGATCCCCGGCACCAAGGGCATCATGCTGACCTTCGACGATTTCCAGCAGGGCCTGGAAGACTTCGGCGAGAAGGTGCAGCCGCTGATGGCCTGCCGCCAGGACCGCCTCGTCGCGGCGTGAAGCGCATGATCTGACGGACTGGCCGGCCACGCACCCCTCGCGCGGCCGGCCTTTTTCGTATCGGGGCAGGGCGCGTCCACGCCATCATTTCCTTCATCGCCACCCGCGAGCGAAGGGTGCGGCCAAGCTTCAGCCCGCCATCGCCGCGCGCGCCGCCAGCAGCGCGCCCAGCCCGGCGACCCAGCTCACCAGCAGGAAGCTCGTCCCGTAATCGCCGCAAAGCGCGTAGATCGTCGCCATCGCGGCGGGGCCGATCATCACGCCGATGAAGGTGTAGACCAGCGCTCCGCCGATCACCCGGCCGGCATCCTCGGGCGCGCAGTGCCGCGTGCATTCCGCCATCACCACCCCGTTCCAGCCGCTCATGCAGAAGCCGAACAGGCACAGCACGGCGACCTGCACGGCGGCGGGCAGGGCATCGAGTTGCCACAAGGCAATCATACAGGCCATCGATATGGCGCCGATCACCGCCAGCACCGTGAAGCCGCCGAAACGGTCGCCCAGGCCGCCCCACGACACGCGGCCCAGCGCACCGCAGCCCTGCAGCGCCCCGGTGACGAGCCCGGCCGCGACCAGCGACCAGCCATGCTCGACCAGCATGACCACCGCGAAGGCGGAGAGCGAGAGCTGCAGCGAGGAATAGAGCATGCCCAGCAGCGCCAGCACCCGCAGCGGCGCCTTGCCCCAGACCAGCCGCTGTTCGTAGAGGAAGCCGCGCCATACCGAGAGCGCCGCCGGCGCCGTGCGGGGCGGGCCATCCTTCAGCGCCAGCACCCCGATCATCGCGAAGCAGGGCACCGCGCCGATCACCAGCGTCGTGCGCCAGCCGATCGCCGCCGCCAGCGCGGGCACTGCCAGCGCCGCCAGCACGCCGCCGATCGGCACCCCCGCCTGCTTGATCGAGAAGATCAGCGAACGCCGGTGCGGCGGCGTCACCGCGCCCAGGATCTGCGCCGAGGCGGGGTTCTGCACGCCGTAGCCCAGCCCGATCACCATCGAGGCCAGCAGCGCCGCCCAGGGGCTGGCGCTGGTCAGCAGCAGCAGCGCGATGCCGAAGCAGGCGAGCGCCATCTGTTCGACCTGCACCGGCCCGCGCCGCTGGATCAGCGTCCCCGCCATCGCCGATGCGAACGTGCCGGCGGCATAGATCACGCTGATCTGGTAGCCGACATAATGCGGCGCCAGTCCGAATTCGCGCGCCACCACCGGCGCGATGCCGGTGAGCGCGAGCGCGGTCATCGTCGAGAGGATCTGGATCGTCGTCGTCGTCGCCAGAACCGATGCGATCGAGGGCTGGGCGATCGAGGGTTGGGCGATCGGGGGCTGTACGGCGGGATCGGGGCGTGGGGCGGTTTCACTCATTGCTGCCCTGCATAATGTAAAGCTTTACATCGGCCAAGCGGGAAGTCACAATCCCGCTGCGCCGCCGGATGCGGCGATCGTTCAGGAGCCGAATTTTCCATGGTGCAGCCCTCCTACGCCTCCGCTGCCGCGAATGTCCATGCTGCACTGCAGCGCATCGGCGCCCGTGACGCCCAGGTGCGGGCCTGGCTCCATGTCGACGACGCCGGGGCGCTGGCGGCCGCGCGCGGTCTCGATGCCGCGGAGCCGGGGCCGCTCCACGGCATCTGCGTGGGTGTGAAGGACGTCATCGCCGCCCGCGGCATGCCGCTGACGCACAATTCGCCGCTGTTCTCGGGCTTCGTGGCCGGTGCCGACGCGCCGTGCGTGGCGACGCTGCGCGCGGCCGGGGCGGTGATCCTGGGCAAGACCGATACCACCGAATTCGCCGCCGCCGGCCGCAATGCCGCCAGCGCCAACCCGCACGACCTGTCGCGCACGCCGGGCGGCTCCTCCGCCGGATCGGCGGCGGCGGTGGCGGATGGGCACGTCCCGCTGGCGCTGGCCACGCAGACCGGCGGCTCGACTATCCGCCCCGCCAGCTTCTGCGGCATCCACGGCTTCAAGCCGAGCTGGGGCCTCGTCAGCCGCGAGGGGGTGAAGACTTATGCCAACAGCCTCGACACGGTGGGCTGGTATGCCCGCGACCTCGACCTGATCGAGCGGGTCTGCGCCGTCTACGGCCTGGCAGAGGCACCGCCGCGCGCCGCCGGCCGCTTGCGCATCGGCCTGTTCCGCACGCCCTGGTGGAACGAGATGAGCGCCGCCGGGCAGGCCGCGCTGGAAGGCGTCGCCGCGCGGATGCGGGTGGCGGGCATCGATCTGGTCGAGATCCCCGAACTGCCCGAATTCGCGCACCTGAACGACGACCACCGCGCGATCCTGTTCCGTGAAGGCGCGGCGGCTTTCCTCGACCTCGCGCGGACGCAGCCGGACCTGCTCCACGCCGACTTTCATCTGCGGGTCGATGCACTCTCGCAATACTCCGACGCGCGGCTGCGCGAGGCGCATGATCGCGCGGCGGCGGCGCGGACCGGGTTCGAGCGGGCGGTGGCCGGGCTCGACGCGGTCATGGCTCCCAGCGCGCCGGGCATCGCCCCGATCGGCCGCACGCCCGGGGAGCCGAAGTTCAACCAGCCCTGGACGCTGCTGCATGCCCCGGTGGTCAACCTGCCGCTGGCGCAGGGCGAGGGCGGGCTGCCGATCGGCGTCTCGCTCGTTGCCCCGCGCTATGACGACCGGCGGCTGATCGCGGCCGCGCGCGAAGTCGAGGCGCGGCTGGCGACAGGGGACTGAGGCGCGGCGTTCGCTAGACCGCCTCGACCAGCGCCTTGACGTCGGCGCGCAGCATGTCCTTGCGCACCTTGCCGGAGGCGGTGCGGGGGAAGTCGGCGCGGAATTCGAAGCGTTCGGGGATCTTCTGCCGCGCCAGCCCGCTGGCGGCGACGTGCTCGGCGAGTTCCTGCGCGGAAGGCAGCGCGTCCCCGGCGATCACGTAGGCGCAGACCCCTTCGCCCAGCCGCGCGTGGGGCATCGCCACCACCGCCGCCTCGCGCACGAGCGGGTGGGCGTGGAGCACGTCCTCGATCTCCTTGGCGGAGATGTTCTCGCCGCCCCGGATGATGAGATCCTTCTTGCGGCCGGTGATGGTGATCGCGCCGTCCTCGCTGCGCACGCCGAGGTCGCCGGTGCGGAAGAAGCCGTCGGGAGTGATCGCCTCGCGCGTCTGGCCCTCGTCGGCATAGCCCAGCATCATGCCCGGCCCGCGCGCCAGGATCTCGCCCTCGCGGCCGTTTGGCAGATCGTGGTCCTCGTCGTCGACGATGCGGATCTCGTAGTCGACCACGGCGCCGTCGGTGGTGGCGGCCAGGCTCTCGACATTGGGCCAGCCGAAGGTCACCAGCGGCACTTCGGACGCGCCGAAGACGCGGAAGGCGCGGCAGTGGTCGAAGGCGGCGTTGGCGGCGGGGATCAGGTCCGCCGGAACCGCCGCGCCGCCGCAGGCGAAGAAGCGGAAGCTGTGCAGGCGGTTGCCGCTCTCCCTTGCTGCTGCCGCCAGTTCGACGAGGAACGGCGTCGCCGCCACCGTGCCCACGCATTGGTGCCGGTCGATCAGCGCCAGCGCCTGCTGCGCGTCCCAGCTTTCCATCAGCACCGTGCGGGTGCCGCAGATGAACGGCGCCTCCAGCCCGTTGGCATAGCCCGAGACATGCGTGACCGGAGAGGGCATCAGCGTCGCCTCGCCCTCGGTCAGGCCCCAGTAGGCGCCGCTCTCGCGCAGGATGCGGGCGATCGAGACGTGGCTGTGCAGCACGCCCTTGGGCCGCCCGGTGGTGCCCGAGGTGTAGAGCACCATCTTCACCCCCAGCGGATCGACCGTGGGCCGCGCGAAGGCAAGGCCGCGCCCTTCCGCCACCAGCGCGGCGTAGTCGTCCGGTCCGTCGCCGCGCACGGTGAAGACATGGGCGAGGGCGGGCAGCGCATCGGCCAGCCGCCGCGCCATCGCCGCATAATCGAACTTGCGGAACGAGGACGCCACGAAGAACGCCCGCGCGCCGCAGTCCGCCAGCATCAGCGAGACTTCGTGGTCGCGGTAGATCGGCACGATCGGGTTGACCACCAGCCCGGACATCGCCGCCGCCAGGTTGATGACCATCGCCTCGCGCCAGTTGGGCACCTGGAAGGCGATCACGTCGCCGGGCCGCAGCCCGCGCGCGTGGAGCGCCGCGCTCAGCGCCTCGGCATCGGCCACCACTTCGGCACGGGTGACGGTCACGTCCCCCTCGACCAGCGCCACGAAGCCGGGGTCGGCCTCGGCCAGCGCGCTTGCCTGCTGGGCGATGGTGCGTTCGTCCCAGCACCCCGTCCCGGCATAGGCCGCGAGGTGGGCGGGGGGTGTCTCAAGCCATGCCCACGGGGGGCTTATCCTCTCCATCATGGTTCCTACTTGCTACCGGGAGGACGCAAAGGCCAACTGGCGAAAGTGCCAAGACGCAGCTCTGGTTCGCCGGCGCCGGCCCGCTCCCCCACCCGGCCTCCCAACGATAGTACCCTATGGGAGGCCGGGTGGGGGAGCGGGCCGGTGCCGCCAACAGACAATGTCTCCTATCACCTTGCGCAGGTTGCCGCCACGGGGCCACTCGCGCAGGATCACGCTCATAAATTTAACGGGAGACGACCGTGGAACGGGTGAAGCGCATCGGCGACGTGGCCGAGATCATGCTCGATTACGTGGCGAACAAGAAGACGTTCCAGACCGACAAGCCGCTGCGCGTGCCGACCAGCAGCTACACCGACAAGGACCAGTTCAAGGCCGAGCTGGAGCTGGTGTTCAGGCGCGTGCCGCTGATGCTGGCCTTCACCGCCGAACTGCCGAACCCCGGCGATTACAAGGCGATGGATGCGGTCGGCTCTCCGGTGCTCATCAACCGCGACAAGGCGGGCAAGGTCCGCGCCTTCCTCAACGTCTGCTCGCACCGCGGCGCGCCGGTCGCGCCCGACGGCAAGGGCAACTGCGCGCGCTTCACCTGCAAGTACCATTCGTGGACCTACGGCGCCGACGGCAAGCTGATCGGCATCTCGGAGGCGAGCACGTTCGGGCAGGTCGACAAGAGCGAGATGGGCCTGCGCGAACTGCCCTGCGAAGAGCGCGGCGGCATGATCTTCGTGTGCCTGACGCCCAATGCGCCGATGGACCTCGACCACTATTTCAAGGACTTCCTGGAGGATTTCGACGCGCTCGACTTCGCCAACTGGACGTACCTGGGCAACCGCACGATCCACGGCGCCAACTGGAAGATCGCCTTCGACGGCTATCTCGAAGGCTATCACTTCAAGTCGCTCCACCCCGAGACGATCTTCCCGCGCACCCCGTCGAACTGCACGCATTACGAAGGGTTCGGGCCGAACATCCGCATCGGTTTCCCGCAGCATTCGATCGCCGACCAGCTCAAGGACGTCCCGCGCGAGGAGTGGGGCAACCGCGAGAACTACGGCTACGATTTCGTGCGCATCTTCTTCCCCAACGTCTCGATCTTCATCGCGCCCGAGATCACGCAAGTGGCGCAGCTGTTCCCCGGACCGACGCCGGCCGAGAACCGCACCGTGCTCAACTACCTGCGCCGCGCGCCGGTGACGGACGAGGCCGACCGCGAGGCGGTGGAAGGCGCGATGAACTTCTTCCGCGACGTGACGTACGAGGAAGACTACGTGATCGGCCTCGAGATCCAGAAGGGCCTCGAATCGGGCGCGCACGATGACCTGACCTTCGGCAGGAACGAGCGCGGCAACCAGTACTTCCACGAATGGCTGAACTGGTATCTGGCCGACGACGCCTCGCTGCCCGAACCGGTGCTGTGACAGCGGGGCGGTGCTCGCAAGCTGCCGCCGCCTTGTTCTTTACCGTCATCCTGAACGTGTTTCAGGATCCATCGGGCAGTTGGTGCCGGAAGGTCGTGTCGCCAACGGCCCCGTCGGTTTGCTGATTGAGAAACGCGCTTGGTGCACGATGGACCCTGAAACACGTTCAGGGTGACGCGGTGTGATACGCGCGGTTTGGGAGATGGAATGAGCCACAAACTATCCCTCGCCTCCGGCGTGCTGCCCGAATTCGGCGCCGTCGACGTCATCGAGGCCGGCGCAGCAGCGGGCTATGATGCGGTGGGGCTGTGGGTCGATCCGCTGGAGTGGACGGCGCAGCATACCCGCGATGCGCACGCGGCATTGCAGCGCACCGGCCTGCCGGTGCTCGACGTCGAGGTGGTGTGGATCCGGCCGGACACCGCGCTCGACGATCATCGCAAGGTGCTGGACGTGGGCGCGCGGCTGGGCGCCGCGAACGTGCTGTGCGTGTCCTCGCACGGCGAGGCGGAGACGATCGAGCAACTGACAGCGCTGTGCCGCCATGCCGAGGGGTCCGGGATGCGCGTGGCGCTGGAGTTCGGTATTTTCACTGAGGTGAAGACGCTGGCGCAGGCGCTGGGCGTGCTCGACCGGGTGGGCCATCCGCTGCGCGCGGTGCTGGTCGATCCGATCCACGTCGATCGCTCGGGCACCACCGCCGCGCAGATCGCGGCGATCGATCCCGCGCTGCTGCCTTACGCGCAGTTCTGCGATGCGCGCGCCGCACGGCCCGATCCGGCCGACTTCGATGCGATCATCCTCGATGCGGTGGACTTGCGCGAACAGGCGGGGGAGGGCGCGCTGCCGCTGGCGGCGATGCTGCAGGCACTGCCGCAGCATATCCCGCTCTCCATCGAACTGCGCTCGGCCGCCCTGCGCGCGGCATTCTCGCACCCGGCGCTACGGGCGAAGGCGGTGCTGGACGCGACGCGCGGCTGGCTGGAGACGCTGTCATGAAAAGGAAGCCGGGGGCGTGACGGTCACCGTACTCACCCTGCTCAAGCGGCGCGAGGGGATGAGCGCCGAGTTTCGCACCTATTACGAAAGCCGCCACCGGGTGATCGGCGAACAGGTGCTGGCGGGCTATGCCACGCGCTATGTGCGCCGCTTCCTGACGCCGCTGGACGGCGCCGACCAGCCGGGCGATTTCGATGTGGTGATGGAGATCGATTTCCCCGACGCCGCCACGCGCGACGCCTGCTTCGCCGCACTGGGCGAGGGGCCGACCCATGCGATGATCGTCGCCGACGAGGAAAAGCTGTTCGACCGCAGCCGGATCAGGGCCTTTTCAGTGACTGAAAGCGCCTCACGGATGACCCGTTAGGAGCAGGCCGAAACGCGAGGCCGCGTTCAGTTCTGCCGCGTCGGGCGGAAGCCGATTTCCGAGAGCAGGTCGATCAGCCGCTGGCCATCGGCCCGCACCCGGTCGCGCCATTCCTGATGGTCGAGGTGGCCCAGCACCGAGCGCTGGAACAGCCCTGCCTCGCGCACCGCATCGCGCAGCATGCGCGCGGAAAAACCATCGGTGTCGAGTTCGCGGGCGGAGATTTCGGGCACCAGCCGCACGACCGCCGTGCGCTCCTTGGCAATCGCGTCGCGGCGGGGCGGGGTGGTGTCGGGCCGGCGGTTGAGGGTATCGGTGTTCACGTCCCAAGGCTCCCGAAGAGGCGGCGGCTTTGCCCGCGCTGCTGGATGGCTACATCCGGGGAACACGGTTCGCCGGATTAAGTTGCCGTTCAGGTCGCCTTTTGCGGTGAAGCGTGGATATTTTTTCCTTTGCGTTCAAATGTGAACGCGCGAACGGGGTGGGGGCGTGGGCCGGTGCCGCGAAATTCGCTTTCGCGAATTTCCAGACAGTTCTTCAGATCGGCAGGATCTCCGGCGTCTGGTGGATCTCCAGGATCTCGAAGACGTTGCCGAAGAAATCGCGGCAATAAGTACCGGCATAGCCGTGCTTCACGCCGTTCGCGTCCACGGTGATCCCCTCCATCGGCGGCGGCGCGTGGACGGGCAGGCCGGCGGCGACGATGCGCTCGTGGACCCCGGCGATGTCCTCCACCTGCAGCGCGATATGGGTATAGCCGTATTCGTTGACGCCCCGGCGCGGATCCTGCGGCGCCTGGCGCGGCGCGTCGTACTGGAACACCTCGATCTGGACGTTGCCCAGGCGGCAGAAGAACTGGTTGGCGGCGCTCCCCTCCAGCCCGACGATGCGGTCGATGAAGGGATTGTCCGACCAGGTCAGCGGTTCGACTTCCTCCACCGCGCCAAGGATGTCGATGTAGAACGTCCGCGCGCGGGCGAGGTCGGGCACGGAAATCCCGATGTGGTGGACGCCGATGACGCCCGGAATTCGTTCCGCCATGCCCGTGCTCTCCTGCAAGATCTGTTTGAAGTGTCAGAGGCCGTTTGAGAATGCGCCTTTCGGCGCATTGCGGTACCGCTCATGAAATCGCTCTTCCGCGCTTTCTCAAACGCTCTCTCAGACCTGGCTGAAGCCGCCGTCCATGACCAGTTCGTCGCAGGTCATGAAGCTCGATGCCGAGGAGGCGAGGAACACCACGCCGCCGGCCATCTCGTCGGGCGTGCCGAGGCGGCCGATCGGATGGGTCGCGTGCATCCCCGCGATCGCGGCCTCGCGTGAGGGCGCGGCGCCGAGTTCAATGTAGCGGTCGATGATCGAGTTCAGCATCGGCGTGTCGATGCCGCCGGGGTGCACGGAGTTGACGCGGATGTTGTACTTGAGCGCGGCGAACTCGGCGCCCAGGCACTTGGACAGCATCTTGATCGCCGCCTTGCTGACGCAGTATGCCGCGTTGAACGCCGCGCCCTTGAGCCCGCCGACGCTCGAGAAGTTGATGACGGAGGCGCCCGACTTGCGCGCCTTGCCGCCTTCCCTGAGCAGGCCCAGCAGCACTTGCGTACCGATGATCGCGGAATCGACGTTGATCGCGTTGACCTTGTGGAATTCGCTGAGCGGGGTGTCCTCGAACTTCGTGACGATCGAGAAGCCGGCGTTGTTCACCAGCACGTCGAGGCGGCCGTAGGTGTCGCGCACCAAGGCCTCCAGCGCGCGCCAGTCGGCCTCGCTGGTGACGTCGTGTTTCAGGTAATGGTCGGCGCCTTCGATGTCTGCGCTGTCCTTGAGGTCGGTGGCGACCACGGTGGCGCCGGCGGCCTTCATGGCCTTGACGATCTCGCGGCCGATGCCGCCGGCAGCGCCGGTGACGACGGCGATCACGTCGGGAAGGGCTATGGTCATGGTCTTGTCTCTCCCAAGGGCCTCTGTGTGCCGCTGTGGTGGGGTTGTGGTATCGCTAGGTGCCGTTGAGTGCCGCTTTGTGCCGCTATTGCGCGGTCCATCCGCCGTCGATCACCAACTCCGCTCCGGTCATGTACGAACTGTCTGAAGACGCTAGGAAATAGACCGCGCTTGCCAGTTCGGCGGGGTCCGCCAGGCGCCCGATCGGGGTCTTGCTGGACATCAGATCGACCAGATCCTGCGCCTTGCTGGCGACGCCCTTGTCGACCCAGCGCTGGAATCCTTCCTTGAGGAGGGGGGTCAGAACGAAGCCGGGATGCAGCGAATTGGCGCGGATCGGCATTGATTTTTCAGCGAATTCCAGCGCGATCGACTTGGTGAACAGCCGCACCGCGCCCTTGCTGGCGTTGTAGCCCGAAACCTCGCTCAGGCCGACGAGGCCCATGATCGAACTGACGTTGATGATCGAGGCGCCGCCCCGGAAATCCGCCCCGCTCGCGGCCATCAGCGGCACGAAAGTCCGCACGCCGAGGAACACGCCATCGACGTTGATGCTCATGATCCGGCGCCAGCCTTCAAGCGAGGTCTCGGCCACCGGGCCGGTCAGGTCGATGCCCGCATTGTTGACCAGGATGTGCAGTTTTCCGTGCCTTTCGGTCACGGCGGCGAGCACTTTTGCCCAGTCGTCCTCGCTGGCGACATTGGCGCTGACGTAGCTGGCGGCCTGCCCCAGACGGGCGAGCGTGGCGCTGGCATACTCGGTGTCCGGCGCCTCGAGGTCGGTCAGGACCACTTCGGCGCCTTCGGCCAGGAAACGCTCGACGCAGGCGAGGCCGATGCCGCGAAGCCCGCCGGAAACCAGCGCTACGCGGCCCTTCAGCCGCTGCGAACCCAGTTCTTCGCTCATACGCCGTTCATCCCTGCAGTGGACGCGCCGTCCATGGTGAATTCGCTTCCCGAACAGAACCTTGCCTCATCGCTCGCAAGCCAAGCGACCATGCCGGCGACTTCCTCCACGGCGGCCATGCGGCCCATCGGAGACAGCCCCTCGTAGGCGGCGCGGGTGGCGACGGGGTCGCCCGATTTCTCGATCAGGCCCACGATCAGGGCGGTCTCGACGACGCCCGGCAGCACGGCGTTGACGCGAATGCCGTACTTCTGGTTGCCCGAGTGCACCGCCGACGCCTTGACCAGCGCGATCACGGCGGCCTTCGACACCGAATAGGCCACGAAGTTGCCCATCGCCCGGTGCGCGTTCATCGAGGAGTTGACGATGATCGAACCGACCGGCCCCTCCGGATTCTTCGCCATGGCCCGCATCGCGTGCTGCACGGTGAGCATGACGCCGGTGAGGTTCACCCCCATGACGTTGTTCCAGCCCTCGATCGAGATGCTCTCGATGCTGCCGTCGCCGCTTTCTGTCCCGGCGTTGGCGAAGGCGATGTCGAGGCGCCCGTGCTTTTCGAGGATCTGCGCGATCAGGCCGTCCCACGCCGCCGCGTCGGTGACGTTGTGCTTCACGAACTCGGCCCCGGTCGCGGCGCACAGCGCATCCGCTGCCGCCTGGTTGGAGCCGGTGAAAATGACTTTAGCCCCGTCGGCGCACAGACGCTCGACAGTGCCGGCGCCGATGCCGGAGGTTCCTCCGGTGACCAGCGCCACCTTGCCTTCAAGCCGCTTCACGGCATTCTCCCAATAACCATTCGGAGCCAACATGGCCCATCCGCGCCGCTCCACAACCTATGATTTTGAGCAAGGTGACTTGTGGTGCAGCGGGGTGCAGAAATGGCGACAAACAGGGAAATGCGTTCTTGGGAGATTGAACGACCATGGCCGATCGAGATCCGGAAATCGCCGGAAAGCTGGGTGAAGACCGCAGCGAAGGCATCAGCTGGGCGGAACTGATGGCGCAGGATTCGCGCACTCCGCCTGCGATTCTGACTGACGAGAGCTATACCTACCGCGGTTCGGAGGCGATTCCCGCCGAGCGCTACACCAGCGAGGAATTCGCGAAGCTCGAACGCGAGCGGATGTGGCCCTACGTCTGGCAGTTCGTCGCGCGCGAGGAAGACCTGCCCGATCCGGGCGACTTCATCGTCTATGAGAACGCCGGGCGTTCGTACCTCGTCAGCCGTCAGGGCGACGGTTCGATCCGGGCGATGCACAACGTCTGCCTGCATCGCGGCCGCAAGCTGCGCACCGAGGAAGGTGCCGCAGACAAGTTCGTCTGCCCGTTCCACGGCTTTGCGTGGAAGAAGGACGGCAGCTTCGATTCGATGCCCTGCCAGTGGGACTTCCCGCACCTTGCCGAAAAGGACCTCGACCTGCCCGCCGCCGAAGTCGGCCGCTGGTCGGGCTACGTCTTCATCCGCGAGGAATCAGGCGGCCCCAGCCTTGAGGAATTCCTTGCCCCGCTGCCCGAGCACTTCAAGCGCTGGCGGCACGAGGAATGCTCCAGCGTCATGCGCGTGGCCAAGGAAGTCCCGGCCAACTGGAAGGTCACGATGGAGGCCTTCATGGAAGCCTGGCACACCATCGTCACGCACCCGCAGCTGCTGCCCTTCACCGGCGATTCCAACGCCGCGTACTGGACCTGGGGCGACAACGTGAACGTCAATCTCGTGCCCTTCGGCGTGATGAGCCCGCACATCGCCGAAGGTCAGGGCGAGCAGTGGATCGTCGACGAGTTCATCAAGTACAACGGCCGTTCGGGCGACAACTACGAAGGAGAGGCGCACGCCAACCCGATGGCGATCAAGGTGCCCGAGGGCATGACCGCCCGCGCCGCGCTGGGCGCCGCCATGCGCGCGGCCTACACCGAGAGCACCGGCTATGACCATGCCGACGCGACCGACGCCGAACTGCTTGACGGGCTGGTCTACAACGTGTTCCCGAACTTCGCGCCCTGGGGCGGGTACATGCCGAACATCGTCTACAACTGGCTGCCCGGCAAGACGCCCGACACCTGCATCATGGAAGTGCGCATCCTCGCGCGTATTCCCAAGGGCCAGCCGATCCCGCGCGGCGCCCCGCTCAAGATGCTGCGGCTCGACCAGAAGTGGACCGAGGCGCCGGAACTGGGCATCCTGGGCGACGTGTTCGAGCAGGACATGGATAACCTGCCTTACGTGCAGGACGGCCTCCATGCCTCGAAGAACGGCAAGGTGAACCTCGGCAACTACCAGGAAATCCGCATCCGCCAGTTCCAGGACACGATGATGAAGTACATCAACGGTGATCTTGGGGGCGACCTCGGCGGGGCTCCGAAGGCATGAGTGAAGCTGAAGGCGCGCATCCGCCGCGCATCAACTGCGTCCTCATCTGCGGCGGCGTGTGGCATGACATGGACTTCGCGCGGCTGGAGCTTCTCAAGCTCCTCGCCGAAGACCCCAGCGTGCGCACCCGCGTGTTCGAGGATTACGAGAACCTCGACGCGCTGCGGCAGGCGGACATCCTCATCACCTATACCTGCGACGTCACGCCCTCGCTGGCGGCGCAGGAGGTGTTGCGCGACTGGCTGCAGGCGGGCGGCCGCTGGCATGCGCTGCACGGCACCAACTCGGTGCTGCGCCTGCTGTCCGAAGGGCCGGACAAGGGCCTGTGGGACGCCCCGCGCTGGGCGCCGCTGTTCATGGACATGCTGGGTTCGCAGTTCATCTCGCACCCGCCGATCGCGCCTTACACGGTGACCGTGGCCGACCCCGAGCACCCGCTGGTGGCGGGCATCGAGCCGTTCGAGACGACCGACGAACTCTACCACATGGAGACGCACGGCCACCTGCACGTCCTGCTGGAAACCGATTGCACGGTGGAGGGCACCGGCTTCGTCGAAGCGGCCGATGCGCTGGGCAAGCAGCCGGTGATGTACCTCAAGGACCACGGCAAGGGCGCTGTGCTCTACAACACGCTGGGCCATTGCCGGGGGCACTACGACCTTCAGCCGATGCTCGACTGGTGGCCGACGGTGGACCGCTGCGCCTGGGACTTGCCGGTGTTCTATGAGCTGCTGCGGCGCGGGATCGCGTGGCTGAAGGCGGGCGGCTGACCCTTCGACAAGGCTCAGGGCGAGCGGGAGTAGAGTAGCCCTCCCGAACCCGTTCAGGCTGAGCTTGTCGAAGCCCCCGGCGGCAAGGCGCATCATGCGAATAAAAAGAGGGGCGGCTCCGTTACCGGGGCCGCCCCTTTCGTCAGGTTGTGGTTTCGTTCAGTTCAGCAGCCCGGCATAGCGATCGAGCGCCGCCAGAGGCCCCTCGGGCCAGCGCGAGAGCACCAGCAGGCGCTTGTGGCCGCCGCCGATGGCGAGTTCGTCGGTCACGCCCATGCCGCCGTGGAACTGGATCATCTCGTGGCCGAGCGTCACCGAGGCCTCGGCGATGTAGGCCCGTGCGCCGTGCACCGCGCTGGCGAACCCGTCGCTTGCCCATGACACCAGCGCGAGGTTCAGCAGCGCGCGGCTCTGCTCGATCGCGGCGTATTGCGCGACCATGCGGTGCTGGATCGCCTGGAACGATCCGAGCGCCGAACCGAACTGGTCGCGGGTGCGCAAGTAGTCGATGGTTTCGGCGAAGATGCGCTCCATGATGCCGAGCGCCTCGGCGCTGCGGGCCAGGGCGGCAAGGTCGCCGGCGGCGGCGATGGCGGCAAGTCCGTCGCCGGACAGCTTGTGATCGGCCGAAACCGTGACCTCGTCCAACGTCAGCGAGGTCGCGACGCTGCCGTCGGCCATGTGCCAGTCATGGGTGGAAACCCCCGGTGTCCCTGCGGGAACGAGGAACAGCGCGATGCCTGCCGTATCTCCCGGCGGACCGGATATGCGGGCCGAGACGATGAATGCGTCCGCCCCGCCGCCCGCCGCGCAGTATGGCTTGGAGCCTGCGAGCAGCCAGTCGCCGTCCTGCGCCGTGGCGCTGGTCTCCACCCAGGCCAGCCCGCCGCGCGCTTTCGCCTCGGCATGGGCAAGGGCGAGGCGTCGGCCGCCGGTCAGCAGGTCGCCGAGCCATTCGTCCTTCAGCGCATCGGATGCGGTGGCGGCGAACAGTCGGCCGGCCATCACGACGGCCTCGGCCAGCGGTTCCACGACCAGCCCGCGCCCCAATGCCTCGAAGACCGTGGCGATGCCCGTGGCGTCGAGGCCCAGCCCGCCGAGGTCTTCGGGGAAGGGCGCGGCGATCAGCCCGAGTTCGCCCAGCAGTTCCCAGTTCGCGCTGGAGAAACCGCCCGGCTCGGCCAGGAAGGCGCGGCGGCTGTCGTGGTCGTAATGATCGGTGACGAAGCGCTCGGTCAGGGCCTTGAGCATTTCCTCGTCTTCGTTGAGGTCGAAATTCACAATCCGCTCCCCACGGGTCGTTCCCGGTTATGAGCCTTGCTCTATCACCGGGGACGCAGCGTCGCCGCTGGGCAAAAGACTAGTCATGAAAACGTGATATTTCCGGGCTTCAAGCGATTGTGCGCCCCGATGGCGCGGGCTAAGAAGGGGGCGAGAGGACATCAATGCAACTTCTGTCACAGGAAAACATCGACGCCGTCCGCGTGACGTCGCCCGAGGGTATCCGCCCTGCCGCCGAGGCGCTGCACCGCATCGCCATGGACTTCGGCATGCGCGCCGCGCCCGCGCACGACATCGCCGACAAGCGCACCCCGGTCGATGCCGAGGGCAACCTGCTCGCCACCACGGTGTTTGGCTGGGAAGACGAGGCACGGGTGTGGTGGCGCAATTCGCGTATCGCGCTCGACAGCCCGCTGACCACTGCCTGTCGTTTCGAGAGCCAGCCGTTCTGGGCCAACGCCCAGGGCTTCCGCACGCGCGAGCCCAATGGTTACCTGTCCTCGATCGACATCGCCAACTTCGAGACCCGCGCGCTCACCCGCGCCGCGATCGGTGTGCCGGTGCACCTGCCGTTCGGCCAGATCGGCGCGGTGAGCTTCAACCCGCTGGACCGCGACCAGACAGACCTTTCGGAAGAGTTCGCACGGCTCGGCGACGCGCTGGGCCTCTATGCCCGCACGTTCATCGCCACGTATGTGCAGGTCATGGGGTCCACCCAGGCGCTGCCGCCGGAATCACGCCTGTCCAAGCGTGAGGTCGAATGCCTGCGCTGGGCCGCGATCGGCAAGACGGACCTGGAAATCAGCATGATAATGTCGCGCAGCCGTGCCACGGTGCGGTTCCACATCCACAATGCGGCGACCAAGCTGAACGCGGTGAACCGCAGCCAGACCGTCTTCAAGGCAGCGCAGCTCGGCTACATCTCGCTGCAGAATTGACGGCGTCGGCGCGTTAGAGGCCGCGGCGCAGCAGCGACAGGTCCACCGCGTCACCCATCGCGCGAAGCCCCGCGTCGTTGGGATGGAGGTGGTCGCCCGGATCGAACTCCGCGCGCAAGTCTCCTGCGGCTGCGGGATTGCGCACCGCCGCGTCGAAATCGACGATTCCGTCGAAGATCTTGCCGCTGCGGATCGCGGCGTTCACTGCCTGGCGCACGCGCTCTTTCGTCGGCGACATATAGCCGGCCCGCAGCGCCGGCGTCATGGTGCCGCCGATGACCTTGATCCCCAGCGCATGGGCGCGCTCCACGAACTGGCGATAGCCGTAGACGAGCTGTTCGGCGGTCACCGCGTCAGGCCCGGTTTCGGCGCCGGCGCCGATATCGTTGATGCCCTCCAGGAAGATCACATGGGTGACGTTCGGCACGCTCGCCACGTCGCGCCAGAAGCGGTCGAGCGCCGAGGTGGCGCGGCCTTGCCGGAGTACCTTGTTGCCGCTGATACCCATGTTGACGACACCGCAGCGCTGCGGCGCCGGCAGTGCGGCCAGGCGCTCCGCAAGCCGTCCCGGCCAGCCACGGGTCTGGGGCGAGAGGCCGAGAAAGCCGTCGGTGATCGAATCCCCGAAGGCGACGACCGTGCAGGGCGCCTGCGCCGACCGCACCGAGACCAGCGAGAGATAGGACCGCACCTTGATCGGCGTGAAAGTCGCGCCCGGCGTGGCCGGGGCGAAGGCCATCTCGAGACCGAGGTTGGTCCGTCCGGGCCGGGTGGGGGTAGCGAAAGTGACGCTGACGATTATGTCCTGGCCGTTGTGGAACGGTGCCTGGATCGGATCGCTGACGACGGTGCCGCCCTTGGGCAGCGCGACAGCCTGCAGGCCGGAGAAGCGGATCGCGTGGACCGGATTGGTGCCGATCTCGGTTCCCACCGGGTCGGAAGGGCTGGCGATCGTCACCGCGCCGATGCCGAGCGGTCTGTCGCCTTCCGCATTGCTGAAGCTGAGTTGCAGGGCATCGCCCGCCTGGGTCAGCCGCACGCGATAGCGATAAGTGCCGGCGGGTTGTTCGGGCTCGCTGGCGCCGCTGTCGGCCGGGGCATAGCCCCAGGCACCGGCCCACTTCGGGGCCGCATGGGCAGGAACGGAGATCAGCGCCGCGCAGCAGAGGGCGGCAAGCAGAGTGGGGGACTTCATGGCTCCTCTCTTGTCGGAGCAGCCGGCCGGTTGTCCAGCCCCACTTCTGCCTCCACGGGCTGAATCCGCTACGAAAGCAGGCGCGGCACCGACATCGTTCGGATCGAGAATCGCGCGTCGGCATGCTCCAGCCCGTCGCGATGAGCGGAGCGGTGCTGGACGACGCCGTTCTTGCCGAACCCCTCGACCACCGGGCGGTCCGTCCTGCTCGACAGCCACAGGCGCAGCAGGTGGCGCTTGCGCTGGGGTTCGGGCCAGTCGAAGAACTCGGTGCGCGAATGCAGCGCGGCGTAGTTGGAGAGCCACTGGATGTCGCCGGGGCGGAAGTCCATGGCGATCGCCATGCCCGGCTCGTACGTGATCTCGTCGAAGAGGCGCAGCACTTCCAGCTGGTCCCCGGTCAGCTTGGGGACGCCCGGATAGTCCTGCGCCGTGACGATGTAGAGAGAGCCCGCGTACATCGAGAACACCCCGTCCTCCACGCTCACCACCGGCGAGGTGTACGTGTCCGCCGGGGCTTCCTGGTCCTGTCGTCGCCAGTCCCAGTGGAACGGCTCGAGCAACAGATGCGCCAGGTCCGGGCGGCGCCGCAGGATCTCGTTGTAGATCTCCGCGCCCGAGACGAGGCACGACAGCCCGCCCTCGCGCGCGCCGCGCAAGCACATCAGCGCGACGATGTCCGAGCTGTCGGAATGGTAGACCAGCTTGTCGCGCACCTTGGAGGACTTGGCGGTGGGATCGTCCATGGTCTTGTCGCTGGTGGCGTAGACATGGTCGAGCAGGTCGCCCATCTCGTTCTGGCGGATCGGATCGCCCATGTGCAGGCCCAGCACGTAATAGATCGCGCTCGACAACGCGTCGGAATAGCGGTCCGAGCGCAGTCCGCGCACCAGCACGAAGCCGCGTCCGAAATCGACGTCGTCGCGCCAGGACTTCACGGCATCGGCGCAGGCGACGAGGGGGTACTGTTCGGCCTGGACGAAGCGCAGGTCGGGATCCTCGTCGAGGAAGCGCTTGCCGAGTTCCTCCAGTTCGGCAAGCTGGGCGGCGTCGAGTTCGTAGACCCATTCCTGTCCTTCCATCAGCCGGTCGCCACGCCAGGCAGCGGCGGTCAGGACGGGGGACGGGACTTCGGCGACGGTCATGCGGGAATCTCCTGGGCTGCTGCAGCCGACCCTAGCGTCTCGTGAAGTCCCGGTCTTGATGCTGGACGCACGGGAACGTGCGTGCGCCACGCCGGGCAAGAGCGCTTGCACGTAAGTTCTGCATACAAAATGGAATTTGAGCAAGCGGCGCATCGAGCGGAATTTGCCAGATAACAGCCATGAATTCGCTTCTGCAATGGAGTGGTGGGATTGACCACTTTGCATTCTGTATACTAAAAAAGTAAAATTGCCGCTCGATCGAATCGGGCATCATGCGGACATGGGGGCCGGGCCGGACATGAGTGAAGAGCTTCAGCAGAACTATGCCGCCGCGTTCGGGGGGTGGGCCGGGTTCGGCCGCTCGCCCGCGCTGATCCTCATCGATTTCGTCGAGGCCTATTTCGCGCCTGAAAGTCCGCTCTATGCCGGCGTCGAGGCGGCGCTGGCCTCGGCGCTGCGCGTGCGGGAGGCGGCGTGCCGGGCGGGCGTGCCGGTGATCCTGACCAACGTCGTCTACCATCCCGGCGGCATCGACGGCGGCCGCTTCTTCGAGAAGGTGCCCGCGCTCAAGGCGTTCGAGGCGGGCAATCCGATGGGCGCCTGGCCGCAGGGGCTGGAGCCGCAGGCCGACGAGATCGTCCTGACCAAGCAATATCCCAGCGCCTTCTTCGGCACCTCGCTGGCGGCCATGCTGACCGCGTGCGGGATCGACCAAGTGATCCTGACCGGCCTGTCCACCAGCGGCTGCGTGCGCGCCAGTTGCGTCGATGCGATGTCCCACGGCTTCCGCACCGCCGTCGTCGCCGACGCCTGCGGGGACCGTCACCCGGGGCCGCACGAGGCCAACCTGTTCGACATGAACGCCAAGTACGCCGACGTCGTGTCCGAAGAGGCCATCATCACGTACCTCACCTCGCTGGAGCCGCGCGCATGATCGAAATCGTCGAGGTCGCCCCGCGCGACGGACTGCAGAACGAGAAGGTGCTCGTCTCGCTGGAGGACAAGGCGCAGCTCGTCACCCGCGCGATCGACTGCGGCGCCCGTCGGATCGAGGTCGGTAGCTTCGTCAATCCGAAGAAGGTGCCGCAGATGGCCGGCACCGACGAACTCGTCCCCATGCTGCCGCGCCGCTCCGACGTGACCTACATCGGCCTCGTCCTCAACCGCCGGGGGCTCGATCGCGGGCTTGCCGCCGGGATCGACGAGGCGGGCGCGGTCTGCGTCGCCACCGATACCTTCGCGATGCGCAACCAGGGCCAGACCAGCCTCGAATCGCTGGACATCGCCGCCGGGATCGTGCGCGAGGCGATCGCGGCGGGCAAGGGCGGGCAGGCCACCATCGCCGCCGCCTTCGGCTGTCCGTTCGAGGGCGAGGTCGATTCCGCCCACGTCGTCGAAATGGCCCGCAGGCTGGCCGAGGCGGCCCCGCGCGAGATCGCCCTGGCCGACACCATCGGCGTCGCCGCACCCGCGCAGGTCGACCGGCTGGTGCGGCAGGTGGCCGAGGTGATCGCGCCGATCCCGGTGCGCGTCCACTTCCACAACACCCGCGGCACCGGCCTCGCCAATGCCTGGATCGCGGTCGCGGCGGGCGCCACGGTGGTCGATACCGCGCTCGGCGGCCTCGGCGGCTGCCCCTTCGCGCCCAAGGCCACCGGCAACGTCGCGACCGAGGACGTGGTCTACATGTTCGAGCGTTCGGGGATCGCCACGGGGCTCGACCTCGACCGTCTCATCGCGGCCTCGCAGTGGCTGGAAGGCGTCATGGGCAATCCCCTGCGCGCCATGGTCACGCAGGCCGGCAATTTCCCCGCCGTCGCCCTCGGCCAGTCATAACATCGGGCGGCAAGTCATAACATCATGCAGGACAACGCAAAAATGACCAACAACGGCGCGCTCAACGATATCCGCGTCCTCGAACTGGGCCAGCTGATCGCCGGTCCCTTCTGCGGCCAGCTGCTGGGCGACATGGGCGCCGAGGTCATCAAGGTGGAGCCCCCGCAGATCGACGGAAAAGGCGGCGGCGATCCCATGCGCAACTGGGGCCACGGCGACGCCAAGCTGTGGTGGGAAGTGGTCGCACGCAACAAGAAGTCGGTCAGCGCCAACTTGCGCGTGGCCGAGGGGCAGGAGATCGTGCGCCGGCTGGTCGCCCATGCCGACATCCTGATCGAGAACTTCAAGCCCGGCACGATGGAGAAGTGGGGCCTCGGCCCCGATGCACTGCACGCCATCAACCCGCGCCTCATCATCGTGCGCGTCTCCGGCTACGGCCAGACAGGCCCCTATTCCTCGCGCGCGGGCTTCGGCGGCATCGGCGAGGCGATGGGCGGCTGGCGCTACATCGTCGGCGACCCCGACCGCGCGCCGAGCCGCATGGGCGTATCCATCGGCGACAGCCTTGCCGCGACGTACGGCTGCATGGGCGCGCTGGCCGCGCTGCATGCGCGAGAGCGCACCGGCAAAGGCCAGGTGGTCGATAGCGCGCTCTACGAGGCGGTGCTGCAGGTGATGGAGAGCCTGGTGCCCGAATACATGGTCTCCGACCATGTCCGCAAGCGCTCGGGTTCGATCCTGGAGGGTATCGCGCCTTCGAACGTATATCCCACCAGCGACGGCGAGTACCTGATCGGCGCCAACCAGGATGCGGTGTTCAAGCGCCTCTGCGCGGCGATGGGCCAGCCGGAACTTGCCACCGATCCGCGCTATGCCACGCACGTCGCGCGCGGCGAGAACCTGCGGGAACTGGACGCAATCATCGCCGAATGGACCCGCACGCTGACGGTCGACGAGCTGGAAGCGAAGATGATCGAGTTTTCGGTCCCGGCGGGCAAGATCTACCGCGCGCCCGAGATGCTCGAAGACCCGCACTTCGCCGCGCGCGAGGCGCTGGTGGACGTCGAGCATCCGCAGTGGGGTTCGTTCAAGATGCAGAACGCCTTTCCCAAGCTGTCGGACACCCCTTCCTCGGTCCGCCGCCGCGCGCCGCTGGAGATCGGGCAGGACAATGCCGAGGTCTACGGCGAACTGCTGGGCATGAGCGAAGCGGACATCGCGGCGCTGAAGGGCAGTGCGGCGATCTGAGTGGGGTGAGGGGGCTGTGGCAACGCCCCCCTTCTTCGTCATCCCGGCGCATGCCGGGACCGTGGGCGATCTTTAGAAGCGACCTCACGTCAGGGGCCTTGACGCGAGCTATCGCCGCAAGACTTGCCCCCGGTCCCGGCATGCGCCGGGATGACGGATGACCGCTTCCCACCCGATCCGGACCTCCCAACCCCGTCAGGCTGAGCTTGTCGAAGGCCCCGGGGCGGGATGCCTTTCACCCCTCCAGCGGCTCCAGCCTGGCGTGCAGCGCGCGGCGGATATGCGCCGTCATCAGCGCCCCGGCCCAGTCGGGATCGCCCTGCGCCATGGCGGCGGCGATCTCGACGTGTTCGCGGTAGCTGCGCATCAGTTGTTCACGGCTGTAGGCGCGCACCGTCTGCTGGACCACCGGCTGCAGCACCAGCTTGCCGAGCAGCGCGGCGAGGCGGTCGGAGGCCGCCGTCTCCAGGATCAGCGCGTGGAAGCGGGCATTGGCGGCGAGGTAGGCGGGCAGGTCGAAGTCGAGCGCTTCGATCACCTTGCGCATCGCCTCGTTGGCGGCGTTCAGTTCGGCGATGACGGCCGTGTCGGCGCGGGCGGCGGCGCGGCGCACGGCGTAGGCTTCCAGCATGCCGCGCAAGGTGAAGACTTCCTCCAGATCCTCCGCTTTCCATTCGGCCACGAAGGAGCGCTGGCTGTCGGTGCGGCGGACGAAAAGCTCGGCCTCCAGCTGGCGGATGGCGGCGCGGACCGGGGTGCGCGAGACGCCGCAGAGCGCTGCCAGCTCCTCTTCCTTGAGCTGCGTGCCGGGGGCGAGTTCGCCCGACAGGATGCGGCCGCGCAGTTCCAGATAGGCCTGATCGCTGGCTTTCGACACGCAAAACCTTCCCGGTACATAGCGGCACTCAACGGCACTCAAGGGGTGCACAGCGCCACCTGACCGTCCGATAACGACGGCTTCGATGCGCCCAGCACCCCCATTGCGAAGTTGCGATGATAGGCCAGCGCGAGCGAGCGGGGAAGTCATTTGTATACTAAACCATCACCCATTCGTCATTGCGAGCGTAGCGAAGCAATCCAAGGCAGTTCAGCGCCGCCCTGGATTGCTTCGCTACGCTCGCAATGACGGGAGTGGGGGTTACGGACCGGGGTTTACCAGCGCCCTCCCAGCGCGCGGAACAGGTCGACTTGCGCAAAGGCCACCTCGCGTTTCGCCGCTGCCGAGTCCGCTTCGGCGCTCGCCAGCGTGCGCTGGGCGTCGAGGACGTTGAGGGCGTCGATCTGGCCCCGGCTCTGGCGGGCAAGGCTGACGTTGGCCGCGCGGTTCGCCGCATCGCGCGAGGCGGCGAGGCGCTCCTGCCGGAGCAGGGCGTTGCGGTAGGCGGACAATGCCGTTTCCGTTTCGCCCAGCGCGGTCAGCACGGTGCCGTCGAAGGTGGCGAGATCGGCCTTGGCGTCGGCCTTGCTTTCGTTGATGCGGGCGCGGATCGCTTCCTGGTTGGGGAAGGCCCACGAGATCAGCGGGCCGAGCAGCCAGCGCAGAGGGCCGCCGCCGAACACGTCCGTAGCGCCGACCGCCGTGGTGCCGATCGAGCCGCCCAGCGTGATGCGCGGGTAAAGGTCCGCCGTCGCCACGCCGATGCGCGCGGTATCGGCGGCGAGGCGGCGCTCGGCGGCCTTCACGTCGGGGCGGCGGGCGAGCAGCGTGGCGCCGTCGCCGACCGGGATGGGGGTGGCGACGTTGGGGGTGGTGTCGCGGGCGATCACGCTGTCGGGCAAGTCTTGCGGGGTGCGGCCGGTCAGGACGGCGATGCGGAACAGGGCCGCGTCGCGGCGGGCCTGAAGCGTCGGGATGGCGGCGGCCTGTGCCTCGCGCAGTTGGGTGACGCGGATGACGTCGAGCTTCTGGTTGAGGCCGCGTTCGAAGCGGGCATTGGTGATACGCTCCGAGCGGGCGAGCAGGTCCACGGTGCGCGTGGCGACGTCGATCTGTTCGTTGGCGCTGGTGGCGTCGACATAGGCGCGCACGGTGTCGGCGACGACGGTGACGCGCACCGCGTCGGCGTCCTCCTGCGCGGCGGCAAGGTCGGCGCGCGAGGCTTCAATGCCGCGCTTGACGCGGCCGAACAGGTCCACCTCGTAGTTCACCGAGAGCCCGCCGTCGACGCGGCGGCCTTCACGGTCGTAGCCGGGGAGCACCTGGCTTTCCGACACGCGGCCGTACGTGCCGGTGGCGCTGAGGTCGGTGGAGGGCAGGCGGTCGGCGCGCGATCCGCGCAAGGTGGCGCGGGCCTTCTCGATGCGCGCCACGGCGACGCGGATGTCGGTGTTGGCGGTCAGCGCGTCGGTGACGAGGGCGTTCAGTGCCGGGTCGTTGTAGAGCTTCCACCAGTTGTCGTCCGGTGCCGCCGTCGTGACGTCCGCGCTCTGCACGCCGACGAAAGGCGCCTCGGCCGAAGCGGGCGGGGTGGGGCTCACATGGTCCGGCCCGACGGCGCAGGCGGAAAGGGCGGTGGCGGCGAGGAGGGCCGCTAAAGTCTGCTTCATCATCGGATATGTCCTGTCATTCTTGGACGAGAGGGTGTGCGCGGCCCTTCGACAAGCTCAGGGCGAGCGGGTTTGGGAAAGCGGATCGGATCAGGACCGGATCGCCCCCCACCTCCGCTCATGCTGAGCCTGTCGAAGCATCACGCGCGGCCTCTCCTCACTCAGCCGGAACCGCGTGCATCTCGGCATGCCCGCGCGGACGGCGGCGCAGCTTCTCCGCCAGCCCCCGGCACACCACGTAGAACGTCGGCGTGAACAGCAGGCCGAAGCCGGTGACGCCGGTCATGCCGAAGAACACCGCCGTGCCCAGCGCCTGCCGCAGTTCGGCGCCGGCGCCCTGCGCGATCACCAGCGGGACTGCGCCCAGGATGAACGCGAAGCTGGTCATCAGGATCGGGCGCAGGCGGGTCTGCGCGGCGTAGACGGCCGCCTCGACGATGCCCATGCCCTGTTCCTCCTCGGCCTGCTTGGCGAATTCGACCACGAGGATCGCGTTCTTGGCCGCCAGCGCGATCAGCACGACGAGGCCGATCTGCGTGAGGATGTTGTTGTCCATGCCCCGCAGGTTCACGCCCGCCATGGCCGCGAAGAGGCACATCGGCACGATCAGCACGATCGCCAGCGGCAGGGTCAGGCTTTCATACTGCGCGGCCAGCACGAGGAAGACGAAGACCACGGCCATGCCGAAGACGATCGCCGCCGTGTTGCCCGCCGTCACCTGCTGGTAGGCGATGCCCGTCCACTCGAAGCTGTAGCCCGACGGGAGCGTCTCGTTCGCGACCTTCTCCATGGTGGAGAGGGCCTGTCCGGTCGAGAAGCCCGGCGCCACGCTGCCGTCGACTTCCACGGCGGGGTGCAGGTTGTAGCGCACCACGCGGTAGGGGCCGGTCTTGTCCTGGAAGGTGGCGACCGAACCGATCGGCACCATCGCGCCGGAGTTCGAGCGGGTCTTCAGGTTGGCAAGGTCGGCGATCGAGCCGCGGCTGCCCTGATCCGCCTGCGCGGTGACGCGGAAGGTGCGGCCGAGCAGGTTGAAGTCGTTCACGTAAGCCGAGCCGAGGTAGACCTGCAGCGTCTCGAACACGCGCTCGGGCGGGATGCCGAGCATGTCGGCCTTGCGGCGGTCGATGTCGGTGAAGACGCGCGGGGTGTCCTGGTTGAACAGGGTGTAGACCTGGCTCAAGTCCTTCTGCTGGTTGGCCTTGCCGATCACGCCGCCCGCCGCCTTGGCGAGTTCACCGTAACCGCGACCTTCGTTGTCTTCCACGATCATGCGGTAGCCGCCCGGGGGGACGATGCCGTTGATGGTCGGCGGCGGAATGACGAGGACCATGGCCTTGTCGTAGCCCTTCAGGGCGTCCTGCGCCTGCGCCATGATTTCCGCGCCGGTTACGCCCAGTTCCTTGCGCTCCTCGAAACTCTTGAACGGGAAGTAGATCGCGGCCGAATCCGGCGAAGCGGTGCGCGAGGGGCCGTGGAAGCCGGCGAACATCACCGCGCCGCGAATGCCCTTGATCGGCAGGAGACGCTTGGCGATGTCCTTGGTCACCTCGTCCGTGCGCTCCAGCGAGGAGCCCGAGGGCAGGAACGCGGCGGCAAGAAAGTAGCCCTGATCCTGCTGCGGGATGAAGCCGGTCGGCGTCGCCCAGAACAGGCCCACGGTTCCGGCGATGAGGGCGGCATAGGTCGCCATCATGCGCGTGGGGGCCTTGACCAGACGCAGGGTGAGGCGCGCGTAGCTGGCGCTCATCCGGTCGAAGCCGTGGTTGAACTTGTCCGCGCCCGACTGGAGCGCGCGGCGCCAGCGGGGGGCTTCGGGTCCGACCCGCTCCTTGTGCTTGAGCAGCAGCGCGGCCATCGCGGGCGAGAGCGTCAGCGAGAGCACCAGCGAGATGACCGTGGCGGTCGAGATCGTCACTGCGAACTGCTTGTAGAACTGGCCCGAAATGCCGGTGATGAACAGCGTCGGCACGAACACCGCGCAGAGCACCAGCACGATCGCCACCAGCGCGCCGGACACTTCGTCCATCGAACGGCGGGCGGCTTCGAGCGGGGTCAGGCCCTCCTCGATGTAGCGCTCCACGTTCTCGACCACGACGATCGCGTCATCGACGACGATGCCGATGGCGAGCACGAGGCCGAACAGCGAGAGGTTGTTGAGCGAATAGCCCACCGCCGCCAGCATGATCGCGGTGCCGACCAGCGAGACCGGGATCGCGAGGATCGGGATGATCGCCGCGCGCCAGTTCTGCAGGAACACCAGGATCACGAGGACGACGAGGATCACCGCCTCGAACAGCGTGTGGTACACCGCGTCGATCGACTGGCCGATGAACTCGGTGGGGTTGTAGATGACCGAGTATTCAAGCCCCTTGGGGAACTTGGCCTGCATGGCGTCCATCTCGGAACGCACCAGCTTGGCGGTTTCGAGCGCGTTGGAGCCGGGGCGCTGCATCACCGCCATGACGACGGTGGGATTGCCCGAAAGGTAGGTGTTGGTGGTGTAGTCCTGCGCGCCCAGTTCCACGCGGGCGACGTCGCGCACGCGGACCTGATGGCCGTCCGCATCGGTGCGCACGATGATGTCGGCGAACTGCTGCGGCTCGGTCAGGCGGCCCTGTGCCTCGACGCCGATCTGGTAGGCGTTGCCCTTGTCGAACGGGGGCGCACCGATGGCACCCGCCGAAATCTGCACGTTCTGCGCGCGCAGGGCGGCGACGATCTCTCCGGCAGTCAGGTTGAGCTGCGCGGCGCGGCCGGGATCGATCCAGATGCGCATGCCGTAGTCGCGCGCGCCGAAGGTCTGGACATCGCCCACGCCGTCGAGACGGGCGAGGCGGTCCTTCACCTGGGTCAGTGCATAGTTGGAGATGTAGTCGCGGTCGTAGGTGCCGTCGGGCGACTGCAGGTTGACCACCATCAGGAAGTCCGGGCTGGCCTTCTTGGTGACGACGCCCATCGAGCGCACCGCGTCGGGAAGGCGCGGTTCGGCGATGGCGACGCGGTTCTGCACCAGCACCTGCGCGGCATCGAGGTCGGTGCCGATCTTGAAGGTGACGGTGATCGTCACCTTGCCGTCGCCGGTCGACTGCGAGTCCATGTAGAGCATGTTGTCGACGCCGTTGATCTCCTGCTCGATCGGAGCGGCGACGGTGTCGGCAACGGTCTCGGCCGAGGCGCCGGGATACTGCGCGTTGACCGTGACGGTGGGCGGAACGATGTCCGGGTACTGGCTCACTGGCAGGCCGATGAACGCGATGGCGCCGACGATGGTGATGATCACCGCGACGACGCCCGCGAAGATCGGACGGTCGATGAAGAAGCGGGAAAGTCGCATTGGGAGTGCCCCTGATGGGCGCGCGTCGGTCTGGGCTGCGGGCGGTGTGCCTGCAACTTGGGGAGCCGGGCGCGCCGGTTGGCGCGAAAATGTGCAAGAACGGTTGCGGGCTTACGAGATGCCCGCCCACCACTCACCGTCACCCTGAACTGGTTTCAGGGTCCATCGTGCCGATCGAACTGCCGTGTGACCGGCGCAATGGATCCTGAAACAAGTTCAGGATGACGGCGGGGTATTTATGGTACGTCTGTGTGGTGATTTGTCGTCAGTTGAACGTCGCCTGCGCAGCCGCCGGTTCGGCCGGCGCGGGTGCGCTTTCGACCTTGCCGCGCGTGATGGTGCCCGCCTTGGTCGTGACCCTGGTGCCCGGGATCGCCGCCTGGTAGTTCGAGACGATCACCGAATCGCCCGCATCCAGCCCGGAGCGGATCACGCGCAGGTCATCGACCAGCGGCCCGACCTCGACCGGCTTGGCGGCGACGGTGCCGTCCTTGCCCACGACCATCACCACCTTGCGGGTCTGGTCCGAACGCACGGCGGCGTCGGGAACCAGCGTCGCCTTGACGGTGCCCCCATTGGCGAGGCGCATGTTGCCGAACATGCCCGGCGTCAGGAAGCCGTCCTTGTTGTCGAGGCTGGCGCGGATGCGGATGGTGCCGGAGCTGGGGTTGAGCCCGTTGTCGGTGAAGTCCAGCTTGCCCTTCCAGCGATAGGCGGCTTCGTCCTGAAGACGAACCTCCACGTCCGAAGTCGCGCCCTTCGCCTTGTCGCGCTGGGCCTTGAGGAACAGCGATTCAGAGGCGTCGAAGGTGAAGTAGATCGGGCTGACGGCGTTGATCGTGGTCAGCAGCGTGGCGTTCGCCCCGGCATCGCCGGAAACTAGGTTGCCCGCGTCCACCCGGCGATCCGACACGCGGCCCGAGATCGGCGCGCGCACCGTGGCGAATTCCACGTCGAGGCTGCGCGACCGCACCCGCGCCTGAGCCGCCGCAAGAGCGGCCTCGGCAGCGCGGACGCGCGAGCGCAAGTTGTCGACTTCGCTGGCGGCCATCGCCTCGTCCCCGGTCAGGCCGGCCACGCGGGCATAGTCCGAACGGGCGAGTGCGAGGGTGGCACTGGCCGAAGCCGCATCCGCCCGCGCTTCTGCGAGCGAGGCGGCGTAAGGGCGCGGATCGACCACGAACAGCGCCTGTCCGGCCTGCACGTAGTCGCCGTCCCTGAACAGAACCTGGGTGATGGCGCCCGAGACGCGCGGACGCACCTCGACCGTCTTGCTGGGGGCGAAGCGGCCGACATAGTCGTCCCATTCGGTGACGTCCTTCACCAGCGGATGGGCCACCTGCACCAGCGCGGGCGGGGGCAGGGCGGCGGCGGGCTCCGTGCCGCCGATGAACTTCCAGCCAAGCCCGGCGACCGCGACGAGCGCCAGCGCGCCGATGGCGAACTGGGCACGTCGTGATCCGGTGCGCTGCTCGGTGGTCTGTTCGCCGGAAGCGTATTCGGAGGGGATTTCGAGTTTGGTCGCGACTGTCACGCGGCGATGCTCCGGAAGGGGGCGCGGGTGCGCCCGATGGTGTCGATGACGGCGCCGATCTTGGCCTCGGAATACCCGGCTTCGCGGGCTTCCTTCAGCGCCGAGACCGGCAGGGTGTAACCATGGTGCCAGGCGCGCACGGCCAGACGGCGCAGCGCTTCGAGGCGTTCGTTCGCCAGCGTGGGCGAAGGCGGGGTGGGGCCGAGGACGAAGCGCAGGAACCAGCTGCGCTTGCGCGCCGGTTTCAGCGATTGCATCCCGTCGGTCCGCGCAAGAGCGAGGATGCGCCGCTCGGTAAGGGTCAGCGGCTCGCTGGCGGTGTTGGCCGAAGGGGCCAGCGAGATCGGCAGCGCCTGCAGCGCTGCATCGGAGAAGTCGATGAAGGCCATATCCGTGCTCCTGCGTAAGTAGGGCGAGTTCGGGTGTGCCCCGGCACGCACCCCGGGACAGGGGGAAGGGTGCGCGCCGGGGCGGCTTCCGGCTTGGGGCAGCCGGAAGGGTGCGGGTAAGGCTCTCCCGAGGCCGGACACGCGAATGTCCAGTCGTCGGCAGGAGCCGGATGTGTGCCATCGCGCCGCGACCCGCGTGGGTCTGCAACTGTCAGGCGGCCGGTCAGGACCGGTCGGTGATGGGAATACCCGAGGCCGGGGGGAGGCGATTCGGGCGGTTCGTTTCTATACCAGTCGGTATATATTCAGGTCCGGGTCACGTCAAGCGGGTTTCTGTACCGCCCGGTAGATTAGGACTCTGAAGAGCGTTTCAAGAGGCTGAATGCCTGTTGAACGAAATTTTTTCCGCAAGTGCGAAGTCGCTCGTATCGGGCTTTGCGCCCTGCCGCCGGGGCTTCGACAAGCTTAGCCTGAGCGGATTTGAGAACCGGTCTTTAGATACCGCTCAGGCTGAGCTTGTCGAAGCCCCCGCCGAGTAGAGCCCTGTTCAGCGCCCCGGCCACATCGCCAGGAACGTATCCGCCGTGCCCTGCAACTCTTCGGGCCCGGCACCGCCCTGCGCCTTGACCGAAAGGCCCTGCAGCACGGTGGTCAGGCAGCCCGCGAGCTTGGCGGGGCAGACGCTGTCGGGCAGGTCGCCTTCGTCGCGCGCCTGCTCGAAGCGCTTGATGACGGCGGCTTCCGAAGAGGCGCGGCGCTTGATGACGTCGGCGCGGATCGAGTCCGCTTCGGTCGAGCAGGCGACGGTGCTGATGACGCCGAGGCAGCCGTGCGGATCGCTTTCGCCGCAGTGAGTCGCCAGCGCGCCGGTCAGCAGCCGTTCGGCCACGCCGCGCGCGGTGGGGGCTTCCAGCGCCTTGCCCATGTAGGCCAGCTTGTCGCGCTCGTAGAGGTCCAGCGCCTTCTTGAACAGCGCTTCCTTGTTGCCGAAACAGGCGTAGAGGCTGGGCTTGGTGATGCCCATGGCCTCGGTCAGCTCCGCCATCGAGGCCGCTTCGTAGCCGCGAGTCCAGAATACCCGAAGCGCGGCCGCAAGGGCCTCGTCGGGATCGAATTCGCGGGGACGGCCCCGGGCGGCTGGGGGCACCGCAGTTGGTGCTGAACATTTCATACCGGGCGGTATATAGGTTGGGGGTGTGGGAGAGTCCAGTGTGACGCAGCTGTCATTTATGCGAGGCCCCGCCGTCGTCGTTGCCGTTTCGGTAACCACTGTCGCCGTCCCATCGGGCGCCGTCCCGCCCGGCGCCGTTCAGCCAATCTTAGCATCTTGCCGATAGGTCCGTCGCGGCTTTCGGAGGGAACATGGGCCTGCGCGAAATCAAGATTGCACTGATCGCCGCCTATCTGCTGTGCGATCACCAGACGGTGGCGGAGCGCTTCGCCTCGCTCGGGATATCGGCCTCGCTGGTCGTCTACCTGGTGCTCTATGCGGGGCTGGCGGCGGCCTTGCTGCTGGCGGCGCAGATCCGCAATGCGCCGGTGCGCATCGGCGTGGCGCTGCTGCTGGCGGCGGCCTCGGTCATGCAGCAGTCGTTCGAATGGACCACCAACGGCCCGCTGACGTACGAGGCCTTCCTCAACATGGCCAATTCGCGCGGCCAGGTGGGCGAGGCGCTGGCGCAGTATGGCGCGGTGCTGCTGCGGGTGGTGCCGATCGCGCTGCTGCTGCTGCTGGGCATCGCCCTGCCGCCGCGCAAGGCGCCGGTACCGGCCAGGGTCGCGCTCGCCGCGCCCTTCGCGGCGCTGCTGCTGCTCTCGGCGATGTTCTACGTGCGCGGCGGCGAGGGATCGCGCGCGCTGCCCGCCGCCTTCGCGCCGCTCTCGTTCGCGGGGCTGATGGTGGTCGAGGACATGGTGACCGACCACGGCCCGCGCCAGAAGGTGAGCATCCTGCGCGGCAAGGCCCCGGTCGGCCGCGATATCGTGCTGCTGGTGGACGAGAGCATCGTCGCCAACTACCTCGACATCGACAACCCGCACGGCGTGCCCACCGGCCTCTCGGTGCCGCATCCCGGGGTGCGGATGGTCAACTACGGCTATGCCGCCTCTATCCACACCTGCAGCCTCAATTCCAACCTCGGCCTGCGCTACGGCGGGACGCGCGCGAACTACCAGGACACGATCGCGCGGTTGCCCTCGATCTGGGCCTATGCCCATGCGGCGGGCCTGCGCACCGTCTACATCGATGCGCAGTCCACCGGCGGGCGCCTGCAGAACCTGATGAGCGCGGACGAGCGCCGCGAGGTCGACGACTTCATCCAGTTCGACGACGTCCCCGTGCGCGAGCGCGACATGGCGATCGCCCGCGTGCTGGCCGAGCACATCAACAACGGCCGGCGCGAGTTCATCTACGTCAACAAGCTGGGCGCGCACTTCCCGGTGCAGGACAAGTACCCCGACGCGCTGATGCGCTATCGCCCGGCGATGGCGCGCGGGCAGGCGCTGGACCTCAGCTGGTCGAGCGACCGCACCGGTTTCAACGGCACCCCGCCCGAATGGGTCCGCTATCGCAACAGCTACCGCAACACGCTGCTCTACAACGTCGGCGAGTTCTTCCACCGCCTGCTCGCCACCGCCGACCTCGAGAAGGCGACGATCGTCTACACCTCGGACCACGGGCAGGATCTGCACGAGCGCGGCAATCCCGGCAACAACACCCATTGCGGCAGTGGCCGGCCGCTGCAGGAGGAAGGGCTGGTGCCGCTCGTCGTGTTCGAGGGGGACAAGAGCCGCACCCTCGACTGGAACCGCGACCTTGCCGCCAACAAGGACGGGATGAGCCACTTCCGCATCTTCCCCACGCTGCTGGCGCTGATGGGCTACGACCGCGCGGCGACGCGCCCGGTCTACGGCGCGCCGCTCGACGATCCGGCGAAGGACGACTTCTCGTTCAACCTCGTGTTCAACACGCGGCTGGGCCGCAAGCCCGAGTGGGAGACGATCGACAAGGCGACGATCGTGACCCCGCCGGACAGCGATTTCAGGGCACGATGACGTTCCCCTGAATTGCCCTCATTCGTCATTGCGAGCGAAGCGAAGCAACCCAGGGCAGTTCAGTGTTGCCCTGGGTTGCTTCGCTTCGCTCGCAATGACGAAAGTTGCTTCAATCCCCTCCCAATGTGGTTCAACGGGCGGAATGGATGACGGCTACCCTCACCCTCGATCCTCCAGCATCAGCTTGGCGCCGCGCAGGCCGAGCGCCATGGCCGGGGCATTGGTGTTGCCGGTGACGTGCCACGGCATGACCGAGCAGTCCGCCACGCGCACGCCCTGCACCCCGTTCACCCGCAGGCGCGGATCGACCACCGCTTCCGGGTCCGAGCCCATGCGGCAGGAGCGGATGGCGTGGAGGCCGCAGCTCGACAGGCGGCGGAACATCGCCAGGATGTCCGCGTCGCTCTCCACTTGCGCTCCGGGGACGAGTTCCTCGCCCACCATGCGGTCGAGCGGGGCGGCGCGGACATAGGCGCGCATCGCCCTGACGAGCGCGATGGCGGAGCGCTGGTCGTGTTCGGTGGTCAGGAAGTTGTGCAGGATGTCGGGCGCGTCGGCGGCGTCCGGACCGGTGGCGCGCACGCTGCTCTCGCTGGTGAGGCGCAGCAGCTGGCCGTAGATGGTGACGCCGGGCTTGGGGTCGATCTTGTCGAGCGGCACCGGATCCTTGTCGTCGCCGACCTTGAAAGTGTAGCCGCCGAGGTAGAACTGCGCGTCGGTGCGGCCGTCGGGATGGGCGACGTTGCTGAAGGCGCCGACCTCGAACGGCCCGGTCGCCAGCACGCCGTCGCCGCGCAGCAGGTAGCGCAGCATGGCGAAGGCCGCGCCGATGCCGAAGAAGCTCTTGTTCGTCCCCTTGCCCTGGTCCAGCCGGAAGGGGATCGAGAGCGAGAGGTGCTCGATCATCTTCTCGCCGACGTCCGGTGAGTGCGCGACGAGCGGGATGCCCGCCGCAGCCAGCCGCGCCGCATCGCCGATGCCGGATCGCTGGAGGAGCAGCGGGCTTTCCATCGCGCCCGCGCTGACGACGATCTCTCCGCCTGCGGTCAGGGCGAAGTGCTCGGGCTTGCCGTTCACCGTGGCGTCGAGGCCCACCGCGCGGATGCCGTCGAAGACGATGCGATCCGCCATCGCGCCGGTGACGACGGTGACGTTCGCCCGCTTGCGCGCCGCCGCCAGATAGGTGCGTGCCGAGGAATCGCGCTTACCCTTGCGGATGTTGTGGCTGTAGTAGCCGACGCGTGGGCCAGGCGTGCCGTTGAGGTCGTCCACCCGGCGCAGGCCCTGCGATTCGCCCGCCTCGATCATGCGTTCCGCCAGTGGGTAGGTGTAGCAGGCCGGGTCCACGCGGACGAGACCGCCGCTGCCGCGCATGGGCGCAGGGCCCGCCTTGTGGTCCTCCAGTTCCTTGAACGCCTCGGTCATGCTGGCGCCGTTCCAGCCGGTGGCGCCGGCCTCGGTTTCCCAGGCGTCGTAGTCGGCCGGTTCGCCCCGGCTCCATATCATGCCGTTGATCGAGGAGGAGCCGCCGAGTCCCTTGCCGCGAATCCAGACCTCGCCCGCGCCCTTGTCGTTGGCGCCGGGATCGCGGGGCTGGGCGACGTGATAGGCCCACATGTGCTCGGGCTTCTTGACGAGCTTGGCGACGCCCTTGGGCAGCGTGACCCAGAAGCTGTCGTTCTCGCCGCCCGCCTCCAGTACCAGCACTTGCGCGCGGCCGTCCGCGCTGAGGCGTTCGGCCATGACGCAGCCCGCGCTGCCCGCGCCGACGATGATGTAGTCCCACTGCTTCGGCATGTCTGTTTCTCCCGGGGCCATGCCTCGCACGAACTAGCGCAATGGCTATCCTATCGTTTTGGTGAGTCACAAATGCTGCGGGGACGCGCTTAAACCGATTCCATGACCGGGCCTGACCAACGGGCCGAGCGATCTGAGGATTGGGAGCAAGATGAAACCGATAGCCGATGGCCTGTTCACCGAAGAGACGCCCCCGCGTCTGCTCGGCGGCAAGGACCGGGAAACCGGCCGGATCGTCTTCCCGTGCCCGACTTCGCCGACTTTCGAGCCGGTGCCGCTGTCGAGCGAGGGCACGCTGTGGTCCTATACCGTGCAGCGCTTCCGCCCCAAGTCGCCGCCTTACGCCGGGCCTGAGGCGTTCGCGCCCTGGGTCGTGGCTTATGTCGAATTGCCGGGGCAGGTGATCGTCGAGGCGCGGCTGAACGATGTCGCGTTCGAGGACGTGAAGGTCGGCATGCCGGTGCGCTTCGCGCCGTCGCCGCTGAACCCGGACCTCTCGGACAGTCCTTATATCCCCGCCTACGTACCCGCAGGAGGCGCAGCATGAGCGGCGACGTGTGCATCGTCGGCATCGGTATCCACCGCTTTGGGCGGACCGATGGCCTGTCCGGCGTAGATCAGGGCGTCTATGCCGTGCGCGAGGCGCTGGCCGACGCGGGCGTGGAGTGGCCGCAGGTCCAGTTCGCCTATGGCAGCTCGGATGCGGCGGGCAATCCGGACACGATGGTCGATCGCCTTGGCCTGACCGGGGTTCAGTTCATCAACGTGCGCAATGGCTGCGCGGCGGGCGGCTCGGCGCTGTTCTCGGCGCAGATGGCGATCAAGTCGGGCGAGTTCGACCTCGGCCTCGCGGTCGGCTTCGACAAGCATCCGCGCGGCGCCTTCAACGCGCTGCCGAGCGAATACAACCTGCCGGACTGGTACGGCGAGGTCGGCCAGATGGTCACCACGCAGTTCTTCGCCGCCAAGATCATGCGCTACATGAGCCTGTTCGGCATCTCGCAGAAGACGCTGGGCATGGTGTCGGAAAAGGCATTCCGCAACGCCGTCCACGCGCCGCATGCCTGGCGCCGCCAGCCGGTGTCGCTGGAGGAAATCCTCGAAGCGCCGCTGGTGAGCGATCCTTATACCAAGTACATGTTCTGCTCGCCCGCAGAGGGCGGCGTGGCGCTGATCCTCGCCAGCGAGAAGAAGGCGCGTGAACTGGGCAAGCCGCTGATCCGGCTCAAGGCCGCGACCATGCGCACCCGTCCGCCCGCCAGCTTCGAGGTCTTCGCGCCTTCGGTGGATGTGGTGGCCGATGACACCCGCCCGCGCGGCACCGCCTCGCGCATCGCCTCCGCCGACGCCTATCGCCTCGCCGGGATCGGCCCGGGCGACATCGACGTCGCCCAGCTGCAGGATACCGAAGCGGGCGCCGAACTGATGCACATGGCCGAGAACGGCTTCTGCGCCGATGGCGAGCAGGAGCAATGGCTGGCCGAGGGGCGCACCGAGTTGGGCGGCGCTCTGCCCGTCAACACCGACGGCGGCTGCCTCGCCTGTGGCGAGCCGATCGGCGCATCGGGTCTGCGCCAGGTCTACGAAAACGTCGTGCAACTGCGGGGAGACGGCGGCGGCCGTCAGGTGCCGAATGCGCCCAAGACGGCATACAGCCATGTCTATGGCGCCCCGGGCGTCTCTGCAGTCACCATTCTGGAACGCTGATGGATATCGAACTTTCCCCTCAAGATGCTGCCTTCCGCGATGACGTCCGCACCTTCCTGCGCGACAATCTGCCTGCCGAGGTGAAAGCTGGCGCGGCGGCTACCCCGTCCGTCTTCGTCGAGCCGGAGATCGGGCAGGCCTGGAACGCGGTGCTGAACAAGCAGGGCTGGCTGGGCTACCAGTGGCCCGCCGAGCATGGCGGCACCGGCTGGACCCCGCTGCAGCGCTACCTGTTCGAAAAGGAATGCGCCGCTGCGGGCGCGCCGAACCTGACGGTGCTCGGCCTCAAGCTGCTCGCCCCGGTGATCTACAACTTCGGCACCGATGCCCAGAAGGCGCAGGTTCTGCCGCGCATCCTCTCGGGCGAGGACTACTGGTGTCAGGGCTTCTCCGAGCCGGGCGCGGGGTCCGACCTCGCCAGCCTCAAGACCCGCGCCATCCGGGAAGGTGACCACTACCGCGTCAACGGTTCCAAGATCTGGACCACCCACGCGCACCACGCCAACCGCATGTTCACGCTGGTCCGCACCAACACCGAGGTGAAGAAGCAGGCGGGCATCTCGTTCCTGCTGATCGACCTCGACACACCCGGCGTCTCGGTGCGCCCGATCCTGACCAACGCGGGCGACCACGAGGTCAATCAGGTGTTCCTCGAAGACGTCATGGTCCCAGCCGAGAACCTCGTCGGCGGCGAGGGCGATGGCTGGACGATCGCGAAGTTTCTGCTTGAAAATGAACGCGGTGGTTCTTGCCACGCGCCCAAGCTCGGCTACGATCTCGACCAGATCGAAGCCGCCGCGAAGGACGAGAGCGATGGGAAGGGCGGTATCCTCGCCGACCAGACCGACTGGCGCCGCCGCGTGGCGAAGGCCCGTCTCTCGGTCAACGCGCTGGAGATGATCGAGCTGAAGATCATCTCGGAGATCGCCAAGGGCCGCAAGGCCGGTCCGCAAACCTCGCTGACCAAGCTGCTGGCGTCCAATCTGCGGCAGGAGATCGACCTGCTGGCGGTGGACCTCTACGGCCCGGCGGGCCTCCAGTTGGAAACCGCGCGCCCGCTCTATGGCGACAACGCGCCCGCCGCCGTCCATTCCAAGGCCGCGCAGGTCGCCTCGGCCCGCTATCTCAACAGCCGCGCGTGGACCATCTTCGGCGGCACCAACGAAGTGCAGAGCACCATCATCGCCAAGTCGGTGCTGGGTCTGTGAGCATTCTCCTCCACCCTTCCTCGTCATTGCGAGGCCCGCAGGGCCGCGGCAATCCAGAGCGGCATGACTCCGCCCTGGATTGCTTCGCTTCGCTCGCAATGACGAACGGGGGGTGTCCCGAAATCAACATCATCAACGAGAGGAATCCCTGATGCAGCTGAACCGCGAGGCGCTGACCCGCGCCTATCGGCAGATGAAGCTGATCCGCGAATTCGAGGAACGGCTCCACGAGGAGATCCAGACCGGCGAGATCGCGGGCTTCACCCACCTCTATTCGGGGCAGGAAGCGGTCGCGGTCGGCGTGTGCGAACACCTGACGCCGCGCGACAAGATCGTCTCCACCCACCGCGGCCACGGCCACTGCCTTGCCAAGGGCTGCGACCTTGACGGCATGATGAAGGAAATCTGGGGCAGCCAGGACGGCCTTTGCAACGGCAAGGGCGGATCGATGCACATCGCCGACATCAACAAGGGCATGCTGGGCGCCAACGGCATCGTCGGCGCCGGCGCGCCGATCGCGGTGGGCGCGGCGATCTCCAACAAGATCGACGGTCCGGACGAAAACGGCAAGCTGGCCGTCTCGATCGCCTTCTCGGGCGACGGCGCCTGCAACCAGGGCACCACGTTCGAGGCGATGAACCTCGCGGTCGTCACCAATGCGCCCGCGATCTTCGTCTTCGAGAACAACCACTATTCCGAGCACACCGGCGTCGATTACGCGGTCGGCACCACCAAAGACATCGCCAGCCGCGCCGAAGCGTTCGGCATGAAGGTGTGGCGCGGCGACGGCACGGACTTCTTCGCCGTCTACGACACCTTCCGCGAAGTGCTGGAATATGTCCGCACCCCCGGTAATGGCCCGGCCGCCGTGGAATTCGATACCGAGCGTTTCTTCGGCCACTTCGAAGGCGATCCGCAGCGCTATCGCGGCGACGGCGAACTCGATCGCCTGCGTGCCGAGCGCGATTGCCTCAAGATCTTCCGCGCCAGCGTCACTGGCGCCAAGCTGTTGGAAGACGTGGATCTCGATACGATCGACACCGAATCCCTCAAGGCCATCGAGGATGCCGTCCAGGCTTCGCGCGCCGCACCGCGCCCGCAGCCTGAGAACGTCCTCGAAAACGTCTACATCAGCTACTGACGGCAGGAGCGAGACCCATGGCAAAAATGATGTATCGCGATGCCATCCGCAACACGATCTTCCAGGAAATGCAGCGTGACGAGCGCGTCGTCGTGCTGGGCGAGGACGTCGTCGGCGGCAACGGCACGGCCGGTGGCCCCGAGGCGATCGGCGGCATCTGGTCCACCTCGACCGGCTTCTACGAGGCGTTCGGCCCGGGCCGCGTGATCGACACCCCGATCAGCGAAAGCGCCATCATGGGCGCGGCGGGCGGTCTGGCCCTCGCGGGCAAGCGCCCGGTGGCAGAGATCATGTTCGCCGACTTCATCGGCGTGTGCATGGACCAGCTCTGGAACCAGATCGCCAAGTTCCGCTACATGTTCGGCGGCAAGTCGGTCTGCCCAGCGGTGATCCGCATGCCGGTGGGCGCGGGCTATAACGCCGCCGCGCAGCACAGCCAGATGATCAGCCAGTTTGTCACCAACATGCCCGGCATCAAGGTGGTCATGCCGACCACCCCGGAAGACGCCTGCGGCCTGCTGCGTCAGGCGATCCGCGATGACGATCCGGTCGTGTTCCTCGAACACAAGTTCCTCTACGCGATGAGCGGCGAAGTGAACGAGGATCCGGATTTCTGCATCCCCTTCGGCCACGCCCGCCTTGCCCGCGCCGGTCAGGACGTGACGATCGTGGCCAGCGGCATGATGGTCCGTTATGCCGAGACGGCAGCGGACGATCTGGCGCAGGACGGCATCGGCTGCGACGTGATCGACCTTCGCACCACTTCGCCGCTGGATGAGGAAGCGATCCTCGACTCGGTCGAAGTGACCGGCCGGCTGGTCGTGGTGGACGAAGCCCCGCCGCGCTGCTCGCTGGCCACCGACATCTCCGCGCTCGTCGCCCAGAAGGCTTTCGCCAGCCTCAAGGCGCCGATCGAGATGGTGACCCCGCCGCACACGCCGGTCCCGTTCGCCCGCGAACTGGAAAGCGCCTACCTGCCGAGCCCGGCCAAGGTCGCCGCTGCCGTGCGCAAGACGCTCGAATACCGCTAAGGGGAGCGCTGACATGAGTCGCATCCGCGCATTCACGATGCCCAAGTGGGGCATCGAAATGACCGAAGGCACGATCGCCGAATGGATGGTGAAGGAGGGTGATACCTTCAAGCGCGGCCAGACGCTGTGCCTGATCGAAACCGCCAAGATCACCAACGAGGTCGAGGCCGAATACGAAGCCACCGTGCGCCGCATCATCGTGGGCGGCGGCGCGGGCGAGGAACCCGTCGGCGCGCTGCTGGCGGTGTTCGACGAGGGTTCGCACTCGGATGCTGAGATCGACGCTTTCGTGGCCGATTTCAAACCCGCCGAAGGCGGCGTCGCGAAAGGTGCCGAGAAGACCAAGGCTCCGGAACCCGTTCCGGCCGCAGCCGCTGCGCCTGCTCCGGAAAAGCAGCGCATCAAGATCGACACCAACCGCCCGATCAGCCCCGAGGCCCTGCGCCTCGCGGAAGAAGAGGGCATCGATATCGCCGGTATCGAGGGTTCCGGCCGTGGCGGCCGCATCACCCATCAGGACGTGGTGAAGGCGCTGCGCGGCGAGGGTGCTCCCTCGCTCAAGGGCACGGTTCCCGTCGAGGCGGACGACCTCAAGGTCCTCGCCTCGCCGCTCGCCCGCCGTATCGCCGCGCTGCACGGCCTCTCGCTGCAGGGCCTGACCGGCACCGGACCGCGCGGCCGTATCTCCAAGGCCGATGTGCTGGCGCTCGTGCCTGCGCCGAAGGCTTCGGCCGGCGGCATCGGCACGCCTGAATTCGTGGCCGGTGAGAACCGCCCCGAAGTCGTGCCTTTCGACCGCGTCCGCAAGGTCGTCGCTCAGCGGCTCACCCAGGCGAAGCAGGAGCTTCCGCACTTCTATCTTCGCATGTCGGCCAGTGCCGATGCGCTGATCGCGATGCGCAAGACCGCGAACGTCGTGCTCGGTAGCAAGGCTTCGGTGAATGACTGGATCGTCAAGGCTTCGGCCATGGCGCTGGCGAAGCACCCGGACGTCAACGTGCAGGTCCACGGTCAGGAAATTCACCGCTTCCCGCACGCCGACGTCTCGATCGCGGTCGCCAGCCCCAAGGGCCTCGTCACCCCGGTGGTGCGTCAGGCCAACCTGATGCGGATCGACCAGATCGCGGTGGAAACCCGCCGCCTGATCGACAAGGCGCAGGCCGGCAAGCTCAGCATGGACGATATGGACGGCGGCACCTTCTCCGTCTCCAACCTCGGCATGTTCGGGATCGAGAACTTCGATGCGATCATCAACCCGCCGCAGGGCGCGATCCTCGCCGTCGGCGCGGCGCTGCGCCAGCCGGTGGAGACGGATGACGGCGACGTGGCGTTCGAAACGCGCATTTCCTTCACTCTCTCGGTCGACCACCGGGCCATCGATGGCGCTGCGGGCGCGCAGTTCCTGCAGACGCTCAAGGGTCTGATCGAGGCGCCCGAGGGACTGTTCGGCGCGTGATTGCACACTTCCCCGTCATTCCCGCGAAGGCGGGAACCCATCTCCTGAGGGTGCAGGTTGCACCGTCATCAGTTGGGTCCCCGCCTTCGCGGGGATGACGAAGTTTTGAAGGGACAGAAAATGACCGGAGAGGCCACCCAAACCGTCGCGAGACCCGGCCCGCTCAAGCGGCTGGGCGATGTGATCCAGCTCGCCTATTTCCCGACCGATTTCGATGCCACGATGAAATACTGGATCGAAACGGTCGGCGTCGGCCCGTTCTTCGTCCTCAACGACGTGCGGCTCGACGACATGAAGTACAAGGGCCAGCCCACCGACGCCACGTTCACCATGGCCATCGGCTACTGGGGGGACATCCAGATCGAGCTTATCAAGACCGATTCCGATGCCCCCTCGCTCTATTCGGGCGAGTATGCGGTGCGCGATAGCCTGCACCACGTCTGCGTCTTCGTTGAATCGATCGCCGAAGCCCGCAAGGCCTGCGCCGAAGCCGGCGCCGAGGTGATCGTGGAGGGCAAGGTCGGCGCCGATGGCGAGGTGATCTATGTCGATCCCGGTCAGGGCCCCGGCCACGTAATCGAATACCTTCAGCCGCTTACCGGCACCGAAGGTCTGTTTCAGATGATGAAGGATGCCGCCCGCGACTGGGATGGCTCCGATCCGATCCGGGTGCTGCAATAATGAGCGAGATTTCCCAATACGCCCTCGACATGGCCGACAAGGTCGAGGCTTTCGTCCGTGAAAAGGTCGTCCCTTACGAGAAGGACCCGCGCCGCGATCACCACGGCGCGCCGACCGACGAACTGCTGATGGAACTGCGCGGTCTGGCCCGCGAGGCCGGCGTGCTCACCCCGCACATCCGCGCCGACGGATCGCACCTAAACCAGCGCGAGACGGCGGTTGTGCTCATCAAGTCGGGCCTGTCGCCGCTGGGCCCGCTGGCCTGCAACACCATGGCGCCCGACGAGGGCAACATGTACCTCATCGGCCACGTCGGCTCGCCGGAACTGAAGGAGCGCTTCCTCAAGCCGCTGGTCGAGGGCAAGGGCCGCTCCGCCTTCTTCATGACCGAGCCGGCCGAATGGGGCGGCGCCGGTTCCGATCCGTCGATGATGAAGACCTCCTGCCGCAAGGACGGCAACCACTGGGTCATCAACGGCCGCAAGACCTTCATCACCGGCGCGCAGGGCGCGATGGTGGGCATCGTCATGGCGGCTTCGGCGGAGGAAGACACCAAGGGCGGCGCCTGCATGTTCCTGGTGGACCTGCCCGACGATGCCATCCGCATCGACGAGGTGCCGAACACCATCGACAGCTCGATGCCGGGTGGCCACGCCACCTTGACCATCGACAACCTGCGCGTGCCGGCCGAACACATGCTGGGCGACCCGGGCGAGGGCTTCAAGTATGCCCAGATCCGCCTGTCCCCGGCGCGCCTCTCGCATTGCATGCGCTGGCTGGGCTGCTGCATCCGCGCGCACGAGATCGCCAGCGACTATGCCTGCCGCCGCATGGCGTTCGGCAAGCAGCTGATCGAGCACGAAGGCGTCGGCTTCATGCTGGCGGAGAACGAAATCCTCATCAAGCAGTCCGAACTGATGATCGACTGGTGCGCCTCGGTGCTCGACACCGGCTCGCTCGGCACGGTGGAAAGCTCGATGGCGAAGGTCTCGGTCTCCGAGGCGCTGATGAAGATCGCCGACAACTGCGTGCAGGTCATGGGCGGCACCGGCGTTACCGAGCGCACGATCGTCGAGCAGGTGTTCCGCGAAATCCGCGCCTTCCGCATCTATGACGGCCCCACCGAAGTCCACAAGTGGAGCCTCGCCAAGAAGATCCGCCGCGACTGGCGCAAGGCGCAGGAAGCGGCTGCAAAGGAAGCCGAACCCGCATGAGCGACGTCGCTGAAGCCAACTCGGGCACCACCGCCGTGCGCGAGGGCTATGCCTTCGACGAGGCGGCGCTGACCGCCTGGCTGGAAGCCAATGTCGAGGGCTTCGCCGGTCCGCTGAGCGTCGAGCAGTTCAAGGGCGGGCAGTCCAACCCCACCTACAAGCTGGTGACGCCCTCGCGCAGCTACGTCCTGCGGCGCAAGCCGCCGGGCCAGCTGCTCAAGGGCGCCCATGCGGTGGAGCGCGAGGCCAAGGTGCTGTTCGCGCTCCACGGTGCGGGCTTCCCGGTGGCAAAGGTCTATGGCCTGTGCGAAGACGATGGCGTCATCGGCACCTGGTTCTACGTCATGGAAATGGTGGAAGGCCGCATCTTCTGGGATGCGACCGTCCCCGGCGTTTCGAATGAGGAACGCGCCGCGCTGTTCGATGCGATGAACGCGACGATGGCGCAGCTCCATTCCTATGATCCCGAAGCGATCGGACTGGGCGATTACGGCAGGCCGGGCAATTACTTCGCCCGTCAGGTCGGCCGCTGGTCGAAGCAGTATTTCGAGGACGAGGCGGCAGGCCGCAATCCGGACATGGACGCGGTGATCGCTTGGCTCGAAGCGAACATGCCTGCGGACGACGGCGCGTCCAGCGTGATCCACGGCGATTTCCGCATCGACAACATGATCTTCCACCCCACCGAGCCGCGCGTGCTGGCGGTGCTGGACTGGGAGCTGTCGACGCTCGGCCACCCGCTGGCGGACTTCGCCTACAACGCGATGATGTACCACATGCCGCCGCACATCGTGGCGGGGCTGGGCGGCGCGGACATCGCCGGATTGGGCATCCCGAGCGAGAAAGACTACGTCGCCGCCTATTGCCGCCGCACCGGGCGGGATGGTCTGCCCGATTATCGCTACTACATGGCGTTCAACTTCTTCCGCCTTGCTGCGATCTTCCACGGCATCAAGGGCCGCGTGATCCGGGGCACCGCCTCCAACGCGCAGGCGAAGGAGCGGGCCGAGGCATTCCCGGAACTGGCGCGGCTGGCGCTGGGGTTCACGCGGGGGTAAGAGCGAAGCGATTGCATAATTGCAATTTGCCACCCTCGAATTTTTCGCCCATTCAGAACTTGGAAATTCACACGACGTTATATCCGTGTCGTTGGATTCGTATCCAGCGTATTTTCGGCAACAGGAGGCCGCAATCATGACGCTCAAGCAGCGAAATGCGGATATTGCAAAAATCCTGAAGGATCAGACAAAGGCGAATACGGCCTCGCGCGCATCCGCTCGCGCCTCGTTGATCGCTGAAGGGATTTATACGAAAAGCGGCAAGATTCGCGCCGAATTCGGTGGCGAGCCCAAGAAGGCGAACGCTCGAGCTTGAGCCGGTTGGCCACGTCATTCGTCCTCGCCTACCACGGTTGCGAAGACGGTGTGGCCAGGCGGGCCGTGGCGGGCGAAATAGATATCCTCCAAAGCGAACGCGCCTTCGACTGGTTGGGTCCGGGCGCCTATTTCTGGGAAGCCGACCCTCAAAGAGCTCTGGAATGGGCGCAGGCCAAAGTTTCTCGAGGGCAATATCGGACCGCCGCAGTGATCGGGGCGGTCATCGATCTTGGGCATTGTCTCGATTTGTCCAACCGGGAAAATCTCGACCTGGTCCGGCTCGCCCACAGGGCCTTCAAGGCGGAGCAGCAAGCGGCCGGCTTCACTTTGCCGCAAAATCGCAGTGCAAAAGGCCAGCCTGATCAGGATCGTGTTCTCCGTTTCCTGGACTGCGCAGTGATCCGGCATTTGCATGCCGCCATCGATCGGATTCCTCCCGAGCGTCGGATCGTCCAGCCGTTCGACACCGTGCGAGGCATGTTCACCGAGGGCAAACGGCTCTACCCGGGATGCGGCTATCGCGAGAAAACCCATGTCCAGATCGCGGTTCGCAATGCCGAGTGCATCAAGGGCATCTTCTATCCGCGAAATTTCGACTTGGGGTGAGGCGGCCCATTTCCTTGACTTTCCCCGCCTCCGGCCCTAACTGCCAGCCTTTCCGATCCCACAGATTCTTTACCGGGAGTGCCCATGGCGCGCGTTACTGTCGAAGATTGCGTCGACAAGATCCCCAACCGCTTCGACCTCGTCCTTCTCGCCGCGCAGCGCGCACGTGAGATTTCGGGCGGCGCGGAACTGACCATCGATCGCGACCGCGACAAGAACCCCGTCGTCGCCCTGCGCGAAATCGCCGAGGAAACCGTGGTTCCCAAGAACCTCAAGGAAACCCTCGTCACCTCGATGCAGCGCGTCCTGCCCGACGACGACGACGAGATGGACGATGTCGGCTCGCTCAGCCAGTCGGCCGAGGCCCTGCGCATCACCGCGTCGGCCCCGACCCGCAACACCTCGCTGGGCGGCGATTACGACGGCTGATCGTAACCGTTGACTGCGGCTCTGCTGCAGGCAACGATACGGGCGTGCCCGGAAAATCGAAACTGCCTCGTATTATCGGATTGACCGGGGGACCGCCCAAGAGGGCCGGTCCCCTTGCCGTGTCCGTGGAAGACGCTTCCGAAGCGGCCACGATCGGCGCCGGGGCGACCATCGCGATCTACAGCGTCAAGGGCGGCGTCGGGAAGACGACCTTCGCCGCCAACCTCGCCTGGTGTTCGGCGGCGCGCGGCGGGCATCGCACCCTGCTTTGGGATCTCGACGCGGCAGGCGGCTCGGCGTTTCTCTACGGGCTGGAGCCGCAGGAGGCGCAGCTTGCCGAAGAGGTGTTCGCGCGCGAACGCCCGGCGACGCGGCTGATCCAGCGTACCGGGTTCGACCGGCTCGACGTGCTGCCGGCGGACGAATCGATCCGTGCGCTCGATGCCCAGCTGGCGCGGATCGGCAAGCGCAAGCGGCTGGCCAAGCTCGCCGGCGAACTCGCGGCCGACTATCCGCGCATCATCCTCGATTGTCCGCCGGTGATGAACGAGCTGTCGGCGCAAGTGGTGCGCGCGGCGGACCTGGTGATCGTGCCGCTGCCACCATCGCCGCTATCGGCCCGCGCCTTCGACCTGGTGGTGCGCGAGATCGCCGGCAATACCAAACATCACCCGCCGATCCTGCCGGTGCTCTCGATGCTCGACATGCGCCGCTCGCTGCATCGCCAGGCGCACGAGGCGAATCCGAACTGGCCCGCCGTACCTTACGCCAGCGTGGTCGAGCAGTGCGCGGTGCAGCGCCAGCCGGTGGGCGTGCTCGCCCCGCAGAGCCCCGCCGCGCAGGCCTTCAGCCGGCTGTGGAGCGCGATCGAAAAGAAACTGGCCCAGCGCACGGGGTGATACGCCCGATTGCACCCGCAGCGGTCCCGACATAGTCTCCGCCCGTTCAGGCGGGGGCTTCGATGAGTGCGATAGGCGAAGGATTGGCGGAACTGGGGCAAGGGGCGGCCGTGGCGGTGGCGCTGGAACCGGCGCACGGGGCCGCGGTGGATGACGGTCATACCCACGAGACCAGTTGCCTCAACTGCGGCACGCGGCTGATGGGCGCGCATTGCCATGCCTGCGGGCAGGGCGCGCACGTCCACCGCACGCTTGGCGCGTTCTTTCACGACCTGCTGCACGGCGTCTTCCATTTCGAAGGCAGGATCTGGCGGACGCTGCCGCTGCTCGCCTGGCGGCCCGGGCGGCTGACGCGCGCGTACATCGACGGTCGCCGCGCCAGCTACGTCTCGCCGATCGCGCTGTTCCTGTTCTGCGTATTCCTGATGTTCGCGGTGTTCCACGCGACCGAGGGGCATGAGGAGCCCACCGTGCACGGCGGCACGCATGCGGGCGTCTCGGCGAACATCACCCGCCTCGAAGGCGAGATCGCCGGCATCGAGGGGAAGAGGAAGGCCGCCGTCGCCAGGCAGCAGCCGACCGCCGCCTTCGATGCCGAACTCGCCGGCCGTCGTTCGGCGCTGGAGACTCTGCGCGAACTCAAGGCCGCCGGGGTGGAGAACGGGGGCGAAGGATCGGAAGACGCCAGGGCGGTGTCGGCGGACCTCGACCGCAAGGTGAGCGATATTCCCGCACTCGACCGCGCGATCAAGACCTTCCGCGCGAACCCGGAGCTGGCGAGCTACAAGCTTCAGACTTATGCCTACAAGTACAGCTGGGCGCTGATCCCGATCTCGGTGCCGTTCCTGTGGCTGCTGTTTCCGTTCAGCCGCCGCTTCCACCTCTACGACCACACGGTCTTCGTGACGTATTCGCTGTGCTTCATGACGCTGCTGGTCATCGTGGGCATGCTGGCGGGAGCGGCGGGCGCGGGCGGCCTGCTGGCGCTGCTGTTCCTGGCGCCGCCACTGCACATGTACCGCCAGTTGCGCGGGACTTATGCGCTGGGGCGGCTGGGCGGCTTGTGGCGGACCGGGCTGCTGCTGGTCTTCGCCGGCTTTGCGCTGGGCCTGTTCTTCGTCATGATCATGGCGCAGAGCAGCTTCTGAGCCTCGTCACGTCCGGGCATCCACCTCGGCGCGCGTGGGCATGGACGGGGCGGCCCCGCGCCGGGTGACCGAGATCGACGCGGCACCATTGGCCAGTCGCAAGGCGTGGTCCAGCCCGATGCGCTGGTCTATGCCCTGGTCTAGGCAGGCGGCGAGCACACCGCAGAAGCAATCGCCGGCGCCGCTGGTGTCCACGACGGCATCGGCGGGCAGGGCCGGCGCGAAGATGGTCCGGTCGGCCAGGATCGCCGCCGATCCGATTGCTCCCAGCGTCACCACCACGGCCTGGCCTGGCCGGCGCAGCAGGCGCCGCGCGGCGGTTAGGTCTTCCGGCGCCTCGGGCTCTCGATCGAGCCCGAGATAATCGGCGAACTCGCTCTGGTTGAACACGAGCATGTCGGCGAGGTCGAACAGCCGGGCCCCGCCCGGGATCGCGGGGGCTGCATTGAGGATGCGGCACAATCCCGCGGCCGGCTCGCTGGAGAACAGGGCGGCGATCTGGTCGATGTCGGTTTCGAGCTGGGCCAGCAGCACGCGGGTCTCGCCGTCGAGTGCGCCGGTCGCCTGCCGGGCATCGGCAGAGAGGTTAGCGGCGGCCTCGACCGCGATCATGTTTTCGCCGCCAGGCTCGATCAGGATCGTGGCGCGGCCGCTGGCCTGCCGCGCGAGTACTTCGACATGGCGGGCATCGACACCTTCCGCTGCCAGTGCGGCCAGCAGCCGGGCCCCGGCGGCATCGTCCCCCACTGCCCCGGCCATGCGCGTGGCGGACCCGAACCGCGCCGCCGCGATCGCCTGGTTGAGCCCCTTGCCGCCGACCGCCTCGTCGCTTTCGGCGACGAGCAGCGTCTGGCCCCAAGCCGCCCTTGCGGGAAGCCGCAAGGCGACGTCGAGATTGAGGGAGCCGAAGACCGTGACACTCATGACCGTTCTCGCATGACCCATTCCACGCTGTCCGCCGGCCGGGACCTGACGGACTGGCCCGGCCGACGGTACGCGATGATGGTCAGAACTTGTAGCCGACCGAGAAGATCGCCTGTCGCGGCGGGATGTAGGTGTCGGAAATCTGTCCGCTGCCGTAGGGATCGGTGAAGCGCGAGTTGACCCCGTTGGTGTCGAACAGGTTGGTCACCGTGGCCGAGATGCTGAAGCCGCTATCGGCGAAGGCGTAGCTCGCGAAGAGGTTGACCTGCGAATAGTCCGGCGTGTCGTCCTGCCCCGGTGTGTTGAAGACGCGCGACTGGAACTTGCCGCGATAGATGTACTGGGCGCGGGCCGAGAACTCGCCGGGCCCGACCTCGCCGGTCCACGAGATCGCCGCCGAACCCTGTACCGAAGGCATCTTGGGGATCCTGTTGCCGTTGATGTTCTCGCGCGCGGCTTCGCGGGCGAGTGCTGCGGGATAGAAGTTCGCGAAGAATTCCTGGACCGTCCCGTATCCGGCGGCGACCTGGGCGGCATCGGCGGCGGTCGCGTTGAGCGCGTCGTAGTCCTTGGTGAACTTGCCGTGGAGCAGCGAAAGCGAACCTTCGAAGCGCAAGTGCCGGGTGGCGTGCCAGTCCATTTCGAATTCGGCGCCATAGACTTCGGCTGCGGGCGCATTGCTGATGCCCTCGCCGAACAGGATCGCGTCATCCTCCAGGAACTGCAGATCCTTGTAGAAGTAGTAGAACGCCGAGGCGTTGATCTGCAGGCTGTCGTCGAAGAAGCGGTTCTTGGAGCCGATCTCGATCGAATCGAGCGTCTCGGGCTTGTAGGTGGGCTTGACGCCCGAGTCCCAGCCGAGGGCGAGGTAGGAGCTGTTGGCGCTGGCGGCGGCGCTGTTGATGCCGCCCGGCTTGAAGCCGCGCGTATAGCTTGCATAGACCATGTTGTCGGGCGTCAGCTGGTAGTCGAGCGCGAACTTGCCGGTGACGCGGCCGGTGCTGGTGCCGACGGTGGGAGCCGGCTGGAGGTAGGCGCCCGAAGTCTGGCCGCTTGCCCCGCCCGACATGCTGTCGGACACGCCGGTGTACTTGTCGTGGTTGTAGCGGATGCCGGCGGTGACGGTCAGCGCGTCGGTCAGTTCCAGGCTGCCCTGCGCGTAGCCGGCATAAGCCTCGCGCGTGATCGCCGAGAGTTCGGCGTAAGTCAGCGCCTCGACCAGCGGATCGTCGTAACCCGCATCGACGGGCAGCGGGGCGTCGAGCCCGTCGCCGCTGTCGGAGCGATACTCGTTGATGTAGTTCTTGTTCTTCGATCGCAGGTAGACGCCGCCGACGATCCACCGGAAGGGCCCGTCGCCGTTGGAGGCAAGGTTGTACTCCTGCGTCCAGGAACTGGTGTTCTGCTGCCAGGTGGCGATGTGATCGTAAGTGGCGATGCCGCCGGAGGCCTCGTAGAACAGTTCGCGGTTCAGCCCGTCGCCGTCCCACGACAAGTCGCTGTGCAGCTTCTGGTAGCTGGTGATCGAGCTGAACGTCGCCCCGCCGAGGTCGAACTTGACCACGCCGTAGTAGAGCTGGGTGCGGATATAGGTCTTGCCGGGATAGTCCTGCGTCAGCTCGCGCGGGTCGGGGTTGGGATCGAGCAGGTTCTTCTGCGCGGTCGCGTTCTGGTCGCCCTTGTACTGGATCGTCGAGAGCAGCACCGAGATGCGATCGGTCGGCGTCCACTTGGCGGCAAGCTTGCCGCTCCATTCGTCGGCATCGTCGAGTTCGTAGTCGGAATCGCCGGCGACGTCGGTGGCCTTGGCGTAGCCGTCATGGCGGAAGCGCTGGCCGGCGGCGCGGATCGCCAGGGTATCGGTGATCGGCACGTTGAGCGTCGCGTCGGCCTTGAGCAGGTTGTAGTTGCCGTAACCGACGTTGGCCGACCCGGAGAGCGCGCTGGCATCGGGCTGCTTCGAGACGACGTTGATGGTGCCGCCGGTGGAGCCCTGGCCGTACATCGTGCCCTGCGGCCCGCGCAGCACTTCGACCTGGGCGACGTCGATGAAGGCGGCGTTCGCCGCGATCGAGTTGAAGATGTAGACGCCGTCGATGTGGAACGAGACGCCGGGCTGGGTAGAGGGGTTCTCCGGGGTCTCCGAACCGATGCCGCGGATCGAGATCATCCGCTCGCCGCCGCCGCTCTTGGCGACGACGAGGCCAGGCACGCTGCCGTTGAGGCCGGTGATCTCGGTGATGTTGGCCTGCTTGAGGGTCTCGTCGGTCACCGCCGTGACCGAAAGCGAGGCCTTCTGCAGCGTGACGTTGGTGCGTTCGGCCGAGACGACGATCTCGTCGATCGGACCGCCGCCACCTGCTGCGGCTTCGGCTGCGGCCACATCGGCGGCATCGTCGGCCAGGGCCGCCACCGGGCAGGTCGCGGCCAGCAGGGCCAGTGCGGACACGCCGCAGCTTGCCGGGAATCGAGCTCTCGTCATCACAATAACCCCCATCGTTGCAGGCGCACCGCATGGATGCGCTTGTTGGCACCGCCTTTCCGCTGCCGATGATCCCCATCCCGTAAAGAGGTCCGATGCCGGTCGTGCCGGTTCGCCCTTGCGGTCGCCCTGCGCGGTCGGTCCTGTGTCCGCCGCGCGGCTCCGCACGCTTTTCCCTGAACGTCTCCGGGCACGGCGGCGAGGCCGTGTCCCTGTGTTTTCGATCCTTCGTGCCGATCTTCCACGAAACCGGCTGCCTCGTGAAGGTTCGGCGAAACCGGCGCCGACGCAAGCCTCAACTGGCCGCGTGCGCTCGCGATCAAACGGCGGGGCACCATGCGCAAAATGCCATGCCCTCCCGCTTCCGTCCGGCAACCCCGCGCCGCCTCGCTCGTTGCCTTCGTGGGCGCTAGGGCCATAGCAGGGGAATCGCATGATGGAAGTCGCGTGGTAGGCAGCATCGTTCCGGACAGGCCCGCCGTTCTGGACAGGGCCGGCAAGGTGCTGCTGGCGCCGCTCCTGGCGTTCACCCTGGTCGCCGCCGGTGCGCCGCCCTCGCCGGCAGACCGGTTCGGCCCTCTCTTCGCCGCCGTGCAGGAAGGGCGGGTGTTCGAGGACGGCAAGACTTTCGCCGACGCCGTGCCCAGGCGCTCCCCCGACGCGATCATGGCGGACTACACCGCCGCGCCTCCGGCCAGCCCGGCGCAGCTGCGCGCCTTCGTGCTCGACAATTTCACCGTGCCCGGCGTCAACGACCGGCCGCTGGCGCCCTTGCGGGAGCATATACGCACGCTCTGGCCGCAGCTGGAGCGCAAGGACGCGGCGGCGGCGCCCGGAAGTTCGGCGATCGCGCTGCCCGCGCCCTATGTCGTGCCGGGCGGTCGGTTCCGCGAGATCTACTACTGGGATTCCTACTTCACCATGCTCGGGCTCGTCGCCGATGGGCGGGGCGATCTGGTCGAGGGGATGATCGACGATTTCGCCAGCCTGATCGAGCGTTTCGGGCACATCCCCAACGGCACCCGCAGCTATTACCTCAGCCGCTCGCAGCCGCCCTTCTTCGCGCTGATGCTGGACCTCTCGCAGCAGACCGACGGCACGATCCGCGCCCGTCGCCTTGCAGCGCTGCGCCGCGAGCATGCCTTCTGGATGGCGGGCGAAGCCTGTGCCGCGCCCGGCAAGCCCTGCGGCCGCGTGGCGCGCATGCCCGACGGCAGCGTGCTCAACCGTTACTGGGACGATCGCGACACCCCGCGCGACGAAAGCTTCGCCGAGGACCGTGCCACCGCCGCCAAGGCACCGGGCCGCGCCGCCCCGGACGTCTATCGCGACTTGCGCGCCGGGGCCGAGAGCGGCTGGGACTTCAGTTCGCGCTGGCTTGCCGATCCCAGGGATCTCGCGACGATCCGCACCGCCGGGGTGATCCCGGTCGATCTCAACGCGCTGATGTGGGCGATGGAGAAGCGGATCGAGACCGGCTGCCGCCAGGCGGGGGACCAGCCCTGCGTGCGCGAATTCTCGCGCCGCGCCGCCGCCCGCAAGGCTACGGTCGTGCGCTATATGTGGCGGTCCCGCGAGGGGCGCTTCGCCGACTGGCTGGTGGCAGAGGGCAAGCCGGGCGAGGTCCGCTCCGCCGCCGCGCTGTTCCCGCTGTTCGTCGGCATGGCCACGCCGGCGCAGGCCCAGGCGTCCGCCGCCGAGACCCGGCGCGCTCTCCTTGCCCAGGGGGGACTGCGCACGACGACTTTGGCGACCGGGCAGCAGTGGGATGCGCCCAACGGCTGGGCGCCGCTGCAGTGGATCGCGATCGCGGGGCTGGAGCGCTATCGCCAGGATGCGCTGGCTCGCGACATCGCCTCGCGCTGGATCGGCACGGTCAACTGCACGTATCTCGAAACCGGCAAGATGCTGGAGAAGTACGACGTCGAGGAACGCCGGGCCGGCGGCGGCGGCGAGTATCCGCTGCAGGACGGTTTCGGCTGGACCAATGGCGTCACCGCCGCGCTGCTCGACCGCTATCCGGCGCTGGTGCCGGGGCAGACGCTACAGTCCTGTGCCCCGCAGGCGCCCCGAAACGGGACTCGCTGATCCTTCGTACAGCTTGCGGATGATATCGTTTACATCTATAGCGACCTCACGCGCCGGCCCGAAGGGGCCGCAGACCGGGCGGATGCTCTCCTCCCTCCACCGTCCGGTGCAGCAGCGCAGAGCCTTCTCGGGTCGCACCGCAGTCGGCATAAACGAAACCCCGGGAGCTTCCGCACTCCCGGGGTTTCAATTTGCCCGCGGTCCAGGAGCGGGCCGGTGCCGCAGAATCGGCGAATGCCCGCTCTCAGACGAATCGCGGGGCTCAGGCCATGCCCATCCGGCTGAAGTCGGGGATCGCCCCATCGCTCGCGGCGAAGTCGTCGAAGGCATGCTCGGTGACGCGGATGATGTGCTTCTCGATGAAGGGTGCGCCTTCCGCGGCGCCGACCTGCGGGTGCTTGAGCGCGCATTCCCATTCCAGCACGGCCCATCCGGCGAAGTCGTACTGCGCCATCTTCGCGAAGATCGCGCCGAAATCCACTTGCCCGTCGCCCAGCGAGCGGAACCGGCCCGGCCGCTCGACCCAGCCCTGATAGCCACCGTAGACGCCGGCCTTGGGCGAGGGACGGAATTCCGCGTCCTTGACGTGGAAGCACTTCACGCGGTCGTGATAGATGTCGAGGAAGCCCAGGTAGTCGAGCTGCTGCAGCACCATGTGGCTGGGATCGTAGAGGATGTTGGCGCGCGGGTGGTTGCCGGTCGCCTCCAGGAAGCGCTCGAAGGTGACGCCGTCGTGCAGGTCTTCGCCGGGATGCAGCTCGAAGCCGATGTCGACGCCGCATTCGTCGAAGCGGTCGAGGATCGGCTGCCAGCGGCGGGCGAGTTCGGCGAAGGCCTCGTCGACCAGCTGCGCCGGGCGCTGCGGCCAGGCGTAGAAGTACGGCCACGCCAGCGCGCCCGAGAAGCTTGCCTGCGTGGTCAGGCCCAGCCGCTCGCTGGCCTTGGCGGCAAGGTGCATCTGGCGCACCGCCCACTGCTGCCGCGCGCCGGGGTTGCCGCGCACCGCTTCGGGGGCGAAGGCATCGAACGCGGCGTCGTAGGCCGGATGGACGGCGACGAGCTGGCCCTGGATGTGAGTGGACAGTTCGGTCAGCGCCAGCCCGTGACTGGCCAGGACGCCGAGCACTTCGTCGCAGTAGTCCTGGCTGTCGGCCGCCTTTTCCAGGTCGAACAGGCGCGCGTCGTTGCTGGGCACCTGCACGCCCTTGTAGCCGAGCGAGGCCGCCCAGGCGGCGATCGAATCGAGGGAGTTGAACGGCGCCTCGTCGCCGGCGAACTGGGCGAGGAAGATGCCCGGCCCCTTGATGGTCTTCATGTCCTGCGAACCTTCTTTTGTCTTATCCGGTGAAATCGACCCAGCCGCGACCCTCGCGGCTCGCGGTAACGGCGGTGGCGACCAGCGCCATGCCGCGCAGCCCGTCCTCGGCGCCCGGAACCAGCGATCCCGGTTCGCCGCGAAGCTGCATCGCGAAGTCCCGATAGAGGTTGGCAAGCGATTCGAGGAGCCCCTCGGGATGGCCGCCGGGCAGGCGGGTGCCCCGCATCGAGACGGCCGAGAGGCCGGGATCGGCGGCGCGCACGATCTCCATCCCGCCGTCCCCGCGCAGCCATTCGAAGCGGTTCGGGTTCTCCTGGCTCCAGCGCAGCGCCCCCGTCTCGCCGTAGATGCGGATCGCGAGGTCGTTGCCCTCGCCGGTCATCACCTGCGAGGCCATCAGCAGTCCGCGCGCGCCGCCCGCGAAGCGCAGGAACATCTGGCAGTCATCATCGAGCAGGCGGCCCGGCACCACGGTGCCGAGGTCGGCGTTGATGCGATCGACCCTGAGGCCGGTGACGAATTCGGCGAGATGGAATGCATGGACGCCGATGTCGGCGATGCAGCCGCCCTCGCCCGAGCGGGCCGGATCGAGGCGCCATTCGGCCTGCTTGCCCGCACCTGCGCCGGCGAGCCAGCCCTGGTTGTATTCGACCACGACCTTGCGCACCGCGCCGATCGCCCCGGCGGCGACGCGCTCGCGCATCTCGCGCACCAGCGGGTAGCCCGAATACGTGTAGGTCAGCCCGTAAGGCACCGGCGCGTCTTCCAGCAGGCCGGCCAGTTCGCGTGCCTCGGCCAGCGTCGCGGTCATTGGCTTGTCGCTCATCACCGCGACACCTGCGGCGATCGCCGCGCGGGCGGCGGGCAGGTGGTGGAAGTTGGGCGAGGCGATGGTGACGAACTGGATGCCGTCGGCGCGCGCCGCCTCGGCCGCGAACATCGCCTCGACCGAAGGGTAGGCGCGGTCGGGATCGATGCCGTAGCCGCGCCCGGCCTCGGCGCTGCGCGCGGCGTCGCGGCTGAACGAGCCGGCGACCAGCGCGATCTCGCCGTCGAGTTCCGCCGCGATTCGATGGACGGGACCGATGAAGGAGCCCGGCCCGCCGCCGATCAGGCCCATGCGAATTCGACCAGTCATGACTTCTGCTCTCCTTGGCTGCTTTGCCCCCGTTTCCCGAGGCTTGCGTCTGCGTCAAATGAAAACGTTACCATTGAGACCTTACCCGGAAAGCCGCCATCCCGGCAAGCCTTGAGCATCGATCGCTTGACAAGGCATGATCCTTCAGGCTTTTTCAAAAAAGAAAAGGTTTACATTCGCGGTCCGCGCCTAGCGTCGCATGCACCGCAGCAGGTCAAGGTACGCATCAGAATGCTTTCGTTCGGGGTCGATCTCATTACATTCTTCCATTCCGGTTTCTGGGGGATGGCGGACGAGGCGGCGGTCGTCGCCCATGGGCGCGACAACCCGCGCGCGTTCTGGGACCGCATGCTCGACACCCTGCAGGAAAGCGGCGTCACCGGCATCGAACTGACCTTCGATCCGTTCGGCCCGGATAGCCTGGTCGCCGCCTACGGCTCACTGGAGGTCGCCAGGACGGAGCTGGACCGCAGGGGCCTGGCCATCGCCAGCGGGTTCTTCGCCGACGTCGCCATCGAAGGCGGGCTGGGCGATCCGCAGGTCGAGGCGCGCTGGCTGGAGCGCGGCGAGGTCTATGCCCGCGCGCTGGCGGCCTGGGGCTCGGACATCATGGTCATGGGCCTGCCGATGCGCACCAGCTGGGATGCCGAGCCGCCGGTCTTCGTCGATCTCGACATGGCGCGCCTCGCCGCCGACTTCTGCAACCGCCTGGGCGCGGTGACGCTGCGGCACGGCGTGCGTCTGGCGCTGCACACCGAGGCGCACTCGATGTTCTGCCAGCCGCGCGACATCGACCTGTTGCTGATGCTGACCGATCCGGTCTACGTCGGCTTCTGCCCCGACAGCGCGCATATCCTGCTGTCGGGCGGGGATCCGGCGGCGGTGGTCGCGCGTCATATCGAACGGGTGGTCACCGCCCACTGGAAGGATGCCACCGGCCCGATGCCGATCAACATCCCGATCGACGACGGCATCCATCACGCCCACCGCGCCTATTTCTGCGCGATCGGCGACGGCGTGGTCGATTTCGATGCCTGGGCCCGGCTCATGGTGACCGGAACCGACCAGCGCTGGGTCATACTGGAGATCGACGCCGTGCCCGATCCGCTTACCGAAACCCGCAAGTCAATCGCTTTCGCCGCCGGGGTCATCGACCGGCTGAAAATGGAAGCGGGGGCATGAGCGCCGCGCTGACCTGGCGCGAGAAGCTCAGCTACGCGCTGGGCAATTTCGGCATCAACCTGCCGTTCGGCATGACCAATGCCTACCTGCTCTATTTCTACACCGACATCTACGGCGTCAGCGCCGGCACCGTCGCCTCGCTGTTCCTGATCGCGCGCTGCGTCGATGCGGTGTTCGATCCGCTGATGGGCCTGCTGATCGACCGCACCGAGACCCGCTGGGGCAAGCACCGCCCGTTCCTGCTGTGGCTGGCGGTGCCTTTCGCGATCTGCGGCGCCATCGTGTTCTGGGCCCCGCCGCTGGAGGGCTGGCAGAAGATCGCGTTCATCTTCGCGACCTATACGCTGATGGGCATTCTCTATTCCGCCGTCAGCCTGCCGCTGAATTCCATGCTGCCGACGCTGACCCGCGATCCCAAGCAGCGCAACACCGTCAACGCGCTGCGCGAATTCATCGGGTCTTCCGCCACCGTCGGCATCGGCTATGCCGCGCTGCCGCTGGTGAAGGCCTTCAGCAACGGTGACGAGGCGCATGGCTTCCTCGTCCTTGCCGCGATCACCGGCGCGATCACGCTGGTCTGCATGCTCAATGCCTTTGCCAACACGCGCGAGCGGGTCGAGGTGGACCATTCGGTCGCTAGGCTCACCACCGCGCAATCGCTGCAGGCGACCAGGGGCAACTGGCCCTGGATCGCGACGATGCTGGTGAACTTCTTCTTCTGGATCGGCTTCACCGGCCACATCCAGTCCTTCGTCTACTTCGCGCAGAACGTGCTGGGCGAGGCGGAATTCACGTCCACCCTGATGCTGACGATGCTGGCGGTGCTGGTCGGCACCGGGTTCGCGGGCGTCTGCGCCAATGCCATCGGCAAGCGCATGACCGGCGCGATCGGCGCGACTATCGCCACCGTCTTCACCGCGATGATGCCGCTGTCCAACGATCATACCTGGCTCATCGCCACCAACTGCGTCGCCTATATCGGACAGGGCCTGATCGGCGGCCTGCTGTTCTCGCTGATGGCCGATGCGGTGGACTACGGCGCGTGGAAATCGGGCTACCGCGCACAGGGCTTCCTGTTCGCCGCCTCCAGCTTCGGCGTGAAGCTGGGCATGAGCGTGGGCGGAGCGGCGGGCGCGTGGTTCCTCAGCCTTGCCGCCTATGACGCCAAGGTCGCGGCGACACCGCAGGTCGTCACCGCCGTCATGGCCGGGCACGTCTGGCTGCCTGCCGCAAGCTATGTCGCGATGGGCCTCTCGCTCATCCTGTTCCGCTTCCTTCCCGCCTACAAGACCGCCTGAGGGCCGACCATGCGCACTGAGTTCGATTACATCATCGTCGGCGCCGGCAGCGCCGGCTGCGTCCTCGCCGAGCGCCTCAGCGCCGACGGTTCCAAGCAGGTGCTGCTCCTCGAAGCGGGCGGCCGGAACGAGGAGCTGATGGTCCGCATGCCGCGCGGCATGATAAAGATCTGGACCAGGCCCAAGTGGTACTGGCCCTTCCCCGCCGAACAGCAGGGCGAGCGGCCCGCCGGCGAGACCTGGTTCTACGGCAAGGGCCTGGGCGGCTCCAGCGCGGTCAACGGCACCTGGTACTTCCGCGGCCAGCCCCGTGACTACGACGCATGGGAAGCGCAGGGCAATCCCGGCTGGAACTGGGCCGAGATCGAGCGCTGCTACGAGGAACTGGAGGACTTCCACGGCGGAGCGCGCGGCAAGGGCTACGGCCGTCGCGGCAAGCGCGGCCCGCTCGAGGTCACCGAGGTGCCGAAGGGCGATCCCGTCATCACCGACGCGATCCTCGCCGCCGCGCGGCAGGCGGGCATTCCGGTGCTCGACGACGTCAACACGCCGGGTACCGAGGTCGCCGGACGCACCCAGCAGACCGTGGACCCGCGCGGCAACCGCGTCACCGCCTATACCGCCTTCCTCAAGACGGCGGCCAAACGCCCCAACCTCACGATCCTGACCGGCGCGCTGGTGCGCCGCGTCACGTTCGCGGGCAAGCAGGCCACCGGCGTGCTTGCCGCGGTTGGCGGCAAGGACGTTTCCTTCACCGCAGGCCGCACGATCCTGACCGCGGGCGTGCTGCAGAGCCCCAAGCTGCTCCAGCTTTCCGGCATCGGCCCGGTCGAGGTGCTCGCGCGTCACGGCATCGCGGTGGTGCACGAGAACCCGCACGTCGGCCGCAACATGAACGAGCACATGATGGTGGCGCTGTCGTGGCGGCTGAACAAGGCGCGCGGCCTCAACCACGAGTTCCGGGGCTGGCGCGCCTACTGGCATGGCCTGCGCTACCTGCTGACGGGGAAGGGGCTGATGGCCTCGCTGCTGCCGGAAGTCTCGATCATGGCCTCGCTCGAGGCCGATGCCGACTGGCCCGACCTGCAACTCGGCATCTCGCCTTATTCGATGGCGGCGTCCGAGGACGACAAGCCCGAGGCGGGTCGCGGCCAGACCGAGGCGGTGCCGGGCATCACCGCCACCGCCTTCTGCCTGCGGCCGGGCAGCCACGGCTACGTCGAGATCGCCGGCACCGATCCCGCCGCGCCGCCGCGCCTCGTGCCCGAGTGGTTCACCGCGCCCGAGGACCGCACCACGATCCTGCGCGCGATCCGCAAGGTGCGCGAGATCATGGCCCAGCCCGCGCTGGCGCCCTACGTCGGCGCGGAGACGGTGCCCGGCCCCTCGGTGCGGACCGACGAGGAGATCCAGCAGGCGGCGAACTGGATGGTCTCGACCGGTTTGCACGGCACCGGCACCTGCCGCATGGGCTCGGCCGAAGCAGGCGTGGTCGATGCCGGGCTCAGGGTGCACGGCGTCTCGGGGCTCTACGTGGCGGACTGCTCGGCGATGCCGACGGCGATCTCTGGCAATACCAATGGCCCGGCGATGGCGTTCGCCTGGCGCGCGGCGGAGGTGATCGCCGGGGCGTGAACCCCCATCGTCAAATCGCCGCCACCCCGTTTGCATCCCGTGCAACTTCGCTTGCCGCGCAGCCTGCCGATATGTAACGTTTACATACAATGGCGAACATCAAGGACATCGCCCGCGTCGCGGGTGTATCGGTAGCGACGGTATCGCGCGCGCTCAGCACCCCCTCGCTGGTGCGCCCGGCGACGATCGAGCGGATCGAGGCGGCGATCGCGGACCTCAACTACGAGCCCAACCACCTTGCGGCGGGCCTGCGCCGCCAGCGCAGCGACAACGTGATCGTTGCGGTCCCCAGCATCTACAATCCGTTCACGTCCGCCTTCGTCGAGGGGATCGAGAACGTCGCGCGCGCCAACAAGATGCGCGTGCTGCTGGGCATCACCGAGGGCGACGTCGATGCGCTCAACAAGTTCACCTCGATGATCGCGGGCAAGCAGGCCGACGGGCTCATCCTGCTGGAAAAGAATCTTCCCGACATCGTCCTCAATCCCCCGGCCAAGAGCAAGCTGCCGCCGATGGTCGCGGCCTGCGAGTATCCGCCGGACCTGAACCTGCCGCGCGTGCGTACCGATAATCACGAGGCCAGCGCGCTCGTCGTGGGACACCTTGCGGAACTGGGCCACCAGCGGATCGCCGCGATCGCCGGGCCGCTCGACCAGTTCATGTCGAAAGACCGCCTGTCCGGCTACAAGCTGGGCCTGCTGCGCGCGCGCATCGAGTTCGACGAGGCGCTGGTGGCGCAGGGCGATTTCTCGCTGCAGTCCGGCTATGACGCGATGGTGCGCCTGCTCGACGGCGGGGCCGATTTCACGGCCGTCGCCTGTGCCAACGACGAGATGGCGCTCGGCGCGTTGAGCGCGCTGCAGCAGCGTGGGATCAGCGTGCCGGACGAGATGTCCGTCGCCGGCTTCGACGACTTGCGCTTCGGTGCCTTCGCGATCCCGCCGCTGACCACGGTGCATATCCCCACCGTCGAGATCGGCGAGGCGGCGATGCGCCTGATGCTCGATTCGCTGCTTCAGCAGGACCGCGAGGGCCCTGCGCGCGAAGTGGTGCTGCCGCATCGCCTGATCGTGCGCCAGTCCACCGCCGCGCCGAGGAAGCGCCGCAGGAAGTAAGCCGTCGTTCCGGACTTCCTGCGGGCCGTGCGTGGTCTTCAGGTGCCCGCGCCGCCTTCCATCGTCCGGGCGAGATCGAACAGCAGCCCTTCGCGCCCTGCCGGCACGAGCAGTTCGACGCCGACTGGCCGCTCGTCCGGTGCCGTCGGAGCGGGCACGCTGATCGCGGGCCAGCCGGTGCGGGCCGCCAGTTCCGGGGCCCAGCCGCCGCTGGGGTTGCCAAGGCCCTCCGGGATCACGCGCATGGTCGGATGCACCAGTCCGTCGAGGCGATGTGCGGCCATCGCCTGCACGAGCGTCGCGGTCAGTTCCCCGTGGCGCTCCAGGATGGCGGCGGCTTCGCCGGGTTTTCGGACGAGCCGCTCGGTGATCGCCTTGCGGTGATCGGGCAGGAAATCGCCGCCGGCCAGGATCGCTGCCAGGTTCGCGGGGGCGGTGCCGGGCAGGAAGTTGCGCGCAAGGTAGTCGTCGAACGCCGCCGCGAACTCGGCATCGACGATATGTGGCCCGGCCAGCAGCGCCTCGATGTCCGGGATCGTAAAGGGATCGACCAGTTCCATGCCTGCCTGCGCGAGGCGATGGAGGGTTCGCTCGCAGGCGGCGACGATACGGGGATCGTCGCCGAACGCCTGCCGCAGCACCCCGAGGCGCGGGGGTGCGGCCGGGATGGCGGTGGCCGCGATGGTGCCGCCCATGGCGCGATAGAGTCGTTCGGCATCGGCCACGGTCCGCGCGATCGGGCCGATCGTGTCGGTCGAGGGCGCGAGTGGGGCGACGCCGCCGAGCGGCAGCATGCCGTGGGCGGGCCGCAGTCCGACGAGGCCGTTGCAGGCGGCGGGGATGCGGATCGAGCCGCCGGTGTCGGTGCCGATCGCCGCCCAGGCGAAGCCGCGCGCGACCGCCACCGCACTGCCGCCGCTGGAGCCCCCGGCACTGGCATCGGGCGCGAAGGGACAGCGCACGTCGCCGCCCAGCGAACTGCGCGATCGCACTTCGAAGGAGAACTCGGACAAGTTGGTCTTGCCGATCACCACGGCCCCGGCGGCAAGGAGGCGGTCCATCACCGCCGCGTTCGCGCGCGGCATCGCCCCGGCCATGGCCCGGCACCCCGACGTGGTCGCCATCCCGGCGACGTCGATGTTGTCCTTCACCGCCAGGGTCAGGCCATGGAGCGGACCGGCTGCCGGTCGCCTGTCGCCGTCATCGGGTGCGAGCACCAGCATCGCGTTCCAGCGATGGTCCTCGGCGGCGATCCGCGCGCGGCAGGTGGCGGGATCGAGACGGGACGCCGGGTCAGGCATTCCCGCCATGCACCCTGGCAAGCAACTGTGCCGCGCCCTGCAGCAGGAAGCCGTGGTCGGACCCCAGCAGGAACAGGCTGGCGCCGCGTTCGCGCCAGTACGGCACATCCTCGATACGGTTGAGGAACATGCCGACCGGGCGGCCTTGTGCCCGGCCTGCGGCGCAGACGCGCTCGACCGCCGTTACGACCCGGGCATCGTCCTGGTCGCGCACGCCGTAGCCCACCGTCAGGTCGACGCGGCCGACGAAGAGGCAATCGATACCTTCGACCGCAGCGATCGCCTCGATGTCCTCGATCGCCTCGGGATCCTCGATCTGCGCGATGGCAACGGTTTCGCGCGTGCTGGCGTCGAGGTGCTCGGCCATCGGGCGGGTCGTGTAGCGGGCGGCACGCGTCGAGCCGGCATAGCCGCGCCCCCCCGCCCCGAAGCGGCAGGCGCGGGCGAACAGCATGGCGTCGGCGGCGCTGCGCACATGCGGCGCGACCACGCCAGTGGCGCCGCAATCGAGCGCGTTCAACACCTGCTCGGGACTGGCGACCGGCAGGCGCACCAGCGTCGGCATGGCCAGGCCCCGTGCCATCGCCACGCAGCCGTCGATGGCGATGCGGTCGAACGGCGCGTGCTCGGCGTCCAGGCACAGGCAGTTGAACCCGGTCAGCGAGAGCACTTCGGCCACGATCGGCGACGGTGTCTTGACGAAAGTACCGACCAGCAGTTCACGCGCCAGCAGGCGTTCGCGAAAAGGCACGGGGCTCACCAGGCGGCGCCTTTGCCGATGCTGCCGATGTTCAAGGGCCTCTCCTCCGTTGCGATTTGAATTCGAATGCAACGATAAGCCGGGCCGAGCGGGCGGTCAATGCCTGCGGTGTGTCAGGACGAGGTCAGGCGGCGAGGGACTCGGAGCGCGCGTCCACCAGCACCCGGTTGCGGCCTTCGCGCTTGGCGCGGTAGAGCGCGGCGTCTGCGGCCTTGATAAGGGTCGAGCCGTCGCGCTCCATGTTCTCTTCCCAGGTGGCGATGCCGAAGGACATCGTCATCGATCCCAGCGCGCGGCCGCCCTGGTGGACGATCAGTTCGCTGATCGACTGGCGCACCGCGTCCACCCGCGCTGCCAGCGTGACCGCCGAGGTGCCGGGTGCGATGATCGTGAACTCCTCGCCCCCGAAGCGGCAGACGACGTCGCCGTCGCGGAACCGGCTGCGCATCTCGGCCGCGACCGCTTGCAGCACCGCGTCGCCGGCATCGTGGCCGAATTCGTCGTTGAAGCGCTTGAAGTGATCGACGTCGCACATGACGAGGCTGAGCGGGCTGCCCGAGCGCGAGGTGCGGGCGATCTCCAGCGCCAGCGTCTCTTCCATGTAGCGACGGTTGAACAGGCCGGTCAGCGGATCGCGGATGGTCTGTTCGCGCAGGCCGCGCTGGAGGCGGTGGTTCACGAGGGCCGAGGCGATGTTCTCGGTCAGCACCGTCAGGCGGAAGCGGTTCTCGGTGCCGACCACGCCCTTGAGATAGAGCACGCCGATCACCTCGCCGCCGGCCAGCAGCGGTTCGCAGTGGTAGTGATCGGCCTCGTCGCCGACATGAGCGCAGACGATGTCGGAATCGGGCTCGATCACGAAATGACTCTGGCCCCGGCGTAGCGCCCAGCACTGGTCGGGCGCGAAGCCGGCGGAGGAAACCTCCAGCCCGCCCCAGGCCGCGATCGGCACCAACAGGTTGCGCGAGTTGTTGTGCGCGTAGAGCGCGCCGGGGATCTCGGGCAGCACCCGCGGCACGAAGACGCGGATGATCGAGGCCAGTTCCTCGTCGGTGCGCGCGGCCTGCATGCGGTGCGCCATGCCGCCGAGAAGCTCGATCACTTCGCCGCGTTCGCGCAGGACTTCGGTGTTGCGGCTGAGTTCGGCATTGGCGAGGTGGAGGCGGTCCTGGCTCTCGTGCTGGTCGGCAACGGCGGCCTGCAACTCGCTGGCCATCACGTTGTAGCCACTGGCGAGGCGCTCGAACTCGCTCGATTCCATGTACGTGTCGATGCGGGCGCTGCGATCTCCGGAGCCGAGCTGGCCCATCACCGTCATCATCGCGTCGACCGGCCGGCGGATGCGGCGGATCAGCGAGGCGGCGGTATAGGCGATCACCACCATGGTCAGCGGCACGCCGCCCAGGACCAGCCAGGTGATATAGTTCAGCCGCGTATCGACCGCCTCGGTGCGGGTGGTGGAAAGCGCGCGCTCCTCGTTGAGCAGGTCGCCGACGCGGGCCTCGACCAGCAGCATGAGATTGCGGCCGCGTCCCGATGCCACCGCCGCCTGCGCGCCGGAGAAGTCGCCCGCGCGGGTCTGGCGGGCGATGCTTTCGAGCAGGTCGGCGCGCTGCCCGATCAGGGTGCGGATCTGCACTGCGCGTTCGTTCTGGACCGGGTTGTCCTTGGTCAGCACCACCAGTTCGGCGGCTGCGGCGCGGGCGCCGCCGACTTCGCTCTCGACCGTCTCGCCGAATTCGGCCTGGTGGGTGAGGGCGAAGCCGCGTTCGCCGGATTCCGCCTGCTGCAGGTGGCTCATCGCGCGGTTGGCGGTCTTGAGCACTTGCGAGGAGTGCGTTACCCAGGCGAGGCTGCTGCGCGTCTGCGCCGAGCCTTCGAGCAGCAGGCCCGCCAGCAGCGCCAGCAGAAGGCACAGCACGCTGCACAGGATGACGATACGACGTGACAGCGACCCGACCAAGGGAATCTCCGTAATTCGGGAGCTTCAGCCCTCGGTCAAATGCCGCCGCGTTGCAACTGAAATTACAAACCTGAAATCCTAGCGCGCGGCTTTCCAGGTGATCGCGGCGACGGTCAGCCAGGCGCCCATGCTGGCCTCGCCGATCCAGACCAGCGTGCCCATGGCCGGACCCAGCAGCGCCGCGTCGATGGCCCAGACGACGCCGAGCAGCAGCCAGCCGGTCACGCGCGCCAGCCGGGCCTGCGGCTCCGGCAGGAGGCGCCCGACGAAATCGCGCTGGTGGCGCTTCATCGAGACGGCGAGCGCGACGAACGCGGCGATCGCGATGGCGAGCGGGAGCAGATGGATCATGAGCTTGCCGCCCGGCGCGCGGATGGGGCGCGGCGGTTGCCGACCCTGGCGCGCGCCTTCGCGGCCTTCGCCGATGCGAGCACAAAGCCGGCGGCCAGTGCCAGCATGACGAGGTCGAACCCGGCGAAGGTCCAGTCACCCGCCAGGAGGCTCGGCACCAGGCCGCGACCGGTGGTCAGGGCGTTGACCACCGGGATGGCGGCGAAGCAGGCGCCGGCCAGCGCGAGCGTCTCGGCCCAGGCGCGCGCGGCCGGGCGGACCATGCCCCACAGGCCGACGGCCAGCCAGGCCAGGAACATGCAGTCGATCTCGCGCTCGGCCCGGTCCGCCATCTCCAGCGGGAGCAGGCGGTTGGCGAGAAAGTAAGCGGCGATGCCGGTGGCCAGCCCGGCGATGGCGGCGATGTTGAGTCGCTCGACTAGGAGGAAGCCGAAATGCGGGCGGGCCGGGTCTGGCAGGCGGGCGCGGCGCTTGACGGTCCACAGTACCAGCCCGCTGCCGACCATGATGGTGCCGCCGATCCCGCTCAGGAAATAGAGCCAGCGCAGGCCCCACCGGGCGAAGCGGCCGGTGTGCAGGCCGATCATCACGCTCTCGGTCGCGAGCGCCGCTCCGGTGGCGTCATGCGCGCCGGTCATGCGGCCGGTGGCGCCGGCGAAGGTCACGCTCTCACCGCGTGCGCCGAACGCGGCCTCGGGCGCGCGGGACATGTCGACCTGCGCGGCGGCGTCGTTGGGGTTGGAGATGCTGATGTAGCCGACCCGGCGTCCCTGCCACTGCGCCGAGGCGGTGCGCACCATCGTGCCCAGGTCGGCGAGCGGCACGGTCTTGCCGCTGGCCTCGGCCGTTTCGCTGCGACCGAGGAACGTCTCGTAGAAGGTGTCCTGGGAGGCATAGTTGGCGGCGATGCCCCAAGGCATATACATAACCGCCAGCGTCACCAGGCCGGTGAAGGTAATCATCAGGTGGAACGGCAGCGCCAGCACGGCAGTGACGTTGTGCGCGTCGAGCCAGCTGCGCTGCCCCTTGCCGAAGCGCAGCATGAAGAAGTCGGCGAAGATCTTCTTGTGCGTGATGACGCCCGAAAGGATCGCCACCAGCATGAACATCGCCGCGATCCCGACCAGATAGCGGGCCCACAGCACCGGCATGTAGTGCAGGTCGAAGTGGAAGCGGTAGAGGAAGAAGCCGCCGCGTGTCTCGCGCGTGGTGATCTCGTGGCCGCTCTGGTCGAGCAGGGCGCTGGTCTCTCCACGTTTCGCGGGGCGCTCGCCGCCCGGCTGCCAGTAGACCTGGGTGGTCGCCGCCCGGCTGTTGGGCAGCGAGATGTACCAGCTCTTGGCATCGGGCGCGACGGTATTCAGGAAACGCACCGCGCCTTGCGCGGAGGCCGCCGGATCGGCCGGGCCGGTAACCTCGGGCTGCATCCAGCGAGTGATCTCGTCCTGGAAATAGGCGGCGGTGCCGGTCGCGAACATCGCGAAGAGCAGCCAGCCGATGAGCAGTCCGCTCCAGGTGTGGAGCAGGGCCATGGACTGGCGCAGGCCGTCCTTCACAGCCGCCCTCCCGATGCCAGCGACAGCCACAGCGCGCCGCCGAGCACCGCGCCTGACGCCACCATCCACAGCCATAGCCGGGCCGCCGATCGCATCGCGAAGGCGACCAGCGCGAGCACCGCGAAAAGCGCGAAGGAGGTCAGCGTCGCAGCGGTGCTGGCATTGGCGGGATCGACCCCGAAGCCGCGCCACAGCAGCCGGGCGAGGCAGGCCGTGGCGAGCGAGGTCAGCAGGTAGTTCGCCGGGATGGCCGCGACGATTCGCGCTGCGACCTCACCGCGTCCGATGCCTTGCCTGTTGCCGGTAGTCCGTCCTGCCATGGCCCTTGCTCAATCGATCCGCGAATGCGTGCCGCGCGGGATCGGCAGGGCGTCGGCACTATTGCGACGCACTCGCAGGTTTCGCTAGGCGGCGGGCCGGGCAATGTCAACGCCGGGGGCGGGCCATGCGGGCGCCGGATCGGGTAACCGCGCCGTCCTCTCCTGGCCGGAGAGCCGCGGCGCGAGGATCGAGAGGCTGAACGTCTGGCCCTGCCATTCGCGGGTGACGAGCCAGTGGCCGCCCGCCTCCTCCAGCCGATAGCTGCCGAAAGCGAACAGTTCCGGCATGGCGCGGCGCCGGGCGAGCAGTGCGCGGGTAAGCGCCAGCTTGCGGGCCGCCAGCGATTCGGCAGGCTGCACCCGCAGCCTGTCCCAATCGACGGGGCGGCGGTTGTCGGGGTCGGTCAGGCCGACCAGCAGCGCCTCGCTGCCGCGATAGATGTCCGGGATGCCGGGCGCGGTGAGCTGGAGGGCGACTTGCGCGAGCGTCACCGTCTCCACCATGGCAGCGAAGCCGTCGGGCAGCAGACCGGGGCCGGCGAGATCGCGATGCCAGTCGCGGCACAGGCCGGTGACGGTGGCTTCGGCCTCGGTATCCGGCGTTTCGTGGCGGGAGGCGTCCTTGCCTTCGCGCATGGCCTTGGCGATGTGGTCGGCGATGCGGGTCTCGGCGTCCTGCTCCGCGCGCAGGACCAGCGCGGTCTGCAGGGCGTAGAGGCCCCAATGCTCGGCGATCCCCGAATCGCCCGCCCGGCCGCGGGCCTCGGCGTAGAGGGCGCGAGCGGTCTCCGGGAAGTGCGCCAGTGCGATCAGCACTGCCCGCGCATCGGCGGTGCGCTTGGTGTCGTGCGTGGACAGCGTGCTCAGGGCCAGCGGGGCATGTGCGGTCCTTGCCGACATGGCGGCGGCGAAGCCCTCGGCTGGAAGCGCGCCGAGATCGGGCTGGGCGCCGACTTCGCACAGCGGCAGGAAGGCGACGCTGCGGAAGAACACGGTGTCTTCCTCGGACTTGGCGGTCAGCGCGCCGGTGAGCTGTTCGAAGCGCGCCGCGAAGCTGCGTGCGAGCGAGTCGTCGGGCGCGCGCAGGAGGTCGAGCAAGGCCGCCACGAACGGCTCGCCGGTGTGCTCGACCACCGGGCCGGGCGGGCACAAGTCGGCCGCGTAGGAGCGATAGACCGGCCAGGCGGCGGCGAGCGTGCAGACCGCCTCGGTGATGGCGGGCCGCTCCGCCGTCTCGGTCGCCAACGCTGCCATCGCCGCTCCGACGACGCGCTCGCGCTCGGGCACGAAGACCTCGACGAGCAGTTCCCGGCGCACCTTGCGCACTTCCTGCGCGGTGGTTGCGGGCACGGCGCCTGCGGCTGCCTCGCGCATGGCCGCCAGGCCCTGGGCGGGGGTGAGCAGGCGGGTCACCGGGGTCATGAACTCATAGCCGCTCATTCCTTCCACCGGCCAGGCGGGGGGGAGGGTCTCGTCGATGTCGGGCTTGACGATCTTCTCGACCCAGACCGGAATCGCCCCCACCGCCTCGCGCAAGTGGTGCAGGTAGCCGCCGGGGCGGGCGAGGCCGTCGACGTGATCGACGCGCAGGCCCTGCACGTGCCCGGCCCGGACCTGCTCCACGATCCAGCGATGAGTCAGCGCGAAGACCTCCGGGTCTTCCTGCCTCACGCCGATGAGGTCGGTGATGTTGAAGAAGCGCCGGTGCGCGATCCGCTCCGCATCGCCGCGCCAGTGGCCGAGCGACCAGTGCTGCTGCGCGAGCAGGGCGTTCAGGGTGGCGAGGTCCAGCGTGCGCGAGGTGCCGGCGAGATAGGCGGACAGGTCGGTCAGCCGCAGCGGGTAGGCGCGGTCGTAGACGGTGAGCCGCGGGTCTTCAGGCGGGCCGGAAAGGCTGATCCGGCCCTCCGCCAGCAGGTCTTCGATATTGCCGTCGAGAACCGGGAAATGGATGCGCTTGTTCCCCCGCGCCACTGCGTCCCAGTCGATATCGAAGACCGGGGCGAAGCGGCCGTCCGCACCATGGCGCAGCACTTCCGCCAGCCAGGGGTTCTCGGGCGTGAAGGCCATGTGGTTGGGCACGATGTCGAGAACGATGCCAATCCCGGCGAGCCGGGCCGCTTCGGCCAGCCGGACGAAGGCTTCGTCCCCGCCCAGTGCCGGGTCGATCCGGGTGGGGTCGATCACGTCGTAGCCGTGAGTCGAACCGGACGCGGCGTGGAACGGCGGCGAGAGGTAGAGGTGGCTTGCGCCCAGCTCTCCCAGCCAGGGCAGCAGCGCCCGTGCGGCGTCGAGGTCGATCCCGTCACGAAGTTGCAACCGGTAGGTCGCGACGAGCGGGAGGGGTCCGGGAAACAGGCCTTCGGTCATCGCGCTCACTCCGGTGTCGTGGCCACCGAGAGCGCGAAGGGACCGGGCGCGTCGGCAAGCTGAAGGATGGGGCGGGGGAGGGGGGCGAAATCCGCCGTGCCCGCACCCAGCCGGATACGCATGTGCAGCGTGCCGGGGGCGAAGGACCAACTGGCCTCGATCTCCTCTCCTTCACGCCGAACGATGCAGGCAGGCTGCCGGTTCCACGCCAGCAGCGGCGTGACGTGTTCGCGGCGCAGGGCCAGCAGGTGGCGCACGAAGGCGGCATGCTCGCGCTGCGCGTCGTGCTGCGGGCGGCCGATCCGCGAGGCGAGGAAGGTCTCGCGTGCGACCGGGTCGGGCACCTCGCCGGCGAAGCTGCTGAAGCGGGCGAACTCCTGCGCGCGGCCCTTGCGGACCGCCTCGGCGAGTTCGCCTTCGAAATCGACGAAGAACTGGAACGGCGCCTCGGTCAGGAACTCGTCGCCCATGAACAGCATCGGCGTGAACGGCGCCAGCAGGGTGAGCGCGGTCATCACCCGGTAGGCGTGGGGATCGGTGGCGATCTGGTGCAGCCGTTCCCCGCGCGCCCGGTTGCCCACCTGGTCGTGGTTGCCGAGGAAGTTGACGAAGGCGGTGCGCGGCAGGTGGCCAGAGCGCTCGCCGCGCGGCCGTTCGTCGCCGTCCGGCCGGGGCTGGCCCTGCTCGACGTAGCCATCGGCAAGGGCGGTGGCGATGTCGCCCACCGGGTCCACCGCGAAGGGGGCGTAGTAGCTTTCGGCCTCGCCGGTCAGCAGGCAGTGGACGGCGTGGTGCCAGTCGTCGTTCCAGGTGCTGTCGTAGGGCGCATCGGCGGTGAAATAGCGGGCGAGGTTGCGCTCGTCCTCGGTGACGAGATGGATCGGGCGGCCATGCTCCCGCGCCCGGATGCGGTGTCCCAGTTCGTCGAGGAAATGCACCGGCGAATGGTCCTCGATGGCGTGGACGGCGTCGAGGCGCAGGCCGTCGAGGCGGTATTCCCCGATCCAGTGGAGCGCGTTGGCGATGAAGTATTCGCGCACCGCCGGAATCTCGAAGGCGATGCCCGCGCCCCAGGGTGAGGCGTGCTCAGGGTGGAAGAACGAGGGGCACCAGGCGCCGAGGTAGTTCCCCGAAGGGCCGAAGTGGTTGTAGACCACGTCCAGCAGCACCCCGATGCCCAGGCCGTGCGCGGCATCCACCAGCGCCCGCAGATCGTCCGGCGTGCCGTAGGCCGGATGCGGCGCGTAAGGCAGCACCCCGTCGTAGCCCCAGCCGCGCGATCCTTCGAACTGCGCGAGGGGCATCAGCTCGATCATGGTGATCCCCAGCGCGGCTAGGCGCGGCAGTTCGGCGCTGGCGGCGGCGAACGTGCCTTCCGGCGTGAACGTGCCGAGGTGCAGTTCGTAGACCACCGCTTCGTGCCACGGCCGGCTGGGCCAGTCGTTCCGCCAACGATAGGCGGCCGGATCGACGAGCACCGACGGGCCATGGACGTCGGCGGCCTGCGCGCGCGCCGCCGGGTCGGGATAGGGGGTACCGTCGATCACCCAGCGATAGGCGTCGCCGGCCTGCGCCTCGGTCTCGAAGGACCACCAGCCGTCGCCGGACGGCCGGGCGGGCAGGGCGATGCCGCCGATCTCTAGCCGGGCCTCGCCGATATCCGGCGCCCACAGGCCGAAGCGCCAGCGGCCGTCGCCGACCGGCTGCGCGCCCCAGGATGCAGCGCCCATCAGGCGGGGCGGAACAGGCAGAGGCTGGCGGGCGAGATCGCCGCACCCTCGCGGTCCACCGGCTCCTCGGTGAAGGGATCGTCGCGCGCGGTGTCGAGCACGCGGACCCATTCGCCTTCGGGCAAGGTGAAGTCGAGGCCGTCACCGGCGTTGACGACGGTGAACAGCGGCCGTCCGCCGTCGAGGAACACCTCGCGCGTCGAGTAGTCGAGCAGCATCCCCAGCACCCGCAGGCCCGACTGGCTCCACAGTTCCTGGTCCATGGCGCGGCCGTCCGGCTGGAACCAGCCGATCTCGACGCGCTCGTTGTCGCCGGTCTCGCCCATCAGGAAGTTCTCCTGGGCCAGCACCGGATACTGGCGGCGCAGCGCGATCATCTTCGCGCAGAAGTCGAGGAACTGGTCGTCCTTCGCCTGCCAGTCGAGCCAGCCCAGTTCGTTGTCCTGGCAGTAGACGTTGTTGTTGCCCTGCTGGCTGTTGCCGATCTCGTCGCCCGAAAGCAGCATCGGCACGCCCTGGCTGACCATCAGCGTCGCCACCATGGCGCGTCGGCGGCGGGCGCGGGCGGCGGTGATGCCCTCGTCGTCGGTAGCCCCTTCGGCGCCCATGTTGTCGGACAGGTTGTTGTCGTGCCCGTCGGCGCCGCCTTCGCCGTTCGCCTCGTTGTGGCGGTCGTTGAACGAGACGGTGTCCATCAGCGTGAAGCCGTCATGCGCGGCGAGGAAGTTGATCGAGGCGGTGGCGCCGCGATCCGAATGGTTGAACTGGACCGGAGAGCCGATCAGGCGCTGGGCGATGTCGCCCACCAGCCCCTCGTCGCCGCGCCAGAAGGCGCGCACGTCATCGCGGAACTTGTCGTTCCATTCGCGGAAGGGGTGGGGGAAGCCGCCGACCTGATAGCCGCCCATGCCGATGTCCCAGGGCTCGGCGATCAGCTTGACGCCCGCCAGGATCGGATCCTGCCGGATCGCGTCGAAGAAGCCGCCCTCGCGGTCGAACCCGGTCACCTCGCGGCCCAGCGTGGAGGCGAGGTCGAAGCGGAAGCCGTCGACGTGCATCACCTGCACCCAGTAGCGCAGCGAATCGAGCACCATGCGCATGACCATCGGATGCGCTACCGCCAAGGTGTTGCCGGTGCCGGTGTTGTCGAAGCTGAAGCGCGGGTTCTCGGGGCTCAGCATGTAGTAGGCGGCGTTGTCGAGACCGCGGAAGCTGAGCGTCGGACCCTTCTCCGAGCCTTCGGCGGTGTGGTTGTAGACCACGTCCATGATGACTTCGATCCCGGCCTTGTGGAACCGCTTCACCATGTCCTTGAACTGGCGGATGGCGCGCGGGGCGACGTCGCCGCCGCGCAGGAAGCGCGGCTCCGGCGCGAAGAAGCCGAGCGTCTGGTAGCCCCAGTAGTTCGACAGGCCCTTGTCCAGCAGCATGCGGTCGTCGAGGAAGAACTGGCTGGGCAGCAGTTCGATGGCGCTGACGCCCAGCTTGCGGAGGTGGTCGAGGATCGGCTCGCTGGCCATGCCCTCGTACGTGCCGCGTAAGGCTTCGGGGACGTCGGGGTGGGTCATCGTCAGGCCGCGTACGTGGGCCTCGTAGATCACCGTCTCGGTCCAGGGGCGGGAGAGGGACTTGTCGCCCTCCCAGTCGAAATCGGGATCCTGCACCACGCTCTTGACCATGAAGGGGGCGGAATCGCGGGCATCGAAGGTGGTGTCGTCGCCGGTGGTCAGGTCATAGCCCCACAGCGCGTCGTCCCACTTCACGCTGCCCGAAACCTCGCGGGCATAAGGATCGAGCAGCAGCTTGTTGGGGTTGAAGCGGTGGCCGCTCGCCGGATCGTAGGGTCCATGGGCGCGCAGCCCGTAGAGCTGGCCGGGCTTCACGCCGGGCAGGTAGCCCGAGAACACCGAGCCTTCGCGGGAAGGCAGTTCGAGGCGGGCGGTCTCCTCGGCGCCGTCCTCGGAGAACAGGCATAGCTCGATGGCTTCGGCGTTCTCGGAGAATACCCCGAAATGCGTGCCTTCGCCGGTGAATTCCGCGCCGAGTTCATGGATCATCCGCTCGGGGCGGGAGAAGGATATGTCGGCCGACTGGTCGGATGCGGTGCCCTGCGTCACGTACTGCCTCCTGCATGATGCTGCATCCGCTAACACGCATCGGGGCAGGGCGTTCCCGGCGAGGTTTACACGGTTTACACGGTCCAGGGGGAAAAGGTGTCACCTTGCGGCCGGATATGCCGGAAATGGCGGATTTGCGTGTCACCTTGCGAACGCGATGTGTCACCTTGTGCGTGAAAGGTGTCACCTTGAAGGTTACAGGTGTCACCTTGCGAGCCCGACGCCGGATGCGGCTGGTGACAGGGTGGAGGCGGCGGCGGACCATGCGCCGACGATACTGCGCGGGCAGGCTTGTAGGAAAGCGCTGCGGCAAGCGTCAGATCACGATGAACGCGCCTCGTCCGTCATTGCGAGCGAAGCGAAGCAACCCAGGGCGGTGTAATGCTGCCGTGGGTTGCTTCGCTGCGCTCGCAATGACGAAGGGTTCGGTCCACCCAGAGCGGTACTCAATGGACCGCGCCGGCCACCTGCCGCAGCTTGTCGGGATTGCGCATGACGTAGATCGCCCTGATGCGCCCGTCCTCGATCAGCAGCGCGGTCGTCTGCACCATGCCGTCGGCCTCCCGCGTCACGAAGCCGGGCAGGCCGTTCACGAAAGCGTGCCGCACCAGTTCGGGATCGCCGCGCCGCAGGCGGAAGATCGCCGCGAGCCCGCGTAGCACTTCGGTCGCACCGTCGAGGATGCGGCCCGCGGCAGGGCGCTTGCCGCCACCGTCGGAATGGAAGCGGACGTCCTGCGCCAGCAGTGCGCCCAGCCTGGCGGCGTCGCCATCGCGCGATGCCTCGAAGAAGGCTGCCGCGATCGCCAGCCCGTGATCGCGGTCGACCGGGAAACGTGTCCGCTCGCCGCGCACATGCTCGCGCGCCCGCGCGGCAAGCTGGCGGCAGGCGGCGGCATCGCGGCCGATCGCGCGAGCGACCTCTTCGAAGCTCTCGCCGAACACGTCATGGAGCAGGAAGGCGGCCCGCTCCAGCGGCGACAGCCGTTCGAGCGCCAGCATCAGCGGCAGGGTGACGTCCTCCACCGGTTCGGCCTCGACGATCGGTTCGGGCAGCCATGGACCGACGTACTCCTCGCGCCGGACCCGGGCGGACTTGACGTGATCCAGGCACAGGCGCGTCACCATGCGGCGCAGGAAAGCGGCGGGCACGCGGACCGCATCGCGGTCCGCCCCGGCCCAGCGGATGAAGGCTTCCTGCACCACGTCCTCGGCATCGGCCATCGAACCGAGCATGCGATAGGCGACGCGCAGCAGGCTGGCCCGCTGCGCGTCGAACACGATGGCGCCGGAATCGTCCGTGCCTTCGGTCATGCCGGCCAGCCGAGCGACGGATCATAGAGATGGAAGCCGACCGCCAGCCGGTTCCAGCCGTTGATGATGTTGATCGCCAGCGTCAGCTGCACTTGCTCCTCCGCGCTGAACTGCGCTGCCAAGGCGGCATATACGTGCTCCGGTGCCCGCTTGCTGGCGACTTGCGTAAGATGATCGGTCCAGTCGAGCGCGGCGCGTTCGCGCGGAGTATAGCACGGCGCTTCTTCCCACGCAGCCAGCAAGTGAATGCGCTGCTCGGTCTCGCCGGCCTTGCGGGCATCGGCGGTGTGCATGTTGAGGCAGTTGGCGCAGCCGTTGATCTGCGATGCGCGGATCTTGACCAGTTCCAGCAGGTTCTTTTCCAGCCCGGACTTCTCGACCTGCAGCGACAGGTCGTACCACGCCTTGAACAGCGGGCCGCCGGCGGTGTAGATATTGGTGCGATCGTTCATGTGTCGGTTCCTTTTCGTGGGAGGATACCGACTTGACGAGACAGCGACCGGCCATGTGACATCGTGCGTCATGCGGGCCGCATTTTTTTTCGAAGCCCTTGCGAAAAGGCCGCTCCCGCATGGGGATGGTCGGGGCTTGCCAGCTTCAATCCGTCATTGCGAGCGAAGCGAAGCAACCCAGGGCGGCGTAGTGCTGCCATGGGTTGCTTCGCTTCGCTCGCAATGACGGAGGAATGGTGTGATCCAACGCTGAATTACCCGACGCTGAATTACCCGACGCCAATTACCCCACGAACGCGCGCTCGATCACGAAGTCGGCGGGCTTGTTGTTCGAACCTTCCTCGAAGCCCAGGCCTTCGAGCTTGGCGGCGATGTCCTTGTTCATCGCCATCGAACCGCACAGCATCACGCGGTCGGTCGCCGGGTCCATGCGGGCTTCGCCCTTCAGGCCCTCGAACAGGCGGCCGGTGTCCATCAGTACGTTGATGCGGCCGGTGGTGTGGAAGTCCTCACGCGTGACGGTCGGCACATACGTCAGCTGCAGCAGGGCCTGGTCCTCGACCAGCGGATCGCCGGCCAACTGGCTCTCCAGCTCCTGGCGGAAGGCGAGGTCGGCGACGGTGCGGACCGAGTGGACGACGATCACCTGCTCGTACATCTCGTAGACGTCCGGGTCGCGGATCAGCGACAGGAACGGCGCCAGGCCGGTGCCCGAACCGAACAGGAACAGGCGCTTGCCCGGCGTCAGCGCGTCGGTGACGAGCGTGCCGGTGGGCTTGCGGCCAAGGTAGATCTGGTCGCCGGGCTGGATCAGCTGCAGCTTGGAGGTCAGCGGGCCGTCCTCGACCTTGATCGAGAGGAACTCGATTTCCTCGGCCCACGAGGGGCTGGCGATCGAGTAGGCGCGCAGCAGCGGCTTGCCGTTGTCGCCGCGCAGGCCGATCATGATGAACTCGCCCGAGCGGAAGCGGAACGAAGCCGGGCGCGTGATCTTGAAGCTGAAGAGGTGCTCGTTCCAGTGGTGGACCGACAGCACGGTCTCCACGCTCAGCGCGCCGGTCGGTTCCAGCGGGGTGGGTTCCAGAACGGTGCTCTCGCTCATCAACGTCAGTCCTTGATTCATCTGTATGGTCACGCAGGCGGGTTTATCAGTGCAATGCCGAAGCCGGCGATGGTCATTGCGGCGCTGGCGCGGCTCATGGCCTGTGCGACCGCGGCGACCGTGTCGCATGGCACGACATGCGCCAGAGTCGCGCGCACGTTTTCGCGGCGGCCTATACCGACATCGCGCCAAAGTGCAAGGAGCAAGGCCTCGTGCTCGCTGATCCGGTGGCAGCCCATCGGCGCCACGGCGAGCCGCTCGTTCGCGCGGCGCGAGAGCAGCGCCATGGCCATGTGGAAGTCGGGCAGCACGGCGGCGGCGTTATGCCCGGCGAAGGCGCGTCCCAGCGACTGCGCGGGACAATTGCCCTTCGAAGCCGAATGCGCCCATCCCCGCATCGCCCAGAGCAGGAAGCGACCGTCGTTGTCGAGTTCGGTGACGGGACGGTCGAGGAAGTCGTACATCGCGCCTTGCTCCTGAAGCTTGCGGGTGTCGTCGGCGATCAGCCGGCGGCCTCGCTCATCCGCTATTGCGAATTATTCTCATAAATATTTATGACCATCGGTCAACCCTCCGATTGTCCCGACGGCCCGTCCCTCGGGTGCGCCGGACCGAGCCGTCGGTTCTTGTCGCAATGCAACAAAATGGCCTAGTGCGGGTTCTCGGGACAAGTCGACGCACCAGCCACATCGAGTTCATGAACCCAGACCGCCGCACCGTTCTCTCCGGCATCCTTGCCAGCGCCATCGCATCCGGACTGCCCCTCAGGGCACTCGCCGCCGACGAGGTGGCGCGGGTGGACGACCTCATCAAGCGCATGACGGTCGAGGAGAAGGCCGGGCAGATGACTTGCCTTGCCGATGCCTTCCGCCCCTTCAACCCGCCCAACCCGGCGGCCGGCATCCAGGACGTGAAGCGGCTGTCCGAGGAGATCCGCAAGGGCCGCGTCGGCTGCCTGTTCAACGGCATCGGCGTGGCCGGTGGTCGCAAGGCGCAGGAGATCGCGGTCAACGAGAGCCGGCTGGGCATCCCGCTGCTGCTGGCCGGCGACGTGATCCATGGCCTCAAGACCATCTTCCCGGTGCCGCTGGGCGAGGCTGCCGCCTTCGATCCCGGCCTGTCGCAGCGCACCGCACGCGCCATGGCGATCGAGGCGACGGCGGCGGGGCTCCACCTCACGTTCGCGCCGATGGCCGACGTCGCGCGCGACCAGCGCTGGGGCCGCGTGGTCGAGGGCGCGGGCGAGGACGTGACGCTGACGGCACTGCTGACCGCGGCGCGCGTGCGCGGCTTCCAGGGCCGCGACTTGCGGCGCGACGACTCGCTGCTCGCCTGCCCCAAGCACTTCGCGGCCTACGGCGCGGTCGCGGGCGGGCTCGAATACGGCAGCGTCGATATCAGCGACGAGACCCTGCGCGAGACGCACCTGCCGCCGTTCGCCTCCGCCTTCGCGGCGGGCGCGCTGACGACGATGGCCGCCTTCAGCGAGATCAACGGGGTGCCCGCCACCGCCGACCGTTCGCTGTTGACCGATACCCTGCGCGGCGAGATGGGCTTTCGCGGCTTCGTCTTCTCCGACTACACCGCCGACGAGGAACTGGTCGCGCACGGCTATGCCGAGGATGACCGCGACGCCGCGCGTCTCGCGGTGCTGGCCGGGGTCGACATGTCGATGCAGAGCGGCCTCTACATTCGCTATCTCCCCGAACTGGTGAAGAGCGGCGCGGTGCCGATGGGGACGATCGATGTCGCGGTGCGGCGCATCCTGTACGTCAAGATGGCGATGGGGCTGTTCGAGAATCCCTGGCGCTCGCTCGATCCCGCCGCCGAAAGGAGCCGCATCGCCACGCCCGGCCACCGCGAACTGGCGCGCGAGGCGGGCGCTCGCTCGGTAGTGCTGTTGCAGAACGACGGCGTGCTCCCGCTCGATCCGGCCAGGAAGCGCAGGATCGCGCTGATCGGACCTTTCGCGGAGGACAAGGCGAACCTCTACGGACCCTGGGCGTTCTACGGCGACCCGGACAAGGGCATCGACATCGCCACCGGCCTGCGCGCGGCGATGCCGGACCCGGAGGGCCTGGAGGTGGTTGCCGGCTCCGGCATCCGTGCCCCGATCGACGGCGGCATCGAGGCGGCGGTGAAGGCGGCGCGCGCGGCGGACGTCGTCGTGCTGGCGCTGGGCGAATCGCAGGACATGTCGGGCGAGGCGCAATCGCGCACCACGATCGAGATCCCGCCCGTGCAGCAGGCCTTGGCCGATGCGGTGGCGGCGGTGAAGAAGCCGACCGTCGTGCTCCTGCGCCACGGCCGCGCACTGGCGCTTCACGATGGCGTCGCCAATGCCAATGCGGTGCTCGCGACGTGGTTCCTCGGCTCCGAGACGGGCAATGCGATCGCCGATATCGTGTTCGGCAAAGTCGATCCCTCTGGCAAGCTGCCGGTCAGCTTCCCCTGGGAGTCCGGGCAGGAGCCGTTCTTCTACGATCGCAAGTCCACCGGCCGTCCGACCGTTCCCAACGGCAGCACCGAATACAAGGCGCGCTATGCCACAACCGACAACAGCGCGCGCTACCCGTTCGGGCACGGACTGAGCTATACCGACTTCGTGCTCGACCGGCTGGCCCTGTCCGACCCGGCCCTGCGCTGGGACGGCTCGGTCACGGTGTCGGCGCGGCTGACCAACAAGGGCAGGCGGCGCGGCAGCGAGACGGTCCAGCTCTATACCCGCGACCGTGTCGCCAGCCGGACCCGTCCGATCCGCGAATTCAAGAAGATGGAGCGCGTGACGCTGGAGCCGGGCGAAAGCCGCACCGTGCGCTTCACGCTGGTGCGCGCGGACCTGCAGTTCGTCGGCGACGGCAATCGCTGGCTGGCGGAGCCCGGTGTGTTCGACGTCTGGGTGGGGCAATCCTCGGAAGACGGGCTGCATACGCAGATCACCTTGTACGCCGCACCGCCGCCGGGGCCTTGAGCGCCTGGTTTCCGGCGCCACCCGTTGAAAATGAACTTTTTTTGAAAACGGTGTTGACCGAATCAGAAGCCCCCCTTAGAGGCCGCTTCACCGCAGCGGAGCACGCTTCTGCTACGGTCGCCAACACAGACGGACAGCTAGTTCCCCCGGTCGCAAGAGCGAGGGACGCTT
>NZ_JAZFAX010000007.1:0-206153 GCF_036352595.1 Novosphingobium resinovorum
GTCGGCAGCCCGGACTCCTGCTCCTTGATCATCCCGATGATCTGCGCCTCGGTAAAACGGCTCTTCCTCATGCGTCTGCTCCTTCTCGTGGGCAGACTCTACATCAGAATGAGGGACCTTTCGGGGGGCAGGTCAGGGGACGTCGTCGAAACGCTCGCCGATGGGCGAGGCCGGGGATTTGACCAGGTCTTGCAAGGCTGGCGCTCCTCTCGCAGATGCCAGCCATTCAGCGGATTACAGCCGATCCGGTTGCATTTGTCTGCGGCGAACCGTTCAGTGCATGGTTTCAGTCGTTTGCGGCCCGGGCGCGTCTTCGATTCCGGCATCGACCGCGGCCGCCAACCCCACGTCCATCGTCACATTGCCGATCGTGCGCATGAGGTCGGGCAGCACCTCGACCGCCACGAGTACCCCCAGCGGCCAGAGCGGCACGCCCATGGCGGCCGCGATCGGGCCGATCGAGGAGACGAAGCTGATCGTGCCGGGCAGGGAGACCGCGCCGAAGGTGGTCGCGAAGGCGACGAAGGCCCCGGCGGCGAGCGCGCCGGTGGTCAGTTCCAGCCCCGCCAGCTTGGCGGCATAGACCGCCACCGCCATGTTCATCGCCGGGCCGGTCGCGCGGAACAGCGTGACCGCCAGCGGCAGGACGAACTCCGCGGTAGTCGACGACACCCCCAGCTTGCGGCTGGATGCGAGCATCGCCGGCACCGTCGCGATCGAGGACTGGGTGGAGATGGCGACGACTTGCGCGGGCAGCATCGCGGCGGCGAAGGCGGGCAGGCTGCGCTTGCCGCCCAGCACGGCGATCAGGTAGCCGGCGATCATCACCACGGTGCCCACGGCGGTCACCAGGATGATGTAGTGCGCCAGCGCTCCCAGCGCCGCGCCGCCGCTGCGCACGCCCAGCGTCAGGCCCAGCGCGAAGACGCCAATCGGGGCGAGCATCAAGACCCAGCCGATCACCACCATCATCGCTCCGGCCAGCCCCTCGAACAGCACCGCCAGCGCCCGGCGCGGCTCGTCGGCGAGGCGGGTGGAGGCGAGCGCGAAGAGGCCGACGAAGACGATCACCGGCAGCATCGCGCTGGCCGCCGCCGCCGAGATCACGTTGTCCGGCAGCAGCGAGGCGAGGAACTCCGACAGTCCGGGGACTTTGCCGGGATCGGCGCCGTGCGGGAAGCTGACGCCGGCGGGCACCGGGAACAGATCCAGCAGCACCGGCATCGCCACCGCGCCCAGCACGGCGCTGAAGGCAAGGAAACCGACGATGATCCCCAGCGTGCGGCGCGCCATCGCCCCGGCCCTGGCCGCCGCGACCGTCTCGACGATGCCGGAGAACAGCAGCCCGGCGACAAGCGGCAGGATCGTCATCTGCAGGCCCTGCAGCCACAGCGAGCCGATCGGCCCGGTCACTTTCAGCGCCGTCTCGGCCAGGGGCTTGCCCGCCAGCAGCAGGCCGAGCACCAATCCGGCGATGAGCCCGGCCAGTGTCAGCGTGCCCGGCACGCGGATTTCGGGGATGCGCGAAGCGCCGGAAGGCGGGGGCGAAGGGGCGGGGGAGGGAGAGATCATGCAGCCCGATAGATAATCGGCGGGGCGGCGATTGGCAATTTGGCGTTCCTCAGCCAGATTCCCACCGGTTTTTGCGCCCCGCAATCGGTGTTCGACGCAAATCTAAACAGTCTGTAAGACGACGTTCAGAGGGCGGTAACGCCTCCGGGTTCAAGGCGCGCAGCATCAGTTTCGAGTCCGCGCAAGAGGGCAGTCTATGGGTAAGCAGTTCTTCGGCACCGACGGCATCCGTGGCCGTACCAATCAGGGCGCGATGACCGCCGCCACCGCGATGAAGGTCGGCCAGGCCGCCGGTACCCGCTTCCTGCGCGGCACGCACCGTCACCGCGTGGTGATCGGCAAGGACACGCGCCTGTCCGGCTACATGCTGGAGAACGCGATGGTCGCGGGCTTCACCAGCGTCGGCATGGACGTGGTGCTGCTGGGGCCGATGCCCACCCCTGCCGTCGCCCTGCTCACGCGTGAGCTGCGCGCGGATGTCGGCGTGATGATCTCGGCCAGCCACAACCCTTACGAGGACAACGGGATCAAGCTGTTCGGCCCCGACGGCTTCAAGCTTTCCGACGAGGACGAACTGGCGATCGAGGCGATGCTGATGGGCGAGGATCTCGCGCTTGCCGCCTCGCCGGAGATCGGCCGCGCGCGGCGCGTGGACGATGCGCGCGGGCGCTATATCCATGCGGTCAAGGCCTCGCTGCCTTCCACCGTCCGGCTGGACGGGCTGAAGATCGCGGTCGATTGCGCCAATGGCGCGGCCTATCAGGTGGCGCCGTCCGCCTTCTGGGAACTCGGCGCGGAGATCGTCGCGGTTGGCGTCACCCCCAACGGCAAGAACATCAACGAACGCTGCGGCTCCACCCATGTCGAGCTGCTGCAGGAGACGGTGGTGTCCTCCGGCGCCGACATCGGCATCGCGCTGGACGGCGATGCGGACCGCCTGATCGTGGTCGACGAGAAGGGCCAGACCGTGGACGGCGACCAGATCATGGCGCTGATCGGCACCCAGCTGGCCGCGCGCGGCGAACTGCGCGGCGGCGGCGTGGTGGCGACGGTGATGTCGAACCTCGGCCTCGAGCGGCACCTGGCGGGCCTCGGGCTGACGCTGGAGCGCACCGCCGTCGGCGACCGCCACGTGCTGGAGCGCATGCGCAGCGGCGGCTTCAACGTGGGCGGCGAACAGTCCGGGCACATGATCCTGCTCGACCATGCGACCACCGGCGACGGCACCGTCGCCGCGCTGCAGGTGCTTTCCGCGCTCGTCCAGTCGGGCAAGCGGGCGAGCGAACTGCTGCACCTGTTCGATCCCGTGCCGCAGCTGCTGCGCAACGTGCGCTTCGGTGGCGGCAAGCCTTTGGAGGCGGATAGCGTCAAGGCGGCCATCGCCGATGCCGAGGCCTCGCTCGATGGGCGCGGGCGGCTGGTGATCCGTCCTTCGGGCACCGAGCCGGTGATCCGCGTCATGGCCGAGGGCGACGACGCGGGCGAAGTGGAGGCGGCGGTCGCCTCGATCTGTCATGCGGTGGAAAGGGCGGCGGCATAATGGCTCTGGAGATGCGACCCGATTGCCAGCGTTGCGGCACCGACCTTCCGGCCGAGGCCCCCGGCGCGTTCATCTGCTCGTTCGAGTGCACTTACTGTGCCGAATGCGCCGATGCGCTGGACGACATGTGCCCCAAATGCGGCGGCGAACTGGTGGACCGGCCGACACGGGCCAAGCGGCACCACGATTCCGCTCCGCCGTCGAAACTGCGCCGCTACGAAGGGTAAACCGGCAAGGCTCGACTCGGCACCCTCCCGAAGGGTAAGGAGCGCGCCATGACCCAGGCTCCCCGCATCCTCTCCATCGCCGGTTCGGACAGTTCCGGCGGCGCCGGCATCCAGGCCGACATCAAGACGATCACCTTGCTCGGCGGCTATGCCATGACCGCGATCACCGCGATCACCGCGCAGAACACCCGGGGCGTCACCGATGTGCAGGCACTTTCGGCGCAGATGGTCGCGGCGCAGATCGACGCCTGCATCGGCGACATCGGCGTCGATGCGGTGAAGATCGGCATGCTGGGCAGCCCCGAGATCGCCGCGGTCGTCGCCGATCGGCTGGAAGGGCTGGGCGTGCCGATCGTGTTCGACCCGGTCATGGTCTCCACCGCCGGCGCGGTGCTGGCGGACGAAGCGACCATCGCCGCGTTCGAGCGGCTGATGGACATCGCCTGCCTGACCACCCCCAACTTCGACGAACTGGCGGTGCTCGGCGGGGACGAAGCGCTGGTCGCCCGGGGCATCGCCTATATCGCCAAGGGCGGCGACGCACCCGGCGACGTGGTCGAAGACCGGCTGGTCCTGCCGGGCCAGGCGCCCGTGCTGTGGACCGCGCCGCGCATCGACACGCGCCATACCCACGGCACCGGCTGTACCCTGTCGAGCGCCGTCGCCACCTTCCTGGGCCAGGGCGCACCGCTGGTCGAGGCGATCGAGGACGCCCGCGACTTCGTGCGCGCCGCTTTGCTGGCCGCACCCGGTTTCGGCGAGGGCTTCGGCCCGATGGGCCACCACGCGGTACGTTGAGACGTTAGAGCGCCGGATGGGCGGCGACGCCCTGCTTTCAGACCTTAAGCGGCCGCGTCGGATTCGCGGCGGATGAGTTCGAACGCCATCTGCAGGTGGCGCAGCGCCGGCCGCCGCCCCTCGCGCGCGGCGCGGATGTCGTCGACGAGTTGCTGCACAGCCGCGCGCGACATGTCTGCGATCGGCTGGCGGATGGTGGTCAGCTCGGGCCAGGTGGTGGTCGCCTGCGGGGCATCGTCGAAGCCGACGACGGCCACGTCGCCGGGAACGTCCAGTCCCATGCGATGGGCGACCGAGACGGCGGCGGCCGCCATGTCGTCGTTGCTGGCGAAGATCGCGGTGGGCGCCGGCGCCAGTGCGAGCAGCCGCTGCGTCGCCTCCAGCCCGGAGCGGTAGGTGAACAGGCCCGGCACCACGAGGTCCGGTTCGAAATCCAGTCCGCCCGCCTCCAGCGCGTCGCGGTAGCCCTGCAGGCGCAGCGAGGACGCGGTCTGGTCGGGGTTGCCGGCGATGAAGCCGATCCGCCGGTGGCCCAGGTCCATCAGGTGCCGCGTCATCGCTTCCGCCGCGGCCCGGTCATCGACGTTCACCGAGGACAGGAAGCTTGCGGGCTGCCCCGAGGCCACGGCGACGGCGGGCACCGCATGCTGTTGCACCAGGCGGTGAATGTCCTGCGCATCGCACAGCGGCGGCGGCAGGATCAGGCCGTCGATGCCGCTGTCGATCAGGCGCCGGACGATGGCCGCGCGCTCCTGCGGCCGCTCGCACAGCTGGACGACGAGTTGCACGTTGGTCCGCGCCGCCTGCTCCAGGCTGCCGACGAGGAACTCGTTGAGGTAGCCTGCGCTGGGGTTGCTGTAGAGCAGGCCGATGCGGATTTCGCTGGCTGCGGCGAGGTTGCGGGCGGCGGCGCTGGGCGAATAGTTCAGGGCGGCGATCGCGTTCTGGACCCGTTCGCGTGTTTCCTCGCGCACGTTGGCCTTGCCGTTCATCACCCGCGACACCGTCATCAGCGAGACACCCGCCTCGCGCGCGACATCGGCGATGGTGGCTCCGGCCCGCGCACGACGAGAGGACCGCGTGCGCGCAGGCGGCTGGTCGATGTCTTCAGCCATGCGGTCCGATCCCTTCGCTGCGGCAAACGATAGGGATAGCGCTATCGTGACTCCGGGGGAAGCCTGGCGCCGCCTCGATCCGTATCCTCACAATGCCTTGAAGCGGAAATCGCGGAACCGTGCCTCGCCTTGCCCGGCGGCATAGAGCCCGGGGCGCAGCATCAGGAAGCCGCCGCGCACGTTGTGGTGGTAGCCGGAGACTTCCATGCCCCGGTCGAAGCGCTTCCATGTCCGGCCGCCATCGCCGCTGGTGCGGAACGAGACGATGTGCCTGTCGTTCCGCACCCGCATCAGCATCCTGCGGCCATGATAGTTGGCGGGCCGGCCGCGTTCCATGCCGTACTGGTGAGTGACGAACTTCGCCGCGTCGAAGCCGAGCCCGCAGTAGAGCTGCTGGTCGTAGAACAGCACCAGGCCTGCGGTGACGCCGGGGTCGATCTCGATCTCGCACTGGAATTCGTAGGCCTGGTCGCCGGCGATCAGCAGCAGCGGCGAGGAATCGACCGGTGCCTTGCCGCTGGCGGCGAGGTGCAGGGTGCGGTCCGCGACCCGTGCGCGCGCCGTCTCGTCGGCGGCGGGCTTGAAGAAGTTCCAGCGCCGGCCGAGTTCCAGCGTGGAGAAGTCGTCGGACAGCGGCATGCCATGCGGGCTTGGGCCGGTGCTGGAGGCTTTGCCGCCTTTCGGAGCATCGATCGGTTTCGACAAGTCGCCGCCGGTCATGTGGAACCAGCCATCGGCGGTCCAGGTGACCGGATCGAGCAGGGTCTGGCGGCCGAGCGTCCAGAAGTCCTTCTCGTAGCCGTGGTAGACCGACCACCAGTCTCCGCCCGGCCCCTCGAACAGGGTGGCATGGCCGCGCGACCACCAGGCTTCCGACAGGTCGGTGGTGCGCACGATCGGATTGTGGGGGCAGTTCTCCCAGGGGCCGTGGATCGACTTCGCCCGCGCGGCGATCACCATGTGCCCGGTCGGCGGGCCGGCGGTGCCGCCCACGGCGGTGATGAGGTAGAAGTATGCCCCGTGGCGCACGATCTTGGGCCCCTCGGGAGAAAAACCCTCGACGTCCCAGTCCTCTGGATAGTGCCAGGGATCGTAGACGTGCTCGACCGCGCCGACCGTGGAAAGGCCGTCCTCGGCCAGGCGGATGCGGTCCCCTCCCGATAGGAACAGCCAGCGCGAACCGTCCTCGCCGACCGCGTGACCGGGATCGATGTGGTCGGGCAGGCCGAGGTCGATGGGATCGCTCCACGGCCCCTCGATCCGGTCAGCCCAGATGACGTAGTTGGCGTTGGGGCTGGCCTTGGCCGGGAAGTAGATGAAGTAGCGTCCACCGTGCCTGCAGATGTCCGGCGCCCAGACCGCGCCGACATTGCGGGTCAGCGCCGCCGTCACCGGCCGCCAGTTGATGAGGTCGCGCGAATGCCAGATCACCAGCCCGGGATAGGAATCAAAGGTCGAGAAGGTCATGTAATAGTCCTTCCCGTCCTTCATGATCGAGGGATCAGGGTGGTCGCCCGCCATCAGCGGGTTGAGGTAGGTGCCGTTGCCAAGGTCGGGAATGCGCTGGTCGTCGAAGCCCCGCCGGTAAGTGGCGGTCGCATTGCGCGGGCCGGAGGGCACGGTCGGTGCGGCCTGGGCGGGGGAGCCCGGAAAGGCCGCCAGCGACATCACGCCCATGGCTGCGGTCAAGGCCTCGCGGCGATCGAACTCCATCCCACTCTCCCTGTCCGGCGCTATTTGCTAGCGCTATCAGTACTAGGGCTAGCACATTGTCTACCGGTGTCAATGGAGGTTGGGCAGCGTTCCTAGCAGCGACTTTCGCACCTCGCTCCACCCGATCGGCCGCGCCAGTTGGCGACATGGGCCCCGGCGAGGAGCAGGCTTCCGGCCACCGTCAGCGCGGTCTCGATCGCTTCGCGATGGGCCAGTGCCAGCCCGAGTGCCATCAGCGTCAGGCCGATCGCTCCGACCGCGAGCGGCACGAACCCGCGATGCCTGCGCCAGCCGCCGACCAGCGCAAAGGCGCTGGTCGGAACCGCGAGCAAGAGCACCGCAAGATGGAAGTGCTCACCGGGGTCAAGCCGATGCGCGATCGCGGGCAATACCGCCAGCAACAGCGGCAGGCCAAGGCAGTGGACCATGCAGGCCGCCGATGCGCATACCGCGAAACCGTCGAGCAGGTTACCCGTGCTGGCACGCCTGTCGCGCGCCGGTGATGTTTGAGGACTTGAGGACATGCAAATAGATATGATATACCATAACATAATTCGCAAGAGAGCCCATGATGAAAATCGACTTTGCCCATTCTCACTTTACGCATTCTCCCGCAAAGAGCCCTGCGGCTGCGGCGATCGCGGTGACGGAGCCTGAGGCGCTTGCCGCGATCCTCAGGCCCGAAGTCCAGCTGGCCTTCTGGACGCGCGAACCGGCCAGCGCTCCGGTGTTGGATCCTGGCGCGATCGACTGGTCCGCCATCGACGACATCGCGCAGACCATCGACCCCGCGCTCGCCCCGGTCGAGGCGCTGCTGGCCGACGCAGGCTTTCCGGCCGGCCCGGCGGTGCGTGCACTCGGGAGGGAGATTGCCGGGCTTGCCTCGCTGCTTGCGCGGATCGCCCGATGCGATGAGGTGCGCCTGCGGCTGGAGGTGATCGAGAGCGACGCCTGCCGCAAGTTCCACATGGACTGGGTGGACATGCGCCTGCTGGCGACGTTCTATGGGCCGGGCACCCAGTGGATCGAGGTGAACGCCGAGAGGAACGGGGGCGCCGACGCGCCCGTCCATCAGTTACGCTGCGGCGAGGTGGCGATCTTCAAGGGGCGCCTCGCGGTGCAGGAGCCGCAGATCCTGCACCGCTCTCCGCCGATCACCGGGACCGGTGTGACGCGCCTGCTGCTGGCGATCGATCCGGCCGGCTGATCCTTCCGCTGCCCGATCAGGCGGGGCGGCGGGCGAAGAGGCCGAAGCCCGCGATCACGGCATAGCAGATCGCCGGCAGCACCAGAGCGACGCCAAGGTCGCCGCCAGTGGCGTCGGCAAGCGCGCCGGTCGCCAGCGGCACGATCGCACCGCCGCAGATGGCGACGTTGATGATGCCCGATCCATCGGCGGCGCGCGCGCCCAGCTTCTCGCAGGCGAGGCTGAAGATGGTGGGGAACATGATCGAGTTCATCAGGCCGACCGCCAGCAGCGCATAGCCGGATACGGTCCCGGCACTGGTCACCGACAGGGCGATCAGCGCGATCGCCGCGCAGGCGTTGAAGGCCAGGACGAGGGCCGGGTTCACAACCCGCAGCACCGCCGAGCCGACGAAGCGGCCGACCATCGCGCCGCCCCAGTAGAGGCCGATGAGCTTGCCCGCCGACTGCTCGGGCAGGGCCATGACGTGGTCCTGCATCAGGTAGCTGACGATCAGCGACCCGATCGAGACCTCGGCACCGACATAGAGGAAGATGCAAAGCGCACCGTAGCCGAAGCGCGGCCGGGCCAGCAGGTCGAAGCCGCCGATGCCGGAGCCGTTGCTCTCGGGAGTGCTTTCGCTCTTCTCGACCGGCAGGCGATTGCGGAAGCACCACACGCCGGCCGCCACCAGCGCCAGCGCCACGGCGATGCCGAGGTAGCCGTGGACGATGGCCTGGCTTTCGGCACGGCGATAGGCGTCGAGCGCGGCGCCGGTCAGGTCATGCGCGGAAATCGTAGCGAGGCTGCCCAGGATCAGCACCGAACCGGCGATCGGAAAGATCGTGGTGCCCAGCGAATTGAACGCCTGCGCGAACGTCAGCCGCGAACTCGTCGTGGCCGGGGGGCCGAGCAGGCTGATGAGCGGATTGGTCACGACCTGGACGATCACCACGCCGGCCGCCAGCACGAAGTAGGCGACCAAGAACAGCCAGTAGGTGGCGGTCTGCGAGGCAGGGATGAAGGCCAGGCACCCGGCGATCATGATGACCAGTCCGGCGACGGCGCCGCGCATGTAGCCGACCTTGCGCACCAGCATCGCGCCGGGGACGCCGATCGCGGCGTAGGCGGCGAAGAAGCAGAACTGCACCAGCATCGCCTGGGTGTAGCTCAGGGTGAAGAGTTCCTTGAGCTTGGGGATGATCACGTCGTTGAGGCTGGTGATGCCGCCGAAGATGAAGAACAGCGCGATGACCGCGTAGCGCAGCTCTGGAGCATCGACGTATGCCGTGTCGTCGTCTGCCCCGGCATGCGGGTCGGCGCTGGCGGCGGTCGGCGGTAAGGCCATGTTCGGGCATCCTCGTTTTCGTTGTTGCGACCGATAGTGCAAGGGGGCCGGGTGCTGACGGGAGCATCCACTGTCATGCCCGGTTTGGTCGGAGCTTGCGGCATGGCGCCCGCGGTGCGCGCGGAGCGACGTGCCGCCGGAAGCGCCGAATTCACGTCTGCTTCGTCAGGAAGCCGCGTCGGTGTGATCGTCCGCCATCGTGCCGGGACGGAGTTCGCAGCCCGTGCGCAGGACCGGCGGCATCATGGCCCGGGTCACCGGGACAGGCAGGCGAGCGAAAGCGATCGGAAAATTGCGCTACCCCGCGCCACGGCAGAAGCGGCTGCGTGAGTCATCCGCAGAGGGCCGGCCGGGCAAGAGGGTGCGGTGACGCGCGCCGCATCGCGACGCGCGTCACGCGTTCCATTAGCCGTTGAGCTTGTCCTTCACGGCCTTGGCCGGCGTGAACGCCAGCTTGCGCGATGCCTTGATGGTCATCGCTTCGCCGGTTGCCGGGTTGCGGCCTTCGCGCTCCGGGGTGTCCTTCACCTTGAACTTGCCGAAGCCGTTGAGCGAGATTTCCTCACCCTTGGCGGCGGCATCGCCGATCGCGGCGAACACGGCGTCGACGATCTTGCGCGCGTCGGTCTTGGTGACGCCGGCGCCTTCGGCGATCGCTTCGGCGAGATCATTGTTGTTCATGCTGGTCTTCCTGTCGAACGTGTTGTTGGGAACGTTGCTCTAGCCGCGCCCGGGCGCCGCGTCACGCATGCGCGGGACGGAACCCACATGCATGCGCATCGTCCGGGATCACGGAGTGCGGTATCGGCGCCTTATGCGCCTTCGGCAGGCGCGGCCTTGGCCGGCCGTGCCATGCGGCGAGGCTTGGCGGCGGGCTTGGTCGCCTTGGCGCCACCCTTTGCGGCCTTGCCCTTTGCAGGGGCGGGAGCCGCCGCCGCGCCTTCGCTGTCGGTCGTCGCCGCGGCGGGAGCCGCCTTGGCTTCGGCCTTCGCTGCAGCACCCTTGTCACCGAACATGCCGAGCTTGCGGCGCGGCTTGGCGACCTTGGGGGCTGCATCGTCCTTGGCCGGCTTCACGGTTGCCGGGGCCGCGACCGCATCGGCCGCACCTTCCGCCTTGGCGACGATGCGCGCGGCGCGCTTGGCGCGGGGCTTCGCATCGGCAGCGGGTGCCGTTTCGGGAGCGGCTGCCGCCTTCGGAGCGGCCTTGGCGGCACGCGGCTTTGCAGTCGCGCCCTTGCTCTTCGGCTTGGCGGCAGCCTTCGCCGGTGCTTCGGGTGCCGGAGCGGCTTCCGCTACCGGCGCCGCGGCCGGGCTACCTTCCGGAGCGGGTGCGCCCGGGCGGCGGCGGCTGCCGAGGCCGATCTGCTCGGCGATGGCGCGGCGCTTGGCGGCGAAAGTGGGCGCCACCATCGGATAGCTGGAGGGCAGGCCGTAACGCTCGCGATAGCTGTCGGGCGTGAGGCCGTTGCTGGCCAGGTGCCGCTTGAGCGTCTTGTAGGGCTTGCCGTCGATGAGGCTGAGGATGTGGTCGGGCGAGGACAGGCTCTTGCGCACCGATACGGCAGGCACCGGCGGCTGCTCCGGCTCGGCCGCCGGGGTTTCCGGCTCGGCATTGGTCAGGGCCTCGCGGGTGGTGCGGATCAGCCCGGCCAGATCGTCCGAGGCGACCGTGTTGTTGGCAAGGTAGGCGCTCAACAGTTGCACCGTCAGGGCAGTCACATCCGTCGCATTTTCGGTTTCGGGCATTTCAGGTGTTCTCCCGGTGCGCATGAGTGCTCGCAGTCATCCGAAGGAACCACACTTCACCACCTGTTTCGCGCAAATCAAGGGAAAAGGCCGCCCTGACTGCACTTTACCTGTGCAGTTGAGCAAGATTTACGCTTTTCGCCCTCACTCCGATGCATTTCATGCATGCATAAAGCGGTTTTGAGGGTGCGTTCCATGCACTTGCTGCAAGTGCGAACGATCGGCATAGGGAACGGGCCTTTCAGGCATCCTCTCCCAAAACTTTCAAAGCCGGCCATTTGGTCGGCTTTTCTTTTGCCTCGGCGAGGCGCGGCCGGCGTCGCTCAGTTCAGGCGCGCGCGACGGCGCAGGGCGGTATCGGCGAGCAGGCCGACCGCTGCCATGGCACCTCCCGTAAGGCCGGCGGTGCCCAGTGCGACGATGACGGGCTGGGCGAAATCCGCCAGGGCGCGGGCGCGCTCGTTCAGGGGTTCGATGATCTGGCTCATGGCGGATATGTCCTGCGGGGGCTTGGTGTGCCCCCGCAATGCACGCATCCGGCCTTTCAGTGCACTCGGATAAGTTCGCTTATTGTGTTCGATATTTCCGAACGAGCATTTTATCCGCAGTCGAGGTCATAGAATTGCTGGACGTGCGCCCAGCCTTCCTCGGCGGTCTCGCACCAGTGGAAGAGGTTGAGATCCTGCGCGTTGATGACGCCTTCCTCGGCCAGCGCCTCGAAGTTGACCACGCGTTCCCAGAATTCCCGGCCATAGAGCAGGATCGGGATCGGCTTCATCTTGCCGGTCTGGATCAGCGTCAGCAGTTCGAAGAACTCGTCGAAGGTGCCGAAGCCGCCGGGGAACACCGCCACCGCGCGGGCGCGCAGCAGAAAGTGCATCTTGCGCAGCGCGAAGTAGTGGAACTGGAACGAGAGGCGCGGCGTCACATAGCGGTTGGGCGCCTGCTCGTGCGGCAGGACGATGTTGAGGCCCAGCGATTCCGCACCCACTTCGGCCGCGCCCCGGTTGGCCGCTTCCATGATCGAGGGCCCGCCGCCCGAGCAGACCACGAACTGGCGCATGCCCTTCTCGACGATCGCGCGCTGGCTGGCGAGGCGGGCGAGCTTGCGCGCTTCCTCGTAATACTTCGCCTTGTCGGCGAGGCGCTGCGCGACCTTTTTCTGCTCTTCGGTGGCGGCGGTGGAGAGAATCGCGTCGGCCTTCTCGGGCGAGGGGATGCGGGCGGAGCCGTACATCACCAGCGTGGAGCCGATGTTGGCTTCCTCCAGCAGCATCTCGGGCTTGAGCAGTTCGAGCTGGAAACGCACCGGGCGCAGTTCGTCGCGCAGCAGGAAATCGGTGTCGCGGAAGGCGAGCTGGTAGGCCGGATGTCCGGTCTGGATGGTGTCCGCCTGCTTCTCGGCGAAGCCGGCTTCCTGTTCGGCCTTGTAGAAACGGCGTTCGGTGAGGTCTTTGTCTTCTTTTTCAGTCATTGGTTCTTCATAAGCTTGGCGCGCGGCGCGCGTCGAGTGTGGATTTTCGCGGCACCTGTTGCACCGTTTGGGACACCGGCTAGGCTGCGGGGATGATGACCGGGCAGACTTTCGCGGGAACGGCGACGCGGCGACGCGCCTTGATGGGGATCGCTGGCGGGCTTTGCGCGCTTCCGGGGATCGGCGGCATGGCGCATGCGGCTGCCTCGCCTTCTGGCCAGCCTCCTGCCCGTGATATGGTGCGCCCGCCCCGGCTGCGCAACGGCGACGTGCTGGGGCTGGTCGCGCCCGCCGGCTTCGTGGCCGACCGTTTCGGCCTGGACGAGATCGCCGCGACGGTGCGGGCGATGGGGCTGGTCCCCCGGCTTGCCCCGCACCTGACCGCGCGTGCGGGCTATCTGGCTGGCGAGGATGCGGTGCGCGCGGCGGATCTCAACGCGATGTTCGCCGATCCCGAAGTGCGGGGCATCATGGCGGTGCGCGGCGGCTGGGGCTCGGCGCGGCTGCTGCCCCACCTCGACTTCGCGGCGATCCGCAAGGCGCCCAGGCTGTTCGCCGGCTTCAGCGACAATACCGCGCTGTGCCTGGCGCTGGCCCGCAACGGGATCGTCTCGATCCACGGGCCGACCGCCGCGACCTCGTGGCCGCCGTCCTCCTGGGAATCGTTCCGGCAGATCGCGTTCGAGGGGGCGATGCCCACATATGCGGTGCCTTCCTATGACGGGCCGAACCTCGGCGGGCGCGGGGCGGGGCTGAAGACCTTCCGGGGCGGCAAGGCGCGCGGGCTGCTGCTGGGCGGCAACCTTGCAGTGCTCAGCGCGCTCGTCGGCACCCCGTACCTGCCCGATTTCGAGGGCGCGATCCTGTTCCTCGAGGAAACCAACGAGGCCGAGTACCGCATCGACCGGATGCTGACCCAGCTCGCGCTCGCGGGGATACTGGGCAAGGTCGCCGGGGTGATCTTCGGGCAATGCACCCATTGCGAGAATCCGGACGGCGGCTTTTCCAACTTCACCGTCTACCAGGTGCTCGACGATCGCTTTGCCGCGCTGGGCGTGCCGGCGTTCCAGGGGCTGATGATCGGCCACGTCGCCGGGCAGGTCAGCGTGCCGCTGGGCGTCATGGCCGAGATGGACGCCGATGCCGGGACGTTGCGCCTGCTGGAGCCGGCGGTGGTCTGAGGGGCCGCACAAGGTGACAGGTTTACACGGTTTACACGGTCCAGAGGCAAAATGTGTCACCTTGCGTCCGAATGTGTCACCTTGTGAGGCCAAAGTGTCACCTTGCGGGCAAAAAGTGTCACCTTGCAGCGAAAAAGTGTCACCTTGCACGGGCCAGGTGTCACCTTGGGTCGGGGATGGGGAGAGGGCCATGCCGCGAAGGTATCGCAGGCCGGCGCATGTAGGAAAGCGGCCGCGGCGATCGTGAACCGCCTTCAGGGGATCGTTCGCAGCGGCGTATCTTCGGCGGCAAGGCCGTACTGCGCGACGAGGCCATCGAACAGCGCGTCCTCCAGAGCCTCGACGAACTCCAGCCCCGCACAGTGCGCGTTGGCCCAGGCGACGAATGCCAGCGTCGGGCGGCAGCCGGGCAGCGCGAGGGTGACGATCTCGTCCTCTTCCAGCAGGCCGACCCCCTCGACCCGCGCGCCAAGCGGAGTCAGATCCTTGAGCATGACGGTCATGCTGGTCACCCCCCGGCGAAACCGCGCGAGCATTTCCACGTCGCGCCGCGCATGACGGCGATCGGGAGCGGACGTACGCAGTCCGAAATTGACGGGTTCGACCCTGTGCGAAGGCCCGGTCCCGGAGCTGTGCGGGTGGGGCAGGGGCTCCGGCATTGTGGCGAATCCTCCGGTGACGTTAACCGATTCGGGTGAACCCGAGTCATACCCGGCCAGACCTGCCTCTCTTCTTGCAAAGCCGGCACGTATTTTTACGAATCACCAGTTGGCGGGCCGATTTAGCTGGTTATAAGGCATGGTTAACCTGCAAAGGATTGCACCAACTGGCGCCGGACCGAGCCCATTTTCCTAAGTTTTCCGCCCGGAGCGGCGGCATTCCGCGCTTTGCAGGCCGCCGGAATCGACAAGGCGTTAGCCCCGAACACCCTTTCTTAACCATTCTTTGCGCAGAATTTACGTGTTCATACAGGGGTTCTTATGCGCATCGACGCCAGAAATCTGCTCGACCGGCTTGGCAAGAACGATTTCGCCTACAAGGAATTCGAGGACCGTTTCAGCGAGCTGGAACTGTGGCCGATCCTGGAAGCGCTGCTGCGCGACCCGCGCCTGCAGGCGATCGACCAGGCCGAGGCGACGGTGGCGGCGATGCCCGAAGCGGCGCCCGCCGAAGTCGTCGAGACTTATTCCGGCGAGAGCCTGAGTTCCCTGTTCAGCCGCTATGGCAACGGCCCGGCCGCGAGCACCCCCGCCGACCGGCGCGGCGGCGGGCAGCAGCAGGACGTTCGCGCCATGCTGCGCCACTTGTCCGACCTCGGATCGCAGGGGAAGATCTGATGCCCGTCATCGTAACCCATAGCCTCAAGGGCGGCGTCGGCACGACCTTCACCGCCGCACACATCGCCATGGCCCTGTCCGAGGCGGGCGCCGACGTCACCGTGCTGACGACGGCCAAGCGCGACACCATGCCGCTGCACTTCGGCCTGCAGCCGGCGATGACGCTGCCTTCGCTGTTCGCGCCCGCCGAGGATGCGGTGCTGGTCGCCGGCATCGACTTGCGCAGCCTGCCTTCCGCGCCAGAGGACAACGACTTCGTCCCCGCGCTGCGCGATCTCGGCTTCCTGGAGACCGGGCAGGACAAGGTCATGGTGCTCGACGTGCCCTCGGCCGAATTCGCCTTCGCCCGCCGCGTGATCCCGCACGCCAGCGCCTCGGTCTGCGTGCTCAACGCCGCGCCGGACGTGCTGGCGCTGATGCCGCAGGTGCTTGACGAGGCCAGCCCCGAGGCGATCGCCGCCACCAGCTTCGTCATCAACGCGCTCGACGAGACGCGGCGCCTGTCGCGCCATTCCTCCGCCTTCATCCGCGAACTGGTCGGCCAGCGCCTGCTCGGCCGCATCCGCCTCGACGAATCGGTTCCCGAGGCGATCGCGATGCTCCAGCCGCTCGCCAAGTATGCGCCTACCAGCGCCGCCCTGGCGGATGCCAAGGCCGTCGGCACCGCGCTGGTGCCTGCGCTCGAAACGCCGGGCCGCCCCTGGGTGGCGCGCGGCTCCGCTCCCTCCAGCTCGTCGAGCCGCGCCGCATGATCGAGAAACTGGCCGCCCGCGTGCTGGACAACCGGCTCGCCCGCTACGCCTCCGTCGCGGTGATCGTCGGGATCGCCGCGGTGGTCATCGGCGTCCCGCTGGACGGCACCGCGCAGTGGGTCTGCGCCGGCGTCACGATGGCGGGCGCGCTGCTCATGCGCCGCATCAAGGGTCGCATGGGCGCGGTCGCGCTCGGCATCCTGGCGGTGCTGGTCTCGACCCGCTACCTGTTCTGGCGCACGACGCAGACGATCGAGTTCAACACCCCGCTCGAATTCCTGTTCGGCGGCGTGCTCTATCTGGCCGAGCTTTACGCCTGGATCATCCTGCTGCTGGGCTTCCTGCAGACCACCTGGCCGCTCGACCGCCCGGTGATCGAGCCCGAGGGCGAGCCGGACACCTGGCCGACCGTCGACATCTATATCCCGACCTACAACGAGAGCCTCGAGATCGTGCGCAACACGGTCTTCGCGGCGATGGACCTCGACTATCCGGTCGATCGCTACCGCGTCTTCATCCTCGACGACGGCAAGCGCGCCGAATTCCGCGCCTTCGCCAAGGAAGCGGGCTGCGGCTACATCACCCGCGACAACAACCTGCACGCCAAGGCGGGCAACCTCAACGCGGCGATGAAGAAGACCGACGGCGAACTGATCGCGATCTTCGACTGCGACCACGTCCCGACCCGCGCCTTCCTGCAGCTGACCGTGGGCTGGTTCCAGCAGGATCCGCGCCTGGCGCTGATCCAGACCCCGCACCACATGTATTCGCCCGATCCGGTGCAGCGCAACCTGGCCTCCACCATGGGCGACATGCCGGGCGAGGGCGACCTCTTCTACGGCCCGGTGCAGGGCGGCAACGACCTGTGGAACGCCACCTTCTTCTGCGGTTCCTGCGCGATCATCCGCCGCGAGGCGCTGATGGAGACCAACGGCTTCGCGGGCGAGACCGTGACCGAGGACGCGCACACCGCATTGAAGCTGCAGCGCACCGGCTGGAACACCGCCTATATCTCGGCGCGCCTGTCCGCCGGCCTCGCCACCGAGCGTCTGGTGCTTCACGTCGGCCAGCGCATCCGCTGGGCGCGGGGGATGACGCAGATTCTGCGTATCGACAATCCGCTGCTCGGCCGCGGCCTGACCTGGCAGCAGCGCCTCTGCTACCTCAACGCGATGATGCACTTCCAGTATCCGGTGCCGCGCATCGTGTTCCTGACCAGCCCGCTGGCGTACCTGATCTTCGGGCAGAACATCATCCAGGCCTCGGCCTCGCTGATCTTCGCCTATGCGCTGCCGCACCTGTTCTGCTCGTCGGTCGCCAACGAGAAGACGCAGGGCGGCTGGCGCCGGCCCTACTGGGGCGAAGTCTACGAGACGATCCTGGCCTTCCACCTCGTCAAGCCGACGGTGATGACCTGGTTCCAGCCGCGCAAGGGCAAGTTCAACGTCACCGACAAGGGCTCGCTGCTCGACCAGACGTACTTCGACTGGGCGATCGTCAAGCCGCACCTGATCTGCATCGGCCTCGTCATCACCGGCATCACCATGGCGGTCGTGAAATGGGCGTTCTTCCCCTACATGTTCAACATCCAGACCGATACGCTGGTGCTGAACGTGGCCTGGGCGCTGTTCTCCCTCGCCATCCTGCTCGCCGCCGTCTCCGTCGCCCGTGAGACCCGGCAGGAGCGCGTCGACATCCGCATCCCGGTGCAGCTGCCGGTCACCGCTTACCTCGCCTCGGGCCACACGGTTCCGGCCGAGACCATCGACATCTCGATGGGCGGCGCCGCGCTGGCGCTGCCAGTGGAGCTGCCGACCAAGGACCGCACCGTGCGCCACATCACCATGGCCATGGGCGACGAGGTGCTCTCGATCCCGGTGACGACGATGCGCACCAATGCGACCAACGCCTACGTGCGCTTCGAAAAACTCGACATCCTCGCTGGTCGTCACCTCGTGCGTGCGGTAATGGGCCGCGCTGATGCCTGGCAGCCGTGGGGGCCGCCGGCGATGGTCGGCACTGCCCGTTCCTTCGGCGATATTCTCAGGGTGGACATGGTAACACTGAAGCGCTTGCTGGGTCTGAACTTCGCCGAACGCCGCCAGATGAAGGGTGCCAACGCCGCCAAGAAGGCCGCCATGGCCAAGGCCGCGAAGGAAGCCGAGAAGGCGGACAAGGGCAAGAAGGGCGGCATGCCGCTCGCCAAGGCGGCGATGCTGGCCGGCGCGGTCGCGCTCGGCGCGGCGGGGCTGCTGTTCGGGACTTCGGAAGTCCATGCCCAGCCCGGACCCGGGGCGACCGCCGGCGCCACCCCGGCCGCAGCCGATGCCGCTCCCACCAATACCGGCGGCATGGCCGAGCGCCTGACGCTCAAGGACTTGCGCATCACCCAGCCGATCCGCCTGCGCGGCGTCTCGGGCGAGATGGGCATCCCCTTCGGCATGCGCCAGGACCGCGTCGCCACCGGGGCCGTGCTGCGCCTGCAGATGGCCTGGTCGCCCTCGATGCTCGACGACCTCAGCCAGCTGGTGGTCATCGTCAACGGCGAGGTCGTGCAGACCGTGCGCCTGACCCGCGCCAATGCCGCCGGGCAGGTGCTGGAAGTCCCCGTCAACCCGGCGCTGCTGCTGCCCGGCGACAACCAGCTCAACTTGCGTCTCGTCGGTCACTATGCCCGCGATTGCGAGGATCCGTTCCATTCCTCGCTGTGGGCGAATATCTCGAACACCCGTTCGTGGTTCGATTTCAGCTACCAGCCGCTGCCTTACGGCCCCGACCTGTCGCGCCTGCCGCTGCCGTTCTTCGACAAGGGCCAGAACGTGCCGCTGCGCATGCCCTTCGTCTTCGCCACGCAGCCGCGCGCGGGTGAACTGCAGGCCGCCGCCGCCACCGCCAGCTGGCTGGGCGCGCTCGCCAGCTATCGCGGCTTCAGCTTCCAGCCGGTCGTCGGCTCGATCCCGCGCGGCAACGCCATCGTCTTCCTCAAGGGCACGCAGGGCATTCCCGGCCTCGACGTCGCCCCGGCGGGCGGTCCCGCCGCCGCCGCGCTGCGCAACCCGAACGATCCCAACGGCACCCTGCTCGTCATCATGGGCCGCGACGACAACGACCTGCGCACCGCCGCCGCTGCCGTCGCGCTCGGCCGCGGCGTGTTCGGCGGCCAGCGCATGAGCTTCGACGGCGTGCGCATCCCGGCCTGGCCGCGCTACGGCGCGGTGCGCTGGCTGACCACCGACAAGCCGGTGGAGCTGGGCTCGATCATGCAGCCCTACCAGCTGCAGGGCATGGGCATCCCGCCGGGCCCGCTGACCACCGAGTTCCGCGTCGCCCCCGACCTGTTCTTCTGGCCGCGCGAAGGCGGCAAGCTGAACCTGGGCTATCGCTATCCGGTGGCGCAGTGGCTCGACAAGCGGGCCTCGCGCCTCGACGTCTCGATCAACGGCCAGTACCTCAAGACCCTGCCGCTCGGCGCGGCCTGGTGGGCCGAGCTGTTCGGCGGCAAGGGCGCCAAGAGCGCCGATTCGAACGCCACCGTGACGCTGCCGCGCTACAACCTGTTCGGCCAGAACGCGCTGACCTACGACTACAACCTGCTGATCGCCGACAAGAAGAAGTGCACCGGCACCCTGCCGGACAACGTGCGCGTCTCGATCGACCCCAAGAGCACGATCGACCTCACCAGCGCCTACCACGCGATCATGATGCCTGACCTCGCGACGTTCGCGGGCGCCGGCTTCCCCTTCACCGCCAGCCCCGACCTGTCGCAGACCACCGTGGTCGTCGCGCAGAACCCGTCGCTGGCATCGGTGCAGGCGTTCCTGACGCTGATGGGCCGCTTCGGCGATTCGACCGGCGTGCCGGTGACGGCGGTGACGGTGACGTCCTCGATCGACGGGGATGCGCTGGCCACGCAGGACGTGCTGGTGATCGGCGGAACCGGCCTTGCCGAGGCGGACATGTTCGCTAATGCCCCGGTGCGCTACGAGAACGGCCGCCTGCGCGTGTCCGAACGCTCGCCGATGCAGTACGTCACCGCGCTGTTCGGCGGCTCGCAGGAGAACGATCCGATGGCCGCCGCTCCGGTGGTCTACGATGCGCGCGGCTTCTCCGGCATCGTCAGCTTCCAGTCGCCTTACGCTTCCGACCGCACCGTGGTCGCGCTGCTGGCGGATGACGGCGCGGCGCTGCCCGCGCTGGTGGACGGCATGGCGGACGTGAAGGTCAACGCCTCGATCCAGGGCGACCTCGCGGTCACGCGCGGCGACGGCATGACCAGCTTCGCGCTGTCGAACCGCTACTGGGTCGGCTCGCTGCCGATCTGGATGAAGCTGGCCTACTACGTCAGCCAGCGTCCGATGATGCTGGGCGTTTTCACGCTGCTGCTGGCGCTGGCGCTTGCCGGACCTGCCTACATCTTCTTCCGCCGTCAGGCCCAGAAGCGCCTCGCGCGCCAGGACGACCACGCATGAGCATGAAGCGTACTTCCAAGTTCGGTATCGCCCTGCTGCTGTCCACCGCCGTGGCGCTGCCCACGGCGGCGCAGGCGCAGAACGCCGGTGTCGATGCGCTGGTCAAGCAGGCGCAGTACTGGCGTTCCAAGGGGCGCGAGGATCTGGCCCAGCAGGCGCTCAAGCGGGCGCGTGCGCTCGATCCCAACAACCCGGCGCTGAAGGCGGCGCCCAGGCCCGCGCCCGCGCCGAAACCGGCCCCTGCGCCCAAGCCTGCCGTCGCCCGCCCGGCGCCCGCGCCCAAGCCCGCTCCCCAGTCCGCTCCGGCGCGCACCGTCGCCGCCAGGCCGACGCCCACTCCCACCCCGGCGCCCGCGCCCGCTCCGGTCTCCGCCGCCGACCGCGCGGGCCGCGCCCGTGTCTCGGGCTTCGATGCGCTCAATGACGGCAACCTCGGTTCCGCCGCCTCGCAGTTCCAGCGGGCGCTTTCGGTCAACCGCCGCGATCCCGATGCGCTGGGCGGTCTCGGTCTCGTGCGCCTGCGCGAAGGGCAGTTCGCGGAGGCCGCCAGCCTGCTCGAACAGGCTTCGGCCAGCGGCAAGGCCAGCCAGTGGGCCGAGGGCCTCGCCTCCGCGCGCTTCTTCGCCGGCGTGGACGAGGCCAAGGGCCTGATCGCCCAGAACCGCCTCGCCGACGCCCAGAGCCGCGTCGAGGGCCTCGTGCGGTCGGGCTACAAGGAACCCGGTCCGGCGCTCGAACTGCTGGCCGACATCTACGAGCGGCAGGGCCGCTATGCCGATGCCGCCGATCTCTACCGCCAGGCGGCGCAGGGCGGTTCGGCCGCCGACGACAAGCGCCTGCAACTGCGCGCCGCGCGCGGCCGTGCCCTTGCCGCCGCCGAGCGGGGCGATGATTTCGGCGCCGTGCGCGAATTCCAGCAGGGCCTCGTGCTCGATCCCAGCGACCCGTGGATCCGCTACGAATTCGCCCAGTTCCAGATCGAGCGCGGCCGCGTGCCCGAGGCCGAATCGCTGATCCGCTCGCTGGCGAGCAGCGGCAATGCCGATTCGCTTTATGCCGCGGCCCTGCTCAACAACGACCTCGGCCGCGCGAGCGAGGCGGACCGGCTGGTCTCGATGATCCCCGAAACGCAGCGCACCGCGCCGATGCGCAATCTTGCGCTCAGCGTGAAGACCGACGCGGCGATCGCGCGGGCCAAGGCCATGGCGGCCAGCGGGCAGGGCGCGCAGGCGGTCGGCGCGCTGCGCCAGCTTGGCGCGATGGCCTCGATTCCGGCAGGCAAGCAGGCCGCCGTCGCCAATGCGCTGTTCGACCTCGGCGACACGCAGGGCGCGGCCGAAGTCGCCGCCAATGCCGCGACCGGCCGCATCGACACCATCGCCGACTACGAGGGCCTGATCGGCGTCCTCACCCGGACCGGCCGCAGCGACCTTGCCCAGCAGGCGCTGCAGCGCGCCTCGCAACTGGCGGGCTCCAGCGCCGACGGGCAGAAGGCCTATGCGCGCATCAGCGCCGGGATGATGGTCGGCCAGGCCGACGAGGCGCGGCTCGGCGGTCGCTATGCCGAAAGCTTCGACATTCTCCAGCAGGCCTATTCCGCCGCGCCGGACAATGCCGAGATCATGTCCGGCCTCGCGCGGCTCTACCAGACCGGCGGCATGCCCGCGAAGGCGGCGCAGACCTACCAGCTGGTGCTGGCGCGCAAGCCCAACGACAAGGACGCGCTGCTCGGCCTGGCCGACACCGCGCAAGGGGCGGGCGACCGCGACTTGTCGGAACAGGCGCAGCGGCAGGTGCTGCGGCTCTACGGGCAGGACTATCAGGTGCGCATGGCCCTCGCCAATGTCGAGCGGGCACGCGGCAACGATCGCGCGGCGGTGGCGATGCTCAAGGACGCGCGCGCGCTCTATGCCCGCCAGAGCGGCGGCGTGGCGATGGGCGGCAATCCCTTCGCCGGGATGAGCGCGGGCCCCGCCGGCGGCTCCAACCCGTTCCGCAACCAGATGCAGGCGGCGCCGCAGCAGGTGAATCCCTTCGCCCTCGGCGGCGGTACGCGCCTGCCGACCGCTTATCCGCCGCAGGCCCAGCCCCCGTTCCAACAGAGCGGCTTCGGTTACGCCGCGCCCCAGCAGGCGAGCGCCTTCGGCGCCGCGCCGGTCGGGCTGGGGACCGGCCAGAGCGGCTTCGGCGGTTTCGCCGGGGCGCAGGCCGCGCAGGCCTATGCCGCACCGCAGGCCAGTTACGCCGCGCCCGATCGCTATGCCTCGCCGGTCGGCTCGACCGCGCCGGTGGCGGCGGCATGGGGCACCCCGGCCGCGACGCCGGGCTATGACGGCCCGCAAGTCCCGGTCGCCTACACGGGCGATCCGGTGATGACGCAGATCCAGTCGCAGATCGACCAGCTGGCGCAGGACACCGGCCCGCGCGTCGACGTCGCCACCGGCTATCGCGGCCGTTCGGGCGAGACCGGCCTGTCCAAGCTCGACGAGATCAAGGGCTCGGCCAAGTTCTCGACCGGCGCCGCCGGTGGCCGCGTCTTCGCCAAGGCCGAGGCCACGGTGATCGACGCCGGCCGCCCGACCGGATCGGGCCTGGCGCGCTTCGGCCGCAACGCCACCCCCGAGGCACAGGGCATCGTCGCCGAAGAGGAATCCGCCCTCGTCAATGCGGACAGCCAGAACGCCTCGGGCGTCGCCTTCTCGGCGGGCTACGAGAGCGACGCGATCCAGCTGGAAGCGGGCACCACCCCGGTCGGCATGGGCAAGACCAAGTTCGCCGGGCGCGCCGCCGTCACCCCCAAGCTGGGCCAGAACGTGCGCGCCACCGCCTTCGTCGAGCACAAGCCGGTGACCGATTCGATCGTCTCCTATGCCGGCACCCGCGATCCCGTCACCGGCGAGAGCTGGGGCCAGGTCATGCGCAGCGCCGGCGGCCTTGGCCTGAGCTACGACGAGAACGGCTCGGGCGTCTACGGCGAGGCGCGCTACTACCGCCTGCGCGGTCACAACGTGGCGAACAACGACGGCTTCGAGGCCAACGTCGGCGGCTATCTGGAAGCCTACAAGGGCCGCAACTCGCGCGTCACCGTGGGCCTGAACGTCAATTATCAGGGCTACCAGAAGAGCGAGAACTACTTCACGTTCGGCAATGGCGGCTACTTCAGTCCGCAGAGCTTCATCGCGGTCGGCTTCCCGGTGAACTACACCATGCAGGACGAACGCTGGGACGTGGCGGCCTCGTTCACGCCGGGCTTCCAGAGCTACAAGGAAGACCAGAGCGCGATCTATCCGACCGACGACGCCGCGCAGCTGGCGCTGGAGCAGCTCAAGGAGCAGAACAGCGACGTGCGTTCGTACTACGACAGCCTGAGCAAGACCGGCTTCGCGCTGTCGGCGCAGGGTTCGCTCTATTACAAGATCACGCCCAACACCCGCATCGGCGGCGAACTGGGCTACAACACTTTCGGCAGTTATGACGAGTTCCGCAGCATCCTGGGTGTGCGGCAGAGCTTCGGGAGCACCGGTAAATGAAGATGCAGGCTTTTCCCCAGCCCCGCAGCGGGCCTTCGGACCATGCCGTCGGCGGACTTGCGCTGCTGGCGATCTCCACCGCCTCGGAAATCTGCGAGGCCATCCCCGAGGAGCAGGCGCATGGCTTCTTCCTCGCCATCGGCCGCCGCATGGCCGCGCTGGAGCCGCTCGACGGGGTGAACGACGCCTCGGTGCTCTGCGCCCGGATCAATGCCTTCTGGCTGGCGCTCGACTGGGGCGAGATCGAGCTGGCGGTGGGCCGCGACGCCATCATCGTGCGTCACCGCGATCTGCCGACCGAGATCGCACCCGACCGTGCGGGCCACTGGGCGCGCATGCTGCTGGGCGTTCTGGAAGGCGCCTACGACTGCTGGTTCCGGGTTCTCGGAAGCGGCCCGGCCCTGCGCACCACTGCGGAATGGAAGGGGGACACGCTCGAGCTTCGTCATGGCCGCTGATACGTTTTTCCGGCCGAAGGTCGATCGTCGTACATTCTCGCTGGGGGCACTGATGGCCTTCACCGCAGCCTGCAATACCGCACCAAGCCAGGGCCGCGCCCAGCAGGTCACCGATCCGTTCTGGACCCAGTGGCGCGACCGCTTCGTCGCGCCCGAGGGCCGCGTGGTGGATACCGGAAACGGCCGCATCAGCCACTCGGAAGGCCAGAGCTACGGGATGATCCTGGCCCTGCGCGCGGGCGACCGCGAAGCCTTCGAGCGCATCGCCAAATGGACGCAGGACACCCTGGGGCGCGAGGACATGGCGCTTCATTCGTGGAAGTACGATCCCGCCGCCGCCGTGCCCGTGTCCGATCCCAACAACGCCACCGACGGCGATCTGGTGATCGCCTGGGCGCTGGCGCTGGCGGGGCAGCGCTGGAAGCGCAGCGAATGGCTCGACCGCGCGCGGGAAATCCGCAAGGCGGTCCGCGAGCACTGCGTGGTCTCGCGCTTCGAGCGCAACCTGCTGCTGCCCGGCATCGTCGGGTTCGCCGAAGGGGCGCAGGTCATGCTCAATCCCTCGTACTTCGTGTGGCCCGCGCTCGACCAGTTCGCCAAGGCGGACGGGGCCTCGGTCTGGGGCCCGGTGATCCGCGACTGCGAGGCGATCCTGACGCTGTCGCGCTTCGGTCCCGGACAGTTGCCGTGCGACTGGATCGCGGTGACCGGCCACGACGCGGTGGCGCCGGCGGTCGGCAAGCCGCCGCGCTTCGGCTACGATGCGATCCGCATTCCGCTCTACGCCGCGGTCGGCAAGCGCGCCGCGCTGGTGCAGCCGGTGGCGGACTGGTGGCGCGGGCGGCTCGCCCAGCACCGCTCGCTGCCTGCCTGGATCGACGTGGTGACCGGGGAGGAGGCGAACTATGCCCTCTCCAGCGGCGGCGCGGCGATCGCGGCGCGGCTGATCGGCTCGACCACGCCGCCGGCGCTGGACAGCGATTACTTCAGCGCCTCGCTGCAGATGCTGGCGCGGCTGTAACCGAATTCCTCCCCGAGCTTGTCTCGGGGAGGGGGACCGCCACCGCAGGTGGTGGTGGAGGGGGAGGAGGCGGGAAATTCCCCCTCCGTCAGCCCTGACGGGCTGCCACCTCCCCGAGGCAAGCTCGGGGAGGGATGCAGATCACACCCGCTCGGCGCGCACCGCCATCAGCCCGAACAGGCTGAGCAGCGCCGCGCCCGAGATGTAGAGCCCCACGAACAGCACGCCGCCGCTGTCGGCCAGCCCCTGCGCCACGGCGGGCGCGAAGCCGCCGCCGACGATGCCGCCCACGTTGAACGCGATCGAGGCACCGGTATAGCGCACCCGCGCCTTGAACAGCCGGGGCAGCAGTTCGGCGATCGGGCCATAGACGAGGCCCATCGTGAACAGCGCGATGCACAGGAACACGCCGATCACGAACAGCGATCCGGCCGAGAACATCAGCCCCATCACCGTCCCCAGCACCACCGCGCAGAAGCACCCGAACATCAGCACCGAGCGCGAGGAGCGCTTGTCCGCCGCATAGCCGGCGACGACGATGCCCACCGCCATGAACAGGATCGCGAAGAGCTGCACGCCCAGGAACTGCTGGCGGCCATAGCCCAGCGTGCCGGTGCCGTAGCCGAGCGCGAACGTCGTCGCGAGGTAGTAGAGCGCGAAGCAGGCGATCACCGCGAACGTCCCCGCGACCGTTTCGCGCAAGTGCGTGCGGAACAGCTCGACGATGGGAATGGCGCGGTGGTGGTCGTCCTCCAGCTTGAACACCGGGCTTTCGGACAGGCGGAAGCGGATCCACAGGCCGAGGCCGACCAGCACCGCGCTCAGCAGGAAGGGGATGCGCCAGCCCCAGGCGGCGAACTGCGCGTCGCTCAGAACGGAACTGATCACGAGGAACAGGCCGTTGGCGGCGAAGAAGCCGACCGGCGCGCCGAGCTGCGGGAACATGCCGAAGCGCGCCTCGTAGCCCTTGGGGGCGCTCTCCACCGCCAGCAGCGCCGCGCCGCCCCACTCGCCGCCAAGGCCCAGGCCCTGGCAGAAGCGCATCAGGCACAGCAGCGCGGGGGCGAGCCAGCCGGCGCTTTCGTAAGTCGGCAGCACGCCGATCAGCACGGTGGCGCCGCCCATCAGCAGCAGCGAGGCGACGAGGGTGGACTTGCGCCCCACCCGGTCGCCGAAGTGCCCGAACAGCGTCGCGCCCACCGGCCTCGCGATGAAGGCGATGGCGAAGCTGGCGTAAGCCGCGAGGTGCTGGACGGTGGCGGACTCGGCCGGGAAGAACAGCGGTCCGAAGACCAGCGCCGCGGCGGTCGCGTAGATGTAGAAGTCGTAGAACTCGACCGCGGTGCCCACCAGGCTGGCGGTCAGCACGCGGGCGTTCTGGCGGTAGACGTTCATTCGGTGGGTTCCCCTCGCTCGGCGTTCTCCCCTAGCGGGTGAGAACGCCGATGACGAGAGGGATGGTATCCTTTCGGATCTCCATCAGAACCGGGCCTCGGAACCGGGCGTGACGCCCATCCGGACGCGGGCCGGAGCCAAGTTTCACTATTGGATGGCGATCATTCGGCGGCGATCGCCAGCGCCGGGGCGCAGCTTTCCAGCAGGCGATCGCGCAGCCAGTCTGCGGCGGGGTCGCGGTGGCTGCGTTCGTGCCAGAGCAGCCAGTAATCGAGATAGCCCAGCGCGGCGGGAGCGGGGCGGGTGGCGAGTTCGTCGGCGCGTGCACTTGCCTCGATCAGGCGCGAAGGCACGGCCATGACGAGATCGCCGGCCAGCAGCAGGTCCGGGGCGAGCCCGAAATAGGGCACGCTCGCGGCCACCCGGCGGCTGCCCGTGCCGAGCAGCGTGGTCACACGGTCGAGTTCGGCATCGCTCACCGTCAGGCCCAGGTGCTCGTGATCGAGGAAAGCCTCGGTCGACACCTCGCCGGCACCGGCGAGCGGGTGGCCGGGGCGGGTGACGCAGACGAAGTGATCGCGAAACAGGTGCAGCCGGTGGAGCTGTGCGGGATCATGCTCCAGCCCCGAGATCGCGATGTCGATGTCGCCCTGCGCCAGCGCACGGTGCGTCGCATGGCCCAGCGGCAGCACGTCGATGGCGATGCCCGGCGCGATCCTGCGCAGCAGCGGCAATGCCGGAATGATCACCGAAAGCACGCCGAAGTCGGTGGAGGCGATCCGGAAGCGGCGCTCGACCTCAGCGGGATCGAAAGTCGGTTCGACCAGCAGGCTGGAGGTATCGGCGACCCAGTCTGCGAGCCGCCCCACCAGATCGTCCCCGCGCCGCGTGCGGATCATGCCTCCGCCCGAGCGCACCAGCAGCGGGTCGTTCAGCGCGTCGCGCAGCTTCCCCAGCGAGCGGCTGACGCTCGGCTGGCTGATGCCCAGCATCAGCGCGGTGCTGCTCACGCTCTTGGTCTTGAGCAGCATTGCCAGGACCAGCAGCAGGTTGGGGGAGAGAGTCGGGATCATATGCGAGGGCGTCGCATTAGCAAATGCCATGTATCTCGGCCAGATTTCAATCCTTACAAAACGTTGCCCGCGCGACTCTGCCAAGGCTGCCGGCTTGTCTGGCAGAGCGTCTGCCTGGCGCCTTCCCGTCGGTTATGTGCGCCGTGCCAGCCGTGCGCGGTCGGCGATCATGCGCAGGGCCCGGCGCACGCCATGGCGCCTGCGGCCCACCGCCCAGAGCAAGGAGCCGAAATCGGGCCGGATCGTCCCCAGAGAGTCAAGCTCGCGGTACACTGCCCAGAAGCGATCGACGCCGATCGCGCGGGGCATGTTGAAGACGCCGTGATAGCCAAAGGCCGTGCCGACATCGCCTGCCCGCTCGGCGGCGAAGATGTCGGCGAGGTCGCGCGGGGCGAAGCGCAGGCCCTGCTGTTCCAGCCAGCCGCGATTGGCGCGGCCGATGGCGACGTCCTCGGGATGGAGCGGTGTGAACTGCGGCATGCGGCAGGCCTCCATCAGCCGCCGACTGCGTAGGGAAAAGCCACCGTTTCCGACGTCGTGGCCATCGCCGAACTGGGGCCAGCTGGCGCCGATGTAGTCGTAGTCGAGGAATTGTGGCCGCCAGCGCCCCGCGTCGAGAACGTGCCCGTCCCACTGCGCCACGAGGCAATGCGAGGTTTCGACATGCTCCGCCAGCAGGAAGTCCGAATAGGCCGCCGACGATCCGATCCGTCGGATCGGGACGATCTCGATTTGCGGATGGCGGGGCAGGACGGATGCGTCGGTCAGGAGCTTGCAGGCAGCGAAGTCGATCTGCTGCAGGCTCGTCTCCAGCGCGCGCAGGGTGGCCGCGACGTTCACCGAAGTCACCGCGCAGAGCGTCACCTGAGGCAGCGCGAGCCGGGTTTCCGAGCCTGGGTCCGTGGTCATCGCCGTCAGCGCCTAAAGCTGCACCGCGAAACGCTCGCTGAACCGGCTGAGCTGCGGGTGATGATAGGGGTCCACTCTTTCGTCGGTGCTCCACCGGGCCTTCAGTGCGGCCAGTTCGCCCGCAAGGCGCGCGGCGCCTGCGGGATCGCGATCGAACCCGCGTGAGACGGATTCGTGATGCACCAGCGTCGCCCGGGGTTCGTAGAGCGATTGCCACCCGCGTGCATTCAGCCGCATGCACAAGTCCACGTCGTTGAAGGCCACCGCGAAGTTCGCTTCGTCCAGCCCGCCCACCGCCTCGAAGCGCGTGCGCTGCACGACGAGGCAGGCCGCGGTCACGGCCGAGACGAACTGTGGCAGCGCATGGCGGCGGAAATAGCCCTCATCGTCGGGGTGCAGCAACCGGTGGGCATGGGCCGCTCCGCCGCCCACGCCCAGCACCACGCCGGCATGCTGGATGCGTCCATCGGGATAGAGCAGGCGCGCGCCCACGGCGCCGACCTCTTCGCGCAGCGCATGGCGGGCCATGATCGCCAGCCAGTCAGGTGCCCGCACTTCGATGTCGTTGTTGAGCAGGCACAGAAGTTCCCCGCGCGCTTGCCTGGCCGCAAGGTTGTTGAGCGCCGAGAAGTTGAACGGCCCTGGTGCCCGCAGCACCGTGTGACGCGCGGGGTCGAGCGCATCGAGGAAGGCCAGCGTCGCGGGATCGTCGCTGCCGTTGTCGACGACGATCACGTCCATGTCGGGATAGTCCGTCCGCGCCAGCCCTTCCATGCAGGGCCGCAGCAGATCGACCCGGTTGCGCGTGGGTACGATGACGGTGACGGGCGGCAAGCGGCCTCCGCTCACCGGTGCTGCGGGAACGACCGGTGCGCGCCGGGCGTGGCGATGGTGGAGGACGTATGGCAGATGGATCGGCAGGCCCTCCTTCCCGGCCGTCTCGCCATCTTGAACCATCGTGGCAACGAGATGCGCGGCGCGGTCCGGACCCGATGCGGCGGCCAGCCGACCTTCATCCGCGCGCACGATGCAGGCGCCGGTGAGAAAATCGAAATGGCGAAAAAGCTCGGCATTCCATTCCGGCTTGAAGTGCGGCGAGCAGCGCTGCCCTGTGCCGTCCACGAGATCGTCATCGGCATAGACGATGCACGCCTGGGCGGACGCGGACGCGGCGGCGCGACGATAGGCGGCAGCGGCGCCGGGTGCCAGCACGTCTCCGGCAGCGAGCGGCATGATCCAGGGGCGGCCGCTCCAGTCGATGCGGCGCGCCGCCTCGGCGAAGTCGGCGCCGTCCGGCGTGCCTGACACCAGCATGGCAATGCCTTCGCGGGCGAGGCTGCGCAAGGTTGCCTCCAGTGCGTCCTCTCCGCATTCCCCGGCATGGACAAGCGCGACGATCGGCGGGCCGTCTTCGCTGCCCGTTGCGATCGGCTTCTCGCCGTGCAGCCACAGGCGATAGGCCTGCGGGGAGATCGCCAGCAGCGGTGCGAACTGCGCCCGGGCCCGCACCCGCTTGCCACACAGACGCCACCATGCCGCCGTCAGGTAGGCGCGCGGCATGCGGCACAGCGCATGCAGGTGAACGCTTAGCATCAGCCATGCACGGCCACCTGGAGCTTGGGATCGGGCCGGGGCATCGGACTGGGCCGGAAGTCGGAGGTGCATCGCAGGCATCACGGCTGGCGATAGTCGGTTGCCGGCAGGTGGCCAAGCGGAAAGCCGGGATTGAGGTCACTGCTCGGCTGCCCCATCGAGCCGTGACCGCACGTCCTCGCGGATACCATCCGGCTATCGGGTAGGCATGGTACTGACCGGGCACAGGCGCCGCGCCATCGTACTCAGCGCGCACGAGCGAAGCCATCGGCGAGGATGGCAAGACCCGATCGATCACCTGCGAAAAAACGGATAGCGATGACGGAAGTTTTCGCCGGATGTTCCAAAACCCCGGCGGAAGCCTGAGGCAAGCCTTGCGAGGCAGGAAGACCATGAAGCGACTGGATGCCCCGCGAGGATTCGAACCTCGATAGACGGAATCAGAATCCGTAGTCTTACCATTAGACGACGGGGCATCGGGAGGCGCCCCACTAGCGTTGGTCGTGATTCGGGTCAAGCGGGTTGATTCATCAAAATGCGCGGCCCTTGCTCGTTTGGCCGCAGGGCGTTAGCATCGGCGCCAGGTGCCCGTCCGTAAGGCGGGAAGACATTAGTTAGAACGAGTATCAAGATCATGGCGGACCACGATCCGCCGGTTGCCAAAGTCGAAATGTCGGGAAAAGCCGAAGCGCCGGGTCGTCCGTCGCGGCGGCGCAAGGGACGAGGGGGCAGGGCGAAGACGTCGTCCGCACCCCCATCGAACCCCAAGCCTTCCGGCAAGAAAGCCAAGGGAAAGGCGCGCCGGAAGGGCGCGACCGCAAAGCCCGAGGCTGGCACGGCGCCGCGCGTAGACACACCATTCGGCCCGCATCCTGCGGCCCCCGTGCAACCGGTCCGCAAGGCTCCCTCTCAGGGGGAAACGGCGTCGGGTGTGCTCGCACCTTCGGGCAGCGGGCGTCAGGCCTATGCCGCGATCGATCTGGGCACCAACAACTGCCGCCTGCTGATCGCACGCCCCTCGGGTGAGAACTTCACGGTGATCGACGCCTTCAGCCGTGTCGTGCGGCTGGGGGAAGGGATCGCCCAGTCGGGCCGGCTGTCCGATGCGGCGATGGAGCGCACGCTCTCCGCCCTCAAGGTCTGCGCGGACAAGCTCATGCGTCGAAACGTTTATCTTGCCCGCTCGGTGGCGACCGAGGCGTGCCGCCGTGCCACCAACGGGCCCGAGTTCATCGAGCGCGTGCGGCAGGAGACCGGTATCCACCTCGACATCATCTCCGCGCGCGAGGAAGCGCGCCTGGCGGTGCTGGGGTGCCATGTGCTGCTCGAGGACGGGCTGGGCCCGGCGATGATCTTCGACATCGGCGGCGGCTCGACCGAACTCGTCCTGATCGAGAGTACCGGCACGGTGCCGCGCATTCTCGACTGGCAGTCGGTGCCCTGGGGTGTCGTCTCGCTTACCGAGAGTTGCGGTCCCGAAGGCGCAACGCGCGAGGAGCGCCTCGATCGCTACCGCCACATGCATGGCCTGGTCGCCGACAGTTTCGCCGCCTTCTCCAAGCGGGTCGCTCCCGCGCGCGCGAGTGCCAGCCAGGAAGGACCGCTGCGCCTGCTCGGCACCAGCGGCACCGTCACCACGCTCGCCAGTCTCCACCTGGAACTGCCGCAGTACGACAGGCGCATGGTCGACGGGCTGATCGTGCCGGCCGAATCGATGCGCGGCATCAGCACCCGGCTGTCCTCGATGGCGATCGAGGAACGGCGCGAACTCAACTGCATCGGGCGCGAGCGGGCCGACCTCGTGGTCGCCGGCTGCGCCATCCTCGAGGCGATCCTCGACCTCTGGCCCGCCGCGCGCCTCGGCGTCGCCGACCGTGGTATCCGCGAAGGCATCCTGCGCAGCCTGATCGCCTCGCATGCGCCGGGCCCAGCATCTGGAATACGAAACATGAGCAATACCATACGCAACGCAGTCCACGCCCGATGAGCCGTTCCGGCCGCGATCCGGGCGAGCGCCTGAAGACCGCCAAGAAGCGCTCGACCAGTTCGGCGCGCTGGCTGACGCGCCAGCTCAACGACCCTTACGTGAAGAAGGCCAAGGCCGACGGCTATCGCAGCCGCGCGGCCTACAAGCTGCTGGAACTCGACGAGAAGTTCGAACTGTTCAAGGGCGTCGAGCGCGCCGTCGATCTCGGCATCGCGCCGGGCGGCTGGAGCCAGGTGCTGCGTCTCAAGCGACCCAAGGCGAAGATCGTCGGCATCGACCTGCTGCCTACCGACCCGATCGAGGGCGTGACCATCTTCGAGATGGACTTCATGGCCGACGAGGCCCCGGCGGCGCTGGAAGGCGCGCTGGACGGCGCGCCCGACCTGGTCCTGTCGGACATGGCGGCGAACACCGTCGGTCACAAGCAGACCGATCACTTGCGCACCATGGGGCTGGTCGAGACGGCGGCAGACTTTGCCATCCAGTATCTCGCGCCCGGTGGGACGTTCGTGGCCAAAGTGCTGGCCGGAGGGACCGACACGCAGCTGCTCGGCCTGCTCAAGAAGCACTTCACGAGCGTCAAGCATGCCAAACCGCCTGCCAGCCGCAAGGATTCCTCGGAATGGTACGTCATCGCCAAGGGCTTCAAGGGCCGCGATTGACGCCGGATGCAGCCAGTCGGGTGAGATTTTCCCGCGGCTGGGATTTTCCCCAAGTGTAATCCCGCCGTTGGGCGGTCAACGTCGATGGTTTCCTTCCCGAGCTTGTCTCGGGGAGGGGGCCGCGACGCCTGCATCCTTGTCGCCCCTGCGCGAGCCGGACCGGGCAAAGAAAAAGGGGCGGATTTCTCCGCCCCTTTCGGGTGTCCCTTGCGGGACCAGCCTTCGAACCTTTGGCTTACTTGCCGAAGGTCGCGAACTGTTCGTTGCCGACGAAGCCGAACTTCGTGACGGCCGAGGCCTTGATGACCTGGAGAACCTGCGCCGACAGCTCATAGCTGGCTTCCGGCTCGGGCTGGAACTGGAGTTCCGGCTCGGGGTCCATACGGGTCGTCGCCTCGAGCGACTGGACGAGCCGGCTCTGGTCGATCTGGGTGCCGTTCCACATGATCTTGCTGTCCTGGGTCAGCACGATCTTGTTCTTGACGGGATCGATGATCGGTTGGTTCGGCGTCGGGGGGCTGGCGACGGGCAGATCGATATCGATCGAGTGCGTCGCCACCGGGATGGACATGATGAACATGATGAGGAGGCAGAGCATGACGTCGATCAACGGCGTCGTGTTCATCTCCATCATCGGCTCGCCATCAGATTTGCCAGCTGACATTGCCATGAGATGTTACTCCTGTTTCCCGCGCGTCAGCCGTTCGGGTCGATGGGGTTGGTGATGAAGCCAACCGTCGGATAACCCGAAATCTGAACGTTGTAGATCGCACCCGCGACGCAGCGCCAGGGCGACTCTACGTCACCGCGGATGTGAACCTGCGGGATGAGGTCCGGATTGGCCATGAGGGCCTGCGGGCCACCTTCGCGCTTCACGATCGCATCGAGACGCTTGAAGGCCTGGTCGCGCAGTTCCTCGGAAGTCACCGGCGTCACGTTGTTGATGTAGATGCGGCATTCACCGCCGCGGTTCGCACCCTGGAAACCGGGCTCGCCGGCGCTCTTGCCGGAAGCGTCGGTGGTCGAGACGGTCAGGAGGAGGTTCTCCACCTTGTCCTTCGACTCCTGGGCTACGATGACGGGGATGCGCAGCTTCTCGATCGTCTGGATCGCGACCGGGACCGCGATCAGGAAGATGATGAGCAGCACCAGCATGACGTCGACGAGCGGCGTCGTGTTGATGTCGGACATCGGTGTCTCTGCACCGCCTCCGCCCGTGGATATCGCCATAGTCTTATCCTAATCCTTGCGTTGCCTGGGGGCCGGCGACGGCCATTCGCATGCTTCGGGACCGTCGCCTTCAGTGACCCCGACGGGGGCGGACCGGGCGAGGTATGCCGGTCCGCATGTATCCCCGTGCTCTTACGGCTTGGCGGGAGCGGCAGCCGGCTTGGCGGCGGCCGGAGCGACCTTGGCCGGAGCCGCAGTGGCGGGCTTCACGGCGCCCTTCGAGTTGATGTTCGCGAGAACGTCGTTCGAGAAGCCGGTCAGCAGTTCGGCGATACGCTTGTTGCGCGACTGCAGGTAGTTGTAGGCAAGCACGGCCGGAACGGCGACGAGCAGACCCAGTGCGGTCATGATCAGAGCTTCACCGACCGGACCCGCGACCTTGTCGATCGAAGCCGAACCGGCGAGGCCGATGGCGATCAGGGCGCGGTAGATGCCGACGACGGTACCGAACAGACCGATGAACGGCGAGGTCGCACCGACGGTGGCGAGGAACGGCAGGCCGCCCGAGAGGCGAGCGTTGATGGTCGCTTCCGAACGGGCGAGCGAACCGTGCAGCCAGTCGTGCGCTTCGAGCGAGTCGGTCATCTTCGCGTGCTGCTCTTCAGCCGAGATGCCGTCCTCGACGAGCTGGCGCCATGCGCTGTTCTTTTCCAGCTTGGCAGCGCCCTCACGCAGGGTCGGAGCCTTCCAGAAGGTCGAGCGGATGGTGTTGAACTGGCGCAGGATCTTCGACTGTTCGAACCACTTGGTGAAGAGGATGTAGAACGAACCGAAGGACATGATGCCCAGGATGATGACGGTTGCGTAGGCGATGAAACCGCCCTGCTTCAGAGCTTCGGCGAAGCCGAACTTGTTCTGCGGCGCGGCTTCACCGGCAGCGGCAAGGATGTCAACGATAAGCATGCGATATACCTCTCAAGAAGAATGCAGGATGTGATCGGCCACCGGTCGAATTACCCAAGGACCAGGCCGATCCCTTGGAGATCAGTTGAGCTTGTAGACGATCGCGGTCGAATACGACGACGAAACGGGGTTGCCCGCATCGTCCAGCGCCGGGTCGAAGCGCGCGTAGCGCTGCATACCGTCGCAAGCCGCTTCGTCGAGGTCCGGGCTGCCGCTCGAGCTCGAGACCGAGCACGCGCTGACCTTGCCGTCGCCACCGACGGTGACGCGAACGCCGACGCGGCCTTCACGCTCTTCACGAGCGGCGCGGGTCGGATAGTTCGACTGGATGCGACCGGCCCAGCCGGCCTGACCCTTCGGCTTGACGCCGCGGGCCTTCGACGGACCGGGAGGCGGCGGCGGCGGAGCCGGCGGCGCTGCGGTCTGGATCACCACCGGCGGAGCCGGGGGCGGGGTGATCACGGTCTGCACCGGCGGCGGGGCCGGGGCGATGTTGATCGGCGGCGGCGGCGCCACGATGGGCGGCGGCGGCGTATCTTCCTTCGGAGGAGGCGGCGGTGGCTCTTCCTCCTTCGGTTTATCTTCCTTGATGTCCACGGTGGTCACCTTGTTGATGACCTTCTTCGCCGCCTCATAGGCCAGGCCGGTGACAAGCGCATAGCCGACGAAGACATGGATCAAGGCGACAATGACAAGAGCAACAACCTTGTTGGTGCTCATCTGCTGGTCAGCGTAAGCCATTCAGACGCATCACTCCATTACCAAGCCCCGGACAGAGGTCCAAAAAAGACATGTCCAAAGGCGCCCATGGACTCCCCCCCGGAAGAGGGAACCCATGACGAAACTCAAATTACCCACCCTGACGGCTAACAGTATGCCTGTCCGTGAACAATACGAAACGTATCAAACGGGAGGCGAACCGAGGGGCTTTTGATATTTTTGCCCCATTTTGCTGGCTTCTTAACGTCGAAGCCCACCCCACGCAACGCCTTATCGGCCCGGCGGGGGTTAACGCGCGATTCATGCCCGCTTAGGGCACATTGATCCAGTCCAATTTTGAGTTCGGGCCGCACAGCGGCTATAAGCCTTCGCATTTCCACGGAGATTCTCGTCAATGTCATTGAAAGCGCGCCCTCTTGCAGTGGCCCTGGCGGGTGCCTATCTCGCGCTGGCGCCGGTTGCGGCCAGTGCCCAGGGCATTCTCGAAACCCCCGGCGAGGTCACTTATGCCGACATCGCCGATCTTGCCGATTCGGCAGGCGTGGTCGTGCAGGTGCAGATCGCCAAGATGACCCGCGTGGAGAACGAGCGTGCCCGTGGCCTCGCCCCGGGTCATGGCCGTTTCTACATGGAAGCGAAGACCAGGGCGCTGCTGACCGGCAAGACGCCGATCGGCGAATCGGTGCGCTATCTCGTCGATCTGCCGCTCGACGCCAAGGGCAAGGCGCCCAAGCTCAAGAAGCAGGACGTCTTCCTGTTCGCGCGCGCGGTGCCCGGTCGTCCGGGCGAACTGCAGCTGGTCTGGCCGACCGCACAGCAGCTCTGGAATCCCGCGCGCGAGGCGCGGCTGCGCTCGATCCTGCAGGCTCTGGTGGCGCCGGACGCCCCGGCCAGGATTACCGGCGTGCGCGAATTGCTGTTCGTTCCGGGCACTCTGGCCGGGCAGGGCGAGACGCAGATATTCCTCAACACCCACGACAATTCCGCGGCCTCGATCACCGTGCGGCATGAGCAGGGGCAGGCGCCCATCTGGGGTGTCTCGTTCTCGGAACTGGTCGCCGACACCAGCCATCCGCCCGCGCCCGACACGCTCGAATGGTATCGCCTCGCCTGCTTCCTGCCCCGTACGCCGCCGGCTGCCGCCAATGTCTCGGGCACTTTCGGCGAGCAGCAGCAGGCGCTGGCGGACTATCGCACGGTCTTGGCGCAACTCGGACCCTGCGCGCGCACGCTCAAGTGACGCGCGGCGTCCCGCCGGCGACGTATCGACTGGAAATTCCAACCCGCCTGCCTTAGGGCCCGCTCCCGAAAAGGAGCTGACATGGCCGAACCGCTGAATATTGCGCTTGCCGGACTGGGAACCGTCGGAGGGGGCGTCGTGCGCCTCATCGAGACCAACGCGGCGCTGATCGCCCGCCGCGCCGGCCGGCCGATCCGCATCGCCGCCGTCAGCGCGCGCGACCGTACCAAGGATCGCGGCGTCGACCTCTCGGGCTACGACTGGGTGGACGACACCGCCGCCCTTGCCGCGCGCGACGACATCGACGTGGTGGTGGAGATGGTCGGCGGCTCTGACGGTCCCGCGCTTTCGCTGGCGCGCAACGCCATCGCCGGGGGCAAGGGCCTGGTCACCGCCAACAAGGCGATGATCGCCCACCACGGTCTCGAACTCGCCGCGGCCGCCGAAGCAAAAGGCGTGGCGCTCAAATTCGAGGCGGCCGTCGCGGGCGGCATCCCGGTCATCAAGGGCCTGTCCGAAGGCGCCGCCGCCAATGCCATCGAGCGCGTCTATGGCATCCTCAACGGCACCTGCAACTACATCCTCTCGACCATGGAGGACACCGGAGCCGACTTCGCCGACGTCCTCGCCGACGCGCAGAAGCTGGGCTATGCGGAGGCCGACCCGACCTTCGACATCGAGGGCATCGATGCCGCGCACAAGCTGTCGATCCTGGCGGCGATCGCCTTCGGATCGCAGTTGCGCTTCGACGCGGTGGAGACGATGGGGATCAGCCGCGTCAAGGCCGCCGACATCGAGCAGGCCCGCTCGCTCGGCTATGTGATCCGGCTGATCGGCACGGCCGGCGTGGACAACGCGCAGGCCAACGGAGCGGGCGGCGCGCCCCGCCTGTTCCAGCGCGTGCGCCCGCACCTCGTCCCGATCGATCATCCGCTGGCCCATGTCGACGGGGCGACCAACGCGGTCGTGGCGGAAGGCAACTTCATGGGCCGCCTGCTGTTCCAGGGCGCGGGCGCCGGTGACGGTCCGACCGCCAGCGCCGTCGTCGCCGACATCATCGACATCGCGCGCGGCGAGAAGGGTGCGGCGTTCTCGATGCCCGCCGGCGAGCTTGAGGCGATGGAACCGGCCGAGACCGGGCACCGCGTCGGCAGCGCCTATATCCGCTTCACCGTGCCCGACCGTCCGGGCGTGCTGGCCGACATCACCGCCGCCATGCGCGACGCCGGGGTCTCGATCGAAAGCCTGATCCAGAAGGGCGATCCCGACCAGGACGGCGAGGTGATCCTGGCCGTAGTGACTCATCCGGGGCCGGAGAGCGCCGTGACCGAGGCGATGCGCATCCTCGACGGGTCGGACAGCCTGACCGCCAAGCCGCTGGTGATGCAGATTCTGGGGGCCTGAGTTTCGGGCCCCGGTCTGGCTGCGGCATCGTCATTCCCGCCTTCGCGGGGATGACGATGGGCTCAATCAGGCATGATTGCAGAGCGCGATGACGGGGGGGCGGACCACTATTCGGCCTCTCCATTCGTCATTGGGAGCGATGACGATCCACGGATAAAAGTCATCGCGCCCTAAGGCGCGCGCAGTTCGCCCCTGGCGATCTTGTCCGCGTCCGAACCGGCGGGAGCTTCGGGAATCGAGGACAGGTCTATAAGGTAGGGCTGCTCGGGCGGGCAGGGCGGGATCAGGCACATGCCGCTCATCGTCGGCTTGCCCCGGAAAATCCCCTTGCCGGCAATGTCCGGCGGATCCAGCCGGCCATCCCTGGCCCCGGCGCCGGTGGGGTCGTCGTCGGCGGTGGAGGGGACGCGGTATTCGTCGGGGGTGGGGGCGCAGACCACGATTTCCCCCTGCTTCATCGTGCGCAGACAGGCGTTGCGCGAAGTATCCTTCGTGATTCGGCCACCGGCGCCCAACATCTTCTCGGCTATCGCACGGTCACCATCGGAGGCCTCCTGAGCAATCGCCGGGGCGGGCGCGATTATTGCAAGTGCGAAAAGGTAACGCCAGCTTCTCGACAATTCAAAATCCTCTGTCTAAGCGGATCAAACCTCTTTTTCCTCCCTGGAATTACTCCGGAGTGAACATGCCCGAAAACACGACACCCGCAAGTCACGTACTCGATCGCGTCCTGGTCCTCGAAATGGTGCGTGTCACCGAGGCCGCCGCGATCGCTGCATCCACCCTCATTGGACGCGGAGACGAGAAGGCTGCCGATCATGCAGCAGTCGAAGCGATGCGCAAGGCCTTTGACGGCCTCTACATCGACGGCACCGTCGTTATCGGCGAAGGCGAGCGCGACGAAGCGCCGATGCTGTTCATCGGCGAGAAGGTCGGCGGCGCGCCCGGCAAGGGCCCCAAGATCGACATCGCGCTCGATCCGCTGGAAGGCACCACCATCACCGCGAAGGCCGGCCCGAACTCGCTGGCGGTGCTCGCCGCCGCCGAGGAAGGCGGCCTGCTCAACGCGCCCGACGTCTACATGGACAAGATCGCGGTCGGCCCGGGCTATCCGGACGGCGTGATCGACCTTGCCAGGACGCCGACCCAGAACGTCGAGGCGGTCGCCGCCGCCAAGGGCGTGAAGCCGGAAGACATCATCGTCTGCGTGCTCGACCGTCCCCGCCACGAGGCGCTGATCGCCGAACTGCGCGCGATCGGCTGCGGCGTCGTGCTGATCGGTGACGGTGACGTCGCCGGCGTGATCGCGGTGACCGACGAGGACACCACGATCGACCTCTACATGGGTTCGGGCGGTGCGCCGGAAGGCGTCCTCGCCGCAGCCGCGCTGCGCTGCGTCGGTGGCCAGTTCAACGGCCGCCTGCTGTTCCGCAACGACGACGAGCGCGCCCGCGCCCGCAAGTGGGGCATCACCGACCTCGACAAGATCTACAAGCTGGAAGAACTGGCCAAGGGCGACTGCATCTTCGCGGCCACCGGCGTGACCAGCGGTTCGCTGCTCGACGGCGTCAAGCGTCGCAAGGGCGGCGTGATGACCACCGAGAGCGTGGTGATGCGCGCCAGCTCGGGCACCGTGCGCTGGATCAAGGGCGAGCACCGCCTCTGATCCGGCCCTCGGGCTGAGTTCGAAAAGGCCGCCTCCGGTTGGACCGGGGGCGGCCTTTTCGTTGGCAGGCAGCGCAGTGGCCGGGGCGGGTCGCAGGCGCGTCATCGCGGATCGAATCCGGGATGATGGATGACGAAAACCCCAGTGCCACTATTGCAATCCGGCGACACCCGGCTACAGGGCCGGTCCCAACGACCGACCGCCAGGAACCGTCACGGGGATTCGCAAATGAAGATCATGTCCGGCAACAGCAACCTGCCGCTCGCACGCGCGATCGCAGGCTATCTCGAACTGCCGCTCACCGACGCCGCCGTCCGCCGCTTCGCGGACGAGGAGATCTTCGTGGAGATCCACGAGAACGTGCGCGGCGAGGACGTCTTCGTGGTCCAGCCGACCAGCTACCCCGTCAACGACAACCTGATGGAACTGCTGATCTGCATCGACGCGCTGCGCCGCGCCTCGGCCAAGCGCATCACGGCCGTGGTCCCCTATTTCGGCTACGCCCGCCAGGACCGCAAGCCGGGGCCGCGTACCCCGATCTCGGCCAAGCTGGTCGCCAACCTGATGACCGAGGCCGGCGCCGACCGCGTCCTTTCGGTCGATCTGCACGCCGGACAGATCCAGGGCTTCTTCGATATCCCGACCGACAACCTGTTCGCGGCCCCGGTGATGGCGGCGGACATCCAGGCCCGCTACGGCGACCAGTCGCTGATGGTGGTCTCGCCCGACGTCGGCGGCGTGGTCCGCGCCCGCGCACTCGCCAAGCGGCTCGACAATGCGCCGCTGTCGATCGTCGACAAGCGTCGCGACCGTCCGGGCCAGTCGGAAGTCATGAACATCATCGGCGACGTCAAGGGCCGCGCCTGCATCCTGATCGACGACATCATCGATTCGGGCGGCACCCTGTGCAACGCCGCGCAGGCGCTGATGGACGAGGGCGCGGCCAGCGTCACCGCCTACATCACCCACGGCGTCCTGTCGGGCGCGGCGGTGAGCCGCGTGACCAACTCCGCGCTCAAGGAACTGGTCATCACCGATTCGATCATGCCGACCGATGCGGCCAAGGCTTCGGACAAGATTCGCATCCTGCCGATCGCCCCGCTGCTCGGCGAGGCGATCCGCCGCATCGCCGACGAAAGCTCGGTGTCGAGCCTGTTCGACTGAGCCGATTTCGTCATAGCGGGTGAAACGAAACGACCCGGGGCGGCATCACGCTGCTCCGGGTCGTTTCGTTTCACTCGCCATGATGTCTGCGGCCTCATTCCCAGGGGCGGCTCTGTCCCGGCTCGATCCGGTGCAGCGCTTCCAGGCGCCGGGCCTGCCGCGATTCGAGCGCGAGCGTCAGGATCGGCTGGGGATTGGCCACGAACTGACGCGGCGACATCCCGAACAGGTCGGTGAACTCGTGGATCAGGTGGCTCTCGTCGTAATAACGCAGCGCCATCTCCTCCCCTTCCGCCGTATCGGCGACGCCGCGCAGGTGGCTGGCCATGTCGAGGGCGCGGGCGCGGCGCAGCACCTGCTTGGGCGGCATGCCGAAATCGCGGCTGACCACGCGTTCCAGCTTGCGGCGATCCACCCCGCACTCCGCGGCTGCGGCACTGACGGAAATGCCGGGGTCGCGCAGGGAAATCTCCTCGAACTGCACCGTCACCGGATCGGGTGGCGCGCCGCCCAGCCGCTCGACTTGCGTGCGTACCAGCCCCTCGAGCGCGAGCAGCCATTCCTCGGGCGTGGCGTCGGGGGCCAGCACCGAGAGGAATTCGTTCGAAGGCGCGGTCATCACGTCGGTGGGAACGACCCGGTCGACGAACTCTCCCACGCGCGGCAGGCGCAGCGAGGTGCCGGTGCCGGGGCGGATCGCGTAGCCCACGCTGATGAAGCTGCCGGTCACCGAAACCGGCATGTGCCGCGATTGCGGGCCGAAGAAGAAGGCACCCCGGCGCGTGCTCACGGGGCCGTCCTGTGTCTGGGCCTGCCATTCGCCGGCCAGTTGGATGCGCACCATGGCGGTGTCGTTGAACAGCCCGCAGGAGATCGCGTAATCCTCGGGAATGGCGACCTTGGTGACGTAGAGCCGCCCCAGCCACGGAGCAAGGTCCGCCGCCGGTGCGCGGTTGTAGGACAATGGCTGCCCGTCTCGTGTCATGCCCTGTTGCGGCGCGATCGTGGGATCGACCGCCGGGCGGTTCCTGCGCTGCATGGATACTCTGACTGAAAGGATACCCCTCGAAAGGCGATAAATGCGCGGGAGGGCCGGGGCAATGCGCGAATTTCTACAAGCCCTGTTAGACTCCTTGTATTTTCTTGCAGGTAGGCCTGTGAATTCGAGGAAACTTGACCGCATCGCCCCGGCACGGGCAGAGCAGGCACATGAAACTCGACCAGGACATAGCCCTCGCCCTGCGCCTCGCCGATGCGGCGGGGGAGGCGATTCGCCCGCACTTCCGCACCGGCCTCGCCGCCGACCGCAAGTCCGACGCCTCTCCCGTCACCGTCGCCGACCGCGCCGCCGAGGAAGCTATGCGCCGCATCCTCAAGGCCGAAGTCCCGCGTGACACGGTCATCGGCGAGGAGTTCGGCACCGAGGCGGGCGCCTCCAACCGGACCTGGGTGCTCGATCCGATCGACGGCACCATCTCGTTCATGGGCGGGCGTGCGACCTTCGGCACGCTGATCGCGCTGCTGGTCGACGGCTGGCCGGTGCTGGGGATCATCGACCAGCCCATCCTGAACGAGCGCTGGGTCGGCGCCAGCGGCCACGCCACCACTTTCAACCGCCGCGAAGTGCGCACCCGCCCCTGCCGCGAACTCTCCGACATGATGCTGGCGACGACAGGCCCGCAGTACTTCGACGACCATCAGGGCGCCCACTTCATGGCGCTGGCGGCCAAGACCGACCACAAGCGCATGATGTTCGGCGGCGACTGCTACAACTACGGGCTGCTGGCGAGCGGCCACATCGACCTCGTCTGCGAGGCGGGGCTAAAGCTGCACGACTGGGCGGCGCTGGTCCCCATCGTCGAGGGCGCGGGCGGCATCATGTGCGACTGGAACGGCGAGCCCCTGAATGCGGACTCCGGCGGCGAAGTGCTGGCGATCGGCGACCCGGCGCGGCTGGAGGACGTGATCGAGGCAATGGCCTGTGACAATCACGGCCATCATCACGACTGACCTTTGAGGCTGTTCTTCTACGGCACGCTGCGCCCCGATGCGGATACGCCGATGGCGCGGTGGATTGCGGCGCGGTCGATCCGGGCCGAGCCGGGCGAGGTGCCGGGGCGGCTTTACGCGGTCCCGGACGCGCGAGGCTGGTATCCGGCGCTGGTGCCGGGTTTGGGGCACGTGCGCGGGGTACTGTGCGACCTGCGGTTGCGACCGGTCGATCTCGCGCGGCTGGATACCTATGAAGGGCGCGAGTATCGGCGCCTTGCCCTGCCGGTGCGCACGAGCGCAGGGCGGGTCACCGCCCAGGCCTATATATGGCGAAAAGGTCTGCCGGATGGCCCCACCATCGGCCCGGACTTCCTCGAATGGCTGCACGGCATTCGGGGTGTGGCGTACTCGCCATCCCGGACCTCATGGCGGCAGGGGCTTCGACAAGCTCAGCCTGAGCGGATCTGAGAGAAAACCTGAGATCCCGCTCAGGCTGAGCTTGTCGAAGCCCCCGCGTTAAAACGGGCCGCTTGCCTTTCCTGCATCCAGCCACTAAGGGCGCGTCCTTCAATCGACACGGTCGAGTCTGCCCCTGGGGAGATTCGCGGGTCGGCCTGGCGAAAAGGGCTGCCATGGCCGGCGGGACGTGTCCCGATCAAAGGAGACGAAAATGCCCAAGCTGAAGACCAAGAGCGGCGTGAAGAAGCGCTTCAAGCTCACCGCCACCGGCAAGGTGAAGCACGGCGTAGCCGGCAAGCGCCACCGCCTCATGAGCCATAACGGCAAGTACATCCGCCAGAACCGCGGCACCGAAGTCATTTCCGACGCCGATGCCAAGGTCATCAAGAAGTGGGCGCCCTACGGGCTCAACTGAGGAGTACTGACGAATGAGCCGTATCAAGAGGGGTGTCACCACCCGCGCAAAGCACAAGCGGATTCTGGACCAGGCCAAGGGCTACCGTGGTCGCCGCAAGAACACCATCCGCGTCGCACGCCAGGCCGTCGAAAAGGCCGGCCAGTACGCGTACCGTGACCGCAAGATCAAGAAGCGCACCTTCCGCGCTCTCTGGATCCAGCGCATCAACGCGGCTGTCCGCGCTGAAGGCCTGACCTACTCGCAGTTCATCCATGGCGTGAAGCTCGCCGGGATCGAACTGGACCGCAAGACGATGGCCGACCTCGCCATGAACGAAGGCGGCGTGTTCAGCACCGTCATCGCGCAGGCGAAGGCAGCTCTGCCCGCGGCGGCGTAAGCCACCGACGCGTAAAGCTCCTCAGCTTCATCGCGCGATTTCAAAGGGCGTGGATGGCATGTGCCGTCCGCGCCCTTTTCGCGTTTGCGGCGCGCGACGTTTCTTCCTTTCACCCCGTCGCCCTGAACTTGTTTCAGGGTCCATTGGGCAGCGTGGGCCGGAGCGTCGGGGCCATGGCGCCGCAATGGCTTTTCAGGGTCACACCACCGGGTGGTCGGCTCGATGGACCCTGAAACAAGTTCAGGATGACGAAGGGCAAGACGAGAGTGCCCGCACCGCCCCTCACACATTGCGATCCGCGCCCCTTCTCCCTAAGGAGCGCAACACCAAACATCGAACATTCAACAGTGAGACGACCAGTGGACCACGCAGCAACCGGCCAGGAGGCGCTATCCCGCATCGCGGGCGCCGATGATCTCGATACGCTGGAGTCGCTGCGCGTCGAATTTCTGGGCAAGCAGGGCTCGATCTCGGGCCTGCTCAAGACGCTGGGCAAGCTCGACCCCGAGGAGCGCAAGGTCGAGGGGCCGAAGATCCACGCCCTGCGCGAAAGCGTGAGCGATGCGCTCACCGCCCGCAAGGACACCCTCGAAACCGCCGCGCTCGACGCGCGCCTTGCGGCCGAGACGATCGACCTCTCGCTCCCTGCGCCCGCCACTCCGCGCGGCGCCGTGCATCCCGTCTCGCAGGTGATGGACGAACTGGCCGAAGTCTTCGCCGATCTTGGCTTCGCGGTCGCCACCGGACCGGAGATCGAGGACGACTGGCACAACTTCACCGCGCTCAACATGCCCGAAAGCCACCCGGCGCGCGCGATGCATGACACCTTCTATTTCCCGGACCGCAACGACGACGGCCGCGAGATGCTGCTGCGCACGCATACCTCGCCGGTGCAGATCCGCTCGATGATCCAGCAGGGCGCGCCCATCCGCATCATCGCGCCGGGCCGCGTCTACCGCTCGGACAGCGACGCCACGCACACCCCGATGTTCCACCAGATCGAGGGCCTCGTCATCGACAAGGGCATCCACCTCGGCCACCTGAAGTGGACGCTGGAAGCCTTCCTCAAGGCCTTCTTCGAGCGCGACGACATCGTCCTGCGCCTGCGCCCCAGCTACTTCCCCTTCACCGAACCCTCGATCGAGGTGGATGTGGGCTACTCCAGCCAGGGCGGCCGCAGGGTCGTCGGCGGCTCGGGCGATGCGCCGGGCCATGCCTGGATGGAAGTGCTTGGTTCGGGGATGGTCAACCGCCGCGTGATCGCGGCGGGCGGCATCGACCCTGACGAATGGCAGGGCTTCGCCTTCGGCATCGGCGTCGATCGCCTCGCCATGCTCAAGTACGGGATGGACGACCTGCGCGCCTTCTTCGACGGCGATGTGCGCTGGCTCTCCCACTACGGTTTCTCCGCCCTCGACGTGCCGACCCTTTCGGGCGGCGTCGGTACGCCGGCCTGAGCGCGGAAAAAGGATTTAGACGATGAAGTTCTCGCTCTCCTGGCTCAAGCAGTACCTGGAAACCGAAGCGGGCGTCGAGCAGATCGCCGCCACGCTCAACGCCATCGGCCTTGAGGTCGAAGGCATCGAAGACCCTGCCGCGAAGCTGGAAGGCTTCCGCGTGGCGAAGGTGCTCACGGCTGAAAAGCACCCGCAGGCGGACAAGCTGCAGGTCCTGACCGTCGATACCGGCGACAAGGTGCTGACCGTGGTTTGCGGCGCGCCTAATGCACGCGCTGGCCTTGTCGGCGTGCTCGGCCTGCCGGGCGCGGTGGTGCCGGCCAACGGCATGACGCTCAAGGTTGCGGCCGTGCGCGGCGTCGAATCGAACGGCATGATGTGCTCCACGCGCGAGCTGGAGCTGGGCGAGGACCACGACGGCATCATCGAACTGCCCGAGGATGCGCCGGTTGGCACGCCCTTCGCGCAGTATCACGGCGCCGATCCGGTCATCGACGTGTCGATCACCCCCAACCGTCCGGACTGCATGGGCGTTTACGGCATCGCTCGCGATCTGGCGGCAGCGGGCCTCGGCACCCTCAAGCCGATCATCGCGCCCGAGGCCGCAGGCACTTTCCCCTGCCCGGTCGAGGTGCGTACCGATGATGCCGAGGGCTGCCCGGCATTCTACGGCCGCGTCATCAAGGGCGTGAAGAACGGCCCCTCGCCGCAGTGGCTGCAAGATGCGCTCACGTCCGCGGGCCAGCGGCCGATCTCGGCGCTGGTCGATGCGACCAACTACGTGATGCTCACGTATGGCCGCCCGGCCCACGCCTACGACCTCGCCAAGCTGACCGGCGCCGTCGTCGCCCGCCGCGCGGTGGAGGGCGAGACGATCGAGGCGCTGAACGAGAAGACCTACACGCTCGACGCCGAGATGACCGTGATCGCCGACGACAGCGGCGTCCACGACATCGCGGGCATCATGGGCGGTCTGCACTCGGGCTGCGGTGATGCCACCACCGACGTCCTGCTCGAAATCGCCTACTTCGATCCCGAGCGGATCGCGAAGACCGGACGCAAGCTCAACCTCACCTCCGACGCGCGCGGTCGCTTCGAGCGCGGGATCGACCCGCAGTTCCTCGACACCGGCCTTGCCCTGCTGACGAACCTGATCGTCGAGCTGTGCGGCGGCGAAGTCTCCGAGATCGTGCGCGCGGGCGCCGCTCCGGGCACGCCCAAGATCGTCCACTTCGCGTCCTCGCTGGTGGAGAAGCTGGGCGGCGTCACGGTCACGCCGGGCGAACAGCAGCGCATTCTGGAAAGCCTCGGCTTCTCCGTCGTCGAAGCTGACGACTGGGCCGTCACCGTTCCCGGCTGGCGTCCCGACGTGGACGGCGCCCCCGACATCGTCGAGGAAATCGTGCGCATCCACGGCCTCGACAAGGTCGAGAGCGTGCCGCTTCCCCGCGCCGACGGCGTCGCCAAGCCCACCGCCACCCCGGCGCAGGCACTGGAACGGCGCGTGCGCCGCGCCGCTGCGGCGCGCGGGCTTCAGGAAGCCGTCACCTGGTCGTTCCTGCCCGAGCCCGCCGCCGAGGCTTTCGCCGAAGGTCCGCTGTGGGTGCTCGCCAATCCGATCAGCGAGGACATGAAGGCCATGCGCCCCTCGCTGCTGCCGGGCCTGCTGATGGCGGCGAAGCGCAACCTCGATCGCGGCGCGGCCTCGCTGCGCCTGTTCGAGATCGGCCGCCGCTATCTGCGCGGTGCCGGCGGGGCGAGCGATGAACGGCTGACGCTGGGCGTCGTCCTCGCGGGCGAGAAAACGCCACGCGGCTGGGCGACCGGCAAGGCGACGGCGTTCGACGCCTACGACGCCAAGGCCGAAGTGCTGGCGCTGCTGGCCGAGGCTGGCGCCCCGGTCGACAAGCTGCAGGTCATGGGTGAAGCTGGTCCCCAGTTCCACCCCGGCCAGTCGGCGACGCTGCGCCTCGGCCCCAAGACGGTGCTGGCGCGCTTTGGCATGCTGCACCCGAAGACGGCGAAGCAGTTCGACGTCGATGGCCCGGTGGCGGTCGCCGAACTGTTCCTCGACGCCATTCCCGGCAAGAAGGGCACGCCCGGCTTCGCCCGCGTCTCCTACGCGCCCCCGGCGCTGCAGGCGGTGACGCGCGACTATGCGTTCCTCGTGCCTGCAGAGCTGCCCTCGGGCGATCTCGTGCGGCTGGTGCAGGGCGCGGACAAGGCCAACATCGTCGCGGTGCGCCTGTTCGACGACTTCCGTGGCAACGGCGTGCCCGAGGGGCAGAAGTCGCTCGCGCTCGAAGTCACGCTCCAGCCGGTCGAGGCCAGTTACAAGGAAGCCGACCTCAAGGCGATCAGCGAAAAGGTGACCGCCGCCGCCGCCAAGCTGGGCGCGGTGCTGCGGGGGTGATGCAAGACCCTTCGACAAGCTCAGGGTGAGCGGAGGCAGGCTAAAACCTCCCAATCCCGCTCAGGCTGAGCTTGTCGAAGCCCCGGAGACGGGGCGCCACGCGGCAGGGGCTTCGACAGGCTCAGCCTGAGCGGGAGCAGAGGTTCGTTCTGGTACAAGACTGACGGTTCGCGACTTATTGTAAGGGAACAGGCCGGTGACTGACGTGGACTTCGTGACCATTTCCTCGGGCGATCTCACCGCCCGGATCAACCCGCTCGGCGCCGAACTCTGGTCGCTCACCGACGGCGCCGGGCGCGAGTACATGACCGACGCCGACCCGGCGTTCTGGACCGGCCATGCGCCGGTGCTGTTCCCGATCGTCGGCGCTCTGAACGACAATCGCTACCGCCTCGACGGACGGGAATACGAACTCGGCAAGCACGGCTTCGCCCGCCGCGCCCTGTTCGACGTGGCGGAGGCGGCCGCCGACCGCGTCGTCCTGCGCCTCGCCGACAGCGCGGAGACGCGCGCCGTCTACCCCTTCGCCTTCGTGCTGGAGATGACCTTCCGCCTCGACGGGGCCAGCCTGAACATGGAAGCGCGCGTCACCAATCCCGGCGATGCCTCGCTGCCCTTCAGCTTCGGTTTTCATCCCGCCTTCGCCTGGCCATTGCCCGCATCGGTCGGAGGGGGCGGAGCCGCCAAGGCCGACCACGTCGTCGCCTTCGACCAGCCCGAGCCGCAGCCGGTCCGCCGCGTCGATCTCGCCAGCGGCCTGCTCCTGCCCGAGCCCGAGGCGAGCCCGGTGGAAGGCCATGTCCTGCCCCTCGACGCCGCGCTGTTCGAGGCCGACGCGCTGGTGTGGGATCGCCTGTCCAGCCGCGCCCTGACCTTCGGGGCGCCGGGCGGCACGCAGCTGGCCATCGCCTTTCCCGACACGCCGATGCTGGGCATCTGGCAGAAGCCGGGGGCGGCCTACTTGTGCATCGAGCCGTGGCAGGGCCACGCCGACCCGCTTGGCTTCACCGGCGACTTGCGCGAAAAGCCCGGCGTGATCGTGCTGCCGCCCGGCGAGGCGCGCCGCTTCCGCATGGACGTCACCGTCCTCTCCGCAGACTGAAGGAACCCTCCCCCATGAAGACCGTCCTCGTCACCGGCGCCACCTCCGGGATCGGCGAAGCCTGCGCCCGCGCCTTCGCCAGGGCCGGCTGGCGCGTCGTCGGCACCGGCCGCCGCGCCGAACGCCTGCAGGCGCTGGCCGACGACCTCGGCGCCGACCGTTTCCACGCCGCCGTCTTCGACGTGCGCGACGAAGCCGCCCGCGATGCCGCGCTCGCCGCTCTTCCCGGCGATTTCGCGCAGATCGACTGCCTCGTGAACAACGCCGGCCTCGCGCTGGGGGCGGCGCCCGCGCAAGTCTCCGACCTCGCCAACTGGAAGACGATGATCGACACCAACGTCGTCAGCCTCGTCTCGCTCACGCACAAGCTGCTGCCGGGCCTGATCGAGCGCAAGGGCGCCATCGTCATGCTCTCCTCGGTCGCGGCGACCTACCCCTACACCGGCGGCAACGTCTACGGCGGCACCAAGGCCTTCGTGCGCCAGTTCGCACTGGGCCTGCGCTCCGACCTGCTCGGCACCGGCGTACGCGTGACCTCGATCGAGCCGGGAATGGTCGAGACCGAATTCACCGTGGTCCGCAACGGCGGCGACCAGTCGGCTTCGGACAACTTCTACGCAGGCGTGAACCCGCTGACCGGCGAGGACATCGCCGAAACCGTCCTGTGGGCCGCCTCGCTGCCGCCGCACGTCAATATCAACACGCTGGAACTGATGCCGGTCAACCAGTCGTTCGCCGGGTTCCAGGTCGCGCGGGAAGGGTAAGGGAACAGGGACGTCCTGGGGCCATTGCCCCAGACCCCGTTACTGTCGAGGTCACGCGCGCAGTCACGTCTTGCGCTTACTTCGAAGCAGGAGACGAAACAGCCTGCGGCGCAATGTGGGACTGCGGTGGCTGCGCGCGCACCGACGACGGTAACGGGGTCTGGGGCAATGGCCTCAGGACGTCCCTCAAGCCTTCCCTTCTTCCTTGTATCAAACTAAAGCGCGCCGATGACGACCTCGCCCCACCAGTCCCGGCGCACTTTCGCGATCATCTCGCATCCTGACGCCGGCAAGACCACGCTGACCGAGAAGCTGCTGCTGCAGGGCGGTGCGATCCATCTTGCCGGTCAGGTCAAGGCGCGCGGTGCGGCGCGCCGTGCCCGGTCCGACTGGATGAAGATCGAGCAGCAGCGCGGCATTTCCGTCACCAGCTCGGTGATGACGTTCGAGCGGGACGGGATCACCTTCAACCTGCTCGACACGCCGGGCCACGAGGACTTTTCGGAGGATACCTACCGCACGCTCACCGCGGTCGATTCGGCGATCATGGTGATCGACGCGGCCAAGGGCATCGAGCCGCAGACGCGGAAGCTGTTCGAGGTCTGCCGCCTGCGTTCGGTGCCGATCATCACCTTCATCAACAAGGTCGACCGCGAGGGCCGCGCCTGTTTCGACCTGCTCGACGAAGTGGCCGACATGCTCGCGCTCGACGTGTGCCCGATGTCGTGGCCGGTCGGCATGGGCGGTGTGTTCGAGGGCATCCTCGACCTCGCCAGCGGCGGCATCAGCCGGCCTGAGGGGCCGTCGAAGGAATTCCTCGGCAGGATCGACCAGGACGCCGCGCTGCCTGCCGCCGTCGCGGAGGAGCTGGAGCTGGCGCAGGCCGGCTATCCCGAGTTCGACGTCGATGCCTACCGCGCGGGCGATCTCACCCCGGTCTACTTCGGTTCGGCGCTCAAGAACTTCGGCGTGATGGAACTGATCGACGCCATTTCGCGCCATGCTCCGCCGCCGCGTCCGCAGCCCAGCGAGCAGGGCACGATCGAGCCGGACAACAAGGAAGTCACCGGCTTCATCTTCAAGGTGCAGGCCAACATGGACCCGATGCACCGCGACCGCATAGCCTTCATGCGGCTGGTTTCCGGCACTTTCAGGCGCGGCATGAAGCTGACGCCCTCGGGCCTCGGCAAGCCGATCGCGGTGCATTCGCCGATCCTGTTCTTCGCGCAGGACCGCGAGATCGCCGACAATGCCGAGCCCGGCGATATCATCGGCATTCCCAACCACGGCACCTTGCGGGTGGGCGATACGCTGTCCGAGAAGAACGACGTGCGCTTCGTCGGCCTGCCGAATTTCGCGCCGGAAATCCTGCGCCGCGTCGCGCTGAAAGATCCCACGAAAACCAAGCAGTTACGCAAGGCGCTCGACGATCTTTCGGAAGAGGGCGTGATCCAGGTGTTCTATCCGGAGATCGGTTCGCAGTGGGTGGTCGGTGTCGTCGGCCAGCTCCAGCTGGACGTGCTCATCAGCCGGCTGGAGGCCGAATACAAGGTCGAGGCGATGCTGGAGCCTGCCCCGTTCGACACCGCCCGCTGGCTCAAGGGCGATGACAAGGCGCTCAGGGAATTCGGCGATTTCAACAAGATGAACCTCGCCAAGGACCGTGACGGCGATCCGGTGTTCATGGCCCGCTCGGCCTGGGACGTGAGCTACCAGCAGGAGCGCAACCCCGAACTGACCTTCAGCGCCACCAAGGAACGCTGAGCGCACCCGGGTGGCACTCAACGGCACCTAAAGGCACCAAGGCGCCACCTGACGATACCATAACGGTTCATGAAGGAACCTGACGGCGCTCCGGCGGATTGCTACACGGGCCACTCGCCGGAGCCGTCACTTGCACCTCAAGTTCGCCAGCTACAACATCCACAAGGCCGTCGGCCTCGACCGGCGGCGCGACCCCGAGCGCATCCTTGCCGTGCTCAAGGAGATCGACGCCGACGTCGTCGCGCTGCAGGAGGTGGACCGCCGCTACGGCCGGCGCATGGCGGTGCTGCCGCTGGACGCGATCCAGGCCGCGACCGACTACGTGCCGGTGCCGCTGTCGATGAAGCCCGACAGCCTGGGCTGGCACGGCAATGCGATCCTCGTGCGCAAGGGTATCGACGTGGTCGAGGCGGCCCCGGTGCCGCTTCCGGTGCTGGAGCCGCGCGGCGCCGTCCGCGCCGACCTCGCGGTGGAAGGGCGCAGGCTGCGGGTGGTCGGCATGCACCTCGATCTGTCGGGGATCCGGCGCCGCCACCAGGTCCGCTCGGTGCTGTCGCACTGCGCCGGTTGCGCCGATCGCATGCCCACGGTGATGATGGGCGACCTCAACGAATGGGCCCGCACCGGCGGGGCGCTGCGCGAGTTCGACGCCGGCTGGCAGGTGCTCGCGCCGGGGCGCAGCTTTCCCTCGCGCCGCCCGATGGCGCTGCTCGACCGCATCATAGTATCCGCGGAGTGGGCAGTGGCGGGAACCCATGTGCATCATAGCGGGTTATCGGCGATAGGGTCCGACCATCTGCCGGTCGTTGCCTCGCTTTCGTTGCCTAAAATTTAGGCAACTGCCCATGAATCGGGCGATACTACGTGCCTCTCCTGCGTTCGGAGGTTAATCGACCTCTTGAATCACTGCGGATTCTTGCCGTGAGGTAAATTGGCACGCCCTGTGCATTACCTGTTTCCAGCCGGCGCTGGGGCCGGTTGCTAACAGGGGATAGGCATGAAGTTCATCATCGCCATCATCAAGCCCTTCAAACTGGACGAAGTCCGCGAGGCCCTTGGGGGTATCGGCGTCGCGGGCATGACCGTCTCGGAAGTGAAGGGCTTCGGCCGCCAGAAGGGTCAGACGGAGATCTACCGCGGCGCCGAATATTCGACCAACATGCTGCCCAAGGTGAAGATCGAGGTCGCCGCGCCTGACGATCTCGCACCCAAGATCGTCGAGACGATCCAGCAGGTCGCAAGCACCGAGGCCATCGGTGATGGCAAGATCTTTGTCCTGGACCTCGCTTCGGCCGTGCGCATCCGCACCGGCGAGGCTGGCGACACCGCGCTCTGAGGGGAGCTTTCATGATGAACCGCAAGATTCTCGCCAAAACGGCAGGCGGCATCGCAGCGACGGTCACGTCGCTCGCCGTCTCCACCGCCGCCTTCGCACAGGAAGCGACGCCGACCGTCGACAAGGGCGACACCGCCTGGATGATGACGTCGACCGTCCTCGTCTTCCTGATGATCCTTCCCGGCCTCGCGCTGTTCTACGGCGGCCTGACCCGCTCGAAGAACATGCTCTCCACCATGACGCAGATCGGCGCCGCGGCCTCGCTCGCCATGCTCATCTGGGTCATGTACGGCTACTCGATGGCCTTCGGTGAGGGCGGCAATGCCGTCGTCGCCGGCTTCGGCAAGGCGTTCCTCGCGGGCGTCACCCCCGATTCGGTCTCGGGCACCATTCCCGAATACGTCTTCGCCTGCTTCCAGATGACTTTCGCCGCGATCACCGTCGCGCTGGTCCTGGGCTCCACGGTCGAGCGTATCAAGTTCTCGGCGGTCATGGTCTTCGCGGCCGTCTGGCTGACGATCGTGTACTTCCCGATCGCGCACATGGTCTGGGCACCGACCGGCTACTTCTTCGGCCTCGGCGCGCTCGACTATGCGGGCGGCACCGTCGTCCACATCAACGCCGGTGTCTCGGCGCTGGTCGCCGCGATCATCCTGGGCAAGCGCAAGGGCTTCCCGGCCGAGCCGATGCCGCCGCACTCGCTGACGCTGACCATGGTCGGCACCGGCCTGCTGTGGGTGGGCTGGTTCGGCTTCAACGCCGGCTCGGCGCTCTCGGCCAACGGCGCGGCTTCGCTCGCCATGATCAACACTTTCGTCGCCACCGCTTCGGCCGGTCTGTTCTGGATGCTCGCCGAGCGTCTGGCGGGTCACAAGGGTTCGGCCCTGGGCTTCTGCTCGGGCGTCGTCGCCGGTCTCGTCGCGGTCACCCCGGCTGCCGGCAACTCGGGCCCGTTCGGCGCGATCGTGCTGGGCGGCGTGGCTTCGATCATCTGCTTCTTCGCGGTCAGCAAGCTCAAGCCGATGCTCGGCTATGACGACGCGCTCGACGCATTCGGCGTCCACGGCATCGGCGGCATCGTCGGCGCCATCGGCACCGGCATCGTCTATGCCCCGTCGCTCGGCGGCCCCGGCAAGGCGGAATTCGCCATCGGTCCGCAGCTGGTGATCCAGATCGAGGCGGTCCTCGCCACCGTGGTGCTCGCCACCGTCGGCACCGTGATCGCGATCTTCATCGCCAAGGCAGTCACCGGCCTGCGCGTCACTCCCGAAGTCGAAGCCGACGGCCTCGACATCGGCGAGCACGGCGAGCGCGCCTACAACTAAGTTCAACAATTCCACCAGTTTGGCGGCGGCGGGTACTTCCTCCTCTCCTCCCATCCGTCGTCGCCAACCGATGTTCCTCCTGCGAACACAACCTATGAAGGGCCGGAGCCAGCCGCTCCGGCCCCTTTTTTATTGTTTGCGGTTGTGGGATGCTGCGGTCCGGTTCGGCTGGGGGAACGCGCATGAAATACGTCACGGCCATCATCAAGCCGTTCAAGTTCACCGAAGTGAGGGACGCGCTGAGCGCGGCGGGCGTCTCGGGGCTGACGGTATCGGAAGTCAGCGGCTTCGGGCGCCAGAAAGGGCAGACCGAAGTCTACCGCGGCGCCGAATATGCCTCGAGCATGCTGCCCAAGCTTCGGCTGGAGATCGCGGTGCCCGATTCGCTGGCGCAAACCGTGGTCGAAGTCATCCGCAGTCACGCGAACAACGACGAGATCGGCGATGGCAAGATCTTCGTCTTCGACCTCGCCCGGGTCGTGCGCATCCGCACCGGCGAACAGGGCGAGGATGCGCTCTAGCGCGGATCGTCACTGCTTCGCTGCGCTCGCAATGACGGGGCGGGGCCCCGGTTCGATCAGCGCCCGGCGGACAGCATCTCGATGAGCTGGCGGATCGGCGTCACGTCGTAGCCGGCGCCCGCCGCCTTCGAGGCGATCACCGCCGGGTTGTCGCCGGCCTTGGCGCGGGCCAGCGCCCAGAGCAGGGTCGAGCGGGTGCCCGAGCGGCAATAGGCGAGGACCGGGCCGTCCACGTCGAGCGCCTGTTCCATCGCATCGACCTGGGCCTGGCTGAAGCCGGAGTGAGTCACGGGGATCGCGACGTAGTCGATCCCTGCCGCCTCGGCGGCCGCCTCGATGTCGGCGCCCGGCGTCTGGTCGTCGCTCTCGCCCTCGGGGCGGTTGTTGACGATCCGCACGATTCCCAGCGCCTTGGCTTCGGCGATGGAATCGAGGTCGATCTGCGGGCTGGCGAAGACGGTCTCGGTGATCTGGCGGAACATCTCGCGTATTCTCCCGTAGTCGGACGAGGGAAGGCCTCGGAAAAGAGGGCCATCAAGCCGCTTCGGCGCCGGGTGGCAAGCCATTTCGTCGTATAAAAACACCTGATTCATCGCGAATGGCTGCAATCACCTCGCATTTCCGTTCGCCATGGCTGGTTGAGTCGTGTAAGAGTCATGTTCGCAGGAAAAGGCCGGGCCTCCCGGTCGCTTGCCTGGCGTTATGGTTAGGATCGTCCACCTGCCTGACGAATACTTCTGGGGCGCAGCGAAGGTACGCTAGTAGACATGGGTTTTGATAGAGGTCGTCGCGGAAGGGGACGCGACAATAAGCGGGGCGGAGAAGACGAGTTCGATCCGTTCTTCGCCGGCCAGGATCGCTTCGGCGGCGGTGATCGCTTCGGTGGCGGCGGCTTCGGCGGCGGCGACCGTGGTGGTTTCGGCGGCGGTGGCGGCTACAGCGGTGGCGGTGATCGCGGCGGCTTCGGCGGCGGCGGTGGCGGCTTCGGCGGTGGTCGTAGCGGCGGTGGCGGCTTCGGCGGCGGCGGCGGTGGCTTCGGCGGCGGTCGTGGCGGCGGCGGTGGCGGCGGCATGCCTGCCCAGGTCGTTGGCCAGGGCAAGGGCGTCGTCAAGTTCTTCAACGCAGCGAAGGGCTTCGGCTTCATCCAGCGCGATGAAGGCGGCGACGACGTGTTCGTGCACATCAGCTCGGTCGAGCGCGCCGGCCTCGAAGGCCTGGCCGAAGGCCAGCAGCTCGAATTCCAGCTCGTCGATCGTGGCGGCAAGATCTCGGCTACCGACCTCGTGGTCGTTGGCGACGTGATCCCCGTCGCCAAGCGCGAGCCGGCGCCGCAGCGCCAGCTCACCGGCGAGAAGGCCACCGGCACGGTGAAGTTCTTCAACTCCATGAAGGGCTTCGGCTTCATCACCCGTGATGACGGTCAGCCGGACGCGTTCGTGCACATCAGCGCGGTCGAGCGTTCGGGCATGTCCGGTCTCAACGAGGGCGATCAGGTCGAGTTCGATATCGAGGTCGATCGACGAGGCAAGTACTCGGCGGTCAACCTGCAGCCGCGTCAGGGTTGATCCTGCCAGCACTACTCCCGGCCAGAACCCCTTAGGGACGTTTGACCGGGAGGCTGCAAACATCTAAACGCGCGCAAATGGCGGTCCGGTAGGGCCGCCATTTGTCGTTTGCGATCTTCAAAGCGAGATTTCTCTACGGCCCGCCAAGACCCGCGTTCTGGGGGCTCGATTCTGCAAGGAATGCCGACATGTCCATTACCCCGCTGATGCCCGTCTATCCCCGGAATGGCGTACGCCCCGTTCGCGGTGAGCACTGCCATCTCATCAGCGAGGACGGTCGCCGATTCCTGGACTTCGCCAGCGGCATCGCGGTGAACGCACTCGGCCATTCGCACCCCGGCCTCGTCGGCGCGATCCAGAAGCAGGCCGAGACGCTGATGCACGTCTCCAACCTCTACGGCAGCCCGCAGGGCGAGGCGGTGGCCAAGCGGCTGATCGACCTGACCTTCGCCGACACCGTGTTCTTCACCAATTCGGGCGCCGAGGCGGTGGAATGCGCGATCAAGACCGCGCGCGTCTATCACCAGTCGGTCGGCAACGATCACAAGTTCGAGCTGATCACCTTCAACAACGCCTTCCACGGCCGCACGATGGCGACCATCAGCGCGTCGAGCCAGGAGAAGATGCACAAGGGCTTCCTACCCCTGCTGCCGGGCTTCAAGTACATCGAATTCGACGATCTGGAGGCCGCGAAGGCCGCGATCGGCCCCAACACCGCCGGCTTCCTGGTCGAGCCGATCCAGGGCGAAGGCGGCATCCGTATCGCCTCCGACGAGTTCATGAAGGGCCTGCGCGCGCTGTGCGACGAGCATGACCTGATGCTGGTGCTGGACGAAGTGCAGAGCGGCGTCGGCCGCGCCGGCACGTTCTACGCCTATGAACAGTACGGCATCGAGCCCGATATCATGTCCACCGCCAAGGCCATCGGCGGCGGCTTCCCGGTCGGCGCCTGCCTCGCCACCGAGAAGGCGGCGCGCGGCATGACCTTCGGCACCCATGGCTCGACCTATGGCGGCAATCCCTTCGCCATGGCCGCGATCAATGCGGTGCTCGACGTCATCCCCGACGAGGCCTTCCTCGCCGACGTGCGCGCCAAAGGCGAGCGGATCAAGGCGCGGCTCGAGCAGTTCATCGGCAATTATCCCGAACTGTTCGATTTCGTGCGCGGGCGCGGCCTGTTCATCGGCCTGCGGATGAAGGTCGAACCGCGTGCCTTCGTGGCCCACATGCGTGACAATCACGGGTTGCTGACGGTTTCGGCCGCCGACAACGTGGTGCGGATACTGCCGCCGCTGGTGATCGACGACAGCCACATCGACGAATTCATGGAAAAGCTCTCCGCCGCCGCGGCGGACTACAAGCCCGAAGAGACTGCCTGATGGCCGATTTCCTCAATCTTGCCGACGCCGGCGGCGATGCCATCGCCGCCATGGTCAACGACGCGATCGACCGCAAGGCGGCGCGCCGTGACGCTGGCGGAGCCTGGCCGAAGGGCCGCGCCGACGCCGATGCGCCGCTCGCGGGCCATGTGCTCGCCATGATCTTCGAGAAGAACTCGACGCGCACCCGCGTCTCGTTCGACATGGCGATGCGCCAGCTCGGCGGCTCGGCGCTGATCCTGGAGGCGGGCAGCACCCAGATCGGGCGCGGCGAGACGATCGCCGACACCGCGCGGGTGCTCAGCCGCATGGTCGATGCGATCATGATCCGCACCGACGATCACGCCAAGATCGAGGAACTGGCGCACTACGCCGAAGTCCCCGTCATCAATGGCCTGACCGACCTCTCGCACCCGTGCCAGATCGTCGCCGACCTGCTGACGGTGGTGGAGCACGGCCATGCCCTGCCCGGCCTGCAGCTGGCGTGGCTGGGTGACGGCAACAATGTCGCCAACTCGCTGATCGAGGCGGCGGGCCTGATGAAGTTCACCATCCGCATCGGCGGTCCGGCCGGCTACGAGCCCGACGCCGGGTTCATCGCCCGGGCCCGCGCGGCCGGCGGCGAGGTGATCCTGACCAACGACCCGCGCGAGGCGGTGGCGGGCGCGCAGGTCGTCGTCACCGACACCTGGGTATCGATGGGCCAGCCCGGCGGCGAGGTCCATGTCGCGGCGATGCAGCCCTATCAGGTCGATGCGGCGCTGATGGCGGCGGCCCATCCGGGCGCGACCTTCCTCCACTGCCTGCCCGCGCATCGCGGCGAGGAAGTGACCGACGAGGTGATGGACGGGCCGCAGTCCGCCGTCTGGGACGAGGCCGAGAACCGCATCCATGCGCAGAAGTCGGTCCTGCTCTGGGCCCTGGGCAAGCTGTGACCGACGACGACCTGCTGCCGCGCGACGACACCGGGTTCGACCGCGTGCTGGCCTTCTCCGTGCCCGCGCGCAGCGTGCGCGGGCGCATGGTGCGGCTCGGCCCGGTGCTGGAGACGGTGCTGTCGGCGCACGACTATCCCAGGGTCGTCAAGCACGTCCTGGCCGAGGCGCTGGTGCTGACCGCGCTGATGGGCTCGCTGCTGAAGGAGGAGCATGCCCAGCTGACCTTCCAGGCGCAGGCCGAGGGCGGGGCGGTGGACCTGCTGGTCTGCGACTACCGCAACGGCGAGGTGCGCGGCTACTTGCGCCACGATTCGGCGAAGGTCGGGGCGCTGGAGGAGAACTGCTCGCTCGAGACGATCTTCGGCAAGGGTTACCTGGCGATCACCTTCGACCTTCCGACCACCAAGGAACGGTATCAGGGAGTGGTGCCGCTGGAAGGCGATTCGCTCGCCCACGCCTGCGAGAACTACTTCGCCCAGTCCGAGCAGGTGCCCACGCTGATCCGCATCGCCGTGCGATCGAACGGGCCGCGTTGCAGTGCCGGCGGGATGCTGCTGCAGCATCTTCCCGATGGCGAGGAGGGTCGTGCGCGCCTCCATGCGCAGGAACAGCATCCGGACTGGGAGCATGCCGCGATCATCGCCGGCACCGTGCAGGACGGTGAACTGGTGGACCCGGTGCTCAGTCTGGAGCAACTCGTCTGGCGCCTGTTCCATGAAGAAAGCGAAGTGCGTGTCGAGCCGCTGCTGCCGCTGCAAAGAGGCTGCCGCTGCACGGTGGAGCACTATCTCTCTGTTCTATCAGGTTTTCCTGAGGATCAACTGGCCGACATGCGCGATGATGACGGAACGATTCCGGTCGATTGCGCGTTCTGTTCCAAGATCCTGCGCGTGCCGGCCTGACGGCATGCCCGCGCGAGGCTTGAATTTGCGGCCTCGGCTCCCGATACAGAGTGCGATAGGGCGGTATCAGGAAGCGATGGAATGAATGTGAAGTCGATTCTCTTGCCCCTCGGCCTGGCCGGGGTGGCTGTCGCTGCTCCGGTTCATGGGCAGCGACAGTCGCTGGCGATGCTCGATGAACTCGATCACGGCGGCTGGGAACTTCGAGAGCGTGGCGGGCCGGTGCGCAACATCTGCCTGGACAGTGGCCGGCGGCTGATCCAGCTGCGCCATCCCGGCATGGCCTGCAGCAGCGTCGTGGTAGAGGACAGGAACGATCAGGTGACCGTGCAGTACACCTGCCGTGGGCAGGGCTACGGTCGCACGCAGATCCGGCGCGAAACCGATGCGCTGATCCAGATCGACAGCCAGGGCATCGTCAACGGGCTGCCGTTCTCGTTCTCGGCCGAAGGGCGCAGGACCGGCGATTGCCGCAGTTGAGTATTGTCCCCCCGGCGCCGGAGGCGTAGCGGGGGCACATGCAGGAAACGACTTCTTCCCCCTCCCACCCGGCCCCGGCCCGGCAGGCTGTGGTGCTGCTGTCCGGCGGCCTCGATTCGATGGTCTCGGCCGGCATCGCCCGCGAGCAGGGCTTCGCGGTCAACGCGCTTACCATCGATTATAACCAGCGGCACCGGCGCGAACTCGACGCCGCGGCCGAGATCGCGCGCGTCATCGGGGCGAGCCGCCATGTGGTGCTGCCGCTCGACTTGCGCAGGTTCGGCGGCTCCGCGCTGACCGACGACATCGCGGTGCCGAAGGAGGGCGTGGGCGCGGACATTCCGGTGACATACGTGCCGGCGCGCAACCTGGTGTTCCTGTCGCTCACCCTGGCATGGGCGGAGGCGATCGGGGCCGCCGACATCTTCATCGGCGTCAATGCGCTCGATTATTCGGGCTATCCCGATTGCCGCCCCGAATTCATCTCGGCCTTCGAGGATATCGCGACGCTGGCGACCAAGGCCGGGGACGAGGGCACGAAATTGCGCATCCATGCGCCGCTCCAGTTCATGAGCAAGGCCGATATCGCACGCGAGGCGGACCGGCTGGGCCTCGACCCCGGGATGAGCTGGTCGTGCTACGATCCGCAGCCCGATGGCCATGCCTGCGGCTTGTGCGACAGCTGCCGCCTGCGCAAGGCGGGCTTTGCCGAGGCCGACCTCGTGGACCCGACGCCTTACGCGGCCTGAGTTTCTCCGACAAACGCGCGAAAAGGGCCCCGGAATTCGATTCCGGGGCCCTTTTCGTGTCTGCGATCCGAAGTCCGGAGACGGGCAAAAGAAAAGGGGGCCGGATTGCTCCGACCCCCCGATCTTGTACCGTTGCCGGTCGCTTACATGCCCGAACCCGGACCGTAAGTGATCTCGACGCGACGGTTCTGCAGCTCGCGCACGCCGTCCGCGGTCGGAACGCGCGGGTTGGCTTCACCGAACGCCTGGCTCGAGATCGAGCCGTCGGGGATGCCGTGGCTGGTCAGGTACGAACGGACCGACGAGTTACGACGCTCGGACAGGCCGAGGTTGTACTTCGGGGTACCCGAACGGTCGGTGTAGCCGGCCAGCATGATCGGCACGCTATCGCAGTTCGCGTAGGCGCTGACGGCGCTGTCGAGGATGGTCGAAGCCTCGGGCGTGATGTCCGACTTATCCCAGTCGAAGAACACGATGTACGGGCCCTTGTTGCACACCGGCGGCGGAGGCGGCGGCGGCGGGGGGGGCGGCGGAGGCGGCGGCGGGGGCGGCGGGGGCGGCGGCGGAGCCGCTTCTTCGCCACCGAAGTTGTAGCTCAGCGTGCCGAGCAGCGAGTGCGAGCGCCAGCGGGTACGGCCCGAATCGCCGGCCGAGTCGACGAGGTCGACCTTGCTGACGTTCATGAAGCGGTACTTCAGACCCACGTCCCAGTGCGAGCTGATCGGAGCGCGGATACCCGCGATCGCCTGCCACGCGAAGCCGCTGTCCGAATCGTCGATCACGTCGGCATGGACGCGAGCAACGCCGGCACCACCGCCGACGAAGCCCTGGAGGCCGTCGTCGGGACCGAAGTCGAGCAGGCCGTTGACCATGAACGACAGGTTGCTGACGTCAGCGCCGCCGCTGTTCTTGATCGAAGCCTGGCGGTAGCTGGCTTCGGTTTCCAGACGGAACGGACCGAAGTCGTAACCGAGGACGCCGCCGCCATCGAAGCCCTTGTTGAAGTCGATCGTGTCGGCAGTGACGCCATCGACCTTAACGTCGGCGTCTTCGACGATCATGCCGCCGAAGTCGAGTTCGAGATACCAGGACTTGTCGCGCGCGAGCGCAGGCGTAGCGATGGCCGTCGAAGCCAGCGCCATGCCAAGGAGGAGTTTCCTCATACGTTTCCCCTACAAAGAGATTTGGAGCCACCGAGTGCGAGAGTGTCTAACCCCTCGGCTTTACGTGTGCAAGCGCACATTAAACGCGACTGTTGCAAATTTGTCGCGTTTTCGAGAGCTTGGGGGTCGGTTTCGACCTCATAGTCCAAAACTTGCAACACCCCATGCGTTCCCTGTTTCGTGCACCCGTCAAACCGATGGGAGAATACCCAAGGCTTTGAGAGCCGAGACCAGATCATTGATCGCGGTCCGAGCCTCCCCATCAACAATCGTCCCTCCAAGTGGTTCCACGGGCAGCGAAGCTTTTCTCCAGGAACCGAAAAACAGCATTTCGCCGCCGTGCTGCGTATCGAGCACGCGCATGCCGTCGCGCGGCTCTGCGAAGGCCCAGCCATCGCCCCGGCGGATCGCCAGGCAATCCTCACGTCCCGCCCATTCTCCGGTTGCGGGATTCGCAACCAGCCAGGTGTCGCCTTCCTGGTGATTTTCCGTAGGAGCCGGTGCCGAGCCCCTGATGGCGCAGTGCATCAATGCATCGGTCAGCATCAGCGCCTCGTTGACGAAGACCTCTTTCTGCGCCTGTGCGGCATGGAGCAGGGGAAGCGCGAAACGGGGGCTGGCGCTGGCGAAGTTCAGCGTATCGGGCATGCGGGAATCTCCGTGGTTGCGGTCAGTCCAGGGTGCCGAGCGGCAGCGGATGGGAAAGCGCGTGCGTACCCTGTTGCCGGACGTGCAGGGCGGCGCCGGCGGCAGAGCCGGTCAGCGAGGCGATCGTTGCGGCGTCGATTTCGAGCGAGGTGCCGGTCGTCGTCCATGCCGCGATGGGCGAATCGATGGGGCCGAGCGTCACCAGGTACTGCTCGGCCTGCTCCACCAGCGGCGCGTCCACGCCGTCCTGCCATGTCCAGGCGCCTCGCGCGCGGCGGGTCCAGCCGAGCGCCAAGCCTCCGTCCGGCGTCGCGGTGCGGCGGGGATGGACGGGCGAGAGCGGGCGCAGGCCGATGCCGTCGAGGTGAACGGGGGAACCGACCGGGTCCGCGTCGCCCCGGCCGACGGCGAAGACCTGCCGCGCCGTATCGGTCCCGAGCGTGGCGGCGTTGAGCGTCGTCAGGCCGGCTTCGAGCAGTGCGAACGGCTCGCTCGCGGCATGGGCGCCGATCGCCGCCTCGGTCCCGCCGCGTCCGCGCAGCAGGCCTGCAAGGCGCCACTCCCCGTTGCCGAGCGGGGTGGCGGCGAGGAACTGCACCAGTTCCTCGCCCACCAGCGCGAGGTTGGCGCCATAGGCGAGCTGGCGGGTGTCGACGCTCGCCAGTTGCATCGCGGGATCGGGCAGCGAGACGACGAGCTGCGAGGCACGGTCGAACAGCAGCGGGCTGGCCGCAGGCAGCGCGGTGAGCGCGGTGCCAAGGGCGGCGCGCGCGCGTCCGCTCGGCCCCAGGGGCGTCAGCGTGCCGTCGCCGGGATCGGCGTAGAGCGCGGCCCCGGTCCATGCTGCGGTAGTGCCGGAAACGGCGGCCACGGTGCGGGGCACGTCGGGCGAACCGGCGGCGGTGTCGCAGGGCAGTTCGAGCGCGACGATCCGCGTTTCGCCGGGAGTGACATCGAGCGGGGCGTTGGCCCGGCCCGGATCGGCGGCCTGTCCGGGCGTTTGTGCGGAGGCCACCGGCAGTGCGCGTTCCAGCGTCAGTTCGACGCCGCTGTCGCGCCATTCCCACTCGCGCACGCGCCAGTGGCCGGCGATGCCCGGCAGGCTGACGAGCGCGCCGGGCCCGACCTCGGGATCGAGTTCGCAGGTGCGCCAGGAAATGCGGTCGCGGCTCCAGTCGACGCGGCGCGAGACCTGCTCGATCAGGTCGCGGGCGCTGGCGGCGTCCAGTGCGGCGGGCAGGTCGATGGTGCCCGGTTCGCCCTGCCGCGCGCGGCCGGTCGCGCGCTGGACGCTGGCCTGGTAGTCGCGATCGAGGTCGTAGTAGCGCAGGATGCTGGGCGGGCTGTCGGACGGGGCGGCGCGCTGGCGGGCGAAGCCGGACGCGGCGCCGAAATCGCCGTCGCCGGTGGCGATCGCGGCTTCGGGCAGGGCGATGGCGCCGCCCTGCCGGCGTTCGCGGGCGACGATCAGTTCGTCCCCGGCGGCGTCGATCTCCAGCGGCATGATCTGGTCGAAGGTCTGGAGGTCGAGCGCCGGGTCGGCCTCGCTGGTGTAGCCGGTGATCGGCGTCAGCGGCACTTCGGCCGCGATCGCCTCGATGGCGTCGCCGATCACGTCCTGCAGGGTGAAGTCGTCGTCGGCGATGACCTCGAAGGTCAGCGAGGGGATGCGGTTGTAGAAGCCCGACAGGTCGAGATCCTCGAACACGACGTAGGCGATGCCGCGATAGGCCGGGCACAGGGCCTCTCCCTCGGCGGCGAGCATCAGCGGGTCGGGCGGCTGGTCGCCGGCGCCGGTATAGATGCGCAGGGTACCGGCGGCCTTGAGATCGCCTTCGGCCCCGCGCAGCAGGTTGCCGTCGGCCCAGATCCGGCCGATCCCGCGGATCGGGCGGCTGGCGAGGGCGACGGCGAAGTTCGCCGAATAGCTGTAGGTCGTGACCGAGGGACTGCCCTTGCCGCTGCCCTGCACTTCGCTGCGCTCGACGAGGTCGGTGGCCCAGATCACGGTGCCGGCGGTGCGCATCCGCCCGAAGTGGCGCGGTAGCGTCTGGCCGTAGCTGGAAGCGGTCACCGCCAGTTCCTTGAGGCGGGCACCCCGGCGCGAGGTACCGAACAGCGCGCTGTCGAACTGGCGGCCGACCAGCGTGCCGATCGCCCCGCCGACGGGGCCGCCCAGCATCGCGCCCAGGTTTCCGAAAGCAAGCGTCGCCATGTCAGTTCCTTGTATCCGGGGGAAGGCGCCAGTGACCGTAGCGGGACCACTGGTCGGGGAGCGGTCCGAGCACCACCTTGCGCAGTCCCGCATGGGCATGGACCACGGCGGCGGGCGAGACGGCGAGGACCAGGTGGAACTGGCAGGGAGATGGTCGCAGCAGCAGCACGTCGCCGGCCGCGATGGCGCCGTCCGTTCGTTCGAGGCCGAGGGCTGACGCGAGCGCCGCGGCATCGGGCAGGTCGCGGGCTCTCAGGCGATAGCCGTTGGGCAGGCGGCAGCGCATGCCGGCTTTCGCGAAGGCGGCCTCGATCACGCCCACGCAGTCCAGCCCCGAAGCGGGATCGCGGCCATGCAGGCGGAACGGACTGCCCACGAGCCCGCGCGCCGCGATGGCGAGGTCTTCCCCGGTCATTGCGCCCGTCACTGCAGGGGCCCCGGATAGCGGGTCAGCATGTCGTTGCCGGGCAGGAACGGCTCGCCCCGGAAGTTGACGGCATTGGCGAAGCGCGTCGCGCAGGTTTCGAGGGTATGGTCGCAGCCCTGGCGCAGCAGCGCGCGGGTACCGGCGGGGGACGCTTCGTCGAGCGGCAGGTCGAGCACCAGCGCGCCGTTCGAACCGCCACCGACGACCATGGTTTCGGCGCCGGCCTGCGGTCCGTCGAGCCAGCGCAGGCGCCCGCCGACATGCGGGGCGACCTCGGGATCGTCCTCGAAGAACGCCGCGTTTTCCGCCGGATCGATCCCGGCCAGGCGGACCTCGCGGGTGAAGGCCTGCGGGTTGAGGTTGCACCCCGGCGCGCAGAAACCGGCGCGGCAGGTCGGGCTCGTGCGCGGGGTGGCATCGCGGGAAAGTTCCGCCTTGCGTGAGACGAGTTCGGCGGAAAAGGCCCCGTCCTCTTCGCTGACGGTGCCGATGGTGCCGGCGTAGAGCACCTGGCGCTCCAGCGTCTCCCAGTCGACGAGGCCGATGCGCACGCGCGCGCCGTCGAAGCGTCCGGCGGCGAGATCGGCGCTGTCGATCGCCTCGTCGGTGAGCGAGCCGCGCACTTCGGCGCTGTCGGCCTCGAAATCCGCGCTCTTGCGGATTGCGCTGGGGACCATGCCCGGCGAGGCGCGGTGAAGCACGCCGTCCAGCCACAAGTCGGCATCGTGCGAGGTGAAGCCCAGCGTCACCCCGTCACGCCGCAGGATGCACCAGAACGTGGCGATGGTCTCGAGGTCGTCGGCGAACCAGTGGCGGGTCATGATGCCTCCCGAATCTCGACGACGGGGACGCTCGGCGCTTCGCCGGCGGCGAAGGCGGCGCCCGAGACTTCGAGGCTGTCCTCGGCGAAGCGGACCGGCACGTCGAACAGGAAGCCTGCGCGGATGTCCGCGCCGACGGGCGGGGCGTCGTCGAAGGTGACGACGCCATGCGCGGCCAAGGTCCAGTTGCCGACCTGCACCACGCCGTCGATGGAGACGAGCATCGTCGCGAAATCAGGCCGGGTGATGCGGCGGACCTGGGCGTCCTCGCTTTCGCCGTAGCGCTTGATGAGCGGGAATTCGGCGGTGAGGCCGTTTCCCGTGCCGAGCTGTTGGTCGAGCGGGCCGGGAGCGGCGACCATGCCGTTCGAGCTGAAGTCGCTGGGATCGCGCAGCCGGAAGCCCCGCGCGGGGCCTCGGCGGGCGCGGAAGAAGGCGATGAGTTGGCCGAGTTCCGCCTCGGACCGCACGCCGGGGCCGACGTCGAAGCGCAGGCGCGCGTTGGACCACAGCGAATTGCGCCGTTCGAACCCGGAGGCGGTGACCGAGACGCTGGTGGAGAACTCGGGCACCACCGTCGCGTCGCGGCCGAGTGCGAGCGGGTAGAGCACGTCGTCGAAGGCCTGCATGGGGTCGGCTCCTGAGGTTGGCGGCGGGGGGAGGCGCACGTATCCGTCACGCGCGACCTGGGGCAGCGCCCAGACGACGACTTCGTGGGGGGCGCGGGTCAGGGCTTCGTCGATCCCGGCATCGATGCGGCGCCACTGGTCGCGCTGTTCGGGGGCGAGGACGAAGCCCGCGAGGTAGTCCTGCTCGCGGGGCGGGTAGCTGAGGCGGGCGTCGACTTCGGCATGGGCCATGCGGCGGTGGGCGTCGGCCCCGGCGGTGAGCCAGTCGTAGTCTTCCACCTGCAGCCGGTCGAACGCGGGCGCGGCCCAGCCGAGTGGCAGGTTGGCGCGCTTCAGTTCGGGCATGTCGGGCGCGAGCAGGGTGGGGGTGAAGACCAGTGCCAGCGCTTCGACCGGCGAGGGCGCGACCGCCGTGCGTACGGCGGAAACGAGGTTGGCGGTCGATTGCGCCAGCAGCGCGCCTGCCTGATCGAGCAGCGCCGTCTGCGCCGGGGCGAGCGGTGCGCGCATGTCGGGAATGGCGGCGGGCGACCCGCCGAATGCGGCCCTGGCGGCATCGTCGTAAAGGCAGATGCGGCCGTCGCCGAAGGTCCACCACCATGGTTCGCCGACCTGAAAGCGGACGGGTGCGCCCACCTCGGCGAGCAATCCGGCGAAGGCCGCGCTGACCGTCTGCAGCCAGGCCATCGCCTCCGCATTCGCGGGGGAGAGCAGGGTGGAGGGCGGCTCCCAGCCGGTCAGCGCCGGGGTGCCTTCGAGGTCGCGCTGCTTCCACGCTTCGGGACAATGCTGGTCGAGCAGTTCGTAGGACAGCGAGGCCATCGGGCTCAGCCCCGCTTCGACGCATCCGGCGAAGAAGGCGCGGTGCCAGCTGCGGGTCGGGCCGTTCAGCGGATCGCCGCCCTGCCCGGCGAGGTATCGGCCGTCGCTTGCCGTGAGCCGGAAGTAGTGGCTCATGCCGAGGTAATGCACCACCGATCCGCGATAGCCGAGCTGGCGCACGGCGCGGATCAGGCGGGCCGGGGTCTGAATGCCCTGATCGTCGTAGCCGGTCGCCATGGCGAGGCCGTTCGCGGGCATGACGACGTCGCCGATCTCCAGCATGGCGCGGGCGCCGTCGGTGGCGATTTCGGACATCTCGAACCAGCCTTCGGCCTCGGCGGGGAGCGGGTCGGGGCTGGCGCCGTCGTAGCCGGGCGGGGCGAAGGAGATGAACATTCGCTCGATCGCGCCGGGCCAGACGCGGTCGGCGTCGGCGGGCAGGGCGTAGCCGCCGTCGAGCGCCGAGAAATCGAGCGTGACGAAGGCATCCTCGCCTGTCCCTTGCGCATAGTTCCAGAGGCGCACGTACCAGGTATGCGGCGCGCCCGCTTCGTCGCGGCCCTCGATGGTGAGGGTCGGGCCGTTGATTGCGTCGAGCGGGATCAGTCCGCCCGAGCGCCAGCGGAAACGCAACGAGGTATGCGCGTAATCGCGGTCGGTGCGGTAGGCGAGCAGGGGGTGGTCGAGCGTATCGACACTGTCCCAGATCAGCCCGCCGAGGTCGGCGCGGCGCAGGAACGAGGCTTCCACCCGCAGCGCATCGGGGGCGGTGGACACTACGGTTGCCACCATCGGGCGGGGGAAGTTGACGGTCCAGAAGCGCGGGTCGAAGCGCATGAGCCAGTCGCTCGCCTGCCCCTCGCGCTTGCTGGCGAGCCAGAATGCCATGGCGTCTCTCCTCAGTTCGAGAGGGCGCGGCGCACGGCGCTCGCGACCTGGCGGCTGGAGCGCTGCAGCGACTGCGGCGCGCTGGAACCGCGCGGGGCCGAGAGGTTGATCGCCACGCGCACGTCGCGGCTGGCTGAACCACTGGTCTCGATGCGGCCGGCGGAGGTCGGCACGAACAGTTCCGGCCCGCGCTCGCCCACGACATAGCCCCGCCCGGGAGACACGTTGCCGCCGCTGGCGCGGCCCGGCAGGCCGAGCGCGCCGGTCAGCAGGCCGGAGAGGTCCAGCCCGCCGCCCGCGCCGCTGCCGCCGACCAGCGCCGAGGCCAGCGTCTGGGCGGCCTGCCCGGCGATGGCGTCGAGCGTCGAGGCGGCGGTGCGCTTGAGGTCGTCGAAGCCGAGGCTGCCTTTGCGGATCGCGCCGGAAAGGCCCTTTTCCAGCGCGTCGCCCGCGCGGGTGAAGCCGGAGACGAGGTCGCCGTCCACGGCGCCGCGCATCTGCGCGATGTCGCGGACGAAGCCGTCGGTGCCGGCGCGGACCTCGACGAGGAGGCTGTCGATTTCATCGTCCATGATCGGTTTCCATCAGCTTGACGAGGGTGTCCCGGTCGAAGCCCGCAGGCGCGCCGGGGGAGAGCAGGCCGAGCGCGGCGGCCAGTTCGGCCGGGGTGGCGGCCCAGAACTCGGCGGGCCGCCACCCCAGCGTGCGCGCTGCCGTGGCGCAAAGGCCCAGCGCGGCCGCCGCGAAGGTCACGCGCTGCCCTTGAGCACTTGCGCGAGCAGCACCCGCAGCGGCGCGGCGCAGGCGGCGAGGCCCTGGGCGACGATCGCCGCGCCCACCGTTTCGCGGCTTGGCCGGTCGGCTTCGGGCAGGCAGTGCCAGAACAGCGTGGCCATCTCGGCGAGGCGAAGTTCGCCCGCGCCCGCCCGCTCGACGAGGGCGAAGAGGGGACCGAGTTCCGCCTCGGCGGCGACCAGCGCGGTGAAGCTGGGGCGCATCACGTAGGCGCCGGGGCCGATGGCGATGGCCGCCTCGCCGCGCAAAGGGTTGGGCGTCATGCCGGGATCACCTCGCCCGAGCTTTCGAGCTGGAGCGTGTAATTGCGCTCGCCGTTGAAATCGCCCGCGTAGTCGAGGCGCTGGACGAGGAAACGCCCACGCAGCCGCTCGCCGTCCTCGAAGCTGAGTTCGTAGTCGTCGAGGGTGCCGGCCATGGCGTTGGCGCGCACCTGCGCCTCGGCGGCGCTGCCGAGGAAGATCCCCGCCGCGCTCACCGAGACCGAGCGCACGCCCGCGCCCGACAGCAGTTCGCGCCAGCCGCCGCTGTCCTTGGAGGTGACGACGACGGCGTCGCCGGTGACCGACATCTGCGTGGTGCGCAGCCCCGCGACGGTCTGGTAGGCGGCGGGGGTGGCGCCGTTGGAGATCTTCAGGAGGAAGGCGCTGCCTTTCTGGGCGGGCATGGTGAGGCTCCTTTGGAATTGGGGGAAGGGGGGATGACGGATCAATTGGCCAGCAGGCGAAACCTGTATTCGAGCAGGATCGCGCGGCGGCTTTCCCCGCGCTGCTCGGCGCGGGCGCGCAGGAACTGGATCGAGGCGATCTGGAAGCCCGGCTGCACGCGCGGCAGGCTGTCCACTCGCGCCTCGATGGCGGTGACGAGGTTCGCCGCCGCATCGGGCGCGTCGCCCCGGCAATGCAGTTCCAGCGCCACGCGGACCTCGCGGCCCGGTGCGGTCTTGCAGCTCCAGTCGGTGCTGGCGCTCGACGCGATGGCGAGCCAGGGCAGGCTGGTGCGCGAGGGGGCTTCCTCGACCACCGCGTTGAGGTTCGCCGCGAGTGTCATGTCGGCGGCCAGCCACGCGGTCAGGGCAGAGCGAAGGGCGATTTCCATGGCCTATCCTTTCGCGAACAGCGGCCAGACGAGGCCTGCGCGGCGCCAGCGGGCGTCGTCCTGACGGGCGGCAAGGCGGCGGCTGGTGGCCCAGGCGACGGCGAGCGTGGCGGCGCTGGCAGTCAGTCGCCGGGCGAGGGCGTCGAAGTCGGTCTCGGCCTTCATGGCGCCCGTCATTTCAGGCGCATCCGGCGCCACGGACGCCACAGCGCGGCGACGGAGGCGGGCGGCAATGGCGCTGCCCCGTTACCGTCACGCTCGCGGTGCTGGTGCGCGGCGAGGCGGACGACGCCGTGGCGCAGCGCTTCCGGCAGGGCGTCCCACTCGGGCGAAAGACCGGCGGTGAAGCGGACCGCGACGCGGCTGTCGGCGCCGGGCAGCGGCAGGTGCACGCGGCCGGTGCCGTCGGCGTCGAGGTCAGCCTCCCAGCTGCCGGAGGCGAGCGGGGTGCGGGTGCCGTCCGCCGCGATCGTCTCGACTGAGGCAATGGCCTGCACCGGGCGCGTCGCCAGCGTGTGCCAGAGTTGGTGCCTCTCGGCGCGGGGGGAGAGCACTTCCTCGCACTCGGCCTCAATCGGCAGAGTGCCGGTGAAGGCCTCGCAAGTGTCCAGCGCGGCGGCGAGCAGCGCGGTCAGCGGGGCGTCGTCGGTGGCGGTGGTGATGCCCAGCCACTGCTTCAGTTCGGCCAGTGCCGGGGGCGGCAGCGTGGGCGGGGTGAGGATGACCCGCATGGTGGGTGTCTCCGATACGAAGAGAGGGGACGTCGTACCGGGCTCGATCCGGGACCGGTGGCGGGCCTTGAGGCGGAGCCTCGCCGGGGCCTGGGTGCGGCCCGGCCAGCGGTCCCGGATCAAGTCCGGGACGACGAGGAAATGTTACCCGCGCCGCCGGGAGGGGGAACGGCGGCGCGGGCTCTCTACCTGCGGGGCGTCAGGCGGAGATGCGCAGCAGCTTGATCGCGTCGGAATCCAGCACCTGCCCGCCGATCCGCTTGGTGGCGTAGAAGTGGACGAAGGGCTTGTTGGTGAACGGATCGCGCAGGATCGAGGTCGCGGTGCGCTCGGCGATGAGGTAGCCGGCGCGGAAGTTGCCGAAGGCGATCGGCAGGGCGTTGGCGGCGATGTCGGGCATGTCCTCGGCCTCGACCACCGGGTAGCCGAGCAGGCGGTTGGGCTGGCCTTCCATCAGGCCCGGCTGCCACAGGAACGAGCCGTCCGCCGCCTTCAGCTTGCGCACCTGCGCCAGCGTCTTCGAGTTCATCACCCAGCTGGCGCCCTGGCGATGACCGGCCTTGAGCGAGTGGACGAGGTCGATCAGCTTCAGTTCGGGCGAGGTGTCGAAGCCCGCCGCATTGCCCGAGACGATGTGCTGCAGCTGGCCGAAGGTGCGGGCGCCGTCGGCCGAGGTGCTGGTGGTGCCGGTCAGGAAGCCGCGCGGCTGATTGGTGCCGGTGCCGCTGACGAAGGCGGCGCCTTCCGCACGGGCGAATTCCATCGCGATCTCGTCGGCCAGCCACGACTGGATGTCGAAGGCGGCATCGTCGAGCATCGCCTGGCTCGCCGCCGGGTTGGCGTAGAGTTCGCCCGAGGGCGGGGCGATCTCGGCGAAGCTGGGCGTCGCGGTTTCGGGGCGCGTGGCGGTCTCGCTCACCCAGCCCGAGGCGGTGCCGCCGGTGGTGATGAGCTTGCGGTAGCCCGCCGTGCTGGTCTGCACCACCTGCGCGATCGCGCGGATCGGGCTGATGTTCTTGAGCCGGGCTGAGATCAGCGCATCGATCTCACTCGGGACGGCATAGCCGCCGTCGGCCAGGGCCGCGCCGGAGAGCGACTTGAGTTCCGTCTCGCGGCCCGAGCGCAGGTAGCCCTGCACGAAGCTCTTCACTTCGAGCGAGGGCGCGGCGCCCATGCCCTCGATCAGCGGGCGCGATGCGGCGCGCGAAACGCGGTCGAGGCGGGCCTTCACGTCGTCGACGTCGGTGCGAAGCGCGGTGACGGCGGCGTCGGTGGCGTCCTGGCGCGCGACCAGGTCGAACGAGGCGTCGATCGCCTCGACGGGAGCAGTGGATTCCATGGGTAGGCACCTTTCTGTGGTGGGGAAGGGGGAGCCATGACGTCGTCCCGGGCTCGACCCGGGACCGGTGGCTGTCTTTAGGCGGTGGCTGTCACTCCGGGCGCCTTGACGAGGGTTGGGCGCGGCTAGGCCAGCGGTCCCGGATCAGGTCCGGGACGACGGGGAAATCAGATGCACCCGCGCGCCGTGCTGCATCGGGTGGGTGACGAGGCTGACCTCGAACAGCTCAACGTCGAGCAGTTCGCGGCCCGCATCGGAGCGGCGGGAGGAGCGGGCGCGGTAGCCGAACGAGAGGCCGGTCACCGAGCCGCGCTTGAGGGCAAGGCCCGCCGCGCCGTCCGGGTTGTCTACGCGCGCGACCACGCGCAGGCCGCGCGCATCCTCGGCGGCGGTCTCGACCCAGCCGATTCGGAGGTCCGGGCGGTGCTGCCAGTAGAGCGGGATGGGATCGCGGCGCTCGGCCAGCGAGCGGGCGAAGGCGCCTGCGCGGATGGTGTCGCGGCTGGCATCGGGCTGGCCGAACAGTGCGGCGTAACCGGCGAAACGCATCATCGCAGCAGCTCCGTCGCACCCAGCCGTACGGTCAGGCCGAGCAGCAGCAGGGCGAGGGCGCCGCGCATGATCCAGCTGAGCACCGTGCGGCGCGCGCTCGACTTGGCGTCGCGCCAGGCCTGCAGCAGTTCACGCAGTTCGCTGACGTCCTGCGGCGCGGTGGCGTCGCCCAGGCCGATGCGGGCGAGCATTCGTTTCGCGCCCAGTTCGCTCGCTTCCTCGACCACGGCGCGCAGGGTGACGAGGTCGCTCCCCTCGGATGCCGCCTGCGCGAGCAGACCGGCCAGCATATCGTTTGAGTTCATGATTTGTTCCCTTCTTCAAGGCCCAGAAGGCGGCGCTTCTCGGACGGGTCGAGGAAATCGGCGGCGCTCACCTGCGACCATAGCCGCTCGCGGTCCTCGGCCAGCGCGGGCACGCGGTCGAGGTCGATGGCGAGCGCCGCATCGGGGAACCACGGGGCAAGGCCCTCGCCCAGCGCGGCGAAGATCTTCGCCGCCAGCGGCAGCAGGGTAAGCCGCCACAAGGCGCGGTTGGCCTCGCGGTAGTTGTTGTAGGTCGCATCGCCCGGCAGGCCGAGCAGCATCGGCGGGACCCCGAAAGCGAGCGCGATGTCACGCGCGGCGGCGGCCTTGAGGGTGGCGAAATCCATGTCGGCGGGCGTCATCGCCATCGCCTGCCAGCTGAGGCCGCCCTCCAGCAGCATCGGCCGCCCGGCGTTCGCCATCCCGGCATAGGCAGCGGTGAGTTCGGCCTTGAGGCGGTCGAACTGCTCAGCCGTCAGCGCGGCGCCGTCCGGGCCTTCGTAGACCAGCGCCCCGGAAGGCCGCGCGGCGTTCTCCAGCAACTGCCGGTTCCAGGCCGACGCGGCGTTGTGCGTGGCGATCGCCTCGTCGGCCGCGCACAGGCATCCGGCGCCGTAGTGATCGTCGCCCGGATGGAAGTGGCGGATGTGGATCACGTTGGGCGAGGCATCCTCGTCCAGCAGCGGGATCGACAGGCGCCGCCCCGCGACTTCATAGGCATAGGCGGCAGGCCAGCCGTCCTCGCCCGCGACCACGCTGACCCGCTCGGGCCGCAGCGCGAACAGTTCGACCGGACGGCCGCGCGCGTCCTTCATGACCTGCACATAGGCATTGCCATGAAGCAGCAGCTGCGAGGCGAGCGTCTCCAGCAGCGACTGCCCGGCGCTGGTGTCGGTGACGAGCGCGGCCAGCGCCGCATCGGTAGGCTTGAGCGGCGCGCCGCCGATGCCCTCGGCGACAAGCCGTACGGCACGCTGGGCGACCGGGTTTTCGAGATAGGCACGGCGGACGGCCTGCGTATATTCGAAGGGGATACGTCCGTCGCCGCTCTGGCTGAAGAACCACGGCGATGCCGATCCGCGCGCGAGCACAGGCCGGTCACTTGCGCCTTTGAAAGCGGCGACGAGCGATTCGAGGAAGGACACGGGAGAGGGTTCCTTTCGAAGAGGGAAATCAGGGAAGGGAAGTCCTGGGGCCATTGCCCCAGACCCCGCAACTGTCGTCGTCGTGCGCGTAGCGGCCTCAGCCCAGATGGCGCCGCAGGCTATGTCTCCCGGCTCACAGTGGGCGCGGGACGAGGCGGCGCGCGGAACCTCGACGGTAATGGGGGTGCAGGGGGGCTATGCTCCCCTGCGTTTTTCTTCAGGCAATTCGCACTTTCGGATCTGAAACCTTCCCGAGCATCAGCTCGCTCAAGGCCCAGACCAGCGCGTCTGCCCGGTCGGGAGAGCGTCCCGGCCCCTGATAGCCGCCGCCGGCCAGCAGCCCGCACATCTGGTCTTCCAGTGCCGCGAACGTCCCGGCGTGGCGGACCCGGCCCGCTTCGTACAAGGCCGCGACCGGTTCCGCCCGTGCCGCCTTGCCCCGGCTGGCGTGGACCAGCTTGAGCGGCAACGACACTTGCGCCGCGCGCAGCACCGAGGCGACCATCGCGCCGCCCTGGTTCGCTTCGGCGACGACGCGGTCGGCGTTCCAGGCCTCGGCGGTGGCGGCCACGGTGCGGGCCCAGCGTTCCGGCCCGGCTTTCTCGACCGAGGCATCGGCGAGGACGTGCGCGGTGCCGTCCGCCGCAAGCCCGGCGACGACGATGCCGCAGGCGTCTCCCCCGGCCGAAGCGGGGGGATCGACGGCCACGACCACACGCATCAGTTCGGGCGCGGCGTCGACGCGGCAGGTTTCCAGCAAGGCGCGCGACCACAGCGCGCCTTCGACTTCGGCGATGAGTTCGCCGTCCAGTTCCTGCCTTCCGAGCAGGGTGCCGCCGTACGTCCCGCGCATCGCGTCGAGGAATTGCGCGGGCAGGTTGGCGGCGTTGTCGAACGTGCTGCCCTGCGTCACCGTGACGCGCTCGGCCGCGATCAGCCGTGTCACCAGCGGTACGCCGCGCGGCGTGGTAGTGGCGACCACGCGGCAGTCGGTGCCGAGGCGCAGGCCCATCATCAGGTTGTCCCATGCGCTCGTCGCACGGGCGGAGGCGTTGTCCCACTTGGCGATCTCGTCGCACCACGCATGGCTGTGCTGCGGGCCGCGCAGCGATTCGGGCTCGGCGGCGGAGTAGAGCGTGGCCTGCGCGCCGTTCGGCCATGTGAGGCGGCGCAGCGAGGGTTCGAACACCGGCCGCCGCCATGGCGCACCGACGTTGAGTAGGCCGCTCTCGCCCTCGACCATCACGGTACGCGCTTCACCGAGATTGGCGGCGACGAGGGCGATGCGCGCGGTGGGCTCGGCCTCGGCGATCGAGGACGTCCATTCGGCGCCGCAGCGGGTCTTGCCGAAGCCGCGCCCGGCCATGACCAGCCATACGCGCCAGTCGCCGGCGGGCGGCCGTTGTTCAGGGCGCGCCCAGAGATTCCAGTGCCACGCCCATTCGCGGCGATGCTCGGGATCGAGCGCGGCGATATGATCCTCGATTTCGGTTTCGGTCGCCTCGCGCAGCCAGTCGTAATCAGCCATCCGCGGCGTCCTTCGTCTCTGCGCTGCGGCGGGCGATGACCTGGCGGCGCAGCTGTTCCAGCTTCGCGTCGATGGCGGCGCGCACGACGGCGACGTCCTCGTTTTCGCGCATCGCCCTTTCGCGCGCCACGTTCTCGCGGTGGAGGCCGAGCAGGCGCAGGGCATTGGCGTTGTCGAACTTGACCGCGCCGTCCTTGTCCTCGCCGAAGCGCAAGCGGTGGAGCACTTCGAGTTCGAGGTTCTGGTAGCCTTCGAGCAGCGCGGTCTGCCACTTGCGGGCGAACTCCGGGTCCAGCCGGCGCACCTTGTAGGCACGGCTGGGGTGAGCACCGGCGATGGCGGCCGCGGCGGTGACGTTCGAGGTTTCGGCCAGCGCGGCAAGGAAATACTTGCGCCAGTGCTTGTTGAGGTCGCCCTCTTCCTCTTCCATTAATGCGGCGCTGATCTTGGTTCGCGGACGGCGCGTCTTCGCGCCGGGCGAAGCCTGCTTCGGCTCGACCATGGGGGGGATCCTGTACTGGAGAGGCGGGCACGTCCGCGAACCGGAGAGAGCGGCGGGACGACTCGGGGGTGTCTGCGTTGTTCCTGTTATGTACCCAAATGGCGGAACAATGTCAACTAAGATAACCAAATTGGTTTTCGTGTTGATGCTTGCCGCGATGCAGCGCGGCTTCTAGATCACGATAACTTTACTGCGAACTCGTCATTGCGAGCGAAGCGAAGCAATTCAGGGCGTTCTGCACTGCCCTGGATTGCTTCGCTTCGCTCGCAATGACGAGGGGTGGTTGGATCCTATCATCGCGCCCTGACCAGGGTGCCGACTGTCTCCCGGGGGGAATTCTCGAATGCTGCGCGGCCTCTACGAATGGACCATGGCCAAGGCCTCGCACCGCCATGCCGGCTGGTGGCTGGCCGCTTTCGCCTTCATGGAGGCGAGCTTTTTCCCTGTCCCGCCGCACCCGCTGCTGGGCCTGATGTGCCTGGCCGAGCCGAAGAAGGCGATTCGCTATGCCGCGATCGCCACGGTGGCATCGGTGGCGGGCGGATTGCTGGGCTATGCGATCGGGCACTTCGCCTATGCCGCTTTCGGCGAAGCGCTGCTGCACGCGCTGCACTTGTCGGAGAGCTTCCCCAAGGCCGCCTGCTATCTGCGCGATTACGGCGCCGAGATCATCATCGTGAAGGGCGCGACGCCGATCCCCTTCAAGCTGCTGACGATCACGGCGGGCTTCATCGGCATGAACCTGCTGGTTTTCGTGGGCGCCTCGATCGTCTCGCGCTCGATCAGCTTCATGATCGTGGGCGTGCTGTTCCGCTTGTTCGGTGCGCCGATCAAGGCGGTGATCGACAAGCATCTGGGCAAGGTGACGGTGGGTTTCGTGGTGCTGATCATCGCCGGGTTTCTGGCGGTTTCGCTGCTCGGCGGCGGATCGAAGGAAACGACGGAGAAGTGCGCTTCGGCGGTGGCCGCGGTCGGCTGATCGCGCTGTTTCACCCGCACCGCTCGTGCTGGGTTTGTCGAGGCATGGGAACTCACGCGGTATCCCGAGGCCTTCGACAAGCTCAGGCAGAGCGGGGGGCGGAAGTCGGCGCAGTCATGGCGCCTCCGCCCGGCGTCACCCTGAACTTGTTTCAGGGTCCATTATGCAACGCGCGCGGTGCCATGCCGCAGCAAACCGCCCGATCCTCTGGGCGAACCGACCTTCCGGCGCCAACTGCCCGATGGACCCTGAAACAAGTTCAGGGTGACGGCGTGGGGGAGGCGGTGGCGGCGGCCCATCAACTCCGGAAATTTCCGCCCCTCGCAGTGACTTGACGGCTGTAACCATTGTGTCATCCTCTCCGTGCTGCACCGCAAGGTAGCGGTGCCGGAAGGAGGGCTATGGCTGGTCTACCGGTTGGAGCATCGTCGGATTTCCGTGCTTCCGCGGATTTCCTCAGGCAGCTTGAGGGCTATGGGCTCACGACTGTCGAGATCCACTATTTCCTGCCCGACCATCCCCGGTTCCTGCAGCTCTTCGCTTTCCAGCAATACGACGTGGCGCCGCGCTTTCCGGTGCTGCGCGATTTCCTCGACTATTGGACGCGCGAGATCGAGGGGCCGCTCCATTCGGTGCGGATCGCCCACAATCACCTGATCGGGCCGCAGGAATGGCGGGCAGTGGACGGGATCATCTCGATCCACTGACAGACAGGCCACTGACGGGGTCTTGCTCCTGACATGCTGCGGGTGGATACCCGGCGCATCCGAAAGAGGAGACAGCCATGTCCAAGATCGCCGTCGTCGTCGGCAGCCTGCGCGCCGAATCGTTCAACCGCAAGCTGGCCGAGGCGCTGATCCGCCTGCCCGCTGCGCAGGGGCATGATTTCACTTTCGCCGACATCGGCGCGCTGCCGCTCTACGATCAGGACGACGATGGCGATCAGGCGGAGAGCGTCAAGGCGCTGAAGGCGCTGATTTCGGGTTCGGACGGGGTGATGTTCGTGACGCCGGAATACAACCGCTCGATGCCCGGCGTACTCAAGAACGCGATCGACAATGCCTCGCGGCCTTATGGGCAGAGCGCCTGGGCGGGCAAGCCGGCGGGCGTGATCGGCGTGTCGGTGGGCGCGATCGGGACGGCGCTGGCGCAGCAGCACTTGCGCAACGTGCTGGCCTATCTCGACATGCCGACGCTCGGCGCGCCCGAGGCGTTCCTGCAGTGGAAGGACGGGCTGCTGAACGAGGACGGCACCGTGGGTGCGCAGTCGGCCGATTTCCTCGGCGGCTGGATGACGGCTTTCCTGAACTACGTGGCCATTCATAGCTGACGTAGTTCCTCCCCGAGCTTGCTCGGGGAGGGGGACCACTCGAAGAGTGGTGGAGGGGGAGAGGCGAGGCGATTCCCCCTCCGTCAGCCCTGACGGGCTGCCACCTCCCCGAGCAAAGCTCGGGGAGGAATGCGAGGTCAGATGATCCCCACCACAGTCCCGGCGCGGGTGAACATGCCGATGATCTGCTGGACCTGCTCTGCCGAATGCTCGGCGCAGAGCGAGCAGCGCAGGAGGGTCATGTTCGCAGGCGTCGCCGGCGGGCGGGCGAGGTTCACGTAGAGCCCCTCGTGCAGCAGCGCTTCCCACATCATCGCGCCGCGTTCCAGATCGGGCATGATGACCGAGATGATCGCGCTCTGCGGCTCGGTGGTGCCGAGCTGGAAGCCCGCGTCGGTCAGGCCCTTGTGAAGCGTGCGCGAACTGTCCCACAAGTGCGCGCGCTTCTCGCCCGCGTTCATCAGCTTGCGGATCGAGGTGGTCGCGGTGGCGACGACGCTCGGCGGCAGGCTGGCGGTGAACACGTAGGGGCGGCAGACCAGGCGCATGATCTCGAACTTGGGATGGTTCGAGACGCAGAAGCCGCCGACGGTGCCGACCGACTTGGAGAACGTACCGATCACGAAATCGACGTCGTCGAGGCAGCCCTGCTCCTCGGCCACGCCGCGCCCGTTGGGGCCGATGAAGCCCATCGAGTGCGCCTCGTCGACCAGCACCATGGCGCCGTACTTCTTGGCGACCGCGATCATTGCCTTGAGCGGGGCGATGTCGCCCAGCATCGAATAGACGCCCTCCAGGATCACCAGCTTGCCGGCGCCCTCGGGAATGCGCTTGAGGCGCTTTTCCATCGCCTCGATGTCGTTGTGCTTGAAGGGCACGACTTCGGCGTCGCCCATCTTGCAGCCGTCCCAGATCGAGGCGTGGCTGTCGATGTCGAGGACGATGTAATCGCCCTTGCCGGCGATGGTCGAGATGATCCCGAGGTTGGCCTGGTAGCCGGTCGAGAACACCATCGCGTGGTCCATGGCGTAGAAGTCGCAAAGCGCCTCTTCCACCGCCTTGTGGCCCGCGTAGGTGCCGTTGAGTACCCGGCTGCCGGTGGTGCCCGAGCCGAAGTCGTCGAGCGCCTGCTTGCCCGCCGCGATCACGTCGGGGTCGAAGGTCATGCCCATGTAGTTGTAAGTGCCCAGCAAAATCGTCTCGCGCCCGTTGCACAGGGCGACGGTGGGCGAGATCACCTTCTCCATGACCAGCCCGAACGGATCGGTGACGCCGGTGGCGAGCAAGTCGCTGCGCATCTTGATCAGCGGGTCGAACTTGCTGAAAAGATCAGTAGTATCAGACATTTGCAATCAGCCCTTGAGCTTGACCACGGCATCGACGAGCTGGCCGAAGTTCTCGATCTCGGCCTGCGCATTCATCGAGATGATGATGTCGAACTCGTCCTCGATGGCGGCGACGAAGTCCATCACCGTCAGGCTGTCGAATTCCAGGTCGTCGGTGAAACGGGTGGCGTCGGTCACTTCGACGCCCTTCTTGTTGAAGGGCTCGATCAGCGCGGCGATGCGGGCCGAAGTCTCTGCGCGGTCCATGGGTATCTAACTCCGAAAGCGTCGGGCGGCTCTCTGGCCGGGAATTGCGGCGCAAAAGCGGCGCGGGTGTAACATGTCAAGGGCGCGCTTACAGCAGCGCCCGTACCGCCTGCATGAACGGGCCGATCGAAACCGGCTTCGCCAGATAGCCTTCGGCGCCTGCCTCGCGGATGCGTTCCTCGTCGCCCTTGCCGGCGTAAGCGGTCACCGCGAGCACGGGAATCGTGCGCAGGACCGGGTCCTTCTTCGCCGCCTCGATCAGGTCCAGCCCCGAGACATTGGGCAGCTGGATGTCCATGATCACGAGATTCGGCACGAATTGCCGCGCCTTGTCGAGCGCGTCGAGGCCATCGGCGCACGGCTCCACCGCGTAGCCCTGACTGCGGAGCACGTCGCAAAACAGCTTCCGGTTGAGATCGTTGTCCTCGACAACGAGGATTCGCTTTGCCATTCGACGCCCTGATGACCATCTGGGGTAATACACCCCGTCTATTCCGTCCGAGTGAGACTGACAATTCTTCGAGAGCCCTCATCCCCATCCGATCCGCAGGCGCTGGCCCTGAACGCCCTCGGCTGGGTGCTGAGCGATCAGGACCGTGCCGAGCGTTTCCTCTCGCTCACCGGCCTGACGCCGGAGGAACTGCGCGCCTCGCTGGGTGATCCCTCCACGCTGGGTGCGGTGATGGATTTCCTGTGCGCGCACGAGCCGGACCTGCTGGGCGCGGCCGACGCGCTGGGCGTCCAGCCCGAGATGCTGGTTGCCGCACAAAGGAAGCTGGGCGCATGACGAAACCGCTGCTCATCACCGACTGCGACGAAGTGCTGCTCCACATGATCAAGCACTTTCGCGACTGGCTGGCCGAGGAAGAAGGCGTCCACTTCGACATCGAGAACGGCGAGTTCTACAAGTCGATGCGCCGGATCGGCAGCGACACGCCGCTGGAACAGGCGGAGATGTGGACGCTGCTCAACGGCTTCTTCGATTCGCAGATGCACCGCCAGACGCCGATCGAAGGCGCCGTCGATGCGATCGCCGCGATCCGCGAGCACGCCGATGTGGTGGTCCTCACCAACCTCATGGATTTCCGCCGCGAAGCCCGCGAGGCCCAATTGATCGAGCACGGCATGCCGCTGCGCGTCTTCACCAACCAGGGGCCGAAAGGCCCGGCGCTCCAGGCGATCCTCGACGAATACCAGCCCAGCCGTGCGGTCTTCATCGACGACTTGTCGCAGCATCACGGTTCGGTCTTCGAGGTTTCCCCCCATGTCCGCCGACTGCACTTGTGCGGCGAACCGAAGATCGCCCCCAACATCAAGTGCGCCCTCCAGCTCGGCCACGCCCATGCGCGGATCGATGACTGGAAGACCGCGCTTCCCTGGCTGCTCGACAGCCTGACCCGCGAAGAAGAGGAATTCCATGAGCAAGATTGATGACCGTCTCGCCGAACTCGGCCTGACCCTGCCGGAAGCTGCTGCTCCCGTCGCGGCCTACGTCGCCGTGGTCGAGACCAATGGTCTGGCTCACGTTTCCGGCCAGTTGCCCTTCGTCGACGGCAAGCTCGTCACCGGCCGTCTGGGCGAGGACGTCTCCATCGAGGCAGGCACCGAGGCGGCGCAGGCCTGCGGCGTGATGATCCTGGCGCAGCTCAAGGCGGCGCTCGGCTCGCTCGATCGGGTGGAGCGGATCGTCAAGCTGGGCGGCTTCGTCAATTCCACCGGTGATTTCACCGACCAGCCCAAGGTCATCAACGGCGCCTCCGAGCTGATGGTCGCGGTCTTCGGCGATGCGGGCAAGCATGCGCGCAGCGCGGTCGGCGTGCCGGTGCTGCCGCTGGGCGCCGCCGTCGAAGTGGACGCCATCGTTGCCGTTCGCCCTGCTTGATCGCTGGCGTGCACCTGCACCCGATCCGCGCAAGGTCGCGTGGATCGGGGCGCAGGACTATGCCCATCGGGGGCTACACGGCAGCGGCGTGCCGGAAAACTCGCGCGCGGCCTTTGCCAGGGCCATCGCGGCGGGCAACGGCATCGAACTGGACGTGCAGCGTTCCGGCGATGGGCAACCGGTCGTCTTCCATGACGATACGCTCGACCGCCTGACCGACGAGAGCGGCCCCACCGAGCGCCGCAGCGCCGCGCAGCTGGGCACCATAACTCTGTCGGGCACGGCAGAGACCATTCCGACCCTGCGGCAGGTTCTGGCGCAAGTCGGCGGCAGGGTGCCGGTGCTCATCGAGATCAAGTCCGATCGCAAGGTGCGCATCGCCGCGCTGTGTCTGGCGGTGCGCCGGGTGCTGGAGGGCTATACCGGCAACCATGCCGTCATGAGTTTCGACCCGCGCGTCTCGCGCTGGTACTGGCGCCATTCGCCGCATACCGTGCGCGGCCTCATCATTTCCGAGGGTGAGGATCGCGCGTTGGCGGGCAAGATCCGTCGCCGTCTGTGGCTCTGGCATGCGCGGCCCGATTTCCTCGCCTACGACGTGCGCGATCTGCCGAGCCGCTTCGCCGCCGCCCAGCGCCGCCGGGGCCTGCCGGTGGCGACCTGGACGGTGCGCGCGCCCGAGCACGACGAGCGCGCGGAAAACCATGCCGACGCGGCCATCTTCGAAGTGCCCGAAGGGAACGCGTGAGCGAGGGCGCCTTCACTGCCCGCCTGCTCGGTGCCGTGGGCGAGTTGCCTGCTGCGCAGTGGGATGCACTGACTGACGGCGCCAACCCCTTCGTCAGCCACGCTTTCCTGACCGCGATGGAGCTATCTGGCAGCGTCGGCGGGCGGAGCGGCTGGACACCGCTGCCCCTGGTGATCGACGGCCCTGACGGCCGTCTCGCCGCCGCGCTGCCGGCTTATCTCAAGGACCATTCGCAGGGTGAGTACGTCTTCGATCATGCCTGGGCCGATGCCTGGCACCGGGCGGGGGGATCGTACTATCCCAAGCTCCAGATCGCGGTGCCGTTCACCCCGGCAACGGGCCCCCGTCTGCTGACCCCGCACCCCGAACTCATGCTGCCGTTGCTGCGTGCGGCGGAAACGCTGTGCCGTGACAACGGCTTGTCCTCCGCCCACGCCACTTTCATCGAGCCGGATCAGGTGACGGTGTTCGAGGGGGCCGGCTGGCTGCTGCGCGAGGACATCCAGTTCCACTGGGAAAACCGGGGCTATGCCAGCTTCGACGATTTCCTCGGGCAACTCTCCTCGCGCAAGCGCAAGGATTTGCGCAAGGAGCGCGAAAAGGCCCAGGAAGGCGTCGAAATCCGGGCACTGAGCGGTGCCGAGATAACCCAGAAGCACTGGGACGCGTTCTGGGACTTCTACCAGGACACCGGAGCGCGCAAGTGGGGCCGACCCTACCTGACGCGCGAGGCGTTCAGCCTGCTGGGCGAGACCATGGCGGACCGTATCCTCATGGTGCTTGCCTTCATCGACGGGCAGGCGGTGGCCGGCGCGCTCAACTTCATTGGCGGCGAGGCGCTCTATGGCCGCTATTGGGGGGCCACGATCGACAAGCCGTTCCTGCATTTCGAGCTGTGCTATTACCAGGCGATCGACGCCGCGATCCGGCTAGGTCTCGGCCGGGTCGAAGCCGGTGCGCAGGGCGGCCACAAGCTGGCGCGTGGCTATGAGCCTGTGCGGACCATCTCGGCGCACTACATCGTGCACGAGTCATTGCGGAGCGCGATCGCCGACTATCTCGAGCAGGAGCGCGCCGGAATCGCCAGCGATCAGATCCGGCTGGGCGGCCATTCGCCCTTCCGGAAAGAGTAGCTCAGGCCGCCTTCCGGGTGGTCGCGCCAAGCCACTGGCGCGCGCGGCGCTGGGCTTCGGCGATTTCGCGGGCGGTCATGTCGTCGGCCACTTCGGCGCGGCAGACGGTGGCTTCCTCGTGGCCACCGACGGCGGCGAGGTTGAACCACTTGTGCGCCTCGATCAGGTCACACGGTGCCCCGTGGCTGCCGGTGGAGAACGCGACGCCGAGATCGAAATAAGCCGAGGCATCGCCGGCGGAGGCCGATGCCAGCGCCTCGGCGATGAGCATGTCGCCCGCGAAGTCGCCGGCGGCAAAGTCGTTGGCAGCGGCCGGTTTGGCCATATCCTGGTTAATGCGGACAGTTTCCATCGTAATCCCCGTACCCTTGAAAAGGTTGTGACCGCGTGGACCTCAATCGTTTGCAACCGGCCCTGGCGTTCGATGAGGCAAATCTGGATCACGGGGGTCAACATATGGTTAACACGTAATCCGCAGTGATCCTCCCGCAGATTAACTCTGTGTCACCGGGAGACTGCGTTAAGAATTTTGTGGACGGGTACGCTTATACGCTTGTGCCGTCAGGGGCAGCGACTTATAGGCCGCCTCAACCGCGGATCGTTGTACGGTTACCGGAAAAGTCCGGGGCTGCAGGGCGTTGGCGATCCGAGGAAGCACTGCGGAGTTTCTCTGGATGGCAACGGCCCTAGCTGACGAAATCGATGTACTCGCCAAAGCAAAACGCGCGATTGGCGGCGCCTACATTTCCGAACCTGACGAAGAATACATGAATGAGTCGCAGCAGGATTATTTCCGCAAGCTGCTTCTCGCCTGGAAGAAGTCGATCCTCGATGCGGCAGCGGGTACGCTGCAGCAGTTGCAGGACGGCCCGATTCGCGAACCCGACCTCAACGACCGCGCTTCAAGCGAGACCGACTGGGGTATCGAACTGCGCACCCGCGACCGTCAGCGCAAGCTGATCGCCAAGATCGATTCGGCTTTGCGCCGCATCGAGGAAGGCGAATACGGCTATTGCGAGGTCACCGGCGAACCGATCGGCCTCGGTCGTCTCGAGGCCCGGCCGATCGCCACGATGACGGTCGAGGCGCAGGAAGCGCACGAACGTCGCGAAAAGGTCTCGCGCGACGACTGATCGTCAGGAACGCGGCGTCGGTCCGTAATCTCCTCAAATGGAGGTCATGGACCGGTGCCGTATTCCGGACGATCAGGTCAAGAGCCGGCTCAGCCACTGTCCGGAGCCGGGACATTAAGCCTTTGTTTGCCATTGCGGGCTAGGAATCGCCGCCATGGCACGATATTTTCCGTGCATTGGCTGCTCGATCGTGACGAGCGGCTTCTGACGTTGAAGCCTCAGGCGCCCGGACGAAGATCGCATGACCCAAGCTGACAATCGACAATCTGACAACCGACAGATCGCGCGTGACAGCCTGTTTCTCATGGCGGACTTGCGCATCGATGGCCTCGACGGCGAATTTCGCATCAAGGTGCGCAATCTTTCCGCCGGCGGCATGATGGGCGAGGGCACGGTGCGCGTGGTGCGCGGCACCGTTGTCGCGGTCAACATCCGTAATATCGGCTGGGTCGAGGGTTCGGTGGCCTGGGTCCAGGACAGTCGATTCGGTGTCGCCTTCCGCGAGGATATCGACCCGCGCCTTGCCCGCGCGCAGCCGGACAAGGTGGAACACATGACGCCGGACTATCTGCGCAATTATGCGCCGCCCGCCGCCGACACCACTTTGCTGCGCAAGATCTGAGAACCTTTTCGGAAATTTCCGCTGCTCCATTTGCGGTGCGCGTGAAATCGACTACTCGGGTTGGCATGCTGTTCAAGCGCCAAGCCTTGCGGGTGCTGGCCGTCCTGGCCGCATCCACGCTCGTTTCCTGTAGCGGCTATGACAATTCGGCGCTGGGTGTCGCGGTGGTCGGGAAGCCGGGGGAGGTGTTCGCCGACGACGGCGTGCTGGTGCAGTCCTCCACGGCCGAGGGGCTCGTCGCCTTCGACGATGCCGGCCGGGTCATCCCGGCGCTGGCCGACCGTTGGATCGTCACCGATGACGGGCAGAGCTACATCTTCCGCCTGCGCGACGGCAACTGGGCCGACGGCTCGCCCATCACCGCCGATTCGGCCCGCCGTGCGCTCAATGCCGCGCTCAAGGGGCTTGCCGAGCGGCCGCTGGCGCTAGACCTCGCGGGGATCGACGAGATTCGCGCAATGACGGGGCGGGTCATCGAGGTTCGGCTGAACCGGCCGATGCCCTATCTCCTCCAGTTGCTCGCGCAGCCCGAACTGGGCCTCTATCGCAAGGGCAAGGGCACCGGCCCGATGGAGGCCACGCGCGCCGGAGATGTCCTGACGCTGGGCGCGATCGATCCGGCCCGGCTGGGCATGCCGCCGATCGAGAACTGGGCGGAGCGGACCCGGCAGATCCGGCTGCGCGCGCTGTCCGGCGCGGCGGCGGTGGGAGCGTTCAACGACGGCAGTGCCGACCTCGTGCTTGGCGGGCGCATCCAGGATTTCCTGCTGACCCGCTCGGTCGGCATCCTGCGCGGCACTATCCAGCTCGATCCGGTGGTCGGGCTGTTCGGGCTGCAGGTGATGAACGACCGGGGCTTCCTCGCCGAGCCGGGCAACCGCGAGGCGCTGGCGCTGGCGATCGATCGCGAGGGGCTGATGGCGCCGTTCGGTGTCGGCGGCTGGGTGCCGACGACGCGCATCGTCACCCCCAGTCTCGATGGTGATCTCGGCGTCGTCGGTGAGCGCTGGGTCGAGCAGACGCTGGACGAGCGGCGGGCTATCGCCGCTGCCCGCGTACGGGCCTGGCATGGCGCGCCGGTAGCGGGCGGGGGGCAGCCGCCCGGGACATTGCGTGTCAGTCTGCGCCTGTGGCTGCCCGAGGGCGGCGGCTCTACCGTGCTGTTCAACCGGCTGAGTGCCGATCTGGGCGCCATCGGCATCGGGCTGGAGCGGGCGAAGGAGGCGAAGGAGGCCGATCTCGCGCTGGTCGACGAGGTCGCCCGCTATCCGCGCGGTGCCTGGTATCTCAACCGCCTGTCGTGCCATGCGGGCACCGGGCTGTGCTCGCAGGAAGCGGACGAGCGCGTCGCCGAGGCCGCTACCGCCGCCACCCCGGCCGAGCGCGCCGCCTTGCTGGTCGAGGCGGAGCGGGTCATGACCGGGGCCAACGTGTTCATCCCGTTCGGCACGCCGATCCGATGGTCGCTGGTACGCGGCAGCGTGGATGGCTTCGCGGCGAACCCCTGGGGCTGGCATCCCTTGATGCCGCTGGCCTGGCTTCCCAAATGAGGTTGCGTGGCGCCTGACGCCGCGGTTCGAATTGAGGCAGGTACTGGTGGTCACCCAATCGGCACGGCGCATCGACTACGATCTTCCGCTCGGCAACGATCCCGCTTCGGTGCGCCGGCGCGTCGAGGCGCTGGAGAGGGTGCTGGAACGCGCTTTCACAGTGCCGGGCCTGCGCCGCGAAGTCGGCCTCGATGCCGTCGTCGGCCTGATCCCGGTCGCCGGTGACGTGGTCGCGGCGGCCATGGGCCTCTACCTGGTGTGGGAGGCGCGCAATCTTGGCATGTCGAAGTGGCAGCTGGCGCGCATGACCGCCAATGTCGCCTTCGATACCGCCGTCGGCGCGATCCCGGTGGCGGGCGACCTGTTCGACTTCCTGTTCCGTTCGAACAGTCGCAACCTCAAGATCATCCGCAAGCATCTCGACCGCAAGTATCCGCATACACGGGTGATCGACGCGTGACGATGCCGCGGCTATGAGCGGGGCATGAGACCCGTCGTCCTGCTGATCCCCGCCGTGCTGTCGCTCGCCGCCTGTTCCAAGCCGGATACCGCGGCGGGGCCCGGCGGCGTGACCATGGGTGAGGCCCGCGCGCTCGACGAGGCGGCGGCCATGCTCGACGAGCGGCGCCCCGGTCCCGAAGTGCTGGGCCCCGAAGTCGTGGGTGCCGCGCCAAGCGGGGCCACCGAAGCGGCGCGATAGTTCAGTCGAAGCTGACTTTGCCGCGCCCAGCCTTGACCGAGCCGCGCAGCTTCTTGCCTTTCAGGCGCTGTTCCTTGCCGACGCGGTTGAGGCGGCTCTTGGCGCGCTTTTCCGGCAGCTTGTGGGCCTCGGTGATAAGGTCGGCGAGGCGTTCGCGGGCATCGGCGCGGTTCGCTTCCTGCGTGCGGAAGCGGCGCGCGGTCAGCACCAGTTCGCCGCGCGCTGTCATGCGGCTGCCGGCGAGTTCCTTGAAGCGGGCGAAGACCGGCGGGGTGAGACGCAGGGCGTAGACGTCGAGGCGCAGTTGCACCGCCGTCGCCACCTTGTTGACGTTCTGCCCGCCCGGGCCGGTCGAGGCGATGAAGCTCTCGGTCGCGAGAGCCCAGGCGCGCTCGACGACCTCGTCGCTCATTCGGGGGCTGCTTCCGGGGTCACGTCCTCGAAACCGAGGGCGGCGAAGTCGGCAGGCAGGGGCGCGACCGCTACGATCGGCGCCTTGTCACCGCGCGGGACGGTCAGGCCGGCCGCGTGAAGCATGGTGCGCGGGGCGCCGCCCTTGGTGCCGTAGACCGGATCGCCCAGCAGCGGGAAGCCGAGGCCCGAGGCGGCATGGACGCGAATCTGGTGGGTGCGGCCAGTCTCGGGGCGGAATTCCACGAGGGTCAGGCCGTCCCGTACATCCAGCTTGCGCCAGTGCGTGACGGCGGGCTTGCCCTTGCGCGCCGGGATCATGCGCCAGCCATCCTTCGCGGTGCTGACCTTGGAGAGGTTCAGCGCGATCGTACCTTCGTCCTCGCTGACCTCGCCAGCAACTACGCCGAGATAGCGCTTTTCGACCGTGCGCTCCTCGAAGGCGGCGGAGAAGCGCTTGAGCGCCTTGGGGTTGCGTGCCAGCAGCAGGCAGCCCGATGTGTCGCGGTCGAGGCGGTGGACCGGCGCGGGTTCGCGGTGAAAGCCGAGCTTGAGTTCGTCGAGCCGGTCTTCCAGGCACTGGCCGCCCGCGCGGGGACGGTCGAGCGGAAGGCCCGCAGGCTTGTCGATGACGAGCGCTTCGCCGTCTTCGAAGAGGATTTCGAGTTGCATGGTGCTTTCTTTCATCGTCCCGTAATCTGCAGGACCATTCGCTTGATGCGTCTTTAGCCTAAATGTTCGTCATTGCGAGCGCAGCGAAGCAAGCCAGGGCGGTTTGCTCGACTCTGGCTTGCTTCGCTGCGCTCGCAATGACGAAGGAAAGGATTATCCCACCGCCTCGGCAATCCGCCTGCATGCCTCGACCAACTGGGCCTCATCGGCCGCGAAGCTGATGCGGAAGCCGTCCTTCCCGCCGAAGGCCGAGGCCGGGACGATCGCCACGCCGTGGTCCAGCAGGTGCAGCGCGAGCTTCGCGTCGTCGCCGAAGCGCTCCATCAGCGGGCCGGCATCGACCATGCAGTAGAACGCGCCGTCGGGCACCGGCGTCGACAGGCCGGGGATCGCATTGATCGCCGAAACCACCAGGTCGCGCCGGGCGCGGAAGCGTTCGCACCATTCGGCGAGAAATTCCTGCGGCCCCTCGAACGCGGCCACGGCGGCAGCCTGACTGATCGAGCAGGGGTTGCCCGAGGAGTGCGACTGCAGCCGCTCCATCGCCTTGATCAGCCATTCCGGCCCGGCGGCGACACCGATGCGGAAACCCGTCATCGCGTGGCTCTTGGAGACGCCCGAGACGGTCAGGATGCGGTCGGCAAGGTCCGGGCACAGGTTCGCCAGCGTGGCATGCGGGCCGCCCGTATAGTTGATCGGCGCGTAGATATCGTCCGACATCACCAGCACGCGCGGATGATGGCGCAGCACCTCGCCGATGCCGAGCAGCGTTTCCGCGGGCAGGCAGGCGCCGGTCGGGTTGCCGGGGCTGTTGAGCAGCACCCACAAGGTGTTCGGCCCGATCTGCGCTTCGAGGTCGGCGGGCGTGAAGCGGAAGTTGTCCTTGGCGTGGGTGTGCAGGGGCACGACCTTGCCACCGGCGAAACGCACGATTTCCGGATAGCTGACCCACCATGGAGCGGGGACGATCACCTCATCGCCCTCGCTGATCGTGGCGAGCATGGCGTGGAAGATCGCCTGCTTGCCGCCCGCGCTGACAGTCACTTGCGACGTCGGAACCTCGATCCCCAGGTCGCGTGCGAAGTGCAGCGCGGCGGCCTGCTTGAGCCGCGAGGTGCCGCCCACGGGGGTGTACTTGGTCTGCCCGCCGTCGAGCGCGGCCTTGGCGGCTTCCAGCACATGCGGCGGGGTGGCAAAGTCGGGCTCGCCGACCGAGAGCGAGATGATGTCGCGCCCGGCTTCGCGAAGCTGGGTGGCGCGGTCGGTCATCGCCGTGGTCTGCGACGGGGCGATGCGGGAAAGGGCGGTGGACAAGTGCATTGTGGGGCGTCTCTTAGAACAGGAGCCGAGGATCGCAAAGCATCGTCCGGCGGGGGCTTCGACAAGCTCAGCCTGAGCGGAATTTAAAGACCTGCTCTCAAAACCGCTCAGGCTGAGCTTGTCGAAGCCCCCTCAGGCCACTTACAGCAGCCGCGCCGGGATCAGCCCACGCAGGGCATTGCCGATGAAGAACCCGCCGGCCAGATCGTCCAGCGTCAGTTCGGATTCCACCGCGCGGCCCGCGTCCAGCAGCGAGCGGCGCAGCACGCCCGGTAGCAGGCCCAGCGTCGCGGGCGGGGTCAGCAGCGTGCCGCCGCGCTCGACGAACAGGTTGGTGAAGCAGCCCTCGGTCACCAGGCCATCGTCGCGTAGCAGGATCGCCTCGTCAGCACCGTTCGCGCGCGCCACTTCGAGACCCTTGTCGTAGAAGCCGCGATCGGTGGTCTTGTGGGCGAGGCGCCAGTCGCCGCTGTCCACCGGCAGGCGCAGCACCGCGACGGTCGCGGGCTCGGCGAGAGTGTCGGGCAGATCGGTCAGTTCCAGCGAGAACGCCCCGGTGCGGCCGACGACGAGGCGCAGCTTCGACGGAGCTTCGGCTTCGAAACACAGCGCCTGGATGGCGTTGCGCACCGCATGCCGGTCGAACCCGAAGCCCAGCGCGGCGGCGCTCGCGGCAATGCGTTCGAGGTGCAGTTCGAGCAGCGCGATGCCCGCCTCGGGCGTGAAACGCATCGTCTCGATCAGATCGAAGCTTGCAGGCGACACCACTTCTCCGGCAACCTGCACTTGCGACTCTCGCACGAAACCCCCTTTGACCAGGCATTCCCGCCATTCGGGAAGCGCTTGCGAATCCGCGACCACGGCGGACCCGACCCCTAGGACAGCGCGACCGTCACGGTCGAGACGCAGAGTGCGGATTGCCACATTGAAAGCCGCATCGCCAGAGGGTTCGATATAGCCGATGGAGCCGCAGTAGACCCCGCGCGGTGTCCGCTCGACCTCGGCGATCAGTTCCATCGCGCGGATCTTCGGCGCGCCGGTGATCGAGCCGCACGGAAACAGCGCGCGCAAGAGGTCGAGCGCGCCGCGCCCCTCGGGCAGGGTGGCGCGCACCGTCGAGACCATCTGGTGGACGGTTGGATAACTTTCTATGGTGAAAGGATTTTCCACCCTTACACTGCCCGCCCCGGCCACGCGCGACAGGTCGTTGCGCATGAGGTCGAGGATCATCAGGTTCTCGGCGCGGTCCTTGGCGCTGGCGGCGAGATCGACGGCGAATGCGGCGTCCTCGGCGGCGCCGCGGCCGCGCGGGCGAGTGCCTTTCATCGGCCGCACTTCGACCTCGCGGCCCGAAAGGGTGAAGAACAGTTCCGGCGAAAAGCTGAGATGCCAGCGCGCGCCGTCGTGGATCACCGCGCCGTATCCGGCCGCCGCGCGCGGGCGCAGCGCGGCGTAGAGCGCTAGCGGATCACCGCTCCATGGCCCGGCCAGGGGCAGGGTGAGGTTGGCCTGGTAGATGTCGCCTGCCTCGATCGCGCCGTGAATGGCGGCAAAGGCCTGTTCGTAGCCGCCGAGATCGACTTGCGGTTCGAGCGGGCCGATTGCCGGCCGCTCCGACCCGGCGCGCGCGGCCAGCCAGAGCGGCACCTGGGCGGGTGCCAGCGCCTCGTAGCCTTCGAAGGCGCCGAACCACAGCAGCGGCCCTTCAGCGGCGCGCAGGCGTCCGGCGAGGCGCGGCTCCAGCGCCAGTCCGGCTTCGTACGTCATGTAGCCCGCAATGTGCAGGCCCTGCCGCGACAGCGCCTGAAGCCGTTCCAGCGCGGGCAGGACGTCCTCGCCGCGCATCGCCACGACGGTTTCGCGGCGCGCGCGGTAGAGCCGGGCATCGGCGGCGCCTTCCTTGCGGGCGTCATCGAGGAGGACGAAAGGTTCGGTCATGGGATTGCGCGGGCCTTTAGCGGGAGTTTGCCGCTCTGCCCACCCCGCGCACGAGCGAGGGATGGCACTTCCGCAGCGCCCCCGGCCACGCTACACCGATGCCGCGACAGGGCTTGGAGACGACGGGATGAGCGAGATTTTCCTCGGACTAGGCGGCGGCAGTGGAGAGGGCGGCGAGCGGCAAGTGCTGCGGCTCGACCGCGCCAACCGGCACGGCCTGATCGCGGGCGCTACCGGCACCGGCAAGACGGTGACTCTACAGACCATTGCCGAGCAGTTCTCCGCCGCCGGGGTGCCGGTGTTCATGGCCGACGTGAAGGGCGACCTTTCGGGCGTGTGCATGGCCGGGAGCCCGCAGTTCAAGAACGCCGCCATCCTCGAATCGCGGGCCAGGGAGATCGGCATCACCGACTATGCCTATGCCGACAACCCCGCGGTTTTCTGGGACATTTACGGCGAGCAGGGCCATCCGGTGCGCACTACCATCTCCGAGATGGGGCCACTGCTGCTGGCCCGGCTGATGGACCTCAACGAGACGCAGGAGGGCGTGCTCAACATCGTCTTCCGGCTGGCCGACGACGAGGGACTGCTGCTGCTGGACCTCGAAGACCTGCAGGCGATGCTCGCTTACGTGGCACTCAACGGCACTCAACTGGCACTCAAGTACGGCAATGTGTCGAAAGCGAGCGTCGGAACCATCCAGCGCCAGCTCCTCGCGCTGGAAAGCCAGGGCGCGGCGCAGTTCTTCGGTGAGCCCGCGCTGGAGATCGCCGATTTCATCAAATGCGACGATCAGGGACGCGGCTATATCAACGTGCTCGCTGCCGACAAGCTGATGCGCAGCCCGAAGCTCTACGCCACGTTCCTGCTCTGGCTGCTGTCCGAACTGTTCGAGGTGCTGCCCGAGGTCGGCGATCCCGAGAAGCCCAAGCTGGTGTTCTTCTTCGACGAGGCGCACCTGCTGTTCGACGATGCGCCCAAGGCGCTGCAGGACAAGGTCGAGCAGGTCGTCCGCCTCGTCCGCTCCAAGGGCGTGGGCGTCTACTTCGTGACGCAGAACCCGATCGACATTCCCGAGGAGATCGCCGGGCAGCTGGGCAACCGCATCCAGCATGCGCTGCGCGCCTTCACCCCGCGTGACAAGCGCGCGATCAAGGCGGCGGCCGAGACCTTCCGCATCAACCCCAAGCTCGACGTCGAGGCGGCGATCACCGAGCTGAAGGTGGGCGAGGCGCTGGTCTCCACGCTGGGCGACGACGGCGCGCCTTCGGTGGTGCAGCGCACGCTGGTGGCGCCGCCGCGCTCGCGGCTGGGGCCGATCACCGACAAGGAGCGCGCGATCGTCCAGTCGATCAGCCCGTTCGAGGGCAAGTACGACACCCGCGTCGACCGCGAGAGCGCGGAGGAAGTGCTCGCCGCCAAGGCCGCCGACGCCGCCGCCACTGCGCAGGAGGTGGAGGAGAAAGGCCGCGACGAGGTCGCCAAGCAGGAGCGCAGGAGCCCCGGCTTGTGGGACGGCATCGGCGGCAAGGTCGCCAAGGCTGCCGCCGGAGCCGCCGCCGCCAGCGCCGGGTCGATCCTGGCGCAGACGATGCAGGGCAAGAAGAGCCGCGCCAGCCCCAAGGCCTCGGCCGCCAGCGCCGCTGCCGGGACGGTGGGCGACGCGCTGGGCAAGGCGATCGGCTTTCCCGGACTTGGCAGGTTCGCGCGCAACCTCATCGGAGGGTTGATGCGCTAGAGTGGGATGAGGTCACGTAGAGCCCCTCTCGTCCTGCTGCTGGCGCTGCTGCTGGCCACCTTCGCCGGCATTGCCCATGCCCAGCCGGTCCTGCCGGGGCGGCTGGGAGACGCGGCCCGGCCGCTGGCCTACCGGCTGGACCTGACCGTCGATCCGGCGCGCCCGCGCTTCTCCGGGCATGTCGAGATCGACGTGGTGCTCGCCGCCGAGGCGTCCTCCATCGTGCTGCACGGGCGCGGCCTTGCCGTGTCGCGCGTCGCGGCGAGCGGCGGGGGCCGGTCCATCACCGGGCGCTGGCACCAGCTCGATCCCGTCGGCGCGGCGCGGGTGGACTTCGCCCAGGCCCTGCCGGCCGGACCGGTGACGCTGGCGTTCGATTACGACGCGGCTTTCGCCGATGGACCGGCGGGACTGTTCCGCCTGCAGGTCGATGGCGCCTGGCATGTCTGGTCGCATTTCGAGGCCATCGATGCGCGCGCGGCCTTCCCCGGTTTCGACGAGCCCGGCTTCAAGACCCCCTTCGCGCTGACCTTGCGCACCCCGCCCGGCCTCACCGCGATCGGCAATGCCCCGGAAGCGGGCGCGCCGGCGATCGAGGACGGGCTTGCCGTCCATCGTTTCACGCCCACCGCGCCGCTGCCCACTTACCTCGTCGCGGTGATGGTCGGGCCGTTCGCGGCGCTGGCGGGGGAAGCGCCGCCGCGCGGGGACCGCGTGGGCCCGCTGCCGCTGCGCATCGTCTCGACGCGGCAGAACGCCGGGCGGCTGGCCTTCGCGCTGGAGGGCACGCAGCGGATCACCGGGATGCTGGAGGATTATTTCGGCGCGCCCTTTCCCTTTCCCAAGCTGGACCAGGTGACCACCCCGATCCTGCCCGGCGCGATGGAGAATGCGGGCGCGGCGCTTTACCGCGACGACCTGCTGGTGATGGACGGCGCGGCGCCGGTAAGCCGGCAGCGGGCCTTCGGCGCGATCGTCGCGCATGAACTGGGGCACCAGTGGTTCGGCAACCTCGTCACCCCGGCCTGGTGGGACGACCTGTGGCTGAACGAAAGCTTCGCCAACTGGATCGGCTATCGCATCGGCGACGCCTGGCGGCCGGACCTCGGCATCGCCGGCGGCGCCCTGGTCGCGGGGTTCGAGGCGATGGAGACCGATGCGCTGCTCGCCGGGCGGCCGGTGCGCCAGCCGATCACGGACAGCCGCCGGATCGACACCGCCTTCGATGCGATCACTTATGGCAAGGGTGGCCACGTCGTCGGCATGGTGGCGGCCTGGCTGGGCGAGGACGTGTTCCGCCGGGGCGTGCGCCGCTACATCGCCGCCCATGCCGGAGGCAGCGCCGGCAGCGAGGACTTCTTCGCCGCGCTCGCCGAAGTGGCGGACAATCCGAAGCTGGTCCCGGCGATGCGCAGCTTCGTCGAGCAGCAGGGGGTGCCGCTGCTCGCCATGCGGCGGGAGGGGGACCGGGTGACGGTGACGCAGCTGCGCTACACCACCGCCGGGGTGGCGCCGCCCGGCACCCGCTGGACCATTCCGCTGTGCCTGCGCCGGGGCACGCAGCGCACTTGCGTCATCATGGACCAGCGCACGCAGGCCTTCACGGTCCCCGGCGAAGGGCCGGTGTTCCCCAATGCGGGCGGCACCGGGTACTACCGGTTCGAACTGGGGGCTCACCACTGGCAGGAACTGATCGCCGGGGCCGGCACCTTGCCTGCCGGCGAGGCGCTGGCGCTGGTCGATTCGCTCTGGGCCTCGATCCGCGCGGGGCGCGGCACGATCGGCGAGATGGCGCGGCTGGAGCGGGCGCTGATCCATCATCCCGATCCGCAGGCCGCCGACGCCCCCGACCGGGCGCTGTCGCGGCTGGTGCGCGAGAACATCGTCGGCGCCAGCGGGCGGCGCGGCTACCGCCTGCTGCGCGAGAAGCTCTACGCGCCGCTGCTGCGCGCATACGGGTTCGATCCCGCCGCCGGGGCCTATGCGCAAGAGGCAGCGGCGCGGGCGCAGCGGCGGGTGCAGGTGGTCAACGCGATGGTCGGCGTCACCGGCGGCCGCCGGCTGCGCCAGCAACTCGACCAGGCGGCGACGGCCTATCTCGCCGGGGACCGGTCGGCGCTCGATCCGGTGTGGTTCGACCATGCCTTCGACATCTACCTGTTCACGCGCGATGCGGCGGCGGCACGGGCACTGCTGGAGAAGGGGCTGGCCTCCGAAGACCCGGTGTTCCGTCCTGCCGCGCTGGCGGCGGCGGCGCGCACCGGATCGGCGGGCATGGCGGCCTGGTTGCTCGCCCTCGACGACCCGCGCCTGCGCGAGACCGAGCGGCGCGATCTGCTGGATGGCATCATGGCGCGCAGCACCAGTCGCGAAGCCGGCTACGCCTGGGCCCTGGCGCATATAGCCGCGCTGCTCGGCGGGGCGGACGGGGCGGCGTTCTCGACGCGGCTGCCGCAGATGCTGGGGCGGTTCTGCTCGGTCGCCCGGGCGGATCGCATCGGCCGGGACTTCACGGCGGCCTTCGCCGATACCCCCGGCGCGCTCGAACTCGCCCGCGCGGTCGAGCGGGTGCGCGACTGCGGCTTGCTGGACGACATGATGGGGGCGCAGATCGACGCCGAATTCGCGGCGCTGCGCTGACGTTCCTCTCCGGGCCTGCTCGCGGTGGGCTTCAGGCCAGCGGCAGTTCCAGTCTCACCGTCAGCCCTTCGACCGCACCGGCGGGCGTGAGGCGGTTCGTCAGCACCAGCGCGCCGCCGTGCTGGTCGGCGATCGCCCGGGCGAGCGCGAGGCCGAGCCCGGCGCCGCCGGTCGCCTTGTTGCGCGAAGGGTCGCCGCGGGTGAAGGGGTCCATCATCGCCTCGATCTCGCCGTCCGGGATGCCGGGGCCGTCATCCTCGATGCGGATCACCGCGCGGCCGTCCTCGCGGTGCAGCGTCACCCGGGCGACCTGGCCGTAGCGCAGCGCGTTGTCGACGAGGTTGCGCAGCGCGCGGCGCAGCCAGGTCGGGCGCAGTTCCAGGGCGATGCGCTCGGTATCGCCCAGTTCCACCGGCTCGCCCATGTCCTCGTACTCCTCGATCACCGAGGCGACGAGGGCGGAGAGTTCGGTGCGCTCGCGCGGGTCGCTCGGGCGGCCGACGCGGGCGAGCGAGAGGATGTCGTCGAGGGTGTGGACGATGTCCTCGATCGTCGCCGCCATGCGGCCGCGCTCGGTATCGTCCTCGACCGATTCGATGCGCACGCGCAGCGCCGCCAGCGGTGTCTTGAGGTCGTGGCCGATGGCGCCCAGCATCACGTCCTTCTCGTCCAGCATGGCGACGATGCGCGCCTCCATCGCATTATGGGCGACGATCAGGCGCTGCATGTCCTCGGGGCCGCTGGGCTGCAACTGCCCCGCCGAGCCGGGGATGAAGGCGAACTGCTCGACCCGCCGGGTCAGCGCCGCCAGCGGCTGGGTGATGCGCCGCAGGATCAGCGCTACGGCGCCGACCAGCACGAGGTAGATGATGACCGTCTGCACCATCAGCGGCCGGATCATGGCGTTGAAGGCGCGCGGGCTGCGGACGCGGGCGATCATCCAGTCGGCCTTGCCCGGCTGCTTGATCCCGGCGACGAGCAGGTGATCGTCCATCATCTGGTCCATTTCCGGACCGTCGAGCCTGCCCTGGCGGGCACGCCGCTGCGTGTGGGCGTTCGAGAAGGAATCCCGCCCCACGGTGCGGTGGACGACGACGATCTCGGAAGCGGGAAAGCCCTGGTCGGCCAGGGTCTGCGTCAGTCGCTGCTCGGCATCGTGGTCGCGGGTCTCGCCGGGGTGGAGCGGCGAGGCGTTGCTGAATTCCAGCGGGAAGCCGCGCACCGGCGGGCCGCCGAAGGGCGCGCGGTCGCGGTCGTGATCGTTGCCCCGCATCATCCGCCCCAGCGCCCCGCGCCCCCGCGTCTCGCCGATGAGCTTGAAGGCGACGGCATTGGTCATGCCCGCCTCGTAGCCTTCGCGCTGGGCGCGGTAGACCAGGATCGCGCCCAGCCCCTGCACCAGCAGCAGCGCCGCCGCGACGGCGAGCAGCATCTGGCCCATCAGGTTGCGGGGACGGGGTATGTGCAGTTGAGGCATCAGTCCTCGATGGTGATGCGGCGGACGTCGGCGGCGAGCATGTAGCCGCCGCCCCAGACCGTCTGGATGAGTTGGGCGTTGCGGCTGTCGTGCTCGATCTTGCGGCGCAGGCGGCTGACCTGGTTGTCCACCGCGCGGTCGAACAGGTGCGCCTCGCGGCCCTGCACCATGTCGAGCAGCCGGTCGCGGTTGAGCACCTGGCGCGGATGTTCGAGGAAGGCGGTGAGCAGGCGGAACTCCACCGAGGAGATCGCCACCACCGCGCCGTCCGGATCGATCAGCCGGCGCTTGAGCGGATCGAGGCGCCAGCCCTCGAACTCGAAGGCCTCGTTCTCGACCGCGGTGGGCGCGACGCGCGAGGCGCGGCGCAGGACGCTGCGGATGCGGGCGACCAGTTCGCGCGGTTCGAAGGGTTTGACCACATAGTCGTCGGCGCCGATCTCCAGCCCGACGATGCGGTCGGTCGCCTCGCCGCGCGCGGTGAGGAAGATCACCGGCACGTCCTGCGCCTCGACCAGGTGGCGGCACAGCGACAGGCCGTCCTCGCCGGGCATCATGATGTCCAGCAGGACGAGGTCGAACTTCTGGTCGCGCAGGCGCGAGCGGGCCTCGGCGGCGCTCGCCGCCTGGATGGTGGCGAACCCCTGCCGCGACAGGTAGTCGCTCAGGGGTTCGCGAAGGGATGCCTCGTCGTCGACGATCAGCAGGGTGGGAGGCGTGATCTGGGAAAGCGCGGTGTCGTTCATCGGATAATCCATGGCGTCGCCGCGCCTTCCTGTCAGTTCGCGGGCTTCTTGTCAGCCCTCTTGGCCTGCCATTCGGCCTTGCGGGCCTCATGGGCGGCCTTGCGTTCCTCGGGCGTCACCTTGCCGTCGTGGTTGGTGTCCTGGGCGTCGAAGCGCTTGAGCGCGGCGGCGACGAATTCGGCCTGGGTGACCGAGCCGTCCCGGTCGCCATCGAACCTGCCCCCGAACTTGCCGGGCCCGCGGCCCATCATGCCGTGACCGCGCGGACCGCCGTGGCCGCGATCCATGCCGTCGCCGGGAGGCGGCGGGGCTCCGTCCGGACCGGCATCGCCGGGGGGCGGGGGCGGCGGACCGTCCATTCCGTCAGGGCCGGGACCGCGACCGTCAGGACCGCGACCACGGCCGTCAGGGCCGCGTCCTTCCGGTCCCTTGTCGGCCATGAACTCGGCCTTGGAGATCGCGCCGTCGCCATTGGTGTCGAGCTTCGCGAAGATCTTCTCGCGCATTTGCTGGCGGGCCAGTTCGCGATCCGCCTTGTCGAGCTTGCCGTCCTTGTTGACGTCGAGCCTGGCGAACATCTCGGTCGCGCGGGCCTGCGCCTCGGCGCGGGTCTCGACGTGCGTGCGTTCGGCCTTCGAGGCGGCGTCCTTCTTCGGAGCGGCGGGCGCCTGGGCGCAGGCGACGCCGCCGATCGTGAGCGCCGTGGCCGACAGGCCCAGCAGCAGGGTCTTGATAGTGGTCATCCGTCGTGTCCCGTCGTGAATTGGATGAGAACCGCAGGACATAGGGAAGGGAGGGGGAAGACTGTCCTGCGGCTCTCTGTGATCCGTTCTAGGGGCACCTTGTCGCGCAGTTATGCCGGGAGGGGCGTTTATTGTCGTCAATTGTCACAAGCGGCGCCGGCCGTTCATCGGGCCGAAAACCGGCGGTCAGCGCGGGCGGGCCTCGGTGCCCAGCCCGGCGGTGACGAACAGCATGCTCGCCGCCTGCGCGACGTCGGCGGTGTGCCAGACGCCGGCCGGGTTCACGATGTACTGCCCCGCGCGCAGCGTCTCGGAATGGAGGCGGCCATCGGGGTATTCCTGGATCAGCGTCACTTCGCCGGACAGGCAGACGACCAGTTCGTCGCCCTGCGGGTGCATTTCCCACATGTCCCAGCCGGAGGTGAAGTCGTACAGGCTGACGAGCCGCCCCTCGCCTCCGTCCGCCACGGTGCGCTGCGCATAGGCCGCGTACCAGTCCATGCCGGTGAACGCGGGCTGGGCCTCGACGCGCGCGCCGAGGCCCAGGTGGACCGGGAAAGTCCGCAGGTCGCGGGCCTGCGTGGTCATGTCAGAGCGGCGCGCACTGCGCTTCGAGCCAGGCCAGCGCGGCAGCCGAACCGGGCCCCGAAAGCTGCGGGCCGACGATCTCCAGCACCCGCGCGTGATAGGCGTTCCACCAGGCGATCTCACCCTCGCTCAGCAGCGCGACATCGACCAGGCGGCGCTCGATCGGGACGTGGGTGAGCGTCTCGAAGCCGTAGAATTCGCCTTCCGCGCCCGCGATCGCGCGCGGCTCGACGAGGATTAGGTTCTCGATGCGGATGCCGTATTCGCCGGTCTTGTAGTAGCCCGGCTCGTTCGAGAGGAACATGCCCGGCAGCAGCGCCTGCTCGGTGCCGGCCTGCCCGCCGCCCGACTTGGCGATGCGCTGCGGGCCTTCATGCACCGACAGGAAGCTGCCGACGCCGTGGCCGGTGCCGTGGGCATAGTCGAGCCCCGCCTGCCACAGCGCATGGCGCGCCAGCACGTCGAGCTGGCTGCCCGCCGTGCCCCTGGGAAACACCGCGAGGGCGAGCGCGATGTGGCCCTTGAGGACGCGGGTGAAGCGGTCCTTCACTTCGGCGAAGGGGGCATCAGGCCCGACCCAGACGGTGCGGGTGATGTCGGTGGTGCCGTCCGGATACTGGCCGCCCGAGTCCACCAGATAGACCGAGTTCGGCTCCAGCGTGCGGTTGGTCTCGTCCGAGACGCGGTAATGCACCACCGCCCCGTTCGGCCCCGCGCCGGAGATCGTGTCGAACGACAGGTCGCGCAGGTCGCCGGCCTCCTGGCGGCAGAGCTGCAGCTTGTCGGCCGCGGACATCTCGGTGACCTCGCCCTTCGGCGCCTCGACCGAAAGCCAGTGCAGGAAGCGGGTGACGGCAGCGCCGTCGCGCGCCTGCGCGGCGCGGTGGCCGGCCTGCTCGACCGGGTTCTTGACCGCCTTGGGCAGCACGGTGGGATCGCGCTCCTCGACCAGCGTGGCGCCGGCCTTGCGCAGTTCCTCGAAGATGGCGCTGACGGCGCGCTCGGGATCGACGGCGACGCGCTTGCCCGCCAGTTCGCGCAGGCCCGCGACGAAGGCGGCGCGATCGCGGATGGTCACCGCGTTGCCGAGGTGGCGCTTCAGTTCATCGGTCACCTTCTCGGGTGCGATGAACACGTCGGCGGTGCCGTCCGCGCGGGCGATCACGTAGGACAGCGCGACGGGCGTGCGCTCGACGTCGGTGCCGCGGATGTTGAGCAGCCAGGCGATCGAATCGAGCGCCGTGACGACGGTGGCGTCGAGCCCCTTGGCGCCCAGCCATTCGGAGACGGCGGCGCGCTTGGCCTCGCTGGCCTCGCCGGTGAACCGGTCGGGGTGGACGAGGGCGGGGGCGTCCGACGGGGCGGGGCGATCCTGCCACACGGTGTCCACCGGATTGCCCTCGACCGCGACGAGGGCGCCGCCCCTGGCCGCCAGCGCCTGCTCGACGCCCTGCGCCCACTTCGAGCCGTGGAGCCAGGCGTCGTAGCCGATCCTCGCCCCTGCGGGGGCATGCGCGCCGAGCCATGCGGCGACGCTGGTGGCGGGCACGTTCTCGTAGGCGTAGAGGCGGCCGTCGACCTGGTCGCGCACCTGCAGGGTGTAGCGCCCGTCGACCAGCATCGCGGCGGCGGGGCTGAGCGCGGCGTCGGTCAGCACGATCGCGGTGCCGGCCGAGCCGCCGAACCCGGTCAGCCAGGCAAGGCGCTGGGCATAGCCGCCGACGTATTCGCTCATGTGCTCGTCGGAGATGGGGATCACGAAACCGTCGAGCCCGCGCGCCTTGAGTTCCTTGCGCAGGGCATCGAGGCGGGCTTCGTGGGTGTTCATCAGCATGTCATGGCCTTCGGTATCTCGGGGGTATTGCACGGAACATAGGACGGGCGGGGCGCAAGGGGAAGCGGGGCGCGTGAAGGTGAGGGCGGATGGCCGGCGCGATGGGTCTGCCGCCGCAGGCTCCGGGGCGGCCGAGGGATGGACCCTGAGCCGGAGGCCAGCGCAGCTAAACGAGTTCAGGGTGACGGGCTGGGCGAGGGATAGGGGGTGAGGGGTTAACCTTTGGCAATCCCGTCATGCTGAACTTGTTTCAGCATCCATCGCGCCGCACACCCGCAGCCATGCGGCAGGAACGCCAGCCTTGCGTCTACATCCTTGCCAGCGGCCACTACGGCACGTTGTACATCGGCGTCACGTCGAACCTGATCGGCCGATTGTGGCAGCATCGCAACGATGTCCTGCCCGGGTTCACGTCCCGTTACGAGGTTCACCGGCTGGTTCATTTCGAGATGTTCGGGGACATGCTGCGGGCCATCGCCCGGGAAAAGCAGCTGAAACGCTGGCATCGGCAGTGGAAGATCAACCTCGTCAACGCGGCGAACCCTGAGTGGCGGGATCTGGCGGTGGGGCTGGGCTTGCCCTCGCTGGCGCAGGGCAAACCGACGAATGGACCCTGAAACAAGTTCAGGGTGACGGGGTGTGTGGATCAAGCGGTCCCGCCCGCCCCTTCTTCGTCACCCTGAACTCGTTTCAGGGTCCATCGCGCCGCACACCCGGGGCCATGCGGCAGGAACGCCAGCCTAGCGTCTACAGTTTTTCGTCAAGGCGCTTCAACTCGGCCTGCACAAACTCTAGATGGGTGCCCATGGCAGAAACCACCCAGACCCTCGGTCCTCCGCAGGCGGCGAAGAAGCCGCATTCCTTCACGCATCACGGCACCACCGTCAGCGACGACTACGCCTGGCTGCGCGATCCCGGCTATCCCGAGGTGAAGGACAAGGAGGTTCTCGCCCATCTGGAGGCGGAGAACCGCTGGTTCGAATCGAAGATGGACCAGCACAAGGGCCGCATCGACGATCTGTTCAAGGAAATGCGCGGCCGCATCAAGGAAGCCGACTCGTCGGTCCCGCAGAAGGACGGCGACTGGCTCTACTGGATCGAGTTCGAGGAAGGCGCGGAATACAAGAAGTGGTGGCGCAGGCCCGTCGCGGGCGGCGAACCCGAACTCATGCTGGATGAGGTCGCGCTGGCCGAGGGCAAGGACTACTTCCGCCTCGGCGCGATCTCGACCACCACCGATGGCCGCCTGCTCGCCTATGCCTATGACGACAACGGCTCGGAGCGCTTCACCGCGCGGATCAAGGATCTGACCACCGGGCAGCTGCTGCCCGACGAGATCCCCGGCACGCTCTCCTCGCTGGTCTGGGTGGCCAAGGACAAGGGCCTCGTCTACTCGCTGGCCAACGAGCAGTGGCGCACCGACAATGCCCGCCTGCACTGGCTGGGCCAGCCGGTGGAGAGCGATGTCGAACTCTTCCACGAGGACGACGAGGGCTTCCGCGTCGGCTCCTCGCTCTCCTCGAACGAGAAGTGGCTGCTGATCGGCACCAGCGATCACGAGACCAGCGAGTGCCGCATGGTCCTCGCCGACGATCCGCTGGGGCCGCAGATCCTCGTGAAGGCCCGCGCCAAGGGGGTGGAATACGACGTCGATGAGCGCGACGACGTGCTCTACATCCACGCCAACGACACCCATGAGAACTTCCGCCTCGCCACCGCGCCGCTGGCGAACCCCGGCGAGTGGACGACGCTGATCGAGGGCACCGACGAATTCTACCTCACCGGTTTCGACCTGTTCCGCGATTTCTACGTGATCGAAGGGCGCCGTGCCGGTCTGGATCAGATCGAGCTGCGCTATTACGACGATACCGCGCGGATCGAGCCGATCGCCTTTCCGGAGGCGAGCTATTCGGCGGGGCTGTCCAACAATCCCGAATGGCACATGGAGAAGCTGCGGCTGACTTACGAGTCGATGGTCGCACCGTCCTCGGTGATGGACTACGACGTCGCCGGCCGCACGCTGGAGACGCTCAAGGTCCAGGAAATCCCCTCGGGCTACGACGCCTCGCTCTACGCCACCGAGCGGCTGGAGATACCGGCGCGTGACGGCACGGCGATCCCGGTCTCGATCGTCTATCGCAAGGACCGGACGGGAGCCGGGCCGCTGCACCTCTATGGCTACGGCGCTTACGGAATCGCCATCGATCCCGGCTTCTCGACCTCGCGCCTCAGCCTGGTCGATCGCGGGTTCGCCTATGCCATCGCGCATATCCGCGGCGGCGACGACCTCGGCCGCGCGTGGTACAAGGCGGGCAAGCTGGAGCGGCGCGAGAATACCTTCAACGACTTCGTCGATGTCGCGAAGGGCCTGATCGAGCGCGGTTTCACCGAGGCGGGCAGGATCAGCATCTCCGGCGGCTCGGCCGGCGGCGAACTGATGGGCGCGGTCATCAACTCCGACCCCGAACTGTTCGGCGCGGTGGTGGCGCACGTGCCCTTCGTGGACGTGCTGAGCACCATGCTCGACGACACCCTGCCGCTGACGCCCGGCGAGTGGCCCGAATGGGGCAATCCGATCGAGGACAAGGCCGCCTTCGACCTGATCCTGAGCTACAGCCCCTACGACCAGGTCAGGGCGCAGGATTACCCGCCGCTGATGGTGACGGCGGGCCTCAACGACCCGCGCGTGACTTATTGGGAGCCCGCCAAGTGGGTCGCGAAGCTGCGCGAGCTGAAGACCGACGGCAACGAGCTGATCCTCAAGACCAACATGGGCGCGGGCCACGGCGGCAAGTCCGGCCGCTTCGAGAGCCTGAAGGAAACGGCGGAGGAGTTCGCCTTCATCCTGTGGCAACTGGGGCTCTGATCCTTCGACAGGCTCAGGATGAGCGGGCGTGGTGTAGTATTCCCCAAACCCGCTCAGGCTGAGTGCTGAGCTTGTCGAAGCATCGAAGCCCCACGCCGATCCAGCGAGTTCATCCGTCATGACCTTCACCCTCACCTTCACCGCGCTGCCGGAGCACATCGACGTGATGGGCCACGTCAACAACGCGGTGTGGGTGCAGTGGATGGAGGCGATGGCGGGCGCGCACTGGGCGGCGCTCGCCCCGGCGGAGCATCAGGCGAAATATGCCTGGCTCGTCACCCGGCACGAGATCGACTATCGCGGCAACATCCGCGAGGGCGAGAGCGTGACGGGAGAGACCTTCATTCCCGAAGGCCCCAGCGGCGCCCGCTTCGACCGGCGGGTGGATTTCCGCAACGCCGCCGGCAAGGTGATCGTCTCGGCCCGCACGACCTGGGCGATGATCGACATCGCCTCCGGCCGGCTGATGCGCGTGCCGCCGGACGTGGCGGCGCCGTTCGTCGGGGCCTGAGACCCCGGCCACCGACCAATGTATGGTTGGCCCCCGGCCCCCTCGCGTCTAAGAGGGGCCGGCTCTCCCCGAATGCGATCCCCTGAAAGGCCCCGATGGAAGAACATGCCCAGGCATTCCTGCTGCGCGACGGATTTTTCCTGCTGGGGACCGCGCTCGGCTTCGTGCTGCTGTTCCGGCGGCTGGGGATCGGTGCGACGCTGGGCTTCCTGACGACGGGGGCGGTGCTCGGCCCTTACGTCCTGAACCTCGTCGGCGATCCCGAAAGCAAGATGGGGATCGCCGAGCTGGGCATCACCCTGCTGCTGTTCATCGTCGGCCTCGAACTGGCGCCCGCGCGCTTGTGGAAGATGCGGCACGAGATCTTCGGGCTGGGCCTGCTGCAGGTGGTGCTGTGCGGGTTGGCGGTGACCGGGGTGATCTATGCCTTCACCGGCTTCAGCCTGGAGGCGTCGCTGGCGCTGGGGCTGCCGTTGGGCCTGTCATCGACCGCGCAGGTGCTGCCGATGCTGCAGAGCGCGGGGCGCCTGCACACGCCCTTCGGCGAGCGTTCGTTCGCGGTCCTGCTGTTCCAGGATCTGTCGATCATCCCGCTCATCACCATCATCGCGGCGATGAACCGCAACCCGGCGCTGCCTCCCGGGCCGCCGGGATGGGTGCTGGGGCTGGAGACGATCGCCGCCATCGTCGGCCTGATCCTGGCGGGCCGCTTCGCGATCCGGCCGTTGTTCCGCCTGATCGGCAACCTCGGCGAGCGCGAGATGTTCGTCTTCGCCGCGCTGTTCACGGTCATGGCCTCGGGCGCGCTGATGCAGGTGCTGGGGCTCTCCACCGCGCTGGGCGCCTTCATCGCCGGCGTCATGCTGGCCGATTCGCCCTACCGCCACGAACTCGAGGCCGACGTCGAGCCGTTCCGCGCGATCCTGCTGGGGCTGTTCTTCATGTCGGTGGGCATGCTGCTGGACCTCTCCGCCATCGCCGAGCGGCCGCTGTTCGTGATCGCCATGGCGCTTGCGCTGATCGCGGTGAAGGGCGGGATCATCTTCCTGCTCGGCCTCGCCTTCCGCATGGAGTGGCGCAGCGCGCTGGCGCTCGGCCTGCTGCTGAGCCAGGGCGGCGAGTTCGCCTTCGTGCTGTTCGCGCAGGCCAGCAACGCGATGCTGGTGGGGCCGGAGGCGACCAGCCTGTTCAGCGCCATCGTCACCCTTTCGATGGTGACCACCCCGTTCCTGATGATGGCGACGCGCGGCATCCGCGAGCGGCCCGAGGGCAAGAAGGAAGTGCGCGAAGGGCCGCACGAGGACGGCGCCAACGCCATCGTCGTGGGCTATGGCCGCTTCGGGCAGACGGTGGCGCAGATCCTCATCGCCGCCGACATTCCGGTGACCCTGATCGACACCGACATCGAGATGATCGACATCGCCAAGGGCTTCGGCGCGCAAGTCTGGTTCGGCGACGGCACCCGCATCGACCTGCTCCGCCAGGCCGGCGCGGCGGAGGCCGAACTCATCGTCTTCTGCATCGACGGCGACCAGCTAACCGATGGCTTCCTGCAGGCGGTGCACCAGGCGTTCCCCGATGCGCAGATCCATGCCCGCGTGTTCGACCGCCGCGCACTGCTGCGCCTGCAGGATTCGCCGGTGACCTCAATGGCGCGCGAGGTGATGGAATCGGCGGTGGTGCTGGCCCGCAAGGCGCTCAAGGGGCTGGACGTGGCGCTGTCCGACATCGACCGCGCCGAGCAGGCCTATCGCAAGAGCGACAAGGAGCGCCTGACGCTGCAGTACGAAAGCGGCGACTTGCGTGCCGCGCGCGAGCACATCATCACCCAGGCCCCGCGCGACCGGCGCTGACCCGGTCCGCCCGGTTCCGGTTCAGCGCGGCACGATGCCCTGGCAGACGTAGCGCAGGACCAGGCCGTCCTGCTTGTCCCACTGCACGCGCTCGATGGAGCCGGGGACTGCAGAGCCGTCCAGCACCGCGCCGCTCGCGCTTACCAGCTGCCACTGCTCCATGCGTACCCGCCCGGTGTTGCAATCGACGCTGCGCAGCGAGAACTGCCGGGTTCCCGCCGGATACCGGCCGCGCGCCTTCACCAGCACGTCGAGTTCGCGGAAGCTGCGGCCGAGGCCGCCTGCCGTCACGCTCGCCGCATCGACGCGGACGCTGCGGCCCAGCGCGGTCTCGACGTCGCGGGTGAACAGCCGCACCCAGCTGCCCGAAGCGGCGGTGAGCGTGGAAGTCGCCGCCGTTGCCGCGGCGAACGGCACGGTCGCCAGGGCCAGCGCGAGTGCGAGCCTCACAGCGGGTTTCCGTTCTCGTCGCGGTAGATGTCGCGGCGGCCGACGTGGTTGGCGGGGCCGACGTAGCCGTCCTGTTCCATGCGCTCCACCCACTTGGCGGCGGTGTTGTAGCCCACGCCCATCTGGCGCTGCAGCCAGGATACCGAGACCTTCTGGTTCTCGAACACGAGGTGGCAGACCTGGCGGTACTTGCGCTCGTCGGGCTGGTCCGAGGCGGTGGCGTCGAGGTCGTCGAAGCCGAAGCTGCCTTCCTCGGGCTCGTTGGTGACGGCATCGACGTAGTCGGGCTTGCCCTGTGCGCGCCAGTGGATCGCGACGTGTTCGACTTCCTCGTCCGACACGAACGGGCCGTGGACGCGCTTCACCGGGTCGGAGCTGGGCTTGTAGAGCATGTCGCCCTTGCCCAGCAGCTGCTCGGCGCCCTGTTCGCCCAAGATCGTGCGGCTGTCGATGCGGCTGGTGACGGCGAAGGACACGCGGGTCGGCAGGTTGGCCTTGATGACGCCGGTGATGACGTCCACCGAAGGACGCTGCGTCGCCATGATGAGGTGGATGCCCGCCGCGCGGCTCTTTTGCGAGAGGCGCTGGATCAGCACTTCGATCTCCTTGCCGACCGTGACCATGAGGTCGGCCAGCTCGTCGACGATGAGGACGATCTGCGGCAGCGTCTCGTAGTCGAGCTGGCGGTCTTCATACAGTTCCTCGCCGGTCTCGGGATCGAAGCCGATCTGGATGCGGCGGCCCAGCGGCTTGCCCTTGGCGGCGGCGGTGCGGACCTTCTCGTTGAAGCTGGCGAGGTTGCGGACCGAAATCTCGCTCATCTGGCGATAGCGGCGCTCCATTTCCTCGACCGCCCACTTCAGCGCGCGCACCGCCTTGGGCGGCTCGGTGACAACGGGCGAGAGCAGGTGCGGGATATCGTCGTAGCTTTTCAGCTCCAGCACCTTGGGATCGACGAGGATCAGGCGGCACTGAGCCGGGGTCAGGCGGTACAGCAGCGACAGCAGGATGGTGTTGAGGCCGACCGACTTGCCCGATCCGGTGGTGCCCGCGACCAGCAGGTGCGGCATCGTCGCAAGGTCCGCCACCACCGGCTCGCCGGCGATGTCCTTGCCCAGGATGATCGGCAGCATGCCCTTGTGATGGGCGAAGGCTTCCGAGGCGACCATCTCCTTGAAGGATACCATCTGGCGGTCGGCGTTGGGCAGTTCGATGCCCATCACCGTGCGGCCGGGGATCGAGGAGACGCGCGCCGAGATCGCCGACATGTTGCGGGCGATGTCGTCCGCCAGGCCGATCACGCGGCTGGCCTTGATGCCCGGCGCCGGCTCCAGTTCGTACATGGTGACGACCGGACCGGTGCGGACGGCCGTGATCTCGCCCTTGACGTTGAAGTCGTCGAGCACCGTCTCCAGCAGGCGCGCGTTACGTTCCAGGCTGAGCTTGTCGATCTTGGGCTGCGAATTGGGGGCCGGGTCGGCGAGCAGGTCCAGCGAGGGCAGCGCGTACTTGTCGAACATGTCCTTCTGGCGGCTCTCGGTGCCGAACTGCGCGGGCGTGGGCGCGGCCTTGGGGTCCGAGATTTCCGGAGCCTTGCGCGGCTTGTCCGATGCGGCCGAGGGCATTTCGGCGATGCGCGGCGCGGGGTCGGCCCGATCGGCGATCTCGGGGCGAGCGTCCTTCTTCTCGCGCCCTTTCGCCGGAGCATCCTCGGCAGCGGCGCGCTCGCCCGACAAGCCCGCGGGCAGGCGGCCGATGCGTCCCGGCAGCGTCAGCAACCGCGCCCAGTCGAGCGCGAAGACCCGTCCCGCCAGCATCAGGCCCAGCCCCAGGCACACCAGAGCGAGCGCGAACTTGATCCCGCCATGCGCCACTTCGGGGGCCAGGCCCGCGAGGCCGGTGATCGCCTTGGCGCCCAGCAGCCCGGAAATTCCGCCCATCGATGCAGGCAGCGAGCCGCCCGGCTTGGTGAACCACAGCGAGAGCACCGTAGCGATCAGCAGCATCGACAGCGCCAGCACGCTGACCGGCACCCACCAGCGCTGGTCGCTCGGCTCGATCTCGCCGTCGTCCTCCTCGACCAGCAGCCACAGCTTGCGGCCGAAGACGTAGAGCAGCGGCACCAGCAGCGCCGAGACCGGCCCGAACAGGAACAGTGCGCGCTCGGCCGTCCAGGCCCCGGCGCTGCCCATCCAGTTCTGCACCTCGCCCCCGGCGGCGGTGGAGGTGGAAGGGTCGGTCTGGTGGTAGCTCACCAGCGCGAGCGCGAGGAAGCCCATCGCCGCGAACAGCACCAGCGCCCCCGAAAGCTCTCCGGCGCGGCGCAGCGAGCGCTTGAGAACGGCGCGCCAGTCCGGCTTGGCGATGCGCCGGCCGGGCGCGATGGGGCGGGTGGCCATGATGAATTGTCCTCGGGAGTTCGGCGCGGATTATGCGGCGGGGTGGGACTCGGCGTCAAGAATGGATCGGGAACAGGGCTGTGGAGGGCCTTTACGAGGACAGCCCGTCGATCGCCGCCCAGCGCCCGATCCCGCGGGCCCGATGCGCCGTCATCCCGCCCAGGGCGATCACCGGCACTCGCGCCCGCGCCGCCAGCAGCCGGAAGCGCACCGGGCCCAGCGAGCGCCCGCCCGGATGCGAGGCCGTGGCGAAGACCGGCGAGAGCAGCACCGCGTCCGCCCGCCGCGCCCGCGCCAGTTCCCGCAGCGAATGCACCGTCACCAGCCGCAGCACCTGCGGGCCGCGCGCCAGCACCGCACCATAGGCGCCGTCCGCGCCCCAGCGCCGCGCCTGCCGCGCATCGCCGGCCAGCACGACGACATGCCCGAACCGCCGCGCCGTCCGTGCAAAAGCGTGAAACCGCGTGCGGCGCTCGTCGGACGGCAGGTGATAGTGGCGGAAGATCAGCCCCGAGCCCCTCGGCAGCTTCGCAAGTGCGCGTTCCAGCACCGCGTCGTTGCGCGCATCGCTGATGAGCCAAAGGCGAGGAAGGGACGACGCTACAAGGGACGACTGGCGGTTCGGCACGGGGACGCTATAGCACCGCGCCATGGATCAGCTAGAAGACATCCGCGAGCGCATCGCCAGTTCCGCCGCCATCGCCGGGCGCAGGCCCGAGGCCGTCGAACTCGTCGCCATTTCCAAGACTCACCCGGCCGAGGCGATCGCACCGCTGCTCGCCGCCGGGCAGCGCGTGTTCGGCGAGAACCGCGTGCAGGAGGCCGAGGCCAAGTGGCCCGCCTTGCGCGACGCTTACCCCGACGTGAAGCTGCACCTCGTCGGCCAGCTCCAGTCGAACAAGGCCGAGGACGCGGTCGCGCTGTTCGACTGCATCCACTCGCTCGACCGTCCTTCGCTCGTCGCTGCGCTCGGCAAGGCGATGGACAAGGCCGGGCGCAAGGTGCCCTGCTTCATCCAGGTCGACATCGGCGAGGAGGAACAGAAGGGCGGCTGCTCGCTCCCGGAAGTGCCCGCGCTGCTTGCCTCCGCGCGCGAGGCGGGGATTCCGGTGATCGGCCTGATGTGCGTGCCGCCGTTCGGGATCGAAGCCGCGCCGTTCTTCGCTCTGCTGGCGAAAGTGGCGGCGGACAATGGCCTCGACCAGCTGTCGATGGGCATGAGCGACGATTTCGAAACCGCCGTGCTGCTCGGCGCTACCCATGTGCGGGTGGGTAGTGCGTTGTTCGGTGCAAGGCCGAAGAACTGAGGGAAACGCAGGGGTTTACCACCCCTGCACCCCGTATATCGTCTAGATCCTGCGCGGAGCTACGTCATGCGCTGATGGTGCGTCGGGAGACATATAGCCTGCGGCGCAATGCGCGCAAAACCATGCTGCGCGCACCACGACGACAGTAATGGGGTCTGGGGCAATGGCCCCAGATTCTTCCCCTTATGCTTTCCGCTTACGTCGCCGTATCCAGCTCGTTGCCGGTCAGCGTCACGATATGCAGCAGGTTGGTCGAACCCGGCACGCCGAACGGCACGCCGGCCAGCGTCACCAGCCGCGATCCGGCCGCGCCGAAGCCGTGGCGCAGGGCCATGCGCTTGCCCTTGGCGATCATCTCCTCGAAGCTGCCGATGTCGCGGGTGACGACCGCGTGCGCGCCCCATAGCAGGGCGATGCGGCGGGCGGTGTTCTGCGAGGGGGTGAGCACCAGCATCGGCGCCGCCGGGCGTTCGCGCGCCACGCGGCGGGCGGAGATGCCCGAGCCGGTGAACACCACGATGCCCTCGATCGTCAGGGTATCGGCGATCTGCGCGCAGGCTTCGGACAGCGCGTCGGCGCTGGTGGCGTCGGGGGGTGTGTGGGTGAGGTGGATGCGCGCGCGGTAGGTGGTGTCGCTTTCGACCTTGGCGGCGATGCGGTCCATGATCGTCACCGCCTCGACCGGCCACTGGCCCGCCGCCGTCTCGGCCGAGAGCATCACCGCGTCGGCGCCGTCGTAGACCGCGTTCGCTACGTCCGAGACTTCGGCACGGGTCGGCGAGGGGCTCGTAATCATCGATTCGAGCATTTGCGTGGCGACCACCACCGGCTTGCCCTGCGCGCGGGTCTTCTCGATGATGTGCTTCTGGATCGGCGGCACTTCCTCGGGGAGAAGCTCGACGCCGAGATCGCCGCGGGCGACCATGATGCCGTCCGACAACTCGATGATCTCGTCGAGGCTTTCCACCGCTGCGGGCTTCTCGATCTTGGCCATGATCGCGCCCTGGCCACCGGACAGGCGGCGCGCTTCGGCGACGTCCTCCGGGCGCTGGACGAAGGAGAGGCCGATCCAGTCCGCCTTCTGCTCGACCGCGAAGGCGAGGTCGCGGCGGTCTTTCTCGGTCAGCGCCGGGATCGGGATCAGGGCGTCGGGAATGTTGACGCCCTTGCGGTCCGAGATCGGCCCGCCGACTTCGGCGCTGCACAGGATCGCGTCCGGTTCGGCACGGATGACGACGAGGCGCAGCTTGCCGTCGTCGATCAGCAGGCGCTGGCCCTTCTGGAGGATGCCGAAGAGTTCGGGATGCGGCAGGCACACGCGCTCGTCGTTGCCCGGGGCCGGGTCACGGTCGAGCGTGAAGTGGGCGCCGTGGCGCAGGAAGGCCTTGCCGCCCTCGAACTGGCCGACGCGCAGCTTGGGGCCTTGCAGGTCGCACAGGATGGCGACGGGGCGTTCCAGATCCTTCTCGACCGCGCGGATGTTGGCGATGGTTTCGCGGTGGGTGTCGTGGTCACCGTGGCTCATGTTTACGCGGAAGGCGTCGGCACCGGCCTTGAGCAGCTTGGCGATCGTTTCCTTGTCGCGGCTGGCGGGGCCGAGCGTGGCGAGGATCTTCACCTTGCGCTGGCGCTTGATGCCGCGATGGTGCGGCGAACGACGATAGGGCATGCTGCCCGAAGGAATGGTGCTGACCAAGTTAACTGCCTCTTCCGGAAACCGGCGTCCATATGGCAAAGGCTGCATTACAAACCAAGGACGATTGGCGCATTATGAACGGGCATGACCGCATTGATACGATAAATGACGCCGTGGCTGCGGCGGCCTTCCGGCGGCTGGTACGGCATCTGCAACACCGGACCGACACGCAGAACATCGATCTGATGGGCCTTGCAGGGTTCTGCCGCAACTGCCTGGCGGACTGGATTCGCGACGCCGGCTTCGAGGGCGACCGGGCCGAGGCGCGAGCAGTGATCCACGGAATGCCGTTCGAGGAATGGAAAGCGCAGCACCAGAGCGAGGCGACCCCCGAGCAGATCGCCCGCATGGAAGAGAGCGTGAAAAGGAACGCGCCCGGGCACTGATGTTCGTCATCCCGGCGCATGCCGGGACCGCGGGCAAGTCTTGAGGCGATGGCTCGCGCCGGGGCGCCCTGAAGCGACGGTCCGCCTAAAGACAGCCCACGGTTCCAGGTAGAGCCCGGGATGACGTCATTGTCAGGGCGTCGCCACCTTCATCAGCACGATCCCGCCGAGGATCAGCGCGGCGGCGAGCAACCGCAGGACGCTCGCCGCTTCGCCGAGGAACACGATGCCGGCCAGGAACGCGCCCACTGCGCCGATGCCGGTCCACACCGCATAAGCGGTGCCCAGCGGCAGCGCGCGCATGGCGGCGGCGAGAAGCCCGAAGCTGGCCAGCATCGCGGCGATCGTCACCAGGCTTGGCCACAGGCGGGTGAAGCCCTGCGACTGCTTCATGGAAAAGGCCCAGACCACTTCCAGCAGGCCGGCGACGAACAGGAGAACCCAGGGCATTCGGCAATCTCTATCTATAGCGCGATTGCCGGGCCGTCCCGGTCTTGAATTCCCCCTGCATGCAAGGAAATGCGAAGGAGGCGCGAACGTGGTCGGCGCACGAAGCAGATAGGGCGGGAGGAAAGCCGGGGCAACCCCGGGCCGTCCTCCACATGATTTCCACAGGGCGGCGCTTTGCCCGAATCCCCGTGTCTCGCTATCAGCCCCGACCAACCGATTCTCACGCATTTACCGGAGCACGTACCCCATGGCCGAAACCACCGACGATCGCCTGCGCCTGCTGATCGAGCGCGTCGAGCGTCTCGAGGAAGAAAAGAAGGGCATCTCGGACGACATCCGCGACGTCTACAACGAAGCCAAGGCGGTCGGCTACGACGTCAAGATCATGCGTGCCATCGTGCGTCTGCGGAAGATGAAGCCCGACGATCGCCGCGAGATGGACATGCTGCTCGACACCTACAAGTCGGCGCTCGGCATCGACTGAGGCCGTTTCCTCCCCGGGCCTTGCTCGGGGAGGGGGCCTCACCCCGCCATCTGCACCAGCGCCATTGCCGAGGCATTGGCGAGCGCATGCTGGAGCATCGCGCCAGGCAGGCCGATTCGCTGGCGGGTGAAGCCCAGCAGCAGTCCGGCCCACAATTGTGGCAGCACCATCGGCAGCGAGAGCGCCGAAATGGCCGGGTAGTTCATCAGGTGCACCCCGGCAAAGCCCAGCGCCACCAGCCAGAATAGCGCCGGATAGGCGGTGCGATAGGCAGCCGGTGCCTCCTCGCGCTTTCTCAGCCACAACCAGCCGCCGAGAGCGGCCACCGCGAGCACCAGCAGGGCGCCGGCCAGCACCAGCGGCGCCAGCGCCTTGGCGCTTGCAACCAGCACCGCGAAGACGACGAGGCAGCCCAGCAGCCACAAGGCGCGCGGGCGTCCGGTCTGCCAGCCCCGGAAGATCAGTTCCTCCAGAACCGGCGCGATGATGATCGTGATCGGCAGCAGCCAGCCTGCGGGCAGCTTGCCGAAGGCGTCGGGCAGCGGCAGGCCCATCGCCTTCTGGTAAAGCCCCAGCAGCGGCAGGATCACCACCAGCAGTCCGCCGACGTGCAGCACGGACAGCACGCAGAGCGAGGCCCAGGCCTCCCGCGATCGCAGGCCCTGCGGCGCCAATAGCCGCGGGCGTTTCAGGAAAATGCCCAGTTCGCGCAGGATCGCGGGGGGAGCGGTGAGGGTCTGCGTGGCCATGGGCGAGTTCTAGCCGGGCGGTCCTTGAGATTTGGTTTGCGCGATTTGGTCGCAGGCGCCGGAGAAGCCGACTCCGGTTGCCCTATGGGCCGCGCCTGTTGTAAGGCCCGCGCCACTTCATTCATCGCAAAGACCCGTGGGCGCCCATGGGCAGGTAACGAGCGGACCGATGGCAGGCCATTCCAAATTCAAGAACATCATGCATCGCAAGGGTGCGCAGGACAAGAAGCGCTCGGCGCAGTTCAGCAAGCTCTCTCGCGAAATCACCGTCGCGGCGAAGATGGGCATGCCCGACCCGGACATGAACCCGCGCCTGCGCGCCGCCGTCAACGCGGCCAAGGCGCAGTCGATGCCCAAGGACAACATCCAGCGCGCCATCGACAAGGCGAGCAAGGGCGACGCCGAGAACTACGAGGAAGTGCGCTACGAGGGCTATGGCCCCAGCGGCATCGCCATCATCGTCGAGGCGCTGACCGACAACCGCAACCGCACCGCCACCAACGTGCGTACCGCCTTCGCCAAGAACGGCGGCAACCTTGGCGCGAGCGGCGCGGTTTCGCACGGCTTTGAACGCCTCGGCCTGATCGAGTACCCCGGCAGCGTGGGCGATGAGGACAAGGTTCTCGAAGCCGCGATCGAGGCCGGCGCCGAAGACGTGCAGAGCGACATGGGCGACGGCGACGAGAACCCCGGCAGCCACCAGATCTGGGTTTCGGTCGATGCGCTCCACGAAGTCGCGCGCGAGCTGGAAAAGACCCTGGGCGAAGCCGAAGGCGTCAAGCTGGCATGGAAGCCCAACCTCACCGTCGATGTCGACGCGGACACCGTCAGCACGCTGATGAAGCTGGTCGACACTCTCGAAGACGACGACGACGTGCAGACCGTCTGGGGCAACTACGAGATCTCGGACGAGGTCATGGAAACGCTTGGCTAAAACCGGGGGCTAAGATGCTGGCACTGATCGCCCGCGCCCTGCTTTCGGGCGTTCTCATCGTGGCGATCGCGGAAATCGGCAAGCGCCTGCCCGCCCTGGGCGCGCTTGTCGCTTCGCTGCCGCTGGTCTCGGTACTCGGCATGATCCTGCTGTGGCAGGGCCGCCCGGATGCCGAGAACATGGCGGTTCATGCGGGGGCGACGTTCTGGTACGTGCTACCCTCGCTGCCAATGTTCCTGCTGATGCCGGTGCTGCTGCGGCATGGCGTGGGCTTCTGGATATCGCTGCTGGCGGGGTGCCTGCTGACCGTCGTGCTCTATTCGCTGACGATGCATTTCGGGCCGCGGCTCGGCCTGAAGGTCTGACCTGATGATTATCCTCGGCATCGACCCCGGCCTTACTTGCACCGGCTGGGGCGTCGTCGCCAAGAGCGGCAGCCGCCTCAGCCATGTCGCCAACGGGCAGATCCGCACCGACGCCAAGGCCGGGATGGCCGAGCGGCTGGTCGAACTCGACGCCGCGCTGACCGACGTGATCCTGCTCCACCGGCCCGATACCGGCGCGGTGGAGGAAGTCTTCGTCAACGTGAACCCGCAGTCCACCCTCAAGCTGGGGCAGGCGCGCGGCGTCGCGATGCTGTCGGTGGCGCGCGCGGGCATTCCGGTGGCGGAATATTCCACCAAGCTGGTGAAGAAGGCGATCGTCGGCACCGGCGGCGCCGCGAAGGCGCAGGTGCAGGCGATGCTCAAGGTGCTGCTGCCCGGCGTGACGCTGGCGGGCGAGGATGCCGCCGATGCGCTGGCGGTGGCGATCACCCATGCGAACATGCTGGGCAGCCACAGATAAAAGGGAAGTCCTGGGACCATCGCCCCAGACCCCCAAACTGTCGTCGTCGCGCGCGCAGCAGCGGCGGCCTCACATTGCGCCGCAGGCTTTCAATGTCTCCCGGTTCACCGTCTGACATGACGAAGCGGCGCGCGTGGCCTCGACGCTATACGGGGTGCAGGGGTGGTAAACCCCTGCGTCCTTCTTTTCCTCTGGCGCCCCGAATCCCTTCCTGCCATAGGAACAAACCATGATCGCCAAGCTGACAGGATTGCTCGACGACACCGGCGCCGACTGGGCCATCATCGACGTGAACGGCGTGGGCTACCTCGTCCATTGTTCGGCGCGCACGCTGGACCATCTCGGCATCCGGGGTGACCGCGTCGTCGTCCACACCGAGATGCAGGTTTCGGAGACCGACCAGCGCCTGATCGGCTTCACGTCGGGCGCGGAACGCAACTGGTTCCGCCTGCTGACGGCGGTGCAGGGCGTCGGCTCCAAGGTGGCGCTGGCGATCCTTTCGGCGCTGACGACCGAGGAACTGCAGCGTGCCTGCGCGGGCGGAGACAGCGCCATGGTGGCGCGCGCCAACGGTGTCGGCCCCAAGCTGGCGAGCCGAATCGTCAACGAACTCAAGGACAAGGCCGGCGGCATGCCGACCGCGCCCGGAGCGCCGGGCATCGCGGCGGCGGCGCCTGCGGGTTCGGCCAGCGCCGATGCCGTATCGGCCCTGCAGAACCTCGGCTTCAAGCCTGCGGTCGCGGCGACGGCGGTGGGCAAGGCGGTCGATCAGCTTGGCGAGGATGCGCCCTTGGGCGACCTCATGCGCGTGGCGCTGAAGTTGGCGACGGGGTGAAGATCATGTCTCAGGTCAAACTCGACATTCCTGCAGAGGAATTCCGGTGGATCGAAAGTAAGGTTTCGCAAGGGCGCTTCCTCGATGCTTCTGAATATGTCCGGCATCTTGTTCGCCGTGATTTGGAGCGTACGGAGCAGGAAGCGACCAGATCACGGCATCCGCTCAAATGAGCTTCGGGGATGAACACGAGGATCGACAGCCGCCGCGGATTCTGCCGACGATTCTTGGGCTCGTGGCAAGCCCGATTAGCATCGCCCTCGTGCTATGCGTTATATCTTGGCCCTTTGCGCTTGGATTTATCGGACTGGCATTGCCGCTATGCCTTTTGATTGGTGTTCCCGTCGCGCTCGGTGTCAGAAAGCGAATGGCGCTGTCGTTTCCAAATTGCGCAGTAACGGGCGGAATATCCGGGTTTCTGACCGGGCTTGTGATCATGATCGTGGCGGCCATGCGCGACACGTATTATGAGATTGGCGGCTCTTTCTTCATACTGGCCTTTGGTGGCGTTGTGTGTGGAGGCATAGCTTTCCCGTGGATCAGATGGCTGGATCTGCGCTTTCCAGCTACGGGCAAATCATGACCGACAACCCCATCCTTTCCCCCAATCGCCAGGTCGAGGACGCCGACGCGGCGCTTCGGCCCAAGACGCTCGCCGAATTCGTCGGGCAGGCAGCGGCCAAGGACAATCTCCACGTCTTCATCGAAAGCGCCAAGTCGCGGCGCGAGGCGATGGACCATGTGCTGTTCTTCGGGCCACCGGGCCTCGGCAAGACGACGCTGGCGCAGATCGTCGCGCGCGAACTGGGGGTGGGCTTCCGCGCCACCTCCGGCCCGGTCATCGCCAAGGCGGGCGACCTGGCCGCGCTGCTGACCAATCTGGAGCAGGGCGACGTCCTGTTCATCGACGAGATCCACCGCCTCAATCCCGTGGTCGAGGAAGTGCTCTACCCGGCGATGGAGGACCGCGCGCTCGACCTCATCATCGGCGAGGGGCCTTCGGCGCGCTCGGTGCGGATCGACCTGCCGCCCTTCACGCTGATCGGCGCGACGACGCGGCAGGGCCTGCTGCAGACGCCGCTGCGCGATCGCTTCGGCATTCCGGTGCGCCTGCAGTTCTACTCGGTCGAGGAACTGGAGAAGGTCGTCAGCCGCGGCGCCGGATTGCTCGGCATCGGCATCGACCGGGGCGGGGCGACCGAGATCGCCCGGCGCGCACGGGGCACGCCGCGTGTCGCGGGCCGGCTGATGCGCCGCGTGCGAGACTTCGCGCATGTCGCCGGCTCCGACGTCATCACCCGCGCCATCGCCGACGATTCGCTGACCCGGCTGGAGGTCGATTCGATCGGCCTCGACGCGCAGGATCGCCGCTATCTCAGGATGATAGCGGATATCTACAAGGGCGGCCCGGTGGGTGTGGAAACGCTGGCCGCCGGCCTGTCCGAGCCGCGCGACACGATCGAGGAAGTGATCGAGCCCTACCTCATCCAGCTGGGCCTCGTCGCCCGCACGGCGCGGGGGCGCTGCCTCAACGATCGCGGCTGGAATCACCTCGGGATGACCCCGCCGGCGGGCCCTCAGGGCGGGCTGTTCGATTCGGAGGGCTGAGCGCCGCGGAAGGGCCGGCGGGCCGGCAAAACGTCGGCCTGCTTTACAACCGGGCGAAAGGACAGTCCCGTTTCGGTACACCTCTTGGGTTAGAATGATAAATTAACCGAGTTTCCCGCATCGGGACGCTGAATTTCGGGTGAATGGCGTTGCCGCATTAACCTGTCTCTGCGTTGTTTCTGGCAGATGGAACGCGAATGTCCCGAGAGGGTTTCGCGGCTCCTGTGCGAAACCAAAGAGAGCAACGCATTATGTCGGTTCGGATGGCCCTTGCGAAATTGTCCGCCTGCGCGGCGGGCTGCGCCATCATCGGTGGCGGCGCCGTTCATGTGGCGGAGACCCAGTCGGCGAAGACCGAGTACCGCAAGGTCAAGATGGCCAAGGCCGCTCCGGTGAAGACCGTGAAGCGTCCCGCCCAGCGCATCGTGCGCAAGGACCAGCCCCGCACCACCAAGCGCGTGCGCAAGATCATCAAGCGCACCTGCTGCGACCAGCCGCAGATGGCGATGGTGCCGATGCCGCCTCCCTACACGCCGTCGGGTTCGGGCCCGTCCTATGCAGGCGGCAGCGGCGGTGCGCCGGTGGTGATCGGTGGCGGCGGCGGTGGCTTCGGCGGCTTTGGCGGAGGGTTCTTCGGCGGCTTCTTCGGTGGCGGCGGCAGCAGCGGGGGCGGCAGCGTGGTCATCACCTCGACGACGACCGGCGGCACCACCTCGACTTCCGGCAATGTCTCGACGACCAGTTCGACGACTTCGGGGAACGTCTTCACCTCGACCTCCTCGGGCAATGTCTCGTCCACGACTTCGGGCAACGTCTCCACTTCGGGCAACGTATCGTCCACCACCTCGGGCAACGTCACCTCGACCACGACGACCTCGGGCAACGTGACCAGCACGAGCAGCACCAGCTCGTCGTCCTCGTCCTCCAGCTCCTCGTCGTCGAGTTCGTCCTCGTCGAGTTCGTCGAGCGGCGGGCACCATTCCTCGGGCGGGCATGACCACTCGTCGGGCGGCGCCACCTCGACCGGTTCGAGCAGCTCGTCTTCCGGATCGTCCTCGTCGTCCTCGAGCAGTTCGGGATCTTCGAGTTCCTCCTCGTCTTCGTCGTCGTCGAGTTCCTCGTCGTCGTCCAGCTCGACCTCGGGCGGTTCGACCGGCACGACCTCGGGCGGCACCGACGTGCCCGCACCGCCGATGCTGATCCTGTTCGGCGCCGCTGCTGCCGCGATCGTCGGGCGCCGCCGCCTCTCGCGCGGGAAGGCGGTAGCCGCCTGAACTAGACCGTACATGGGGACAGGCGCTGCCCGCAGCGCCTGATGTGGGAGGGCGATGTAGGCGGACGTCGCCCTTTTCCGTTGCTCAGCGTACCTCGAAAGCCTCCGGCGCAAGGCCGTCCAGCCGCCGCCGGTGCATTTCGGCGAAGGCCTGCTCCACCCGCCGGGTATAACCGATCGTATCGAACAGCGGGTGCGTGCTCCGGTTGGCCGCCAGCCGCGCCCGCAGCGCTGTGAGCCGCTCCGGATCGCGGGCGAGCGCCAGCGCAGTCGCGGCATAGGCCTCGCGGCTTTCCACCGCCATCTCCGGCAGGCCGATCGCATGGACGAGGCTGGCGGCGACGCGCGCGGCGAACTGGTAGCCGGCCAGCGTCAGCACCGGCAGCCCGGCCCATAGCGCATCGCTGGCGGTGGTATGGGCATTGACGGCGAAGGTATCGAGGAACAGGTCGGCATGGACCAGCCGCCCCAGATGCTCGGCATGGGGCAGCGGCGCGGCGAAGACCAGCCGTGCCGGATCGACCCCGCGCGCGGCCGCCTCGCGTTGGAGGTTCGCCTCGGCCCAGGGATTGGTGCGCAGCAGCCACAGCACGCTGCCCTCGACCTCGCGCAGGAGCGTCATCCACACGTCCCACTCGGCGGGCGAGATCTTGTAGCACTGGTTGAAGCTGGCGAAGACGAAGCCCTTTGGCGGCAGGCCCCAGCCCTGGCGGCCGCGCCGGTCCGCCGCGATCGGCCGGGCATCGTCGTTGGCCTGGTAGCAGTGGGCGAGGCGCACCACCTTCTCGTCGAGGAACGCCTCGGCGCCGGGGGGCACGGTCACCCGGTCGGCGATCATGTAGTCCATGGAGGCGTGGCCGATGGTGCCCGGATAACCCATCCAGCTGACCTGCACCGGCGCCAGCCGGTGCCCGAACAGGCGCGTGCGGGTGCCCAGCGTATAGCCCTTGAGGTCCACCGCGATGTCCAGCCCCTGCGCGCGGGCAAGGGCGACCACGTCCTCGTCGCGCATCGCCGCGATCGCGGTGAAGCTTTCCGCCTGCGCGCGCAGCGCCCGCCGGGCGGCGTCGGCCTCGCGCATGGGGCCGTAGCTGAAGCAGTGGGCGGCGAAGCGCGCGGCATCGTGCGCGCGGAAGAACCCCGCCATCAGGTGCATCGTCGCATGATCGTGGAAGTCGGCCGAGAAGTAGCCGATGCGGATGCGGCCGTCCGGGGCGGGCGGCGGATCGGGCAGGGGGCCGGCCACCTGCGGGAACATCCGGGCGGCGCAGGCGCGCGAGCGGCGCTGCTGGTGCGCGGGATCGTCGACGAAGGGCAGCGAGGCGAAGGGCTGCACCGCCGCCGCATCGGGCCGGTCGGTCAGCGCATATTCGCCGCGTCGGTGCCAGTCGCAGACGTGCGCTTCCTCGAACAGCGCCTGGAGCCGGGCCGAGGCGTCGTGCGGATCGACCGCCAGGGCACCGCGGAAGGCGGCGATGGCGGCGGTGCGCTCGCCCTTGAGTGAGAGCGCCTTGCCCCGGTTGACCAGCGCCGGTCGGTGCCGAGGATCGGCGAGGAGGGCGCGGTCGAACGCCGCCAGCGCCTCGTCCGCGTGCTGGTCGGCCAGCAACTGCGCGCCCATGTTGTTGAGCGCGTCGGCGTGGCCCGGGCGCAGGCTTGCGACGGCGGTGAAGCAGGCGATCGCATCGGCCCGCCGCCCCTGCCGGGCGCGCAGGTTGCCGAGGTTGTAATGGGCATCGACGTAGTCCGGCGCGATGGCGATCGCTTCCTCGAACAGGTGCGCGGCCTCGTCGAGGCGGTCGCCGGCTTCGAGCAGCCCGGCCAGATTGTAGCGCGCGTCGGCATAGTCGGGGGCGCGGGAGACGACTTCGCGCAGCACCGCCTCGGCTTCCTCGTCACGGCCCTGGCGGCGCAGCGCGACCGAGAGGTTGTTGCAGGCGGCGCGGGCGTGGGGATCGGCGGCGACGGCGCGGCGGAAGGCAACCTCGGCGCCGAGGTCGTCGCCCAGTTCCAGCATCGCCGCGCCGAGCAGGGTGTGGACCCCGTGGGCATGCGGATGCGCGCGCGACAGTGCCTCGCCGCACGCGGCCGCCTCGGCCATGCGCCCGGCCTCGAAGGCGGCGACCATGCGGTCGAACTGGAGCTGTGCCGGGGTATCGGCATCGAGCGCCCTGAGCCCCTCGAGCGCGCGGGCATTGCGCGGGTGGCGCTCCAGCACCTGCCGGTAGAGTACGCGCGCCGCTTCGGGATCGCCGCGCCGGGCCGCGCTTTTTGCCTTCAGCAACAGGCTTTCCAGTCCGTTCATGGGCTGGTGCATAAGCGAACATGCCTTACGCGCGATCACCGCTGGGCTACGGGAAAATGCGGCTCCCGAGATCGCCCGAAGCACCGGCCCGGATGACGATCGGATACATCCCGGAACCCCGCCTGTGCGATTATAACACATGTTCAGCATTTTCCATTGACGCTGCACGGTGCCGGCGGCAGCCAATGCATACGAAATGACGGCGAAACGATCACCGGGAGAGCATTGAAGATGACCCAACCGCTCGCAGGAAAAGTCGCGCTCGTGACCGGGGCGTCCTCCGGCATCGGCGAGGCGGCGGCGCTGTGCCTGGCCGAGGCCGGGGCCACGGTGGCGCTGTCGGCACGGCGGGCCGAGCGGCTTGCCGGCCTCGTCGCCCGGATCGAGGAAGCAGGGGGCAGGGCGATCGCCATCCCCGGCGACATGGCGGTGGAGGACGATGCCCGCCGTGCCGTCGCCGAGACGGTGGAGAGGCTGGGGCGCATCGACATCCTCGTCAATTCGGCCGGGATCATGGAGGCGGGCGGGATCGAGAACTGCGACACCGCGATCTACCGTCGCGTCATCGACATCAACCTGATGGGCACGGTCTACACCAGCGCCGCCGCCGTGCCGCACATGCTGGAGCAAGGGGTGGGCGACATCATCACCATCTCCTCGCTGGCGGGGCGCAAGGGCGGGCCGATGACCAGCGCCTATTCGGCCAGTAAGCACGCGGTCAACTTCATGACCGACGGGATGCGGCAGGAGCTGGGTGGCCGCAACATCCGCGTCACCACGCTGATGCCCGGCGCCACCGAGACCGAGGTGGGCGACAACATCTCCGACCCGAACTGGCGCGCCGCGATCCAGGCGCATGTGGCGAAGGACGGCGCGGTCAAGCCGCGCGACATCGGCGAGGCCATCGTCTTCATCCTGGCGATGCCGCGCCGCACCAACATCTCGGAAATTTCGATCCGGCCGACGATCGATACCTCGGCCTAAGGGAGAAGGACAATGGCCGGAAGGCTTCAGGACAAGGTCTGCGTCATCACCGGCGCGGGATCCGGCATGGGCCGGGCGATGGCGCGGCTGTTCCATGCCGAGGGCGCGCGGCTGGTGCTCGCCGACATCTCGGGCCGGCAGGACGAGGTGGCGGTACAGCTTGGCGAAGAGGTTGTCGCGGTCCACTGCGACGTTTCGGACGAGGCGCAGGTCAGGGCGCTGATCGCGGCGGCGGAGGATCGCTTCGGCCGGCTCGACGTGCTGTGCAACAACGCCGGCTTTGGCGGCGGCATGGCGGCGCTGCACGAACAGCCGCTGGAGCTGTGGGACAAGGTCCATGCCACCAACATCCGGGGCGTGTTCCTGGGCATGAAGTACGGCATCGCATCGATGCTGAAGACCGGCGGCGGCGCGATCGTCAATACCGGCTCGGCCTCGGCGGCGGTGGGGTGGAAGCACCACGGCGTCTACAGTTCGGCCAAGGCGGGCGTCCACCAACTGACCAAGGTGGCCGCGCTCGACTATTCGGACCGCAACATCCGCGTCAACGCGGTGGCGCCGGGCACGATGTGGACCGGCCTGGTCGAGGCCTCGAAGACCCATGACGCCCCGCCCGAGGGTTTTCCCACGCTGGCCGGTATCCCGATGGGCCGCTGGGGCAAGGCGGAGGACATCGCTGCCGCCGCACTGTTCCTCGCCAGCGAGGAGGCCAACTATATCACGGGCGTGATCCTGCCGGTGGACGGGGGCTATTCGATCGGCTTCTCCGGCATGGGCGCCGAGCGGCCGGGGATCGTCAGCGTGAATCCGGACGGGGGGTGACGGCCTGGAGCCACGGCGCCACCGCGATCCCCTCGAGCGCGGGATCGGCCCAGAGGTATTCGGTATAATGCCCGATGCGCCTGCGCGTATCGACGTAGCAGAAGCACAGTCCCGCCTCTGCCGAGGGCTCGGGCGGGAACAGCAGCGCCAGCTGGTCCCCGCTGGCGCGGACGTCGGCCAGCAGCGCTTCCCATGCCGCGTAAGGCCCCGGCACCGCGACCGCGACGTGGTGGAAGGCAAGCACATGCGCCGAAAGGTCCACCGCATCGGTATAGACTTGGGTGACGCCGGAGACCGGCTCGATGATCTCGAACTGTCGCAGCGTGCCTGCACCGGCGCCTACCTCACCGACGTTGGCTATCGCCGATTTCACTCCCAGCCGCCGCTGCTCGCCGTAAGACAGCACCGCGATTTCCGATTCGCTGCGGCGAAACCCGGCGATGCCCAGCTGCGTCTCGGCATGGGCGACGGCCATGTCCATGTCGCGCGTGGCGTAGCTCATCTGGATCAGCTGGCCGTAGCGCGCGCCGAGGTGTGTCATGGGCCTGTGCTCCCGCCGTATCGTCGGGGCGGTGATGCGGGGCGGGGGCGTTCCTGACAAGATAGTGCATGCTACTCCCCTGCCGGGGCGGCGCTCGGCGCCATGCGAGAGGAGAGGCGAAACCCATGGATTCGAGCGAGGCGAAGCATGCCGTGGCAACCGGCGGTGCGCGTGGGATCGGGCCAGGTATCGTCGATGCGATGGCCCGGGACGGCGGGGCGTGACGGGCGACCGGCTGGCGCGGCTGGAGGCGCAGCTTGCCATCGCGGATCTCGTCCACGGCTATGCCCGCGCGGTACGGCGCGAGGCCTACGAGGATATCCCGGCGCTGTTCGCGCCGGATGGGACGTTCGAGGTCCGCTCGGGCGCGCCTGACCACGCGGAGTTCGCGGTGCGTCAGCGCTTCGAGACGCCCCGAGCGCTCATGGCGTTTCTGCTCGAGGGAAAGGGCCGGCCGCATCCGGTGCCGCTGATCCACAACCTGATCGTCACGGTCGAGGGCGACACGGCGCAGGCCAATGCCATGATGACCGCGCGCATCACCGGCACCGACCGGGCGGTGACCGGCGAATATCACGACAGCTTCGTGCGGCATCAGGGGCGCTGGCTGTTCGCCGCGCGGATATACACGATGTTCGCCGCATAAGGACGTCTCCGGGGATCGGGCAAGTGCCGGATCAGGAGCCGGCCGCCCCTTTCGCGCGCCGGATGCAAGCAATCCGCCCCAAGCCCGCAATTGCATCGCGCGGGCGCGGCGCGTAGCACGCGCGCATGATCGCGCACGTCGAACCCTTTCACGCCACCACCATCGGTCGCCTCGCCTACGAACTCGCCGCCGAGGGGCGCGACGTGATCCACATGGAGTACGGCCAGCCCTCGACCGGGGCACCCGCCGCCGCCATCGCCGCCGCCCACGCGGTGCTCGACGCCGAGGCCGGCGGCTACTGGGAAAGCCCGGCACTGCGCGAACGCATCGCCCGCCATTACCGCGAGGCCTATGGCGTCACGGTCTCGCCCGAGCAGGTGTTCCTTACCTGCGGCGCCTCGCCCGCCTTCGTGCTGGCGCTCTCGTGCCTGTTTCGCCCCGGCGCGCGGGTGGCGCTGGCGCGGCCGGGCTACGTCGCCTACCGCAATGCCATGCGCACGCTCTATATCGAGCCGGTCGAGCTGCCGTGCGGCCCGGCCGAGCGCTACCAGGTCACCGCCGTCGCGCTCGATGCGCTGGACCCGGCGCCGGAGGGGCTGATCCTCGCCAGCCCGGCCAATCCCACCGGCACCGTCATCGCGCCCGAGGAACTGGGGGCGATCGCCGCAGTCTGCGCGCGCAAGGGCATCACGGTGATCTCGGACGAAATCTACCACGGGCTGACGTACGACATGACGGCCGATTCGCTGCTCCAGCATGTGCCGGACGCGCTGGTGGTGAACAGCTTTTCCAAGTGGTTCTCGATGGCGGGCTGGCGGCTCGGCTGGCTGGTGGTGCCGCCGCGCCTGATCGACGCGGCGCGCGCGCGGATCGCCAACCTGTTCCTGACCCCGCCGGTGCTGGCGCAGCACGCCGGGCTCGTCGCCTTCGACTGCATCGAGGAGCTGGAAGGCCACCACGCCAATTACGCGCGCAACCGCGAGCTGCTGCTGGCCGCGCTGCCGCGCCTGGGCCTGCAGCGCATCGCCCCGCCCGACGGCGCCTTCTACATCTGGGCGGACATCGGCCACCTGACCAATGACAGCTTCGCGTTCTGCCGCCAGCTGCTGGCCGACACCGGCGTCGCGACCGCGCCGGGGATCGACTTCGACCCCGTGGACGGCCACCGCTTCATCCGTTTCAGCTTCGCGGTATCGACGCCGGAAATCGAGGACGCGATAGAACGCATGGCGGCCTGGTTCGCCGCCCGGCAGGAGGCCGTCGGCGCTTGACTTGTCTTTCCTGACTGCGATCCTGTGTGGATCATAAAAAGGGGAGAGGCAGATGGCGACTTTTGTTCTGGTCCACGGCGGCGGCCATGGCGGCTGGTGCTACAAGCCGGTAGCGCAGCGCCTGCGCGCGCTGGGGCACGAGGTCCACGCGCCCACGTTGAGCGGGTTGGCCGATCGCGCTCACCTGCTGAGCGGGGACATCGACCTCGAAACGCACATCGCCGACGTCGCGGGTCTGCTGGAGTTCGAGGATCTGGCCGGGGTCATCCTGGTCGGCCACAGCTATGGCGGCATGGTCATAACCGGGGCAGCCGATCGCCAGCCCGGGCGAGTCGGCCACCGTGTCTACCTCGACGCCGCCTATCCGCGCGATGGCGAGTCGCTTTACGAACATGCCTACGAGGCGATCCACGGCGCGCGGCAGGGGCTGCACGAAGTGGCCGGGGTGCCGCTGGTCATGGCGCCGATGGCCGGGATGGCGGCGTTCTTCGGCGTGACCGACCCGCAGCTCGGCGCCTGGACCGACGCCCGGCTGACCGCGCAGCCATGGAAATGCTTCGACCAGGCGCTGGTGCTGCAGAACGAGGCGGCGATGCGCAAGATACCGGAAAGCCACCTTATTTGCAGCTCGACCGTCCCGGGGCGAGACATGGCGCTGCTGACCGAACGGTCGCAGGGGCGGGTGTGGGACATCGATACCGGGCACGACCTGATGCTCACCGAACCGGACTGGGTGACCGGGCGGCTGGATGCCATCGCCGGCCTCTGAATCGCCGCTTCGCCTCCGGAAAATTGCCCAAGGGCTCTGCGCAGGCTCGAATACACGGGTGCTTCACCCGGGCTGGATAAGATGTAACAAGGTGGGACGCCGAATCCGGGCTATGGGGAACTGCGTATTGACGCTGGACCACGTCTGGGGACTGTGGCGCACCTTCGGAACGCGAAAGAAAACGGCAACGGCGATGGCAGGCATCTTGGACAAGTTCGGCGGCGGACGCGCGCGCGCGAAGCGGCTGCGCGATTTCCTCTACGATTGCGCGGGCAGCGCCCCGTGCGAAGAGGCGGACCGCGTCCGCGAGGCGGTGCAGTTGCTGGGCGGCGGCGGCATCGATGCCGCCGCCCCTCTCGATCATGCGCGGATCGAGGTCATGCTGGCTTGCGACGCGGCAATGAACGCGGTGCTGGAAATCCTTGGCCCCGACATGGCCTTCATGCTCTCCCGCGGGGGGAACGAGGCTTGCCTGGCGACGGTGGTGCCCCCCGGCCGCGCGGAAGAAGCGGTCGCCGAAGGATCGACGCTGGCGCTCGCCATGCTGGCTGGCCACGTCGCGGCGGTGCTGGCGCGTCTCGAGACCGAAGAGCATGTGGCCGAGGCCCAGATCGCCCCGGCCTCGATGCGGCTGCACTGAATTCGCCCGGACTGGATCAGGGCGGCTTCGGCTGCGGCAGCTTTCCCGGCAATCTGGGCAAAAGCCGCCGTGCCGGTTACGCCCTCTTGGCGGACATGCAGCCTTCCGAGCCGCCCCCTGCGCCGCCTCGTGCCGCAGTGCCGGCCTATGAACCCCGCTCAGGCTGAGCTTGTCGAAGCCCCTGCCGCGCTGCGCAAAGGGCCTGTCCCGCGACAGGCCCGGCCGGGAGGGGAATACGGCCGGGCCTGCGCCTTCGACTGCGGATCAGGCGTCGGCGCCCTGGCAACCAATGGGGACAAAGGACGGCGCCGACAGCCACGGTCTAGCCCCTTCATGGCTAACATCCGGTTCACGGTGCATTAGGGCTTGTTCCGGATTATCCGTCAGTTCACCAGTGCCGCCTCGATCGCGATGCGGATGGCGTCGGACGTATGGTTCGCGCCTAGCTTGTTGAGCATGTTGGCGCGGTGGATCTCCACGGTGCGCGGACTGATCGAGAGCTTTTCGCCGATCAGGCGATTGGACAGGCCGTTGGCGACGCCGCCCAGCACCTCGCGCTCACGCCGCGTCAGGCGATCGATGCGGGCGCGGGCCATGACTTCGCGCAGCTTGGCGTTGCCCAGGCTTTCGGCACGGGTGATCGCCTTGCCGAGGCTGTCGGTTAGTTCCTCGGGCGAGATGGGCCAGGCGATGTAGTCGATCGCGCCGTCGAGGATGGCCTGGACGATCCGCTGCGCGCCGGGTTCCTCCGAGAAGGCGATGATCGGGAACCATTCGCCGTGGCGTGCCATGCTCTCGATCAGGTCGTCGATGGCGCCGGCCTGGTCATGGATCAGCACCACGCCCGAGCGCGGCCAGGCCATCGCCAGTTCGGAGATGTTCTCGAACGGTTCGACATGGATGCCCCCGCTGGACAGCACATGGCTGATGGCCGCGCGGCGGCGCATGTCGCTGTCGATCAGGATCAGGTTGGAGATGAGGTCCACGGCAAGGCTCCCATGATGTGTGCCATTGGGTTTGTGCCTAAGGAGTTATTCGCATCTTCGACGCCGCGTCGCGCGAGACCTGCTCCGAAACCGAGGCAAACGGCGGACTAATCGCGGCTAACGCGTGCTTTTCCGTGACCTACGCAAACACCGAAACGGGTCCGTCCGGGCGCGCCGGGCCTTCTATCCCGCCCGCAATGCCTGGCCGATCTCGGCGAAGTCGGTGCGCAGGGCGGTGATGGCGTCCGCATCGAAGGCCAGCGCATTGTCGAGGATCGTGCGCCGCGCGCCTTCGTAGAGCTGGCCCAGCGCCACGGCCATTCCATCCGCTCCCGCCACGCCCATCTGCAGCGCGGTGATCGCGGTCAGCGCGCGCGTCATCGAGCGGCTCTTGAGGCAGTTGTCGCCGTTCAGGTCGGCGTGGACGGCGGTGCCCAGCGCGCTGACGAGGTGTTCGTAGCACAAGTGGACCAGTTCGGCGGGGCCGGCGCCCGCCACGCGCGCGTCGAAATCGACGCGGCGGTAGGCTTCCTGGGGGGAGCAGGGCTTCAGCATCGTCAGCTCGACTTGTTCCACTGGGCGATCTGGTTCGTCAGCATCGAGCCGGTCGACTTGAACGCGCCGATCCGCGATTCCGACGCGGTGTACTGCGCCACCAGCCGCGCGCGCAGCTTTTCCTGCTGGTCGGCAAGGTCGGTCTTCTCGGTGGCGATGCCGGTCTTCTTCTTGGTGTAGCCCGCGATCGAGCTGCCCAGCGAATAGGCGTCGGTGGTCGAAGTGGCGCTGCGGTAGATCTTGTCGATCGTGCCGAAGACGCCGTTGACGCCGTTGGTGAACATCGCCGCGACGCCCTTGGGGTCAGCGGTCTGCGTGGCCTTCAGCCGGTCGGTGTCGAGCGTGAACGTGCCGTCGCGCTGGATCTTGAGGCCAAGGTCGGACAGCGTCTTCGCCGCGCCGGTGGCGCCCGGCATGATCGCGGCGCCGCCAAGGCTCGCCAGCGAGCGCTTGAGCGCCCGCGCACCCGCGTCGTTGGCGAGGTCGCCGCCGATGGAAGTCGCGGTGTTCAGCGCGGAAACCACCTCGTTCAGCGCATCGACGAAGTCCTGCATCGAGGTGGCGATGGCGCTCGACGGGTCGGAGAAGCTGACGGTGGTGGGGGCGCCGGTGTTGCTGGCGGTCAGTTGCAGCTTTACGCCGGGGATGGCGTCGGTGACGGTGTTGGACTTCGCCGTCATCGACAGGCCATCGATCTTGAAGGCGGCGTCGGTGGCGGTGTTCATCAACTGGCCGTTCGCCGATCCCGGCGACCACGCCAGCACGGACAGGCCCGCGTCGGCGCTCTCCAGCACGAAGCCGTTAGCCGCGCCTTCCGCGCCCTTGAGCACCAACTGCGCGCCGTCCACCGTGGTGGTGACATAGGCGCTGACGCCCGCATCCGCGCCGTTGATCGCGCTGGCGACATCGGCGAGGGTGGCGCCTTGCGGGATGGCGATGTCCACGGCAGCGTGGGCGCTGTCCTGCGCGAAGCTGCTGCCCGATACGGTGCCGAACTTCAGCGTCAGCGTGCCCGAGCCGACCGGGCTGGTGGTCGCGGCGAAGGGCGCGCTGGCGAGTTGCTGGCGGCTGGCGAGCTGCGTCACTTCGAGCGAATAGCTGCCGCTCGGCTGGCTGGAGCCGGACAGCGAGGCGCCGGCGACTGCGGCATTGGCGAGACTAGGCGTGCGCGCAAGGCTGCCCGAACGCACCAGCGTGCCGAGCGAGGTGTCGAGGCCGAGCATCAGCGACTTGATGTTGGAGGCGGCGGAAATCTGCGCGTCGAGCTTGTCGGACTTCGCGGCAAGCCTGTCGTTGCGCGAGGCGAACTGGGCCTGCGCTAGGTTATTCGCCAGCGCGGTCATGTCCACCCCGCTGCCCCCGCCGAGCGCGGTCACGAGCGAACTCGTGGTGGTGGCCGAAGTCGTGGAGGAGGTGGTGGTCATGGCTGCTAGAACGGCGGCTTGCGGGCGGGGTTAAGAGTTTCACGCGGAGGTGCGGAGAAGAAAAGGGAAGGGTGGTTCACGCAAAGGCGCAAAGGCGCGGAGGGGTAGCGGTTGCGGCGCATCCACTTCTTGATCTGACGCTGCGTATTACGCCGGGTCTGGCGATGAAATGAGCCTGCGGCGCAGCATGATCTCTTTGCGCCTTCGCGCCTTTGCGTGAACCCTTCTCCGCGTCTCCGCGTCTCCGCGTGCAACCGAATCACGAAACCGACCCCGGATCGAGCCGCCCGTCCACATCGAACCGCAGCGTCACCGGCACCGAAACTTCGGGGTTCGGCCGCTTCTCCCCGCGTTTCAGCGCCAACACGAAGGCCAGCAGCGCCGCCACCGCGACATAGTGTTCCTCGCGGATCACCTGCCGCTCGCGCGTGGTGTAGAACACCGAGCGGGCCAGCGCCGGGTAGTGCAGCACCGGCACCGCGTATTCGGCGGCGAGGTCGCGGATCGCCAGCGCGGTGTCGCCGCGCCCCTTGGCGACGAGGATCGGGGCGGAGGCCTTGGCCGGATCATAGGACAACGCGACCGCGAAGTGCGTCGGGTTGGCGATCACGAACTGAGCCTGCTTCATTGCGGGCACGAGGCCGCCACTGGCGATCTTGCGCTGGCGTTCCTTGATCGCGGCCTTCTTCTCGGGCGCGCCTTCGGCTTCCTTGGATTCGTCGCGGACGTCCTGCAGGGTCATCATCAGGCGCTTGTTGCGGCGGAACAGCTGGATCGGCAGGTCGATCAGCGCGATCAGGAACAGCCCGGCGGAGAGCCAGAACAGCAGCAGCACGATGGTGTTCCATGCCCACGCCAGCTGCGCGAAGACGTCGCCGCGCCCCAGCCGTGCGAAGGCGTCGATGCGGCCCTCTGCCCAGACCCACGCGATCACGCCCAGCAGCGCGACTTTGGCGAGGCCCTTGGCCATCTCGATCCAGCCGGAGGGACCGAACACCCGCTTCAGCCCCGACATCGGGTTGATGCGCGAGCCCTTGGGCGCAAGGTTGCCGCCGAGCCAGCGGCCCTGCCCGAAACTAAGCTGCGCGATGAGCGAGATGGCGACGATGCCGAGGCCCAGCACCGCGATCGGCGGCAGCGCGGCGACCAGCGCGCCGGTCAGCATGGTGCCGGGGGCGAAGTCGTCGAGCGCGGCGCGGTCGAAAGTGAAGCTTGCGCGGATCAGGCGCTCGCACAAGTCGAGCAGCCATGGTCCCGCCAGCAGCAGCCATGCGCCGCCGACCGCCATCGAGGCCGCGATCGCCAGTTCGCGCGGGCGGATGACATCGCCGCGCTTCGCCGCGTCGCGCAGGCGCTTTTCGCTGGGGGCGAAGCTCTTCTCGCCCTCTTGTTCGCTCATTTGGCCTGCCCGCTCACTGGAACAGCTCCTCGGCGTGGCTGAGGGCTTCGGCGGAGAGGCGGGTGACGAGATCGGTGAGGACGGGCGCGGAGATCATCAGCGCGGCGATCCCGCCCAAGACACCCATCGGCAGGCCCAGCGAGAACAGGTTGAGCGCCGGGGCCGAGCGGCTCAGCACGCCCGCCACCAGCTGCACCACCAGCAGCACCAGCGTCACCGGCAGGGCGATGGCGACGGCGGTGAGGAACATCTGGCTGGCGAACCCGGCGATGAGGTCGAACCGTTCCGGCCCCAGCCACGTCTGGCCGGGCGGGAACACCTCATACGAACGCACCACCAGCGCGAACCATTGCAGGTGCGCGCCGAGCGCGAGGAACACCACGGTCATCACCACCATGAAGTACTGACCGATCGCGGGGGACTGCGTGCCCGCGACGGGATCGACCGCGACCGCCATGTTCATGCCCATGCCGCCGCCTATGATCTCGGCCGCGATGACCGGCGCGGCGAACGAGAGCTGCAGGATGAAGCCGAGCGTCAGGCCGACCAGCACTTCGCCCATGACCGACAGGATGCCCATCGCCGAGAGCATCTGCGCGGGCGCCTGCACCGGCGTCCAGGCGCAGACCAGCACCGCCACGCCCCCCGCGACCATGACGCGCACTTGCGGCGGCACCGTCACCGCGCCGAACAGCGGGGCGGCCACGAGCGCGGCGCCAATGCGGGTCATGACGAAGACGAGGCGCCAGAACTCGGCCTCCAGCGGGCCGTAGCCGAAGTCGATGCCGTTCATCAGCCACCCACTTCGTCATTGCGAGCGTAGCGAAGCAATCCAGAGCCGTTCCGCACCGCCCTGGATTGCTTCGCTACGCTCGCAATGACGGAAGGTGAGGGCATCATTGCGCCTGCGTCTGCTGCCCGGTGGCGGCGATCTGGGCGAAGATGTCCTGCGTGTAGTCGGCGATCAGCGTCATCATCGAACCACCCAGCAGCACCAGCACCAGCGCGATGACCGCCAGCTTGGGCACGAAGGTCAGCGTCTGCTCGTTCACCGAAGTCGCCGCCTGCACCACGCCGATGACGAGGCCCACCGCCAGCGAGGCCAGCAGCACCGGTGCGGCCACCAGTGCGGTCACCCACAGCATCCGGTCGGCAAGGGCGAGGAGGGCGCTTATGTCATCCATGGCGATGCCTTGCGCGATGGGGCTTCGAGGGGCCGCGCTTGACCCTTCGACAAGCTCAGGGTGAGCGGGGGTAGTGTAAACCTCTCAAATCCGCTCAGGCTGAGCTTGTCGAAGCCCCATCGTAAAGACCGCAAGCCCATCACCCGAAACTCTGCGCCAGCGAGCCCATCAGCAGCGACCAGCCGTCCACCATCACGAACAGCAGCAGCTTGAAGGGCAGCGAGACCACCATCGGGCTCATCATCGCCATGCCCAGGCTCATCAGGACGGAGGACACCACCAGGTCGATCACAAGGAACGGCAGGAACAGCATGAAGCCGATCTGGAACGCGGTCTTGAGTTCACTGGTGACGAAGGCGGGCAGCAGGATCGAGAACGGCACGTCCGCCGCGCTGGCGAACCGCGGCGCCTTGGCCATCTCGGCGAACATGAGGAGGTCGCGCTCGCGGGTCTGGCGGATCATGAAGGCGTGGAAGGCGCGGCCGCCGTTCTGGATGGCGGTCTCGGCGTTCATCGTGCCAGCCGAATAGGGGGCGATGGCGGTGCGGTTCACGGCCTCCAGCGTCGGCGCCATCACGAACAGCGAGAGGAACATCGACAGCCCGATCAGCACCTGATTGGGCGGCGACTGCTGCAGCCCGATCGCCTGCCGCAGGATCGACAGCACCACCAGGATGCGGGTGAAACTGGTCATCATGAGGATCAGGCTGGGCAGGATCGTCAGCAGCCCCATAATGAGAAGCAACTGCAGCGACATCGTCATGCCGGGGCCGTCAGTGCCGCCCAGCGAGCCGAACGCGCGATCGAGCGCGCCGGGGATGGCGGCGGGGGCGTCCTGGCCGTGGGCGGTGGTGGAGAGGAGGAGCGCAGGGAGAGCGGCGCAGATCCTCCCCCAACGGGGGAGGGGGACCATGCGAAGCATGGTGGAGGGGCACCCTCGGCTAACGAGACGTCGCGTCATCGGCGCGTGCCCCTCCACCACCCTGCGGGTGGTCCCCCTTCCCGTCCCGGGGTGGACCGTCATTCCGCCCGCTCCCGCGCCGGGGCCTCGGCCAGCCGCGTCAACCCATTGCGCGAGGCGGAGACCAGTATCTCGCGCCCATGGAACTCGATCACCGCCAGCTTCAGCGTCGGCGAGAGCATCGTCGTCTCGACGATCCGGATACTCTTCGACCCCGCCCCGATCCCCGCCCGCGCCTGCACCATCTTCGCAAGGCGCAGGCATCCCCACACCATCGCCGCGATCAGCGGCAGCAGCACCAGCAGCTTGACCACATACCACAGCATCAGGCGTCACTTTCGCCCGGCAGCCCCAGCGCGTCGTCGGGCGCGGCGGTTTCCTCCACGCCCAGCATCTCGACGATGCGCAGGCCGAAGCGGCCGTTGTGCGAGACGACCTCGCCCTTGGCGATCGGCTTGCCGTTGACCAGTACGTCGAGCAGTTCGTCGGTCATGCGGTCGAGCATGACCAGGCTTTCCGGCCCCAGCGCCAGCACGTCCTTCAGTTTCATCTGTGTCCGGCCCAGCTCGACCGACAGGCGCACGTCGACGTCGCGAAGGAAATCGAGGCCGCGGGAATGGATGCTCATGTCGTCAATCGTTCCTCAAAAGGCATTCTGGAGCTGGACCGCGACACGGTCCTCGACTTCGCCGACGGTGCCCGCCGCGATGGTGCGCCCGTCGACCCTGAGCGGCACCGCGCGCGCCACCGTCACCGGCAGCACGTCGCCGGGACGCAGGGCGGAGAGGCGCGAGAAGGGCAGGGTCATGTCCACCAGCACCGCCGTCACCTCGATCGGGAGCGAGGCGAAAGGTTCGTCACCCGGCCCGGCCCGGCGCGTGCGGGCGGGCACCCGCCGCTTGCGACGCGGCGCGACGAGCGCGCTGGCGAGCGTGCCGAGCGGGAAGGCGAGCGCCAGCGACCATGCCTCGACGCCGGTTTCCTCCACCTCCAGCACGATCCGCAGCAGCGGTTCGCCGGGGCCGAACGGGGCCAACTGCGCGAGCACCGTGTCGCGCCGCAGCGGCACCACGCGGTGCACTTCGTCCCCGCCCATCCCGGCGGACAACGCATTGGCGATGGCGTCCTCCATGCGCGCCAGCAGCAGTTCGGCAGAGAGCGGAAAGCGCGTGGGCAGAGGATCGGGCAGCAGCCCGCGCCCGCCGAAGGTGCGGTCGAGCAGGCGCAGCACCGGCGCCGCCTCGAAGCTGGCGAGCAGCGGCAGGCGCTTGGGCCCAAGCCCCATCAGCGAATGCGCGGCGAGGCCGGTCTCCTCGGCGATCAGCGCATCGAGCGTGCCCTCGGCCGGGATGCCGATGCGGACCACCGGCGGCTCGCCGCCTGCCACGCGGGCGAGACCGGAGGGCAGCGTGCGCGCCAGCGTCTCGCCCAACTGCGTCAGCGGGCGCACCATCTCGGCGATCGACGGCCCCGCGCCCAGCAGTTCGGCGGCATGGCGCGCCTTCCTGGAGGAAGCGCTCGCCATCATTGCACGATGAAGTTGCGGAAGTAGACGGCATCGACGCCGCCGAACCCTTCCTTCTGGATCAGCACCTGGTTGATCGCGGCGGTCATCCGCTTTTGCAGGCGGTCCTTGCCCTCGGGCGTCGAGGCATCGTCCTCCGAGGTATCGGCAAGGATGCTGAGCAGCTGCGAGCGGATCGCCAGTTCGTGCTTGGCGAGCCACTGCAGCACCCGCCCGTCGCGCCGGGTGGAACAGGCGATGCTGGCCTGTACCATCGCGTCCGAACCCTTGAGGTTGGAGGTGAAATCGTCGGTGAAGGTGAAGTAGGCGGTGCGATATTCGTCGCCGCCCTCGCTCTCGGCCTCGGGCGCGCCGCCTTCGCCCTCGCCTTCCTTGGCGGGCGGGGCGTAGGGATCGACTTCGCCCTTCTTGATGAACTGCGGGCCTTCGGGCTTCTTCTCCTCGGCATGGCCGCCGCCGATGACGCCCGCCGCCATCAGCCCGAACACGCCGCCGCCGCCCACCGCCAGCATGGCGACAGCGATGATGATGATGCCCAGCTTGCCCTTCTTCTTCTTCTTCGGCGCCTCGTCATCGCCAGTGGACGGCTTTTCACTCATTCACGAAAATCCCCTGTTGTGCTGACGGCTCAGGCGTAGACGCCGCCCTGCTGCGGTTCGCCGCGCGGGCGGGGGCCGGAACCGGCGGACGGGTGCTGGTCCTGCTGGCGGGAGGCATGGCCTTCGCGGCGCTGCTGGCTCCCGTTGTGACCGGTGTTCTGGCTGGCGTTCTGGCCGGAGGCCTCGGCGCGGGCCTGCTGGCCCTGACCGTTCGGATTCTGCTGCTGCGAGGTCGGCGCATCGCGGTGCTGCTGATCGGCATTTCCCCCCGCCGCGCTGCTCGCCACGGCGGCGGCCGCAGCCTGAACGGAGGGCGCGAAGTCCGCGTCGCGGCTGGAGAGCGTCACCGACAGTCCGTTTTTGTCCTGCCCCAGCTGCATCGCCACGCGGCCGAACTCGGCATGCTCGAAGGCGGTGCGCACGACATGCGGCGATGCCGCCTCGCGCGCTTCGGCAAGGCGCGAGACGAGGGTGTCGAAGTCATGCGGCGTCTCGGTGGGAGCCGAAGGCGCGGGCGCGGAAGCCGCATCCTGAGCGACGGGGCCAAGATCCGCCGTAAGCGGCTGGCCAGACGCCGGGCGCGCTGCCATCTCGACGGGGCGGGCGGCAGGCTTGTCGGCCTCGGCGGGCGAGCGCGTTTCGGCTTCGCCCGAGTCTTCCAGAGCGATGCGGACGGATGCCGCGTCCGCGTGCTCCGGGCGTGCGGACGGAGTGGCGATCGGAGGCACGGTCGGCGTTGCGATGGCGATGGTCGTCGGCGAAGCGGTTGGTGCCGCCGTCGGGGCCGGCCCTGCAGGCGCGCCATGCGCCTCGCCAGTTGCTGGCCGTGCGAGCGGATCGCTTGCAGCGACCTGTGGCTTCGCAGGGATGTTATTGACCGCTTGGCGATCTGGCTCGGCCGCCGGGACGGTGGCCATCGGATCGGCCAGAGCGGACTTGGGAGGTGCAACGATCGGCGCGGCAGTCGCATTCACGAGCGGGGGCGCGATAGGCGAAGGTTCGGCATCGCCCTGAGGGACGATCGGCAGTGCTGCGCGACCGGGCGTCATGGGGAGCACCGCGTCGGCCACAGGCCCGACTGTCGAACCAGCCGCTGCCCGGACCGGCCTTGCGGGAGAGCGCACGATTTCGATCGGCTCGAACCGGATGGCGCGCACTTCGGCGGGGATCACGGTGGCAGCGGCGGGACGCGGAGCTACCGGCGTCGCCGCGTCCTGTGTCGGAGCGGCTGCGGGGCGAGGAACCGACGCTTCGGGAACCGGCGGAGCAGCGCCCGCAATCGGCGCGGCGATCGGAAGATCCACGCCGACCTTCGCCGTTACCCCGCCATCGCCCGGCTGACCGACTGGAGCAGCATTGGACTGCGATGCGTCGGAGGGTGTGGTCTCGCCCTTGGCTTTGGCAGGCCGGGCCTCGGCGGCCGGCGGCAACAACTTGCCGGAGGGCTTGCCGTTCTTGCCGTCCGACTTCACGATCGGCAATGCCTCCGCGTCGGCCTTCGGCAGGGGAGCGTCGGCGATGACAGCCGCCTTCGCGGGCGTCGGCGTCGTTTTCGGAGCGTATTCGCCAGCCTTCGCAGGGACGGGCATCGGCACGGCAGCGGCCGCAGGCGCGCTTTGCTCGGCGGGCTGCGCAAGCGGGGCAAGATGCGCCGTCAGGGCAATCGGCGAGGTGGCGGACGAAGGCGTGGCGAGGGTGGCCGAAATTGCCGGATTTCCGGGCGCCACGGGCAAGGAAGTCGTAGGCGCTTGTAATGCCGCACCGGCCTGCCGGACCAGTGCTGCAAGGCCGTCCTGCGCGCCTTTCAGCGCTTCGGACAGGGGTGTCTCGGCCATTTCGGGCAGCGTGCTTGCGGGCTTTGGTTCTGCTACCGGCAATGCTTCGACCATCGGCAAGGCAGCGCCTTCTACCTGCACCGCCGTAACCGCAGGCGCTACGCCCAGCAGGGCCGCGAAGTCACCGCCTGCCGTGGCGGCGACGGCGGCACCGCTCGCCGGAGAAAAGGCGGGGGTCAGGGAAGGGGCGGTGCTCTGGATCATGCGGCTTGGCGTCCTGCTGGAAGGCGATTCGGCAAAAGGTTAATCAAGTTCCGTGCCATTCTTGCGCTTCGCTCCCAGCGCGGGCACTTGCGCCTTGCTGGCGACCACGCGGGCCTGCGCGGCGGCGCGATCCTCGATGGCGGCGCGGCGGCGTTCGGCTTCGACGAGGGCCTGCTGCTTGGCATCGGCGATCGCGCGGGCGCGCAGGGTTTCGCCGTCGGTGGTGCTGGTGATCGTGCGCAGCCCGCTGACGAAGCGTCCCACCTGATGCAGCGCGGCGCCGTCAGGCGCGTCACGGCGCGCGGCGTAGTTCGCGGCAAGGGCGCGGGTGCGCTCGGCCAGGTTCTGCAACTGCGCCAGCGTGCTTTCGGCCTGCGCGGCCTCGGTGGCGGCGGTCTGCTTGGCGATCGCGCGCAGCTTTTCCAGCCGGTTAAGTCGGGCGAGTTTCTTGCGTTCGGGGGTCATCCCAGCAAAGCCAACAACTGCGCGGCGCTTTGCTGCAGCGTCACGACTTCGCCCTGCGGCTGGCACAGGAAGCCGGTGAGGGCGCCGTGCATGGCGATGGCGCGGTCGAGCTGGGCGTCGGCGCCCTGCCGGTACGCGCCCATCAGCACGAGGTCGCGGTTGGCCTCGTAGCTGGCGGTGAGCGCGCGGAAGGTGCGCGCGGCCTGCTGGTGCTCTCGGGGCACGATGTCGTTCATCACGCGGCTGAGCGAGGCGGCGATGTCGATCGCGGGATACTGCCCGCGCTGCGCCAGATCGCGCGAAAGCACGACATGCCCGTCGAGGATCGAGCGGGCGGTGTCCACCACCGGGTCGTCCTGGTTATCGCCGTCCGCCAGCACCGTGTAGAGCCCGGTGATCGCGCCGCCGCTGGCCGCCGAATTGCCCGCGCGCTCGACCAGCTTGGTGATCGTGGCGAGTGCGGAGGGCGGATAGCCGCGCGCGGCGCCGGGCTCGCCCAGCAGCAGGCCGATCTCGCGCCCGGCGTGGGCGACGCGGGTGAGGCTGTCGAGGATCAGCAGGACATTCCGGCCCTGTGCGCGAAAGTGCTCGGCCATCGAGGTGGCCAGCATCGCGCCGCGCAGACGCAGGTTGGGGGCGTGGTCGGCGGGGACGGCGACGATGACGGTCTTGTGGCGCTTGGCATCGTGCATGTGGCGCTCGACGAAATCCGAGACTTCGCGCGCGCGCTCGCCGATCAGGCCGACGATGATGATCTCGGCGCTGGCGCCGTGGGCGATCATGTCGATGAGGACCGATTTGCCGACGCCCGATCCGGCCATCACGCCGATACGCTGGCCCACGCCGAACGTGGTCATCGCGTTGAGCGCGCGCACCCCGGTGTCGAAGGGTCGGCGCACCGGGCTGCGGTCGAGCGCGGAGGTGCGCACGCCGCCCGAGGGCCATTCGAGGCGGGTGTGGATGGGCAGGCCGCCGTCGATCGGCAGCCCCTCGCCATCGACCGCGCGGCCGAGGAACGCCTCGCCCACCGGGAGCATGCCGGGGTGGCCCTCGGGCACCACGCGGGCGCCGGGGCGCAGGAGGATGGTATCGCCCAGGAGCATCATCATCGTGCGGCCGTTGCGGAAGCCGATCACCTCGGCGGCGAGCGTGGAGCGGCCGTTGAACACCTTGCACAGCGCGCCGACCGGGATGGAGAGGCCGCTGACCTCCAGCAAGCCGCCGTCGCAGGCGCTGACGATGCCGAACCGGCGCGGGCCGAGTTCGGCGGGCGCGGCAGCGAAGTCGGCGAGGATCCGGGCGTGGGGGGAGGTCATCTCACTGCCTCTCCACCACCCGTTCGTCATTGCGAGCGTAGCGAAGCAATCCAGGGCAGTTCAGCGCCGCCCTGGATTGCTTCGCTACGCTCGCAATGACGAAGGTGGAGGGTGTGTCGAGGGTGGAAGGCGTCGAGCGCGCGAAAAGCATCGTTCACGCCTGATGCAGCGCTTCGGCGATGGCGAGGCGCCAGGCTGCCGGGCCGTCCTCCACCCCGCCGGTCGCGGTTTCGACGCGCACGGTGCCGCGTTCCAGCGAGGGGTCGCCCTGCACCGTCCAGTCGGCCTGAAGGCGCGCGGAAACGAGGGCGATGTCGGCGGGATGCAACCGCACCACCCGCTCGTCGTCGGCGCGCGCCAGCATGGAAACGGCGCGGGTGATGCGGTTCATCAGCGCCACTTCGTCCAGCGCCAGAGGCCCCAGCGCCGCCTCGCACAAGGCCGCGACGGTATCGCGCAGGCGCAGGCGCAAGTTCTCGGCCAGCCCCGCGTCGAGGCGGGCGAAGGACAGCGCCAGTTCCTCGCGCGCGCGGTCGTCGGCCAGCAGACGCGCGGCGGCTTCGGCGCTGGCGGCGGCGTGGCCCTCGGCATAGCCGCGTCCGTAGGTCTCGGCGAGGATGTCGGGCGCGTCGGTCGCCAGTTCGTGATGCGGCGCGATCATTTCGGGCAACCCGCAAAGCCGCGCATTCGGGCGGAACGCGGGCGCCTGCCCCAGCGCCTCGGCCAGCGACAGCTTCGGGCGCGGGATACCCATGGAAAAGCCCATGTCAGACATAGTCGTCGTCCCCCGAGGAGCCGAACACGATCGTCCCGTCCGCCGCCAGCTTGCGGGCGACGGCGACCACCGCCTTCTGCGCGGTGACGACATCGGCCAGCTTCACCCGGCCGCGCGCGGCGATCTCGTCGCGCACGCCATCGGCGGCGCGGCTCGACATGGCGCGGAAGAACACCTCGCGCTCGTCTTCCGAGATGCCCTTCAGTGCATCGATCAGCGTCTCGTTGGGCACGTCGCGCAGCAGGGTGCCCATCGCCTGCGGGTCGAGCACGAAGAGGTGTTCGAACTTGAACATCTCCTCCTCGATCTGGCGGGCGAGCACCTTGTCGCGCTTGGTCAGCGCGCCCATGACGTGCTTTTCGGCGATCTTGCCGATGGAATTGATGATCTGCGCCGCCTCGCGCGCGCCGCCCATCTGCAGCGGGCGTTCGCCGTGGGCCTCGGAAATCCGGCGCGAAAGCACTTCCTCCAGCATCTCCAGCGCATGCGGGGCGACGGGGCCGAGGGTGGCGATGCGGTGGACGATCTCTGGCTGAACCTCGGGCGGCAGCCCGTGCATCACGGCGGCGGCGACTTCGGGGTCGAGCTGGATCAGCAGCACTGCGATCGCCTGCGGGTGCTCGCCCCGGACCAGCGGGATCAGCGCATCGGGGGTCAGCCAGCGGGCGAGTTCGAGCGAGGAGGTCGGCCCCGGCGCGGCCGGCGCGATCCGGCGCATCATGTTCTCGGTCTTCACCTCGCCGATGGCGCGGTGCATCATCGTGCGCACCTGCCCGACGCGGTCATGGACGACGAGGCCCATCTTCTCGGTCTTCTCGACGAAGCCGGTGATGGCGCTGGCGATCACGTCGGGGCCGATCTCGCCCAGCTGCACCATCTTCTCGCCCAGCAGGCGCAGTTCATGCGGCTCCAGCGCGGCAAGGATGTGCGTGGTCTGGTCCTCGTCGAGCAGCATCATCATGACCGCCGCGTTGTCGACGGGGGCCAGTTTCGCGATTTCGGTCATCAGGCGGCTTTCTGGTCGTCAGGCGGGCTGAGCATCTGGCGAAGGACGAGGACGGCGCTGTCGGGCTTCTCGGCGACGAGGCGCTGGGCGATCTCCAGCTGGCGGGCGAGCAGTTCGGCCCGGCTGATCTCGACGGCGACGCCTTCCACATCGCCGATCTCGGGCCGCGCGGTGAGGGCGGCAGTGGTGGAGGGCAGCGAGTCGTCCAGCTGGACGTCGCCCTTCTTCCCCTTCTTCGGCTTCGCGCTGCCGCGCATCGCGGTGATCATCGGCCGCACGCCGAGCAGCAGCACCAGCAGCACCGCGAGCACCGCCGCGCCGTTGCGCACGATCATCGCGAACCAGTCGGTTTCGTAGAACGGCGTGGCCTCGACCACGACCGGGCTAAACGCGCGGGTGACGATCTTGACGGTATCGCCGCGCGCGGGATCGGCCCCGACCGCCGCACTGACGAGCGCTTGCAAGTCCTGGATTTCCTGCGGTTTCGCGCCCTTCATCGCATCCTTGCTGATGGCGACGGCGACGGTCAGGCGCTTGATGTTGCCGGGGCCGGTTTCCGACACCGAGACCTGACGGCCCAGTTCGTAGGTACGGCTCGACGAGCTTTCGCCGTTCTGCGGGGCAGCGGCATTCGGCGCCGTCGTGGGCGTGCCCTGCGGCGCGCCCGGGACGGCCTGCGTCTGCGGCGGCGGAGTGTTGGAGAGCACGCCGGGCACGCCGCCCGCCTGTCCCGGCCCGGTGGTCTGCGACTGCTGCTGCTGTTCGGAGCGGACGACGCCGTCCTTGTCGTAGCTTTCGCGCGCGGCGGTGACCTGATCCATGTTCAGTTCCACCTGCGTCTCGGTGGTGAACTTGCCGTCGCCCAGCATCGGCGTGAGCAATTGCGACACCTGTTCGCGCAGCTTGGCTTCGAGGCGCGACTGCATGTCGAGGCGCTGGTTGTCGCCATTGTTGCCGCCTTCGGAAAGCAGCTGGCCGTGCTGGTCCACCACCCGCACCGCGTCGGGTGAAAGCCCCGGCACCGATCCGGCGACAAGGTTGACGATCGCGCCGACCTGGCTCTGGCTGAGGCTGCGGCCTGAGCGCAGGCGCACCATCACCGAGGCGGTGGGCGCCACGTTGTCGCGCACGAAGACCGAGCGTTCGGCCTCGGCGAGATGGACGCGCACGGCCTCGACGCCGTCGATCTGGCCGATCGTCAGTTGCAGGTCGTGCTCGCGCGCTGAGCGCAGGCGCTCACCCTCAAGGGTGCGGCTGGCGCCCATCGGCAGCTTGTCGAGCATCGCGTCGCCGCTCTCGGGCGTGGACAGCGCGCCGTCCTGCGCCACCAGCATGCGGGCCTTGTAGTAGTCCGCCTCGGACACGGTGAGGGCGCCGGTCTGGTTGTCGATGCGGTACTTGATCTGCGCGCCGTCGAGCGCCTCGGCCACGCCTGCGCGTTCGGAATCGTCGAGCTGGGCGTAGAGCACGCGCTGGGGCGTCGGGGCCATCAGGCTCCAGGTCAGCGCGGCGCCGCCGATCGCGGAGAGGCCGATGAAGACCGGCATCATCTTCTTCACGGCGGGCTGCTGGGTGATCGCGGACAGCCGCGTCAGCACGCTGCCGCCACCGGCGAAGGCTGACGCGGGACCGCCTGCGGGGACGAGATCGGCCATCTACTCAGACCCCCATCCGCATGATGTCCTGGTAGGCGGACAGCAGCTTGTTGCGGACCTGAAGCGTGGCCTCGAAGGCGACGCCCGCCTCCTGCCGCGCCAGCATGACCTTGGCGACGTCGGTGACTTCGCCCTTTTCGTAGGCGGTGGAGAGCGCCTCGGACTTTTGTTGCACGGCGCTGACGCCGTTCAGCGCGCTCTGCAGCGAGGACGCGAACCCGCCCGCCGGGGCCTCGGTGGCCGAGGGCTGATTGGCCGCCTGCGCGGTGTGGATTTCGCGCAGCAGGTCGTTGCGCGAGATAATCTGCTGGCGCAGCGCGAGGATCTGCTGGATGCCGCCGCCTGCACCGATACTCGGAAGGCTGTTCATCGGCCGCCTCCGAAGGCCCGGTGGCCGATCTCGATGCCCGCCTCACGCATCGAGGCGAGGCGGTAGCGCAAGGTGCGCTCCGAAATGCCGAGTTCGCGGGCCGCGCGCAGGCGGTTGCCGCCGCAGGCGTCGAGCACTTCGACGATGTGGCGCGCCTCGGAATGCTGCACGATGCTGGAGAGCTTGCGGGTGCCTTCGTCCACGTCCGGCACCATGCCCGCACCGCCATGGGCCACCGCCAGCCCGCCGATCGCGAGATGGCTGACCAGCCGCGCCGGGCTGTCGAAGACGATGTGCTCGGGCGCGATCGTCGCGCTGCCGTGGGCGAGGAGCAGGGCGCGGCGCACCACGTTCTCCAGCTCGCGCACGTTGCCCGGCCACGAGTGCAGCTTGAGCATCGCCAGCGCGCCCTCGGTGAAGCACGGCGTCGCACCCTGCGAGTGGCGCAGCGCCAGCGCGAAGGCGAGGGGGGCGACGTCGTCCGCACGCTCGCGCAAGGGGCGCAGCGTCAGCGGGAAGACGTTGAGGCGGTAGTAGAGGTCCGCGCGGAAGCGGCCTTCGGCGACTTCGGCGGGCAGGTCGCGGTTGGCGCAGGCGATGATGCGCACGTCCACCTTGATGGCCTTGGTCGAGCCGATCGGCACCACTTCCTGCTCCTGCAGCGCGCGCAGCAGCTTGGCCTGCAGTTGCAGCGGCAGTTCGGCGATCTCGTCGAGCAGCAGGGTGCCGCCGTCGGCCGCGCGCATGAAGCCCTCGCTGGCGGACGTCGCGCCGGTGAAGGCGCCCTTCTGGTGGCCGAACAGCATGGCCTCCAGCATCGTCTCGGGCATCGCGGCGCAGTTGACCGCGATGAACGGGCCATCCTTGCGGTTCGAGCGGGTGTGGATGAAGCGGCTGAGCACTTCCTTGCCGGTGCCGGTCGGGCCGTTGATGAGCACGGGGATGTCGCTGACCGCCAGCCGCTCGGCCAGCGCGAAGACCGAAAGGCTTTCGGGGTCGGCGGCGATCGGGTCTTCCGGCCCGGCCATCGCGGCCAGGATCATCGCCAGCGAGCGTTCGCTGACGGGGTCGGTGTACGTGACGCAGGTGTGCGACGATCCCTCGCGCACGATCCCCGGATTGGCCCCGCGCGAAAGGCTGACGCGGCGGGCGCGGGGCTTGCCCGGCGCGGTATCGGCCGCATCGCGAAAATCGATTGCAGCGGCGTCGAAAAGAGAGGCGGCGATCGCGCCCGCGCGCTGCATCAGCGGCCCGTGCAGGCGAGCCATGTCATGATTGCTCGGCAGTCCGGTCATGTCGCGCTCCTTCGGGAATTAACCGTGTTCCGAAGGCGGTTATGCGGGGGGGACGGCAAAAAGAGCGGTAATTTAAGGGGGAGGAGATGTGCTTAAAGGACAGTCCCTTAGTTGCCTGAAACCCGCTGATATCGGGGATTCCGGCTACTCCAGAGCAAGCCGGTCCAGCCTGCAGGCCATGCGATCGGTAATAATTCTTTACGCGCGGGCGGCCCGGCCTGCACGCGGCGAATCGGCAGAGACCGATTCCTGCTCACCTCCCTTTCGTCATTGCGAGCGCAGCGAAGCAATCCAGGGCGGCGCAAAACTGCCCAGGGTTGCTTCGCTGCGCTCGCAATGACGATGTGCGAGGCAGCAAACGATTGCCCAACCCCGCCCTTAAACTTCCCCGCCCCCTGCCGGTCTAGGGGCTGGCGGCGCTGGAAACCTACCCGCCGGGACCAACGGGACACTTCACGGGAACACGCACAATGTCAGTCATCAACACCAACATCAGCGCGATCCGCGCCTCGAACGCATCGAATTCGGCCACCAAGGCGCTGGGTACGGCGATGGAGCGCCTGTCGACCGGCAAGCGCATCAACTCGGCCAAGGACGATGCGGCGGGCCTTGCCATCTCGACCTCGATGACCTCGCAGATCCGCGGCATGAGCCAGGGCATCCGCAATGCCAACGACGGCATCTCGCTGGCCCAGACCGCCGAAGGCACGCTGTCGGAAGTCGGCAACATGCTGCAGCGCGTGCGCGAACTGGCGATCCAGTCGGCCTCGGGCACCTACCAGGCCTCGGACCGCGCGGCGATGCAGCAGGAAGTCGCGGCGCTGACCACGCAGATTTCGGACAGCTTCACCCAGGTCAAGTTCAACGGCAACACGCTGATCTCGACGACTTCGGGCACCGACCTGACCTTCGACATCCAGACCGGTTCGAACGCCGGCCAGAAAGTCACGCTGACCTCCAAGGCGATCGACGGCGCCAACCTGACCGCCACGGCGCTGGACGTGACCGACGCCACCAAGGCCGCCGCGACGCTGACCAGCGTGGACAAGGCGCTGGCCGACGTGAACTCGACCCGCGCCTCGCTGGGTGCCGGCCAGAACCGCCTGGAATCGGCGATCAACAACCTGACCAACACCACCACCAACCTGTCCGACGCCCGCAGCCGCATCGAGGACGCCGACTACTCGGCCGAAACCACCGCGATGGCCAAGGCGCAGATCCTCTCGCAGGCTTCGACCGCGATGCTCGCGCAGGCCAACCAGAGCCAGCAGAACGTCCTCTCGCTGCTGCGCTGAGACTGACGCATAGAGCCTCCGTACCCCCGGAGAGCCCGGAAACCCGGCGGTCGTCCCCATGACCGCCGGGTTTTTTGGTTTTGGCTTTATGTGAGAATGGGCATCCGCCCATTCTGCGGCACCGGCCCATTCCCCCACCCGACCACCCAACGATAGTACCCTATGGGTGGTCGGGTGGGGGAGTGGGCCGGTGCCGCATTGAAAATGCGCTCTTTCGCGCATTTTCAAATGATCTCTCACCCCTCGCTGCGCACCTCCACCGCGTCGAAGCCGCCCCAGCGCCACATTGCCCAGCTTGCCAGCCAGCACACCGCGAACAGGCCGATGATGAGGAAGCCGAGCGTGTTGAACTGCTCCGACAGCGATGCCGCGCCCGACCACACGCCACCTTCGAGGCCGAACTTCTCGGACAACAGCGCCGCCGTCTGGATCGAGCCGATCACCAGCGCCACCGCCGCCGAGATCGCGGTGATGACGATGTTGTAGTAGAGCTTGCGGATCGGCTTGACGAAGGCCCATTCGTAGGCCCCCAGCATCAGCACGCCGTCGGCGGTGTCGAGCAGCGCCATGCCCGCCGCGAACAGCACGGGGAACACCAGAACGGTCCCGATCGAGACGCCGTCCGCCGCATGCGCGCCCGAGAGGCCGAGGATGGCGACTTCGGTGGCGGTGTCGAAGCCCAGCCCGAACAGGAAGCCCAGCGGCGCCATGTGCCAGGCATGGCGCACCAGCCGGAACACGGGACGCAGGATGCGGGCGATCAGCCCGCGCCCGGCGAGCAGCATGTCGAGGTCCTCTTCGGCATAGGTGCCGCCGCGCCGCACGTCGCGGAAGCGCTGCCACACACCGCGCAGGATCGCGAGGTTCATGATGGCGATGGCGAACAGGAACAGCGCCGAGACGATCGTGGCGATGACACCGCCGGACCGCCCGAATGCCTCGAAGTCGTCGAGCGTCCCCGCCGCCAGGGCGATGGTGGTCGCGGCGATCAGGACGATGGCGGAATGGCCCACGGCGAACCACAGGCCGACGGTGACCGGGCGCTGGCCGTCCTGCATCAGCTTGCGGGTGACGTTGTCGATCGCGGCGATGTGATCGGCATCCACCGCGTGGCGCAGGCCCAGGCTCCAGGCGAGCAGGGCGGTGCCCAGCATCACCGGATGGGCGTGGAAGGCGCTGAAGGCCCAGGCCCAGGCGGCGCAGTTGGCCGCCACCAGCGCGGCGAACAGCAGGGTGATCCGGCTGCGAAGAGAAGTACGTGTGGAAGGCATCGGGCAACAAGTCCGCTCGGCGTCGGCGACCTGACGGGGAGCCTCCGCGCTTGGCGCGGCCGGTCCGGATCGTCGGACGGACGCGGCTGGCGCCCGGCGATCCTGCGCCGATGCGGCCCCCGCCGCACATGCGTCGCTCAGACGGATGGACCGTGCCGCGGCCATCCCCTGGACCAAGGCAAGAGCGACCGGACGCAGGCAGGTCTCCTGGCTCGCGGGTCATGGCTCGATGCATGGCCTTCCCGCGGCCTCGCATGTTTCAGCGTCCGGCCCAGTGGCTGCGACGGGGCACCTTTGGCCCGCCGCGCTATGCATCGCGCTATCCGCTTACAGTTGCAGGGACAGCCCCGGATTCGGATGCGGACATCCTCACCGTGTTCCCTTTTAAGCCCCTTGCGGGGGCACCGGCGCGATCTTTCGTCCGTGGCGGATGCCGCGGACGGAGGTGGGGTAACGGGGGCGGGGAGGGTTGGCAAGGGGATCAGCACGCCCACGCCCGTCGCCTCTGCTTTGCGGGAGGGACGGGGTGAGAGGGAGACATGCGCACCTTGGAGTGCGACGACTTTGAATCGCCCCCCCTTCGTCATTGCGAGCGCAGCGAAGCAATCCAGGGCGGCGTAGTACTGCCCTGGATTGCTTCGCTGCGCTCGCAATGACGATTCAAGGTAGAGTCTCGCACTTCAGGGCAGCGCTGTTGATCGACCATCGCCTCAAGACCTGCCCACGGTCCCGGATCAGGTCGGGGATGACGGGGCGGGTCAATCCATCACCGTCACCGAAATCCGCCGGTTCCTCGGATCATGCGGATCGTTCGGGATCAGCAGTTCGCGGTCGGCCACGCCTTCGATGCGGCGGAAGCGGTCTTCGGCGATGCCGTCGCGCATGAGGGCCTGCCGGGTGGCCTCAGCGCGCCCGGCCGAGAGCGACCAGTTGTTGCCGACGATGCCCGGCTTGTACGGCAGTGCATCAGTGTGGCCGCGCACCGTGAGGCCGCCGTGGCCCTCTTCCAGCGCCTGCCCGAGCGCGACCAGCAAATCGTTGGCCTCGGGCGTCAGCACCGTGGTGCCCATGCGGAACATCGAGAAATTGGCGTCGTCCACCAGATCGATGCGGATGCCTTCGGTGGTGTCGACCATGCGGACCTGCCTGGCCAACTGGCGCAGGCGCGCGGTGGAATCGAGCTTCTTCTGGATTTCCTGCCGGGTGGTGCGGCGGGCGCCTTCCTTCGATCCGCCGGTGGTGTCGCGGGGGATGGTGATCGCCTTGTTGCCGCTGCCGCCGGGGTGCGGCAACTTGTCCTGCGCGGTCAGCGAAGTGCCGCCCAGCAGCCCGGTGCCCGAGCCGGTGCCCGACTTGCGGTTCTTGACCAAGGTGGGCGAGAAGTAATCGGCGATGCCCTTGCGCTGCTTCTCGGTGGTGGCGCCGAGGATCCACAGCAGCAGGAAGAACGCCATCATCGCGGTCACGAAGTCCGCATAGGCGACCTTCCACGCGCCGCCATGATGCCCGCCCGCGACGACGGTGACTTTCTTGACGATGATCGGACGGACCGGCTCGTCGGGCTTCTTGGCCACGTCACTTTCCTCGCATCGCGTCGAGCAGTTCGGACAGGCTCGGCCGGAAGGCATGGCCGAGCCCCGAGCGCGCAGATTCCACCACCAGCGGCTGCGGCCAGCCGTGCAGGCTTGCGATGATGACCTGCTTGACCGCGTGGAAGATCTGTTCGTCTGCCTCCAGCACCTGCTTGAGCCGCCCGGCCATCGGCGCGACGATGCCGTAGGCCAGCAGCACGCCCATGAAGGTGCCGACGAGCGCCGAGCCGATCATCTCGCCCAGGATCGAGGGTGGCTTGTCGATCGAGCCCATCGTCTTCACCACGCCCAGCACCGCCGCGACGATGCCCAGCGCCGGCAGCGCGTCGGCAAGGCCCTGCAGCGCGTGCTGCGCCTCGTGCTCTTCGTGGAAGTGGGTCTTGAGGCCGTTGTCGATCACGTCCTCGACCGCGTGGACTTCCAGCGTGCCGGAGGAGACGATGATCAGCGTCAGCGTATCGGCGATGACGTGGACCAGCGCGTCGTTGGCGAGAAGGCGGGGAAACTCCGCGAAAATGGCGGAAGATTTGGGGTCGGAGACGTGGCTTTCCAGCGCCACCGGGCCTTCGGAGCGCAGCATCTTCATCAGGCGGGCGGTGAGGATGATCGCGTCTATGTGGTCCTGCTTGTTGTGCTTGGGCCCCTTGAACACCTTCACCGCGCCGCCGCCGATGCCCTTGAGTTCATGCATCGAGTTGCCCGTCACCACCGCGCCGATGGCGGCGCCGCCGATGATCAGCATCTCGTGCGGGATCGCGTGCATCACCGGCCCCAGCGCGCCGCCGGTGATCGCGAAGCCGCCGAAAACCATCACCAGCAGGATCACGACGCCGATGATTGCAAACATTAGGGACTCCGGGAGCGTGGATAGGGATGGTTGCCGCGCGAGGGGGCTTCGACAAGCTCAGCCTGAGCGGATTTGGAGGTAGTTTTCCTTGCAGTGCTGCGCGTTGCAGGATCAGCGCAGCTGGTCGAACAGCGAGAGGCTGGAGAGCTTGGTGAAGCTGGCCTGGCTGGCTTCCAGCACGGTCAGCGTCTCCTGCAGCCGCGTCATCGTCGTGGCGAGGTCGGCGCCGCCGATGTCGGCCTGCTCGGTCGAGCGTAGTTCGGACAAGTCGGTACGGCGATCGGTGGTCAGCTCGATCCAGTTGAGGCGGCTGCCCACCACGGTCTGCGCGGTGGTCAGGGTATCGAGGCCGGTCTGCAGGTCGGTCAGCGCATCGGTGGCGGCCCCAGTGGCAGCTACGGTTCCGGTGCCCGATTTCAGCGCGTCGGACAGCGCCTGCACGGTCGCCATCACGTCGGTCGCGCTGCCGTTCTTGCCGGTGAAGCTGAGGAATTGCGGCCCGGTCATCGAGCGGGTGACGCTCTGCCCTTCGCCCAGCGGCAGGTCATCGACTTGCGCGGTGCCGACGTATTGCGCCTTGCCGGTGGCGTCGAGCTGGTAGGCGTCGCCGGCAGCCTCGCCGCCGAACAGCGCGTGGCCGTTCGAATCGCGCGCGTTGGACAGCGCGAACATCGAGTTATGAAGCTGGTCCAGTTCCGCCGCGATCGCGCTGCGCTGGTCGCCGGTCAGGGTGGAGGAAGCGGCCTGCGTCGCCAGTTCCTTCGCGCGGATGATCGCGTCGGCCATGTCGGACATCGTGCCGCCGGCCAGCGTCAGGTCGGCATTCGCGCGCTCGGCATTGGCGGTGTCGATCTTCGAGAGCGAATCCATCCGCGCCAGCGCCCGCAGGCGCGAGGCCGCCACCGGGTTGTCGGAGGAACGGTCCAGCTTGTTCCCGCTCGACAATTGCGACTGCAGGGTTTCGGCCTGCGAACTCAGCGATTTGATGTCCGAGCGCGATCGTTCGAAGAAGGCGCCGGTGCTGGTCGTGATGCTGCTCATCGGAAGCCTTATCTGATGCCGAGGATGGAATCGAACAGGTCGGAGGCGACCTGCATGACGCGCGCCGAGGCCTGATAGGCCTGCTGGTAGCGCATGAGATTGACCGCCTCGTCGTCGAGGTTGACGCCCGCCTGGCTCTGCAGCGAGACTTTGGCGCTGCTGGCGATCGTGTCGAGCGCATCGCGCGTGACGGTGCGACCCGCGACGGCGCTGGAGACGGTGAACAGCAGGGTGTCCATCTGCCCCGCCGGATCGGCGCCGTCGAAGGCGGAGCGCATCGCGGTGAGGTTGGCGACGTCGCGGCTGTTCGCGGCGGCGCCTGCGGGCGCGGTGGCGATGGCGCTGCCGCCGCTCGCCACCATTTTCAGGCTGGCGGCGCCGTTCCCTGAGAACAGCGGCTGGCCCGCGTTGCCCTGCAGGTCCACGCCGGAGGCCTGCGCGGTGTTGATGGTGCTGGCGATGCTGGCGGCGATGCCGTCGAGCGCGGTGCGGGCGTTCGACAGTTCCACCAGCGCCTGCGCCTTGCCCGCGATCGCGCCGGAACTCAGCGTCACCGCCTGGCTGTTCACCGTGAAGTTCAGGGTGCCGTTCGCAGCGGTGCTCATCGCCAGCGTATTGGCGCTCGCCCCCGACACCAGCGCCGAGCCGGTGGGGCCGCCGAGCATGACCGAGACGGTCTTGTCGGGATTGATGGTGGTGGTGATGTCCGCCTGCCCGCTCAGCTTCTGGAGCAGGGTGTCGCGCTGGTCGAGCAGGGCGCTCTGGTCGCTCGACGAATCCGTCGAGCGCATCAGGCGCAGGTTGACGCGGGCCAGCTCGCCCGCCGTGGTGTTGATCTGGTCGACGCCGTCCTGTGCCTCGAACTGCAGGCCCTTGGCGGCGGAAGTGAGGCTCTGCGCGGCGGTGTTGAAGGTCTGCGCCAGGGTGCGGCCGTCCTCCGCCACTTGCGCGCGAAGGCTGCCGTCGGTGGGGTCGGAGAGCAGCTGCTTCAGGCTGCCTTCGAAGCTGACGATGGAATCGTACACGCCGGTCTGGTCGAGCGCTGCCTCGACGTTCTCCAGCCCCTGCACTTCGGCGGCGGCGCGCGCGGCGTCGGAGCCGGTGCGGCGTACCTCGGACTGGCGGAAGGTATCGGCATTGCGCACGATCCCGGTGATCCGCGCGCCCGACAGGTTGATCGCGCTCGGCGTGGTGAGGCTGACCCCGTTGGCCACTTCCGACACCGCGACCGACCGGCGCACGTAGCCTTCGGTCGAGGCGTTCGCGATGTTGTTCGACGTCACCTCCAGCGCCGCGCGGGCTACGCGGGCGCCGGATTTGCCGATCGAGAGGAGGTCGGAGGCCATGGGTTCGCCGGGTGTCCGTGTTCGCGCGCCGGGGGCTTCGATGCTTCGACAAGCTCAGCACTCAGCCTGCGCGGGGTTGATGGGGTTGCTTGTCAGAACGGCAGCAGGGCGTCTGGTTAAAGGGCTGGGTGGAGGAAGCGGCCCTCGGCACATCACACGCCCTCGTCATTGCGAGCGCAGCGAAGCAATCCAGGGCGGTTTACGCGGCCCTGGATTGCTTCGCTGCGCTCGCAATGACGAGGTGAGGGGGCGGACGAAAGAAGGGGGCGAGGGTTGGGCGAAAGGGGGACGGCGGCGGGGGATGGGGTGCGAGCGGGTCACTTGGCCTTCGGGTTCGCGTCCGGCGTGGTTTCAGCACCACCTTCCGCTCGTCCTGAGCTTGTCGAAGGACCATCCACGAACCGCGCCATCTGCGCTTCCAGCATTTTCGCCAGACCGATGGTGCCGGTATCCGCCGTGGCGTCCGCGAAGTGTTCGTCCTGCAACTGGCGGAAGGTTTCCATCGCCTGCCCGCCCGAGATGTCGCCCGCGCCGCCATCCCCGCCGAACGAGGTGGCGCGCGCGGCGCTCAGCATCTGGCGCAGGAACACGGCCTCGAACTGCTTGGCGACGGTGTGCAGCTTTTCGCGGTCGGTCTGCTCGGTCTTCACTGTCATGCCCGAAGCGGGGGGGAGGATCGTGCTCATATCACCACCATCTCCGCCTTCAGCGCCCCCGCCTGCTTCAGGGCTTCGAGGATCGCCACGAGGTCGGACGGCGTCACCCCCAGCATGTTGAGCGCATCGACCACCTTGGACAGCGAGGCCCCGCCCCGGAACAGCGCGACCGAGCGGTTCTCCTCCTCCACCGAGACGTTGGAGCGGTTTTCGGTGCGGGTGCTGCCGCCGCTGAACGGGCCGGGCTGCGAGACGCGCTCGTTCTCCTCCACGCGTACGGTAAGCTTGCCGTGGCTGATGGCGGCGGGCGAAAGGCGCACGGCGGAATTGATGACGACGGTGCCGGTGCGGCTGTTGACGATGACGCGCGCGGCGGTTTCGGCCGGGTTCACGTCGATCATCTCGATCGCGGCCATCATGCTGGCGCGGCTGTCGGGATCGGCGGGCATGCGCAGGGCCAGCGTCACGCCGTCCTCGACCGAGGCGATGCCGGGCACGCGGCTGTTGATCGCGTCGCGCACCCGCGCGGCGGTGAGGAAGTCGGCCTCGAACAGGTTCCAGCGCAAGGTGTCGCCCGCATCGAAGCCGGTGGCGACGGCGCGTTCGACGCTGGCCCCTTCGGCGATGCGGCCCACGGTGGGGATGTTGACGGTGACCTTGGAGCCGTCCTTGCCCGAGGCGTCCAGCCCGCCGACCGCCAGGTTGCCTTGCGCCATTGCGTAGATCTGGCCGTCGGCGCCGTAGAGCGGCGACAGGATCAGCGCGCCGCCGCGCAGGGACTTGGCCTTGCCGATGGTGGAGACGGTGACGTCGATGCGCTGGCCGGGCTTGGCGAAGGCGGGCAGGTCGGCGGTTATCATCACGGCGGCGGCGTTCTTGAGGCCGGGGGCCACGCCCGGCGGCAGGGTCAGGCCCATGCGGCCCGAAACGCCCTTCATCGCCTGCGTCAGGTATTCGAGGTTGTCGTCGCCGGTGCCGGGCAGGCCGACGACGACGCCGTAGCCGGTCAGCTGGTTGGTGCGCACGCCCTGGAACTGGCCGAGATCGCGGACGCGCTCGGCGTGGGCGGGGGTGGTGAGCGTGGTGAATGCAGCGAAGAGCAGCGCCAGCAACATCCCCCACTTCGCCCCACCCCACCTCGTCATTGCGAGCGAAGCGAAGCAACCCAGGGCGGAGCCACGCCGCTCTGGATTGCTTCGGCCCTGCGGGCCTCGCAATGACGAGGGGAGGGAAAGCTGCAAGGTCACGTCGGGCCTCATCAGAACGGTGATATCTTGTTGAAGAACCGGCCCAGCCAGCCCTGCTTGCTGGCCTGCTGCAGCGCGCCCTTGCCGGTATATTCGATGCGGGCATCGGCCACGCGGTCGGACGCGATCTGGTTCTCCTGATCGATGTCCGCCAGCCGCACGATGCCGGAGAAGCGCACCCATTCGTCGCCCTGGCTGATGAGCATCTTCTTCTCGCCCCGCACCAGCGCGGTGCCGTTGGAGCGCACTTCGGCGATCGTCACTGACAGCGTGCTGCTGAGCGAGGAGGTCTGCGCCGCGCTGCCTTGTCCGGTGAAGGTGGAGTTGGACCCCGCCTTCAGCGCATCGGCGTCGAGCAGCTTCGAGATCAGCCCCTTGGTCGGCGGGGTGACGCCGAGCGAGCCGGACTTGCCGCTCTTGGAGCTGACCGCCTTGGAGGCGGTGGTGCTCTCGACCAGCAGGATCGTCAGCGGATCGCCCACGCGCGCGGCGCGGGTGCCCTGATAGAGCGCCGCGTAACCGGCCGAGGCGGCGAAGATCGAGCCGTTCGCCGCCACCGGCGCGATGGGCGCGGCGACGGGCAGGGTGGGCTCGAAGCCGGAGGGCTTGGGCTCCTTCTTGGCCAGCGCAGGGGCACTCATCCCCGTCATTGCGAGGAGCGAAGCGACGAAGCAACCCAGGGCGGCGGTGCGCGGACCTCTGGATTGCTTCGCTGCGCTCGCAATGACGAGCGGAGGGGAGATGAGGGAACGCGTCCTTTTCATCACAGCGTCTGGTTGGCGTTGCGCAGCATCTCGTCCACGGCCGAGATCATCTTCGAGTTGATCTCGTAGGCGCGCTGCGTTTCGATCATGTCGACCAGTTCCTCGACGACGTTGACGTTCGAGGCTTCGAGCATGCCCTGACGGATATGCCCGCGCCCCTGCTCGCCCGCCGGGCCGATCTGTGCGGGGCCGCTGCCTGCGGTCTCGAGCATGAAGTTGTCGCTGGCGGCCTGCAGCGCCACCGGGTTGGTGAAGCTGGCGATGGTGATCTGCCCCAGCTGCGTCGGCTCCGACTGCCCCTGCAGCGTCGCCGAGACGGTGCCGTCGTCGGACACCGTGATCGAGGTCGCGCCCTCGGGCACGGTGATGCCGGGCTGCACGGGGTAACCCTGCGAGGTCACCAGCTGGCCCTCGGCGGTGCGGCTGAAGTTGCCCGCGCGGGTATAGCCGAGCTGCCCGCCCGGCATCTGGATCTGGAAGTAGCCATCGCCGTCGAGCGCAAGGTCGAGCGCATTGCCGGTGGTCTGGAGCGAACCCTGCGTCTCCATCCGCGTGGTCGACTGCACGGCGACGCCGGTGCCGAGATTGAGGCCGGTCGCATAGGCGGTCTCGGTCGAGGACTGGGCGCCGGCGACACGGGTGTCCTGGTAGGCCAGCGTCTCGAAATTCGCGCGGTCGCGCTTGAAGGCGGTGGTCGAGACGTTCGCCAGATTGTTGGCGATCACGCGCATGCGCGTGTCCTGTGCCTCTAGACCAGTGCGGGCGACCTGAAGTGCGGAACTGGGCATGGTGTGTATCCTCTATGTCGGCCTGTGTCGGTTCATGTCGGTTTATGTCGGCTCTATCCGTCGAGCCGCATGAGGCGCGCTCCGGCCTCGTCGAGATCGCCCGCGGTCTTCACCAGCTTGGTGCGCATGTCGAAAAGCCGCTGCGCCGCGATCATCTCCGTCAGTACTTCGGAAGGGTTTACGTTGGACTGTTCGAGGGCTCCGGGAATCACCTGAGCGTTCTCGTCCACCGGCAGGATTCCGCCGTTCGGCACGCGGAACTGGCCCGCGATGTCCTTGGCGATCTCGGTGCCGGCGGTGCTGACGAGCTTAAGCTTATCAAGCACTTGCGGCGCGGCATCGGGCGTATCGGGATCGCTGGCGAGCACTCCGCCGTCCGGCCCGATGGTGACTTTCGAACCCGGCGGCACGGTGATCGGGCCGGACTGACCGATGACCGGTAGCCCGTCGCCGTTCTGCAGCACTCCGGTCACGGTGATCGAGAGATCGCCGCGCCGGGTGTAGCTTTCCTGCCCGTCCGGCGCCTGCACCGCGAGCATGGCATCGCCCTGCATCGCCACGTCGAGCGGCTGGCCCGTACGGTTGAGCCCGCCCGCCTTCATCGACGCCGCCGACACCTCCGCGCTCGAAAGCGCGCGCACTTCAAGCTGTGGGCCTTCCAGTGTGGTGGGTGTCGCCTGCAGGATTTCCGCTTTGAAACCAATGGTTTGTGCGTTCGCCATGTTGCTGGCGATGACACGCTCGCGGTTCATCGAGGCGTTCATGCCCGAGACGGCGGTGTAGATAAGGCGGTCCATGGTCTGTCCTTTGGGGGGCAGTGCTTGTAGCAGGGGCTTCGACAGGCTCAGCCTGAGCGGGGTTGGGAGGTCCTACCCCCGCTCACCCTGAGCTTGTCGAAGGGTTACAGCGCCTTACGTGCGCAGGTTGATGACGGTCTGCGAGATCTGCGTGGCGGTATCGATCGCCTTCGCATTGGCCTGGAAGTACCGCTGCGCGCTGATGAGATCGACGAGTTCCTCGGCGATATCGACGTTGGAGCGCTCCAGCGAGCCCGAGTTGATCGACCCGAAAGCGCCCGAACCCGGGGCACCGTAAGCGGCCGGGCCGGACTTTCCGGTGACCTTCCAGCTGGAATCGCCGACCTGCTTCAGTCCCGTCGGCGCGGTGAAGTTGGCGAGCGCCAGAGTGCCGATATTGGTGTTGGTGCCGTCGTCGTAGGAGGCGACGACCTGGCCCTCGTTGTCGATCGTCACGCTCGCCAGCGTCGAACCGGCGGCATTCTGCGGGGCGACCAGCGCATCCTGATGGGTCGCAGTGTTGACGGTGCCGTTCGTGTTCGGGAACACCTGCAGACGGCCGCCCTCGGCATTCTTGATGTAGCCGTTGCCGTCCACGCTGAACGCGCCGTTGCGGGTGTAGGTGGTCTGGCCCGAGATCGGCGAGGCGGTGGTGAAGAAGCCTTCGCCGCCGATCGCGAGGTCAAGCGCATTGCCGGTCTGCTCGATCGCCCCAACGCCGAAGTTCTGGCGGATTTCCGCCACGCGAGAGCCGATACCCACGGTCAGCGAGGGGTCGGTGATGACCGAGGACGAGATGATGTCGGCGAACTGGGTGTTGCTCTTCTTGAAGCCGTTGGTCTCGGCATTGGCGATGTTGTGCGAGATGACGTTGAGGTCGGTCTGCGCGTTCTTCAGGCCGGTGAGCGAGGTGTAGTAGGACATCTGTTATCTCCGAAAATGAGGGTCAGGCAGAGGGGGTCTGAGAAGCGGCGAGCTTGGCGATGGCGGCGGCGGTGTCGTTCTGCGCCGAGACGACCTTGTCGAGCTTGTCGGCGATCGACTGCAGCGTCTCGCCGCTCCTGGTGCTGCTCGCGAGCGAGGAGAACTGCGCCATCTGGGCCAGCATTTCGTTGTTGTCGGTCGGGTTCGTCGGGTCCTGCTGCTTGAGCTGGGCCGTCATCAGCTTGATGAAGTCCCCCGAATCGAGATCGGCGAGCGAGTTCTTGGCCTTCACGGTCGAAGTTGCCGTGGTCGAGGTTACGGGATTGACGGTCATTTCATCCTCAGGGTGTCGAGCATCAGCTGCTTGGCGGTGGAAAGGGCCTCGACCATGTTCTGGTATTGGCGCGAGGCTTCGAGCATCTCGACCATTTCCGCGTTCTCATCGACCGGAGCGGTCCACACGTCGCCATTGGCATCGGCGAGCGGGTGATCGGGGTTGTGCTGGCGCACCGCGGCGGCCTTTTCGCGCACCACGCCGCTGACCTTCACCGAGGCGAGGCCGCTGGCGCGGTCCAGATCCTCGGAGAAGACGGCGCGGATCGGCTTGTAGGCGTCGTCCTCTGTGGCCGAGACGGACCCTGCGTTGGCAAGGTTCGAGGCCGCCGCGTTCATCCGCACCAGCTGTGCCGACATGCCCTTCTGGGCGACGCCGAAGAGGTTCATCGGGCTGCTCATAGCTTATTCGCCCCGCAGCGCGCGCTTGACGGTGTCGACCCGTCCGCGAATGAAATCGAGCGTGGCCGAATAGCCGACCGCGTTCTCCGAGAAGGCAAGCTGCTCGTTCTGCAGTTCCACCGTGTTGCCGTCGAGCGAAGGCATCACTGGCACGCGGTAGAGTTCGGCGCCCTTGGCGGCCTGATCGGCGTCAGCGCCCTTGTCGGCGGCGCGGATCGCGGCCGAGAAGTCGATGTCCTTTGCCTTGTAGCCCGGCGTGCCGGCATTGGCGATGTTCGAGGCGATCAGGCCCATGCGCTGCGAACGCAGCTCCAGCGCCTTGCCGTGTATTCCGAAAAGGTCTTGCGACATGGGTTTTGCGGTCCCGAAAACTGTGTTGCCGGGTACTTCGCAAAGGGCGTGCCAAACGGTTGCAGCTGTTGGGAGAAGGCTGGACGAACCGCGTGAAAGCGCCCCTTTTCCGTCATTGCGAGCGCAGCGAAGCAATCCAGGGCGGCGCACAACGGCCCTGGATTGCTTCGCTGCGCTCGCAATGACGAAGAGGAAGGCGGCAAACCTTTGCCGGTCGGCGGCAAATCCGCGCTGCCGCCTGAAATCGTCGCTTCGCTGACGTTCTATGTCTTCAAAAGGAGGACTTGTCCGGATGCTTTTCTCCACCCTGTTCGACCCGCTCGGCGCATCGATCGTCGTGGGGGGCACCTGCCTTGCCACCGTTTTGCGCTGCGGGCTGGGCGATACGAGTGCGGCGCTCGGCGCGGCGGGGCGGCTGTTTCAGCCGCGCTTCAAGGCCTCGCGAGCAAGGGCCGAACTGGCGACGCAGGTTCAGGAAATCCAGCAGGACGGCGTCATCCGCGCCGAACCGCACCATGTTGGCGACGCCGAGATCGACGACGTCACCGACGCCCTGATCGGCTCACGCTCGATCGAGGCGCTGCAGGAGGCCCACGTCGCGCACAAGCGCCGCCGTCTGCGTGAAAGCCGGCGCGCCATCCGCACGTTCGACCAGGCGGCGGAGTTGTCGCCGGTGTTCGGCCTTGCCGGAACGTTGGTGTCGCTCACCCGCCTGCCCGCCAACCCGGATGCAGCGGCGGATTTCACCAGCGCGATCTCGATGGCGGTGCTGACGACGCTCTACGGGCTTCTGCTCGGCAACCTGCTGTTCGCGCCGGTCGGCCGCATGATCGCCCGCCGCGCCGCGCGCGAGGAGGGCGAGCGCCAGCGCGTGCTCGACTGGCTTCAGAAGCAGGTCGTCGGCGCGCTGCCGCACCTGCTGGAGGCGAAGCGATGAAGCATGGTTCCTTCGGCTGGCAGACCTCGCTTGCCGATCTTTCGCTGATCCTGTTCATGCTTGCCGCTGCGGCGCTGCACCAGCGGCCGCCTGCAAAGCAGCCCGACCGGGCCTCGCCGCAGTCGGAGCCGGTGGCGGTCTACGAAGCCGCATCCGGCGCACCGCGCCTTGACGACTGGCTGGCGCAGCAGGCCGCCGATCCGCGCCAGCAGCTGACTATCATCACGCGTTACGGGCCGCGGCCCGGTGCGCGAGAGGCGGCCTTGCGCGAAGCCGCGCGGCTGCTGGAGGAAGCGGGGCAGGCGGGCCGCGCCGCGCGGATCGTCGTGGAACCGGGCGGCGGACCTGCCCGCGTGGCGCTCGCTTACGATACGCCGAATGGCACGGGACTTGCTCCTTGAGGGGGTGAACCTGTTCATCGCCTTGGAGGTCGCTCCCTAGAATGTCCCTCAGTCTCGTGGTGCTCGCCGCCACTGTCTCGGCGCAGTTCGCCGATCTCGATGCCATAGACCGGCAGGTCGTCGCCTTTACCGGTGCCCAGGTCGGGCAGGCGGGAGGCGCGATCACGCCGGTTGACCGGAGGTTGCGCCTGCGGCCCTGCCGCACCGGCATGGCGCTGTCATGGCGCACGCCCGCGCAGGACAGTGTCGTCGTCCAGTGCGGCGATGCGGGCGGCTGGCGTATCTTCGTGCCGGTCCGCAGCGCCGGGGGAGCGGCGCAAGCCGGGCCGATCGCGATTGCGCGCGGCGATGCCGTGTCGATCGCCGTTTCGGGCGAAGGCTTCACCGTCTCCCAGCCTGGCGAGGCGATGGAGTCCGGCCCGGTCGGCGGGTGGATCAAGGTCCGCCCGGTCTCCGGCACCGTCGCGCGCGGCGATGTGATGCGCGCGCGGATCGAGCGGCCGGGGCTGGTTTCGGTGCCCTTGCCGTAAGATTGCCGCCTTCCGGCAAAATTCTGCCGCTCTATTTTCGATGCCGCCCTAAAAAGCCCGCCGCCCTTGCCGTTCTGGGGTTCAGGACATCTCAAGGAGCGGCAACATGCCACCAATCGAAGTGGGGTCTGCGCAGCGCGTCGGCGCTATCGAAAGCAGGCTGGCCCGCGTGACGGGCGGTGACACGACCACGACCGTCGCGAAGGCGACGACCAGTTCAACCGTCTCGGCCGCTCCGTCGATCGAGACTTCCCAGGCGCTGGCGGCCGGCAAGGCCCCGGTCGACACCGACCGCGTCGCACTCATCCGCCAGGCGGTGGAATCCGGGACCTATCCCTTGGTCCCGGCCAAGATCGCCGACGCCATGATCGCGGCCGGAATGCTGTTGAGGACAGGACACTGATGATGACTTCCGACCTTCGCGAGAGCCTGCGGCAGATGCTTGCCGTTCTGGAAGAGGAACGGCAGGCGCTTGCCGCTCTCGACCTCGATGCGATCGTCGGGACCACACGCGACAAGGACCGCCTGTGCGGGGCCATAGACGCTTTCGGCGCGCCCGAACTGGACGAGGAATGCCGCTCGATGCTCGACACCGCGCGGCGGCTGAACGAGGTCAACCGGCAGGTGCGCAATATCATCGCCGCCAATGTCTCGCGCCGCCTGAATGCCTTGACCGGGAGCCCGCAGCTCTATCGCATTCCCAAGGGCTACGCGGCGATGGCGAGGGCCTGATACCTAATCTTTCGTCATTGCGAGCGAAGCGAAGCAACCCAGGGCGGCGTAGTGCTGCCCTGGGTTGCTTCGCTTCGTTTCGCTCACGGGTGGCGGGGGGAGCCGCTTGGCACACCTCTTGCTGAAACTGCCCGGCAACCACTTTAGCCGGGAGCAGCATCTTGAGTGACGGACGGGTTCTCAGCGGCCTTGGCACGCTTGCGGCGGCAGGCGCGCAAGTGCGCGATGCCATCGCCAAGGCCGCGCAGGCCACCGGGGTCGACTTCGACTACCTGCTGGCCCAGGCCAAGATCGAGTCCAGCCTCAACCCGGCCGCTCGCGCCAGCACCTCCAGCGCGGCGGGGCTCTACCAGTTCACCTCCGGCACTTGGACCGCGACGATGGGCCGCCACGGCGCCGAGCACGGCATGGGCTGGGTTAACGACGCGCTCGGCACGCCGACCGGCCGCGCGCAGGTCATGGCGATGCGCTACGACCCCGAAGTCTCGGCGCTGATGGCGGGACATCTTGCGGCCGACAACCGCGCCGACCTCACCGCCCGGCTGGGGCGCGAGCCGGATGCCTCCGAACTGTACCTCGCGCATTTCCTCGGTTCGGCCGGAGCGGGCAAGTTCCTGGAGGCGCTCGCTGCCGATTCCACCCAGAGCGCCGTCGCATTGTTGCCCAAGGCCGCCGCCGCCAATCGCGGCATCTTCTTCGCGGGCTCTGCGCCGCGCTCGGTCGGCGGGGTCATGGCGCTGATCCGCGACAAGGTGCAGGGTGCGATGGAGGGCGGTTACACGCCGTCCACGACGATAGACTGGGCCAACCCGCAGATCGGCTACCAGACTGCCGGGCTCGACGCCCACGCCGGGCCGCTCGCGCGAGAATTCCACCAGAACCAGCCGCAAACGGCGACGCCGCAGCGCCCGATGTCCGAAACCCTCGCCGCCGCCTTCGGAGGTTCCAGCACATCCGCTCCCGAGAATGTCCGCGCCGCATACGCCAAGCTTGCGAGGCTCGGTTTGTGAATCTGCTGTCGCGGATCGGCAACCCGGGGGCGATTGCGCTTCCGGCGGGTATCCTCGTTCTCATCTGCCTGATGATCGTGCCGGTTCCGGCGATCGTGCTGGACGTCTCGTTCGTGCTCAACATCGCGCTGTCGGTGGCGGTGCTGATGGCGGCGATGAATGCGGAAAAGCCGCTCGACTTCTCGGCCTTCCCCTCGGTCCTGCTCTTCGCGACGCTGCTGCGGCTGGCGCTCAATGTCGCCTCCACCCGCGTCGTGCTGGTTCACGGGCACGAGGGCGAGGCGGCGGCGGGCAAGGTGATCGAGAGCTTCGGCGCCTTCCTGATCGGCGGCAACTTCGCGGTCGGGATCTTCGTGTTCCTGATCCTGATGATCATCAACCTGGTGGTCGTCACCAAGGGCGCGGGCCGTGTTTCCGAAGTCTCCGCGCGCTTCACGCTGGACGCGTTGCCGGGCAAGCAGATGGCGATCGACGCCGACCTCGCCGCCGGGCTGATGACCGCCGACGAAGCCAAGGCGCGCCGCCGCGAAGTCGCGACCGAGGCCGACTTCTACGGCTCTATGGACGGCTCCTCCAAGTTCGTGAAGGGCGATGCGATCGCCGCGTTGCTGATCCTGGGCGTCAACATCGTCGCGGGGTTCTGCCTCGGCATGATCTCGCACGGGCTGTCCGCCTCGCAGGCCGCGCAGACCTATATCACGCTCGCGATCGGCGATGCGCTGGTGGCGCAAGTGCCCGCGCTGCTGCTGTCGATCGCGGCGGCCATCATCGTCACCCGCGTGTCGGACAGCCGGGGCCTTGCCGGGCAGATCGGCGGCCAGTTCGCCTCGCCCGGCACATGGCTGCCCGTGGGCATGGTGCTGGCCGCCATCGGGGTGATCCCGGCGATGCCGCAGTCGATCTTCCTGCCCGCCTCGGCGATGGCGTTCTGGCTGTGGCACAGCCTCAAGAAGCGCGCCGACCGCGCCCTGATCGCACCGGTGGTGGAGGACTTGCCCGAAGCCGCGCCCGACCCGTCGAAGATCACGCTGGAGGATGTCTCCGACCACACCCTCGTCACCATCGAACTGGGCTATGGCCTCGTCCAGCTGGTGGACGAGCGGCGCGGCGCCCCGCTGGTCAGCCGCGTGACCGGCGTGCGCAAGCAGTTGAGCCAGAGCTTCGGCTTCATCGTCCCGCAGTTCCGCGTGCGCGACGCGCTCGACATGCCGCCGCACGAATATCGCATCGTGCTGGGCGGGGTGAACCTCGGCGGCGCGATGGTGCGGGCGGAGAAGGTGCTCGCCATCGATGCCGGAGAGGCCCGCCCCGGCAGCGCCCTGCGCGGCGAGTCCTGCTTCGACCCCAGCTTCGGCTGCCCGGCGATGTGGATCGACCCCGCCGCGCGCGATCAGGCGACGGCGGACGGGTTCCTGACCGTCGATCCCGGCACCGTCATCGCCACGCACCTCAACCAGCTGCTTTCGGCGCGGCCGCAGGACCTGCTCGGCCCGGATCAGGTGCGCGCGCTGATCGAGGCGCTGAAGGACCACTCGGCGGGGCTTGTCGAGACGGTGACGCCGCAGCCGCTGAGCCTCGCCGCCGTCACCCGCCTGCTGCGCGCGCTGTTGGAGGACTACATCCCGATCGCGCATCTGGTGCCGATCTTCGCCAGCCTTTCGCGCGCCGTGCAGCAGACGGTGGACCACGACCGCCTCGTCGAACTGGTGCGCGCGGACCTCGGCGCGCTGATCGTCGGGCGCATCTGCTCGCCCACGCAGCGGCTGCCGGTGGTGACGCTCGACGCCGGGTTGGAGGGCGCGATCGTGCAGGGCATGGTCGATCCCGCGACCGGCCAGCCGGTGATCGAGCCCGACCTCGCCCGCATGATCGGCGAGCGCATCGTTGCCCTCGGCGACATGCGCGGGCCGCACGCCCTGCCGCTGGCGCTGGTGGTGCAGCCGAGGGCGCGCCGCGCGCTCGCCGCGCTGCTGCGCCTGCGCGCACCGGGGTGCCTCGTCCTCTCGATCTCCGAATTGCCCGCGACGCAGCCGATCGAAGTGATCGACGTGATCGGCGCCGCCGCTCCGCCGCATGAGCCGATGGGCCTCCCCGCCCCTGACGAAGAAAGCACCTCTGAAGAAAGTTGGGCCGCATGAATATCGACCAGATGTCGTTCTCCGCCCGCAGCGCTTACCGGGGCGATGTCGCCGACCGGGTCCGGCGCTTCCTACCGATGGTCAAGCGGCAGGCCTGGCACGTCCACGGCACCGGGCGCCCGGGGATCGAACTGGAGGATCTGGTGCAGGTCGGCCTCGTCGCGCTCACCGAATGCGCGCAGAAGCACGACCTGCCGACCGAGGACGGCTTCGCCGCCTACGCCAAGATGCGGGTGCGGGGGGCGATGGTCGACCTCGTGCGCCGCGCCGCGCCGGGCACGCGCGGGACGTCCGAGCGTCGCCGGATGCTGGCCGATAAGGAGACGCAGCTGCGCGGGCGTCTTGGCCGCGATCCGAGGCCCGACGAACTGGCGCAGGCGATGGGCATGGGCGCGGGTGAACTGGTCTCGCTGCAGGATGCTGCCCGCCCGATGCGCTTCGAGCCGATCGACGAGGTCTATTCCGACCAGTCGATGACTTTCGCGACGGAAACGCCCGACAGCTTCGCGATGCTGGCCGATGCTGAGATGCGCGGCGCGGTCATCGCCGCGATCACCGACCTGCCGGACCGGCTGAAGCTGATCGTGCAGCTCTATTTCGTCGAGGAACTGAACCTCGCCGAGATCGCCGAGGTGTTGCAGGTTTCGATCCCGCGCGTGCATCAACTGAAGGCACAGGCGATCGATAAGCTGCGCGAAAGCCTGAAGGGCGTGGCGGACGTATTGTGAATCTTCTTCTTCGTCATTGCGAGCGAAGCGAAGCAACCCAGGGCGGCGTAGTACTGCCCTGGGTTGCTTCGCTTCGCTCGCAATGACGAATGAGTGGGAATTACTTGTCCAGCCGCACCGCGCGGTTTTCCTGCGGCACCTGACGTACCGGCACGGCCGCGAGCCATTCCTGGAACGCCTCGTTGTCGATCATGCCGCGTTCCACCTCGGTGCCCTGCTTGAAGGTGGCGAAGCCGTCGCCGCCTTCGGCGAGGAAGTTCACCACGGTCACGCGGTACTTCGCGACCGCATCGATCGGCTTGCCGTTGAAGGTCAGCGACACCACGCGGCTGCGTGCCGGGCGGCGCATGTCGTAGGTGAACTTCACGGAGGAGGACGCCGCCAGCACCTGCTTGGCGCCGTCGTCATCCAGGCCGTCCTCGATCACTGCGCGCACCTGCGCGCCGGTCAGGGTCATCGTCACCAGTTCGTTGTTGAACGGCTGCACCGCGTAGACCTGCCCGAAGGTGACGGTGCCGTCCGCCGCCGGGTCGATCGGCGCGCGGATGCCGAAGGGATTGGTGAAGGCGATCTGCGAGCCCGCCGACTTCGCCCCGGCAACCTGCGAATCGGCGATCAGGTTGCCCAGCGGGCCACCGTTGTTGCTCTCGCTCGATCCCTTGGCGGCCGGGCCGGACAGCTTGCCTACCGGACGGGTAATCAGCCCCGCCGCATCCTTCACGTAGCTTGCGACATACTCCGCGACGTCCCCGCGCGGCTGAAACTGGGGGTAGGCGGTGGTGTTGGGCACGTCACCCCGGGCGCTGCTGTAGCCGGGCGACTGGACGATGACGTTGTGCGCCTTCTTGGCGATCACCTTGTGCGATGCCGGATCGATGGTGAGGGTGATGTCGGTCACCAGCTTGCCGTAGACGCCCGCGCTGGTCAGCAGGATCGGGGAACCGTCGCCCGACTGCCCGTACTGGCACACGTACTGCCAGTGCGTATGTCCCGAGACGACGAGGTCGACGCCGGGGTTCAGCCTGTCGAGGATCGGCTTGATGTCGCCGGAGAAGCCATCGCACGAATTGGGATCCTTGGCGGTGGTGGTGCCGCCCTGGTGGATCAGTACGACGACCGCGTCGGCGCCCTCGGCCTTGAGCACAGGGATCGCCTTGTTGATCGCCTCGGCCTCGTCGCCGAAGGTCAGGCCCTTGAGCTGATCGGGTGAAACGAGCAGCGGCACCGTCTTGAGCGACAGGCCGACGAAGCCGATCGTCACCTTGCTCGCGCCTTCGCCGAAAGTCTTGAGGCCGGTGGCGGGGAACAGGGTGGTGCCGTCGTCCTTGTAGGTGGCGGCGGACAGGTACTTGTAGGTCGCGCCCTTGAACTGTTCCAGCTGGCAGGGCTGGAGACGGGTGTTCTTCTCGCAGCCGCCGTTCTGCAGGCGCAGCAGTTCCTTGGGGCCGCGGTCGAACTCGTGGTTGCCCACCGCGTTGAATTCGAGGCCGATGCGGTTCATCACGCCGACCGCCGGCTCGTCGAGGTGGAGCGAGGAGGCCAGCTGCGAGGCGCTGGTCAGGTCGCCTGCCGCGACGACGACGTTGTTGGGATGCTCCGCTTTCAGCGAATCGACCGCCGAGGCCAGCCACGCACCGCCGCCGGCAGGTACGGGGATGGTCTTGCCGTCAGGGCCGGGCGCATCGACCGAGGCCTTCGGCGGCTCCAGCGCGCCGTGGAAGTCGTTGATGGCGATGATGCCCACTTCTACCGGCACGGCGGCAGGCGGCGTCGATGCCTGCCGTGTGGCCTGCGGGGCAGCGCAGGCGGCGGCGAAGATGAGGGCGAGGAGCGGCAGGGCGCGGAAGCGGGGGGAGGTCATGATCCGGCTCTATCGCAACGAAACGTTGCAAACCAAGGACCAATTTCGCCGACGGGGCGTGCTGATTGTCAGCGCACCTGTTCCTCCAGCGCATGCATGTCCTCGTCCGACAGGCCGAAATGGTGGCCGACCTCGTGGATCACCACATGCGTGACGAGGTCTTCGAGGTCCACGCCGGTTTCGCACCATTCGGCCAGCAGCGGCTGGCGGTAGAGCATGATGCGCGGCGGCAGGTCGCCTGAAAGCCAGATCGATTCGCTGTCCATCGGCCGGCCGTGGTAGAGGCCGGTCAGTTCCCAGGCATCCTCGATGCCCATGTCCTGCAGCACCTCCTCGTCGGCGAATTCCTCGATGTGGACGGTGATGCCGTCGAGGTGCCGGGCGAAAGGCTGGGGGATGCGCGCGAAGGCGGCGTGGGCAAGGGCCTCGAACTCGGCGGCGGAGGGGGGAGGTCCGAAACGGCGGGTCATGGACGGGGTTGTGGCAGGTTTTGCAGCGCGGCGTAAGTCGTCGTTCCGGGATGGTCCGAGGGGGCTTCGACAAGCTCAGCCTGAGCGGGTTTGAGAGCTGGTCTTCAAATCCCGCTCAGGCTGAGCTTGTCGAAGCCCCCGCAGCATAGCGCCATCCACACCCACGCCCCTTGCCTTCCTTGCGATTCCGCGCCGTTTCTGCGACCAAACCGGGCATGGTTCCGGCAATCTTCGGCCTCTCCGGCCTGACCCTCACCGACGACGAGCGCGCCTTCTTCCGCGATGCCGATCCGGCGGGCTACATCCTGTTCGGCCGCAACGTCGAAAGCCGCGTGCAGGTCCGCGCGCTGACCGACGAACTGCGCTCCATCCATGGGCGCGACCGGCTGTTCGTCTGCATCGACCAGGAAGGCGGCCGCGTCGCGCGCATGAAGCCGCCGACGTGGGGCGCCTACCCGCCCGGCGAGGCGTTCGACCGGCTCTATCGCCTCGCCCCCGCCAGCGCCATCGAGGCGGCGCGGCTGAACGCGCAGGCGCTGGGGCTGGATCTGGCCGAAGCGGGCGTCAGCGTCGATCTCCACCCGCCGCTCGACTTGCGCCATCCCGGCGCGCACGACATCACCGGCGACCGCGCGCTCGGTGCCGATCCTATGCAAGTGGCCGCGCTGGGGCGGGCGATCCTCGACGGGCTGGGCCGCTCGGGCGTCGCGGGCTGCATCAAGCACATTCCCGGCCACGGCCGCGCGCTGGCGGACAGCCACAAGGAACTGCCCACCGTCACTGCCTCCGCCGAGGAACTGGAGCTGGACATCGCCCCGTTTCGCGCGCTTTCCACCACCCCGATCGGCATGACCGCGCATGTGCGCTACACCGCGTGGGACGGCGAGTTTCCGGGCACGCTCTCGCCCTTCGTGGTGCAGGAGATCATCCGCAAGGCGATCGGCTTCTCCGGCCTGCTGCTGACCGACGACCTCGACATGCAGGCGCTTGTCGGCAGCGTTCCGGAACTGGCGGCGCAGGGAATCGCGGCGGGCTGCGACATCGCGCTCAACTGCTGGGCGAAGATGGACGACATGGTCGGCATCGCGCAGGCCCTGCCGGTGATGGCTGCGGAAACCGCCGCTCGCCTGGATGCGGCGCTGGCCATGACCGGTCCTGCTACCGAGGCCGACCACGCCGACCTGCTCGCCCGCCGCGACGCCCTGCTGGCGCTTCAGGCTGCCTGAAATGGCCAGCAATCCCGGCCTTTTCGACGACTGGGATGAGGAGCGCCAAGCCGCTCAGGCGGACAAGCTGTACCTGGAGATCGAGGGCTGGGAAGGGCCGCTCGATCTGCTGCTCGACCTTGCGCGGCGCCAGAAGGTGGACCTGCTGCGGATCTCGATCCTCGAACTGGTCGATGCCTACCTGACCTATATCGAGCAGGCCGAGGCGGTGCGGCTGGAGCTGGCGGCGGACTACCTCGTGATGGCGGCGTGGCTGGCTTACCTCAAGTCCGCGCTGCTGCTCCCGCGTGAGGAGCAGGAGGATCCGAGCCCCGAGGAAATGGCCCTGCGCCTGCAACTGCGGCTCCAGCGCCTGGGCGCCATGCGCGAGGCGGCGGGCCGCCTGATGGGCCGCGATCGACTGGGCCGCGACGTGTTCCTGCGCGGCGCGCCGGAGGGGCTGCGGGTCGATCGCAAGTCGGCCTGGCAGTGCGAGTGGTTCGACCTCGTAAAGGCTTACGGCGATGTGAAATTCCGCTCGCAGCCGGTGGTGCATATGGTGCGCGAGCGGATGGTTATGACGCTCGACACCGCGATCGCCCGCGTCGCCTCGATGCTGGGCGTGGCGATCGACTGGATGGAGCTGCGCGACTTCCTGCCCGCCGCTCACGGAAGCTGGGAAAGCCCGCAATTGCGCCGTTCCGCGCTGGCCTCCAGCTTCGTCGCGGCACTCGAACTGGCCCGTACCGGCAAGGCCGAACTGGCGCAAAGCGAGACGTACGGCCCCCTGCACCTAAGGGCACTCAAAGGCACCCAACAGTGACACAAGGTGCCCACAGCGACCTCCAGCCCGCCCCGGACGACGTCCAGCGCGCGGTCGAGGCGGCCCTGTTCGCCTCCGCCGAACCGATGACCGCCGACCAGCTCGCGCTGCACCTCGGCTTCACCGAAGGCGGGCGCGAAGTGCGCCCGGCGCTCGCCGATCTGCAGCGCCATTACGAGGGGCGCGGCATCCACCTCGTCGAGCGCGGCGGGCGCTGGCATTTCGAGACCGCGCCCGATCTCGCCCACCTGCTGCGCCGCGAGAAGGAGGACGTGCGCCGCCTCAGCCGCGCCGCCACCGAGGTCTTGGCGATCGTCGCCTACCACGAACCCGTCAGCCGCGCCGAGATCGAGGCGATCCGCGGCGTGCAGACCGCCAAGGGCACCCTCGACGTGCTGATGGAGGCGGGCTGGGTGCGCGTCGCCGGGCGGCGCGAGGTGCCGGGCCGGCCGGTCATCTATGCGACGACGCCGGTGTTCCTCGACCACTTCGGCCTGGCCTCCCTCAAAGAGCTGCCGGGGGTAGAAGAATTGCGCGCGGCGGGCTTGCTCGATCCGGTCGACGAGGACATGATCGAGACGGCGCTGGGCGGCGCGAAACCGCAGGTTCGAACCGAAGATGACTGAGGTGCGACCACCGAAGGACACAACCATGACGGGCTGGCAACTTGGGTTCAAAGCGCCTACATGCCCCCCGTCACCGGTCGGAATCGACCGTATGTTTTGGAGTTGAGGTTATGGGTAGCTTCTCGATCTGGCACTGGCTGATCGTTCTCGTGATCGTGCTCGTGCTGTTCGGACGCGGCCGCGTGTCGGAAATCATGGGTGACTTCGGCAAGGGCATCAAGAGCTTCAAGGACGGCATGAACGAGGAAGAGGCCAAGAAGGCCAAGGAAGCCTCGGCTCCCGCCGTCCAGATTCCGTCGCAGCCGGTCGATCCGGTCGCCCCGCAGCCGACCGTGTCGGCGGAAACCAAGAACGAGCAGCTTTGAGCGCTCGGGGCTGACAGGCGATGTTCGACGTCGGCGCATCCGAACTGTTGATGATCGTGATCGTGGCGGTCGTCGTCATCGGTCCCAAGGACATGCCGATGGCCTTGCGCACGGCCGGTCGCTGGATCGGCAAGATGCGCAAGATGAGCAACCATTTCCGCTCCGGCATCGACGCCATGGTGCGCGAGGCCGAGCTGGAGGAAATGGAGCGCAAGTGGCGCGAGCAGAACGAGGCGATCATGAAGGCCAGCCCGCAGCTGCCTTCGATGAACCCTTCCGCCGACGATATGCAGGCGCCCGCGTCTTCGGCGCCGGAAGGCAATGCTACCGTGACGGCTGACGTGGAAACGCCCAAGGTCGAAGAACCCAAGCAGGCTGAATTCCACCTTCCCCCGCCGCCGCCTTGAGGCGAAATGCCATGAGTTCCAATCACTTTCGTCATTGCGAGCGTAGCGAAGCAATCCAGGGCCGCGTAGACCGCCCTGGATTGCTTCGCTACGCTCGCAATGACGATCAGGGGTCAGGCCCTCCCGCCTCGCACTCTGCCCTGAGGCCGAAATAAATGCAGCCCTTCCGCATTTCCGACATCGACGATTCGCAGGCCCCGCTGCTCGACCACCTGATCGAGTTGCGCGGCCGCCTGCTGCGGGCGTTCATGGCCTTCGCGCTGGCCTTCGCGGTGTGCTTCTACTTCGCGGGCGACATCTTCGCGTTCCTCGTCCGCCCGCTGACCGAGGCGTTTCCGCCCGGACAAGGCAAGCTGATCTACACCAAGCTTTACGAAGCCTTCTTCGTCGAAGTGAAGATCGCGATGTTCGCGGCGTTCTTCGTCAGCTTCCCGGTGATCGCCAACCAGATCTGGCAGTTCGTCGCCCCCGGCCTCTACGCGAAGGAAAAGAAGGCGTTCCTGCCGTTCCTGATCGCGACGCCGGTGCTGTTCACGATGGGCGCGGCGCTGGCCTATTACGTGGTGATGCCCACCGCGTTCCACTTCTTCCTCACGTTCGAGGGCCAGAAGGGCGGCCTCAAGCTGGAGGCTTTGCCGGGCACGGGCGACTATCTCGCGCTGGTGATGCAGTTCATCCTGGCCTTCGGGATCAGCTTCCTGCTGCCGGTGCTGCTGATGCTGCTCAACCGCGCCGGGATGGTGACGCGGGCGCAGTGTGTCGGCGCGCGGCGCTATGCGATCGTCGGCATCTTCATCGTCGCCGCCGTGGCGACCCCGCCCGACGTCGTCTCGCAGCTGCTGCTGGCGGTGCCGCTGCTGCTGCTGTGGGAAGGCACGCTGATCCTGATGTGGTTCACCGAACGCCGCGACGCCAAGGACCGCGCGCGCGAGGAAAAAGCCGTAGAGGAAGCAGCCAAGGCTGCCGGACACGCTGCGGCGGAGTGAGGGCTGCTAAGGTCCGGCGTTGCGCGGGGGCTTCGACACGCTCAGCCTGAGCGGGGTTGGGATTTTTGCGCTACCTCCGCTCACCCTGAGCTTGTCGAAGGGTCAGGCTGAGCCTGTCGAAGCCCCCTGCGGAAAGGCGATACCCTCGCGGGCTTTCCCGTTTCGCGCAAGTTCGCTGACCAGAGACCAGTCTCCCGCCATCATCGCTTCCTTCTTGGCGCGGCCCCAGCCCTTGAGCTTGCGTTCTGCGGCGAAGGCATCGTCGCGAGTCTGGAAATCCTGCGCCCAGAGGAATGTCACGGGCAGGCGGCTTGCCGTGTATCCGCCGAGGGCGCCGGTCCGATGCTGCGCGATGCGGCGTTCGAGGTCATCGGTGTGGCCCACGTAATACGATCCGTCGCGGCAGCGCAGGATGTATGTGTGGAACGCCATGGACTGAGGGTCTGGCGTTGCGGGCGGGCTTCGACAAGCTCAGCCTGAGCGGGTTGGGGTTAAAACTCGGCAAGGGGCGGTCCGAAAAGCAACCTCGTCGTCCCGCTCGGCCCGAGCGGATTGGGGTTAATCCTCGGCAATGGCGCGGTCAGGAAAGCAACCTACCAACCCCGCTCAGCCTGAGCTTGTCGAAGGCCCCGAGGCTGGGCGCGAGGTTCCCGTGCTTCGACGGGCTCAGCATGAGCGGTGTAGGGCGAAAGCAGTGCGCTTACCGCCGCACCCCCGCCTTGCCGCCGTCCTGCGCCGCCGACCATGCCAGCCTGCCGCCGATCCACGTTTCCAGCACATGCGTGCCGCGCAGCGCCTGCGGTTCGGCGGTCATCGGGTCTTCGTCCACGAACAGGAAGTCCGCGCGCATGCCCGGCGTGATGCGGCCGAGGCGGTCCTCGGCGAACAGTGAGTAGGCCGCGCCCGTGGTGTAGGCGCCCAGCGCCGCCTCGCGGGTCAGCACTTCCTGCGGCTGCCAGCCGCCGGTGGGCTGGCCGTCCGCACCGGTGCGGCTGATCGCCACCGCGAGGCCCTCGAAGGGATGCGCGGGCTCTACGGGCGTGTCGGAGCCGAAGGCCAGCTTCGCACCGGTCGCCGCGATCGACTTCCACGCATAGGCCCCCGCCAGCCGCTGCGGGCCGAGACGCGCCTCGGCCATGACACGGTCCGAGGCCTCGTGCTGCGGCTGCATGCTGGCGATCACGCCATTGCGGCCGAAGCGCGGGATGTCGGCGGGATCGACGATCTGCGCATGTTCGATGCGCCAGCGCCGGTCGCCCTTGTAGGTCTGCGAGAGTTCCTCGATCGAATCGAGCACCGTGGCATTGGCCTCGTCGCCGATGGCGTGGACCGCGACCTGGAAGCCGTCCATCGCCGCGCGGCTCATCAGGTTGCCGAGCTGGGTCTGGCTCATCTGCGGCAGACCCTTGGTGTTGGCGTCATCCGCATAGGGCGCCTTGAGCCACGCCCCGCGCGAACCCAGCGCGCCGTCGAGGTACAGCTTCACGCCGTTCATCTTGAGCCGGTCGTCGTCGATCCACGGCGTCGGGCCGGGGCCGCCGATCAGCGTCATCGCTTCGATCCCGCCCGCGTAGGCGACCACGCGCATTCGCAGGAGGTGCTTGTCGGAGGCGCGGCGGAAGGCCTGCCAGTCCTCGATCGAGGTGCCCATGTCGGCGACGGTGGTGACGCCGGCCGCGAGGAACTGCAGCTGCGCCTCGCCGAAGGCGGTGTCGGCATCTTCGGGGCGCGGCTTGGGGCGCTTCTTCTCGACGAGCGCGGTGGCGGCGTCGATCAGCACGCCCGCCGGGGCCCTGGAGCCCGCGATGCGCAGCACTTCGCCGCCCGCCGGGTCGGCGGTGGACGAGGTGACGCCCGCTGCGGCCAGCGCGGCGGAGTTGGCCCAGCCGGCGTGGCCGTCGATGCGGGTGAGCCAGGCGGGCTTGCCGCCGGTCACCGTGTCGAGTTCGGCGGCGGTGGGCATGCGGTCCAGCCCCCAGCTCGCCTGGTTCCAGCCGCCGCCGAGGATCCACGGCGCCTCGGGATGCGCGGCGGTCCACGCGGCGATGCGCGAGAGGGCCTCGTCGAGCGACTTCGCCATCGACAGGTCCAGCGTCATCCTCGCGAAGCCGGTCGCCATGACGTGCCCGTGCGCGTCGATCATGCCGGGCACGACGATGCGGCCCTTGCCGTCGACCTTGTAGTCCACCTTCTTGGGCCGCTTGTCGCCCTTGTGGAAGACTTGCGCGATCTTGCCCTGCGGGTCGATCAGGAAGCCCTCGAAGCGCTCCACGCCGCCCTTGCCGTCAGGGGTGACGCCCTCGACGTTGTCCACGAGGATGTCGGCGAAGGCCGGGGCTGGGAGGAGCGTAAGGGCGAGGGCAATGGCTACAGACCCGCCCCCCTCTCTGTCACCCTGAACTCGTTTCAGGGTCCATCGGGCAGCCTGTCCTGCCATGTGAGACAGCAAACCTACAGGGCAGCTGGCGAACCGGGCCATCGGCCTGAAAGGCCCAATGGACCCTGAAACAAGTTCAGGGTGACGACTGGAGTGAAACGACGAGGGGAAGGGCATGAACGCGGTATTCCGAAACTTCACGATTTACCCTTCTGGGGGAGCCGCTTGATGATGGCGCTCGTGTCGAGCCGCCCGCCGCCCGTGGCCTGCACGTCGGAGAAGAACTGGTCGACCAGCGCCGCCACCGGCAACGAGACGCCAAGGCCCCGGCCTTCCTCGAGGCTGAGGCCCAGATCCTTGCGCATCCAGTCGATCGCGAGGCCGAAGTCGAATTCGCCCGCGTCCATGGTCTTCCAGCGGTTGTCCATCTGCCACGACTGCGCGGCCCCGCCCGAGATCGCCTCGTAGACTTTGTCCATGTCGAGGTGGGATGCCTGCGCGAAACGCACCGCCTCTGCCAAAGCCGCGACGTTGCCGGCGATGCAGATCTGGTTGGCCATCTTGGCGATCTGGCCCGAACCCGCCTTGCCGACGTGGACGATGCGGCTGGAGTAGCTCTCCATGATCGGCCGCGCGGCTTCGAGCGCATCGTCACGGCCGCCGCACATCAGGGTGAGGGTGCCATTCTCCGCGCCGATCTGCGATCCGGTCATCGGCGCGTCGACGCAGTGGATCTTGAGGTCGCGCGCTTCCACCGAGATCTGCCGCGCGATGCGGGCGGAGACGGTGGTGTGGTCGATGAAGGTGCCGCCGCGCTTGAGCATGCGGAACACCCCGTTGGGGCCGAGCACGACGTCGGCAAGATCGTCGTCGTTGCCGACGCAGGTGATCACCACGTCGGCGTCCTGCGCCGCGTGGGCCGGGTTGGCGGCGATGCGGTGGGCGAGGCCGGGGTTGGCGTCGCGCCACTTGCGCGCACGCTCGGGCGTGCGGTTGTAGATCGTGAGTTCGTGCCCGGCCTGCGCGATGTGCCGCGCGATCGCGCCGCCCATGGTGCCCAGGCCGATCATCGAGACCTTGCGCGGAGGTACGGCCGGGGCGGCGGGGGCTTCGGAGGCGGTCTCTTCGGTCATGGCCCGTTCTTAGCGCCTTTTGGCCAAAAGCAAACCGGCGAAGGTGTCCTTCGACGGGCTCAGGATGATCCTTCGACAGGCTCAGGATGAGCGGGGGTGGCGCAAACCTCGCAAATCCGCTCAGGCTGAGCCTGTCGAAGCCCCCGCGTGCGGGCACGACATCCTTTCCATCCCTCGCCATTTCCGGTAGGCGCGCGGGTCTATGGACCAGACTTTGCTCAACACCGCTCCCGCGGGCCTCGAAGACGCCCCGCTGACCGCAGCCGACGTACGCGCGGCGGGGATGCGAATTTCGGGCAAGGTCGTGCGCACGCCGACGCTCTACAGCTCCACGCTGAGTGCGATCACCGGCGCCGAGATCTGGCTCAAGTTCGAGAACCTGCAGTTCACCGCCGCCTACAAGGAGCGCGGCGCGCTCAACGCACTGCTGCTGCTGACCGAGGAGCAGAAGGCGCGCGGCGTCATCGCGGCATCCGCCGGCAACCACGCGCAGGGCCTGAGCTACCACGGCACCCGTCTCGGCGTGCCCGTCACCATCGTGATGCCCAAGACCACGCCGACGGTGAAGGTCATGCAGACCGAGAGCGTCGGCGGCAAGGTGGTGCTGGAGGGCGAGAGCTTCGACGAGGCCTATGCCCACGCCCGCAAGCTGGAGGGCCAGCTGGGCCTCACCTTCGTGCACCCGTTCGACGACCCGAACGTTGCCGCCGGGCAGGGCACCGTGGCGCTGGAAATGCTGGAGGACGTGCCCGAACTCGACACGCTGGTGCTGCCGGTGGGCGGCGGCGGCCTGTCCTCGGGCATGGGCATCGCCGCGCGCGACATCCGCCCCGACATCCGCCTGATCGGCGTCGAGGCGCAGCTCTACCCCTCGATGTACAACCTGCTCAAGGGTACCACCCTGCCGATCGGCGGCGATACGCTGGCCGAGGGCATAGCGGTGATCGCGCCGGGGCTGATGACCTCGAAGGTGCTGCGCCCGCTGCTCGACGAGTTCCTGCTGGTCAGCGAACCGCAGATCGAGAGCGCGCTGGCGCTGCTGCTGCAGATCGAGAAGACGCTGGTGGAAGGCGCGGGCGCCGTCGGCCTCGCCGCAGTCATCAACAACCGCGAGCTGTTCACGGGCCGCAAGGTCGGCCTGGTGCTGTCGGGCGGCAACATCGACACGCGCCTGCTGGCCAACGTGCTGCTGCGCGATCTCGCCCGCTCGGGCCGCCTGGCGCGCCTGCGCATCGGCTTGCAGGACCGCGCCGGGGCGCTGTTCAAGGTGGCGAAAGTATTCCACGAGCACAACGTCAACATCATCGAGGTCTTCCACCAGCGCATCTTCACGCACCTGCCCGCGAAGGGCCTGGTCACGGAGATCGAGTGCGAGGCGCGCGACAAGGAGCAGTTGCAGTCGCTGATCGCGGGCCTTCGCCGCGAGGGCTACGAGGTGAAACTGGTCGAGACCGAGTGACGGTTCGAGGGTAACGATTACACCGGCCCGCCGCCCCGAATTGGCACGGCGGCGGGTCGATGCCGCCAGTCCGGCGCGAATTCACCGCGGAATGGTCGGTTTTTGTGGTTAAAAGACTCGCAAGACGCTGAGCGCGTATGCATATTTGGGAAACAACGCGGACACGCCCGTGAAAAGCCTTCGGGCAATGGGCCGGCCACAACGCTAGAGGAAGATGCAGTTCGGTGACGGCTCCCGTTCGATTCCCGCGATTTTTCGTGACGAGCCCGGCGCCGTGCCCCTATCTGCCGGGGCGTAGCGAGCGCAAGGTCTTCACCGAACTCAAGGGCCCTCACGCCGATTCGCTGAACGATGCGCTGGGTCGCATCGGCTTCCGTCGCAGCCAGACGGTAGCCTATCGCCCTTCGTGCATCGATTGCAACGCCTGCATCTCGGTGCGCGTCGTGGCTTCTGAATTCCGCGCCTCACGCACGCAGAAGCGCACGCTGGACGCGCATTCGGACCTCGTCACCACGGTCTGCCGCCCCTGGTCCACCAGCGAGCAGTTCGACCTGCTGCAGCGTTACCTTTCGGTCCGCCATCCCGAAGGCGGCATGACCACGATGGACGAGGTCGACTTCGCCGACATGGTGGAGCACACGCCCGTCACCAGCTACGTCATCGAATACCGTGAGCCTTCGCGGGACGGGGTCGTTCCCGGCCGCCTGATCGGCGCCTGCCTGACCGACCGCCAGTGCGACGGGCTCTCGATGATCTATTCGTTCTACGATCCCGCCAGCGAGCGGCAGGGGCTGGGCAATTACATCATCCTCGACCATATCCGCCGGGCCAACGACATGGGGCTGGGCTACGTCTACCTCGGCTACTGGGTCGAAGGGTCGGCGCGGATGCAGTACAAGGTTCGCTATCGTCCGCTGGAAAAGCTGGGCCGATCCGGTTGGGAGCGTATCGAGGCGCTGGAGCACGATCGCCTGATCGCCGCCGCCGTCAGCAGCCCGCAGAGCGCCGCCGTCGCGACCGGCCCGAAGGACGGGATGCCCGCCGTCACCAAGGGTTGAAGCGGCCGGGGAAGCCGGCCTTCCCAACGCAAAATTCCTCCCCGAGCTTGTCTCGGGGAGGTGGCAGCCCGAAGGGCTGACGGAGGGGGAAACGCGCAAGGCTCCCCCCTTCTGCCACCGCCTGCGGCCCCTTCCCGAGCAAGCCGGGGAGCAAGGCTACTTGCGTTTCGCCTGGTTGAGCGCCGCTGCCGCGCGCAGCAGTTCCGAGAGCGCGGTTTCGTCGATCGCCTGGCCCTGGTGGATGTCGATGGCGCGGCGCACGTTGCCATCGAGGCTGGCGTTGAACAGCCCCGCCGGATCGGGCAGCGTCGCTCCCTTGGCGAAAGTGAGCTTGACCGCGGCCTTGTAGGTCTCCCCGGTGCAGACGATGCCGCCGTTCGCATACCAGGTGGGAACGCCGCGCCACTTCCATTCCTCGACGACGTCAGGCAGCGCCGCGTGGACCAGGGTGCGCACCTGGGCCAGGGTATCCCCCCGCCAGTCGTCAAGCTGCGCGATGCGTTCGTCGATCAACTGGGCGGGGGTCTTGTCGGTCGGTTCGGTCATGCGGTCCCGTAAAGCTTGGCCTCGTCCGAGCGCCGGTTCTTGAGGCCGGTCATCGGCTTGCCGTCGTTGTAGATCCACTTGCCGAACTGGGCCTGCGCACCGGCGAAGTCACCCGCCTTGTGCAGCTTGCCGAGCGTCGAAGCGGCGATCTTGCCGGTGTTGTAATGGAACGAGACGAGCGCGTCGAACTGGTTCTGCGTGGTCGCCGCCCCGCCGAGGAAGCTGGCGACTTCCTTGACGTAGGAGAGCATGTCGGTGTCGAAGCGGGCGTCGCACTGCGCCTGCGTCCAGACCACGCCTTTCTTCACGTCCGCGCCGGTGGAACCCCAGCCGATCGTCCAGGGCTTGCCGTCGGCGCTGCCGGGGTCCGGGTAGGCGCCGAAAGTGCCGTCGGCGAGGCGCCTGGCGCAGCCTTCCCACTTCTTGATGAGCTTGGCGCCGGCCGTGCCCAGTGCGCGGCCTGTCGTCGGGGCGGCGGCTGGGGGATTGGCGGGAGGACTGGCGGCCGGCTCCGGCGCGAGGCTGGCGGTCAGGGCCCCGGCGGACTGGTCGATGGCCTTGTCGAGGGCATCGACTTCGGCCTGCGTGAACGAGCGGCCCAGCATCTTGCGGACGGCGTCGAAGATCGGCTTGCGATTCATGATCCATGTCCTTTTGCTTGCAACAAGGCACGCAGTATCGCGTGCGGAAAAACTACACTTCGCGCGACCGAATGGAGTGATTGCGACCGTTCGGGCCGCCCGAATACTGCTCCGTCTCTTGCGGAGTGCGACTCGGGTACATTGGCCGGCACGGTGTAGGAAAGCGGATTCTGGCGCGATGCGCAGGCTATCCGGATTTGTCATTGCGCGGGCGTGATCGCCGCCCGAACGCGAAAGGGGCGCCCGGATTGCTCCGGACGCCCCCTCTCGGCGAACTGCCAAACTGGCGAATATCGCCAGCGCTGATCGGATGGATCAGGCGCTGTAGTACATGTCGAACTCGACGGCCGACGGCGTGGTTTCCCAGCGCAGCACTTCGGGCCACTTGAGTTCGAGGTAGGCTTCGATCTGGTCCTCGGTGAACACGCCGCCTTCGAGAAGGAAGGCGTGGTCGGCCGCCAGGGCGTCCAGAGCTTCACGCAGCGAACCGCAGACGGTCGGCACTTCGGCGAGTTCGGCCGGCGGCAGATCGTACAGGTTCTTGTCCATGGCTTCGCCCGGGTGGATCTTGTTCTTGATGCCGTCGAGGCCGGCCATCAGGAGCGAAGCGTAGCACAGGTAGGGGTTGGCCATCGCGTCAGGGAAGCGGAATTCCACGCGCTTCGCCTTGGTGCCTGCACCGTAGGGGATGCGGCACGAGGCCGAGCGGTTGCGCGCCGAGTAGGCGAGCAGAACCGGTGCTTCGTAACCCGGGACCAGGCGCTTGTAGCTGTTGGTGGTCGGGTTGGTGAAGGCGTTGAGGGCCTTGGCGTGCTTGATGACGCCGCCGATGAAGTACAGGCAGGTCTCCGACAGGCCGGCGTAGCCGTTGCCGGCGAAGGTGTTCTCACCCTCGTTCCAGATCGAGATATGCGTGTGCATGCCCGATCCGTTGTCCTTCATGATCGGCTTGGGCATGAACGTTGCGGTCTTGCCGTAAGCCTGTGCGACCATGTGCACGACGTACTTGTAGATCTGCATGCGGTCGGCGGTGGTGACCAGCTTGCCGAAGGTCAGGCCGAGTTCGTGCTGGGCAGCCGCCACTTCGTGGTGGTGCTTGTCGCAGGGCAGGCCCATTTCGAGCATGGTGGTGACCATCTCGGCGCGGATGTCCACGGCCGAGTCGACCGGGGCGACCGGGAAGTAGCCACCCTTGGCACGCGGGCGGTGGCCCAGGTTGCCGGTGTCGTATTCCTTGTTGGTGTTGCCCGGCAGTTCGATGTCGTCGATCTTGAAGCCGTTGCCGTCGTAGCCGTCGTAGAACTTCACGTCGTCGAACATGAAGAACTCGGCCTCGGGGCCGACGAACACGGTGTCGCCGAAGCCTGCCGACTTGACGAACGATTCCGCACGCTTCGCGGTCGAACGCGGGTCGCGGGCGTAGAGTTCACCGGTCGAGGGCTCGACGATGTCGCAGAACAGGATCAGCATCGGGGTGGCCGAGAACGGATCGGTGTAGACCGCGTCGAGGTCGGGCTTGAGGATCATGTCCGACTCGTTGATGGCCTTCCAGCCCTCGATCGACGAACCGTCGAACATCAGGCCGTCTTCCAGCTCATCCTCGCCGAGGACGGTCGAGACCATGGTCAGGTGCTGCCACTTGCCCTTGGGGTCCGTGAAGCGAAGATCGACCCACTCGATCTCCTCGTCCTTGATCTTCTTGAGGACGTCCTTTGCACTAGCCATTTTCTTGGTTCTCCAGCGTTACTCTTCCGATCCCGAAAGAGGATAGGGTTGTTCGTGTTGCGGGAATGCGACGGCCCCCACCATCGCAGCCCGATCCTGTGTAATTACAGCGCGTCGTCGTCGCGCTCGCCGGTGCGGATGCGCACGGCGGTCTCGATCGGCACGACGAAGATCTTGCCGTCGCCGATGCGGCCGGTCTGCGCGGCGTCGGCGATGGCTTCGACCACGCGTTCGGCCAGCGCGTCGGGCACGACGACCTCGAGCTTAACCTTGGGAAGGAAATCCACGACGTACTCGGCGCCGCGATAGAGTTCGGTATGACCCTTCTGGCGCCCGAAGCCCTTGGCCTCGGTTACGGTGATGCCCGAGACGCCCACTTCGTGGAGCGCTTCCTTCACTTCGTCGAGCTTGAAGGGCTTGATGATGGCTTCGATCTTCTTCACGCCTGCCTGAACCCCTGCACTTGCACCCGGACTTTTCCTGTTTGAGGTTACCGGTCCGGGAACCAGATGCCTCGCGCGCGATTCCCATCAAGAATCGTGCCAATGCGGTCGCTCCCCTGATAGGCCGAGTGTGCGTCTGCGAAAAGACCGGATTTGGGCGATTTACCCGGTCAGCAAACAATCTGTCGCATATGCTGCGGCGGGTTTGGGAAATGTTGTGTTCAATATTCGGGCAATCGGTGCCTGAAAATTGTGCATCGCGGTTCCGGAGAGCGCCACCCCTTCCGTCATTGCGAGCAAAACGAAGCAACCCAGGGCAGCACTACGCCGCCCTGGGTTGCTTCGTTTTGCTCGCAATGACGAATTCGAATTTAGAGCCGCAGGCCTGCCGTCTCGTCGAGGCCGGCCATGATGTTGAGGTTCTGCACCGCAGCACCGCTCGCGCCCTTGCCGAGATTGTCGAGGATGGCGATCAGGCGTGCCTGCGTGCCGTCCTTCGCGCCCAGCACGCGCAGGGTGAGGGTGTCGACCGGCTCCATCGATGCGCGCAGCAGCAGTTCGTCCGGCTGGTCGGCCTCGACCCTGACCACCTTGCTGCCGGCGTAGAATTCGCCCAGCGCGGCGCGCAGTTCGTCCGGCGAACCGGCGTCCTTCATCATCGAGAGGTGCAGCGGCACTTCGACCAGCATGCCGCGATGGGCGGGGACCACGGCGGGGGCGAAGATCGGGTCGTGGCCGATGCCGGCCTGCGCCTTCATCTCGGGCACATGCTTGTGGCCGAGCGCGAGGCCGTAGGCGCGGAAGGCGATGTCTGCATCGTCCTCGAACCGGGCGATCAGCGCCTTGCCGCCGCCCGAGTAGCCCGACACGGCGTGGCATACGTAGGGCCAGTCGGCCGGCAGCAGGCCTGCGCGCACCAGCGGCGCGACGAGGGCGATGAAGCCGGTGGGATAGCAGCCCGGATTGCTGACGAAGCGCGCCTGCGCCACCGTCTGGTGGCCGACGATCTCGGGGAAGCCGTAAGTCCAGCCCGCCGCGACGCGATGGGCGGAGGAGGCGTCGATCACGCGGGTGCGATCGTTGGCGATCATGCCGACGGCGGCCTTAGCGGCATCGTCGGGCAGGCACAGGATGACGACGTCGGCGTCGTTCAGCGCCTCGGCGCGCGCGGCGTCGTCCTTGCGCTTGTCGTCGCCCAGCGAGATGAGCGTGAATTCGCTGCGGCCGGCGAGCCGGTCGGCGATTTCGAGGCCGGTGGTGCCCGCGGCACCGTCGATGAAGACGCTGGTGGTCATGCCGCTTCCAGATCCGAGAGGGCCACGTAGCCGACCGCGCCGTCCTCGCCGACCTGGCCCCAGGACCAGGCGCCGGCGATGTCGAGCACGTTGAAGGTTTCCCCTGCGGTCAGGTCGGCGATCGCGTCCGCATCGGCGCGGCCGAACACGCGCAGCACCGCGCCGGTCTTAAGCACGCGCGGCATCGGTACGGCGTAGTGCGGCACGAAGTAGCGGCCGGCCAGCTTGATGTGGGCAAGGTCGCCGCGCACGGGCAGGTGGCCGGGATCCGCGCTCACGCTCGGCCCGGTCATCGCCAGCATGGTCTGGGCGAGCATGCCGTCCGTCTGGTCAGCGCGAGTATACGAATCCACAGATGCCAACGCGGGTGCGTCTCCAAAATCAAAGATGCGCGCGCCTAGCCGAGACACGGGATTTTCGCAAGGTTGGGAGTCGGCGCGGCGTCTTCAGCCATAGCGCTGCTTCAGCATGTGCCACGCCGCGCGCAGGCCGAGCGCCTCGCCGCCCTTGGGACGGCCGGGCTTGGCGGCCGGGCGCCAGGCGAAGGTATCGAAGTGGGCCCAGTCCACGCCCGCCGGCACGAAGCGGTCGAGGAACAGCGCCGCCGTGCTGGCGCCCGCGAAGCCGCCGGTGCCGGCGTTGTTGATGTCGGCGACGTCGGACTTGAGGTATTCGCGGTAGCCTTCGTGCAGCGGCAGGCGCCAGCACGGGTCGTCCACCGCCTTGCCCGCCGCGAGCAGGGCGTCCGCCGTGGCGTCCTCGCGGGTGAAGAGGGCGGGCAGGTCCGGACCGACGGCGACCCGCGCGGCGCCGGTGAGGGTGGCGAAGTCGACGATGAAATCGGGCTTCTCCTCGCCCGCGCGGGTCAGCGCGTCGCCCAGGATCAGGCGTCCCTCGGCGTCGGTATTGCCGATCTCGACGGTGATCCCGGCGCGGCTGCGCAGCACGTCGCCGGGACGGAAGCTGTTGCCCGAGATCGCGTTCTCCACCGCCGGGACCAGAACGTGCAGGCGCACCGGCAGGTTGGCGCTCATCACGAGGCGGGCGAGGGCGAGGGCATGCGCGGCGCCGCCCATGTCCTTCTTCATCAGCAGCATGCCCGAGGACGGCTTGATGTCGAGCCCGCCCGAATCGAAGCACACGCCCTTGCCGACGATGGCCACGCGCGGGTGCTTGGGATCGCCCCATTCCAGTTCGATCAGGCGCGGCGCATGGCTGCGGCCCGCCGCGCGGCCGACCGCGTGGACCATCGGGAAGTCACGCTCCAGCGCATCGCCGCGGGTGACGCGGATGACGGCGCGGAAGGCCTTGTGCAGCGCTTCGGCCTCAGCCTCCAGCTGCGCCGGGCCCATGTCCTCGGCCGGGGTGTTGACGAGGTCGCGCACCAGCATCACCGCCTCGGCTTCGGCGGTCACGGCGTCGATCCGGGCCGGTTCGCCGGTCAGCAGCACGCGCGGGCCCTGGTCCTCGGCATCCGCCTTGTAGCGATCGAAGGCATATTGGCCGAGAATCCACCCCAGCATCGCCGCGCCCGGCTCGGCACCCGGATTTGGATCGACGCGGCGGTAGGTTCCGGCGGGCAGCTTTTCCGCCAGCTTCGCCAGGCACCAGGGCGAGAGCGTGGCGGCATCGGCCACGCCGGCAACCGCGCACCAGCCCTCGCCTTCGGGAAGAATGACGTGGTCTCCGGCACTTGCGGTGAAGCGCGCGGCCTCCAGCAAGGCGCGCTGGGGAACGGTGAGGCCTTTCGTGAATTTCTCCAGTCCATCCTTTTCGACGAGGTGGATGGAGATGGCCTGCTGGCCGCGATCGGGCTGGATCAATGCGTTCTTGTCGCTCATGGCCCGATTCTCTAGCCTCCTCGGGAGCCCGAGTGCGAGAGGAAATTTGATGCGATACGCTGCGATGGTTTCGGTTCTGGCCCTGATGGTGGCAGCCTGTGGCGGTTCCGGGGACAAGTCGGACCAGACTCCAGCCTCTGCCGCCGCCAGCGAGGAGGCCGGGCCGCTTGCCTCCACCGATGAACCTTCGCAGGCGCCTTCGGCTCCTGCCCGTGAAGAGAAGGAGGAAAACGATACCTACAGCTTCGCTTACTCCTATCCGGGCGTAGCGGCCGCGATTCCAGGCCTCAAGGCGATTCTCGATCATGAACTGGACACCGACAGGGAGAACCTCGTCTCCTCGGCGCGCAGCGGCAAACAGGAAGCGGAGAAGGACGGCTATCCCTACCACGCCTACGAACGGCAGACCGAATGGAAGGTGGTCGCCGACCTGCCGGGCTGGCTCTCGCTCTCGTCTACGCATTACGAGTATTCGGGCGGGGCGCACGGGATGACGGTGTCCGATACCCTGTTGTGGGATCGCGGCGCGGAAACCTCGCGCAAGCCGATGGACCTGTTTACCAGCCAGGACGCGCTTCGGGCCGCGGTGCGTGGGCCGTTCTGCGCGGCGCTGGACAAGGCGCGGGAGCAGAAGCGCGGCGCGCCAGTGCAGCAGGGAACCGGGGACAGCTTCTCCGAATGCATCGATCCCACCGCGCAGACGCTGATCCTCGGTTCGTCCGACAAGCACAGCTTCAACCGCATCGGCTTCCTCATCGCCCCTTACGAGGCGGGCCCTTACGCGGAAGGCAGCTATGAAGTGACGCTGCCGGTGACGGGCAAGATCATGGCCGCGCTCAAGCCGCAGTATCGCAATGCCTTCTCGGTGAAACCCTGATCTCGCAATTTCGGCCCGGATGCGCTATCTGGGGCGGATGACCGAATACCAGATCGTAGAGCCGGGCCAGGACGACCTCCTGCGCGACGGCACCATCAAGCTGCATGGCCCCGACGGTTTCGAGGGCATGCGCCGCGCCGGCGCGCTCGCCGCCAGCATCCTCGACGCAATCGCGCCGATGGTGCAGCCGGGCGTCAGCACCGCCGCCATCGACGACAAGGTCCGTGAACTGACCCTGGCGGGCGGCGCGGTGCCCGCGACGCTGGGCTACCGGGGCTATGCGCATTCGTGCTGCATCTCGATCAACCATGTCGTCTGCCACGGCATTCCGTCGGAAAAGACGCTCAAGGACGGCGACATCGTCAATATCGACGTCACCCCGCTGCTGGACGGCTGGCACGGCGACACCAGCCGCATGTACCTGGTTGGCGACGTGCCGCTCAAGGCGCGCCGTCTGGTCGACGTGACGTACGAGTGCCTGATGATCGGCATCGAGCAGGCGAAGCCCGGCAACCGCGTGGGTGACATCGGCGCCGCCATCCAGGCTTATGCGGAATCGAACCGCTACGGGGTGGTGCGCGAATTCTGCGGCCACGGCCTCGGCCGCCTGTTCCATGACGCGCCCGAGGTGGTTCACGCCGGTCGCCCCGGCACTGGCCCGGAACTGCGCCCCGGCATGTTCATGACGATCGAGCCGATGATCAACCTCGGCAAGCCGCCGGTGAAGCTGCTCAACGACGGCTGGACGGCCGTGACGCGCGACAAGTCGCTGTCAGCGCAGTTCGAGCACTCGATCGGCATCACCGAGGACGGCTGCGAGATCTTCACCACCAGCCCCAAAGGCCTGCACAAGCCGCCTTACGCTTGAGGTTCGAGACGGGTCTGCTTTGACCCTTCGACCCGCTCAGGGTGAGCGGAAGTAGCGTAAACTTCCCAATCCCGCTCAGGCTGAGCTTGTCGAAGCCCCATCGGCATACGCCGCACAGGAAAAGGGGCGCCGGAGTTTCCTCCGGCGCCCTTTTGCGTTTCAGGCCGAGCGTTGGCTCAGAACTTGTAGTTCGCGCTGACCATGAAGTTGCGCGGTTCGCCGTAGCGGTACTGGCTGAACGAGCCGACCTGGCTGTAGTACTTCTTGTCCAGCAGGTTCTCGACGTTGGCCTGGACCGAGAACTGCTCGGTCACGCCGAGGCGGGCCATGAGGTTGATGAGCGCGAAGCCCTTCTGGCGCAGCGTGAACGGCACCCCGTTGGTCACCGAATAGGCGCTGGAGCGGTAGTTGACGCCGCCGCCGAAGGTGAAGCCGTTCAGCAGGTTATCGATCGTGTAGGTCGAGAACACCTTGAGCAGGCGGCGCGGCTGGTCGGTGTTGACGTTGGCGCCGGTGGCGTCGTGGACCTTGAACTGGCTGTAGCCGGCGTTGACGTTCCAGCCCGGTAGCGGCTCGCCGGTGGCCTCGATCTCGAAGCCCTTGCTGACCGCGCCCTTGGCGGCGCGATAGGGCTGGAACGGCAGGCCGCCGCCCGGAGGCGTGATCAGTCCGCCGTCGATCTGCCCCAGGTTGTCCTGCTCGATGCGGAACAGCGCGATCGAGGTCTGCAGCGCTTCGTTGAAGAAGTTGCTCTTCAGGCCGACTTCGTAGGACTTGCCGGTGACTGGATCGAGCTGCACGTAGTTGCTGTCACGCAGGTTCTGCGGCTGGTAGATCGTGGTGTAGCTGGCATAGATGCGGTGGTTCGGGGTGATGTCCACCAGCGCGCCCGCATAAGGGATGAAGACGTTCTTGTCCCCGTACGTGGTCGCGGTGCCGTAAGACACGCCGCTGCGCTTCCAGGTCGCGAGACGGCCGCCGCCGATCACCTTCAGCCAGTCGGTCACGTTGACGCGCAGGGCGCCGTAATAGCCGATCTGCTTGATGCGCTCCTGCTCCACCTCGACGCCCGTTTCGAGGAAGCCGGGGTTGGGGTAGGAATTCTCGTTCCAGTTGTTGAAATCGCCCGCCGCCGGGAAGTTGTAGGAACAGATCGGGTCGCCGTTGAGCGGGCAGAAGCTGTCGGTGTGGCGCTTGAGCGTGCTGTTCAGGTAGCCCAGCACCAGATCGTGATCGCGCCCGAACACCGTCAGCTTGCCCTTGAGCTGTGCGTCGTAGCTGTTCTGGATGCTGACGCCGTAAGCCGAATAGGGGTTGCTTCCCAGGCCTAGCCCGGTCTCGCGATCGACCTGGCCGTAGAGGTACAGGATTTCCGTGAACTGCGTGTTGCGCTGGCGGTTGTAGTTGCCCTGAATGCTCCAGCCATTGCCGAAATCGTGGCTGAGAGAGGTGAAGAAGTTCTGGTTGATCGTCTTCCAGGTGGTCCAGGGCTGCGTCGTGGTCTTCGAGCGGCGCCAGTCGGCGACAGTGCCATCGCTGTAGAAGGTCGGCAGGCTGCCCCAGAACACGCCGTGCGGGTCGTTGCGCTGGTGGCTGAAGCCGACGCGCAGCAGCGTGTCGGGCGTGATGTCCGCTTCGAGGGTGCCGTAAAGGACCAGCTTCTTGTTGCTGTAGTAATCGGTGAAGGCATTGCCTTCCTCATACCGCGCCACGCCGCGCACGCGCAGGCGGCCGTCGGAGGTGACGGCACCGCCGGCATCGCCCGAAACGCGCCAGGTGTCCCAGCTGCCGTAACCGGCGTTGAGGTAGCCCGACCAGTCGGTGCGGTCGGCATGCTTGCGAACCAGGTTGATCGATGCGGACGGATCGCCCACGCCGCTCAGCAGGCCGGTGGCGCCGCGCACGATCTCGACGCGCTCGTAGATCGAAAGGTCGGCCAGCGTCTCGCCGCGGTCGCCGCCCAGGGCCCATGCGGTCGGCACGCCGTCGATCTGGGTGTTCTGGATCTCGAAGCCGCGCGCGAAGAAGGAATTGCGCACGTCGTCGGTCTCGTTGACCGCGACGCCGATGCCGTTCTCGACTACGTCCTTAACGCTGATGAGATTCTGGTCGAGGATGCGCTGCGCAGTCACGATCGAGACCGACTGCGGGGTTTCCTGAACCGACAGGCCAAGGCCGGTCGCGGTGTCGATCTTGTCGGCGATGGTGTACTTGCCGGTGACGATGATCTGGTCGCTCTCGGCTTCGTCGCCGGCGGTTTGCGCCATGGCGGGGGCGGCGAAAGCGCTGGCGCAGCCCAGCATCAGAGCGAACTTGAATTTCATAGGTAGTAACCCCTGCTTGCGAGCGTTCGACACTCGATTGCAGGCGCGGCTAACGGCAGTGCGTATCATTCGCAATAGCAATATTGCGATACGATTTCATTTGCTGTGAGATGTTGCGAATCGGTATCAGTAATATTAACGGCATATGGCAACGGGCCGCCGCAGGAAGCGGTTGATCGCCTTCGATTTTGGCGGTCGCCTCGCGATTTCAGAACGAGACGACGGCCTCGCCGATGGCATTCCACACTTCGTCGAGCTGGTCGTCGGTGATGCAATAGGGCGGCATCACGTAGACGGTGTTGCCCAGTGGGCGCAGCAGCACGTCGCGGCTGCGGAAGAAGGCCATGAGTTCGGGGGCGAGGCTGTCCATGTAGCCGCCGGTGCCCATCGTGCGCATGTCCAGCGCGGCGATCGTGCCGAGCGTGCGCGGGTTGTCGAAGTGGCAGAACCGGCCCAGCTTCTCCAGCCAGGCCGACTGACGGCGGGCGAGGTCACCGATGCATTCGCGCACCGGCTCCTCGGCCCAGATGGCGAGGTTGGCGGCGGCGGCGGCGCAGGCCAGCGGGTTGGCGGTGTAGCTGGAGGAATGGAAGAACATCTTCGCGCGGTCGGTGGACCAGTGCGCGGCGAAGATGTCCTCGGTCGCCATGGTTACCGCCAGCGGCAGCGAGCCGCCGGTCAGTCCCTTGGACAGGCACAGGATGTCGGGGACCACGTCGGCCTGTTCGCAGGCCAGCAGGGTGCCGGTACGGCCCCATGCGGTCATGACCTCGTCGGCGATGAACAGGACGCCGTATTTGCTGCAAATCTCGCGCATCGCGCGCAAGGTTTCCGGGCCGTAGACCAGCATGCCGCCCGAGCCGAGGATCAGCGGCTCCAGGATCAGCGCGGCGATGTCGCCCTCGCGGCACAGGGCTTCGAGCGCATCGAGCGTATCCTGCTCGGCTCCGGCGGCGGGATAGGGAATGCGGCCGACGTCGAACAGCAGCGGCGCATAGGGCTGGTTGAACACCCCGCGTGCGCCCACCGACATCGCGCCGATGGTGTCGCCGTGATAGGAATGCTCCATCACCACGATGCGGTGGCGGGCTTCGCCTTGCGCATGCCAGTACCCGAGCGCCATCTTGAGCGCGACCTCGACGCTGGTGGAGCCGCTGTCGGAGAAGAACACCCGCGTCAGTTCGCTCGGCATGATCGCGGTCAGCCCGGCGGCGACTTGCTCGGCGGGTTCGTGCGTCCAGCCCGCGAAGATCAGCTGGTCGAGCTTCTGGGCCTGCTCGGCCACGGCGGCCATGATGCGCGGGTGGCAGTGGCCGTGCGTGGTCACCCACCAGGACGAGATCGCGTCGATCACCGTGCGCCCGTCCGCCGTGTGCAGCAGCGCGCCTTCGGCATGGGTGACGAGCGGGATCGGCTCGCCGAGGCCATGCTGGGTGAAGGGGTGCCAGACGGGGGAAGCGGCCAGAGAGCCAGAACGCGGCAGGGTCACGCGAAGTCCTCCAGGCGGAAGTTGGCGGCGAAGGCGGCGGCCAGCGTCTGTGGCGTCAGCGGATCGAGGCGGGGCAGGCGGCCGAGGCGCTTGACGTTGCCCATGGCGCAGATGGTGGCCTCGCTGTCTTCCACCGGATCGCCGACGAAGGCCACGCCGAGCACGTCCACGCCGCGCGCGCGCAGGGCCTCGATCGAGAGCAGCGAGTGGTTGATCGTGCCGAGCATCGTGCGCGCCACCAGCACCACCGGCGCGCCCCAGCGGGCGAACTGGTCCGCGTAAGTTTCCGTGCGCGAGATCGGCACCAGAGCGCCGCCTGCGCCCTCGACCACCAGGGGGCCGTCGATCTTGGGCAGGGCGAGGCGTAGCGGATCGATGGTCACCCCGTCGATCTCGGCGGCGAGGTGGGGGGAGCAGGGCGTGGTCAGGCTATAGGCTTCGGCGAGCACCTTGCCTTCGGGCAGTCCGCCGAGGAAGCCGACGCGCTGGGCGTCGGGGCCTTCCTCCTCGATCCCCGCCTGCACCGGCTTCCAGTAATGCGCCCGCAGGGCCCTCGCCAGCGCGGCGGCGAAGACGGTCTTGCCGATACCGGTATCGGTGCCGGTCACGATCAGGGTGCGCTGGGTCATTGGGGGCTCACGTAAGGAAATGTCGGGGCGCGGCGCAAGTGGCAGGTCACCACCTCGTAAGTGACGTTGCATCCGCTTTGGGCGAACCGCGCCATCACCGCGCGCAGCTGCGCCGGGTTGAGAGGGCGGTGCGAGGGTGCCGAGGTGCCTGCGCCGATGGCCTTGACCGCACGTACGAAGGCGCGCGGATCGAGGTGGGTTTCGGTCACGTCCTCGACCAGCAGCGTCTCGGGGGAGAGTGTCGCGAAGGCCTCCATCGGGGGGTAGGCGGGGGTGCCGGGAGTTATCCCCTCGGCTTCGTGCGCGGCGCGCCACTCGTGGAAACTGCGCGGTCCCAGCGTGGTGACGACAAGGTGCCCACCCGGCGCCAGCCACTGCGACAGGCGGGCGAGGGCGGCAGGCGTATCGTCGAACCACTGCACCGCGAGGCTGGAGCAGATGAGGTCGAACGGGGCGCCCTCGGGGGTGCCATGCTCCCCGTCGAGGGCGGCGAAACGCAAAGTGCGCACGTCATCAGCAGCAATAAGCGCGGCGCGGCAACGCTCCACCATTTCGGGCGCGATGTCGGTGACCAGCCAGTCGCCGCCGATGCGCTGCGCCATCAGGGCGGAAGTGAGGAAGCCGGTGCCGCAGCCGATCTCCAGCACGCGCGGGGCGGGCGGAAGGTCGAGTGCGGCGATGCGCGCGGCGAGGGTCTGGGCGACCTCGCGCTGGATACGGGCGTGGCCGTCGTAGTCGGGTGCGGCGGCGAACGCGCTGCGGATGCGTTCCCGCCTGCTCACGACAATAGCCCGCGAATGGCGGGGACGCACAGCTGCGGGGCTTGCAGCGGCAGGAGATGGCCGCCCGCTTCGTGGTCGATGCGGCGGACCTGCGCCCCGGTGAACGTGGCGGCGCGCATCTCGGGCGGGAGCAGCGGGTCGGCGCCGCCGTGGATCGCCAGTATCGGCACGTCCAGCAGCGACGGGGCGGCGTCGCGCAGGCGCAGAAGGTCGGCGGCGAGCGCTTCGGGGTCGATTTCTCCGAAGGCATAGGTGGAGCCGCAGGTCTTGCGGAACTCGGCGAGCACGCCGCGCGGGTCGGTCTCGAAGCGGCGCAGCATGCGGTCGAGCACGCGGACCGGGACACCGGGGCGGCCCGGAACGGCGGTGAAGCGCTCGAACCCGTTGATCGCGACGATGCCGGCGAGCCCCGGCGGCGGGGCGGCGAGGACGCGCATGGTGCCGAACGAGTGCGTCACCGCGATGCAGGGGCCTTCGACGGCAGGTTCATGCGGCGCGCCGAAGTAGCCGCGATCGTCGATGACATGCGCCCACTCGGGCAGCAGCGCGGTGAGCGGTTCCCAGAAATGGCGGTCGAAGCCCCAGCCGTGGGCGAACATTAGCTTCACCTGCCAGACCCTGTAACGCTCTCGATCGCGGCGAGCAGGGCGTCGATGTCGGCCTCCGAATGCCCCGCGCGCAGAGCGAGGCGCAGGCGACTGGTGCCGGCCGGCACCGTCGGCGGGCGGATCGCGGAGGCGAGGAAGCCTGCCGCTTCCAGCCTTGCGGACAGCGCCATCGCCTCGTCCTCCGGCCCGATCACGGCGGGCACGATCTGGGTCGAGGACGCGCCGTGATCGAGGCCGAGGCGGGCCAGCCCTGCGCGCAGCCGGTCGCCCAGTGCGGCGAGGTGCGCGCGCTCGGCGTCCATGCCCGGCAGCAGGTCCAGCGCTGCGTCCACCGCGCCCAGCACGGCGGGCGGCGGGGCGGTGGTGAAGATGAAGCCGCTCGCGGCGTTGGTCAGGTAGTCGATCAGCACCCGCGATCCGGCCACATAGGCGCCGAAGCCGCCCAGCGCCTTGCTGAAGGTGCCCATCACGAGGTCCACCTTGCCCGGCACCAGCGCCGAAAGCCCGCGTCCCTCGGGGCCGAGCACGCCGGTGGCATGGGCCTCGTCGACGAACAGCGCGGCGTCGTGGCGCTCGGCGATATCCGCGAGTCGGCGCATGTCGGCGCGGTCGCCGTCCATCGAGAACACGGTCTCGGTCAGGATCAGGCGGGCGGGGGCATCCGCGCCTTTCTCCGCCAGCAGGGTTTCGAGGTGGTCCAGGTCGTTGTGGCGGAAGCGGTGCTGGCGCACGCCCGCCATAGCGATTCCGGCGTGCATCGAGGCGTGGATTAGGCGGTCGGTGAATACCGCGACGCCCGGGATGGCCGCGAGCAGCGCCGGGATCACCGCCGCGTTGGCCTGCCAGCCGCTGGCGAAGATCAGCGCCGCCTCGCAGTGCTTGAATTCCGCGATGCGGGCTTCGAGGGCAAGGTGCGCCGCGCTGGTCCCCGTCACCAGCCGTGAGGACCCGGAGCCGGAACCGTCCCGCGCGGCCCACTCGGCCGAGCGCTCGACCAGCAGCGGATGGCGGGCGAGGCCGAGGTAATCGTTGCTGGAAAAGTCGAGCATCGTGCGCCCGGCGCGCTCGATCCGGCCGCCGGGCAGCAGGGTCGTGGCGCGCAAGGTCCGGCGCTGTCCGGCGCGGGTCACGCGCTCCAGCGCTGCCTCGAGGTGTGAATCGAGCCGGCTCATGCCTCGCCCGGTATGGCAAGCGGGTCCTTGGCACAATGGGCGGTTTGTCCGGGGGGAGGTATGAAGGGGCGTCCGGCGAGGTTTCGGCGATCGTTTCCTCTCTCCCACGGGGCCTTGCCGGATGCTTGCCCCGTCATTGCGAGCGCAGCGAAGCAATCCAGGGTAGTGCCACGCCGCTCTGGATTGCTTCGCTGCGCTCGCAATGACGGGGTTGCGGGAGAGTGGAACCACTCGACCCCGGCCACACCGCGCGATAAGGCGCGTTTCATGGACCTCGAAATCGACATCGAAGAACCCTGGGACGCCGCGACTGACTGGGCCGATCTCGCGCAGGCGGCGCTGGAAGCCCTCGTCACCCTCGCGCCCGAGCTGGACAACGAGCGCCTCACCACCAGCCTGCTGTTCACCAGCGACGCCGAAGTCCACGTCCTCAACCGCGAATGGCGGGCCAAGGACAAGCCGACCAACGTGCTCTCGTTCCCCATGCTGGAGCGCGAGGCCCTGCTCGATCTGGACGAGGACGGGCCGCCCGAAATGCTCGGCGATCTGGCACTCGCCTGCGAAACCTGCACGCGCGAGGCGGCGGAGAAGGGCATTCCGGTCGAACACCACGCCACGCATCTCATCATTCATGGCCTGCTCCATCTGGCGGGCCACGATCATGAGACATCGGACGAGGATGCCGAGGCGATGGAAGCGCTCGAAACAAAGGCACTTGCAGTTTTAGGCATTCCCGACCCATATGGGGACCGCACTGCAGCAACAGGGATTTAACCGTACGATGGCCGACAATGGCCGCCACGCCGACTCCGGTTTCGGAGAAGGGGACAGTACCAACACGCTTTGGCGTGCATTCAAGCGGCTTTTCCACGCAGAGGGCGACCAGTCCCTGCGCGCCCAGCTTGAGGAAGTCATCAACGAGCACGAAGGTGAGGCCAGCGGTGCGCTGACCGGCGATCTCTCGCCGATCGAGCGGCAGATGCTGCGCAACCTGCTGCATTTCAGCGAGCACGATGCCGACGACGTCGCCATCCCGCGCAGCGAGATCGTGGCGATCCCCGCCTCGGCCAGTTGGGCCGAAGTGGTGGAAGCCTTCGCCGAGCACGGCCACAGCCGCATGCCGGTCTACGGAGAGACGCTCGACGCCATCAAGGGCATGATCCACATCAAGGACGTGTTCCCGCTGCTGGCCCGCAGCGCGCCCCCGCCCGAGGACTGGACGACGCTGATGCGCCAGCCGCTCTACGTGCCGCAATCGCGCGGCGCGCTGGATGTGCTGGCCGACATGCGCGCCCAGCGCATCCACCTCGCGGTCGTGATCGACGAGTACACCGGCACCGACGGCATCATCACCATCGAGGACCTCGTCGAGGAGATCGTCGGCTCGATCGAGGACGAGCACGATGATGCGCCCGAGGAATTGCTGGTTGCAATCGACGCAGGTATGTGGGACGCGGACGCCCGAGCCGAACTGGACGATGTGGCCGAGCGGATCGACCCGCGGCTGGCCGAAGTCGAGGAAGCGGTTGATACTCTCGGCGGCCTGGCTTTCGTGCTGGCCGGACAAGTGCCCGAAGTGGGCGCGGTCCTGGACCATGAAAGCGGCTGGAAGATCGAGGTGACGGATGGCGACGAGCGGCGCGTGACGCGCCTGCGCCTGCATCCGCCCGTGGAAGAGTTGGAGAGCGAGGCCGAATAACCGCTGTCGCCGGACCCTCCGGCGGCGGCCATAACCGAGTGAAAAGACCGCAATAGTGCCAGTACGTCGTCTACCTCCCCTGCGTGCGCTCGAAGCTTTCGTGCGCGTGGTGCGTCTCGGTTCCGCCAAGGCGGCAGCCAACGAGCTGGCGCTCAGTCCCTCGGCCCTGTCGCGCCGCGTCGCCGCGCTGGAGGACTTCACCGGCAAGCGGCTGTTCACCCGCCAGCACCAGGCGATGAAGCTGACCGACGAGGGGCAGGCGTTCTACACCGCGATCGCGCCCAAGCTGGAGGAACTGGCCGAGGCGGTGGAGGCGCAGATCGATCGCGGCCAGGTGCTGCGCCTGCATCTGGGCGTGCCTTCGCTGTTCGGCGGCCAGCGGCTGTTCCCGCGCCTCCCCGAACTGCGCAAGCTGCATCCGCGCCTGCACATCGACATCGACACCGGCGCGCATCTGGAAGACCGCGTCGGCGATACGCTGGACGCCGCGATCATCCTCGCGAAGGAGCCGGACCCGCAGTATTACCGGGTGCAGCTCGATCACAACAAGGTCTATGCGATCACCTCGCAGGCGCTGGCCGAGGAACTGGGCCCGGTGCCGGACGAGGCGAAGCTGTCGCGCCAGACGTTCCTGATCCATCAGGATCTGCCCGACAGCCTCGATGCGTGGAAGCGCGCGATCGACCTGCCCGATCTCGACCCGGCCTCGGTCGACCGCTTCGATTCCGGCCAGCTGGTGCTGGAGGCGGCGGCGCAGGGTCTGGGCATCGCGATCATGCACGACGACCACTTCCGCCGCTCGCACGATACCCGCCTCGCGCGGGTCTACGACATCGAGGTGGAGAGCCCGTACCGCTACTGGTTCGTGTGTCGCCCCAAGTCGCTGGAAGCGCGGCCGGTGCGCATCTTCCACGAGTGGTTGCTGCAAGCGGGGCTTTGACCTTTCGGGGGGGACTGACGTTCCCAATCCAGGCTTCGTCACCCTGAACTTGTTTCAGGGGCCATCAAGCCGCAAGCGCCGTGCGTGGGATAGCGAATGGCGATCGCGGCTGGTGATGCCACACCTCCGCACAGGTTGCCCAATGGACCCTGAAACGAGTTCAGGGTGACGAAGTGGGAGTGGCGGCTGCATGACGCTCCACGACCAACCGTCATTTTCATTTTTCCCATAGCGGCGAACGGGATATGCCCTGCGGCGCCCCGTTAGAGTGGGACTGTGGGAGTATCTCAGATGCGTTTCGTCCTTACCGCTTGCGCCGCCCTGCTGGCGTCGGCTTCGCCTGCTCTTGCGGCCGAGCCCGTGGCTGCCACCGACCCGGCGCGTCTTGCCGCTGCGAAGCAGACGGTCGACTACGTGTTCCCGCTCGGCACCTACGCGCGGATCATGAACGGCACGATGGACAAGATGATGGATTCCATCATGGATTCCATGATGCAGATGCCGCTCAAGGACCTTGCCGGGATCAGCGGCGTCGATACCGGGAAGCTGGGCAGCGGCACCATGGCGCAGATCATGGAGATCTACGACCCGGCCTTCAAGCAGCGCATGTCGGCCACCACCCGTACGATGATGACGGACATGATGGGCCTGATGACCCAGTTCGAGCCCGACATCCGCGACGGTCTGGCGAGCGCCTACGCCGGGCGGTTCGACGCGAAGCAGCTGCAGGAGATGAACGCCTTCTTCGCCACGCCGACGGGCAAGGCCTACGCGGCGGATTCCTACATCATCATGATGTCGCCCGAGGTCATGAACAGGATGCAGGCGCTGATGCCCCGGCTGATGAAGGAAATGCCGGCGATCATCGACAAGGTGAAGGCCTCCACCGCCGATCTGCCCGCGCCGCGCAAGTACGCGGACCTCAAGAGCGCCGAGAAGGACAAGCTGGCCGGGCTGCTCGGCATCTCGCGCAAGGAGCTGGACGAAGGCGAGGCGAAGAAGCTGGAGCCTGCCTCCGAATAATTCGTTCGTCATTGCGAGCGAAGCGAAGCAACCCAGGGCGGCGTAGTGCTGCCCTGGGTTGCTTCGCTTCGCTCGCAATGACGAGGAGAGGTTAAGCGTCCGGCCCCTCGTAAGCCTCGACGATGCGGCCGACGATCGGATGGCGCACCACGTCCGCCGCCGTGAAGCGCGTCACCGCGATGCCGTCCACGCCCTCCAGCCGGGCGACCGCGTCGGCGAGTCCGGAATGGCGGTCGCCGCCGGGGATGTCGACCTGGCGCGGGTCTCCGCACACCACCATGCGGCTGTTCTGGCCGAAGCGGGTGAGGAACATCTTCATCTGCTCGCGCGTGGTGTTCTGCGCCTCGTCGAGGATGACGAAGGCATCGGCCAGCGTGCGGCCGCGCATGAAGGCGATCGGCGCGATCTCGATCTCGCCGTTGGCGAGGCGGCGTTCCACCTGCTCGGGCGGCATGCAGTCGTAGAGCGCATCGTACAGAGGACGCAGGTACGGATCGACCTTGTCCTTCATGTCGCCGGGCAGGAAGCCCAGCTTTTCGCCCGCCTCGACTGCCGGGCGCGACAGGATCAGGCGCTGGACCGAGCCGGTCATCAGCTGGCTGACCGCCTGCGCCACCGCCACGTACGTCTTGCCCGTGCCTGCCGGGCCGAGCGCGAAGATGACGTCCGACTTGGCGAGCTGGCGCATGTAGTCGATCTGCGTCGCCGAACGCGGCACGATCGTCTTCTTGCGGGTGCGGATCATGATCGGCGGCGCGCCCGCGTCGCCGGTGATGATGCCTTCGAGGGTGGGTTCGGTGCTCATGGCGATCAGCGATTCGATGGCGCCGGAATCGAGCGCCTGCCCCATCTCCAGCCGGTGATACATGCCCTTCAGTGTGTCGCGCGCGCGGGCCACGGCATCGTCCGGCCCTTCGATCTGGATCTTGCTGCCCCGGGCGGAGATGTACACGCCGAGGCGGTTCTCCACCTGCACCAGATTTGAATCGAATTGCCCGAACAGGGCTCCCAGCAGGACGGGTTCGTCGAAGTCTATTTCGACACGCGCCCGACGGTGAGTCTCAGGGCGGAACTGTGCCGGATCAACGGCACGGGCTGCTTTACGGGCCATGCGCTCCTTTCGTGCGAGATGATTTCTCGTCCTGTCTCGAAGATGGCTCCGCATGGCGCATGCTGCAAGGAGCCAGAGCCGAAATTTCCTGCGTTTCGTCGGGGATAACTGCGCGTTTCGCCGTTCTCGCATGAAACTGTCGCAAGGGTGCGACACTTATGTCCCCACGCTGCACGCGGCATTCCCGGGTCGTTCAGGAGCGCCTGTGCAGTTTCACGAACAGAAGGCCGCCAGACGGCCCCTGACAGGAAGAGAAGGAGAATAACGGTGCGCAAGTTCTTCATGATCGCCATGGCCGCCGGCGTCGCGCTGCCCACGCTTGCGATTCCCAGCATGGCTTCTGCCCAGAGCGCCGGCGAAGTGCGCCACAGCGCCCGCGAGGTCCGCAAGGACGAGCGCGACCTGCGCCAGGCCCAGCGCCACGGCGATCGCCGCGACGTCCGCGATGCCCGCCGCGATGTTCGCGACTCCCGCCAGGAACTGCGCGAGGACTGGCGCGACTATCGCCAGTCGCATCGCAACGACTACCGCCGCCCCGCCTACGTCGGCCCGCGCGGCTATCGCTATCGCCCGGTGACCGTGGGTTACCGCTTCCAGCCCGCCTACTACGGCGATCGCTACTGGGTGCGTGACTATGCCCGCTATCGCCTGCCCGCCCCGCGCGCCGGTCATCGCTGGGTTCGCTACAACAACGACGTGGTGATGATCAACGCGCGCACCGGCCGCGTGGTCACGGTCCACAACGGCTTCTTCTGGTAAGATCGCTTCCCCCATCTTCCCCGAGCCACGGGAAGTGCGAGTGCGGCCCCGGGACTTCGGTTCCGGGGCCGTTTGCCGTGTCAGGCCGCCAGCCAGCCACGCAGGGCGGCATTGACCGCCTCGGGCCGTTCCATCGTCGCCATATGGCCGCAGTCGGGGATCAGGCGCAGCACCGCACCGGGGATCGCCGCCGCCATTTCCTCGGCATAGTAAGGCGGCGTCAGCAAGTCCTGCGCCCCCACCACGACCAGCGCCGGGCAGGATACCGCGCCGAGGCCGGGCAGCGAATCCATGCGGCCGATGATCGCCGCCTGCTGGTTCTCGAATGTCGGCAACCCCACGCGCAGCGCCATCTGCACCACCGCCTCGGCGATGGCGGGATCGGTTTCGGGATGGACCAGTTGTGCCAGGCTGCCGCGGATCACTGCCTCGAAGCCGCGATCGTGCGCGGTGCGGATGGCGAAACGGCGCAACTGCGCCTGCTCCGCGCTGTCGGCGCGTGCATTGGTGTCGAGCAGCGCCAGTCGGGTGACCCGCTCGGGCGCGCGGCGGGCGACTTCCATCGCCACGTAGCCGCCCATCGACAGCCCGGCGATGGCGAAGCGTTCGGGCGCGGCATCGAGCAGACGCGTGGCCATCGCGGCGATGCTGTCGTCGCTCAGGGTATCGGCGACGATCGTTTCGGCGACGTCGGCAAGACCCGCGACCTGTGCCTCCCACAAGGCGGTGTCGCACGAGAGGCCGGGGACGAGAATCAGCGGCTGGCGACTCACGCGGCCATCATGCCGATCTGCACCGCACCGAGGCTGTTCGGCCCGGCGCTGGTGACCTCGACGCGCACGATCTGGCCGACCTGTGCCTCGCCGGTGAAGTGGACCGACTGCAGCCACGGCGACTTGCCGAGCCACTGTCCGGCATGCTTGCCCTTGCGCTCCACCAGCACGTCGCAGGTCTTGCCGACCGTTGCGGCGTTGAACGCGAGCTGGTCGCGGTTGAGTGCGGACTGGAGGCGCTGCAGCCGCTCGTCCATCACGGCGGCGGAGACCTGGTCGCCCATCGTCGCGGCAGGCGTACCGGGGCGGGGCGAATACTTGAAGCTGAAGCACTGCGCATAGCCGACCGCGTCGACCAGCTTCAGCGTATCCTCGAATTCGGCATCGGTCTCGCCGGGGAAGCCGACGATGAAGTCGCCCGACAGCGCGATGTCCGGCCGCACCGCGCGCACCCGGTCGAGAATCTTGAGGTAGCTCTCGACCGTGTGGCTGCGGTTCATCGCCTTGAGCACGCGGTCGTTGCCCGCCTGCACCGGCAGGTGAAGGAACGGCATCAGCTTGGCGTTCTCGCCATGGGCGTCGATCAGGCCCTGCGTCATGTCGTTGGGATGGCTGGTGGTGTAGCGGATGCGCGCCAGCTCCGGGATCGCCGCCAGTTCGCGCGCCAGCCCGTCGAGACCGACCGTCTGCCCCTTGGCGTTCTCGCCGGTCCAGGCATTGACGTTCTGGCCGAGCAGCGTGATCTCGCGCGCGCCGGCCTCGACCAGCAGCTTCGCCTCGTCGATCAGCGCGGAATAAGGGCGCGAGACTTCGGCGCCGCGGGTATAGGGCACCACGCAATAGGTGCAGAACTTGTCGCAGCCTTCCTGCACGGTCAGGAACGCCGTGGGGCCGGACCGCTTGCGGCGGGGCAGGGCGTCGAACTTGGTCTCGGCGGGCATGTCGGTGTCGGTGACGCGCTCGCCCGCGCTGGCGGCGCGGACCATCTCGGGCAGGCGGTGATAGGCCTGCGGGCCGACGACCATCGTTACCGCGGGCGCGCGGGCCATGATCTCCTCGCCCTCGGCCTGCGCGACGCAGCCGGCGACGGCGATCATGGGCGCCGATCCGTCCTCGCGGTCCCAGTTCTTCACGAGGCGGCCGATGTCGGAATAGACCTTCTCCGCCGCCTTCTCGCGGATATGGCAGGTATTGAGCACGACAAGGTCCGCCTCCTCGCCTTCCGGCGCGGCGGTGATGCCCTGTTCGGCGAGCAGTTCGGCCATGCGGTCGCCGTCGTAGACGTTCATCTGGCAGCCGAAGCTCTTGACGCGGTAGGTCCGGGGAGTCGCAGTCGTTTGCATCGCGCGCCGTTAGCGCAAAAGGGTGGGTTTGGACAGGGGGGCTGCTCCGGGGTGGAGAGCGATGGTGCGGAAATAGCCCGTCATCCCCGCGAAGGCGGGGGGGCCATCTGATGCCGGTGCAACACGAGCCGTCAGGAGATGGGCTCCCGCCTTCGCGGGAATGACAATGAGGGGTGGGGAGCGGCCATCTACCGCTCATTTGCCAACTTTGTCATTGCTTCGCTACGCTCGCAATGACGAACCGGGGGTAGCCGTAAAGGGTGGGAAGCTGTCGCCAGTTCCTCCCCGGCACGGGGAGGGGGACCACCCGCAGGGTGGTGGAGGGGCACCCTCGGTTTGCATGCCATCGCGTTGATACGCTTCCCAATGCCCGCCGATCGAGGTCTGGCGATCCACCGCGTGCCCCTCCACCATGCTTCGCATGGTCCCCCTCCCCTAAGGGGGAGGAATGGGGCGCTTACCGACCGCCCGCTTTCCTACAGACCGCCCGCTCCGATACATTGCGCCCATGCCCCGCCCGAACCTTCCTCGCCGCACAAGGTTACACCGCAAGGTGACACATCCCGCTCACAAGGTGACACACCCTCCGCAAAAAGTGTCACCTTACCCCCGCAAGGTGACACTTTCCGGCCCAAGGTGACACCTTTCCCCTCTGGACCGTGTCAACGGTGTAAACCTGCCACCATGCAGCGCCCTGTTTCCCTTCTTCCATACTTGGGCTATCCGCGCGCGTCATGAGCACTACGCAGACCCTTTACGCCGCCTTCGCAGGCCACCTTTCCGCCGCGCTCGATGCGCTGGAAGCAGCGGGCACGCTGCCGGGCGGCCTCAAGCGAGGCGCGATCACGGTCGAGCCGCCGCGCGATCCCTCCCACGGCGACCTCTCGACCAACGCCGCGATGGTGCTGGCCAAGCCCGCCGGCCTGAAGCCGCGCGATCTGGCCGAGGCGCTGGTGGCGGAGCTGTCGAAGCTCGATTCGGTGACGTCGGCCGAGATCGCTGGGCCGGGCTTCATCAACCTGCGCCTCTCTTCCGCCACGTGGCTGGCCGAACTGCGCGCGATCGCCGATCTCGGCGCGGATTACGGTCGCTCGACGATGGGCGGCGGGACGACGGTGAACGTCGAATACGTCTCGGCCAACCCGACCGGCCCGATGCACATGGGCCACTGCCGCGGCGCGGTCGTCGGCGATGCGCTGGCGACGCTGCTGGAGTTCGCGGGCCACAAGGTCACCAAGGAATACTACGTCAACGATGCCGGCGGACAGGTGCAGGTGCTCGCCCGCTCGGCGCACGTGCGCTACCGCGAGGCGCTCGGGCACGACGTCGGCGCGATCCCCGAGGGTCTCTATCCGGGCGAATACCTGGTGCCAGTAGGCCAGCAGCTCGCCGCCGAGTTCGGCGAGACGTATGCCGACGCGCCCGAATCGGAATGGCTGGCGCTGTTCCAGAAGAAGGCCGTCGCCGCGATGCTGGTGATGATCAAGGACGACCTCGCGCTCCTCGGCATCCACCACGATCTGTTCTCGTCGGAGGCGGAACTGCAGGCATCGGGCAAGCCCGACGAGGCCGAAGCCTGGCTGCGCGCCAAGGGCCTCGTCTACGACGGCGTGCTCGAAGCGCCCAAGGGCAAGACGCTGGAGGACTGGGAAGCGGTCGAACTGCCGCTGTTCAAGTCCACCGCGTTCGGCGACGATCAAGACCGCCCTATCAAGAAGTCGGACGGCACCTGGACCTACTTCGGTGCCGACCTCGCCTATCACTTCCAGAAGGCCCAGAGCGCCGACGCCCTCGTCGACATCTGGGGCGCGGACCATGCGGGCACCGTCAAGCGCATCAAGGCCGCCGTGGCCGCCATGACCGGCGCCGATGGCGAACCCACGCCGTTCGAGATCAAGCTGGTGCAGATGGTCCAGCTGCTGCGTGACGGCGAGCCGGTGAAGATGTCCAAGCGTTCGGGCAACTTCGTCACGCTGGCCGAAGTCGTCACCGAAGTGGGCAAGGACGTGGTGCGCTTCACCATGCTGACCCGCAAGCCCGAGGCGCAGATGGACTTCGACTTCGCCAAGGTCGTCGAAGCCAGCAAGGACAACCCGGTGTTCTACGTCCAGTACGCCAATGCCCGCGTCCACTCGACGCTGCGCAAGGGGCTGGCCGAGGGCGGCTTCACTCCCTCGGGCGAGCACGTCGAACTGCTCGGCGAAGAGGAACTGGAGCTGGTCAAGCTGGCCGCGCAGTTCCCCCGCATCGTCGAGGCCGCCGCTGCCGCGCGCGAACCGCACCGCATCGCCTTCTACTTGGGCGATGTTGCGGCGGCGTTCCACGGTTACTGGAATATCGGCAACGACCGGGTGGAAAAGCGTTTCATCGTGGCGCAGGATGCGAACCTCACGGGCGCGCGGCTTTTCCTCGCGTCCCAGATCGGGCAGCTTGTCCGCAATGGTCTCGCGCTGCTGGGCGTCGAGGCGGTGGAGGAAATGTGATCCATGGCAGGCGCTGACGACGGCTATTTCCCGAAACCGGAGAAGAAGAACCCGGTGTTCGGCTCGGGCAAGCAGGGCAGTCCCTACTTCGAGCAGGACGGCGTGCCTTTCGAAGGCGCCTCGTCCGACACGTCCGGGCAGCCGCATCAGCTGCAGCTTGAAGAGGACGTGCGCCTCCCCTGGCTGGAGGGCGACGACGAGGATTACGAAGAGCAACGCGCAGGCCTGGGGCAGGGCGTGCTGCTGGGCGCGCTGGGCCTCGTCGCGCTGGTGGTGATCGGCGGCGGTGTGATCTGGGCGATCAAGAGCCGGCCCGAGCAGCCCTTGGTGGCCGACGGCGGCGTGATCGCCGCGCCCAAGGCGCCTTACAAGGTGCGGCCCGACAACCCCGGCGGCGAAGTCGTCGCGGGTACCGGCGATACCAGCTTCGCTGTGGCCGAAGGCCAGTCCCGCCAGGTTCAGATCGACAAGAGCGACGATACCCCCGCACCGGGTTTCCGCGCCACCGCCGAGCCGAAGCCGGAGGCCAGGGCGACCGAGGCGGCAACTCCGGCGGTCAGCGGCGTTGGCGTACAGGTCGGCGCCTATGCCTCCAAGGAGGCGGCGGAGGCCGGGTGGAACACGCTCAGGACGCAGTACGAACCGCTTGGCGGCATGAGCCACCGCGTGGTTCAGGGCAAGGCGGACATCGGCACCGTCTACCGCCTGCAGGCCGTGCCCGGTGACGGCGCGGCGGCGCGGGCGCTGTGCGCCGGGATGAAGGCCGCCGGGATGAGCTGCCAGGTCAAGAACTGAGGCGGAGCTTGTCCAAGGGCTAGGCGCCGTGGAATTTGTCCACGCCGCCTAGCACTACTTTGGCAGAAGTTTGAAATGCGTGACTGATAGGCTCCCACCGCAATGAGGGCATTGGTCTGGCGGAGGTCTTGATATTCGGTCAATGATGGCCTGTCGGATGGCGGGCATG
>NZ_JAZFAX010000008.1:0-204246 GCF_036352595.1 Novosphingobium resinovorum
CTCGATCGGCGGGCATTGGGAAGCGTATCAACGCGATGGCATGCAAACCGAGGGTGCCCCTCCACCACCCTGCGGGTGGTCCCCCTCCCCGTGCCGGGGAGGAACTGACGACAGCTTCCCACCCAAACCCACCGTCACCCTGAACTTGTTTCAGGGTCCATCAAGCCGATAGTTCAGGTTCCCGATCAGCAAACCGAGATAGCAGTTTGCGACTCAACATCACCGGCACCAACCGCCCGATGGATCCTGAAACAAGTTCAGGATGACGAAGCCTATCGGGAAAAGTACACTTTCCACCCAAATCAGCCTGAGCGGTCAGGGTGGGGTGATCGCAAGTCACCACCCAATCCCGGGGTAGCCCTGAAACACTTCACGAATAAGGGCATCGGCAGAACCAATCCTCACCTCTGTCGCAGCGCCGCCACGCACGCGGCCCGGTCCACGTTCTGCCCGTCCGAGGAACGCCGCGTTTCCACGTAGGTGGCGTGCGGCTCTTTCGACGTCGTGCTGGGATAGAGGAACACGTCGAGCACGCAGGCGGTGCCGGTGAACTGCAGCTTGCGCGCGTCGCCTTCCCACACGTCCAGGCGGGGCTCCCCGAACATGCGGGTGAGCTGGCTCTGGTTGGCGCCGATCACGCCTTCGAGGCCCGGCGCCATCTGCACAGCGGCGTCGCGCGGTGCGGCGCGGGTCGGCTGGCGGGTGACGGGGACGCCCTTGATCCGTTTGCCGGGTGACGGCGCGGGCGTGCTCGCCACACTGCCGCCCGTCGACGAACAGGCCGACAGGGCAAGCGCCAGCGCAGCCGCACCAAGCGGAAGAAGGAAGCGGGGCTGCAGGGGAACTCTCCCGGAAGACGTCGTGCTCATGATCGCCTGCGGCATCGCCCGGCGGCAGGGGCAAGTCAACGGGCCATCGCCCGAACCACTTGCGCCTGCGGGGAACGGCGGCTTTCCTACAGACGCGGCGGCGGGGTATTCTGGTGCCATGTTCCGGATCACCCGTTTCCCAGACCTGTCAACTTGCGCCGCGCGCAAGGTTACACTTTGCGCCTGCAAGGTGACACATTGCCTGCACAAGGTGACACCTTTGCGGCACAAGGTGACACTTTCGGGCCCGAAATGGCTCAAAATCGCCGCAAGGTGACACCTTTTCCCTCTGGACCGTGTCAACCGTGTAAACCTGCGTCACCTTGCAGCGCATCCGGCCCCGCGCTAGTCGCTCGGGCAATCGAAATTCCCGGACCTGTTTCCGGCCTCCACTGAAGGACTTACCCACCCCATGACGCAACCCCGTCTGGACGTCATCGCCATCGGCAACGCCATCATCGACGTCATCGGCAACTGCTCGGACGCGCAGATCGAGGAACTCGGCCTGGTGCGCGGCGGCATGCAGCTGATCGACGGCGATCAGGCCCGCACCCTCTACGACGCGATGGGCCCGGCCCGCGAAGTCTCGGGCGGGTCGGCCGCCAACACGCTGGCGGGCCTCGCCGCGCTGGGCGCCAAGTGCGGCTTCATCGGCCAGGTCGCCGACGACCAGCTGGGCGAGGTCTTCACCCACGACATCCGCGCCGGTGGCATCGAGTTCGACGTTCCCGCCCGCGCCGGCGAGACGCCGACCGCGCGCTGCCTGATCTTCGTCACCGCCGACGGCCAGCGCACGATGAACACCTTCCTCGGCGCCTCGCACCTGCTGTCCGCCGACATGGTGGCCGATGCGACGATCGCCGAGGCGGCCGTGCTCTACCTCGAAGGCTACCTGTGGGACCCGGTCGAGCCGCGCGCGGCGATGCGCAAGGCGATCGCGGCGGCGCGCGCCGCCGGCCGCAAGATCGCCTTCACGCCGTCGGAATCGTTCATCATCGACATGCACCGCGGCGATTTCCTGTCGCTGATCGACGAGGGCCTGATCGACCTCATGTTCTGCAACGAGACCGAGCTGGCGACGCTGACCGGCCTGTCTTCGTTCGAGGACGGCATCGCGATGCTGGCGGCCAAGGTCTCGGTGCTGGTCGTCACCAAGGGCGCCGAGGGCGCCGTGGCGCTTTCCGGCGGCGAGCGGGCGGAAGTCGCCGCGCAGCCGATCGAGCGAGTGGTCGACACCACCGGCGCGGGCGACCTGTTCGCGGCGGGCTTCCTCTACGGCCACGTGCGCGGCAAGGGGCTTGAGGAAAGCCTCAAGATGGGCGCAATCTGCGCGAGCGAGATCATCTCGCACTACGGCGCGCGTCCTGAGTGTGACCTCGCGGACTTCGTCGCGGCGCGGATGTAACGAAAGGAACCGCCGGTTTGAGCTGTCCCGCGCTGATCGACTTCGAAGCGAGCTGCCTGCCCGAATATGGGCAGTCCTATCCCATCGAGGTCGCGGTGGCGCGGATCGACGGTTCGAACCGGGCCTGGCTCATCAAGCCTGCCGAAACCTGGCGCTACTGGGACTGGTCGGACGAGGCCGAGGCGCTGCACGGCATCAGCCAGCAGATGCTTGACGACGAGGGCCTGCCGCCCGCGCAGGTTCTGGCTGAGATGGCGGAATTCGTAGGCAACTGCACCGTTTACGCCGATGCCGATCTCGACCAGTACTGGCTGGAAGTGCTGTGCCAGGCGATCGGCACGAAGCCGCCGTTCCCGGTGCATTACCTCGGCGAGTTTTTGAAGGACCACGGCTTCTCGCGCCCGCAGGTGGTCGCCGCGCTGGATGAGGCCAAGCGCCTGCTGCCCAAGGAACATCTGGCGCGAGAGGATGCCAAGCGGCTGGCGATGGTGGTGAAGCTGCTGGTGGACGGCGAGGTGGGGTGATCGCCGCCCGCCTTGCTTTTTCGCTCCGTTCCCGCTCAGGCTGAGCGGGGTTGGTGCTTAATGCCCGCCCCGCTGCGCGCTCTGCAATTGCGCGGCGCACTGCGCCTTCCTCTGATCCCGCGCCTCTGAAAGCGACTGCGCGGTCTGCGAGGGCAGCGCGCAGTCCTGCGCCGGGCGGATCGGATGCTTGGCAAGGCAACCGCTGCGGGTACTGAACAGGTCGTCGGCGCAGTCGTCGAAGGCGGCCTGATCGGCGTCGTGCATCGCTTGGCAGGCCTGCGTCCAGCGCTGGCGATAAGCGCTTTCGGCCAGATCCGTGCATTGGCCGTAGGCCGCCTGTGCCTCCTGTTCACGCCGGGCGCGTTCGGCCAGCGCGCGGGACTGTTCGGCGGCCTTGGACTGCTTCTCCGCCATCGCCAGCGTCTGCTGGTGGATGTCCTGCGCGGGCAGGTAGATGCCGTAGTAGTAGCCCACGCCCGCCCCGCCCATCAGGGCGCCGAGCGCGAGGCACAGCTTCAGGATCGGGTCGGCGTGCTTAAGCATGGCTCTTTTCGCGCGCCACTTCGCGCCAGCCGATGTCGCGGCGGGTGAAGCCGGTGGGGAAATCGATCGCGTCGACGGCGGCATAGGCCTTGGCCTGCGCCTCGGTCACGCTGCCCGCGCGGGCAGTGACGGCCAGCACGCGCCCGCCGCTGGCGACCAGTTCACCGTCCTTCAGCGCGGTGCCCGCGTGGAAGACCCTGGCGCCGTTCGCCTCGGCCTCGGCCACGTTGCGGATCGCGCCGCCCTTGGCCGGGGTACCGGGGTAGCCGTCGGCGGCCATCACCACCGTCAGCGCCACGTCGTCCGAGAAGCGCGGCGGCTCGATCGCGGCCAGGCGGTTCTCGGCGCAGGCGTGCAGCAGTTCGACGAGGTCCGATTCGAGCCGCATCATGATGACCTGGCATTCCGGGTCGCCGAAGCGGCAGTTGTACTCGATCAGCTGCGGCCCCTTGGGGGTCAGCATAAGGCCGAGGAACAGCACGCCGGAATAGGGCATGCCCTCGTTGGCGAGGGTGCGCACGGTCGGCGCGATGATCTTCGTCATCGCCTCGGCCTGCAGTTCGGGGGTGAGCACCTTGGCCGGGCTGTAGGCGCCCATGCCGCCGGTGTTGGGGCCGGTGTCACCGTCGCCCACGCGCTTGTGGTCCTGCGCCGAGGCGAAGGGGACGATGGTGGAGCCGTCGGTCAGCGCGAAGAAGCTGGCTTCCTCGCCTTCGAGGAATTCCTCGATCACCGCTTCCGCGCCTGCTTCACCGAAGCGCCCGGCGAAGATGTCGCGCACGGCGGCTTCGGCTTCTTCCATGGTCATCGCCACGGTGACGCCCTTGCCCGCTGCAAGGCCATCGGCCTTGATGACGACGGGGGTGCCGAACTTCGCCAGCGCGGCCATCGCCGTCGCCTCGCTGGAGACGCGCTCGTAGCCGCCGGTCGGGATATTGGCGCGGGCGCACAGGTCCTTGGTGAACCCCTTGGAGCCTTCGAGCTGCGCCGCTGCCTTGCCGGGGCCGAACACCGCGAAGCCTTCGCCGCGCAGCGAGTCGGCAAGGCCGTCCACCAGCGGCGCCTCGGGGCCGATGACGACGAGGCCGATCACGTTCGCCTCGCAGAAGGCCAGCACGGCGGCGTGGTCGGTCGCGTCGAGGTCGATGCACGTCGCGAGGCTCGAAATGCCGGGGTTGCCGGGGGCGGCCCACAGGGTATCGCAGCGCGGGGATTGCGCCAGCTTCCAGGCCAGCGCATGTTCGCGGCCGCCCGAGCCCAGTAGCAGGATGTTCATTTCCCGTGCCTTCCGATCAATTCTACGACGATGATTACAACGACGGTCGTTCGGGGGGGCTGGTAGCGAAGGACACGGCCGGGGACAACGCCGCGCCGCTCTCGATCAGCGAGATTTCGAATCTCCTCAAGCGCACGGTGGAGGACCGCTTCGGCTTCGTGCGCCTGCGCGGCGAGCTGTCGGGCGTGAAGCGCGCGGCCTCCGGCCACCTCTACTGCGCGCTCAAGGACGACAAGGCGGTGATCGACGGGGTGATGTGGAAAGGCGGCGCCCAGCGCCTCGCCTTCCGCCCCGAGGACGGCGTCGAGGTCATCGCCACCGGCAAGCTGACGACCTATCCCGGCCGCTCCAAATACCAGATCGTCATCGAGACGATGGAGATCGCGGGCGAAGGCGCGCTGCTGGCGCTGCTCGAAAAACTGCGCGCCCGCCTTGCCGCCGAGGGCCTGTTCGCGCCCGAGCGCAAGCGCGCGCTGCCCTACCTGCCGCAAGTGATCGGCGTCGTCACCTCGCCCACCGGCGCGGTGATCCGCGACATCCTCCACCGCCTTGCCGACCGCTTCCCCAGCCGGGTGCTGGTCTGGCCGGTGCTGGTGCAAGGCGAGGGCGCGGCGGCGCAAGTGGCGAATGCGGTGCGCGGCTTCTCGGCCATCCAGCCCGGCGGGCCGGTGCCGCGTCCAGACCTCGTCATCGTCGCGCGCGGCGGTGGTTCGATCGAGGACTTGTGGAGCTTCAACGAAGAGATCGTCGTGCGCGCCGTCGCCGATTCGACGATCCCCGTGATCTCGGCGGTCGGGCACGAGACCGACACCACCTTGTGCGACCATGCCGCCGACCGCCGCGCACCGACGCCCACCGCTGCGGCGGAAATGGCAGTGCCGGTGCGTGCCGAACTGGTGAACCAGATCGACGAGATGGGCTTGCGGATGCGCCGCTGCGCGCTGCGCCCGGTGGTGCTCGGCCGCGAGCGGCTTGAGGCGCGCGTTCAGCGCCTGCCCAAGCCTGAGGCGATCCTCGCCGCCAAGGCCCAGAAGCTGGACGAACTCTCCGAACGCCTGCGCCGGGGCCTGCAGGACCGCGCCGCCGCCAAGGGGCGTTCGCTGCAGCAGGTCGCGGGCCGTCTCTCGCTGCCGCTGCTGCGCCACCGCGTGCAGATCTGCGATGAGCGGCTGGCGCGCATCGGCCTGACCCCGCGCCTGCTCGAACGGCGCTGGATGCTGGCGCGCGATGCGCTGGCGCCGGTGAACCGCGTGTTGCCGCAGCTCGACCCGCGCCTGCCGCTGCAGCGCGGCTATGCTCTGGTGAAGGCCCATGACGGCAATGCCCTCACCACGCGCGAAGCGGCCGCACGCGCGGGCAAGCTGGTGATCGAGTTCCGGGACGGCGAACTTGCGGTGACGACGGGGGAGGACATGCCCGCCGCCTCTCCCACACCGCGCACCACGCCGCCCAAGCCTGCACGACAGACTTCCGGCACGGCACGACAGGGCGATTTGTTCTGAGGCGGCGGCTCTGCTAGGATCGCGGCCATGTTGATGTCCTCTGCAGACCGCCCCGCCAAGCTTGCCTATGGCCCCAACGGCTTTCGCGTGCTCAGCCCCGGTCACTACGTCGCCTGCGCCGTGACCGGCGAGAAAGTGTCGCTGGAATCGCTCCGCTACTGGAGCGTGGAGCGGCAGGAAGCTTATGCTTCGGCGGAGATCGCCACGCGGCGGCTGCTCGGTCAGGCCTGAATTTCCCGCCATGAACAGCCGCGCATGGGGGCTTGCCCTGGGCTTCGCGGTCGCTGTCGGTACCGCGCTGGTCGTTCCTCCGATGGCATTGCGGGCGGCGCAGCCCGGCGGCGTCGCTCCCGTGGCGCCCGCCGCGCCGGCCCGGCCGGTGTCCTTGCCGTTCGCCGGTGAACTGACGCAGGGCGGCTGGATTCGCGGGACGGTGCCCGCAGGCGTGCGATCGCTTTCGCTGGATGGCACCCCGGTGAGAATCGCCCCGGATGGCGGCTGGTTCGTAGCCTTCGACCGCGACGCCGGCCCACAGGCCGTGCTGCGGTTGTCCTACGCCAATGGCACGCTGGGCGAACAGCGCCTGACCGTGGCGCCGCGCGCATGGCAGATCGAGAACGTCGATATCGCGCGCAAGCCGGGCGGCCCGACCGAGGCATTCATGACGCTACGTCGCCCCGAACTCGCCCGAATCGAGGCCGCGCGGACCCTCGCCACCGATGCCCAGGGGTGGCGGCAGAAGTTCATCTGGCCTGCGCAGGGGCGGATTTCCGGCCGCTTCGGTTCACAGCGGATCTATCGCGGGGAGCCGGGAGCCTATCATTCTGGCCTCGACATCGCGCCGGGCGGCAGCGGTGCACCTTTCGTCGCACCGGCGGACGGAGTGGTCATCCTGGCGGCGGACAAGCCGTTCACGCTGGAGGGCAACCTGCTGATGCTCGACCATGGCATGGGCCTCAACAGTGCTTTCCTGCACTGCTCGCAGATCCTGGTGAAGGAGGGCGAGCATGTGAAGCAGGGGCAGATGATCGGCCGGATCGGCATGACCGGGCGCGCCACTGGCCCGCACCTGCACTGGTCGATCAAGTGGAACGACGCGCGGCTGGACCCGCTGCTGTTCACCGGACCTCGAAACTGAACGCGATCCGGCTTGCCAAGCCGGCGTTTGCGCGTATTCAGCCCTTGTGCGCCGCAGCATAATTCTCCTTCCTGTCCTGGCGCTGCTGCTTGGCGTTACGTGGATGCGTTCGCCCCGCGTCGAGCACCGGGGCAAGCTGCCGCTGATCGACGCGGTGATCGCCCTGCCCCTGCCGGATCGACGTGAACTGGCCGGGTATCTCGGCCCGTTCCGGCTGGAAGGCATGTGGCAGGTGAAATCGCGACATCCGATGGTCTTCGGCTATTCGGCGCTGGTGGCCGAGCCGGATGGGCGGCTGCTCGCCTTCAACGATTCGGGCGACACGCTGTCCTTCGCACCGCCCGGCGTGGCCGGCACGAAACCCCGCGCGAACTGGATACGCTTCGAGCGCAAGGCGGCGAACAAGTCCGCACGCGATGTCGAATCGGCGACGCGCGATCCCGCGACGGGTGGCTACTGGGTGGGACTGGAGGGGCGTAACAGCATCGTCAGGCTCTCGCCCAAGCTGGCCGCGACCGGGGAGGTGGCGCCGACCGGGATGCGCGGCTGGGGCGTCAACACCGGCCCGGAAGCGCTGTCCCGGTTGCCGGACGGCCGCTTCGTGACAATCCGCGAAATTCCGCCGACGCTGATCGAACCGCGCCTGCACGACGCGGTGCTGTTCGCCGGCGACCCCATCGAGCATCCCCACGGACAGCCGTTCCGGTTCGACGGGCCGGACAATTTCTCCGTCGTGGACATGACACTGCTGCCCGACGGGCGCGCGCTGATCCTGATGCGGCGGCTGCTCTGGCCATTTCCGCTGCGCTTCGCCGGACGAATCGTGATCGCCGACACGCGGCGGATCCGGCCCGGCAGGACGTGGCATTCGGTGCCGCTGGCCTCCCTTGCCTCGGTGCTGCCGGTCGATAATTTCGAAGCGATCGCCGCCGTACCGCAGCCCGATGGCCGCATCACCATCTGGGTGATGTCCGACGACAACATGATGCGCGTGCTCCAGCGCACGCTGCTATGGAAGCTGACCGTCGATCCCAAGCGCCTGCCCTGGCCGGAATGAACGCGAAAAAAGCGCGCGAAGCCAAGCTTCGCACGCTTTTTTCCAAACCTATATTCCTGATGCGCTCCCCCGCAGGAGAGCGGGAAATCAGGCGGCCTGCTGCTTCTTGAGGTCGCGCTTCACCTTGACGGCGCGCGGCGACAGCTTGGCGTCCGAGGTCTTCAGCAGCCAGTTGTCGAGGCCGCCGTTGTGCTCGACCGAACGCAGGCCGTGGGTCGAGACGCGGAACTTGAAGCTGCGGTCCAGACCTTCCGACAGGAGCGTCACGTTCTGCAGGTTGGGCAGGAACACGCGCTTGGTCTTGTTGTTGGCGTGGCTGACGTTGCAGCCAACCTGGCGGCCCTTGCCGGTCAGTTCGCAGATGCGGGACATGGTCTTTCTCGCTCGAAAAATTGTTTGCCGTAAGTACGGGAAGGCGCGCCCTTACCGATTCCCCCGGGCAAGGTCAAGTTGCGCACAGGTTTTTCGCGGGCTAGCGCAGGCGCATGACTCGCTGGCCGCTTCCCGAATACATGGCTCTCGCCCTCGCGCAAGCGCAGGAGGCCGCCGATTCCGGCGAAGTGCCGATCGGCGCGGTGGTGGTGAAGGACGGCCGTGTCCTTGCCGTCGGCCGCAACGGCCCGCGCGAGCGCCACGATCCGACCAGCCATGCCGAGATCGAGGCGATTCGCGCCGCCGCCCGGATTCTCGGCAACGAGCGCCTCGAAGGCTGCGAGCTGTGGGTGACGCTGGAGCCTTGCGCGATGTGCGCCGGCGCCATTGCCCACGCCCGGATCGCGCGGCTCTACTACGCAGCGCCGGACCCCAAGGGCGGCGCGGTGGAGCACGGCGCGCGGGTGTTCGAGCATCCGCAGTGCCTGCATCGACCGGAGGTCTACGCTGGCATGGGCGAGGCGCAGGCGGCCGAGATGCTGCGCGCGTTCTTCCAGGCGCGGCGGTGAAAACTCGACAGGTCGCGCCTGACCCTTCGACAAGCTCAGGGTGAGCGGAGGTAGGGTAAACCTCCCAATCACGCTCAAGCTGGGTGGAGATCGTGTAACCTGCCAATTCCGCTCAGGCTGAGCTTGTCGAAGCCCCCGCTTCTTACGCTGACGGTCCTTACAAGCCGCGCCAGATCTTCAACGCAGCCGAATCGCCGGGCCCATATTGCCGCGCCTGGCACCGCGCGGGGCGGAAGTCCTTGCCGTAGCAGAGCCGCACCGCGCGCAGCCAACCGGTGCGGCTGATTTCCACCCCCACCGCCTCGCGCGGCCATCCGCGATTCGCCGCGCCGAATTCCTCGCGCAGGTCGCCCACGGTCAGATCCTTGCGGCGCGAGAGGCGGTCGGCGTCGGGCCAGTGGATCGAACGCCACAGGATCGCGCTGACGCGAAAGTACTTCTGCGGGGTGGCGACCATGCAGCTCCCATGCTTGGCCCACTCATGCGCCAGCAGGCCGGGCGAGGGGCTCATGCACAGGTTCTCGCGCAGCACTTGCGGCGAAGGAGCGGTCTGCGCGCCGCACCACTGCGGCGAGGGCCCCCGCGCCGCCTCGGGCCAGAGCCCGTGCAGGACGAAGCCGAAGCGGCCATTGGCGCGGTTGCATTGCATCGACCGCGTGTCGCCGCTGGTCTTGCAGTAATCGGGCGACCAGCTCGCCGCGAGGGTATAGCCGCCGATCGCCGTGCGCCGCACCGGTCCGTCGGGCACGGGCGGCTTCACCGGAGCGACCACGCGCGGGACGGCGCATTGATAGGCCTGTGCCCACACGGGCGCGGGCAGCAAGGCAAGCGCCGCGATCAGGGCGGCGGCGGCCTTCACAGCGGCGTGAAGTCCAGCCCGATATCGGCGGCCGGTGCGCTCTGCGTCAGGCGGCCCACCGAGACGTAGGTAACGCCGCTGGCGGCGATCGCGCCGATGGTCTTGAGATTGACGCCGCCCGAAGCCTCGGTCGGGACACGGCCCCCCACCAGCGCGACGGCCTCGCGCAGCATGTCCGGGCCCATGTTGTCGAGCAGCAGGTGATGCGCGCCCGCAGCGATGGCGGGTTCGATCTGGTCGAGGTGGTCCACCTCGCAGATGATCTGCGCCACGCCTGCGGCCTTCGCGCGGGCCACCGCCGGGCCGACTCCGCCTGCGACGAGAACATGGTTGTCCTTGATCATCGCCGCGTCCCACAGGCCCATGCGGTGGTTCCTGGCACCGCCCATGCGGGTGGCGTACTTCTCCAGATGGCGCAGGCCGGGGATGGTCTTGCGGGTGTCCAGCAGCGTCGCATGGCCTTGCATGGCATCGACGTACTCACGGGTCATCGTGGCGATGCCCGAGAGGTGCTGCACGGTGTTGAGGGCGCTGCGCTCGCCGGTGAGCATGGCACGGGCGTTGCCGGTGAGGCGCATCAACTGGGTTCCGGGCGCGACCTGCGTGCCTTCCTCGACGAGGATTTCGATTGCCATCGCCGGGTCGAGCTTGCGGAAGAACGCGGCCGCGATCGGCAGGCCAGCGACGGTGATGGCATCGCGCGAATCCATGAAGCCGGAGAACCTTGCCTCGGCGTCGATCACGCTTTCCGAAGTGACGTCACGCCCGCCGCCGGGAAGGCCTTCGCCGAGGTCTTCGGCAAGGGTGGAGGTGACGAATGCGACGAGGTCGAAAGCGGGAAGCGCGAACTGGGTCATGGCCGGGTTCTTTGCGCGTTCTGAAGGGGTTGTCGAGTGAAGAAAGAGGGAAGTTCTGGGGCCATTGCCCCAGACCCCGGAACTGTCGTCGTCGCGCGCGCAGGGGCGTTCAGTGCGGTTGAATAGGGGGTTTAGCCTGCGGCGCTTCTAACTCATTTCGTCATTGCGAAGTTTGGGTTGAATCCCCAACGAAGCGTCGCGCACGGGCGACGACGGTAACGGGGGTGCAGGGGGGGCCATGCTCCCCTGCCTATCCCTTCAAGACCTCAGTGCACGAACCGCGCGATCACATCGCGGTACGAGCGCGAAACCTTCACTTGCGCGCCCGAATCGAGCACGAGGAAGCATTCGCCGTTGGTATGCGGTTTCACCTGACGCACCTGGTTCAGGTTCACGATCGTCGAGCGATGCACGCGCTGGAACACGCGCGGGTCGAGGCGGCGTTCGAGGTCCTTCATCGTCTCGCGCAGGATCAGCGAGTTGTCGGCGGTGCGGATGCACATGTAGTCGCCCGCGGCCTCGATATGCTCGATCGAATCCACGTCGATCCGGAAGATCTGCCCGCGGTCCTTGATATTGATGAGCTTTTCGTAGCGGTCCGAGTTCGGGTCGGTTTCCTCGGGCATGTGATCCACCGCATCGGGGGCGACTTCGGCGAGGACCGTCTTGAGCTTTTCCGCTTCTTCCGAGCTGCGCTTTTCGGACAGGCGCTGGCGCACGCGGGCGAGGGTGTCGTCCAGCTTGCTCTCGTCCACCGGCTTCATCAGGTAGTTCACCGCGTTCGCCTCGAAGGCGCGGACGGCGTGTTCCTGATAGGCGGTGACGAAGACGAACAGCGGCGGTTCGATCTCCATCACGCCCTTCACGACCGAGAAGCCGTCGAAGCCGGGCATCTGGATGTCGAGGAAGACGAGATCGGGCTTTTCCGTCTTGATCTTGCGGATCGCCTCGCGCCCGTTCGCGCAAGTGTCGATGATCTCGACGTCGGGGTACTTTTCGAGCCGCAGCTGCAGGCCCTGGATTGCGAGTTTCTCATCATCGACGAGAATCGTGCGAATGGTCATAGGTATGTGTCTCCGGTGCGGCTAACGCGCACGGGGCAGGATTGTTTCATCGCGCCATCTGAACGGGCTGACGCGCTGGTTCGGGCATGTCCTCGGTGGTTTCGCGGCGCTCGAAAGGGAGTTCTATCACGACTGCGAAGCCGCCTTCCAGCGGTTCGATCGTTTCGAAGCGGTGGTTCTCGCCATAGGCCTGCGACAGGCGGTCGCGGATGTTGGACAATCCCACGCCGGTGGAAACCGGCTCCCCTCCATCGTAGGTCATGCCCGATAGCCTGTTGTCGGTCGTGGGACTTTGCAAGCCCGGCCCGGTGTCCGAGACGGTGATGCGAAGCATCGGCCCGACGAGTTGCGTGGCGACGGTGATCTCCGCGCCCGCTTCCTGCTGGCTGACGGCGTACTTGATCGCGTTCTCGACCAGCGGCTGGAGCAGGAGCGAGGGCAGCAGTCCGGTTTCGGTGGCGGGATCGATGGTGAACGTGGTGCGCAGCCGCTCCTCGAAGCGCATCCGCTCGATATCGAGGTAGAGCTGGAGGGTCTCGACCTCCTGCTCCACGGTGACCCGCGCGGAGGGCTTGTTTATGAGGGTATAGCGCAGGAACGAGGACAAGCGGCTGAGCATCGCGTTGGCGGGCTCGGTCTGCTTCAGCAGCACCAGCGTCGAGATCGAGTTCAGCGTGTTGAACAGGAAGTGCGGGTTGAGCTGGTAGCGGAGCATCGCCAGCTGGGCACTGGTGGCCTGGTTCTCCAGCCGGATCAGCTGGTCGTTCTGCTCCTCCACCTGAAGGTAGAAGTTCACCATGTAGTAGAGCGCGGTCCAGGCGCCCAGCAGGGTGGCATCGAAGTAGAAGACGCCGAGGAACAGTTGCGCGAAGCTGTCTCCCTCCCCGCGCCAGAGCGAGATGACCCAGGCGTCGATGAAGGCGTGCAGCGCCACCGCGACCGGCAGCATCAGGGCGGTCAGGCCCCAGGTGATGATCGCCCGACGCCTGATGAGCGCGCGATAGATCACCGAGAGCACCAGCGAGACGGAGAAGCCCGTGATCGTGGCGATGACGACCAGCACCAGCGAAGCCGAGGACTGGTTGTTGGCCAGCGTCGACATCGTGCGCAGCACCATCGCGCCGCCCCAGCCGATGAACTGAAGGCGCCAGAACGCGCGGTCCTTGTTGGCGAAGAAGGGAATGGGCTGGATCGGCAGGACGCTCATTTTGAACTCATACGCTATGTGAATCAGTGCATTACCGGGCAGTTTTATCGCTAAATTACAGATTTTTAATCTCATGCACCGGATTTAATCAGTACAAAATTTTGAGCCTGATTAATGGGCCTATCTATCTGATGATCGGAGAGAGTTATGAAGCGGAATTTTTCACGTGGAACTGTGTTTGCAGCCGCGGCGGCGGTTATGCTTTGCGCTTCTGCCGGAGTAGCATACGCAGCGCCAGCGGCCTGCAACTATAATGTATCCGGTTTCTGGGCTCATATGGCGTTGGCGCGGGATATCTTCTTCGGAAACTGCTTTGGCTGAGGCGCTGGCGCAATCGCGCTAACTATTTTCCAGCATCCAGTTAATTGCTTCACATCGCTTTGACCGCCTCGGACAGGCTGTCAAAACCAACCGCGCCGGGGATCAGGCGGTCCCCGGCGATCCAGCTGGGCGTGCCGGAGAAGCCGAGGCGCTGCGCCATTTCGAGGTTGCGGCCGATCTCGGCCTCAACGGTGGGGCTGGCGGCGATCCGGCGGGCGCGGTCGAGGTCGAGCCCGATTGCCTTCGCCACGGCGGCGATGGTCGGTGCATCGACCTGCCCGGCCTTGTACATGGCATCGTGGAACTGGGCGTACTTGCCCTGCTCGGCGGCGGCAAGGGCCATGCGGGCGGCCTCCGGGCTCTGCGGGCCGATGATCGGCAGCTCGCGTACGACGATGCGCAGATCCGGATTCTTCGCGATCAACTGGGCGACGTCGGGCAGGCTCTGGCGGCAATAGCCGCAGGCATAGTCGGAGAATTCGACCAACGTGACCTTGCCGTTCGGGTTGCCGAGCACCGCGCCGGGGAACGGCGTCTCGACCGCCTGACGGACCCCGCCGAGCGCCTTGGCGGCCTCGCGGCGGCGCAGTTCGTCCATCGCCTGAGGCAGGATCTCGGGGTTTTCGAGAATGTAGTCGTGAACCACGCGCTCGACCGCGATGCGGCCGCCCAGCCAGCCCCCCACTCCCACGACGGCGAGGATTGCGGCGGTGGCGGCGAACTTGGTGGCGGTGCTCATGATAAAGGGAAATACCTGTCGTGATGGGAGTTCGGGGCGGCGGATGCGCCTGATCTGAATGGGCCCTAGCGCCGCTTCTTGTCGCGTTCCAGTTCGGCGCGGGCCTGCATCTCGATGTCCTGCGCGCGTAGCCAGTCGGGCGAGCCCTGGGGCAGGCCGGCCTCGGCCGCCTGGGCGCTGCGCAGGGCTTCTTCCATGCGGCCGGAGAGCGCCTGCTGCTCGGCGCTGGCGAGATAGGCGCGCGGCATGTCGCCGTTGGCGGCGTAGATCATGCCGAGCTGGTACCAGGTGAACGGATTCTCCCGATCGCGCGCCACCGCGTTCTTGAGGACGCCTTGCGCCTCCTTGTAGTTGGCGGGGTCTTCGGTCGCCATAAGCGCATGGCCGAACAGCGTCGCGATCAGCGGCGAGTTGCCGGACAGGTCGGTGGCCTTGCGCAGCATCGGCAAGGCCTCCCCGGGTTTGCCCGCCTCGAGCAGGATCTGGCCGTCCAGTTCGAGGAAGTAGGGATCGTCGGGATCGGCCTTGATGAGCGCCTCGGTCTCGGCGCGGGCTTCGGCGAACCTGGATTCGCGGTGATAGGCATAGGCGCGGGCATAGCGCGCGGGGATGGTCGTGTCGGTCGCCGGGTACTTGCGCAAGACCTGGTAGGGTTCGGCCAGGAAGCCGAACAGCTTGGCCTTGGCCCGCAGGAAGCGCGCCTGCATCTTCGCATCGTCGGGTCGGGTCCAGGCCGCGTCCTTCTCGTAGGTGTCCTGCAGCGTGGTGATGCGATCGCCGGTGAGGGGGTGGGTGGAGTAGAATTCGTCGCCGTCCTTGGCGCGGTAACCGTAGCGGAACTCCATGTTCTGGAGCTTCTTGAAGAACTCCAGCGAGCCACGTCCACTGATGCCGGCGCCCGACAGGTACTGCGCGCCCGCCGCGTCGGCCGAGGCTTCCTGCGAGCGGTTATAGGCGAGATACTTCCCCATCGCCGCCTGCTGGCCGGCCATGATGACGCCCAGCGCCGCCTCGCCTCCTCCGGCGGCGGCCGCGGCGGCGCCCAGCAGCAGCGAGAGCAGCGAGATGTTGGTGGCGCTCTTGCCGCCCATGTTGAGCACGGCATGGCCGCCGGTGACGTGCCCCAGTTCGTGCGCGATCACGCCCTGCACTTCGGCGGCGGTGTCGGCCTGGTCGATCAGCCCGGAGTTGACGTAGACCGCCTGCCCTCCGGCAACGAAGGCGTTCACCGAGGAATCGTTGACGAGCACGATATCGACGTTGCCGGGCTGCAGGCCGGACGCCTTGACCAGCGGCGCGGCCATGTCGCGCAGCAGGGCTTCGGTCTCGGCGTCGCGCAGGATCGACTGCGCGGCCGCCGGCAGCGGCGCCAGCCCCAGCAGCATGGCGATCGCCGCGCGCAATGCAGAAAGTCGCAGCTTGGGCATCGGTCCTCTTGGCGGCCGGAGGGCTTAACCGGCGATGAAGAGGCTTGCATGCACGCGTGGCGGGACGGTGTCGAGGGGCCCCGCGCCGCCGTCATGACATGGCGGTCAGCCTAGCAGGCGCTTCGCGGCGCGCTGGAGCAGGGTATCGTCGTCCACTTCGCCCACCAGCACGATCTCGCCGCCGGGCAGGCGCCGGGCGACGAGCACGGTGAACTCCTCGCCCTCGCGCGCGATCTCGGCGAGGGGGCGGGATTCGATGGTGCGCAAGTCGCTGGCGAGGCGCGCGCGCGAATCGGTCGGCAGGATGCCCGCTTCCTCGCGGCGCAGGCGGCGTTCCTCGCGCACCAGCGCCTTGAGGCCGCCGGGCGCCGCGCCCATATGCGCCGCCAGCGTGCCCCGGGTCAGGCCGAGGCGCTGGCCATGCGCGAGGACGGCGGCGAATTCGGCCAGGCGCGTCTTGTCGTAATCGGCGCCGAAGACCAGCTTGACCACCGGCCCCAGCGGCGCGCGCTCCTGCATCCTGATACCGGCATCCTCGATCAGTTCGGCGAAGTCCTCAGGCGCCTCGCGCGCGGCCAGCGCGAAGTCGTAGGCGCGGCCGATCGCCTCGTAGAGCGCCTGGTGCGATCGTTCCTCGCTGCGCCGGGCGAGCAGCGCCTGTTCTCGGGCCGATGCCAGCCAGTCGGCAAGGCCCATCTCGGCCTCGGCGAAGGCGGTCGGCTCGGCCTCGAACGCGAAGCCGGGGCGCGGAAGCTCCAGCGATCCATGGGCATCGATCGCCGGCAGCGCGAAATCGGTCGCGCCCGGTCCGTTGCGGTCCCACGATGACGTGTCGAACATGGCGGGCCCGTCGGCCCAGTCGGTCAGCGGCTCGGGCGCGCGCAACCTGGCAGGGGCCTCCTCGTCGGGGGCGGCGACACGGAGGGGCTCGGCGCTCTCCTTCCAGTTGATGACGCCGTAGATGTAGTCGATCCGCTCGCCCCCGCGCGAAAAGGGCATCAGGATGCCGCGGTAGAGCACCGTCATCCCCCGCGAGCCGACGTATTCCGCCTCGAACCCGATCGGCGCCTCGTTGGCGAGTATCTGCATGTAGTGGTCGGTGATGCGCGAGAGGAGCGAGCCGCCCGGCACATCCGCCAGCCGCCGGATCGGCCCTTCGGCCTCGCATTCCGCTGCCAGCGCGGCGCCGACATAGGGGATGGCGGGATCCTCGATGCCGTCGGAAAAATCGAGCAGGACACTGCGCGGGCCGAAGTCCGGCAGGTTGGCGGGATCGAGGTCGGCGATGTCGGGGAAGGTCTTCTCGCCCAGCAGGCTTGCCCAGAAGTTGTAGGCGCGCACCTGCATGCGGCGCTCGTCATTGCCCGGCTTGCGGACCGGCGTCGGGGATTCCGGGGCGTCCGCCGCCCCGCCATCGCCCGTCCCGGAAAATTCACCGCCCAAACCGTCCATGTCGCGTCCCGACTCACCCCTGTAGAGTGCCCGTTCTGGCGCAACATGGTGTATTAAGGATTAAGCCGCGCCTGCCGGGGAACCCGCGATTTCAGCGCTGGTCGAGAACTCCCTCGCCCGGCTTGGGCAGCGGGGCAACGACACGCAGCAACACGAACGACACGATCAGGAACACAGAGCCGGCATGGAGCGCAAAGGCCACGCTCTTCCAGTCGGCCATGGTGCCCCACGCCCACGATCCCAGCGCCATGCCGCCGAAGGTCACCGCCTGGTAGATCGACAGGCACCGCCCCAGGATAGCATCGGGAGAACGCAGCTGCACGGCGGTGTTGAGCGTCGTCAGGATCATCACCCAGGCCATGCCGGACAGGAACGCCGCCGGCAGCGCATAAAGCACGCCCGGCACTTCGGCGACGACCGAGAGCGAGACGACGAACATCGCCGCGCCCGCCGCCAGGATGCCCTCAAGCCCGATCCGGCGGCGCAGCGGGCCGGTGAACGGGGCGGCGATGATCGAGCCGATGCCGAACAGGCCCAGCATCAACCCGTAGTCGAGTTCGTCACCATGCATCGGCCCGCTCACCACGGTCGGCAACAGCGACTGGTAGGCGGCAAGGCTGAAGCCCAGCGCGAAGCCGCGCATCAGGATCCGCCGCACCGGGCCGTTGGTGGCGCAGTAGCGGATGCCCACGGCCACCGCGGGCAGGATCGGGCGGCGCTCGATCGGCCGGGCCTCCGGCTTCCACCACAGCAGCACACAGATCAGCCCGACATAGCTGAAGGCGTTGAAGGCGAAGGCGAACGATACGTCCCAGATCGAGATCAGCATGCCGCCCACCGCCGGCCCGATCGACCGCGCGATGTTGAAGGAGATCGAGTTGAGCGCGATCGCTTGCGGCACTTCCCTCGGTGCCACCTGCTGACGAACCGAGGCCTGCCACGCCGGGGAATTGAGCGCGGTGCCGATGCCCACGCTGAGCGTGAAGGCCAGCAGCAGGAACGGCGTCAGCAAGTGCGCATAAGCCAGCACCGCCAGCGCGGCGGAGACCACCAGCATGCCCACTTGCGCGGTGAGCATGACGCGGCGGCGGTCGAAGTTGTCGGCGATGGCGCCCGCGAAGACGCCGAACAGCATGATCGGCACCGTCGCCGAGGCCTGGACCAGCGCGACGAGCTGATGCGACGGCGTCAGCTCGGTCATCAGCCAGGCCGCGCCCACGCCCTGCAGCGTCGAGCCGAGGTTGGAGAACAGGTTGGCGGTCCAGATCGCGCGGAACACCGGATAGCGGAACGGCGAGAACGCCCCGGCGGGCGGCGGCGGGACCAGCCCCGTCGTCGCCGCGTCGACCGCCTTCTCCACGGCCTGCTCGATCCTGTCCTCGTCCCGTCTCACGCGTCGGGCCTAAGCCGCACGGGAAAGCGGGGCAAGGGCGGTCAGAGCAGATATCGCATCCGTATCGCCAGGCGAACATTTTCCGCCCCCACGTCGAACGCGGCGCTGCGGAAGCTGGGCGGGCCCATCCGCACCGGCGCATCGTGCGAGAAGCCATAGCCTTCGCGCGGGATCATCAGGCGGGTATCGAGCTTGCCGTTGCCGTTCTCGTCATGGATCAGCGAAACCGCATAGCGACCCGCCGGCACCGCGCCGAAATCGAGCACCGCCGCATCGCTCGCGGGCACCGTCAGCTTGCGGGCGAGCGGATCCTTGCGGCAGTCCGGAAAGGCATCGGCCCGCGCCGTCAGGCAGGCGAGAACCTGCCCCCTGGCCGACCGCATATCCGTAACCGCGACCGACACATGGGCGTCCGGCGGTGCATTGGCGGCGGTCAGGGCGAGGAGAACGCCCGCGACAGCCCGGCGTCGGTGCCGCACCAGTGGTCCCAGTGGCGAAAGTAGAGCCCGTAGTTGCATCGATAACTTTCGTGGTGCTGCTGGTGATGGCTGGCGGTGATGAGCCAGCGGCCGAGCGGCGAATGGACCATCCATCGGGGAAACATCTCCCAGCCCATGTGGTTGGTGATGCCCATCACCGTCATGATCGTCAGCACCGTGCCCAGCGCCGCGACATGGATCGGGACGACGAACACGAGCGCGGGAATCACCACGGCGCCGGTGAGTGCCTCGATCGGGTGGAAGCTCATCGCCGCCCAGGCGGTCGGCGGGCGGCTGGCATGGTGGACGGCATGCGCCAGGCGGAACACGCGGGGGCGGTGCATCCAGCGATGGGTCCAGTAGAACCAGGTGTCGTGGAGCAGCAGGCAGGCGAGCACCGAGACCGGCAGCCACCACAGCGGCCAGTCGTGTACATCGGTGTAGATCCGCGTCCAGCCATGCTCGCGCCAGCCCCAGGCGACCACGCCCGAGGGGATGCCGTAGATCGCGGCGGATGCCAGCGACCAGGCGATCTCGCTGCGGATCTGGCGATCGAGGCCCCGGTAATGCCCCGGATGCACGCGCGCGGTTATCCAGGCGAAGATCCCGGAGGTGACGAGGTAGCGCAGGCCCACGATCGCGGTCATCGCGAGAGCGGAAGCCAGTATCGCCAGCAGGGAAGCGTCGCGCGCCATGGGGCGCGGGATTATGCCTTTGTGCGAAGGAGGGGAAGGGAAATCAGGCCGATGCGCCTGTAACCGCATCGTCCATCAGATAATGGCTCATGGCGCCGCCGGTGGTGAGATCACCGAAGCAGGCACGGAACCTGCCGAATGCGTCGAGGGTACGGGCGCTCCGGTGCGCTTCCATCGAGGTCCACACGACGTTGAAGGTGAACTTGGACGGGTTCTCCACCCCGCGCCCGAAGCGGGCGGAGACCACGCCCTCGCACGCGGCGAGGTGGCCGATGCCGTCACCGCGCATGGCGGCGGCGAACTGGTCCTCGGCGCCGGGGCGCACTTCGATCTCGGCGATTTCCAGCAGCATGACGGGTCTCCCTTTGGCGGGAGAGAGCCGGGGGCAGGGGGCGCGGTCAAGGTGGCGAGGCAAGTGATCGCGCCGGCGTGGTGCGTGCGGCGGGGGCTTCGACAAGCTCAGCCTGAGCGGATTTGAGAGAACACCTTATCGGCTCTTGGACAGAGGGGGTGTAGCCAATACCTTTAATCCCGCTCAGGCTGAGCTTGTCGAAGCCCCCACGGCAAGGCGCAACGAAAAAGGGGCGCACCTTTCGGCACGCCCCCTCTCAATCCGATAACGCAGATAATCAGCGCGGGAGCTGGCTCACGCCCATCAGCGCCTCGTCCACCGAACGCGCGCACTGGCGGCCTTCGCGGATCGCCCAGACGACCAGCGACTGGCCGCGGCGCATGTCGCCGCAGGACCAGATCTTCTCGTCGCTGGTGCGGTATTCGAAGACGTTCGCCTTCACGTTGCCGCGCGCGTCCAGCTCGACGCCCGACTGGTCGAGCATGCCGGCCTTGCGGGGGCCGAGGAAGCCCATGGCGAGGAAGATCAGGTCGGCTTCGAGCGTGAACTCGCTGCCTTCGATCTCCTGCATCTTGCCGCCCTTCCACTCGACGCGGACGCATTCGAGGCCCTTGACGTCGTTGTCGCCGATGACGCGCTTGGTCAGCACGGCCCAGTCGCGGGTGGCGCCTTCCTCGTGGCTGGAGGAGGTGCGCAGCTTGAGCGGCCAGAACGGCCACGACAGCGCCTTGTCTTCCATCGTCGGCGGCTTGGGCATGATCTCCAGCTGGGTAACCGAAGCGGCGCCCTGGCGGTTGGAGGTGCCCACGCAGTCCGAACCGGTATCGCCGCCGCCGATGACGATGACGTGCTTGCCGGTGGCCGACAGGGTGCCGCGCGGGGCGGCGCGCAGTTCGTCGTCGCCGGCGTTGCGCTTGTTCTGCTGGGTCAGGAACTCCATCGCGTAGCGCACGCCCGGAAGCTCGAAGCCGGGGATCGCGAGCGGGCGCGGGTCTTCCGCACCGCCGGCGAAGACCACCGCATCGAAGTTTTCCTTGAGCGAGGCGACCGAGACGGTGACGCCCACTTCAACCGAGGTCTTCACCTCGACACCTTCCGCCATCATCTGCACGAGGCGGCGGTTGATGAGGTGCTTCTCCATCTTGAAGTCGGGGATGCCGTAACGCATCAGCCCGCCGACGCGGTCGTTCTTCTCGAACAGCGTGACCGAGTGACCGGCGCGGGCCAGCTGCTGGGCGCAGGCCATGCCCGCCGGGCCGGAGCCGACGACGGCGACCGCCTTGCCGGTGCGCTTTTCAGGCACCTGCGGGGTGATCCAGCCTTCCTGCCATCCCTTGTCGACGATCGCGCATTCCACCGACTTGATGGTCACGGGCTCGTCGATGATGTTCAGCGTACAGGCCGCCTCGCACGGGGCGGGGCAGATGCGGCCGGTGAACTCGGGGAAGTTGTTGGTCGAGTGGAGGACTTCCAGCGCGTTGCGGAAGTCGTCCTCGTAGACCAGGTGGTTCCAGTCCGGGATGATGTTGTTGACCGGGCAGCCGGTGTGGCAGTGCGGCACGCCGCAGTTCATGCAGCGCGACGCCTGTGCCTTCAGCGCCTCGGGCGAGAGGGGGACGACGAACTCGTTGTAGTTCTTGAGGCGATCCTCGACCGGACCGTACGTACGGTCCTTGCGGTCGAGTTCGAGGAAGCCAGTTTCCTTGCCCATTGTGATACGTTCCTAAATCTTATTCTGCTGCGACCGAGGCGGCTTCGAGGCGTTCGGCCTCCTGCTGGCGCAGGGCCTTCGCGAAGTCGCGCGGCATCACCTTGACGAACTTGCCCAGCGTGGTTGCCCAGTCGTCGAGCAATGCGCGGGCCCTTTTCGAGCCGGTGTGCAGGTGGTGGCGTTCGAGCAGGATGCGCAGGCGCTCCGCATCGTGGCGCAGCATGTCGCCCATGCCCAGGTCGCGAACCGAGACGGTGCGCTGCTGGGGACGGCCCGTACCCTCATCTTCGTCGGCTTCGGCCGAGATCGGCTGCAGGTCCACCATCGAGGGGTTGACCAGCTTCGCGAACTCGCCGTCCTCGTCGTAGACGTAGGCGATGCCGCCCGACATGCCCGCCGCGAAGTTGCGGCCGGTCTTGCCCAGCACCATCACCACGCCGCCGGTCATGTACTCGCAGCCATGATCGCCGCAGCCTTCGACGACCGCGATCGCGCCCGAGTTTCGGACCGCGAAGCGCTCGCCGCCGACGCCGTTGAAGAACGCCTCGCCGGAGATCGCGCCGTAGAGCACGGTGTTGCCGACGATGATGTTCTTGAGCGGATCACGGTTCACATGGCTCGGCTGGCGCACGATCACGCGGCCGCCCGACAGGCCCTTGCCGACGTAGTCGTTGGCATCGCCGGTCAGGTCGAGCGTGACGCCGTGGGCAAGCCAGGCGGCGAAGCTCTGGCCGGCGACGCCGGTGAGCTTCACGTTGATCGTGTTGTCGGGCAGACCGTCATGGCCGTAGCGACGCGCCACCTCGCCCGAGAGCATCGCGCCGACCGTGCGGTTGACGTTGATGACGGGCTTTTCGATGCGGACGGCTTCGCGCTTTTCCAGAGCATCGGCAGCGCCCTCGATCAGCACGTTGTCGAGCGCGTGTTCGAGGCCGTGGTCCTGCACTTCGCTCCAGCCCAGCGAGGGGCCGTCGCCCAGCGGTGCCTGGTAGAGCACCTTGGACAGGTCAACGCCCTTGGCCTTCCAGTGGCTGATCGCCTTCTTCATGTCGAGGCGATCGACGCGGCCGACCATCTCGGGGATGGTGCGGAAGCCGAGTTCGGCCATGATCGCGCGCAGTTCTTCCGCCACGAAGAAGAAGTAGTTGATGACGTGCTCGGGCTGGCCGGTGAAGCGCGCGCGCAGCACCGGGTTCTGCGTGGCCACGCCCACCGGGCAGGTGTTGAGGTGGCACTTGCGCATCATGATGCAGCCCGCCGCGATCAGCGGTGCGGTGGCGAAGCCGAACTCTTCCGCGCCCAGCAGTGCGGCAACCGCGACGTCGCGGCCGGTGCGCAGGCCGCCGTCGGCCTGGACCACCACGCGGCTGCGCAGGTTGTTGAGCAGCAGGGTCTGCTGGGTTTCGGCGAGGCCGATTTCCCAAGGCGAACCCGCGTGCGTCAGCGAGGTCAGCGGCGAAGCGCCGGTGCCGCCTTCGTAGCCCGAGATCGTGATGTGGTCCGCACGCGCCTTGGAGACGCCAGCCGCAACCGTGCCCACGCCCACTTCGGACACCAGCTTGACCGAGACGCGGCTGGTCGGGTTCACGTTCTTGAGATCGTGAATGAGCTGCGCGATGTCTTCGATCGAGTAGATGTCATGGTGCGGCGGCGGCGAGATCAGGCCGACGCCCGGGGTCGAGTGACGGGTGGCGCCGATGGTCTTGTCCACCTTGTCGCCCGGCAGCTGGCCGCCTTCGCCGGGCTTCGCGCCCTGCGCCATCTTGATCTGGATGTCGTCGGCGTTGACCAGGTACTCGGTGGTGACGCCGAAGCGGCCCGAGGCGACCTGCTTGATCGACGAGCGCATGGTGTCGCCGTTGTCCAGCGGCTTGAAACGCTTGGGGTCTTCGCCGCCTTCGCCGGTGTTCGACTTGCCGCCGATGCGGTTCATCGCCACGGCCAGCGTGGTGTGCGCTTCCCAGCTGATCGAGCCGTAGCTCATCGCGCCGGTGGCGAAGCGCTTCACGATCTCGCTTGCGGGCTCGACGTCGTCGATGTGGATCGACTGGCCGGGCACGAAGTCCATCAGGCCACGGATCGTGAGCATGCGCTCCGACTGGTCGTTGATGGTCTGAGCGAAGGCGCGGTACTTTTCAGGCACGTTGCCGCGAACGGCGTGCTGGAGCAGGCCGATGTTCTCGCTGGTCCAGGCATGTTCCTCGCCGCGCACGCGCGATCCGTAGATGCCGCCCACGTCGAGCATGTTCTTGAAGACCGGGTTGTCGCCGTAAGCCGCATCGTGACGGCGCACGGTCTCTTCCGCGATCTCGGCAAGGCCCGCACCCTCGATGGTGGTGGCGGTTCCGGAGAAGTACTTATCTACGAACGCCGTGGACAGGCCGACCGCGTCGAAAATCTGCGCGCCGCAGTACGACTGATAGGTCGAGATGCCCATCTTGGACATGACCTTACGGATGCCCTTGCCGATGGCGTAGACGTAGTTCTTCGCCGCCTGCTCGGCCGAGACCGGCAGGTTCTTGCGCACCCGCATTTCCTCGATGGTTTCCAGCGCGAGGTAGGGGTTGATCGCTTCGGCGCCGTAGCCCGCCAGAGCGCAGAAGTGGTGAACTTCACGCGCTTCGCCGGTTTCCACGACAAGGCCGGTCTGCATGCGCAGGCCCTGGCGGACGAGGTGGTGGTGGACGGCCGCCGTCGCCAGCAGCGCGGGCATGGCGATCCGGTCCGGGCCGACGCTGCGGTCGGACAGGATCAGGATGTTCTTGTCCGCCAGCACCGCTTCGGTCGCGGCCCAGCACATTTCCTTGATTGCCAGCTCAAGCCCTGCGGCGCCGGTCTTGGCGTCCCAGGTCATGTCGATGGTGCCGGTGCGGAACGCGCCGTCGAGCGCGGCCTCCACCGAGCGGATCTTGGCAAGGCCAAGGTCGGTCAGGATCGGCTGGCTGACTTCGAGGCGCTTGTGCGTGCCGGCGTCATGACCCAGCAGGTTCGGGCGCGGGCCGATCATGGTGACCAGGCTCATCACCAGTTCCTCGCGGATCGGGTCGATCGGCGGGTTGGTGACCTGCGCGAAGTTCTGCTTGAAGTAGTCGTAGAGCAGTCGCGACTTGTGCGACAGCACCGGGATTGGCGTGTCGGTGCCCATCGAGCCGAGCGGATCGTCGGCGTTCACGGCCATCGGCTCGAGGAAGCGCGTGGTGTCTTCCTGCGTGTAGCCAAACGCCTGCTGGCGATCGAGCAGCGTGCCGGTGGGCTTGGGCAGCTCGGCCAGTTCGGGTTCGATCACGTCGAGATCGGCCAGCTTGTACTGCGTGCGGTCGAGCCACTCTTCGTAGGGCTCGGCCTCGGCCAGCTTGGTCTTGATCTCCTCGTCCTCGATGATGCGGCCTTCCTCGAAGTCGATCAGCAGCATGCGGCCGGGCTGGAGACGCCACTTGCGCACGATGTTGTCTTCCTTGATCGGAAGGACGCCGCTCTCGGACGCCATGACGCACAGGTCGTCGTCGGTGACGAGGAAGCGCGCGGGGCGCAGGCCATTGCGGTCCAGCGTGGCGCCGATCTGGCGGCCATCGGTGAAGGCGACGGCGGCCGGGCCGTCCCACGGCTCCATCAGCGCGGCGTGGTATTCATAGAACGCGCGGCGTTCCGGAGTCATCAGCGGGTTGCCCGCCCATGCCTCGGGCACCAGGATCATCATGGCGTGAACCATGGAGTATCCGCCCGCGATCAGCAGTTCGAGCGCGTTGTCGAGGCACGCGGTGTCCGACTGGCCGTGCGGGATCAGCGGCCACATCTTGTCGAGGTCGGCGCCGAGCAGCTCGGATTCCATGGTGCGGCGGCGCGCGTTCATCCAGTTCACGTTGCCGCGAACGGTGTTGATCTCGCCGTTGTGCGCCATGAAGCGGAACGGGTGCGCCAGCTTCCAGCTCGGGAAGGTGTTCGTCGAGAAGCGCTGGTGCACGAGGCCCAGAGCCGAGACGAATTCCGGGTTGCGCAGGTCGTCGTAGAACGAGCCCACCTGGGTCGCCAGCAGCAGGCCCTTGTAGACGATCGTGCGGGTCGAGAAGCTGGGCATGTAAAGCTCGGTGAGCCCCGGCATGTCATGCTTCTCGGCCAGCGCCGCCAGCGGGTTCTGGGTCTGCTTGCGGATCGCCAGGATCTTGCGCTCGAAGGCGTTCTGGTCGGCGCAGCTTTCACCGCGCCCGACGATGCACTGGCGGATGACCGGCATCGATTCGAGCACGGTCTTGCCGAGGCCGTCGAGCGTGACGGGCACGTCGCGCCAGCCGATCAGGTGCTGGCCTTCCTTCTTGATGAACTTCTCGAACACCGAGACGATCATCTCGCGCGAGGCATCGTCCTGCGGCAGGAAGCACATGGCGACCGCGTAGTCGCCCGCCTGCGGCAGTTCGAGGCCCTCGGAAGTGGCCCAGGTGCGCAGCAGCGCATCGGGAATCTGGGTCAGGATGCCCGCGCCGTCACCCAGCAGGGGGTCGGCGCCCACCGCACCGCGGTGGTCGATGTTTTTCAGAATCTCCAGAGCCTGGGTAATGATCGCGTGGTTTTTCTGGCCCTTGATATGGGCGACGAAGCCCACACCGCAGGCGTCGTGTTCATTGCGCGCGTCATAGAGGCCCTGGGGCTTAGGAAATCCCATCGATATAAACCCATCCTGTGTTTTTTGGCGCCGTTTGGCAGGGGATCACTGGGCATGCCTGCGGACTCGCACCGAATCGTGCGAACGACCCCACGCGGCATAGTGACCCCACGGTCCCCATGACGATTCAGGGACCGTTTTGCAATGGCGAACAAGATGGGCCGCGCAGCAACATGGCGCGAATGACGGTATTCTCGGCATTTTATTATCAAAAACCCCGCCCGGATTGCGCCGGACGGGGGTTTTGTGTGTTCAGAAAGCAACGCTGTAAAGGGACTCAGGCCGCTCCGCTCATCCGCTGGAGCGTGGCCAGAGCCGCGCGCAAGGCGCGTTCGGTGGCCTCCGGATCGTTGCGGGGAGCATCGAAGGGGCGCTCCTCGGGTTCCGGCGGGGCCTCGCCCACGGGATCGGGCAGCAGCACGGGGCGGCCGAAGGGAGCGGGTTCGTCGGTGGCATCGGCAGCATCCTCGGCGGACACGACCGGCGTTGCGTGGGCGATCTCGTCGCCGGCCTCGTCGGGTTCGCCGAACTGGAGGAACGGCTTGCGCACCGCCGCGTGGCGCGAAAGGTTCAGCAGCGAGGAATAGCCCTGCTGCAGGACGACGTCCTCGTCCTCATCCTCAGCCTCGGGGTCCGCCGTGAACGGGCTCGACGGGAAGGGAATCGCGGCGTGCGGGTCGAAGCCCGGCGCCTCTTCGCCGTAGCCGTCCGCCTGCGAAGCCAGGCCGATATGACGCGGCGGCACGTAGCCGGGCAGCGGCTCGGCATGATCGTCACCGATCGGGTCGAGCCCGACCGGGCGCAGCGTCGTCGGCATCGCAGCGACAGGCGAAACCGGCGGCCAGGCTGCCTCGGGCTCCTGCGGCTGCGTTTCGACGAAACCTTCCGCAACCTCATGCCCGATCACCGGAGCGGCGAACGGGGCCACGACGGCTTCCGGCACGATCGCGACCGCCTCCGCGGCGCGGCGCGCTTCCTCGCGGCGGCGCTCCATGGCAAGTGCGAGCCGCTCGAGCAGTTCGACCTGCGACAGCGATCCGAGATCGGTCCGGACGATGCGATCGGCGGCGCCATGCGCTTCGAAAGGGGCTTCCTCGGCGGCTTGCGCCAGCGGGGCCGGATCGACCTCTTCGGCGGCGGCGACGTGCGGAGCGAACGCGGGCGCATCGACGGCGCTATCGTCCGCAGCTTCGGCCTTTTCGTCCTGCTGGGTGTCGCTAGGTGCCGCCTCGGTGTCGTTCTGTGCCGTCCAGTCGCCTTGCGGCAGGCGCGGCAGGAGCTTGAATCCGGGCTCGGCGCCGGAGATCGATACCGAGACCGAATCGTCGGCACGCGGCGAAAGTTCGCGCGAATAGGCTTCGAACAAGCGGCTGCCGATCGGCGCGGTGACCTCGGTTTCGGCCCCGGATGCTTTCTGGCCGGCTTCCTCGGCGGCTTCGAGCTGCGCCTGGAACACTTGCGCGCCCGGAGGCGTGGTGAACACGCCGCGCTGGGAGGTGAAGCCCGGCGCCGGATCGCGCCATGCGGACTCGGCATCGAGCCAGGCGGGCAGATTGTCGCTCTCGTCGATGTCCTCTGCGGCGACCGGTTCGGGAGCGGCGCTCTGGAACGCGGCGGGACGGTGGAAAACCGCTTCGGCGGGGGCTTCGTCGAAGCTGTCGATGTCGAATTCGGCGACGTTGAGGATTTGCGCGGCCTCGATCGTCGCGGCGACGTCGCCGGGCAGCGGCGCGCGCTCCTCGGCCGCCGGGGCGGCCTCGGGCTCGATCGCCAGGGCGCGGCGGCGGCGGGTTCCGGTGGCGACCGGTGCCGGCTGCTCCCCGGTATCCTCGACTGCTTCGGCCTCGATGCCGTCACGGCGCTGGAGCGCGGGCGCGCCTCTGGAGATGCGGCGCGCGATCACGCCGCCGATCGCGGCGCCAAGGCCGGTCATGCCCAGCGCCAGCAGGATCCGCATGGTCGTGCCGAGCGGCGGCGCGGCCATCGGGATCACCTTGTCGATCCCCAGCAGCATCACCACGCCCTCGATCGTCGAGGAACTGACGACGATGCTGCCCAGCCCCGCGAGCGCGCCGAACCACAGCGCGACGATGGCGGGAAACAGCGGGTGGCGGGTGATCGGCTGGTCGGAGCCTCTGGAATCGGCCACTGGAATTACCTCGTGTGTTGGACCTTTGCGCGCCATCAGGCGGCGGCTCCCAGCCCTGCTTGATCGGTCTTTGCTGCCAGCATTTGGTAAACGAGAGGATAACGACGGGCGTTCTCGGCCCAGTCGTGCCGGGTTTCCACATGTTCGCGGCCCGCGTTCCGGTAGGATTCCCAGTCTTCGCGGGCATCGAGCAGCCGGGCCAGCGAATCGGCGCAGGCCTGTGCATCGTCGGGGGTGAACAGCACTCCGGTCAAGCCATCGGTCACCAGTTCGCGGTGGCCGCCGACGTCGCTGGCCGCGACGAGCTTGCCCTGCGCCATCGCCTCGAGGGGCTTCAGCGGCGTGACGAGGTCGGTCAGGCGGCTCTTCTTGCGCGGATAGGCCATCACGTCGCACAACGCGTAGTAGCGGTCGACCTCATGGTGCGGCACGCGGCCGACGAAGCGGATCGCCTCCGCCACCGGGGAGGCCGCGGCCTGCGCGCGCAAGGCCTCCTCGCGCGGGCCGCCGCCGACCATGAGCAGCTTTGCGCGCGGCTGGCGGGCGACGAGCGCGGGCATCGCGTCGATCAGCACGTCGAGCCCTTCATAGTCGTAGAAGCTGCCGATGAAGCCGATCACCGGGCCGTCCAGACCCAATTCCCGTGCGAAGTCCTCGTCGCGCGGAAGGGGAGTGCCGAACAGCGCAAGGTCGACCCCGTTGGGCATGACGGTGATCTTGCCTTCGGGAATGCCGCGGGCGGCAAGGTCGGCCCGCAGGCCCTCGCAGATGGTCACCACCGCATCGGCCTCGCGCACCACATGCGTTTCCAGCGCGCGGGTGAGCCGATACTTGAGCGAGCCCTCGGTCCCGGTGCCATTGCCCACGGCGGCGTCCTCCCAGAAGGCGCGGATCTCGTAGACGAGGGGAATCCCGTAGCTGCGTGCCACCTTCAGCGCGGCCTGGCCGCACAGCACGGGACTGTGCGCATGGATCACGTCGGGACGCCACTGCTGCACGACTTTGTCGATGCCCGCCGCGAACAGGCCGATCTCGCGCCATTCGCGCAGGCCCGGCACACCGGATACCGGGCCGGACAGCTTGCCGCCGGCGCGGTGGAACAGGAGGCCGTCATGTTCCTCGACCACCCCATCGCCCTCGTTGTAGCGCGGGCCGGTCACCGCCCGCACGTCGAGCCCCAGCGCCTGCTGCGCCTTGAGGATCGCGCGGGTGCGGAAGGTGTAGCCGCTGTGGATCGGCAGCGAATGGTCGAGCACATGAAGAATGCGGGTCATAGGTCGCATTTCCTAGCGGGGAACGCTTAACGCCGCGTCAACTTGGGTCTGCTAACCGGCTGGCAATGGTTGATATCCTGGCCCTCGCCATATCGCACGGACTGCTGCTGCTTGCGGCATGGCGCCTGGTGTGGCGTCCGGACCTCGATTCGGAAGGGCCGGACCTCAATGCGCGCAAGCGCCGGGGGCCGGGCACGCCGATGCGGGTGAACCGCGCGGCGGCGGGCGAATCGACCGGGGAATCGGACGGCGATGCTTAATCTCGGGCTCACCGGCTTCTTCGCCTGCCTCATCCTGCTCGGCCTCAAGCGGCCGTTCATCTGGGTGTTGTGCTATCTCTATGTCGACATCGTCGCCCCGCAGATCATCTCCTGGGGCTTCCTGACGCAACTCCCGACATCGCTGATCGCCTTCTCGGCGGCCTTCCTCGGCTGGCTGGTGTTCGACGACAAGAGCGATTCGCGCTTTACCTGGCGGCAGGGGCTGATGGGGGTGCTGCTGCTCTATTGCGCCATAACCACGCTGCGCGCCGACTATCCGGTGGAAGCGCTGACCAAATGGTCGTGGGTGTGGAAGGCGCTGGTCTTCGCGATGTTCCTGCCGCTGACCCTGCGCACCCGCCTGAGGATCGAGGCGGTGGCGCTGGTCATGGTGCTTTCGGCCAGCGCGCTCATCATCGACGGCGGGCTCAAGACCGCGATGGGCGGCAGCGGCTACGGCACCTTGCGCATCTTCGTGGACAACAACACCGGCCTTTATGAAGGCTCGATCATCTCGTGCGTCGCCATCGCGCTGATCCCGGTGGCGGTGTGGCTGGCGAAGTACGGGACGATCTTTCCCTCCGACTGGCGGGTGTGGCTGTTCACCGCCGCGCTGATCTTCGCCTGTTCGCTGATCCCGATCGGGACGCAGGCGCGCACCGGCCTCGTCTGCCTGGGGATTCTCGCGGGGCTCTACTTGCGCACCGCCAAGCACCGGGTCGCGCTCTCGGCGGGCATGGCGCTGGCGGTGGTGATCGCCACGCCGTTCCTGCCGCAGAGCTTCCTGGCGCGCATGAACACGATCGAGGATCACCAGTCCGATCAGTCGGCGGGAACGCGAATCGGCGTGTGGAAGTGGACGATGGGCTACGCCAAGGACCATCCCTTCGGCGGCGGATTCGAAGTCTACCTGTCGAGCAAGGTCGCCTATGACACCGTCTCCACCTCCAGGACCGGCAGCAATGTCACCATCACCCGCACGCCGATTATAGAGACCGGCCGCGCCTTCCACTCCAGCTATTTCGAGATGCTGGGCGAGCAGGGCTATCCCGGCTTTGCCCTCTGGCTGCTGCTGCAGATCTCCGGCCTTGTCCAGATGGAGATGATCCGGCGTCGGTGGAAGGATCGCCAGGAGTCGCACGAGGCATGGGCGGCACCTCTGGCGGTGGCGCTGCAACTGGCGCAGGTGGTCTACATGATCGGCTCGCTGTTCGTGGGCATCGCCTTCCAGCCCTTCATCCTGATGCTGATCGGCCTGCAGTGCGGACTGTGGAGCTACCTCAAGCGGATCGACCGCCCGGCCGCGCGGCAACGCTTTGCGCCCCGGCCCATGCGGGTGCCGGGCGAGGCGGCAGGTTAAGATACGCGCCGGATCAAATCGTTTGCATTTTTGATCCGAGCATCCTTAACATTAACCAGCATCCACCGTTCTGGGCAGCAGTGGCGCGGCTCGCGCGCCTCGACGCCGACCAACCCATTAAAAATCCTTAAGGGAAAATCCGGCGTTTACGACGAATTAACCTTTAACCTTCATTGGTCATATGGTTAATACAACGCAATGTCCGCAAAGGCTGCGTCAGCCGCGGGCATCGGGGGCAAGAAGGAACCGACCCATGCGAGTGCTGCTGATCGAGGATGAACCGACCACGGCCCGGGCTATCGAGCTCATGCTGACGGCGGAAGGATTCAACGTCTACTCCACCGATCTGGGCGAGGAAGGCCTCGATCTGGGCAAGTTGTATGACTACGACATCATCCTTCTCGACCTCAACCTGCCGGACATGCACGGCTACGACGTGCTGAAGAAGCTGCGCGTCGCCAAGGTGCAGACGCCGGTGCTGATCCTGTCGGGCATCTCGGAGATGGACAGCAAGGTCCGCTCGTTCGGCTTCGGCGCGGACGACTACGTGACCAAGCCGTTCCACCGCGAGGAACTGATCGCCCGCATCCACGCGGTCGTGCGTCGTTCGAAGGGCCACTCGCAGTCGGTCATCCGCACCGGCAAGCTGGTCACCAACCTCGACGCCAAGACGGTCGAGGTCGATGGCGCCCGCGTGCACCTGACCGGCAAGGAATATGCGATGCTGGAGTTGCTCTCGCTGCGCAAGGGCACCACGCTGACCAAGGAAATGTTCCTCAACCACCTCTACGGCGGCATGGACGAGCCTGAACTGAAGATCATCGACGTCTTCATCTGCAAGCTGCGCAAGAAGCTCGCGCATGCCTGCGGCGGCGCCAACTACATCGAGACCGTGTGGGGCCGCGGCTACGTCCTGCGCGATCCGGACGAAGCTGCCGAAGCGGCATAAGCCAGATTACCCTGCACCCCTTGCAGGAACCAAGGCGGCCTGCCCTCTCGAGGGGCGGGCCGTTGTTTTGTGAGCGGCTGGGCCTTGCCGCCGGGGCTTCGACAAGCTCAGCCTGAGCGGTTTTGAGAGCTGGTTTCTAAACCCCGCTCAGGCTGAGCTTGTCGAAGCCCCCGGCGGCCACGCACACCCTCAAACTAGCAGCGCCACCACCGACAGCAGCGCCGCCGTCACCACGGCATTGAGCGCCATCGCCAAGCTCGCCATCGCGCCAGCCGTCGCGTCCACCTGAAACGCCCGCGCGGTGCCGATCCCATGTGCGGCAACGCCGAGGGCAAAGCCGCGCGCGCGGTAGTCACCCAGACCCAGCGCATTGAGCAGCGGCGTCGCGACCATCGCGCCGAAGACGCCCGCGAACAGCACGATCACCGCCGCCAGCGCCGGGACACCGCGAAGCTGCCCCGCCACGGCCATCGCGACGGGCGTGGTGGTCGCCCTCGGCGCGATCGAGGCGAGGATCTCGCGCGGCGCGCCGAACAGCACCAGCACGCCGACCGCGCTGACGATCGAGGTCACCGCGCCCGCACCCAGCGCCAGCACGATCGGTATGGCCAGCCGGCGAATGCGTGCCCGCTCGCGCCAGACCGGCACCGCCAGCCCGACGACCGCCGGGCCGAGCAGGAAGCTGACCGGGAACGTCGCGGCCTTGTATGTTTCGTAGGAGGTGCCGCTCGCCAGCAGCAAGGCGATCAGCACCGGGGTGGTCCAGAGCACCGGATGCAGCAGCGGATGGCGGTTGCAGCGCTTCGATAGGGAGTCGAAGACCTCGAACACGCCCAGCGTGACCGTCAGCCAGAGCAGCGGCGTCGCCAGCAGTGCGGGATCGCTCACGCCTCGCCCTCCGGCACGAAGCGGGCAAAAGCCCAGCGGAATACCAGCGCCGTCACGATCAGCGTCAGCAGCGTGGAGGCGACCGTGGCCGTCACCAGCCCCACGCCGTACCGCGAAAGAACCGGGCCTTCCTCGATCAGCCCGACGGCGGCGGGAACGAACATGATGGACAGGTGCGCGGTGAGCCAGCCGGTCACCACGGTCAGCGTCGGCCGCTCTCGCGGGACCAGCGCCAGCCATCCGACCAGCAGGACCATGCCGATGACCGCGCCGGGCAGGGGCAGGCTCGTGATGCGATGGATCGCTTCGCCCGCAAGCTGGCAGGCGAGAAGGAGGAAGATGGCGCGCAGCATGACCGGGATAAAGCAGGGCGACACATGCTCGGCAATCCGCATTTCGGTCCGCCAAGTTGCGCCGCGCAACTATGCGCGATTGCGAGTCCCGGCCCCCTTGTGTATCGGCGCGCGCCATGACGGCTTACAAATCAGGCGATCCGACCACGCTCAACCGCCTCTACGGCCGCGCCAAGGGCAAGCCCCTGCGCGCCGCGCAGCAGGGCCTCGTCGACGACCTGCTTCCCCGTATCTCCATGCCCGAAGAAGGCCCGATCACCGCGCAGGTGCTGTTCGGCGACGATCGCCCGCTCCACTTCGAGATCGGCTTCGGCGGCGGCGAACACATGGCGCAGCGCGCCGACATGCTGCCCGACCACGGCTTCATCGGCGCCGAGCCCTTCCTCAACGGCGTGGCGCAGGCACTTACCCACGTCAGCGGCGACAACGGAGCGCACCCGCCGATCGGCAACGTGCGCATCCATCACGGCGATGCACTGGAAGCGCTGGCGCGCATTCCGGACGGCTCACTCTCGTTCCTCTACCTGCTGCACCCGGACCCCTGGCCCAAGGCGCGCCACGCCAAGCGCCGGATGATGAACGACGGTCCGGTCGACATGTTCGCCGCCAAGCTCAGGCCCGGCGGCGAGTTCCGCTTCGGCACCGACCACGCGATCTACCTGCGCCACGCACTGATGGTGATGCAGCGGCATACCGAACAGTTCGAGTGGCTATGCGAGAAGCCCGGCGACTTTCAGGTTCGCCCCGGCGGTTGGCCGCAGACTCGCTACGAGCACAAGGCGCGTACGGTTTACGGGCATGAGGTGTGGTACTTCCGGTACAGGCGGAAGTAGAAGTCCTGGGGCCATCGCCCCAGACCCCCATACTGTCGTCGCTGCGCGTGCAGCGGCGTTGGGGGCTACGTCCTCCCCATTCGTCATTGCGAGCGTAGCGAAGCAATCCAGGGCAGTGTTACTCCGCGCTGGATTGCTTCGCTGCGCTCGCAATGACGAGGGTGGGGATATGCCAGCGGAATCGCGCCGCAGGCTTTATAAGTCTCCCGACGAAGCCTTGGCGGAACGACGTCGCTTCGCGCATGACACCGACGGTGTACGGGGTGCAGGGGTGGTAAACCCCTGCATTTTCCCCTTCAAATTAGCCCGTAATCCCCGCAGCCGCCAATGCCGCCAACGTCAGCACATCCGGCGCGATGGCGGTCATCGGCACGATCTGCACCGGCTTTTCCATGCCCAGCAGCATCGGCCCGATCGAGGTCGTGCCGCCGATCTCCTTGAGCAGCTTGGCCGAGATGTTGGCCGACTGCAGCCCCGGCATGACCAGTACGTTCGCCGGAGCGGACAGGCGGCAGAACGGGTAGAGTTCCATGATCTTCGGGTTCAGCGCCGCGTCGGGGGCCATCTCGCCCTCGTATTCGAAGTCGACCTGCTGCTCGTCGAGCATGCGGATCGCCTCGCGCGTGGCGTCGAGCCACTTGCCTGCCGGGTTGCCGAAGGTCGAGTAGCTGAGGAAGGCAACGCGCGGTTCGTGGCCCAGCTTGCGGGCGACGGCGGCGGTTTCCTTGGCGATGACCACCAGTTCCTCGGCGGTGGGGCGCTCGTTGATGGTGGTGTCGGCCATGAAGACGGTGTGGTTCTTGCCGACCATCATGTGGATGCCGCAGGGCAGTTCGCCCTCGGCCGGGTCGAGAACGCGGCGCACTTCCTTCATCGACTGCGCGAAGGGCCGGGTCATGCCCGTCACCATCGCATCGCCGACGCCCAGCTTGAGCAGGCCGGAGGCGAAGATGTTGCGGTCGGTGTTGCACATGCGCTGCACGTCGCGCTTCAGGAAACCGCGGCGCTGCAGGCGGTCGTAGAGCATCTCCACCATCGGCTGGACGTGCTCGGAGACCATCGAGTTCTCGATGTGGAAGCTCTCGGGGTTGGGGACGCCGAGGTCGGCCATCTTGTCGAGGATCGCCTGGGTACGGCCCACCAGGATCGGTTCGCCGTAGCCGAAGTCGCGGTACTGGATCGCGGCGCGCAGGACGACTTCGTTGTCGGCCTCGGCGAAGATCACGCGCTTGGGGTTGGCCTTGAGCTGCTCGTAGACGCGGGTGAGCACCGAGGTGGTCGGGTTGAGGCGGGCTTTCAGCTGGTCGCGATAAGCCTCGAAGTCCTCGATCGGCTTCTGGGCGACGCCCGAATCCATCGCGGCCTTGGCCACGGCCATCGGCACCACTTCCATCAGGCGCGGGTCGAAAGGCGCAGGGATGATGTAGTCGCGGCCGAACTGCTGCGTCTCGCCGCCGTAGGCCGCCGCGACGTCCTCGTGGACCTGCTCGCGCGCCAGTTCGGCGATGGCGGTGGCGGCGGCGATCTTCATCTCCTCGTTGATCGCGGTCGCCCGCACGTCGAGCGCGCCGCGGAAGATGAAGGGGAAGCCGAGCACGTTGTTGACCTGGTTCGGGTAATCCGAACGGCCGGTGGCGACGATCGCGTCGGGGCGCACCGCCTTGGCGTCGGGCGGGGTGATCTCCGGGTCCGGGTTGGCCATCGCGAAGATGATCGGCTCGGGCGCCATCGACTTGACCATCTCGGGCGTGATCGCGCCCTTGGCCGAGAGGCCGAGGACGACGTCAGCGCCAACGAGGGCTTCGGTCAGCGTGCGCTTGTCGGTCGAGACGGCGTGGGCGGACTTGAACTGGTCCACGCGCTCGCGGCCCGGATAGATCACGCCCTTGGTGTCGCAGACGAGCACGTTCTCATGCTTCACGCCCATCGACTTGATGAGCGAGGTGCAGGCCAGTGCCGAGGCGCCCGCGCCGTTCACCACGACCTTGATCTCGTCCAGCTTGCGGCCGGTGATGAGGCAGGCGTTGATGAGGCCCGCCGCCGCGATGATCGCGGTGCCGTGCTGGTCGTCGTGCATGACCGGGATGTTCATGCGTTCGCGCAAGGTCTGCTCGATGATGAAGCATTCCGGCGCCTTGATGTCTTCAAGGTTGATGCCGCCGAAGCTGGGCTCCATCATCGCGATGGCCTCGATCAGCGCATCGGTGTCCTCGCTGGCCAGCTCGATGTCGATCGAATCGACGTCGGCGAAGCGCTTGAACAGGACGGCCTTGCCTTCCATCACCGGCTTCGACGCCAGCGCGCCGAGGTTGCCCATGCCCAGGATCGCGGTGCCGTTGGAGATGACCGCCACGAGGTTGCCCTTGGCGGTGTAGTCGTAGGCGGTGGCGGCATCGTCGGCGATGGCCTGCACCGGCACGGCGACGCCCGGCGAATACGCGAGGCTGAGGTCGCGCTGGGTCGCCATCGGCTTGGAGGCGATGATCTCGATCTTACCCGGGCGCTGGGTCTGGTGGTAGAACAGCGCCTCGCGATCGGTGAACTGGACCTTGGACTTATCGGACAAAGCTTGATCTCCCCAGATTTGCCAGAGGCCCTAACGGATGAAATCGCGACGCGATAGGGGAAAGGATGTCCTACCGCGCTTCCCAAAATGACAGGTGCGCCGCTAACGCTGCTGGCATGACTTCCGGCGCGACTCCAATGATGGCGCAGTACCTTGCGCTGCGCGAAGAGGCAGGTGACTGCCTGCTGTTCTATCGCATGGGCGACTTCTTCGAGCTGTTCTTCGAGGACGCGAAGACGGCGAGCCAGGTGCTCGACATCGCGCTGACCACGCGCGGCGAGCATCTGGGGCAGCCGATCCCGATGTGCGGGGTGCCGGTGCACGCGGCCGAGGGCTACCTCGCGCGGCTCATCAAGGCAGGCTGCCGCGTCGCCATCGCCGAACAGACCGAGACGCCTGCAGAGGCCAAGGAGCGCGCCCGCAAGGAGGGCCGCGCCTCCAAGTCGCTGGTCGCGCGCGGCATCGTGCGCTTCGTCACGGCGGGCACGCTGACCGAGGAAGCGCTGCTGGAGCCGCGCCGCGCCAATGTGCTGGCGGCGGCCTGCGAAGTTCGCGGGATCGTCGGCATCGCGGCCTGCGACATCTCCACCGGCCGCATGGAACTGGAAGAGTGCGCGCCCGAGCGGCTGGCGGCGGCGCTGGCCCGCCTCGGCGCGAGCGAGCTGGTGGTGCCCGAGGGCTGGGATCAGGCTCCCGATGGCGCCATCGGGCGCGGCGGCCACGAATTCTCCTCCGACGGCGGCGAGGAGCGGCTGAAGCTGGTCCACGGCGTAGCCACGCTCGACGGCTTCGGGGCCTTCACGCGGGCGATGCTCGCGGCTGCGGGGGGGCTCATCGCCTATCTCGACCATGTCGGGCGGGGCAAGCTGCCGCTGCTGCTCCCGCCCGAGGCGCGCGCGAGTGACGCCGCGCTGGCGATGGACGAAGCCACGCGCGCCAGCCTCGAAATCCTCGAAGCCTCAAGCGGCGGACGCAAGGGCAGCCTGATCGACGCGATCGACCGCTGCGTCACCGGCGCGGGCGCGCGCCAGCTGGCCGACGACCTCTCGGCCCCGCTGACCGACCGCATGGCGATCGCCGAGCGGCTGGAACTGGTCGAATGGCTCCACGGCGATGCGCTGCTGCGCGAGGACATGCGCGCCGCGCTGCGGGCACTGCCCGACGTGGGCCGCGCGCTGGGCCGCGTGGTGGCGGGGCGCGGTTCTCCGCGCGATCTCGGCCAGCTGCGGGATGGCCTGAGCGGGGCGCGTCGGATCGCCGACCGGCTGGGGCAGATGGATGACGTGCCGGTGCTGCTGGACCGGGTGCTGCCCGATCTTGGCGGGCATGGCGCACTGGTCGATCACTTCTCGCGCGCGCTGGTGGAGACGCCTCCGACCGAACGCGGGCAGGGCGGCTACATCGCCAGCGGCTACGACGCCTCGCTCGATGAACTGCGCTTGATGTCGGGCGATGCCCGCCGTGCCATCGCTGCGCTGGAGGCGAAGTACCGCGAGGAAACCGGCGTCGCCTCGCTCAAGATCAAGCACAATAACGTGCTCGGCTACTTCATCGAGGTTGCACAGCGCCACGCCGACAAGCTGATGGAGCCGGACAGCGGCTTCTCGCACCGCCAGACGATGGCGGGCGCGATGCGCTTCAACGCGCTGGCGCTGCATGAGGAAGCCGCGCGCATCACCGAGGCAGGCGGCCATGCCCTCGTGGCGGAGGACGCACATTTCGAGACGCTGGTGGCCGAGGCCGTCGCCGCGCGGCGGGAGATCGCCCGCACCGCCGCCGCGCTGGCCCGCATCGATGTTGCCGCCGGTCAGGCCGAACGCGCCGCCGAGGGCAACTGGACGCGCCCGCAAGTGGTCGATGGCCTTGCGCTGGAGATCGAGGGCGGGCGGCATCCGGTGGTGGAAGCGGCGCTTAAAAGCCAGGGCGAGCGCTTCGTGGCGAACGACTGCCGCCTCGCCAGCCATGACCGGCTGTGGCTGATCGGCGGCCCGAACATGGGCGGTAAATCGACCTTCCTGCGCCAGAACGCGCTAATCGTGCTGCTCGCGCAGGCAGGCGGCTTCGTGCCCGCCAAGGCGGCGCGGATCGGCATGGTCGACCGCCTGTTCAGCCGCGTCGGCGCTTCGGACAACCTCGCGCGGGGGCGTTCGACCTTCATGGTCGAGATGGTGGAAACCGCCGCCATCCTTGCGCAGGCGAGCGAGCGCAGCTTCGTGATCCTCGACGAAGTCGGGCGCGGCACGTCAACCTATGACGGCCTCGCGCTGGCGTGGGCGGTCGCCGAGGCGGTGCACGAAACCAACCGCTGCCGCTGCCTTTTCGCCACGCACTATCACGAGATGGCGCGGCTGGCCGAGACCTGCGAGGCGCTTTCGCTCCACCACGTCCGCGCGCGCGAGTGGAAGGGCGACCTGGTGCTTCTCCACGAACTGGCTGAAGGGCCGGCAGATCGCAGCTACGGCCTCGCTGTGGCGCGTCTTGCCGGGGTTCCGCCCAAGGTCATCAGCCGCGCCAAGTCGGTGCTGGAGAAGCTGGAGAAAGGCCGCGCCGAAACCGGCGGCCTCGCGGCGGGCCTCGGCGACCTGCCGCTGTTCGCCGCCGCGCAAGAAAACCGCGAGGAAGAGTGCGACGCCCTGCGCGACAAGCTGCGCGACATGGACATCGACGCCCTCTCGCCCCGCGATGCGCTGGAAATCCTCTACGACCTCAAGCGCGAGGCAGGCAGCGAAGGCTGAGGTTCATCATGGCATGCGCAGCGCGCCATGAACTCATCCCCGTTTACCGGGAAGGGGCGTGCAGCCGGTATTCCTCCACCGGCTCGCCACCAATCAGGTGGCGCTGGATGATCGTCTCCAACACGTCTTCGTCACACGAATGATACCACACACCATCGGGCCAGACGACCGCGACCGGGCCCGCATGGCAGATACGCAGGCAATCCGCCTTGGTGCGCGCGACGCCGCCCGAACCATCCAGCCCGAGCTGCTTGAGCCGCTTCTTCAGATACTTCCACGCGGCCTGTCCCTTCTCGGGAGAGCAACACTCACCCTTCTGCGGCTCCGCGCAGATGAAGATGTGGCGGCGGATCACGTCGCTGCCGGTTTTGGCGAATGCCGCCTCGGCCTTTTCGATATCGCGGATCGCGGTCATGCCTGCAGTCTCCATCGCCCTGTCCGCTCGGCACGGCAACAGAGGGGATGGCGCGCAGTATCAGGCAACGCAAGGCAGGGCTTTGACATGCAGCGAAGGTAGGAAGCCCGCTGCCCAAGGTCCAGCCCCGCCAGCGCGAAAGCGTCAGCCCTTCTTGCCGACGATCCGTGCGATCTCCGCTGCGACGAGCCGCTCGACCAGCGGCGGCAAGTGGCGATCGAGCCATTCGGCCAGGGCAGGGCGCAGCAGTTCGCGCGCCAATGCTTCCAGCGAGGTCTCGCCCGAACGGACGATCTGGGGCGGGGCGCCGGGCTCTGACAGCATCGCGAGCGCGGCCAGCGATTCCCGCATCGAATCGCGCGCCTGAGGGGGAAGGAGAGGGGCATCGTCCTCGACCGAAGACGGAATCTGCGCCGTCTCCTGAAGTTCGAGAACGTCGTCGTCCTCCTCCTCGAAGGTCGGTTCGGGCTCTCGCATCAGGCGTTCAGTGCGGCCGGTGCGGGTCTCCAGGCGACTGTCACGCGCGATGACCTGTTTGATCGACTGGAGGATCTCCTCGACCGAAGGCTCACCGTTCTGACGCATTGGCTAGAAAATCCCTGTTCACCGCGCGCGAAGCCTGCTCCCGAATCGGGATCAGGGCTCCTGCGAGTCGGGGATTTTGCCGTCCTGCACCGCCGTGTCAACGGTGCGCGTCGATCGGGCGACGGGAGCGTCATCATCGTCCCAGTCGAAGACCTTGCCGCGCACCCGCTCGTAATTGACGTTCGGGTCGTAGAGCATGCCGCCATCGAGATTGAGGTCGCGCGCCTCGGCCTTGCCCATCGCCGCCAGCAGGGTGAAACCGGCAACATAGGCATTGCGCCGCGCGGTCACCAGCGTGACCTGCGCGTTCAGCAGTTCCTGCTCGGCGTTGAGGATGTCGAGGATCGTCCGGCGGCCCACCGAATTCTCCGCCCGCACGCCTTCGAGGCTTAGGGTTGCGGCATCCACCGCCACTTGCGAGGAGCGGATCAGGTCGTTCGACGCGACGTAGGACGTGAAGGCCGAGCGGACCTGGGCGATCACGTCGCGCTCGGTGGCGATCTCCTGCTCCAGCGAGGCCGAGGCCGTCGCCTGTGCCTGACGGCGCTGGGCGGCGGGCAGGCCGCCCTGGAAGATCGGGATGGACAGCTGTGCGCCCGCCTGCGCGGCGGAATCGTGCTGGGTCACCCCCGAACTGGGAACGCCGCGGGCAAGCGTGTTGAAATAGTTGTTATAGCTGCCCTGGCCGAACAGTCTCAGCGTCGGCAGCCGGCTGGCCCCTGCGACGTCGATGTCCTTTTCCGCGGCCCGCGTACGCTCGCGCGCACCGATCAGGTCGGGGTTCGAATCGAGGGCGATGGCCGAGGCATCGTCGGCCGTGCCGGGCAGCCCAGGCAAGGGCGGCGGCGCCTCCAGCGAGCCCGGCGCGGTGCCGATCAGGCGGATATAGGTTTCGCGCGCGGCAGCGAGATTGGCTTCGGCGGTCAGCAGGTCGCTCTGCGCGACGGCGAGGCGTGACTGCGACTGCGCCACGTCGGTGCGCGTCAGGTTGCCGATCTCGAACCGGTCTCCGGTGGCATCGAGGTTGGTCTTCAACACGCTGACGTTCTTGCGGTTGAGGCCGACGATCGCCTCGGTCCGGATCACGTCCATGTAAGCGGCGACGACTTGCGAGAACACCGAGGCTTCGGTGGCGCGCAAGTCTGCCTGACCCGCACCAACGCGTATCCTGGCCGCCTTGACGCGGTTCTTCACCGCGCCGCCCGAGTAGATCGGCACCCCGAGGTCGGCACCTGCGCTGAACGTGCGCAGCGGGGCGTTGAACGAGTTTTCGCTCTGCTTGAGATACTCGGTGTACGTGCCGCTGGCACTGGCCGAGGGCATGCCGGCGGCCTTGGCGATCGGCACGCCTTCATCGGTGGCGCGCTGCTGGGCGCGCGCGGCTTCGAGCGTGGGGTTGGTCTTGTAGGCCGAGACTAGCGCATCGCGCAGGGTGTCAGCCCGCGCTGGCGCGCCGGCCGCTGCCACCATCAGGCAGCCTGTCAGACATCCCCCCGCGAGCAGCCCGGCACGCTTAGCGAACCGGGCCATGCTCAGAAGCTCCAGCGTTTGGGAGCGGCGAATTCGGGAAGCACGGGAATCCCCAGTTCGGCGAGCGGCAGCAGCGAGGTCACGCCACCTGCCTTGGTGCCGGCGGCAAGCCGGGTCACGCCGCGATCGACGAGCCCGGTCACGACCCGGCCGCCATCGGCAAGGCGCGCGGACAGGCCATCGGGAAGCACTTCGATGGCGCCGTCGACGACGATCAGGTCGTATTCGCCCGCGCCGGCATCGCCTGCAGCGGCCGGGGCCACGGAATCGAGCGAACCGACCAGGGGGCGCAGCAGCGTGGCGAGGTAGCCTTCACCGTCGCCGACCAGCAGCACCTTGTCGGCCTGCGCGGGCGCGGCTTCCTGCAGCATCTTGCCCTGCACCAGCGGAGCGCCGAGGAACCTGCCCTCGCCCAGCGGCACGGCGCGGTCGATGTAGGCGGCGTCGCGCAGTTCGGCGGGCACGAAGTTTTCACGTGGAACATTCGCCATCGCTTCCAGCACCCACGGCTCGTTCACGCCGCTGGTGCGCAGCTGGCTGACGATCATGGCACGGCGGGCTGCGGCAAAGTCGGTGGCAGGAGCCGACCGGTCCTCGGTCAAGGTCATTCGTGTATTCCCTCACTCGCTCGCGGGGCTTGCGGCAGATCGCTGCAATCGCGAAGACGACACTATGCGGCCGCTTCTAAGCGAACCCGCCTCTCAGGCCAAGCCCCATGAAACAACGCCCGTCGATCCGATCAAGCACTTTGACGATCACCGCCATGCGGCTTATGGAGCGGCAAAAATCCGACGTTATCCGCCAGATCGGGCCAAGAAGACCGGAGAATTCCATGACAGAAATGGTGACCATCCGCGAAGAGGACCTCATCGAGTCCGTCGCCGACGCATTGCAGTACATCAGCTACTATCATCCGATGGATTACATCCGCGCGCTGGGCGACGCCTACGAAGCGGAACAGGGCCCGGCGGCCAAGGACGCCATCGCCCAGATCCTGACCAACAGCCGCATGTGCGCCGAGGGTCACCGCCCGATCTGCCAGGACACCGGCATCGTCAACGTCTTCATCGAGTGGGGCCAGAACTGCCGCCTCGAATCCGACCGCTCGCTGCAGGACGTGGTCGATGACGGCGTGCGCCGCGCTTACAACCACCCCGAGAACAAGCTGCGCGCCTCGGTGCTGGCGGACCCCGCCTTCACCCGCCGCAACACCAAGGACAACACCCCTTGCGTGCTGTCGGTGGAGATGGTCCCGGGCTCGAAGATCTCGGTCGACGTCGCGGCCAAGGGCGGCGGTTCGGAGAACAAGTCCAAGTTCAAGATGATGAATCCCAGCGATTCCATCGTCGACTGGGTGATCGAGATGCTGCCGCAGATGGGCGCCGGCTGGTGCCCGCCGGGCATGCTGGGCATCGGCATCGGCGGCACCGCCGAGCACTGCGTCAAGCTCGCCAAGCAGAGCCTGATGGAGCCGATCGACATGGCCCAGCTCAAGCAGCGCGGCCCGCAGAACGACATCGAGGCGCTGCGCATCGAGATCTTCGACAAGGTCAACGCGCTGGGCATCGGCGCGCAGGGCCTGGGCGGCCTTGCCACGATCCTCGACGTCAAGATCCTCGACTGGCCGTGCCATGCCGCGGGCAAGCCCGTCGCGATGATCCCGAACTGCGCCGCCACCCGCCACGCGCACTTCACGCTGGACGGTTCCGGCCCGAGCTTCCTCGAGACGCCGAACCTCGACGAATGGCCCAAGGTCGAGTGGAAGCCCAGCAAGGAAGCGATCAAGGTCAACCTCGACACGCTGACCGCTGAGGAAGTCCAGAGCTGGAAGCAGGGCGATCGCCTGTTGCTCAACGGCAAGATGCTGACCGGCCGCGACGCCGCGCACAAGCGCATCGCCGACATGCTGGCCAAGGGCGAGGAACTGCCGGTCGATTTCAAGGGCCGCGTGATCTACTACGTCGGACCCGTCGATCCGGTGCGCGAGGAAGTCGTCGGCCCCGCCGGTCCGACCACCGCCACCCGCATGGACAAGTTCTCCGACACCATGCTCGACCTCGGCCTGCTCGCCAGCATCGGCAAGTCCGAGCGCGGTCCGGCGGCGACCGAGTCCATCGCCAAGCACAAGTCGGCCTATCTGATGGCGGTCGGCGGCGCGGCCTACCTCGTCGCGCGCGCGATCAAGGAAGCCAAGGTCGTCGGCTTCGCGGACCTCGGCATGGAGGCGATCTACGAATTCACCGTGCAGGACATGCCGGTGACCGTGGCCGTCGACAGCGAAGGCAAGAACGTCCACACGCTGGCCCCGCCGGTGTGGAAGACCAGGATCGCCGAGGAACACCTGCTGGCGTGATCCGGCATCCCGTGATCCCGGCACGGCGCCATGGGATCACGGGGCCCAGAAACAAAGCACCCCAGGACGGCCTATGCTGTCCTGGGGTGTTTTGTTTCTGCCCACCTTGCGGCTCAAAGGAAGCCTCAGGACTTCCCCGGACGCTTCAGCGATAGAAGACGTGGTTATCCACCTGGGCAAGCCTGGTCAGCTTGCTCCAGCGCGGGGAAACGCGCTTGGCGTGGAAGAAGAGGGCGCCCTTGACCTTGCTCTTCCAGGCCCCGTCGTCGGCGATCTGGGCGATGGCGACGGCTTCCTGCCAGCTAGGCGAATTCTCGCGCACGGCAGGCATCGAGCGGCCACGGATGAAAGAGAACTGCGATGGCTGGTAGACGACGCCGCAATAGCTGGCCGGAAAACGGCCCGACTTGGTACGGTTGACGATCACGCGGCCTACCGCAAGCTGGCCTTCCAGCGATTCACCGCGCGCTTCGAAGTAGATCGCACCGGCCAGGCAACGCATGTCGCGCGACATGTCGTCCGGTGCATCCTGCTGGGACACCAGTTGTTCGAGGGAATCCGCATCGGGGGTGTCGGTATCCTCAACCTCGTCGGCGGAAAGCGCCTGGACGATGGGTTGGGAAACGAACTGCGGGGCGGGCTTCGTTTCGATCAGCGTCGGAATGAAATCCGATGCTGCCGCGCCCGAACCCGTGGCGCCTAGAAGAGCGGTGAGAACCGTCGCGGCCAGCGCAATCGCGCTCGCCCACTCAACTTTCTTTCGCATTCAAACTTGATCAAAGGCGGTGAACCGGTCCGACGCAGGCTGGAACGGAAAGCCAGGTATGGCGTTCAGTATCCGTCGAGCCTGCCGACGATTCCCCGTCTGCGTGCTAGCAGGGCTGCCGAAGTGCCGCCCACGCCGCTTTCGCGTCAGTGGAAGCGGCCTTTAGGGCGTGCGCCGGGCAAGTCAACCCGCGCTGGCGTCCACGCCGATGAAGCGTTCGGCGTCTGCGGCATCGAGTTCGATGATCCACACATCGGGATCCTGCCGCCGCCTTCGGTCCAGGTACTCCTGGAATTCGAACGGGTTTTCAACGTCCTGCCGTTTTGAACACCGCCAGCGACGGGTGCCGTCGAGTTCGGGCATGCGCTCGTAGAGACGCTGATCCGCGCCATTGCGCGACAGGACCGCAAGGATCGTCCCCGCGTCGGGCTCACCCTTGGCCAGCACCGTGGCGAACCCGCCCTCGGCATTGACCCGGCGAATCAACGCGGAAACTTCCAGGTGAGCCGGGAGACGCGCGTCCATCAACCCTGCGGCACCGCATAGCCCGGCAGGCTGGACAGGGCGATACGCGAACGCATGAAGGTGCCGGTGCCGCGCCCGCACTCGTCGCCGTCCTCGTCGGTCAGCCAGGATTCGGCCACCATCACGCGGCGGCGCCCGCTCACCCAGCGTCCCTCTGCAACGATGCGACCACCCTTGATCGGCTTGCTGAGGTGCATGTTGAACGAGGTCGTCAGCAGAAAGCGGTCCGTGACGTGGGTATTGGCGGCATAGAAGGCCGCATCGTCCAGCATCTTGAAGTAGATTGTGCCATGCGCCGCGCCGGCCGCGTGAAAGCAGTCGGGCTCGACGAAAAACGTGATGCGTGCATGGCCATCGGCGACGATTTCCAGCTCCGAACGGAACAGCTGGTTGATCGGCGCAGAGGCATAGAGACCTTCCAGCGCGCGCCAGTGCAGCTGCGCGCCTCCGGTGCCGCCTGCCGTGTCTTCAAGCGGCATCGCGGTCGATGACGTTGCTCAGCAGGCTGTAGAGCGCCTCGGTCCCGGGAGCGGCCAGCAGCGCCTCGTGCATGCGCTCGTCCCGCATCATGCGCGAGATCGCAGCCAGGGCATGCAGATGGGTCGCGCCGGCGCCCTCGGGCGAGAGCAGGCCGAACACGAGGTCGATCGGCATGCCATCGGCGGATTCGAATTCGACCGGCGAGGCCAGGCGCATGAACACCGCGACCGGACGGGTCAGCCCGGCCATGCGGGCATGGGGGATCGCGATCCGTCGCCCGAAGCCGGTGCTGCCGAGCTTCTCCCGCTCGACGATGCGCGCCAGCACGGCCTGATGGTCGAGACCATAGACCGCGGCGAACCGGCTCGCGAGCTGGTCCAGGATGATGTCCTTGCCGTCCGCATCGGCCGTGATGACGGCCTCGGGCAGCAGCGAAAAAAGCCCACTCATTGCGTTTCTGATACTAGACCGGTTGCCAGTGTTGCATGCCCCCAAACCCCCGGCCGGAAACCGGGGGTTCTTCTTCCTCTCTGTCGATCAGAAGCGGTACGCGAAAAGCGTTCAGTGCGGTTCGACCCAGCCGATCGACCCGTCACCGCGGCGGTAGACCATATTATGTCGGCCGGTGCCAGCGTTTTTGAACAGCAGTGCCGTCGTATTGCGCAAGTCGAGCATCATGACCGCATCCGAAACGGTCGCCTCCGGAACGTCCACGCGGGTCTCCGCGATGACCACCGGAGCATCTGCCTCATAGTCGTCCGCGTCGTTGTCGGCGATCGGCTCCTCGAAGATCGTGTAGGCCGCATCTTCGGCGGCGACGGCGAAGGCGGATTGTTCGGAACGGTCGTTGAGGCGCCGCTTGTAACGGCGCAGCTGCTTGTCGATCTTCTCGGCGGCCTGGTCGCAGGCGACATGCGCGTCCTGCGCCATGCCGCTGCCCTTGAGCACGAGGTTCTGCATCACGTGCATGATGATGTCGCACTTGAACGCCCCGGCCGGCGCGCGGCCGAAAGTGACGTGAGACGACAGCGCCCGGTTGAAATACTTCTCGATGATCGCCGTGAGCTTGTCGTTGGCGTGGACCTGCAGGGCCTCGCCGGTTTCGACCTGGTGACCAGAGACGCGGATATCCATGGGCGTTTCTCCTTAGACTTAGAGTTCAGGCACCCCAGAGCGGGGTATCGACCGACTTGAGAAACTCCGCGTGCGCTAAGAGTTCCGCCTCGGTAGCCGCGTGGGGACGCGGCTGACGGAAGATACGGTCCTTCGTATTGAGAACCTTGATTTCCGTCACGATCTCAGTGGTTTCTGCAGAAAGTTCGAGGCCGATCTGACGGCCTCCCCGCAGTTCCACGTAAACTTGGGCAAGCAGTTCGGAGTCGAGCAGCGCGCCGTGCTTGGTGCGGTGGCTGCGGTCGATCCCGTAACGCGTGCACAGCGCGTCGAGCGAGAGCTTCGCGCCGGGGTGGCGGACCTTGGCCAGCGCCACGGTATCGACCATCCGGTCGCGCGAAACCGCAGGCAGGCCGCAAAGCGCCAGTTCGGCATTGATGAAGTTGAAGTCGAAGGACGCGTTGTGCGCCACCATCGGGCTGTCCTCGATGAAGTCGAGGAATTCCAGCGCGCCGGCGGCAAACAGCGGCTTGTCGGCGAGGAAGGCGTCGGACAGGCCGTGCACGGCCTCGGCTTCGGCCGGCATCGTGCGCTCGGGATTGAAATAGGCGTGATAGGTACGGCCGGTCAGCACCCGGTTGACCATCTCGATGCAACCGATTTCCACCAGGCGATCCCCATTTTTCGGGTCGAATCCGGTCGTCTCGGTGTCGAAGATGATCTCTCTCATCCCTCTCCATATCTGCCTGTGCAGAAGGATGTGCAAGGGGTTGGAGAGGTTTATTGCCCTCGGGTCAGCGCCTTCACGATACCGGCCACCTGTTTGCGCGTCGCTTCGAGCGAAGTGCCGGTATCGATGACGTGGTCGGCCCGCGCGCGCTTCTCCGCGTCGGGAACCTGAAGTGCCAGAATCTGCTCGAATTTTTCGCTCGTCATGCCGGGCCGGGCGAGCACCCTGCGGCGCTGCTCCGCGGCAGGGGCGGAGACCACCGCGACCGCATCGAGGCCCTTGTCGCCGGTCTTTTCGTAAAGCAGCGGGATGTCGAAGACGACCAGTGGCGCCTCCGCATTGTCCCGGAGAAAATCGCCGCGCATCGCCGCCACCGCCGGGTGGACGATTCGCTCCAGCACCGCCAGCTTGTCCTTGTCCTGGAACACAACGGCACCCAGCAGGGGCCTAACCACACCTGAAGCATCCGTAGTGCCCGGAAAGGCCGCCTCGATCAGTGGCACCAGCGCACCGTTCGGACCCTGCAGTTGGTGGACGGCGGCATCGGCATCGAAGACCGGCACGTCGAGGTCGCGCAGCATCTGCGCGACCGTCGATTTGCCCATGCCGATCGATCCCGTCAGGCCCAGGATTTTCATGAGCGGATTTTCATGAGCGGATCTTCATTTCAGGATCAGTTCGCGCAGCGCCGCGTCGCGATCGCGGGGAGGGCGGGCGCCGAAGAAATGCGTGAAGGCCGCATCCGCCTGGCCGATCAGCATCGACAGCCCGTCCACCGTCTGGAACCCGGCCCCGCGCGCCTGCTGCAGGAACGGCGTGTCGAGCGGGCTGGTGACGATGTCGTAAACCACGCTGCGCGGCGGCGCGTGGCTGAAATCGAAGGCCAGTGGCGGTTGACCGGTCATGCCCAGCGGACTCGCGTTGATGACCAGGTCGAAGCACTGCTCGCGATCGTCGAAGGCGAAATCGGTGGCGTCGGCGAAATGATCGAGCCCGATGGCATGGTGCTCGCCGCCGGGCGCGAGTTCATCGAGCATCGCGCGCGCCTTGTCGGGATCGCGTCCGGCCAGCACGATCACGAAATGCTCCTGCGCCAGCGCCGCGACGATCGCGCGCGCGGCGCCGCCGGTGCCGAGCACCCGCGCCATGCGGAACAGGTGGACCTTGTCCAGCTCCGCGCGCACCGGCTCCAGGAAGCCGGGGGCGTCGGTGTTGTAGCCGGTCAGGCTGCCGTCGGCCTCGCGCACGACCGTATTCACCGCGCCGATCCGCGCGGCGAGGGGATCGAGCCGGTCCATCAACCGCGCTATCGCCAGCTTGTGCGGCATCGTCACGTTGCAACCGCGCCAGTCGGGATCGGCACGCCGCCCGGCCAGGTATTCGGCGAGATCCTCCAGCCTGACCAGGCAATGGTCGTAGCGACCTTCGAGCCCCAGTTCGGCCAGCCAGAAATTGTGGATCATCGGCGACTTGGACTGCGCGATCGGATCGCCGATGACTTCGGCATACCGTGTCATCGCACCAGCACTCCCAGACGGCGCAGCGCCGACTGCACCTTGAGCAGCGGCATGCCCAGGATCGTGAAATAGTCGCCGTCGATCGCCTCGAACAGCTGCACGCCGCGCCCCTCGATGCGGAACACGCCGACGCAGGCGGCGACCTCCGGCCATTCGGCGTCGAGGTAGCCGGCGATGAAGGAGTCGGACAACTCGGCCACCCGCAACTGCGCGAGCGCGGCCTCGGCCCACAGCACTTCGCCATCCCGGACGAGGGCGGCCGCGCTGTGCAGTTCCATCACCTTGCCGGAAAAGAACCGCAAGTGCTCGGCGGCGTTCTCCCGGCTGGCGGGCTTGTCGAACCGGCGGCCACCGCAGGAGACGAGCGAGTCGCTGCCGAGCACCACCGCGCCCGATGTTTCACGTGAAACATGTTGCGCCTTCGCCGTCGCCAGCGCGACCGCGACTTCCGCGGCAGCGGCCCCTTCGAGGCTCGCTTCAAGGGCGCGCTCGTCGATATGCGCAGGCTGCGCACGGAACGGGATGCCGGCCGCCTCGAGCATGGCACGGCGCGAGCCGCTCTGGGATGCAAGAACGATCATGGAAAACCTGTCAGATGGGCTTCGGGCCGACTTGTCCGGACTGCCCGGCGGCCTTGCGTTCGTTATAGAGGTTGATGACCGCCGCGGCGGTCTCCTCGATCGAGCGGCGGGTGACGTCGATCACCGGCCAGGAGTTGTCCGCGAACATGCGCCGCGCATATTTCAGCTCGCTCTCCACCGCATCGGTCGCGACATAGTCGGTATCGGGCGACTGGCTGAGCGAGAGCAGGCGATTGCGGCGGATCTGGATGAGGCGATCGGGCGCGGTGGTCAGCCCCACCACCAGCGGTCGCTTCAGGCCATAGAGCAGTGGCGGCGGCGGGCTTTCCACCACGATCGGGATGTTCGCCACCTTGTACCCGCGATTGGCCAGGTAGATCGAGGTCGGCGTCTTGCTAGTGCGAGAGACACCGGCGAGCACGATGTCGGCCTCTTCCCATTCCTCCCACAGCACGCCGTCGTCATGGGCGATGGTGAACTGGATCGCATCGACGCGGGCGAAATAGGCATCGTCGAGCCGGTGCTGGCGGCCGGGGCGCCCCTTGGCTTCCTGGCCGAGCAGCGCTTCCAGCGCGTCGGTCACGCCATCGAGCACCGCGATCGCGGGCAGGCCGAGTTGCTGGCACTTTTCCTCCAGCCGCCCGCGCGTCTCCTCGTTGACGAGGGTGAAGAAGACCAGCCCCGGATTGGAGGCGATCTCTCCCATGATGCGGTCGAGGTGCTGCTGCGAACGGACCATCGGCCAGAAATGGCGCAGAACGTCGCCGTCGTCGTCGAACTGCGCGAGCGCGGCCTTGGCGATCATCTCCAGCGTTTCGCCGGTGGAATCTGACAGCAGGTGCAGGTGGAAACGCGCCATGGGCGGCTATCGGGCTCCTTGTGGATATGTGGCCGCATAAACCATGGGAGCGTTCCGGTGACAACTCGGCTCGGGCGATTCCTGCCCGCTATGGGGATTCACCGAGTCAGTTTCTGGACAGGCGGGCCGACTCTTCCCACACCCTGTGGACAAGGCGAACAACCTTTCGTTGACTCACTCTCGTCCAAGAGTCGCATATGACTCTTCGACCTGTTCAACCGGGGGTAAATCGGGCAAGGCGCGCCAATCCCCGATATCCACAGGGCCAACAGACTCCATCATCCTTCTATAAAAATTCTATTTTTTGTTGGGACGTGACGCGATGCCCGGAATTCTCCTCAACACTCTGCGCGGAAACACCGCAGGCAAGCGGCCGATCTGGCTCATGCGCCAGGCGGGCCGCTACCTTCCGGAATACCGCGAATTGCGCGCCGAAAAGGGCGGCTTCCTCGCGCTGGTCTACGATACCGACGCGGCCGCCGAAATCACGCTGCAGCCGATCCGCCGTTTCGGATTCGACGGGGCGATCCTGTTCTCGGACATCCTCATCGTCCCTTACGCGATGGGACAGGATCTCCAGTTCCTTGCCGGGGAAGGGCCGAAGCTGACTCCCCGCCTGGTGGACAACGCGCTCGCCGGCCTGAGTCCGGTGCCCGAGCGGCTGTCCCCGATCTACGAGACCGTCCGCAAGGTCCGCAGCCAGCTGGCCGCCGACAAGACGATGCTCGGCTTCGCGGGATCGCCCTGGACCGTGGCCACCTACATGGTCGCCGGCGAGGGCAGCCGCGACCAGCACGACACCCGGGCGATGGCCTATCGCGATCCCGCCGCCTTCGGGGCGATCATCGACGCGGTGATTCAGGTGACCGTGGAATACCTGTGCGGCCAGATCGAAGCCGGCGCGGAAGCCGTGCAGCTGTTCGATTCATGGGCGGGCAGCCTGTCTCCGGCGCAGTTCGAACGCTGGGTGATCGCGCCCAATGCAGCGATCGTCGCCGCCGTGAAGGCGCGCCATCCCCAGACTCCGATCATCGGCTTCCCCAAGGGTTCCGGCGAAAAGCTGCCCGCCTATGCCCGCGAGACCGGGGTGGACGCGGTCGGCATCGACGAGACCATCGACCCGCTCTGGGCCGCGCGCGAGCTGCCTTCAGGCATGCCGGTGCAGGGCAATCTCGACCCGCTGCTGCTGCTGGCGGGCGGGGAGGAGCTGGATCGACAGGCGCTGGCGGTGCTGGACGCCTTCGCGGATCGGCCCCACGTCTTCAACCTCGGCCACGGCATCGGCCAGTTCACGCCGATCCCCAACGTCGAGCAGCTGCTGGCGACCGTCCGTGGCTGGGAACGCTGAGCGCTCCACAAGTTCGAAATACCCCGACCCTTCGTCATTGCGAGCGAAGCGAAGCAATCCAGGGCGGTTTACGCGGCTCTGGATTGCTTCGCTTCGCTCGCAATGACGATTCAGGGGGAAGGCCTCGCGGTTCAAGGCTTCGGTTGAGACTGGCGGAATGACTCGCTAAAGGGTTTTCCACCATGGCAATTCTCGCAAGTCTCTATCCCTGGCTGAAGGCCGGGCACGTCATCTTCGTCATCTTCTGGATGGCGGGGCTGTTCATGCTGCCGCGCTACTTCGTCTACCATCAGGAATCGGACGCAGGATCGCCGGAAGAGGCCCGCTGGGTCGATCGCGAGGCCAAGCTGCGGAAGATCATCCTGACGCCCTCGATGATCCTCACCTGGGTTCTGGGCGTGCTGACGGCTCTGGCGATCGGCGCGTTCAGCGAAGGCTGGCTCCATGCCAAGCTGCTGTTCGTGCTGGGCCTCTCGGGCTATCATGGCTGGCTGGTCGGCTATGCGAAGAAGCTGGCGCGGGGCGAACGTCCGCTGAGCGGCAAGACGCTGCGCATGCTGAACGAAGTGCCGGGGCTGGCGGCGGTGGTGATCGTCATCCTGGTGGTCGTGAAACCGTTCTGAAGGAGTGATGCCCGTGATCGCTGCCCTGCTAGCCGCCGCGTTGTCCCTGTCCGCGCTGCCGCAGGCGGAGCAGGACGATCTACACTGCCTGGCCTATCTCTCGGTCGCGGCCGGCAAGGTGCAGGGCGACCTGCGCGAGAAAGTGGACGGCGGGGCGCTCTACTACTTCGGCCGGATCCAGGCGCGCGATCCGCAGCTCGATATCGCCGCCGGGATCGATGCGATCCTCCATGCGCCGGGGTACGGGCCGGAAACCTATCAGGCGGACAAGGCGCGCTGCCATGCGCAGCTGGATCCGCTCGCGGGGCAGTTCGAGGCGTGGAAGGGCAAGTTCGGGGGTGCGAAGTAACGGCGCGCTGGACCGGGGGGCTTCGACAAGCTCAGCCTGAGCGGGTTGGAGAACTGGGCTTCAATTCCCGCTCAGGCTGAGCTTGTCGAAGCCCCCGGCCGCACGAGGTGCCGGTCCATGTCCGAAGGCAATTCTCCACTCGCCCCGCTCCGGTGCCATCTCGCGGATTGACTCGTTGACCGCGCGCTTGCGAACGCTTATCTGGGCTCGTTCCGGCAACAGGGCGCGAGCCTTTGTCTCCTGCCTGGATCCGCTTTCCCCAAGCCCGATGATCCCGCCGGCCGACACTCTAAATCCATCTGGAATCTCAAGAAATGCATCTCAAGGAACTCAAGAAGAAGTCATCGGCCGAGCTGGTCGAAATGGCAGAGGAACTGGGCGTCGAAAGCGCCTCCACGCTGCGCCGTCAGGATCTGATCTTCGCCATCCTCAAGGAAGTGGCCGAAGACGGCGAGGAAATCATCGGGCAGGGCACGATCGAAGTGCTGACCGACGGTTTCGGCTTCCTGCGCAACGCCGAGGCGAACTACCTCGCCGGGCCCGACGACATCTACGTCTCGCCGAACCAGGTCCGCAAATGGGGCCTGCGCACCGGCGACACCGTCGAAGGCGAAATCCGCGCCCCCAAGGAAGGCGAGCGCTACTTCGCCATCACCAAGCTGATGAGCGTCAATTTCGACGATCCCGACGCCGTGCGCCACCGCGTCAACTTCGACAACCTGACGCCGCTTTATCCTGACAGCCGCCTGAAGCTCGACAGCCTCGACCCCACGGTCAAGGACAAGTCGGCCCGCGTGATCGACCTGATCTCGCCGCAGGGCAAGGGCCAGCGCGCGCTGATCGTGGCGCCGCCGCGCACCGGTAAGACCGTGCTGCTGCAGAACATGGCCAAGGCCATCACCGACAACCACCCCGAGGTGTTCCTCCTCGTCCTGCTCGTCGACGAGCGACCCGAGGAAGTCACCGACATGCAGCGCAGCGTGAAGGGCGAGGTCATCTCCTCCACCTTCGACGAACCCGCGCAGCGCCACGTCCAGGTCGCCGAAATGGTGATCGAAAAGGCCAAGCGCCTCGTCGAGCACAAGCGCGACGTGGTCATCCTGCTGGACTCGATCACCCGCCTCGGCCGCGCCTACAACACCGTGGTGCCCAGCTCGGGCAAGGTGCTGACCGGCGGTGTCGACGCCAACGCCCTGCAGCGCCCCAAGCGCTTCTTCGGCGCCGCGCGCAACATCGAGGAAGGCGGCTCGCTCTCCATCATCGCCACGGCGCTGATCGACACCGGCAGCCGCATGGACGAAGTCATCTTCGAAGAGTTCAAGGGCACCGGTAACTCGGAAATCGTCCTCGACCGCAAGGTGGCCGACAAGCGCATCTTCCCGGCGCTCGACGTCGGCAAGTCCGGCACCCGCAAGGAAGAGCTGCTCGTCCCCAAGGACCAGCTCACCAAGATGTGGGTGCTGCGCCGTATCCTCATGCAGATGGGCACCGTCGATGCGATGGAATTCCTGCTGGACAAGATGAAGGACTCCAAGACCAACGAGGACTTCTTCGCCACGATGAACCAGTAAGCGTCCCGGGAGACGATGTTGGATATCCTGACGATCCTCGCCGCGGCACCCCAGATCGCTGGGGGAATCCAGAGCCCGGCGGAGATCTGGCACCACATCGTCACCGACTTCTCGAACATCGGCACCCCGGCGGCGCTTTCCGCGTTCCTCCAGGTGCTGATGATCGACGTGGTGCTGGCCGGCGACAATGCGATCGTCGTCGGTGCACTGGCGGCGGGGCTGCCGGCGGACCAGCGCAGGAAAGTCATCGCCATCGGCGTGATCGCCGCGCTGGTTCTGCGTATCGGCTTCGCGCTGGTGGTGACCTGGCTGCTGGGCATCGTCGGCCTGATCTTCGCGGGCGGCCTGCTGCTGTTGTGGGTCGCCTGGAAGATGTACCGCGAGATCAGCCACTCCGACGCCCATTCGGCCGGCTCTCCCGAGATCGAAGGGGACGAGCATTCCGGCCTCAAATCGCCCAGGAGCTTTGCTTCGGCGGCGATTTCGGTGGCGGTGGCGGATGTGTCGATGTCGATCGACAACGTTCTCGGCGTGGCCGGCGCGGCGCGCGAGCATCCCGGAATCCTGATCGTCGGGTTGATCGTGGCGGTGGCGATGATGGGCCTCGCGGCGAACTTCATTGCACGGTACATCGAGCGCTATCGCTGGATCGCCTGGGTCGGACTTGCCGTGATCCTCTATGTCGCGGTGAAGATGATCTACGAAGGGTGGGTCGATCCGGCGCTCGGGATCGTTTCGTTGTTCTGACAGGAATTAAGGGAGATTCTGGTGCCATGGGCCCCAGACCCCCATACCGTCGACCGCACGCGCGCAGCGACGTTGTGTGCTCATGGCATGAAAAAGCCCTGCTACACCTCCGGTGCCGCAGGGCGATACGACGACAGTTCGGGGGTCTGGGGCCCATGGCCCCAGGATTGTCTTCCTATGGAATCAAAACAGTAGACCCAGTCGTAGCCCGGCTTTCCAAAGCCCGATGCGCCTGCGCCGCATCCGCCAGCGCAAAAGTCTGCCCGATCTTCGGCATCAGCACGCCCGATGCGATGCCTTCGAACAGCTTCGCCGCACTCGCCGCCAGTGCTTCCGGCGTGGCGACGTAGTCCGCCAGCGTCGGCCTCGTGGCATAGAGCGAGCCGCCCTTCATGAGATCGAGCATCGCGATCGGCGGCACCGCGCCCGAGGCATTGCCATAGCTTACCATGGTCCCGCGCCGGCGCAGGCTGGCGAGCGAGGCGTCCCAGCTCGCCGCGCCGACGCCGTCGTAGATTACGTTGCACATCGCGCCGCCGGTGACCTCGCGCACGGCCTGCGGTAGCTCGTCGAAGGGACAGGACAGCGTATGGTCGCCGGGAACCTGCGCGGCCTTCTCCGGCGAGCCGACGTGGGCGATCACCGTCACGCCCTTGTCCAGCAGCCAGGGCACCAGCAGCGAACCGACCCCGCCCGCCGCGGAGTGGACCAGCGCCACGTCGCCGGCCCTGGCGGGGAAGGTCTCTTCGGCGAGGTAGCAGGCGGTCAGGCCCTTGAGCATCACGGCGGCGGCGACTTCGGGTGCGATCCCTTGCGGGATGCGCATGGCCTTGGCGGCCGGGATCACGCGGTGGGTGGCATAGGCGCCGCCGTTCTGCGTGGTGCCGACGCGTTCGCCCAGGGCGAAGCCTTCGACGCCGTCACCCAGCGCGACGATCCGCCCGACGCTTTCCGATCCCAGCGCGATCGGCAGGGCATCGGGATAGAGGCCCTTGCGGTAGTAGGTATCGATGAAGTTGAGGCCCACCGCCTCGGTTTCGATCACCACTTCGCCGGCGCCGGGGGAGGGCACCGCGAAGTCCTCGCGTTCGATCACTTCGGGGCCGCCGTGGGCGCGCACGATCATGCGGTAGCTGTCGGTCATGGTCCGGTCCCTCAGCCGACGTGCTCGGCGAAGAAAGCTTCGGTGCGTCCGTCCGCCAGGTTCGCCCCCGCTTCGTCACGACGCGCGCCGATCTCCGCGGCGAAGCCGTGGTCGAGGCCCTCGTAGTCGTGGAGCGTCACGCGCGGATGGTCGTCCAGGCCGTCGTGGATCGCCTTCTGCGCCGCTGCATCGACGAAGTGGTCGGCGGTCGGGATATGCAGCATGAGCGGGCGCGCGATGGCGTGCTTCTCGCCCAGCATCTGGTCGATCATCACGCCGTAGTAGCCGACGGAGGCATCCACGTCGGTGCGGGTCGCGGCCATATAGGCGATCTTGCCGCCCATGCAGAAACCGACGAAGCCGACTTTCGCGACGTGCTTCTCGCGGCGGATCCAGTGGATCACCGCCTCGATGTCACGTATGCCCAGGTCGAAGTCGTGCTGCATCATGTGGCCGAGAGCGGCCTGCATTTCGGATTCGACATAAGGGCTCAGTTCGATGCCCGGCTGCTGGCGCCAGAAGGTGTCGGGAGCGACGGCAAGGTAGCCCTTCGCCGCCCATTCGTCCGCCTTCTTGCGGATGCCGGCATCGACGCCGAAAATCTCCTGCTGGACGATGATCGCACCGCGTGCCTCTCCATCGGGGGCGGCGACGTAGGCGGGGATCGTGCCGTCGCCATCGAGGGTGGGAATTTCGGCGTTGGTCGACATCGCGGTTCTCCTGTCCGGTTTTGCGGGAGTAAGGCACTTGCAATGGACTTTGCCAAGCGCATGTGTCAGTCATGATGCGATAATTATAGGGCAGGAGACGCGCGATGAAGGTCAATGTCGAGGTCGAATGCTCCCCGGAGGAGGCCCGCCGGTTCCTCGGCCTTCCCGACGTGACGAGGGCGAACGAGGCCTACGTCGATGCGCTGACCAATGCGATGCAGGGCACCACCAACTTCGATCAGATGAACGAACTGGCCAAGCAGGTGGCGCCGATGGGGCAGATGGGGCTCAAGCTGTTCCAGCAGTTTCTCGAGAACGGCGTGGCCATGGCGATGAGCGGTGCCGGCAAGCCGGGCAAGGACGGCAAGTAACCGGGCCATCGACCTGCCGGTCTGCCGCTGATAGGGGCCGCGCATGGACGATACGATCTTCGCGCTTTCAAGCGGGTCTCCGCCGGCCGCCATCGCCGTGATCCGGATCAGTGGTCCGGCGGCGGGGCAAGCGCTTGTTGCGCTTTCCGGCGATCTGCCCAGCCCGCGCCGCGCCAGTTATCGGACCTTGAGTGTTTCACGTGAAACACCGCTGGATCAGGCGCTGGTCCTGTGGTTTCCCGGAAACCGGACCGCGACCGGCGAGGATCTTGCGGAACTTCACCTTCACGGGGGCAGGGCGGTGGTCAACGCCGTCGAGGCCGCGCTGGCGCAGATGCCGGGACTGCGCCGTGCCGTACCGGGGGAATTCACGCGCCGCGCTTTTGCGAATGGCCGCATCGACCTTGCCGAGGCGGAGGGGCTGGCCGATCTGCTTTCGGCCGAAACCGAACTGCAGCGGCGCAGCGCGATCGCCATGGCCGGGGGCGTGCTGTCGCGGCAGGTGGAGCAATGGCGCGATGGGCTGCTCGGCATATCCGCTGCGGTCGAAGCGGTGCTCGATTTCGGCGACGAGGATGACGTCTCCGATCTGCCACCGGATTTCACGTCGCGGATCGCAGGTCTGGCCGAGGCCGTCTCGGGATGGCTCTCCCGTCCGCGCGCCGAAACTTTGCGCGAGGGATTCCGCATCGTCCTTGCCGGACCGCCCAATGCCGGCAAGAGCACGCTGTTCAATGCGCTCGTCGAAGCTGAGGCGGCGATCACCGCGCCGCTGGCGGGCACCACGCGGGACGTGTTGACGCGCGCGGTGGCGATCGAGGGCGTGCCTTTCCTCTTCGCCGATACCGCCGGCCTGCGCGGCGAGACCGACGACGTGATCGAGGCCATCGGCATCGATCGCGCCCGGACGGCAGTGGGCGAGGCAGACTTGGTGCTCTGGCTCGGAGACCCGGACGACGCGCCCGAGGACGCCTGGCAGATCGCGGCGCAGATCGACCGATCGGGGCGGGCGGCGATACCCGATGCGCGGCACCGCGTTTCGGCGGTGACCGGGGAGGGGCTCGATGCCCTTCGCCGCGATCTCGTCGAACATGGGCGAAAGGCGATGCCGCGTCCCGGCGATGCGGCGCTCAATGCACGCCAGCACGCGCTGCTGGGGGATGCGCGATCGGCGCTGATCGCGGCGGGGAAGGAGAGCGATCCGCTGCTGGTGGCGGAATGCCTGCGCCGGGCCCGCGTGGCCTTCGACGCGCTGATCGGGCGGGCGACCACCGAGGACATGCTCGACGCGCTGTTCGGACGCTTCTGCATCGGAAAATGACGATGTTTCACGTGGAACATGCTCAGCGGCTTTGACGGGGATTCCGCGACGCGGTAAAGGCGCGGGCATGCACAATTTCGATGTGATCGTAATCGGCGGCGGCCATGCGGGCTGCGAGGCGGCGGCAGTCGCCGCGCGCATGGGCGCGCGCGTGGCGCTCGTCAGCTTCGATCTCGATGCCGTCGGCGCGATGAGCTGCAACCCGGCCATCGGCGGACTGGGCAAGGGCCACCTCGTGCGCGAGGTCGATGCCTTCGACGGCCTCATCGCCGGCGCGGCCGATGCGGCGGCGATTCACTATCGCATGCTCAACCGCTCGAAGGGCAGCGCCGTGCAAGGGCCGCGCGTCCAGGCCGACCGGGCGCTGTTCAAGGCAGCGATCCACCGCCTGTTGAAAGTGCAGGGCGATCTCACGCTCGTCGCCGGAGAAGCGGCCGGGCTGGTGATCGAGGGCGGCACCGTCGTCGGCATCGATCTCGCCGACGGCACGCGGTTGCTGGCGGCCGCCACGGTGCTGTGCACCGGCACCTTCCTTGGCGGCACGCTGTTCCGGGGCGAGGAGCGGCTTGTCGGCGGGCGCATCGGCGAAGCATCGGCGCAGCGTCTCGCGGCGCAGATGCGCGATGCGGCCTTGCCGATGGCGCGGCTCAAGACCGGTACGCCGCCGCGCCTCGATGGCCGCACGATCGACTGGGCCCGCCTCGACGAGCAGCCCTCCGATGGCGAGGACTGGACGATGTCGGCGATGGGCGATCCGGGCGCCACGGCCGGGGGCAGGGGCCGTGCGGTGCCGCAGGTGTTCTGCGCGATCACCCGCAGCAACCCGCGCAGCCATGACGTCATCCGCGCCAACCTGCATCGCTCGCCGCTGTTCTCCGGCGCGATCGGGGCACAGGGCCCGCGCTACTGTCCCTCGATCGAAGACAAGATCCATCGCTTCGCCGATCGCGACGGCCACCAGATCTTCCTGGAGCCGGAGGGGTTGAGCACGCATCTGGTCTACCCCAACGGCGTCAGCACCTCCCTGCCGGCCGACGTGCAGCTGGAGATGATGCGCACCATGGAGGGGCTGGCGACGGTCGACATCGTCGTGCCGGGCTATGCGGTCGAGTACGATCACATCGATCCGCGCGCCTTGCGCACCAGCCTCGAACTGCGCGCCTTGCCCGGGCTCTATTGCGCGGGCCAGATCAACGGCACGACCGGTTACGAGGAGGCCGCCGCGCAGGGTCTGGTCGCGGGGCTCCATGCCGCCGCAGCGGTGCTGGGGCGCGAGGGGCCGGCGCTCGACCGCGCCAACAGCTACATGGCGGTGATGATCGACGACCTGACCCTGCACGGCGTCAGTGAGCCCTATCGCATGCTGACCGCGCGCGCCGAGTACCGGCTGCGACTGCGGGCGAACAATGCCTCCACCCGCCTCACGCCGCTGGCGATTGCGGCCGGCGCGGTGGGCAGTGAACGCCGCGCGTGGTTCGCGCAGCGCGAGGAGGCGAGGGCGCGGCTTGGCGAGGCGTTCGACCAGCCCCTGCCGGCGACCGAACTCGCGGCGGCGGGCCTCCCGGTACGCTCCGACGCGGGCCGGCTGCCGCTGCGTGAGTGGCTGCGCTTCGGCGGCGTCGATATCGCAGGCCTGTCGCCCTGGCTCGATCCGGCCTTGCAGGAGGATGCCGACCTGCTCGAGGAGATGGCCGAGGAAGCGGCCTATGCGCCTTATCTCGAACGCCAGGAGCGCGAACTGCGCGATTTGCGTGCGAGCGAGGCGCTGATCCTTGGCGACGATTTCCCCTACGACCGCATCCCCGGTCTCTCGCGCGAGATGGTCGAGCGACTGACCAGGGCGCGCCCGGCGACGCTGGCGGCGGCCGGGCGGATCGCGGGAATCACCCCGGCGGCGCTTGCTGCGCTGCTCGTCCATGCCCGCAGGGAGGCTGCTTGATTACGACCGAAGACGAAGCGCGGGACTGGCTCCGCGCGCTTCCCGAATGCGATGGCGCCGCGATGGAGCGCCTCGAACTGCTGGTGGCGATGCTGGCCGAGGAGAACCAGCGGCAGAACCTGGTCTCGGCGGCAAGCCTCGATCAGGTGTGGCTCCGGCATATCGTCGACAGTGCTCAGCTGCTTCCGCATGTTCCACGTGAAACATCGACGCCGTGGATGGACCTCGGCACCGGTGCCGGTTTCCCCGGGCTGGTGATCGCGGCGCTGCGACCGGAATGCGAAGTGGTCATGGTCGAATCGCGCAACCGGCGAATCGAATGGCTGGAGCGGGCGCGAATCGCGATGGGGCTCGATCGCGCCTCGATCGCCGGGCAACGACTCGAAATGATCGAGTCGCGTCCCGTATCGGTTATTTCCGCGCGCGCTTTTGCACCGCTCGACAAATTACTCGAGTTATCTTCGCGATTTTCCACAAGTGACACGGTGTTCCTGTTGCCCAAGGGGCGGTCGGCCAGCCAAGAATTGGATGACCTTCGCAAGTGGCGGCATGTGTTCCACGTGGAACAGTCCCTAACGGATCCGCAGGCAGGCATCATTGTCGGCACACTCGCCGACGGGAAGGGTAGGACCAGGTGATCCGCATTGCCATTGCCAACCAGAAGGGCGGCGTCGGGAAGACGACCACGGCGATCAACATTTCCACCGCGCTCGCCGCGACCGGATGGAAGACGCTGCTGATCGACCTCGATCCGCAAGGCAATGCATCGACCGGGATCGGCGTGCCCGCATCGGAACGCTCGGCCTCGTCCTACGACGTGCTGGTCGATAAGGTGCCCGCCGCGCAATGCATCATGCCGACGCGGATTCCCGGCCTCGACCTGCTTCCCGCGACCGTCGATCTTTCGGGCGCCGAAGTCGAACTCGTCAGTGCGGACGATCGTGCGCATCGCCTGCGGGACACGCTGGCGCCGAACCTCGGCTACGACGTCTGCCTGATCGACTGCCCGCCGTCGCTCGGCCTGCTGACGCTCAACGCCTTGACTGCCGCCGATACCCTGCTGGTGCCGCTGCAGTGCGAATTCTTCGCGCTGGAAGGGCTCAGCCAGTTGCTGCAGACGGTCGAGCGCGTGCAGCAGCGCTTCAACCCCGATCTCGGCATCATCGGCATCGCCCTTACCATGTTCGACCGGCGCAACCGCCTGACCGAGCAGGTGTCCGACGACGTGCGTTCGGTACTGGGCAAGCTGGTGTTCGACACCGTCATCCCGCGCAACGTGCGCCTCTCCGAAGCGCCGAGCCATGGGGTTCCGGCGCTGATCTACGATCACGCCTGCGCCGGCAGCCGCGCCTACATGGCGCTCGCCCGCGAGCTGATAACGCGACTGCCCGAAAAGAGGAAAGCGGCATGAACGACGACTCCATCGTGCGCTTCAGCGTACCCCAGGCAAAGGCGGCCGGGCAGAAGCCGAAGGGCCTGGGGCGCGGCCTCGGCGCGCTGCTGGGCGAGACCCGGCGCGAGGAGCCGGTGGCGTCCGCGGGCGGCTCCGGCGGCGGCTCTCCGGCGTCGCGGGCAGGGGGACTGGCGGTGCTGTCGATCTCCGACATCAAGCCCGATCCGCATCAGCCGCGCCGTCATTTCGAGGAAGCGGCGCTGGAGGAGCTGGCGGCCTCGATCGCGCAGCGCGGCGTCATCCAGCCGATCATCGTGCGGCCGCTCGATACCGGTTCGTACCAGCTGGTCGCCGGCGAACGCCGCTGGCGCGCGGCGCAGAAGGCGCAGCTGCACGAGATTCCCGCCCTGGTGCGCGAACTCACCGACCGCGAGGTCATGGCGCTGGCGCTGATCGAGAACCTCCAGCGCGAGGATCTCAACCCGATCGAGGAGGCGCGCGCCTACAACCGCCTCTCCGAACTGGAGGGGATGACCCAGGCCGAGATCGCCCGGATGGTCGACAAGAGCCGCAGCCATGTCGCCAACTTCCAGCGCCTGCTGGCCTTGCCCGACGGCGTGATCGTGCTGGTCGAGAAGGGCGAGCTGTCGATGGGCCATGCCCGCGCGCTGATTGGCTGCGACGGTGCGGAGGAGATTGCCGAGGCCGCCGTCGCCAAGCAGATGTCGGTGCGCGATATCGAAAAGCTGGTGCGCAAGAAGCAGCGCGGCGATGCGGCGCCGCGTCGGTCTGCCCGCGCCGCGCGCAATCCGGCCGAGGATGCCGACATCGCGGCGGTGCAGAACCACCTCGAGGAATTCCTCGGCCTGCCGGTGAAGATCAGCGCCGATGCCGATCCCTCGACCGGCACCGTGACGATCCGCTACGCGACGCTCGACCAGCTCGACCTGATCTGCCAGCGGCTGACCGGCGGCGCGATCTGACGGTTACTTGATCGGCACCCGCTTGTCGGGAGCGATCTTCACGCGCTTGTCGGGCACCACCTTACTGCGGCGGGGGATGACCCGGCGGGCGGGGCGGACCGGCACGTCCTCGTAGACGTATTCGACGGTCTCGGTGCAGTGCGGCTGCGCCTGCACGGCCGGGACCATCATCATCGGCTGCCCCATGACCGGCTGATTGCAGCATCCCTGCTGCGCGGGGTAGTAATAGGCTGGCGCATAGCCGGGTGCGCCATAACCGCCATAACCCGGATAGCCGCCGCCCCGGCTGTAGCGGGCCTGGTAATCGTCGAAATAGGCCTCGCACTCGTCACGGTCGCGGCCGCGATCCTCGGCCTTGTCGATCGCGGCGCCGGCGACCGCGCCCACCGCCGCACCTGCCAAAGTGCCGACCGTGCGGTTGCCACGCCCGGCAATGCGGTTTCCGGCAAGACCGCCCACGGCTCCGCCGATCAGCGCGCCGCCCACACCGGAATCGCGCTGCGACACACGCTGGCGGCAATCCGCCAGCCAGGCTTCGCGGGCGTCGGGCCCATCGTAACCGGGCCTGTCGTAACCCCGATCGTAGGCACCGGGGTAGGGCGCTTCGCCGCGCGGATCGGGCGGGCCATCATGCGCGAAGGCCGGAGCGGCGGCGAAAGCCAGCGTCGCAAGACAGGCGGCACGGAGGGGAAAGCGCATCGGGGCATCCTTTCGCGAGAATGTCAGGGCAAAAGGCAGCCCCGTCAGTTAACGCGAAATTTAGCATCGTGATCCGCAGAAAACCAAGCGAGTTACTTGGCCTCTCCGATCGATGTCCCGTTTTGGTGCGCATAAGATCGGAGCGATCTCCCCTTCCAATCGTCACCCGCGAGCGTAACGAAGGATGGTTTCAGATCGCGCGGGCGGCGATATCGGCCAGCTTCTGAACGCCGGCGGCATCCTCTTCGTCGAAGCGGCCGGCGGTGGGGCTGTCGAGATCGATGACGGCGATCACCTGCCCGTCGCGCAGGACCGGCACCACCAGTTCCGAACGACTCGCCGCGTCGCAGGCGATGTGGCCGGGGAAGGCGTGGACATCGGCGACAACCTGGGTCTCTCCGGTGGCGGCTGCCGTACCGCATACACCCTTGCCGAGCGGGATGCGGATGCAGGCCGGCTTGCCGACGAACGGCCCGAGCACCAGTTCGCCATCGACCATGCGGTAGAAGCCGGCCCAGTTGAGATCCGGCAGGAACTGCCAGATCACGGCGGCAAGGTTGGCCATGTTGGCGATGCCGTCAGGCTCCCCCACGACCAGCGCCTCGGCGGCGCGGGCGAGTTCGGCGTAGAGTTCCAGCTTGGGCAGGGCGGCGTCGGCGGCAAAGTCGTACATGATGCGGGCTTTAGCGGCTGTTTGCAAAATGCCCAATGGGGCATTTTGAGGCGGCACCGGCCCACTCCCCCGCCCGGCCACCCAACAATGGTACCCTATGGGTGGCCGGGCGGGGGAGTGGGCCGGTGCCGCAAAATTCGCACGTTGCGAATTTGCAAACGTACCTTCAGCGCAACTCGCTGTTGTCGGCCAGCCGGAGGCGGCCTATCTCCTTGCGCATGAATCCGATCGTCAAGAAGACCGCCATCGCTTCCGCCGTGATCGTCCTGGCCGCCGCCGGGTACGTCTACTGGGGCTTGCACGCCAATACCTCGGACCTGCCGGGCGATGCGACCACTGGCAAGAACCCGCAGTTGGTCGAGCCGAGCCCGCAGTGGATCCCCAGCATCAAGCTGGCCAAGCCGGTGGGCTGGGCCGCAGGAGAAGCGCCCAAGGCCGCCAGCGGGCTGACGGTGGCGCGCTTCGCCGAAGGGCTCGACCATCCGCGCACGATGCTCACGCTGCCGAACGGCGATGTGCTGGTGGCGGAAACCAATGCCCCCGCCGGCAACAAGCCCAAGGGGCTGACCGGCATGGTCATGGGCCTGATGATGAGCCGGGTGGGGGCGGGCGAGGCTTCTCCCGATCGCATCGTCCTGCTGCGCGATGCCGATGGCGACGGCAAGGCGGAACTGAAGACCACGCTGCGCACCGCCGACATGGCCTCGCCCTCCGGCATGGCCTACCGCGAAGGCAAGCTCTACATCGCCGATCACGACAAGGTGCTGGAATTCGCCTTCACGCCCGGCCAGACCAAGCTGGAAGGCAAGCCGCTGCGCACGATGATCGACCTGCCGGCAGCCGGAAACCACTGGATGCGCAACCTGCTGCTGAGCGAGGACGGCAAGCATCTCTATGTGGCGGTCGGCTCGGCCAGCAACATCGCCGACGACGGCATGGAGGCCGAGACCGGCCGCGCGATGATCTGGGAGGTCGATGTGGCGACCGCGCGCCGCCGCCAGTTCGCGGTCGGCATGCGCAATCCCAACGGGCTGGGCTGGAATCCTTCCACCGGCGAGATGTGGGCGACCGTGCAGGAGCGCGACATGCTTGGGCCGGACCTGGTGCCGGACTATCTCACCAACGTTCCGGTGGGCGCGCAGTACGGCTGGCCGTGGGTCTACTGGAAGAACGTGTTCGACGACCGCGTCCAGTGGCCGATGCAGACGTACATGATCGAATATACCCGCAAGCCCGAGTACGCCATGGGCGCGCATGCGGCGGTGCTGGGGCTGACCTTCGCCAATGGCGGCAACCGCATGGGCAAGGGTTACGAGAACGGCGTCTTCATCGCGCGGCACGGTTCGTGGAATCGCCGTCCGGCGGCGGGCTACGACGTGGTCTTCGTGCCTTTCGACGCCAACGGCAATCCGAAGGACGTGAAGCCGCAGCCGGTGCTGAGCGGGTTCCTCAAGGACAATGGCGATACCCGCGGCCGCCCGACCTGGGTGGCGTGGGACAAGGGCGGCGCGCTGCTGGTCAGCGACGATACCGCCGGCATCATCTGGCGCGTGATCTCTCCAGGTGCCCAGCCTTCGCCGGCGATCAAGCCCGTCGTCACCGAGCACATGAAGCCGCGCGAGGACATCAAGGATCCGACCTCGCCCGAGGAAGCGGCGAAGATGCTCGGCGGTTTCCGCAAGGAAGACGACAAGCTGCTGCCGTAATTCTCGTCACCGCGAGCGTTGCTTCGCCTTCGCTCGCGGTAACGAACGAGGGATCAGATCGTCTTGCCGGCGCGTCCGGCCAGTTCGTTGACATATTGCCAGGCCACGCGGCCCGAGCGGGCGCCGCGTCGGCGGGACCATTCCAGCGCGTCGGCAGGCTCCCACTCCAGCGCGAAATCCTGCGCATAGCCACCGATGATCGCCAGGTAGGAATCCTGATCGCAGTTGTGGAAGCCGATCGAGAGGCCGAAGCGATCCGCCAGCGCCAGCTTCTCGTCGACCAGATCGCGGGTGTTGATCGGATCGTCCTGTTCCGACATCGAGCGGCCGACGATGGCGCGGCGGTTGGACGTCACTGCAAGGCGCACGTTCGCCGGGCGCGCCTCGACGCCGCCTTCCAGCCAGGATCGCAGGATGCGCGGCCCGGCACCGTCGCCTTCCTCGAAGCCGAGGTCGTCGATGAAGACGAGGAAGCTGCGATCGACCTTGCCCAGCGCCGCGAACAGGTCGCTCACGCCCGAGAGGGCCTCCTGCGCCACCTGCACCAGCGCGATGCGCCCGGGATGGGCGGCGTCGGCGGTGCGCACGGCCGCGCGCAGCAGGGCCGACTTGCCCATCCCGCGCGAGCCCCACAGCAGCATGTCATGCGCGGCATGACCGGCGGCGAGACGCTCGACGTTGGCGACCACGCGCTCCTTCTGGCTGTCGATGCCGCGCAGCAGGGGAAGGGCGGGGGCGTCGAGCCGCTCCACGGCGCGGGCCGCCGTGCCGGTCCAGACATAAGCGGGGAAGGCCAGCCAGTCGGTTCGGGGCGCAGGCTGCGGAGCGAGCCGTTCGAGCGCTTCGGCGATCCGCACCAGAACGCCGAACTGGTCCGTATCCCGATCGGTCGTGCTGGCGGAGGAGGCATATGTCATCGCGTGCATGTCCTTGGCTTTCGTCGCCGGGGGTCTATAGCGGCGAGGCATGGAGCACGCCAGCCAACCCGTCCTTCTCGATGACGGTCCCGAGGGGATCGCCGATGCCGCGCGCCGGTTGCGCGAGGGCGGGCTGGTCGCGGTGCCGACCGAGACGGTCTACGGCCTCGCCGCGCGCGCCGACCGGGACGGATCCGTGGCGGCGATCTACCGCGCGAAGGGGCGGCCGAGCTTCAATCCGTTGATCGTCCATGTTGCCGACCTGGCATCGGGGCAAGCGCTGGCGCAGTTCGATGCGCGCGCGCTCTCGCTGGCCGAGGCGTTCTGGCCCGGTGCCTTGACGATGGTTCTGCCCCTGCGTGAGGGCGCCCCGATCGCGGCCGCCGTCACGGCCGGGCTGCCGACACTGGCGCTGCGCTGCCCGGCCCATCCGGTCATGCGCGCGGTGATCGCCGCGACAGGGCTGCCGCTGGCGGCGCCCTCGGCGAACCGCAGCGGCGGGGTCAGCCCTACCGAGGCCGCGCATGTGGTGACGTCGCTGGGCGGCGGGGTCGATGCGGTGATCGACGGTGGGGCTTGCGAGGCCGGTCTGGAATCCACCATCGTCGCCCTGCGCGGGGACGGTCGCTGGCAGATGCTGCGACCGGGGCCGATCACGGAGGCGCGGATCGCGGCGGTGCTGGGCGTGCCGAGCGATCCCGTCGTCTCGCAGGACATCGAGGCGCCGGGGCAACTGGCCAGCCATTATGCGCCGGGCAAGCCGGTCCGGCTGGATGCGACCGATGCCGCGGCGGACGAATTCCACATCGGCTTCGGGCCGGTTGCCGGGCACAGTTCGCTGTCGGCGAGCGGTGATCTGGCCGAGGCCGCCGCGCGGCTCTACGCGCTGCTGCATGCCGGGGCAGGGGCGCCGCAGCCGCGCATCGCGATCGCGCCGATCCCCGAGAGCGACATCGGCACCGCCATCAACGACCGCCTGCGCCGCGCCGCAGCCTGAATTCCTTCCCTTTTTCGTCATTGCGAGCGTAGCGAAGCAATCCAGCACCTCGCGCGGTGTGGGATTGCTTCGCTACGCTCGCAATGACGAGATGGGGAGGGCGACATAGGGCAAGACAAGGCCCACACCGTCCGGAGACGATGTGGGCCCATCCGAGTTCAGGTGCCTTCATGTTCCACGTGGAACGTCAGTAGTCGTGGTCGATATCGCCAATGCCGTTCATGCGGCTGCGCAGGGTGGCGGGCTTGCGGACCAGGGTGACGTTGCCCGCGCCGTTGATCTCCACGTCCACCACGCCGGTCGCACCGATGGTGATGTCGCCGACGCCGTTGATGCGGACCGTGGCGTCCTGTCCCTGGACTTTGCCGAGGTCGATGTCGCCCGCCCCGTCCGAGGTCACGAACATGCGGTTGACCTTGCCCGAGGCGTCGAGGTCGATGGCCCCGCGCGCGTTGATGCGCAGCGATTCCTGGTCGAGGCCGTGCAGGTCCACGTCGCCGGGTGCATCGAGGTCGAGCCCGGCGATCTCCGGCGCGGTGATGCGCACCTTGAGGCCGCGATGGATCCGGGCGCTGCCCCTGATCGAGAGGCGGCCGTTTTCCCAGACCACGCGGTCGATCACGTCGGCGGGGCCTTCGACCGTCATCTCGGGCTTGTCGCCACGGGTGAATTCGAGGTCCACCGGTACGTCCATGGCGAGCTGGCTGCCCGACTGGATGGCGAACACGCGGGTCTTGCGGGGCCCCCGGTCGTGGTGCGAGCCATCGCCGTCGTCGAAGTACCAGCCCTTGGTCGCGAATTCCTGTTTCATCTTGTCGCCGCCAAAAGTCCAGGCGAGCGAGAATGCGGCGATCGACAGGATCAGGCCGCTGGCGAATACGATGAGCAGTTTCCTGAGCATCACTTGGTCCTCCTTGTCGTCGTCAGTCTTCGGGATGGATGGCGGGTTCGAGCACGCGGTAGTGCAGGCGGCCGAACCACATGAGGGCGTTGACCAGGCCGATGCCCACGATGGTGAGCAGGGCGCCGACCCCGACTGCGGCGCTCATGGTGCCAAGCCCCAGCAGGATCGCGATCAGCGGGCCCCCCGGGAAGCCGCTGAAGGGCCCCGCGATCAGCATGAAGCCGCCGCCGATGAAGCACGCGACCACTGCCACGAACAGCCCGAAGACCACGCCGAGCACGGGGAGCACGATGGGCAGCAGGATCAGGATGTCGATCGTGGCAAGGCCCATGAAGGCCAGGATCGCGCTCCAGGCAGAGGAGGGCGTGCGGTCGCTCTTCCAGTTGCGAAAGCCGGTCTCGAACCGCAGTTCGCGGGCGAGGCGGGCGGGGTTGCCGAGGGCTTCGGCGACTTCCTCCTCGCTGCGGCCTTCGGCAAGGCCGGCTTCGAAGTGCTCTTCGTAGTCGGCGACGATGTCGTCGATGGCATCCTGCGGCATGCCCTTGAGGCCCGCCTTCAGGCGCTTGATGAAATCACTACGCTTCATGGCTGGGCTCTCCTGCGTCTAAAGGGCCTTCCTGGACTGCGGTTTCGGGGGAAGTAGCGGCCCCGTCGATCAGCGTATCGACGGCGGCGGTGAAGCCGCGCCATTCGCCGACCTGTTCGGCAAGCCGCGCGTGGCCGGTTTCGGTGAGGGTGTAGTACTTGCGGGGCGGGCCGGAGGGCGATTCCTCCAGATAGGTCTTCACCAGACCCTCCGACTGCATGCGGCGCATCAGCGGGTAGATCGTGCCTTCGCCCATATCGACCGCGTCGGCCATGCGGCTCGCGATCTCGTAGGCGTAGCTATCTCCCCGCGAAAGCAGCGCGAGGACGCAGAGCCCGAGCACCCCTTTCTTCAACTGGATCTCGATTTCGGACATCGAATCATCTCCTGCGGATGCCCATCATGTATTGCAAGCTACTGTGTGTTGCAAGATACCTTGCGACGATAAATACAGGTCGAGGCAAGATACCTTCTCATTGATAGGTATCGGGCAATGGAGAGTGACGGATTTGCGGGGTTTCGGGAGCGGGCGAGGGCGGCTAGGCTGGAGTAATGACCACGCCCTATCACCCGCCGGTCAAGCGCTCGATCGAGATCGCGGGGCACAAGACGTCGATCAGCCTTGAGCCGGTGTTCTGGGAACTGCTCAAGCGTGCGGCCGCGCGTGAGGCGATTCCGGTCAACGCACTGGTGGCGCGGATCGATGCCGAGCGACTGGATGCGGATACCCCGCCGGGCCTTGCCGGCGCGGTCAGGGTGTGGCTGGCGACCTCGGCGCTGGAATGACGGCCAGGATGAGGGTCAGGCGGCGGCCCTGTCGATCTGGAGCCCGAAGGCCTGCCGGACGATCTCGTCGAGGCTGACCGGTCCCCAGCCGGCATGGCGGGCAGCAACGCACACGAAGCCGGGGCGGCGCCAGTCTCCCGCCGCAAGTCCGTGGAGGACGAGGTCTTCGGTTTCGCCGGCGGTGGCCGGATCGCTCACGAGGTGAAGCCCGCCATGGGGTGTTTCGAGCCACGCCATGTCGGCGACGCTGGCGTAGCGGCCCGTCGCCAGGCAGTTCCACGCCTGCGGGTCGGCGACCGCGCGCACGAGGTGCTTGCGCCCCGGCAAGCCGCCGAGATGTACGGGATTGCCGACGTTGCCGAGTATCCACACCGCGTCGTCTTCGGCCACGCGTGCATGCCATGCCTCGCAGATGCGGCGAATCCTGTCCTTGCTGTCGGAAAAGCCGTCGGCGCGCGCGGCCTCGGTGTTGAAATGCAGGTCCGCGACAAAGTGGATCGCCATCGTTCTGTTCCCGTCCCCGGGGCGGCCCTCCCGGCGCTCCGGCATGCTTTTCAACGGGTTGGACGAAGGATTCGTTCCAGCCCCATGCGCCGGTACGAGGGATTTGCGACGGACCGAAGACGAATGCGAAAAGAGGCGGGAAAGCCTGCGCTCTCCCGCCCCGTGATGGTCGCTCCGATTCCGGTTTCAGTACGTCGAGGGCGGATCGCTCGCGGGGAAGCTTTCGTCGATCGCTTCGTCGGTCTTGTCCCAGCTCTTGGGCGGGGTCTGCATGTGGTCGGGGCCGGAACCGCGGATGCCGGCGAATTCGGCTTCCTGCTTCTTGTCCGTGGCGTATTTGTAGAGGGCGTAGCCGACCGCGCCGGCGGCCGCCAATTTGATGAGGCCCATGTCCGTTTCTCCTCTCGGCAGTTCGAGGGGGCAACGCGCCATGGGCCGCAGTTGTTTCCGCCGGGCTTCGTCAATCCCCGCCGACGCGTTCGATCTGCGCGCCGACCAGTGCCAGCTTCTCCTCGAGCCGCTCGTAGCCGCGATCGAGGTGGTAGAGGCGGTGCACCTGGGTCTGGCCCTTGGCGGCGAGGCCGGCGATCACGAGGCTCATCGAGGCGCGCAGGTCGGTCGCCATGACATCGGCGCCGGTGAGGCCGGAAACGCCGTGGACGATCGCGGTGCGGCCCTTGGTCTCGATCCGGGCGCCCATGCGGTTGAGTTCGGGAACGTGCATGTAGCGGTTCTCGAAGATCGTCTCGGTCAGTACGCTGGAGCCTTCGGCCATGCACAGCAGGGCCATCAGCTGCGCTTGCATGTCGGTGGCGAAACCGGGGTAGGGGGCGGTCGAAAGCGTCACCGGCCGCAGCTTGCCGTCCGAGGCGACGTAGAGGCCGTCGGCGCGCGGCTCGACGTGGACGCCGGCGTCGCGCAGGGCCTGGACGGTGGCCTCCATCTCCTCGATCCGGGCACCCTTGAGGGTGACTTCACCGCCGGTGATGGCGGCGGCGCAGGCGTAGGAGCCCGCCTCGATGCGGTCGGGCATGACCATGTAGGTCGCGCCGTGCAGGCGATCGACGCCGTGGATGGTGAGGTCGCTGGTGCCGATACCCTCGATCTGCGCGCCCATCGCGACGAGGAGGTTGCACAGATCGACGATCTCCGGCTCGCGCGCGGCGTTGTGGAGGGTGGACTTGCCCTTGCACAGCACGGCGGTCATCAGCGCGTTCTCGGTGGCGCCCACGGAAACGACCGGGAAGGAATAGCGCCCGCCCGGCAGGCCGCCGTCAGGGGCGATGGCGCGCACGTAACCGGCGGCCAGTTCGATCGTCGCGCCCAGCGCTTCCATGACCTTGAGGTGCAGGTCGATCGGGCGGTTGCCGATGGCGCAGCCGCCGGGCAGCGAGACGGTCGCCTCGCCCATGCGCGCCAGCATGGGCCCAAGGACGAGGATCGAGGCGCGCATCTTGCGCACGAGGTCGTAAGGCGCGACCGAACTGGTGATGCGCGTGCCCTGCAGGGTCATGACGCGGCCGAAGTCTTCCGGACGGCTGCCCGCGATCGCGGTGGAGACGCCGAACTGGTTCATCAGGTGCTGGAACCCGTCGATGTCCGCCAGGCGCGGCAGGTTGCGCAGCGTCAGCGGTTCTTCGGTCAGCAGCGCGCAGGGCAGCAGCGTGAGCGCGGCGTTCTTGGCGCCGGAGACGGGGATGGTGCCGGAGAGGCGCTTGCCGCCTTCGATGATGATCTTGTCCATGTTTCCCGCTTTAGCGCCAAACGCATCGGGAGCAACGGGGCACGACATGGTGGGGGCGCAATCGCGCGACGTGTGGTCCGTTTTGGCGGCTTAATGGTTCAGTAACGTTAACATGGGCTTGTTGCGCATATGGCGTTTAAGCGCTTTAACCGCGCTGCAACATGAGCGAGGCATCTACCAGACCCATGAGTGACTCGAAATTCCGTAAACCGGTCCGCAAGGCCGTGTTCCCCGTCGCCGGTCTCGGCACCCGCTTCCTCCCTGCCACCAAGGCTATTCCCAAGGAGCTTCTTCCGGTCGTCGACCGCCCGCTGATCCAGTATGCCGTCGACGAGGCGCGCGAGGCGGGGATCGAGGAGTTCGTCTTCGTCACCGGCCGCGGCAAGACCGCCATCGTCGAGCATTTCGACACCGCCTACGAACTGGAAGCGACGATGACCGGGCGCGGCAAGTCGCTCGATCCGCTGGAGCCGACCCGTATCCAGCCGGGCAACCTCGTCACCGTGCGCCAGCAGGTGCCGCTGGGCCTTGGCCACGCGGTGTGGTGCGCGCGCGCGGTGATCGGTGACGAGCCTTTCGCGATCTTCCTGCCGGACGAACTGATGTACGGCTCGCCCGGCTGCATGAAGCAGATGGTCGAGGCCTACAACGAAGTGGGCGGCAACCTCGTCTCGGTGCTGGAAGTGCCGATGGAGGAAGTCTCCAGCTACGGCGTGATCGCCCCGGGCGCCTCGAACGGCGCGCTGACCGAGGTTAAGGGCTTGGTCGAAAAGCCCAAGGTCGAGGATGCACCTTCGAACAAGATCGTTTCGGGCCGCTACATCCTCCAGCCGGAGGTGATGGGCCTGCTCGAAACCCAGGGCAAGGGTGCGGGTGGCGAGATCCAGCTGACCGACTCGATGGCCAAGCTGATCGGCGAGCAGCCGTTCCATGCCGTGACGTTCGCCGGCCGCCGGTTCGACTGCGGTTCGAAGATCGGCTTCGTGGAAGCGACGCTGGCGATCGCGCTCGATCGTCCGGACATGGCGGCCGAAGTGCGGGCGATCGCGCAGAAGCTGCTGGGCTGAAATCGCAATTCCTCCCTGGGCTTGTCTCGGGGAGGGGGACCGCCGCCATAGGCGGTGGTGGAGGGGGTGAGTTCGAACACTTCCCCTCCGTCAGCCCTGACGGGCTGCCACCTCCCCGAGCAAAGCTCGGGGAGGAATTTGGTTTTGCTATTGGCGGACCGGGGCGGTCAGCCGCGCCATGATCGCGGCGACGTAGGCCTTTGTTTCGCGGATGTCGGGCACGCCGCCGGCTCGGGTCACGCGGGCGGGGCCGGCGTTGTAGGCGGCCAGCGCCTTCTCGATATTGCCGCCGAAGGCGTCGAGCTGCATGCGCAGGTAGCGCGCGCCGCCTTCGAGGTTGGCCATCGGATCATCGGGCTTGACGCCCATCTGCGCGGCGGTGCCGGGCATCAGCTGCGCAAGGCCGCGCGCGCCGACCGGCGAGATCGCCAGCTCGTTCCAACGACTTTCCTGCCAGACCACCGCTTCGAGGAGTGTCGGGCTGATGTCGTACTTGGCGGCGAGTTGCGCTACGTGTTCGCGCCAGCGGGTCGGCCCGGCGGCGTCGAGGGCTTCGGTGATCGACTGCGGGTGGAGCTTCGAATCGACTTCCAGCGGCGTGGCCTCGACCTCCTCGGGCGCACCGGGGAGGGTGCTGCCGACGAAGCCGACGCCGGAGGCCGGGTCCATCTTCGCGATGCTGGAAGGGAGGGGCAGGGCGGCCGGGCCGCCGGCGACCCATTCGGCGCCGGACGCGCCGACCTGCATCACATCGGCGAATGCCGCAGACGGCAGGGCAAGGCCGATAACCGCGAGAATCGCGCCCGGGGTATGCAGCCGTTTCATGGTATTCCGGTCCCTCACCATGGTCGCCGTCCTACCGCATCTCCCGCCAGACGTACAGAGACGCGGCAGGGAGGAGGATGCGGCAGGGCGGACGGCCATGGGACGGATCAGTCGATTCCCAGCGCGGTGCGGATCGAGCGCCAGGACAACAGCTTGAAGTTCTGCGCCTTGGGGGCGTTGTCGCCGTCCTGCGCCATGAACAGGCCCTCGGGGTACTGCGGTCCGAAATCGCCGAGAATGACCTCGATGCCGTCGGTGTCGCTGGTGCCGCCGATCGCGCCGCCGTTGATGCGGAAACGGCCTGCGGCCTTGCCCGTCGAAAGGTCGAACAGCGCATAGGCATTGTCGCCCTGGCTCGATGCGACCAGCCAGGAGCGGCCGCCGGCACCATGCGCCACGGCGAGGCCCTCGATATCATCGACCAGGCCATCGGCCTCGCCCACGCGGGCGAAGGAACTGGCGGCGAGCGCCGGTGCGGCAAGCGGCACCTTCCAGATCGCCACGTCCTCCTCGGCAAAGTAGAGCGTCTTCGTCGCGTCATCGACGACGCAGCCTTCGGACTGGGTCGCGAACTTCACATTGCGCAAGTGCTCGGCCGCGACCTTGCCGGCCTTCTCGACGAGGCGGCTTTCTGCGACAGTGCCGTCCTTGAGCACGACATAGGCGCGGGCGAGTTCGCCTGCCGCCAACGGTGCGCCCATGCAGAAGCCATAAGCCTCGGCGGGAGCGTGCCCCGCTGGCAGGAACGTCTCGGCGCCGAGCACCGAGAGCTTGCCGGTGGCGCCGTCGAGCGTGAACAGGGCGATGCGCGGTTCGGCCCGGTCAGTGCGGTCGCTGGCGCCCACGAGGATGCGGGTCGCGCCATCGGCCATGCGCACTTCGCGCAGGTCGGTGTTGTTGAGCGCGCCGGCGGGCGAGAAATCCTTCACCGCGCCGTCGAGGCCGTAGACGTAGAGCCCCGCCTTCTTGTCAGTGCCCAGGATCAGGCTGGCGGCGGGGTTCGCCGCATTGCGCCAGATCGCCGGATCGTCTGCCGCATCGGCATTGCCTGTGCCGACCGGCGTGGTCTCGCCCTCGGCGGGAATGTCGATGGCGGGATAGTGGGGACGGGGGGCGGCCGGGGCGGTCCCCGTCGTCGCGCAGGCGGAAAGCAGGAGGGCCGGGAGCAATGCTCCCGACCCCGGCTTCACGAACCCGGCGAGGCTGGTCGTGAGGGCGCGCTTCATCAGAAGCTCACCCGCGCGCCGAACTTCACGGTCGAGCCGTATTCCTCGTACTGGAGGAGACGCTTGGCGCCCGCGTAGTTCTGGTAGGCGTAGTACTTGGCGTTGTTCACGTTCACCCAGTCGGCGAACAGGCGGATGTTCTCGGTGACCTTGTACTTGGCCGAGAGGTCCAGCTGGAAGTGCTGGTTGACGATGCGGTCCTGGTCGACGGAATCGCCCACCTCGTCGAGGTACTTGTCGCGGAAGGTACCGGCGGCGCGCAGGCTGATCGGGCCCTTCTCGTAGCCGAGCACGACGTTGAAGGTGTTCTTCGACGACTTGGGCAGGTTGATGCGGCGGGCGATCTGGTCACCCTCGTCGTTCTCGTAGAACACCGAGCCGCGGGCGTAGGTGTAGGTGTAGTTGATCTGCGTGAGCAGGCCGTCGAACGGCGCCGGCAGCATGGTGAAGGCCTGGCTATAGCCAAGCTCGATGCCGGCGACGTCGGCCTTGTCACCGTTCACCGACTGCTGGAGTTCGGTGTACTCGACGCCGTTGAAGGTGCCGCTGGCGGTCGAGGTCTGGCTGTAGATGTAGTCCTTGATCGACTTGTAGAACGCACCGAACGTCAGGGCGCCGTTTTTGGCGAAGTAGTATTCGAAGCCCGCGTCGAAGTTCCACGACTGGTAGGGCTTGAGCGCGGGGTTGCCGAACTCGGCCTCGCCGTCCTCGTTGATGGTGTAGCTGGGGGCCATGTCACCAAGGTTCGGGCGTACGACCGTCTTGTAGCCCGCGAAGCGCGCGACAAGGTTCTGCTGCGGGCTGTAGCGCACTGTCAGGCTGGGAAGCCAGTTGGTGTAGTTGCGCTTGTAAGTGACCGGCGAGACGTCGATGACGGTGTCGCCATCGTCGTTTTCAGAGCTGACGACGAGGTTACCGTTCATCTCGTTGTGGGTGCGTTCCATGCGCACGCCGCCGATCACACGCAGCGTGGAGGAGTCCCAGCGGCCGAGCAGGTAGGCGGCGGTGACGTCTTCCTTGACCTTGTAGTCGCTGGTCGAACTGTCGAGCAGGCTATCCTCGTCGTTCAGCTCGAAGTTGCCGCTGTTGGCGAGGTAGAAGTCGGCCGAACCGCTCTTGTTCGCGACCGGGCCCATGTTCAGCAGGCGGTAGGTCTGCGAGCCCAGCACGTCGGCGAGGGTGAAGTCGCCGTCATAGCCGTCGAACTTGCTGTAGTTGAAGTTGTAGGACTTGGTGCGCCAGCGCGCCTTGGCACCGCCCTGGATGGTGAAGTCGCCGTTTTCGCCCGCGAAAGTGCGGGCGAGGTCGGCCTTGGCCGCCCATTCCTCGTCCTGGCTGTCGGACAGGGTGGTCAGTTCCAGCTTGTCGAACTTGTAGTCGCTGGCGTTGTCGATGCCGGTGGCCGAGTACGTCGGGAAGTACTTGTTGCCGCTGTCCACGGTCACCGAAGCGCCCGAATCGTTCTCGAAGTCGGCGGCGAAGGCCATCGGGTCGAGCGAGAAGGTCTCCTTCTCCGTCGACTTGGCGTAGCTCGCCTGCCAGTTGAACTTCCAGGTGCCGGTGTCGGTGTCGCTGCCGAGCGTGACGGTGCGGATGCGCTGGCGTTCGAAGCGGTCCTTGAGGTCGCGCTCGACGGTCAGCTTGTCGCCGTCTTCAAGCGCGCCGGTGTCGAACGAGACGGTCGAGCCGGAGGCCGTCGCGGTATCGCCGAAGTCGCCGAAGTCGAAGGTGGTGCGGCGGCGATATTCGTGGTCGTCAAACTGCGACCAGTTGCCGCGCACGTAGGCCTTGGTCGTGTCCGAAACGCGCCAGTCGAACGAGAGCGCCGCGTTGATGCGGGTGCGCTCGACGTCGTAGTCGCGGTATTCCAGGGTTTCGCCGTAGACCGCGCCGTTGTCGTTCTCGGTCCAGTCCGACATCTCGACGTTGTCGGTCTCGAACTTGCGCTTGTAGTAGCTGACCGATCCGGCGACGCCGAAATCCTCGCCCAGCTTCTGGGTGAAGTCGAACGAGCCCTTCGGGGTCACCTTGCCCGAATAGTCGTTCCAGCTGCCCTCGGCGCTGACGTTGTAGCGGTTCTTCTTCGAATCGAAGGCGCTGGTGGTGTTGATCTCGATCGAGGCGCCGACGAAGTCGCCGTCCATGTCGGGGGTGAAGCTCTTCTTGACCTCGATCGATTCGATCGTGTCGGCCGAGATCACGTCGAGCGCGACCTGGCGCACGTCGGATTCGGGTGCGGGGACGCGCACGCCGTTGAGCGAGGTCGAGTTGAGGTTCGGATCGAGGCCGCGCACGGCCACGAAGCGGCCTTCGCCCTGGTCGTTGAGGATGTTGACGCCGGGCAGGCGGCGCAGCGATTCCGCCACGTTCTGGTCGGGGAACTGGCCGACGGCGTCACGGGTCAGGACCGATTCCACACCGTCCGCGGCCTTCTGGCGGGACAGGGCGCTGGTCATGTTCGCGGTCATGCCGGTGACGAGGATGTCGCCGCCGCCGATCGCGGGCAGGTCGAAGCTGCCGTCGATGCGGCCGGTGGCGGGCACGGTGACGCTCTTTGTCGTCACTTCCGCGCCGACGTAGCGGGCTTCGAGCGTGTAGGTACCGGCGGGAACGTCACCGAAGACGTAGGAACCGGCACGGTCGGTCTCGACCTGGCGGTTCAGTTCGACGATGCGCACGGTCGCCGACTGCAGCGCGCGGGTGCCGGTGGAGTCGTTGACGTGGCCGGCGACTTCGCCAGCATGAGCGATGGTGGCGAACGAGGCCGTGGCGAGCAACCCGGCGACGAGCTGGAGCGAACGATTCATGGCTGGAGTGGATCCCTGTTAAGACGTTGTGTGTCCTCAGGGGCCGCCCCTAGGCGTGTTCCATGACGCTCCTGTGATGAAGCGAAGACAGTTCGATGACATTCGCTGCGACGCAGCAATCGTTGCTGGGCGGACTGCACACAGGCACCCGCCGGGCCAGCCGGAATTGTTCGTCGATGTGCATGAAGAGAAGGGGAATGGTGCTGCTAGGGAGGATTGAACTCCCGACCTCGTCATTACCAATGACGCGCTCTACCACTGAGCTACAGCAGCACATATTCCAGACCCCGGTATCCGGGGCGTCTGCCAGGCGGGCTACGAAGCCCCCGGGACAGGGGGGCGCTATTGTCCGCGCGGCGTTCGATTGTCAAGCGCCTCTTGTGCTTTCTTTTTCGGAGCGGCAATGCAGCGGGCGATGAACGCGCCGCAATCGCCTCGGAAACCCACGAAGGAAGAGCGTCTCGCCGCCAAGCTGCGCGAGAACCTGCGTCGCCGCAAGGCGCAGGCTCGTGCCGTATCCGCGCTTGGCGAAGCGGTTGATGACGGCGAATCGCCCGACAGCAAACCGCCACTGGCCAAATCGCCACCGGAAAGCTAGGGGCTGCGGCAAGACCGCGTCGGTCCTTGACAGTATAGGGAGCCTACATTGCCTCGCCTGATCCTGCTTCGCCACGGCCAGAGCCAGTGGAACCTTGAAAACCGCTTCACCGGCTGGTGGGACGTCGACGTCACCGAAAAGGGCGAGGCCGAGGCCCGCGCTGCCGGTGCGCTGCTCAAGGACAAGGGCCTGCTGCCCGACGTCGCCTTCACCTCGCTGCAGACCCGCGCGATCAAGACGCTGCACTTCGCGCTCGAAGCCGCCGGTATCCTGTGGATCCCCGAAACCAAGGACTGGCGCCTGAACGAGCGTCACTACGGCGGTCTCACCGGCCTCGACAAGGCCGAGACCGCCGCCAAGCACGGCGACGAGCAGGTCAAGGTCTGGCGCCGCAGCTTCGACATTCCGCCCCCCGTCATGGACAAGGGCAGCGAGTTCGACCTCTCGGCCGAACCGCGCTACGCGGGCATCGATACGCCGATGACCGAGAGCCTCAAGGACACCATCGCCCGCGTCCTGCCGTATTACGAAGGCTCGATCGTGCCGCACCTCCATGCCGGTTCGACCGTGCTGGTCGCCGCGCACGGCAACTCGCTGCGCGCGCTGGAAAAGCACCTCTCGGGCATCTCCGACGAAGAGATCACCGGTCTGGAAATCCCGACCGGCCAGCCGATCGTCTACGAGCTGGACAACGATCTCAAGGTGCTCGACCGCTACTATCTCTCGGAGCGCTGATCGGTGACCGCACCAGTTGCAATCGTCATGGGCAGCCAGTCCGACTGGCCGACCATGATCAAGGCCGTCGAGATGCTCGACAAGCTGGGCGTCGCTTATGACGCCCGCATCGTCTCGGCACACCGCACGCCCGAGCGGCTGGTGGACTTCGCGCATGGCGCGGAAGGCGAAGGCTTCAAGGTGATCGTCGCCGGGGCGGGGGGCGCCGCCCACCTGCCCGGCATGATCGCCGCGATGACGCATCTTCCGGTGCTCGGCGTACCGGTGCAGAGCAAGGCGCTGTCGGGACAGGACAGCCTGCTCTCGATCGTGCAGATGCCTGCGGGTATCCCGGTCGGCACGCTGGCGATCGGCGAGGCGGGCGCGGCAAACGCGGGCTTGCTGGCAGCGGCGATCCTGGCCACCTCGGACGAGGCGCTGGCGGGACGGCTCAAGGACTTCCGTGCGGCGCAGACCGCGAGTGTGGCGGAAAAGCCGGTCTGATGTTTCTCGCTCGGCTGAGGTGCTTCGACACGCTCAGCACGAGCGGGGTTGGGTTTTAGAATTTCAGCACTAAGTCCGCTCACCCTGAGCTTGTCGAAGGGCACCGGCACAAGGCAGGCGTAAAGGCGTAATGATCTCTCCCGGCGAAACCATCGGCATTCTTGGCGGCGGCCAGCTCGGGCGGATGATCGCCATGGCGGCGGCGCAGCTTGGCTACCGCTGCCACGTCTACGCGCCCGAGGCGGACTCGATCGCCGCCGACGTCTGCGCGCAGTTCACGTGCGCGGCCTGGGACGATGCCGAGGCCATGGCGAAGTTCGCAGCCGACTGCGCGGTGGTGACCTACGAGTTCGAGAACGTCCCCGTCGGCCCGCTCGCGGCGCTGGGCGACACGCCGCTGCTCGCCCACGCCCGCGCTCTCGAAACCGCGCAGGACCGCCTGAACGAAAAGCGCTTCGTCACTGGCCTCGGCGGCACCCCCGCCCCCTTCGCCCCGGTGGACAGCGCGGAGGATCTTGCACAGGCCATCGCCGAGATCGGCGCGCCAGGCATCCTCAAGACCCGCCGCGACGGCTACGACGGCAAGGGCCAGTGGCGCATCATGACGCCCGAAGACGGCGCCGCGCTGGACCTGCCCGCGACGCCGCTGATCTACGAGGGCTTCGTCACCTTCTTTGCCGAATTCTCGGTGATCCTGTGCCGCGGCGCGGACGGCGAGGTGCGCTTCTTCGACAGCGCCAACAACGTCCACGAGGGCGGCATCCTGGCACTCAGCACCGTGCCCGCGCCCGCCGACCTGCTGGAGCAGGTGCCCGCCGCGCGCGAACTCGCGACGAGGGTTGCCGATGCGCTGGACTATGTCGGCGTGCTGACGCTGGAATTCTTCGCGACGAAGGACGGTCCCGTCTTCAACGAGATGGCCCCGCGCGTCCACAACTCGGGCCACTGGACCATCGAGGGTTCGGTCACCAGCCAGTTCGAGAACCACGTCCGCGCGATCTGCGGGCTGCCGCTGGGCGATACCGGCCTTGCCGCCAAGGGCGTGGAGATGCGCAACCTCATCGGCGACGAGGCGCACGACTGGCCGACCATCCTCGCCGACCCGGCCAACCACTTGTACCTCTACGGCAAGGCCGCCGCCCGTCCGGGGCGCAAGATGGGCCATGTCACGCGGCTGATCCTCGACTGATGGCCCCAAAGATGATGCCGCAGGTCTTCCTCATCTACGCCCGCGCCGAAAACGGCGTGATCGGCCGCGACGGCGCGCTGCCCTGGCGGCTCCCGGCGGACCTCAAGCGGTTCAAGGCGCTGACCATGGGCAAGCCGATGGTGATGGGCCGCAAGACCTTCGACAGCTTTCCCGCGCCGCTGCCTGGCCGCCGTCACATCGTGCTGACCCGCGACACCGGCTGGAGCGCGGAAGGCGCCGAAGTCGCGCATTCGGTGGACGAGGCGCTGGCGCTTGCCGGAGAAGGCGAAGTCGCGGTGATCGGCGGGGCCGAGATCAATGCTCTCTTCCTCCCGCTCGCCGCCCGGATCGAACTGACCGAGATCGCGGGCGATTACGAGGGCGATACCGTGATGCCCGAAGTCGGCCCCGAGTGGGTTGAAATTGCGCGCGACGCCCATGCGGCGGACGGTGCCCGACCGGCACATGCTTTCGTGACTCTCACACGCGCCCTATAGCCGAGACGCCCATGATTCGCCTCGACAACCGCCAACCCGTTCCCGAATCCCTGCGCGGTGCCGTGCTGGCGCTGGGCAACTTCGACGGGTTCCACCAGGGCCATCAGGCCGTGGTGGGCGAGGCGATCGGCTGGGCGAAGGCGCAGGGCCGCCCGGCCATCGTCGCCACCTTCGACCCGCACCCCGTCCGCCACTTCAAGCCTGATGCCGAGCCCTTCCGCCTGACGACTCTGGAGCAGCGGCAGGAACTGTTCGCGGCCGTCGGCGCGGATGCGATGCTGGTGCTGCACTTCGATTCGGCGATGGCGGCGATGCCCGCCGTGCAGTGGATCGAGGAGATGCTGGTGCGTCACATGGGCGCGGTCGGCGTCGTCACCGGCGAGGATTTCACGTTCGGCCGCGCCAAGGGCGGCAATCCGCAATTGCTGCGAGAGGTCGGCGCGGCGCACGGGCTTGAAGGCCGTACCGTCGGTCCGGTCAGCGACGCGGGCGGCACCGTCTCGTCGAGCCGCATCCGCGAGGCGCTCAAGAGCGGCGACTGTCAACTGGCCGCACGCCTGCTGACGCGGCCCTTCTCGATCCGGGGCCGGGTGCAGCATGGCGACAAGCTGGGGCGCACCATCGGCTTTCCCACCGCCAACCTCGACATGGCGAATTACCTGCGCCCGTTCTACGGCATCTATGCGGTGACCGGGCGCATGCCGGACGGCCGCGTGGTCCACGGTGCGGCGAACATCGGCATCCGCCCGACCTTCGACCCGCCCAAGGAACTGCTGGAGCCGCACTTCTTCGACTTCGCGGGCGACCTCTACGGGCAGGAGATCGAGGTGGCGTTCCACCATTTCCTGCGGCCCGAGGCGAAGTTCGATTCGCTCGACGCGCTGATCGAGCAGATGGACCGGGACTGCGTGAAGGCGCGCGAACTGCTGGCGGGCCTCTGACGACGCGGCCAGGCACCCCGTCACCCTGAACTTGTTTCAGGGTCCATCGGGCGGTTGGTGCCGGACTGTCGCTCCACAAGGCCGCACTCGCGGTTTCCCGTTCCAGCTTCCGGGCTTGCGGCACAATGGACCCTGAAACGCGTTCAGGGTGACGCGGGCAGGGGACGCCGAGCCTTACCGAATCCTCGCACTTCCAACGATCGCGCATTTGTTCTAGTGCCCCGCGATCATGACCGAACAGCGCGACTATCGTAGCACCGTCTTCCTGCCGAAGACCGATTTCCCGATGAAGGCCGGACTCCCCCAGAAGGAGCCGGGCATTCTTGCGCGCTGGCAGTCGGAAAAGATTTACGAGAAGACCCGCGACGCTCGCCGCGGCCGCGACAAGTTCGTGCTGCATGACGGCCCGCCTTACGCCAACGGCGACATGCACATCGGCCACGCGCTGAACCACATCCTCAAGGATATGGTCGTCCGCACCCAGACCCTGCTGGGCAAGGACGCGCCTTACGTTCCCGGCTGGGACTGCCACGGCCTCCCCATCGAGTGGAAGGTCGAGGAAGAGTACCGCAAGAAGAAGAAGAACAAGGACGAGGTTCCGGCGGAGGAATTCCGCGCCGAATGCCGCGCCTATGCCCAGAACTGGGTGAACGTGCAGCGCGAGCAGCTCAAGCGCCTCGGCATCAACGGCGACTGGGACAACCCGTACCTGACGATGGACTTCCAGGCCGAGGCCACCATCGTCGGCGAACTGCTCAAGTTCGCCGAGAACGGCATGCTCTATCGCGGCGCCAAGCCGGTGATGTGGTCGCCGGTGGAGAAGACCGCGCTGGCCGAAGCCGAGGTGGAGTACGAGGACATCACCTCGACCCAGATCGACGTGGCGTTCGAGATTGTTGAATCCAAGGTGCCCGAACTGGTCGGCGCTTACGCGGTGATCTGGACGACGACGCCGTGGACGATCCCGGTGAACCAAGCTTTGGCTTACGGGCCTGAGATTGAGTATCTGGTTATCAATGATAATGGGCGACGCCTGCTTATCGCCTCGAACTTGGCCGACCAGTTCACGAAGCGCATGATTGCAGCCGGGCTCGGCACGGAAAGCTATTGGCGTCTGTGCCTTGTCGATCAGCCGCTGGTTCTCAAAGGCTCCGACCTCGCCGGTACCATCGCGCGTCACCCGATGCACGCGCTCGGCGGGTTCTTCGCCGAGCCGCGTCCGCTGCTGGCAGGTGATTTCGTCACCACCGAGAGCGGCACCGGCCTCGTCCACATGGCGCCCGACCATGGCGAGGACGACTTCGATCTGTGCAAGGCCAACGGCATCAACCCCAAGTTCGTGGTCGAGGCCGACGGCAAGTACCGCGAGGACTGGCTGTGGCTGGCGGGTCAAGGCTCAGTCATCAACCCGAAGTTCAACGCGCCCGATGGCCCGATCTGCTCCGACCTTCGCGAAGCGGGCGGGCTGCTGGCGGCTTCGGTGGACTACCATCATTCCTACCCACACTCGTGGCGTTCCAAGGCCAAGGTGATCTACCGCTGCACCCCGCAGTGGTTCGTGCCGATGGACAAGCCCATGGAATTCCAGGGGAAAGGCACCCTGCGCGAAACCGCGCTGCAGGCCATCGCCGAAACCCGTTTCGTCCCCGACAAGGGCCGCAACCGCATCGGCGCGATGGTCGAGGGGCGGCCTGACTGGGTGCTCTCGCGCCAGCGCGCCTGGGGCGTGCCGATCACGCTGTTCGTGCACCGCAAGACCGGCGAATACCTTGTCGATCAAGCGGTTAACGAGCGCATCCGCGCGGCGATCCTTGCAAAGGGCGTCGATGGCTGGTCGGACGAGGCGGCACAGGATCTGCTGGGCAACGGGTACGATGCCGAGGATTACGAGCGCGTCGCCGACATTCTCGACGTCTGGTTCGATTCCGGTTCGACCCATGCTTTCGTTTTGGAATCAGGACGTTGGCCCGATCTGCTGCGCCCCGAGGGCTACACCGGCCCGAAGGCGGATCTCTATCTTGAAGGTTCGGACCAGCATCGCGGCTGGTTCCAGTCCTCGCTGCTGGAAGCCTGCGCCACGCGCGGCAATGCACCGTACAAGGCGGTGCTGACCCATGGATTCACCATGGATTCCAAGGGCATGAAGATGTCCAAGTCGCTCGGCAACACCATCAGCCCGCTCAAGGTGATGGAGACCAACGGCGCCGACATCATCCGCCTCTGGGCGCTTTCGGTCGATTACACCGAGGACCACCGCATCGGTGACGAAATCCTCAAGGGTGTCGCCGACCAATACCGTAAGCTGCGGAATACCTTGCGTTATCTGCTCGGCGCGCTGGATGGCTTCAACGGCACCGAACGTGTCCACAACGTCACCGAGATGCCCGAACTGGAGCGCTACGTGCTTGCGCTGCTGGGCAAGCTCGACGCCACGCTGCGCGACGCGGTCGATGCCTTCGATTTCAACACCTACGTCCGCTCGCTGCTCGATTTCTGCAACGAGGACTTGTCGGCGTTCTTCTTCGACATCCGCAAGGACTGCCTCTACTGCGACGCGCCGACGGACCCGAAGCGCCGCGCCTACCGCACCGTGCTGGACATCCTGTTTCACGCGCTGATCCGCTATGCCGCGCCGGTGATCGTGTTCACCGCCGAGGAGACCTGGACCTCGCGCTATCCGGATGGCGGCAGCGTCCACCTGCTCGAATGGCCGGAGGTTCCAGACGTTCGTGATCCGGGAGAAAATCCTGACATTGATGGTGTCTATAATCTTGAGCGTAAGTGGAAGCGGTTACGCGTCGCTCGCGCAACCGTGACTGAGCAGATCGAACCTTTGCGTCGCGAGAAGGTTATTGGTTCAGGTCTACAGGCGCAGGTTCTCCTCGGCGACGGAGTATTGCCCGCTGGAGATTTCTCCGACGAACTTCTCGCCGAGCTGTTCATCACCGGGACAGTCACGCGTGGGCAGGGCGATACGGTGAGCGTTACTCCCTCCTCCGACCACAAGTGCGGCCGCTGCTGGCGCCATCTCCCGGAAGTGACCGAGGACGGCGCGCTGTGCGATCGCTGCGACGACGTGGTGGAGCCGGCCGAATGAACCTCTGGGTGAAGCGCCTTGCCGGCCTGCTGGTGGCGCTGGCGGTCTTCGCGATCGACCAGGGCATCAAGAGCTGGGTCGTCCACGGGCTGGGCGTGAGCAGGATCGGCGACCAGCTCTACGTCCTGCCGTTCTTCAACTTCACCTTCACGCAGAACTTCGGCGTCTCGCTCGGGCTGTTCACGGCAGGCTCGCCGGAAGGACGCTGGGCGCTGGTGGCGATGACGGGGGCGATCGCCGCCTTCGTGTTCGTCTGGCTGCTGCGCGAGCGCAAGCTGGCCGAGATCGCGGCGCTGGGGATGGTGCTGGGCGGCGCGCTCGGCAACATCCGCGACCGGTTCGCCGTGGGCTACGTGATCGACTATGCCGATCTTCATTTCGGGGGGTGGCGGCCCTTCCTGATCTTCAACCTCGCCGATGCGGCCATCACCATCGGCGTCCTGATTATCCTTGCCCGATCCCTGTTTTCGCGCGAAAAGCCCGATGCAGCGGCTCAGCCCGCCCCGGAGAATTTGAATTGATGCGCATGAAGAAAACCGGTGCCCTCGTCCTCGTTGCCACGGGCGCCGTCATGCTGTCCGCCTGTAGCGGTGGCAGCCTGTTCAACCGGGCACGCCCCGACGAATTCGCGGTACAGCGCCAGACTCCGCTGGTGGTGCCGCCCGATTTCTCGCTGAGCCCGCCCAAGCAGGGCCAGCCTCGACCCACTGACGATTCGCTGCAGCAGCAGTCGCTCGATGCGCTGTTCGGCGGCCCGCAGGCCCGCAGCGACGTCGAGAAGTCGGCGCTTGGTCTCGCCGGCTCGTCCGAACCCTCGATCCGCTCGACGGTGGGCGATCCGCAGACCTACACCGTGGCCAAGGGCCAGGTGACCCGCGCGATCCTCGCCGCGCCGGAAGGCGACGGGCGCGACGCGCAGACTTCGGTCGGCACCTGAGCGTTCCCGCACTGCTGAATAAAAAAGGCCGGACGAAAGTCCGGCTTTTTTTGTGCCTGCGTTTCTGGACGGGCCGGGATAAAAGGCGGGTGCTGAGGCGATGAATTCTCTGAACTTTCGTCATTGCGAGCACAGCGAAGCAACCCAGGGCGGCTCAAGACTGCCCTGGGTTGCTTCGCTGCGCTCGCAATGACGATTAAAGGGCAGAGCTTGATGCTCTGAACACCGCCGCCGTCACCCGTCGCCGCTGACGCCGTCGTCCTCGTTCTCGACACGCTCGACCAGAATCTTGTCGATCTTGAGGCCGTCCATGTCGACCACCTCGAAGCGCCAGCCCTGCTCGGTGAAGTGCTCGCCCTCACGCGGAACCTTGCGCAGGACGTGGAGCACGTAGCCGGCCAGCGTCGCGAAGTCGCGGTCGTCGGGCAGGGTCATGCCCAGGCGGTCGGCCAGCGAATCCGCCGGCATCGCGCCCGAGACCAGCAGCGAACCGTCCTCGCGCTCGGTCACCATCGGCTCATCGCCCTCGTCCTGGTGCGAGACGAAGTTGCCGGCCAGCGCCGCCAGCACGTCTGACGGGGTGACCACGCCTTCGAGGTGACCATATTCGTCGTGGACCACGGCCATCGCCACTTCGGCGGTCTGCAGCTTGCGCAGGGCGTCCATGGCGTCGAGCTGGTCCGGGATCACCTCGGCCTTGCGCATCATCGCGCGGATCTCGACGCCGCGCCCGGCGACGAGCGCGGCGAGCGCTTCCTTGACCTTGAGGATGCCGACGACGTTGTCCGGCGCGCCTTCGCCGGCCACCACCGGCAGCAGCGAGTGCGGCGAGGCCTCGATCTTGGCGCGCAGCTGGGTCTCGTCGGCGTCGGCATCGATCCAGTCGATCTGGTTGCGCGGGGTCATCAGTTCGCGCACCGGGCGCTCGGCGAGGCGCATCACCCCGGTCATCATCGCGCGCTCTTCCTCCTCGATCACGCCGGTGCGGGTGGCCTCGGCGAAGATCATGTGGAGTTCCTCGGCGGTGAGGCGCTCGGTATCGCCGCTACGGATGGAGAACAGGCGCAGGATCAGGCCGGACGACTTGTCGAGCAGCCAGACGAAGGGGCCCATCGCCGTCGCCAGGATGCTCATCGGCCGGGCCATGATGAGCGCCACCGGCTCGGCCATGCGCAGCGCCAGCTGCTTGGGGACGAGTTCGCCGACGACCACGCTGGCGTACGTCGTCGCCATGATGACGACCGCGAAGCCGAGTTCCCCGGCGAAGCGCACCGGCACGCCCATGGCGGCAAGGCGATCGCCCACCGGCTGGCCCAGGCTGGCGCCGGAATAGGCGCCGGCGATGATGCCGATCAGGGTGATGCCGATCTGCACCGTGGAGAGGAAGCGGCCGGGGTCCGCGGCGAGGTCCATGGCCGTCTGCGCGGCCCGGCTGCCCTTGTCGGCGGACATCTTGAGGCGCGGCGTGCGCGCGGAGACGATGGCCAGTTCGGACATCGAGAACAGGCCATTCAGCAGAATGAGCCCGATGATGATGAGGACGTCGGTCCAGGGAAAGGGTGTCACAGTGCCCCATCGCTAGCAGAGATTGTGCGCCGCGCGAAGAACCCGTGTTGCGCTGCAACGCTTTGCAACGCGCATGATTGATATCACGGGGGGCGGGAACCCTTGTGCAGGATAAGGGTTGAGGGCGCGTGAGCCATTCGCCGTTCATGTTCACTACCACACAGATGCTCGCTATAAGGGCACATCCAGAGGAAGGGACACTCAAGATGAAGAAATCGCGCCTGATAACTTCGGCCGCCGCGGTGCTCGCGATGGTCACGGTTTCCGCCTGCGTCACCGATCCGAACACCGGCGAGCGCAAGGTTTCGCGTACGGCGATCGGCGGTGCCGGCGGTGCGGGCCTCGGCTACCTGCTGGGCAGCGTCATCGGCGGCAAGACCGCGCGCATCGTCGGCGCGGGCATCGGCGGCGTCGCCGGTGGTGTCGTCGGCTACCAGATGGACAAGCAGATCAAGGAACTGAAGGAGCAGACCGCCGGCTCCGGCATCGACGTCACCCAGCAGGGCGACGGCATCCTGGTGAACCTGCCCGACGTGACCTTCGCGGTCGATTCGACGGTCATCAGCCCGTCGTTCCAGGCCTCGCTGGACAAGGTAGCGCAGTCGATGATCCAGTATCCGAACAGCCTGGTCGACGTCTACGGTCACACCGATTCGACCGGTTCGGCGGCCTACAACATGGACCTGTCGAAGCGCCGCGCCGATTCGGTGGCACGCTATCTGATCGGCCGGGGCGTCTCGTCCTCGCGCATCCAGACGCAGGGCATGGGGATGAACTACCCGGTCGCGGACAACAACACGCCCGAAGGCCGCGCCCTCAACCGCCGCGTCGAGATCAAGATCACCCCGGTGACGACGGCCGACGCCAACGCGGCGAAGTAAGCAGTTCCGCAAGAAGCGGGATCGGGGAAGGGGCCGGCGCGGCGACGCACCGGCCCCTTCTTCATGCGCCCATGCGCATATCGTGACCGAAACGGATCAATTCAGTTTGGTAACTTGAAACGTAACGACAAGCCTATAGCCTGAGCGGGTTCATGGTCGGGGGGCGACGTGCGTTTGAAGAGGATGGCGGCGGCAGTGGCGGCCGCGTTGGCGCTGGGAGCGGGATCGTGGGCGGGGCCGGCGCAGGCGGCCTGGCTGGAGGCGTCGAGCGAGCATTTCGTCATCTACGCCAACGATACCGACAAGGACATCACCCGCTTCGCGCAGCAGCTGGAGCGCTATCACGCCGGCATGGCGCTGGTGCTCGGCCGGGCGGTCGCGAAGCCGAGCCCGTCGAACCGCGTCACCGTCTACGTGGTCAGGAACGAGCGGGAGGTGCGCGCGCTCTATGGCGAGGGCAGCAAGTATCTCAACGGGTTCTACGTGCCGCGCGCAGGCGGCTCGCTGGCGATCGTCCCGGCGGTCCAGGCGGGCAACGGGCCGATCACGCTGTCGATGGTGGTGCTGCTGAACGAATATGCGCATCACTTCCTGATCGCCTCCAATTCCATGCCGATGCCGCGCTGGTTCAGCGAAGGCGGCGCGGAATTCTTCGCCTCCAGCCAGTTCGAGGCGGACGGCGGCCTGTGGCTGGGCCGCCCGGCCAACCACCGGGCGGGCGAACTCTATTATGCGCGGGACGTGAAGGCGGCCGATCTGCTCGACCCCACCGAGTAAGACAAGCGCAAGCCCGGCAGCTACGACGCCTTCTACGGCAAGAGCTGGCTGCTCTATCATTACCTGAGCTTCGACGAGGCGCGCAAAGGGCAGCTCCCCCGCTACCTTACGCTGCTGGCGGAAGGGAAGGGCCAGCGCGCCGCCGCGACCGAGGCTTTCGGCGACTTCGACGTGCTGGAGAAGGATCTCGACCGCTATCTGGGCCGGTCCCGGATGTCGGCCCTCAGGCTCAAGCCGGAGATGCTGCAGATCGGCGCCGTCTCGGCGCGGCCGCTCCCGGCCGGCGAGGCGGCGGTGATGCCGGTGCGCATCCATTCCAAGCGCGGCGTCTTCTCGAAGGAGGAGGCCGCCTCCCTGCTGGTGGAAGCGCGCGCGATCGCCGCGAAGTACCCGGACGATCCCGCCGTGCTCTCCGCGCTGGCCGAGTGCGAGTACGATGCGGGCAACGACAAGGAGGCGATCGCCGCCGCCGACGGCGCCATTGCCCGCGATCGCACGCAGGCCAACGCCTATGTCCAGAAAGGCTACGCGCTGTTCCGCCAGGCCGAGGATGCCGACGGCGACGATACGGCCCGCGCCGCCGCCTGGAAGGCCGCCCGCGCGCCGTTCATCGCGCTCAACCGGCTGGAGAACGACCATCCGCTGCCGCTGATCTACTTCTACCGCAGCTTCGTGGAGCAGGGCGAGAAGCCGACGCCGCTGGCGATCGACGGGCTGGTCCGCGCGATGCAGCTGGCGCCTTTCGACCTTGGCCTGCGCATGACGCTGGGCAGCGCGCTGGTGCGGCTGGGCCGGACCGAGGACGCGCGGGTGGTGCTTGGCCCGGTCGCGAACAATCCGCACGGCGGCGGCCTCGCCGATCACGCCCGCAGCATGCTCGAGCGGCTCGACAAGGAGCCGGGCTGGACCGGCGAGGGGATGATCGCTCCGGACGCGGAGGATACGCAAGCCGGCGCGTGAAGCCCTCGGCTGCCGGACCGAGGGCGACCGCGCCGCTAGGCGGAAAAGCGCGCAGCGCGGTCCGCCAGGCGTGCGACGGCGGCCGCATGGATGCCATTGGCGGACACCAGCACCCCAAAGGCGCGCGGGTCGTGCTTGTTGTAGTTCAGCGGCTGGCCGAAGGCGTCGGTCACCGCCGCACCCGCTTCGCGCGCGATGAGGCCGGCAGCGGCGATGTCCCATTCATAGCCCCAGCGCAGCGTCGCCAGCAGATCGGCCTGGTCCGCCGCTATCATGGCCATGCGCAGCGCGATCGAGTTTGGCTGGTCCACCAGCCGGAGGTCGGAATCCTCCGGCGCCAGCTTGTGCGCCGGGACTCGCGAGCCGGGAAGGGTCTCGCGGCGGCTGGCGGTGAGCCGCCGTCCGTTCAGACTGGCACCCTTGCCGGCCTCGGCGGACCAGAACTCGCCGCCATCGTCGCGCTGGCGCACCGGTGCATAGAGATAGCCGAGCAGCGGGCGGCGGGTGTTCACCAGCGCCACCGAAATGGCCCAGCCGGTGCGGCCGCGGATGTAGTCGCGGGTGCCGTCGATGGGATCGACCAGCCAGACCAGTTCGCGGTCCTGCCGTGCGTGGCTGTCGGCCGTCTCTTCGGAGAGCCAGCCTGCCGCAGGCAGCAACGCGCCAAGTTCGCTCTTCAGGAACGAATCGACCGCCAGATCGGCGGTGCACACCGGACTGCCCGGCGTCTTTTCCCAGGACTCGAGCGCGTGGCCGTCGCCCGGCCAGCGTGCAAGAGCGATGTTTCCGGCCTCGCGGACGATGGCCTGCAGCCGGTCTCGGTCAATCATCGGACATCTTTCGCTCTATAATTGCTATTGCGAACTGATATCAAATTCCATGCATCAATTTCGCCATGGCTATGCATTTGCGCAGGCGCCGGGCCTTTTCAAGGCCGCCCGGATGTGCTTAGGCGGACGCCGAACATATGGCTACGGCGCCTTCCCCGGGAACCTCCAGCAGAAAGCGATTTGAGCGATGAACATTCACGAATATCAGGGCAAGGAACTCCTCGCGAAGTATGGCGTGGGCATTCCCGCCGGCATCGCCGCCCTCACCGTCGAAGAGGCAGTCGCCGCTGCCAAGCAGCTTCCCGGACCGCTCTACGTCGTCAAGGCGCAGATCCACGCCGGCGGCCGCGGCAAGGGCAAGTTCAAGGAACTCCCCGCCGACGCCAAGGGCGGTGTGCGCCTCGCCAAGTCGATCGAGGAAGTCGAGGCTTTCGCCAAGGAAATGCTCGGCAACACCCTCGTCACCATCCAGACCGGTGAAGCAGGCAAGCAGGTCAACCGTCTGTACGTGACCGACGGCGTCGACATCGACAAGGAATACTACCTGTCGATGCTCGTGGACCGCAAGACCGGCCGCGTCGCCATGATCGTGTCGACCGAAGGCGGCATGGACATCGAGGAAGTCGCCCACAACACGCCCGAGAAGATCACCACGATCACCATCGATCCGGCCGAAGGCTTCCAGGCGCACCACGGCCGCGCCGTCGCTTTCGCGCTGAACCTGTCGGGTGACCTCAACAAGCAGGCCCAGAAGCTCGCCAAGCAGCTCTACACCGCGTTCATCGCGATGGACTGCGACATGGTCGAGATCAACCCGCTGGTCGAATCGAAGGGCGGCGAGCTGCTCGTCCTCGACACCAAGATGAGCTTCGATTCGAACGCTCTCGCCCGTCACCCCGACATCTTCGCCCTGCGCGACGAGACCGAGGAAGACCCGGCCGAGATCGAAGCCTCGAAGTACGACCTCGCCTACATCAAGCTCGATGGCGACATCGGCTGCATGGTCAACGGCGCCGGCCTCGCCATGGCGACGATGGACATCATCAAGCTCAACGGCATGTTCCCGGCCAACTTCCTCGACGTTGGCGGCGGCGCCAACAAGGAGAAGGTGACCGCGGCGTTCAAGATCATTCTCGCGGACCCCGCCGTGAAGGGCATCCTCGTGAACATCTTCGGCGGCATCATGAAGTGCGACATCATCGCCGAGGGCATCGTCGCCGCGGCGAAGGAAGTGAACCTGCAGGTTCCGCTCGTCGTCCGCCTCGAAGGCACCAACGTCCAGCAGGGCAAGGACATCCTGGCCAACTCGGGCCTGGCGATCGTCCCCGCCAACGACCTGGGCGACGCTGCCAAGAAGATCGTCGCCGAAGTCCAGGCCGTCGCCTGAGCCTTTCGGTGATGCGCATCATGCGCACGATCACATAGCGAATATCGGGACGGCGGGGGTTTCACGACCCCCGCCGTTTCTGCATGTAAGGCGAGCGCGAAGTTTCTCTTTTCCCGTCGCAAGCTCTTAGCGCTTCTGTGAGGCTTGACGTCGGGGCAGAGGAACGCGATAGCTCGCACCAGAGTTTAATCGTGCGGTTAAATTTGCCGTCCCAGCAGTGAGAGGACAGATCGCAATGAAGATCATCGTGCCCGTTAAGCGGGTCATCGATTACAACGTGAAGCCGCGGGTCAAGGCCGACGGCACGGGCGTTGACCTTGCCAACGTCAAGATGAGCATGAATCCCTTCGACGAGATCGCCGTCGAGGAAGCCATCCGCCTCAAGGAAGCGGGCAAGGCCGAAGAGATCATCGCCGTTTCGGTCGGGCCGACGAAGGCGCAGGAAACCCTGCGTACCGCGCTCGCGATGGGCGCCGATCGCGCGATCCTGATCGAGACCGATGCCGAAGTCGAACCGCTGGCCGTCGCCAAGATCCTCAAGGCCATCGTGGCCGAAGAGAATCCTGGCCTCGTGATCCTCGGCAAGCAGGCGATCGACGACGATTCGAACCAGACCGGCCAGATGCTCGCCGCGCTCACCGGCCGTCCGCAGGGCACTTTCGCCAACAAGGTCGAGATCGACGGCGATTCGGTTGCCGTGACCCGCGAAGTCGACGGCGGCCTCGAAACCGTGAAGCTTGCGCTTCCCGCCATCGTCACCACCGACCTGCGCCTCAACGAGCCGCGCTATGCTTCGCTGCCCAACATCATGAAGGCGAAGAAGAAGCAGCTCGATGTGAAGTCGCCCGCCGACTACGGCGTCGACATCGCCCCGCGCCTCAAGACCCTCAAGGTCTCCGAGCCGCCCGTCCGCTCCGCCGGCATCAAGGTCGCCGATGTCGATGCGCTTGTCGCCAAGCTCAAGGAACTGGGAGTAGCCTGATGTCCAAGACGCTCGTCTGGGTCGAACACGACAACGCCTCCGTCAAGGATGCGACCCTCTCCGCCGTCACCGCCGCTGCCAAGCTGGGTGAAGTCCACCTGCTGGTCGCCGGTTCGAACTGCCGCGCCGTGGCCGATGCCGCCGCGCAGATCGCCGGCGTGGGCAAGGTCCACCTTGCCGACAACGCCGCCTACGAGCACGCGCTGGCCGAGAACGTCGCGCCGCTGATCGTGGACCTCATGGGCCACCACGACGCCTTCGTCGCGCCGGCCACCACCACCGGCAAGAACATCGCGCCGCGCGTCGCGGCGCTGCTCGACGTCGCGCAGATCTCGGACATCCTCTCGGTTGAGGGCGAGAAGACCTTCACCCGTCCGATCTATGCCGGCAACGCCATCGCCACCGTGGAATCGAGCGACCCCAAGCTCGTCATCACCGTGCGCGGCACCGCCTTCGCCAAGGCTGAGACCACCGGTGGTTCGGGCACCGTCGAGGACGTCGCCGGAGCGGGCGATGCGGGCCTCTCCAGCTTCGTGGGCGCCGAAATCGCCAAGTCGGAGCGTCCGGAGCTGACCAGCGCCAAGATCATCGTCTCGGGCGGCCGCGCGCTGAAGGACTCCGAAACCTTCGAAGCCACCATCCTGCCGCTCGCGGACAAGCTGGGTGCCGCCGTCGGTGCGAGCCGCGCTGCGGTGGACGCGGGCTACGTGCCGAACGACTACCAGGTCGGCCAGACGGGCAAGATCGTCGCGCCGCAGGTCTACATCGCAGTGGGCATCTCGGGCGCGATCCAGCACCTTGCGGGCATGAAGGATTCGAAGACCATCATCGCCATCAACAAGGACGAGGACGCACCGATCTTCCAGGTCGCCGACATCGGCCTCGTCGCGGACCTGTTCAACGCGGTGCCGGAACTTACCGGCAAGCTTTGATCTCGCGATCGGCCTGACTGCAAGTTAACCCCTGGGCGCAAGCCCGGGGGTTTATTTTTGCGCTCGCGCGGTAATAATGGACTATGAACCTGACGCGGGGGCTGCAGAGGTGAAATTCGGTCGTACCGTCGATGTCGCGGCTTTCGCGGCAATGCTGTTGGCGCCTGTCGCTGCATTGGCCGCGCCAAAGCCCACCGTGCTTGAGCCGATTTCGCCGTGGAACGTGGATTGGCAAGACAACTCATGCCAACTGGTCCGCAAGTTCGGACCGCCGAATGATCCCACGCTGCTCGTCGTGCGCCAGCTGAACTTGAGCAATGCGCTGGAGTTCACGGTGTCCGGTGCCGCGATCAAGGGCGTGGTGCAGGCCAAGCCCGTCTCTATCGACTATGGCGTCGGAAAGCCGAGAACCGTCCGTTCTCCGCAGTTGGCGACCAACTCGCTCTACGGTGCCTCGATCATCGTGCAGGAACGCTTCGCTCCGGGACCGGCCGGCAAGGATGAGGGGCTTCGCGGTCCCGATCCCTCGTTCGAACGACGGGTCGAGCGCATTGGCATGGCTGCGAGCGGTCTGGACCTGGTTCTGAAGACCGGACGGATGGGGGCTCCGCTCCAGGCGCTGCACAACTGCGTCAATGACCTGTTTTCGAGCTGGGGTATCGATACCGATATGGCTCGGAACCAGGTGAAGGAGCCCAGGATCCATGACGGAGTGGCCCTCGCACGGGCGATCCAGAAAGGCTATCCGCCGGCACTCGACCAGGCAGGGAAGAGTGCTCGGGTGTTGTTCCTGTTGGTCGTCGATGTCGGCGGCGGCGTGACGGACTGCCATATCCTGCAAACGACCGAGGAAGGCCTGAATGGGCACGTCTGCCGCGAAGCTTCGAAGGCGCGTTTTGCCCCCGCGCGGGGCGAGGATGGGCAACCCGTCACATGGTATTATACTGCTACGGTAGTATATAAATTCACTGGGTAGGAATGGCATCTTCGCCAGGGTTGGAGCGGCCACCGATCGTTGCGTCATGGGCGACCGTGGCGGCCGCAGGGACTTCGTAGTAGAAAGCATTTGAATTGCCGGGGGGCCGAATGCGTAGATCCGTTGCCGCTGTTCCAGTGTTCATCGCGGTTCTGTCCGCAGGCATGGGCACGCCGGTTGGCGCCAAGACCGACCTCAGCCTCGTGCCGACGACGCCGTGGAACCTCGACGGCACCGACGCCGGATGCGCGCTGCGGCGGGCGTTCGGGAATGCGGCCACACCGCTCATCCTCGAAATGCGGCGGTTCGCGCCGGCTGACGACTTTCAGTTCACCGTCAACGGCGAGGAAATTTCCGGTCTCGTCCGCAGCAGTGCGGCGAAAGTGGAGATCACATACGGAGATCTCCCCCCCGGGACGGCGCGAGGATTTCAGGAAGGCAACACCGAGCGCGAAGGCAAGAAGTATCCGGCGATATTCCTGACTTCGAGCCTTGGATCCCGCGCCGATGAAGACGAGGACACCCCGCAGCCGACCGTAACGCCCGAGATGGAAGCCGGCGCGCGCCGGATCACGCTGTCCTGGGGCGGCAATCGCGTCGTGCTCAATACCGGATCGCTGGGCAAGCCGTTCGCGGCGATGCGCCTGTGCACCGACTCGCTGGTTGAATCCTGGGGGCTCGATCCGGCGGTGCAGAATGGTCTGACGCGGCGGGCCAGGCCGGGCAGCCTGATGTCCATGGTGCGTGGGATACAGGCGATCTATCCTGTCGGGCTGGCAGGGAAAGGCAAGCAGGCGCGCGTCAACTTCCTGGCCCTGGTGGACGAGCGCGGCGTGGTCACCGATTGCCATGTGCTGCAATCCTACAACGATCCGGGCTTCGACGATCTCGCGTGCAGGGTCGTGCGCAAGACCACGTTCGAGCCCGCGCTCGACAAGGACGGCAAGCCGGTCCCCTCGTTCTACGCGCAGACGGTGATGTACAAGCTGGGTTAGGGGGCCGCCTGGCTTCCCCGCTCCAGCAAGTGGAGCAGGGTGCCGTCGGCCTCGTCGCGGCGCTCGGCATAAGCGGTGAAGCCCAGCGCCTGCGCCAGCCGCTGTGATGCGACATTGCCGTCCTCGATCATGCAGGCGATGCGGCGGGGACCGTGCGCGCGGTCGAACCACGCGAGAACGGTTTCCATGGCCTCGCGCGCCAGGCCCTTGCCCCACCAGTCGCGGTGGACGATCCAGCCGGCCTCGGCGACGTCGTCCATGCCGAAGTCGGGGCCGAAGCCGCGCCACGAATGGAACACGCCGCAGGTTGCGACGATGCCGCTCTCGCCATGGGGGCGGACCATGAAGGTGCCGTAGCCGTGCAGCGCCCACGATCCGGCGTTGCGCATCAGCCGGTCGAACTGCGCCTGCGGATCGGGCGAGGCGGGGCCGAGGTAGCGCCGGGTCTCCTCGTCGTCGATCAGGGCGCAGAGCTGCGGCAGGTCGGCGGCGACCGGGCGCCAGAGGCCGAATCGGGCTGTCGTCAGTACGGGGGAATCGCTCATAGGAACCGGTCTACCGCGTGGATGCAGACTCCGAACAGGCCGCCCACCAGGGTGCCATTGATGCGGATGAACTGCAGGTCGCGCCCCACCGCACCCTCGATGCGGTTGCTGACGGTGCGGGCGTCCCAGCGCTTCACCGTCTCCGAGACGAGGCCGACGATCTCCTCGCCATAACGCGCGGTGACGCCGACGAGAGTGCGGCGGGCGAAGCGGTTGATCTGGCTCTGCAGGCGCGGATCGCCCTGCAGCGCCGCGCCCAGTTCGCCGAGCATGGTCGTCAGTTGCCCTGCCAGCGCGGCGTCGGGATTGCGCGCGGCCTCTATCAACCGGCGGCGCAGGCGCTCCCACACCGATTGCCACCACTGGCCGACGGCGGGATTGGCGATCAGTTCCCGCTTGGCGTTCTCCACCCGCTCGCGCGTTTCGGGATCATGGACCAGGCGGTCGGCCAGGCTTTCCAGCATCTGCTCGACCTTGAGCTTCAGGGGGTGACCCGGCTGGACGATCATCTCGGCGAGCAGCTTGTAGAGACCGTCGAGCACCGAATTGGCGATGCGGGTGTCTAGGCCGGTCAGGCGCAGCAGGCTGTGGGCGCGCTCGCGGATCATGGCGCGGACCATGTCCTCGTTGGCCTCCAGCGCCTCGCCGACCCAGCGTACGGCGCCTTCGATGAGCGGCTGGTGGCGGCGGTCGGCGATCATCGCGCTCAGCATCTGGCCGAGGAGGGGGGCGATCTCCACCCGTTCCAGCTGGCGGGCGAGCCCGGCGCGGACCTGGTTGCCGAGCCTCTCGGGATCGAGTGATTCGAGCACGTCCGCCATCAGGTTGGCCGCGCCCGCGCGGATGCGCGACTGGCCGCCCCGGCCGGGATCGGAGAGGAAACCGCCGGCGGCGGCGGCGAAGTTGAAGCCGTTTACCCGGCGCGCGACGACCTGGGGGGTGAGGAAGTTGTCGCGCAGGAACGCCGCCATCGAATCGGCGATGCGGTCCTTGTTCTCCGGGATGATCGCGGTGTGTGGGATCGGCAGGCCGAGCGGGCGGCGGAACAGCGCGGTCACCGCGAACCAGTCGGCCAGGCCGCCGACCATCGCCGCCTCGGTGAAGGCGATGGCCCAGCCGATGCCGGACGCCCACTCGGGATGCATCCCCGCCAGCTTGCGCAGCGCCACGAAGGCCACGGCCATAACCAGCAGCAGGCCGCTCGCGAACATCCGCATCCGGCGGCTCCGGTCTGAACCGATGCCCGAACCGATGCCCGTCAGCGCGAATCCTGCATTCCGGCGCCCGATCGGCGGCAAGCTGGCCCCTTCCTTACTCTGCCGGGTGCGCCTGCGCGTGTCCGTGCGCGTGCGGGCCAGCGTGATGCTCCTGCGGGTCGTAAGTCAGCAGCGACTTGCGCAGCCTGGGTCCGACCCTCTTCTCGAAACCATCCGCGAGGCTGAAGGCTGCAGGGACGATGACGAGCGTGAGCAGGGTGGAGAGTACCAGCCCGCCGATCACCGTCCAGCCCATCGGCTGGCGGAATGCGCCATCGCCCGAGAACGAAAGGGCGGTGGGGATCATGCCGGCGGTCATCGCCACCGTGGTCATGACGATCGGCTGCGCGCGCTTGTGCCCGGCGTCCATGATCGCGGTGAGCTTGTCGACGCCCTTGGCCATCTCCTCGATCGCGAAGTCGATCAGCAGGATCGAGTTCTTGGCGACGATCCCTAGCAGCATCAGGATGCCGATGTAGACCGGCATCGAGATCGGCTGGCCGATCGCGGTGAGCACCAGCATCCCGCCCAGCGGCGCCAGCAGCAGCGAGGCCATGTTCACCAGCGGCGAGACGAAGCGCTTGTAGAGCAGCACCAGCACCGCGAAGACCAGAAAGATGCCGCTGATCACGGCGGTGACGAAGTTGGCGATCATCTCGCCCTGCCACTTGTCCTCGCCGACGGGGGCGTTGGAAACGCCGGTCGGCAGCTTCTTCATGATCGGCAACTGCTGGATCGCGGCCATGACCGGACCCTTGACCTGGCCGGCGCCGAGGTCCGCGCCGACGAAGATGCGGCGCGACTGGTTGTAGCGCTGGATCTGGGTGGGGCCGGCACCGAAGCGGATTTCCGCCACGCGCTTGAGCGGCACGGTGCCGCCGCTGACGGTGGAGACGGGCAGGTTCTCGATCGTCGAGAAATCGCGGCGCGAGGCGCGGTCGAGGATCACCCGGATCGGTACCTGGCGGTCGCTGAGCGAGAACTTGGCGGCGTTCTGGTCGATCTCGCCCAGCGTGGCGATGCGGATCGTCTGGCTGAGCGCCGAGGTCGTGACGCCGAGCTGCGCGGCGAGGTCGACGCGCGGGGCGATGATGAGTTCGGGTCGCTGGAGGTCGGCGGCGATGCGCGGCGCGACGACGCCGGGGATCGTGCGCATCTGCTCCACCAGCGTCTGCGCGGTGCGGTTCAGCAGCTCCGAATCGCTGCCCGAGAGCATGACCGAGATGTCGCGGCCGCTGCCGAAGCCGCCCGACTGGGTGGCGAAGCTGACGCGCGCATCGGCGATGTCCTGCAGCGCGGGGGCCATCCGGCGCTCGAACTCGATGCTGGTGGCATCGCGCTCTCCAGCGGGCTTGAGCGCGATGTAGAGGTTGCCCGAGCCTTCGCCGGCGAACTCCAGCACGCGTTCCACTTCGGGCTGCTTTTCCAGCAGGCGCGAGACCCGCGCGGCGATCGCCTCGGACTGTTCGAGGGTGGTGCCGGGCACCATCTCGATCTTAACCTCGCTGGTGTCGTTGTTGGTGTTCGGCTGGAACTGTTGCGGCAGGCCGGCGAGCAGCGCGAAAGTGACGACCAGCGCATAGACCGAGGCGCAGAAGGCGTAGAAGCGGTGGTCGTGCATGCGTGCGATCACGCGGTCGGTGAAGTAGCGATACCAGCGCCCGAACGCGCCCATCGCGCCGGCCAGCAGCCGGAAGCCCTTGCCCAGCAGCCAGATCGCCAGCGGGATGCCGATCGGCGAGAGGATCGCGGCCAGCACGAAAGCGGCCTTGGGCAGCCCCAGCTTGGTGACGCCGCCCTGCAGCACGGGGAACAGCGCCCCCGCCGCGCCGAGGCCGGCGCCGATCAGCAGCACGAAGGCCAGCGCCGCCGCCAGCGCGTAGAGCGGGTGGAAGGGCTGGCGCACCAGCGCGGCCTTGCGGCGGTGCGCTTCCGAGCTGTCCAGCGTCCAGGCGAGGATCTTCATGTAGAGGTCCATCGCCTTGCCGCCGCCGTGCTCGGCATGGCCGTGCGCCTTGAGGAAGTAGGCGGCGACCATCGGCGTGATGACGCGCGCGACGGCCAGGCTCATCAGCACTGCGACGACGACGGTGAGGCCGAAGGCCTTGAAGAACTGCCCCGGAATGCCCGGCATCAGGCCCACCGGCAGGAATACCGCGACGATCGAGAACGTCGTCGCCACGACCGCCAGGCCGATCTCGTCGGCGGCGTCGATCGAGGCCTGGTAGGCACTCTTGCCCATGCGCATGTGTCTGACGATGTTCTCGATTTCCACGATGGCATCGTCGACCAGCACCCCCGCGACAAGGCTGAGCGCCAGCAGCGAGAGGAAGTTCAGGGTGAAGCCCAGCAGGTCCATGAACCAGAACGTCGGGATCGCCGAGAGCGGGATGGCGAGGGCGGAGATCATCGTCGCGCGCCAGTCGCGCAGGAACAGGTAGACGATCACGATCGCCAGCACCGCGCCTTCGACCAGCGCCTCCATCGAGGACGTGTACTGCCCGCGTGTATAGTCCACCTGCGAGAACAGGCGGGTGACGTGGATCTGCGGGTTGTCCTTCTGGATCTGCTTCAGTTTCTCCATCGCCCCGTCGTAGACGGCGACGTCGGAGGCGCCGCGCGCACGCTCGAAGCCGAAGGTGACGACTTCGTGGCCATCGACGCGGGCGATGTCGGTGCGCTCGGAATAGCCGTCGAAGACGTTGGCGACGTCGGCCAGCTTGACCGAGCGGCCGCCGCCCATGTTGATGCGCTTCTGCGAGAGGGCATAGGCGCTTTCGGAATTGCCCAGCACGCGCACCGACTGGCGCGATCCGGCGATTTCGGCCTGGCCGCCCGCCGCATCGACGTTGACCTGGCGCAGCACGTTGTTGAGCGCCTCGGCGCTGACGCCCAGCGCCTGCATCCGCTCGGGATCGACGACGACGCGGATCTCGCGGGTGACGCCGCCGTCGCGGTTGACGGTGGCCATGCCGGGCACGCCCAGCAGGCTCTTGGCGATGGTGTCGTCCACGAACCAGCTGAGCTGTTCGATCGTCATGTCGTCGGCGCTGACCGAGAAGTAAGCGAGGCTGCCGCTGCCCGATTCGATCTTCTGCACTTGCGGCTCGATGATGCCGTCGGGCAACTGGCCGCGCACCTGGTCGACCGCGTTCTTCACCTGCTGGGTGGCGACGTCGACGTTGGTGCCGACCGAGAAGAACACCAGCGTCGTCGAGCGCCCTTCCGAGGCGGTCGACTGGATTTCCTCGACCCCCGGGATCGAGCGGACCGAACCCTCGACGATCTGGGTGATCTGCGTCTCGATCTCCTTGGGCGCCGCGCCCGGCTGGGAGATGCCGATGTGGACGCCGGGGAAATCGACGTCCGGCATGTTGTTCACGTCCATCCGGTTGAATGAGACGATGCCGGCGATCATCAGGCCGATGAAGAAGACGATCGGGATGATCGGATTGCGGATCGACCAGGCCGATATGTTACGCATGTCGAGGGGCGTCCGTTACTTGGCCATGCCGGGGGTAGCGGCGGCGCTACGGGCTTTCACCTTGTCGCCGTCGTTGAGGAAGCCGCCCGCGCGCATCACGACCTGCTCGTTGCCATCGAGGCCCGAGGTGATGGTGATGCCGTTCGCGGTGACGAGCCCGGTCCTGACCACGCGGCGATGCGCGCGGCCGTCCTTGCCCACGACGTAGACGAATGCGCCCTTGGCGTCGTTCTGGATGGCGGATTCGGGCAGCATCGGCGCGACGACGGTGCCGCTCTCGATCACCGCGCTGGCGAAGCCGCCGGGGCGCAGCGCCGGATCGTACTTGAGCGCGATGCGTGCGGTGCCCTGGCGGGTGTTGGCGTCGATGGTCGGCGAGATCTGCCAGACCTGGCCGATGAATGTGCGGCCAGAGCCGACCGGGGTGATCTTCGCCTCGGTGCCGACGTGCAGCTTGGCGAGGTCGTCCTCCGACAGCAGCGCCAGCAGCTCCATCTCGCCGTTCTTGGCGAGGTTGAACAACACGCCGGTACCGCCGCCGACGACCTGGCCCAGTTCGACGCTGCGCTGCAGGACGAGGCCGGAGGCGGGGGCGACGATGTTGAGCCGCGCGTTCTGCGCCTGCAGTTGGCCGAGCGTGGCGCGGGCCACGCCGACGCGGGCGACGGCGGCATCGCGGGTGGCGGTCAACTGGTCGATGTCGGCCTTGGAGATGAACCCGCGATCGACGAGCTTGAGCCCGCGGTCGAGATTGGCCTGCGCCAGGCGGGCGTCGGCATCGGCGACGCGGACCTGGGCGGACTGGCTGGCGGCCGACTGCACCTGCACCGAACGGTCGATCACCGCGAGCACCTGCCCCTGCGTGACCCAGTCGCCGGCGTCGACGCGCACTTCGCGCACTTCGCCGCCTTCGCCGACCGAACCGATCGGCATCGTCCGCCGCGCCGCGAGCGAGCCGGTGGCGGTGATCTCTCCGGCGACGCTGGAACGGCCCGGGACGATGACCGTGACGACCGGCACCTGCGTGGTGTCGGCCGCCTTGTCGGCGCTGTCGCCACCGTGCAGCACGAACCACAAGGCGGTCGCCAGCAGCACCACCGCGACGATGACCAGCACGATCACCCGGCGCGAACGCCGTTCGAGCGCGTCGTCGCCTGCCAGCGGAGTTCCCGCCGCGTCGTAACTGGCATCGAACGCCTGAGGATCGCCGGCCTGCATGTGGCCGGGTTCAATCTTGCCGTCGTAGTTCATCTGTTCACCGCACCATGCACGGCGCCCCCTGGCGGCGTGCTCTCCCGCCCCAAGGACGATCCGCTCACACAGGAGCGGGCCGACGATGTGGCCTAAACCGCTGGATTCATATACCTGCGGCCAGACAGTGGCAAACTGAACTCGGTTTGGTGCCGACGGGCATCGACGAACGACTTCATTGCGCGATGATGGCGTTATTGGGGAGTTTTATTGCGCCACAACGCGAAATGGCGACCGCGAAAGTTCCTCGCGGTCGCCATTGGACTTGGGCAGCGGCGATTTGCGGCGCTCAGAACTTCTGCTGGCGCTCGTAGAGATCGCGGTAGTGTTGAATTCGGGTCACACGCAGGCCCTGCATGCCGGAGCGATCGACCGCGCGCTGCCACGATGCGAACTCCTCGAGCGTGAGGCCGTAGCGCTCGCAGACTTCGTCGATCGTCAGCAGACCGCCATTGACGGCGGCGACGACCTCGGCCTTGCGGCGCACGACCCAGCGGGTGGTGTCGGGGGGGGGCAGATCGGCAACCGTAAGCGGCTCGCCGAGCGGGCCGATCACCTGTGCCGGGCGGATTTTCTGGTTCTCGATCATCTTTACCCTCGTTCGCCGCTATCGCTCACATCGGCGACTGAAGAATCCTTGCCCGTGCCGGACTTGCCATTGCTTGAAGCATCAGGGTTAATGTCCCTTGAGGATTCTTCGTAAGCATTCGGCTCATAGGCGCTGAGGGCAGAGGCGGCGCATCCGTCGAAGCTTCCGCGCAGCCGCAGCCGCGTGGCCGCCGCGTCCTCGCCCAGCACGCCAAGCCGGTCGTGCGTGGCGAAAAGCCGCGAGCGCAAGGCCCGCCAGTCGATCGCGGTGAGATCGGCCGGCAGATGTTCTCCCGACGGAGCATCGCCCGCGCCAGCCCTTGCATGCACGGGCGTGCAGACCGGAGTGCGACCCGGTGCCTCCCCGTTTTCCGGGGTGATGTGGTGGCGTGCGACATTCATGATGCGGCCCCTATAACCCAGGGGAGGTCAAGGGATCGTAAAGGTCGGCTTTACCGTTTTTTCACGATCCGGGGATGAGGCGCAGGACGCGGCACAGGACGCGGCACACTACGGGGCACAGGCTGCGTCCGCGCGCCGCAAAACGGTCCGGCAGTGGCAAAGGATAGGAATCCGGCGCGCTTGGCTGTATGTGCGCCCCCACCATGACCGCGTTTTCCGATCTTCTTTCCGGGCTCGACCCCGCCGAACTGTTCCAGCTTGCCGAGTCTCTGTCCGCCCGCCGCATTGTCGTGGCCATGTCCGGGGGCGTGGACAGCTCGGTCGTCGCCGCGCTTGCCGCCGCGAGCGGCGCGGAAGTCATCGGCGTAACCCTTCAACTCTACGACTACGGCGCCGCGACCGGCCGCAAGGGTGCGTGCTGCGCGGGCGACGACATTCGCGACGCGCGCGCCGTCGCCGACCGCCTCGGCATCGCCCACTACGTTTTCGACCACGAGAGCGCCTTCCGCGAGGAAGTGGTCGAACGCTTCGCCGACGACTACCTCGCCGGGCGCACGCCGATCCCCTGCATTCGCTGCAACATGGGGCCGAAGTTCACCGACCTGCTGACGATGGCGCGTGAACTGGGCGCGGATTGCCTTGCCACCGGGCACTATGTGCGCCGGGTGATGGGCGCGGCGGGTTCGGAACTGCACCGCGCCCTCGATCCGGCGCGCGACCAGAGCTACTTCCTTTACGGCACCACCGAGAAGCAGCTGGATTTCCTGCGCTTTCCCCTCGGCGGCCTGCCCAAGACCGAGACGCGCCGTCTGGCCGAAGCGGCGGGCCTGCGCGTCGCCGCCAAGCCCGACAGCCAGGACATCTGCTTCGTGCCCGATGGCGACTACGCCAAGATCGTGCGCGCCGTCCGTCCCGAGGGCGAGGCACCGGGCGAGATCGTCCATGCCGAGACCGGCGCGGTGCTGGGCAGCCATCGCGGCGTCATCCACTACACCGTGGGTCAGCGCCGGGGCCTCGAGATCGGCGGCCAGCCCGAGCCGCTCTACGTCACCGGCATCGAGGCGGAAACCCGGCAGGTCCGTGTCGGCCCGCGCCGCTTGCTGGCGACCGCCTCGGCACGGCTGGTGGAGACCAACCGCATCGGACCGATTCCGGACGCACCGCTGACCGCCAAGGTCCGCTCGCTGGCCAAGCCGGTGCCGATCGTGCTCGACGGCCCGCTGGGCGAGGGCGGGGATACGACGATCCGCTTCGCCGAGCCCGAATACGGTGTCGCGCCGGGTCAGGCGGCGGTGATCTACGCCGGGGAGCGGGTGATCGGCGGCGGCTGGATCGATTCGACCGAGAGTGCGGCTTAACCTTCGTCATTGCTTCGCTGCGCTCGCAATGACGAAGTGTGCTTAATCCTGCCACGGCTCCAGCCGGCACCCGCGCGCGGGATCGAAATCCGCGCTCTGCTTCGCCAGCAGCGGCACTGAGGCCCTGACCGTGCGCGTATCGGCATCCTCGGACAGCGACACCCAGCGCCCGGCGCCCGCGAGTCCTGCCACCTTGAGATCGCCCTCGCACAAGTCCATCGGCCGCTGCGATACGAACCGGCATACGCAGCCGATCCGCGCACCGTAGGCGGCGCCGACCAGCGCTTCCTCACGCAGGCCGCGCCACATCCAGCCGAGCCCCAGTACGGCGGCCAGCAGCACGAGCAGGATCACGTTGCGCTTCCACCGCGAGGGCTGCCGCGTCGGGTAGGCCCCGCCTGCGGCCTTGTCCCCCGGTCCGGGTTGCCCGGATGTTGCCATTCTCAAACGCCTCGCACATGACCGGCGCGCCATGTCGGTGCGCCGCCCCCCCCTTATCGCCGCGATGCTGATGCTGCCAGCCCTGTGGGGCTGCGGCTCCGGCGCGCCCGAAGGACCGCCGCCGCCGAGCACCGAATCGCTCGCCGCGATCAAGGATTCCGGCGGCGCCCCGCGCGAATCGCTGGGGCGGACCATCGACCGCCTGTTCGACGACGAAGCTGTCGGCAAGACCGACGCCCTCGTCATCCTCAAGCGCGGCTCGGTCGTGGTCGAGCGCTACGGCGAGGGCGTTAAGCCCGATTCGCGCCTTCCCGGCTGGTCGGCTGGCCAGTGCGTGACCGCGCTGATGATCGGCCAACTGGTCAGCGACGGCCGCCTGCGCCTCAACGAATCGGCCCCTGTGCCCGAATGGCAGCGACCCGGCGACCCGCGCGGCGTCATCACCTTGCGCCAGCTCCTGCAAATGCGCTCGGGCCTGCGCCACGTTGAGACGACCAGCGCGGGGACCGGCCGCATCGAGGACGAATCGGACCGCATGCGCATGCTGTTCCTCGACGGCCGCGACGATATGGCCTCCTACGCCGAGGCGCAGCCGCTGGAGGCGCCTGCGGGCAAGATCTTCGTGCATTCCTCGGCCAGCGCGGTGATCCTTTCGGACCTTGCCGCGCGGGTGCTCTCGCCGGACCACGATGCGCTGCGGCGCCGGGCGGCGGTGAGCGACTACTTGCGCAACCGCGTGCTGCAGCCGATCGGACTGGGCTCGGCGATCGTCGGATACGACCGGGCGGGGACGATGATCGGCTCCGGCATGATCGCCATGACCGCGCGCGACTGGGGCAATCTGGGCGAGTTCATCCGCCACACCGGCTCGGTCGGCGGCGCGCAGATCCTGCCGCGCCGCTGGATGCAGTTCATGCTGGAACCAAGCCCGCGCGAGCCGGGCTATGGTGCCGGCGTGTGGCTCAATCGCGGGGAGGCGAGCGACGGCGCCCGCCTTTGGCCCGGCGCGGCGGAAAAGGACGTCTTTGCGTGCCTGGGGGACTATGGGCAGTTCGTGATCGGCTCGCCCGGGCAATTGCTGACGGTCGTGCGCATCGGCCACAGCGACCCGGCGCAGGCGCGCGAGGTACATGACCGGCTGGGCGCGTTGCTGGCACTGTTTCCGAAGAATTGAGGGGCGCGTATCGCTCAGGGGGCTTCGACAAGCTCAGCCTGAGCGGAAACACCCATAGTCTGAAAATCCGCTCAGGCTGAGCTTGTCGAAGCCCCCCGAGGCAAGGCGTGACCTCAGACCGTGAAGCTTTCCCCACACCCACAGGCGCCCTTGGCATTGGGGTTGGCGAACACGAAACCGGCGGTGAAATCGTCCTCCACCCAGTCCATCGTGCTGCCCACGAGGTACAGCACCGAGGCGCCGTCGATGTAGAACAGGCCGCCGGGGGTCTCGATCTTCTCGTCGAACTTGGCTTCCTCGATCACGTAGTCGACCGAGTAGGCCAGCCCCGAGCAGCCCCGACGCGGGGTGGACAGCTTCACGCCGATCGCGTCCGCAGGGGCCTCGCCCATCAGCTTCGCGATGCGGGTTTCCGCGTTCGGCGTCAGGATGACGGCGGCGGGGCGGGCAGGGCGGGTCTTGGTGGTGGTGGTTTCGGTCATGAGAGCCTCTTCTGCCAGAACAGCGCGTGTCCGGTTTCGGGGTCGAGCTGGTAGTCGCCGTAGCCCAGCGATGCGTAGAGTTCCTTGGCGCGCTGGTTCCCGCTCAGCACTTCGAGCGTGATCTTGCAGGCACCGCGCGCGCGGGCTTCCGCCTCGATTGCGGCGAACAGGGCGCGGGCGATGCCTTTGCCGCGATGGCCGGGGGCGACGGCGATGTCGTGGATATTGACCAGGGGCCGCGCCGCGAACGTCGAGAAGCCGGTGAAGCAGTTGGCGATGCCCACCGCCTCGCCGTCGATTCGCGCGAGCAGGACAAAGGCGCCGGGCACTTGTGCCAGAGCGGGCACCAGCCGTTCGCGCACATCGTCGGAAAGCGGTTCGCCACCGCCCATCGGATCGCGCGCATAGACGTCGAGCATCGCCACGATCGCCGCCGCGTCGGCAGGATCGGCGAAATCGGCGCGCGTGATCACAAGGTCGGGGGCGAGGGTCTCGCTCACAGCATTCCCAGTTCCAGCTTGGCCTCGTCGGTCATCTTCGCCATGTCCCACGGCGGATCCCAGACGAGGTTCACTTCGCAGTCGCGCACGCCGGGTACGGCGGAAACGCGCAGTTCCACTTCGCCCGGCATCGATTCGGCCACCGGGCAGTGGGGGGTGGTGAGCGTCATGATGACCGACACCGAGGCTTCGGGCGAAACCTCGACGCCGTAGATCAGGCCGAGGTCATAGATGTTCACCGGGATCTCGGGGTCGAAGATTTCCTTCAACGCGTCGATCACGCCGTCGTAGATCGCGCCGCCCGGGTCGGCCGGGTCGATGGCCTGTGGCTTTTCCGCCAGGAATCCGTCGAGATAGTCGCGCTTGCGTTCCTCGGGCGGGGGCACGGCATCGTCCACGCGTGCACGCGGGGCGGGGGGAGCCGCATCGACTTCCTCTACGCTGAATGCAGGCTTCTGGTCACTCATCCGAAAATTCTCCTGGTGCGCTCGATCCCTTTCAGGAGCGCCTCGATATCGCTTTCATCGCTGTAGAGCCCGAAGCTCGCCCGCGCGGTGGCAGGGACGCCAAGGTGTTCCATCAGCGGCTGGGCACAGTGGTGCCCGGCGCGGATCGCCACGCCTTCCTCGTCCAATATGGTGCCGAGGTCGTGCGGATGCACCCCGTCGAGCGCAAAACTGACGATGCCGAGCGAATCGTCCGGCCCGAACAGCGTCACGTCGTTGCGCCCCCGCAGTTCGCTGCGCAGCAGGACAGCAAGATCGCGCTCGTGCTTTTCGGCGCGGTTCAGGCCGATATCGCCGAGCCAGTCCATCGCGGCGGCCATGCCGATGGCCTCGACGATGTTGGGTGTGCCTGCCTCGAAGCGCTGCGGCGCGGGGGCATAGGTGGTCTTCTCGAAGGTGACCTTGTCGATCATCGAGCCGCCGCCCTGCCAGGGCTGCATCCCGTCGAGGATGTCCTTGCGCGCCCAGAGCACGCCGATCCCGGTCGGGCCGTAAAGCTTGTGCGCGGAGAAGGCGTAGAAGTCGCAGTCGAACGCCTTCACGTCGAGTGCGAGGCGCGGTGCGGCCTGGCAACCGTCGATCAGCAGCTTCGCGCCGACCGCATGGGCCAGCTTCGCGGCGTGTTCCACGTGGAGCACCGAGCCGAGCACATTGGATACATGGGCGAAGGCGACCAGCTTGTGCGCCGGGGTCAGGATGCGCTCGGCGGCTTTGAGGTCGATGCGGCCCTCGGCGTCGAGCGGGCAGACGTCGATCTCCACGCCGTTCCTGAGCAACTGCCAGGGCACGATGTTGGAGTGGTGCTCCAGCGTCGAGAGCAGGATGCGGTCGCCCGCCTTGAGATTGGCGGCGGCCCAGCTCTGCGCGACGAGGTTGATCGATTCGGTCGCGCCGCGCGTGAAGACGATCTCGTCCTCCTCGGCGTTCAGGAACGCGGCGGTGCGGCGGCGGGCCGCCTCGAAGGCCAGCGTCATGTCGGCCGAGCGGGCATAGACACCGCGATGGACGGTCGCATAGTCGCGGCCCATCGCGGCGACCGTGGCGTCGATCACGGCCTGCGGCTTTTGCGCGGTGGCGGCGGTGTCGAGGTAGTGCCAGTCGCCGGCAAGGCCGGGGAACTGGCTCTTGAGCGCAAGTTCTGCGGTGTCGAGACTCACAGGATCGCCTCCAGACGGGCGATCGCCGCTGCGCTCAATTCTTCTTCGCCCGCCGCGCCGGTGAAGGCTTCGGCGATGAAGGCCTGCAGCATCAGGCGCTTGGCCTGCGGCGGGGTGAGGCCGCGGCTCATCAGGTAGAACAGGCCCTGCGCGTCGAGTTCGCCCACCGCGCAGCCATGCGCGGCCTTGACGTCGTCGGCGTAGATTTCCAGTTCCGGGCGCGCGTTGGCGGTCGCCGTACGCTCCAGCAGCATGGCGCGGACCGACTGCTCGGCATCGGTGCCGTCGGCCCCGCGCTCCACCGCGATGCGGCCGAGGTAAGTGCCGACCGACTTGCCCGCCAGCACCGTGCGCACGATCTGCTCGGACGTGGCGTTGAGGCCTGCGTGGGTGACTTCGGTGACGATCTCCAGCGTCTCCTCACCGGTCGCCAACTGCGCGGCGCCCAGCGTGAAGTCGGCGCCTTCGGCCAGTCGCACGTCCACCGCGATGCGGCCATAGGCGGGGCCGGCGGTCAGCACGCGCAGGTCGAACTTCGCGCCCTTGCCCAGCGTGATGACGATGTGGCGGGCGACGGCTCCGGCGCCGGTCTCGACGAGCTGCAGCGCATCCTCAGCGCCGTCCGCGACCGTGATCTCCTCGGTCACGATCGGCCAGACGGTGCCCAGCGCCACGATGTCCGAGTAGCGGAAATCTTCGTCCTTGCGGGTGGGGAGGGCGAGTTCGACGTTCATGCCGCCTCCTGCACCACCGCCTCGTAGCCCTCTTCCTCAAGGCGCAGGGCAAGGTCGGGGCCGCCCGACTTAACGATGCGGCCTGCAGCGAGGACGTGAACGAAGTCCGGCTTCACGTAGTCCAGCAGGCGCTGGTAGTGGGTGATGAGCAGTACCGCCTTGTCGGGCGCCCGCATGATCGCGTTGATGCCTTCGCCGCAGATGCGCAGCGCATCGATGTCGAGGCCGGAGTCGGTCTCGTCGAGGATTGCCAGCCTGGGGTTCAGGATGCCCATCTGCACCATCTCGGCGCGCTTCTTCTCGCCGCCCGAGAAGCCGACGTTCACCGGGCGCTTGAGCATGTCCATGTCCATGCGCAGCAGGCCGGCCTTCTCCTTGGCCAGCTTTAGGAATTCGCCGCCCGACAGCGGTTCCTCGCCGCGGCCCTTGCGCTGGGCGTTGGCAGCCTCGCGCAGGAACTGGACGAACGAGACGCCGGGGATCTCGACCGGGTACTGGAAGCCCAGGAACAGGCCGGCGGCAGCGCGCTCGTGCGGTTCGAGTTCGAGCAGGTCGGTCCCTGCGAAGTCCACCGAACCACCGGTCACGTCATAGCCCGGACGGCCGCCGAGCGTATAGCCCAGCGTCGACTTGCCCGCGCCGTTGGGGCCCATGATCGCGTGAATCTCGCCGGGATTGATGGTGAGCGACAGACCCTTGAGGATTTGCTTGTCGGCGACGTTCGCCGTGAGGTTTTCGATCTTGAGCATGGCTTATCCTTCGTCGCTCACGAACGTCCCTGCCGGACGCGAGCCAGCCTTCTTGCGCGCGGAGCGCTTGTCGAAGGGCACGTTGAGTTCGGTGTTGATCTCGCGGACCACGGTATCGACCTGGCCGATCACTTCCTCTTCCGAGAAGCGCAGCACGCGGATGCCGACTTCGGTGAGCTTGCGGTCCTGCAGTTCGTTGACGTCGGGGTTGGAATCCTCGGCGCTCAGCTGGATCACGATCCAGCGCGAGGGGCAGGCGAAATCGACGATCGCCGAGCCGACGATCGACTGCCGCGTGAACTTCACCCCGCCCAGCTGCGAGCCGGACAGCTTCGCCCACAGCGCCTTCTGCGCCTCGGTGGGATTGCGGCGCTGGTCCCTGGCGCGCTCCTTCAGCGTTTCGAGGCGCGTGCCGGTGACGGCGAAGCTGGCCTTGGCGTCTGCCTTCGGCCCGTTGGAGGCGAGGCTGATGCCCAGTGTCTTGCGGGCGGCGGTCATGGTTTCTGGTCCTTCGTTATTCATGGCGGGGGAGGTGGGTCAGCCCACGCTCCCCTCAAGGCTGATGCCCAGCAGCTTCTGCGCTTCCACCGCGAATTCCATCGGCAGCTGCTGCAGCACTTCCTTGGCGAAGCCGTTGACGATCAGCGCCACCGCCTGCTCGGTGTCGAGGCCACGCTGCATGGCGTAGAACAGCTGGTCGTCGCTGATCTTGCTGGTGGTCGCCTCGTGCTCGATCTGGGCGCTGGGGTTGCGCACTTCGATGTAGGGCACCGTATGCGCGCCGCACTCCTTGCCGAGCAGCAGCGAATCGCACTGCGTGAAGTTGCGCACACCATCGGCATTGGCGCCCACGCGGACGAGGCCGCGATAGGTGTTGTTGCTCTTGCCTGCCGAGATACCCTTGGAGATGATCGTCGAGCGGCTGCCTTTGCCGTTGTGGATCATCTTGGTGCCGGTATCGGCCTGCTGGTAGTTGTTGGTGACGGCAACCGAGTAGAACTCGCCCACCGAATCCTCGCCGTTGAGGACGCAGCTGGGGTACTTCCACGTCACGGCGGAGCCGGTTTCCACCTGGGTCCAGCTGATCTTGGACCGCGCGCCCTGGCACAGGCCACGCTTGGTGACGAAGTTGTAGATGCCGCCCTTGCCGTTGGCATCGCCCGGATACCAGTTCTGGACGGTGGAGTACTTGATCTCCGCATCCTCCATCGCGACCAGTTCGACGACGGCGGCGTGCAGCTGGTTCTCGTCGCGCATCGGGGCGGTGCAGCCTTCGAGGTACGAGACGTAGCTGCCCTTTTCGGCGACGATCAGCGTGCGCTCAAACTGGCCGGTGTTCTCCGCGTTGATGCGGAAATAGGTGCTCAGCTCCATCGGGCAGCGTACGCCCTCGGGAATGTAGACGAAGGTGCCGTCCGAGAAGACCGCGCAGTTCAGCGCCGCGAAGTAGTTGTCATGGACGGGCACCACGCGGCCCAGCCACTTCTTCACCAGATCGGGGAATTCGCGGATCGCCTCGGAGATCGAGCGGAAGATGACGCCCGCCTGCTCCAGCTCCTTGCGGAAGGTGGTGGCGACCGAAACCGAATCGAACACCGCGTCCACCGCGACCTTGCGCGCACCCTCGACGCCGGCGAGCACTTTCTGCTCCTCCAGTGGAATGCCCAGCTTTTCGTAGACGCGCAGGATTTCGGGGTCGACCTCGTCGAGGCTGGCCAGCGCATCCTTCTTCTTGGGCGCGGCCCAATAGTAGGATTCCTGATAGTCGATCGGCGGAATGTCGAGCTTCGCCCAGTCCGGCGGCGTCATTTCCAGCCACTTTGCGTAAGCCTTCAGGCGCCAGTCGAGCATCCACTCGGGCTCGTCCTTCTTGGCCGAGATGAAGCGGATGGTGTCTTCGGACAGACCCTTGGGGCCATATTCCTGCTCGATGTCCGAGGACCAGCCGTGCTCGTACTCGGCGACGCGGGCAGCAGCCTCGCGCGCGGCCTGATCGCGTTCTGGCGCGATGGGGAGGGTTTCTTCGGTCATCTCAAACTTCCTCGACGAGCTGGGTCAGCGCCACCTGGGCGAGCGCCCCGCGCACGGCCGCATTAACCTGCGGCCAGTGGCCTTTTACGTTGCAACAGGAATCGAGCGTGCAGTCGCTCTTCACCCGGTCGATGCAGGCGGTGAGGGCGATCGGCCCTTCCACCGCCTCGACGATGTCCGCCAGCGAGATCGTTGCCGGCGGCCGTGCGAGTCGCAGACCCCCGCCGACACCGCGCGACGAGCGCATGAGGCCGGCGGCCGAAAGCTTGCTCACCAGCTTCTGCACCGTGGGAGCGGGCAGGCCGGTTTCTGCCGCCAGTTGTGCGGCGGAAATGCGCGCACGCTTGCCGCCCGCCTGCTCGATGAGCGAGCAAGTGCCGCAATGCCGCGCCGCAGCGGACATTATGACGACGGCATAGTCTGTCATACTCGACAGGCGCATGAGCGGGCTTTCCGGTTCCTGTGTTTAAATCGGATCAATTTTTTCCGATTTGCACCTAGTGCAGGGCGCGCCGAGTTTCAATGCCCATTCAACGGGGGTTTTGCGCGTCTTCGGGCGTCCCGTGCCGGGATGTGACAGGAACGTCACGGTTCGTCGCCGGAGCCCCTTAGCTCGTCGCAAAAGATACGCAAGCCATGGAAAATCGCTTGCGCTAAAAGTTAACTATGGGAGTTTTGCCCGCAACACCGCGAAAAAAGGCGGTTCCCGATCGAAACCGGAAACCGCCGTAAGGTGATAAAGAACTCGAGCGCATCCCGCTACGAGCCCTTCGGGTCGCAAGAGTCGTGTATGCTCCAGTTGGGGCGATTTATTGTATAAACGCGACACGTTCTCAGGTGGAGCCGACCTGCCGCGTGCCCTAACGGCGTTTTTCATCTCGCACCGCAGCACAAGAAGCGTTTGAGCAACACTTCCCACGGCGTTATGCGATTCGCGTGCTCTATTCCCTGATCCGACCCGCCCTTTTCCGAATCGAGGCCGAGAAGGCCCATGGCCTTGCGTTGAAAGCGCTGAGGTTTTCCGGACCCGTCCGCGCGCCGCGCGGCGATCCCGGGCTCGCCAGCGAGGTTGCCGGAATTGCCTTTCCCAATCCGGTCGGCATGGCGGCGGGCTTCGACAAGGACGGCGAGGTGCCCGACGCGCTGCTGCGGCTGGGCTTCGGTTTTGCCGAGGTGGGCTCGATCACCCCGCTGCCGCAGGCGGGCAACTCCCAGCCGCGCCTGTTCCGGCTGGTCGAGGATCGCGCGGTCATCAACCGCATGGGGTTCAACAACGGCGGCGCTCAGGCGGCTGTCTACCGGCTCGAGGCGCGCGCGGCGCGTCCTGGCGTGGTCGGCATCAATATCGGTGCCAACAAGGATTCGACCGACCGCGTGGCAGACTACGCGACGATGGCGCGGCTGATGGCGCCGCTGGCCACGTACCTCGCGGTCAATATCTCCAGCCCGAACACGCCGGGCCTGCGCGCGCTGCAGGACGAATCGGCGCTGACCGGCCTGCTCGACGCGGTGATCGAGGCGCGCGACGCGGCCTGCGGCGAGGGGCGCCGGCCGCCGGTGTTCCTGAAGGTGGCGCCCGATCTGGAGCCGGCCGATATCGACGCCATCGCGCGCATCGCCATCGACAAGCGGCTGGGGGCGCTGATCGTCTCCAACACCACGATATCGCGGCCCTCGCTGGGTTCGGTCCATCGCGACGAGACCGGCGGCCTGTCCGGCGCGCCCTTGCGCGATCTCGCCCAGCAGCGCCTGCGCGACTTCCGCAAGGCGACCGGCGGCGCGGTGCCGCTGGTCGGCGTGGGAGGGATCGCCACTGCCGAGGACGCCTGGGCCCGCATCCGCGCCGGCGCCAGCCTCGTCCAGCTTTATAGCGCGATGGTTTACGAAGGGCCGGGAATTGCCAAGGCCATCACCAAAGGCCTCGGCGAATTGATGCGCCGCGATGGCTTCGCATCGATTGCAGAGGCGGTCGGAACCGAATAAGCCCCTTGGCAATGTTCGGAAAGTCGTCCCTGGGGCTTACTGCCTCCCTCGCCCTCTCCCTGCTTCTCCCCGGCTGTGCCGCGACGACGGCCACCGCACCTGCAGTGCGGGCCGGTGCCCCGGCGGTCTTCGATGCCGGCATGGTCAGCGCCGCCGATCCGCGCGCGGCCGAGGCGGGGGCGGCGATCCTGCGCCGGGGCGGCAGCGCCACCGACGCGGCGATCGCGACGATGCTGGCGCTCACGGTGGTCGAGCCGCAAAGCTCCGGCATCGGCGGCGGCGGCTTCCTGATGCTGGCTGACGAGGCGGGCAACGTCGAATCGTGGGACGGGCGCGAGACGGCGCCGGGGGCTGCGACGCCGGCGCGCTTCCTCGACGGCTCGGGCCAGCCGCTGCCGTTCCGCACGGCGGTCGTCGGCGGGCGCAGCGTCGGCGTGCCCGGCAACATCGCGCTCGCCGCGAAGATTCATGCCGAGCACGGCCGCCTGCCCTGGGCGGAGCTGTTCCAGCCGGCGATCGATCTTGCGCGCGAGGGCTTCGCGCTCTCGCCGCGCGGGTTCCAGTCGCTGACCAGGCAGCCCGATACCGGGGCGCACGACGAGCAGGCGCGCGGCATCTACTATGGCGCCGACGGCAAGCCGCTGCCGGTCGGCACGACGATCCGCAACCCGGCGCTGGCGAGCACGCTGGAGATGCTGGCCGCCAAGGGGCCGGACGGCTTCTACAAGGGCGAACTGGCCCGCGCGATCGCCACGAAGGTGGCGGCGCAGACCCCTGCCGACGGTCGCATGACCGAGGCCGACATCGCCGCCTTCACCGCGAAGGAGCGGCCGAGCACTTGCGCGAAGTACCGCGTTTACAAGATCTGCAGCATGGGGCCGCCATCCTCGGGCGCGACCACGGTGCTGGCGACGCTGATCCAGCTGGAGGGGTTCGACCTCGGCAAGCTGGGCCCGGATTCGCCGGTCGCCTGGCACCTGATCGCCGAGTCCGAGCGGCTGGCCTATGCCGACCGCGACCTGTTCCTCGCCGACCCCGATTTCGTGAAGGTGCCGGTCGCGGCGCTGCTCGATCCCGCGTACCTGCGGCGCCGGGGGGCGCTGATCGCCGCCGATCGGACGATGGCGACGGTCACTGCCGGCCTCCCCGCGCCGCACCTCTCGCTCGGCAAGGGCTACGAGGAGCACGGCACCTCGCACTTCGTCGTCGTCGATCGGCAGGGCGAGGTTGCCTCGTGGACCTCGACGATCGAGAGCGCGTTCGGATCGGGCATCATGGTCGGCGGGTTCTATCTCAACAACGAACTGACCGATTTCAACTTCGCGCCGGAGAAGGACGGCACGATCGTCGCCAACCGGGTCGAGGGCGGCAAGCGCCCGCGCAGTTCGATGGCGCCTACGGTGGTCTACGGTCCCGACGGCAAGCTGCTGTTCGTGGTCGGCGCGGCAGGCGGGGCGACGATCCCGGTGCAGGTGATCCGCGCGCTCGTCGGCGTGCTCGACTGGAAGCTGCCGGTGGACAAGGCGCTGGCGCTGCCGGTGCTGTTCGCGCCGGGCGATACCGTCAACGTCGAGAAGGGCTCGGCGCTGGAGCCGATGATTCCTGCGCTGCAGGCGCTCGGCCATGCGTCGGTGAAGGCGGCCGAGATGCCGCTCAAGACCAACGCGGTCATGGTGGTGGACGGCAGGCTGGTGGGCGCGGGCGATCCGCGGACCGAAGGTGTCGCGATATCGCAGTAAGCTTGTGGCAACCCGCCGTGCCGCATAGACGTTCGACCACAAGAAATGCTTAGAGGATACCGGGGCGCCATGGATATTGCCGACTTCGATCGGAGCGCGAACGTCGTCTCGCTGTTCCTCTCCCGCGCCGATGCGCTGGGCGAGGCGCCGCTGTTGTGGTCCAAGCAGGACGGGCAGTGGCGCGCGATCAGCTGGGCCGAGGCGGCGCGGCGGGTATGCCTGATGGCGCAGTCCTTGCGCCGGCTGGGCTTGCGGGACGGCGAGCGGGTGCTGATCGTCTCGGAGAACCGGCCCGAATGGTGCCTCGCCGACTTCGCGATCATGGCCGCCGGCTGCGTGACGGTGCCGACCTACACCACCAACACCACCCGCGATCACATCCACATCCTCGAGAATTCGGGCGCGCGCGCGGCCATCGTCTCGACCGCGAAGCTGGGCAAGGCGATGCTGCCGGCGATCGTCCAGACCGACATGTGCCGCCATGTCATCGGCATGGAGCCGCTCGCACCGATGCAGGGCGGCAGTTACGAGACCCACATGTGGGGCGAACTGCTCGAAGGCGATGCCGTCGCCGCGCGGGCGGAAGTCGACCGGCGGGTGGCGGGGATCGCCCGGCAGGATCTCGCCTGCATCATCTACACCAGCGGCACCGGCGGCGCCCCGCGCGGGGTGCGCCAGCATCACGGCATGCTGCTGTCCAACGTGGCGGGCGCGGCCAAGATCATCGCCGACGACTTCGGCTGGGACCAGGGGCCGGACAAGCGCGAGATATTCCTCTCGTTCCTGCCGCTCAGCCACGCGTACGAGCATACCGGCGGCCAGTTCCTGCCGATCGGGCTGGGCGGCCAGATCTATTATTCCGAGGGCCTCGACAAGCTCGCCGCCAATATCGAGGAAGTCCGCCCGACCGTGATGGTGGTGGTGCCGCGCCTGTTCGAGGTGCTGCGCACGCGCATCATGAAGCAGATCGAGAAGCAGGGGAAGGTCGCCAACCGGCTGATGGACTGGGCGATCGGTGGCGGGATGCGCCGCCTTGCCGGCAAGCGCGGGGTGCTCGACTATCCGCTCGACCTGCTGATCGAGCGCACGCTGCGGCCCAAGATCCGCGCGCGCTTCGGTGGCCGCATCAAGGCGCTGGTATCGGGCGGGGCACCGCTCAACCCCGAGATCGGCGTGTTCTTCGATGCGATGGGGCTGACGCTGCTGCAGGGCTACGGCCAGACCGAGGCCGGCCCGATCATCAGCTGCAACCGCCCGGCGGCGGGCGTGAAGTTCGACACCGTCGGCCCGCCCCTGCGCGGCGTCGAGGTGAAGATCGCGGATGACGGCGAGATTCTCGTGCGCGGCGAACTGGTGATGTCCGGCTACTGGCAGAACGAGGCGGCGACCGCCAACGTGCTCAAGGATACCGGGTCGGAGCCCGGCACAGGTGCTTGGCTGCACACCGGCGACATCGGCCATATCGACGAACGCGGCCGCATCGCCATCACCGATCGCAAGAAGGACATGATCGTCAACGACAAGGGCGACAACGTCTCTCCCCAGAAGGTCGAATCGATGCTGACCCTGCAGCCCGAAATCGCGCAGGCGATGGTCTCCGGCGATCGGCGGCCCTATGTCGTCGGCCTCATCGTGCCCGATGCCGACTGGGCGCTGCAGTGGTCGCGCGACAATGGCGAGACCTTCGATTTCCGCAAGCTGCAGGATCTCCCGGCCTTCCGCGCGGCGATCCGCACGGCGATCGACCGGGTCAATGCCGATCTCTCGGTGATCGAGAAGGTGCGCCAGTTCACTTTCGCGGACGAGCCGTTCTCGATCGAGAACGAGGAGATGACCCCCAGCCTCAAGATCCGCCGCCACAAGCTCAAGGAGCGCTACGGCACGCGGGTGGATGCGCTCTACCGGGGGTGAAGCGAGAGGCCGTTCTTCGGGAAACGGGATCGCGATTGCTGCGTTGAGCCCACTAACGTCAACGCGAGCCCGAATCCGCCATGCGCGCATTTCCCTGCCCCAACTGCCGCCGTCTCAATCACTTCGAGGTCCGGGTCTGCCCGGGCTGCCAGGCCACGCTGGGCTACGATCCGGCGATCGACGGCTTCCGCTTCCTTGCCGATGACGCCACCGTCTGGCGCGACGGCGAGGGGGCGGTGGCCGAAGTGGTGGTCTGCGCCAACAACAACGACTTCCAGATCTGCAACTGGCTGGTGGCGACGGGCGAGACGACGCCGATGTGCCGCGCCTGCCGCCACAACCGCACGATCCCGGACTTGTCCGAACCCTCTGTCCCGCCGCGCTGGGGCAGGATCGAGGCGGCCAAGCGGCGGCTGTTCCACACGCTGATGAAGCTGGGCCTGCCGCTGGAGACCAAGGCAGAGGAAGGCGCCGGCCGGACCGGCGGCGCCCAGGGCCTGGCCTTCGACTTCCTCTACGACGCGGCAGCGGAGCAGGCGGGCAATCCGCAGATCTACACGGGCCACGACGGCGGCGTCATCACGCTCAACCTGATCGAGGCCGACGATGCCGAGCGCGAGCGCATGCGCAACGCCATGGGCGAGCCCTATCGCACGCTGCTGGGCCACTTCCGGCACGAGGTGGGGCACCACTACTGGTCGCGGCTGGTCGAGACCGATCCCGCCGAACTGGAGGCGTTCCGCGCCGTCTTCGGGGACGAGCGGATCGATTATGCCCAGGCGCTGCAGGCGCATTATGCCGACGATGGATCGAAAGTCTGGACCGACGCCTACGTCAGCTTCTACGCCACCTCGCACCCGTGGGAGGACTTTGCCGAGACTTTCGCGCATTACCTCCACATCGTCGACGTGCTGGCGACGGCGGGCGGGTTCGACTTGTCACTGGCGCCGCTGCCGGGCGACGAGGCGGGGCTGGAAGTGGAACTCGACTTCGACCCCTACTCGGCAGGCACCGCCGCGCTGGCGGAGGCGATGGCGCCGCTGTCGTTCGCGATGAACGCGGTCAACCGCTCTATGGGGCAGCCGGATCTCTATCCCTTCCACCTCTCCGACGCGATCGTCGCCAAGCTGGACTATGTCCGCGGCCTGGCGGCGAAGGCGCGGGGAGGGGCGCGGGGAGCAGCTCGGGCGGCCGAGCCGGCGATGGTCTAGGCGGGCCGCCTTAGGCCGCTTCTTTTTCGATGAACTCGGGATAGAAGCTGGGCTCGCGGTCGGACCAGCCGGGGGCGGTGGCGGCGGCCTCGCTGATCGAATGGAGCAGCGTGCGGCGGCGTTCGGGCTGGATCTGCGGCAGAGCGGCAGCGCCGCAGAAGGCCGCGGGCAGCCACGGGCGCGCCCAGCCGCCGAGCAGGCGTTCGTAGAGGAAGCGGAACGCCGAGAAGCTGCCGATACGTCCCTGTGCAAGGTCGAAGGCGGCCATCCGCACCAGCTTGCCCATGAACGCCTCGACGCCGTCGAAGTCGTATTCGTCGGGCCGCGTCGCGCGCAGTTCCTTCAGGGCGTGATAGGCTTCGTACTGGCGGCGGATCGAACTGCGCTCCTCGCCGTCACGCGCCCAGAGCTTGAAGGCATCCTGACGGCCGAGCCCGACATCGAGGCTGCGCCGGATATAGCGCTGTTCGCCGGCGGAGAAGCTGGCGAATTCGCGCAGTTCGTTGATGGTCAGACTAGCCGTACCTGCATGGGCCATTGTGGTCATTCCCGTCGTGGCAGGGACGATCCCCGTCACGAGTCGAATTTAACCACGACCAACCTTTCTGGAACGTTTACGACACAATCGTTTGTATTCGCAGTTTACCGGGAAAAACTTGCGAGGGAATCGCAGTAGTTCCGTCCCCTCGCTTGCCGCCCTGGTTAATCAGATCAGGCCGGCCAGCGGGCTTGACGGATCGGCATAGCGGCGCTGGCCCATGCGGCCCGCCAGGTAGGCGTGGCGCCCGGCCTCGACCGCCAGCTTCATGGCGCGGGCCATGCGCACCGGATCCTTCGCTTCGGCGATGGCGGTGTTCATCAGCACGCCGTCGCAGCCCAGTTCCATCGCGACCGCCGCTTCCGAAGCGGTGCCCACGCCGGCATCGACCAGCACCGGCACCTTGGCTCCTTCCACGATCAGGCGCACGGTCACCTTGTTCTGGATGCCGAGGCCCGAGCCGATCGGCGCGCCCAGCGGCATCACCGCGACGGCGCCCGCGTCCTCAAGCTGCTTCGCGGCGATCGGATCGTCGACGCAGTAGACCATCGGCAGGAAGCCCTCGTTGGCGAGGACCTCGGTGGCCTTCAGCGTCTCGCGCATGTCGGGGTAGAGCGTGCGCGCCTCGCCCAGCACTTCCAGCTTCACCAGATCCCAGCCGCCCGCCTCACGCGCCAGGCGCAGGGTGCGGATGGCGTCCTCGGCGGTGAAGCAGCCGGCGGTGTTGGGCAGGTAGGTGATCTTCTGAGGATCGATGAAGTCGGTCAGCATCGGCGCCTTGGGGTCCGACACGTTGACGCGGCGCACCGCCACGGTGACGATCTCCGCACCCGATGCCTCGACGGCTGCGGCGTTCTGCGCGAAGTCCTTGTACTTGCCGGTGCCCACGATCAGGCGCGAGGTGAAAGTGCGACCTGCAACAGTCCAGGTATCGGCGGGGAAATCGGTCACGAAGCGCGTCCTTTCGGGGAAGCGGGAATCAGGAAAAGCGAAGGGCAGGGCGGCCCGATCAGCCGCCGCCGACGAAGTGGACGATCTCCAGCACGTCGCCCTCGACCAATGGCACGTCGGCCAGGGTCGAGCGCGGGGCGATCTCGGCATTGTGCTCGACCGCGACCTTCTTCGGGTCGAGGCCGATCTGGGCGACGAGGTCGGCGATGGAGGAACCGGCGGCAATGCGGCGCGGTTCGCCGTTCACGGTAAGCAGGATTTCGGCAGCCATGGCTTGCCGAATAGCGCTCAGCAGGCGCCGTGCAAGTTCCGAATGTGCGCGAAGGCGACGAGGCCCACCCCGGCGATGGTCAGCACGGTCTCCTCGATCCCGTGATTGACCAGCAGGGCGATGCCCATCAGCGTCAGGCCGGATGCGCCGATCGCCAGCGGCGCGACGCGGCCGTGGCGCAGCATGCCGAAGCCGAGCGAGATGATGCCGACCACCAGCGCCAGCGCCAGGCCGATGCGGTGGATGCTGGGCGAAAGCAGCGCTTCGCCGCCGATGCCGAGCACGCCGACGAGTACCACGCCCAGCACGCAATGCACGGCACACAGCCCGCTCAGGATGATCCCGGCGCGGTCGAGGCGGTTACGAATCGCAAGAAGGGCAGTGCGCATGCGCTGCCATCTATGTAACGTTGTAACATCTATCAACCCCTCATCTGCAAAATCGTGACGGGGCAGGTCAGGACTCGGGCAAAACACGGCCGGTCGCGGTCCCCCTTGCGCATGTGGCCGCAAAATCGCAGGAAACGCCGCCATGACAGAAGAAGCAGACGCATGAGAGTGAACGACGGCCGCCCGATCATCGGGACAAGTGACGATATCGCCCCGATGGTGCGCTGGCTGCTGACCGTGGCGGTCATGGTGGTGCTGATCGTCGCGGTGGGCGGGATTACCCGGCTGACCGAATCGGGCCTCTCGATCACCCAGTGGAAGCCGCTGACGGGGGCCATCCCGCCGCTGACCGACGCGCAGTGGCAGGCCGAATTCGCCCGTTACAAGCAGATCCCGCAATACCTTGACGTCAACGGTCCGGCGGGCATGACGCTGGCGCAGTACAAGTTCATCTATTTCTGGGAGTGGTTCCACCGCCTGCTGGCGCGCACCATCGGCCTCGTCTTCGCGGTTCCGCTGGCGTGGTTCTGGTTCAAGCGCACCATTCCCGGCGGCTACAAGTCGCGCCTGCTGGCACTGCTGGCGCTGGGCGGGCTGCAGGGCGTGGTCGGCTGGTGGATGGTGTCCTCCGGCCTCAGCGCCGAGGCGCTCGACCGGGTGAGCCACTTCCGCCTTGCCGCGCACCTCTTGGTGGCGCTGTTCACGTTGGGGGGGCTCGTGTGGACCGCGCTCGACCTCAAGGCCATGGAGCGCGGCGAGCAGCGCGCGCGGCTGACGGGGTTCGGCGCCCTCGCGCTGGGCATGCTGGTGCTGCAGCTATTCATGGGCGCGATGGTCGCGGGCCTGCGCGCCGGTTACGTCGCCGGGGCGGGCTGGTGGAACTGGGACGCCTGGCCGCTGATGCAGGGCACGTTCTTCCCCCAGGGTGTCGAATGGGCGCGCGGCTTCTTCTCCGCGCTGGTCAACGATCCCTACCTCACGCATTTCATCCATCGCTGGTGGGCCTGGGCGGTCGTCGCGGTGCTGATCGTCATGGGCCGCAGGCTCAAGGCGAAGCACGAGCGGCTGGTCTCGGTCGCGGTGCACAGCGCCTTCGGGACGCAGGTGCTGCTGGGCATCGCCACGGTATGGTCGGGCGTGACGCTGTGGATCGCGGTGGCGCACCAGCTTTGCGGGGCCTTGCTCGTCGCCGCGACGGTGTGGGGCGCGCATGCGCTGGGGCGGCGAGGCTGACCGCGAAAAACGTGAAGGTATTATTTTACCTCCATGGAATCCCGCAGTCTGCTTGACTTGAGCCCGGGTTTAGACGATTTGGCCGCCTTCCGCGCTATCAGGGGATTCGCTCCCGTGGCTGGCGCTCGAATTATAGGGAATGACCAGCCATGAAGGCGCTCACGAAGGTCACCCGGTCGATCAAGCCGGCCGAGGTGGAGAAGAAGTGGCATCTGATCGATGCCGAAAACCTGGTGGTAGGCCGTCTGGCCGTCATCATCGCCGACCTGCTGCGCGGTAAGCACAAGCCCAGCTTCACCCCCCACGTCGATTGCGGCGACCATGTCGTCATCATCAACGCGGAGAAGGTGCGCTTCACGGGCAACAAGCTCAAGCAGCAGACCTACTACAAGCACACCGGCTACGCCGGCGGCATCAAGGAAGTCACCGCGGACAAGGTTCTCGCCGGTCGCTTCCCCGAGCGCGTGCTTGAGAAGGCTGTCGAGCGCATGATCCCCCGTGGCCCGCTCGGCCGTGACCAGATGCGCGCCCTGCACGTCTACGCCGGCACCGAGCACCCGCACGGTGGCACCCAGCCCGAAGCGCTCGACGTCGCTTCGATGAACCGCAAGAACAAGGTGGGCGCATAATGTCCGACAACGAAACCGTGCAGAGCCTGTCCGACCTCGGCGAGATCGCCGGCGCCGTCGCCGTGGCTGACGAAACCTTCGTCGCACCCGTCTCGAACGCTCCGCTGCGCGAGCAGCAGATCGACGCGCAGGGCCGCGCTTACGCCACCGGCCGCCGCAAGGACGCTGTCGCCCGCGTGTGGATCAAGCCCGGCTCGGGCAAGATCACCGTCAACGGCCGCGACCAGGAAGTCTACTTCGCACGTCCGACCCTGCGTCTGGTCATCAACCAGACCTTCCAGGTCGCTGGTCGCGAAGAGCAGTACGACGTCGTCGCCACCGTCAAGGGTGGTGGTCTGTCGGGCCAGGCCGGCGCCGTGAAGCACGGCATCGCCCAGGCTCTAGCCAAGTACGAGCCGGCCCTGCGCGCCGCCGTCAAGGCCGCCGGCTTCCTCACCCGCGACAGCCGCGTGGTCGAGCGTAAGAAGTACGGCCGCGCCAAGGCACGCCGCAGCTTCCAGTTCTCGAAGCGCTAAGCGCTTTCGGAGCTTTGGCTACGAAATGGGGTCGCGGGAAACCGCGGCCCTTTTTCGTGGTCGAAATGCATCCGTCCCGGATGGATCAGCTTGACGGTGTGATTGCGGCTGGCATGTTCGCGGCGGGTCATTTTCCATCGGGAGCGGGGGCTCCCGGCCAAGGGGGTTATGGATTTCGAAACAGCAAGGGCCGTGGCGGGCGGCCCGGGTGGGGGTGCGTGTGCGACATCGCATCTCGAAATGGACCAGCCGTGGTTGAGCGTGCTGGTGCCGTTCCACAATGTGGAACCGTTCATCGAGGCATGCGTGGCCTCGATCCTGCAGCAGATGGCGCTTCGGCCCGGAATCGAACTGGTCCTTCTGGACGACAGGTCGAGCGACGGTTCCGAAGCCCTGTGCCAGCGGTTGATCGCGGATTGCGGTACTGCCGTCCGCCTGCTCCGGCACGCCGAGAATCGCGGTATCGCGGCGGCGCGAAACACGCTCGTCGATGCGGCGCGGGGGGAATACCTCTGGTTCGTCGATTCGGATGACATGCTGTTGCCTGGGGCGATCGACGCGCTTCAGGCAATCGTGGAGGCCGTTCGGCCCGACGTCGTCCTGTGCGACTATCTGCGCGGCAGCGAGGTTCGGCATGCGACCTTTCCGGGGGCGGGCCGCTGTCATACGCGGTGCATCGAGACACTGATCGCCGGCACTTTCGCGAAGCGCCGGCTGCACTTGTGGTCCCGGGTCTGGCGCCGGGATCTGTTCGGGGAGGATATCCGCTTTCCCGACGGCGCTCACTTCGAGGACGTGGCCGTGGTGCCCCGGCTGCTGCTGCGCGCCCGCTGCTTCTATTACGCGGCCGAGCCGTGGGTGTTCTACCGCTCGCGCCCCGGCAGCATCATGGCCCGCATCAACAAGGCCCGCGCGGCCTTCGACCGTCGCGGTAACGACGACATGGCCAGTGCCCTCGCCGGTTTCGGGACGGCGTTAGCGAGCGCGGTGCCGGATGCCGCGCCTGAGACGAACTTCGTCGTCGCCCGCTTCGTATCCCGTGAGTTCGCGAAGATCGCGAAACGCCTCGTGCGAAGCCGGAACCGTTCGATGAACTGGGGCCAGTTGCGCGCGGAACTGCATCGCTACCGAGGGGCGATGGAATCCTGCTCGCCGCTGCCGTTCGCACAGGTCTGCCGCCAGCACCTGCTCAGCGGGAACATCGGGCGCGGGCTGGAACTGGCGTTCTGGCTGGCGATCGCGCGCCCGCTGCCTGACGTCACCTTGCCGACCGCCGTTCCCGGGCCTGGACTCGTCTGACCCTTGCACTGGCGAGTCTCCTCCGGAATGCGCTCCGGCGGAGAGAACAAATATGGAACATGTAGGATTTTTCCTTTATGAGAGTCGGCGGCGGCACTTCTACCGTCGGTCCCATGGAGGAAAAGCCGGTGTCGTTTGCTGACTTGTGCCTCTTCCTTGGTGCCCTGTTCGCGTTCGCTTCCCTCATCCTGAAGGTGGTGGACGTGAAGGGCCGGAAGTAGGCGATGAAAGGGGGATGCGTTGCAGCGCATCCCCCTGAATTTTGCCCCGGACATCATGGCCCCGAAACGATAAACCCCCGCCGTTGCAGCGGCGGGGGTTTGATCGACATGGGCAGGCCAATGTCGTTTGCCAGCGTTAACTCTACGCTTTTCGGGCGGCGAGTTCAAGTTGGGCAGATCACCCGAAAGACGACGGCAACTGCCATCGTCAGTACATGTGCTGGCCGCCGTTGATGCTCAGCGTCGATCCGGTGACGAACGCGGCGTTCTCCGAGCAGAGGAAGGCGCAGCCGCGTGCGATCTCGTAGGCGCTGCCGAGGCGGCCGACGGGGATCTTGGCGACGATCTTCTCCAGCACCGGCGCGGGGACGGCGGCGACCATGTCGGTGTCGATGTAGCCGGGTGCGATGGCGTTGACGGTGACGCCGTACTTGGCGCCTTCCTGCGCGAGCGCCTTGGTGAAGCCGTGGATGCCGCTCTTGGCCGCGGCATAGTTCACCTGGCCGTACTGGCCGGCCTGGCCGTTGATCGAGCCGATGTTGACGATGCGGCCCCAGCCGCGCTCACGCATGCCCGAGAAGGTCGCCTTGGCAGTGTTGAAGCAGCCGCCCAGATTGACGCGCATGACGTCGTTCCAGTCGTCGAAGCTCATCTTGTGGAGCACGCCGTCGCGGGTGATGCCGGCGTTGTTGATGACGATGTCGATCGGGCCGATATCGGCCGCGATCTTCGCGCAGCTTTCCTGCGTCGCCTCGAAATCGCCCACGTCCCACTTGTACGAAGGGATGCCGGTCCGTTCGGTGAAGGCCGCCGCCTTTTCCTCGTTGCCGGCGTAATTGGCGACGACGGTGTGACCGCGCTCTTTCAGGGCGAGCGATACGGCCTCGCCGATACCACGGGTGCCGCCGGTGACAATTGCTACGCGCGCCATATGTTTAGCCTTTCCCAAAGTGAGCATCCACGGGGACAAGGCTATGGAAGGATTATGACGGCGGCAAGGCCGACCATTGACCTAAACGCATCATTCTATGTTGCGTATTTTGCAACGATGGTTGCCGGATTCAGAACTTGAACTGGGTTCCGACGTAGACGGCCTGGCTGTCCTGCTTGCCGTCGGTCAGCGGCACCAGTCGCTCGCGCTCCTGCGAATAGCGCACCCCGGCGGTGACATCGAGATTCTCGGTCACGCGATAGGCGCCGCCGAGTTCGACTTCGCTGCCGTCGATCGCGAAAGTGCGCGGGGCGCGACCGGAAGGCTTCTTCTCGTCCAGCGAAATGCGCGGCGAGAAGCGCGATTCGTCGCCCTTCGAAGGGCCGGGGGTCAGGTTGAAGCGCTTGAGATCTGGCAGTTCGGCCATCGGGCGGCTCGGCGCCTGGGGCACCAGGTTCTGCGCGAAGTTCTGGTAGCCGCGCGAGACGCCCAGGTTGAACGCGGTGGGCGCCATGCGCAGGCGGCCGGCATCCTGGCTGTTCTGGGCGACTTGCGCGGGGCCGTGGACGATGATCGCCTGCGCCGCCTCCGGATCGACGCGCACGGCGACGGTCACTGCGCGGTCCTGCCGGTTGGGTGTGCCGGCCGGGGTGAACGGGAAGATCTGCCCTTTCGCCAGCGACCGCATGGCGATGGCGCGCGACAGGTTTTCCTGAGTCGTCTCGGGCGCGAGCGAATCGATCTGACCGTCGTTCTGCTTGCCCGCGAAGTCGGTGGAGAATGCCAGCACCGCGCTCGGCAGCGCGAGCAGCGCGACGCAGCTTGCCAGCAGCAGGCTGCCCTTCATCCCTCCCCGCGTTGCGGTGCCCCGCTCGGTACTCATCGCAAGTCCCTGCTGCCTGTGCTGTTTCTTGCCGCCATCATTGCCGAGGCAGATTAACACGCCATGAGCGCGCGGCAAACCCACGCCGTCTTGCGGCAGGCCGTTCAGCCCGCGCTCAGCCGTGCAGCGGTTAGGAGCGGGCCATGCGCAAAGCCGCACTTGCCGCTGGCCCACCGGCGGTTATAGAGGCGTTTTGCGACAAGGTCCGGCTCCGCCTCGATGGAGCCTTGAGCAAGAGCACTAGGAACAGACATGACAGGCAGCACCAAGACCGGCCTTTTCACCGTGCGCACGCTGGCGACCGCAGGCGTCTGTGCCGTCGCGGCGCTGGCCCTGGCCGGTTGCGGCGGTGGTCGCAAGCAGCAGCAGGCGACGCTGGCCCCCTCGCAGGTGACCACGATCGGCGTGAACAGCTACCTGTGGCGCGCGAGCCTCGATTCGGTCTCGTTCATGCCGCTGCTCCAGTCGGACAGCGCCGGCGGCGTCATCATCACCGACTGGTACGTGAATCCCAAAACCCCGACCGAGCGCGTCAAGGTCTCGATCGCGATCCTCGACCAGGATCTGCGCGCTGACGCGCTGCGCGTCACCGCCGTGCGCGAAGTGCAGCAGGGCGGCGGCTGGGTGCCGGCGCCGGTCCAGGCCGCGACCGTGCAGAAGCTCGAGGACATCATTCTCACCCGCGCCCGCGACCTGCGCCGCGACACCATCACGAAGTAAGCGACGGGAACCCGGCGGCTCTTCGCAGGGCCGCCGCCCGCAGGAGATCCGAGTACAATGACCGAGCGGTTCGATCCCGCACAGGCGGACACGCGCTGGCAGGCTGCGTGGGACGAAGCGCAGAGCTTCCGCGCCGATGACACCTCTTCCCGCCCACGTAGCTACGTGCTGGAGATGTTCCCGTATCCTTCGGGCCGTATCCACATCGGCCACGTCCGCAATTATACGATGGGCGACGTGTTGGCGCGCTACAAGCGGATGAAGGGCTTCGAAGTCCTGCACCCGATGGGCTGGGACGCCTTCGGCATGCCGGCCGAGAACGCGGCGATGGAAAAGGGCGTCCACCCCGGCGGCTGGACGCGCGAGAACATCGCCAACATGAAGGCCCAGCTCAAGCGCCTGGGCTTCGCGCTCGACTGGAGCCGCGAGATCGCGACTTGCGAGCCGGAATACTACGGCCAGGAACAGGCGCTGTTCCTCGACCTGTACGAGCACGACCTCGTCTACCGCAAGGAATCCGCGGTGAACTGGGATCCGGTCGACCAGACCGTGCTGGCGAACGAGCAGGTGATCGACGGGCGCGGCTGGCGCTCGGGCGCGCTGGTGGAGAAGCGCAAGCTTTCCCAGTGGTTCCTCAAGATCACCGACTTCGCCGACGAACTGCTGGACGGCCTCTCCACGCTCGACAAGTGGCCTGAAAAGGTCCGCACGATGCAGGAGAACTGGATCGGCAAGTCGCAGGGCCTGCAGTTCAGCTTCGACCTGTCGACCGGTGGCAAGGTGGAGGTCTACTCGACCCGCCCAGACACGATCTTCGGCGCCAGCTTCGTCGCCGTCGCCGCCGATCACCCGATCGCGCAAGGGTGCGCCGAAGGCCGTCCCGAGGTTCAGGACTTCATCGCGCTGTGCAAGCAGGGTGGCACCACCGCCGCAGAGCTTGAGACGGCGGAGAAGCTGGGCTTCGATACCGGCATCACCGCGAAGCACCCGTTCACGGGCGCGCCGCTGCCGGTCTACATCGCCAACTTCGTGCTGATGGACTACGGCACCGGCGCGGTCATGGCCGTGCCGGGCCACGACCAGCGCGACTTCGAATTCGCCACCAAGTACCAGCTTCCGATCGCGCGCGTCGTCGCGGCGAGCGCCGAGGAGGCCGACAAGCCCTTCGACGGCGAGTCCGAGGCGGGCGACGGCGTTCTGGTGAACTCCGACTTCCTGAACGGCCTGAGCGTCGCGGAGGCCAAGGCCGCCGTCATCGCCCGCGCCGAAGCCGAAGGCTGGGGCGAGGGCAAGACGGTGTGGCGCCTGCGCGACTGGGGCGTTTCGCGCCAGCGCTACTGGGGCACGCCGATCCCGTTCATCCATTGCGAGGTCTGCGGCGTGGTGCCGGTGCCCAAGAAGCACCTGCCCGTCGTGCTGCCCGAGGACGTCGACTTCCAGACGCCGGGCAACCCGCTGGTGCGCCACCCGACCTGGAAGCACGTCGACTGCCCGCAGTGTGGACATCCGGCCCGCCGCGAGACTGACACGCTCGACACGTTTGTGGACTCGTCGTGGTATTTCCTGCGCTTTGCCAGCCAGCCCGACGACCGCCCGTTCGACCCGGCAAAAATTGCCGAGTGGTTGCCCGTGGAGCAGTACATCGGCGGCATCGAGCATGCGATCCTGCACTTGCTCTACGCCCGCTTCTGGACCCGCGCGCTGGCCCGCATCGGCAAGATCGAGGTCAAGGAACCGTTCGGCAGCCTGTTCACGCAAGGCATGGTCACGCATGAGACCTACAGCCGCGTGAACGAGGCCAACGGTCAGCCGATCTACTTCGCCCCCGGTGAAGTGGACCGCACCTCCGAAGGCGCGACGCTCAAGGCCGATGGTGCCCCGATCGAGGTCGGCCGCGTCATCAAGATGTCGAAGTCGAAGAAGAACGTCGTCGATCCCGACGAGATCGTCGCGACGTACGGCGCTGACGCGATCCGCTGGTTCATGCTGTCCGACAGCCCGCCCGAGCGCGACCTGCCGTGGTCCGAAGCGGGCATCGAAGGCTGCGGCCGCTTCGTCCAGCGCCTGTGGCGCCTGTTCGCGCAGTACGACGCGGCGGCGACCGGCGAGGACAAGGCGATCGACCGCAAGGTCCACCAGACCGTCGATGCCGCAGCGCGTGACATCGAATCGCTCGGCTTCAACAAGACCGTGGCGCGCATCTACGAACTGACCGGCGCGGTGGAGAAGGCCCAGCCCTCCGCCAGCCGTTCCGCCGCGATCCGCACGCTGCTGCTGCTGGTTTCGCCGATGATGCCGCACCTTGCCGAAGAGGCCTGGTCCTCTATCGGAGAGGGCCTGATCGCCGATGCCGCATGGCCCGAGGTCGATCCGGCGCTGCTGGTGGATGACGAGGTCACCGTGGCGGTTCAGGTCAAGGGCAAGCTGCGCGATACCCTCACCGTCGCCAAGGGCACGTCGAAGGAAGACCTCGAGGCGCTTGCCCTTGCCAGCGAGAAGGTGCAGCGTGCGCTCGATGGTGCGGAAATTCGCAAGGTGATCGTGGTGCCCGACCGACTGGTAAATCTCGTCGCGTGAAGGCTTTAGTCGCCCTCACCGCCGCCATGCTGCTCGCCGGGTGCGGGTTGCAGCCGATGTACGCCGGCGGCGGCAATGCCGCCGTCGCACAAGGCCTTGCCGCCGTGCAGGTCTCCGCGATCGAGGGGCGCGCCGGCTGGCTGGTGCGCAATGCCCTGGTCGACGAACTCGGCGTCTCGGGCGCGAAGGGCGTCGCGCCGAAGTACCGGCTCGACGTCCGCCTCGACGACAAGCTGGAAAGCTTCGCGCTGCTGCGTGACGACACCACCGGCCGCGAACGGCGTACCCTGCGGGCGCGCTACCAGCTGGTCGACGTCGGCAGCGGCGCGGTCGTGCTCGATGCCACCGCCGGTTCGGACGCGGGGATCGACGTGGTCTCCTCCGACTATGCGACGATCGCCGCCGAACAGACCGCGCTGGAGAACATGGCCAAGGACGTCGCCAGCCGCATCGTCACCAACGTCGCGCTGCGCCTGCGTGGCGATACCGACCAGTAAGGGCCGATGAAGGCCACCCAGAAGGAATTCGCCGGCCTCGCCCAGCGCGCCGCCCGCGATGCCCGCGTGTTCTTTTTCTGCGGACCCGACGAATCGGGTGCCTCCGACGCCGCGGCGCGGATCGTCTCGCTGCTGGCCGATCCCGGCGAGCGGATCGAGATGTCCGGTGCCGAGCTGCGGCGCGATCCGGTGCGCCTGGGCGACGAGGCGCGTTCCACCTCGCTGTTCGGCGGTGCCCGCCACATCTGGGTGCGCGCTTCGGGCGACGAGGCGCACGATGCGGTGGAGACGCTGCTCGACAACGCGGTCGAGGGCTGCCCGGTGCTGATCGTCGCGACGGCCGCCACCGACAAGTCGCGCACCGCCAAGCTGCTCGCCGCGCGGCCCGATGCGCTGGTGGCGATGTTCTATCCGCCCGATCTCGCCTCGGCGACGGCCTCGGTCCGTACCATGGCGAATGCGGCGGGGCTCAAGCTGGGCAGCGAGATCGCCGAGCGGATTGCGCGCGGGGCAGGGCTCGATACGCGGCTTGCTCGTTCCGAGGTGACCAAGCTCGCGCTCTATCTGGATGCCTCGCCCGAGACGCCCCGGCCGGTCGCGATCGCCGACCTCGATGCGATCGGAGCCGCCACCGAGGACGATGACTTCGCCCCGCTGGTCGATGCCGTGCTGGGCGGCAAGCGCGAGGCGATCGCCCCGCAGCTGCGCCGCATGCGGGAGCAGGGGATGAACCCGGTCGGCCTGCTGCTGGCCTTCGAGCGGCGCGCCGCCCAGCTCGCCGGCCTGGCCGCGCGGCTGGGGGATGGGCGCGACGTCGCCGGCTTTCTCAAGGCGGAGGCCGGTGCGCGCCGGGTGTTCTGGAAGGACCAGCCCGCGCTTGGCGTCCAGTTGCAGTTGTGGCGCGGTCGGCGGCTGGAGCGACTCGTTGCGCGGCTGGTGATGCTGCACCAGACACTGTTATCTAACAGTCAGGACTCAGAACTATTACTCTCCGATGGCCTTCTGGCAATTGCAAGGTCGGCGCGTCCTAATTCAAGATAACCGACAAATACCACGTCCCGACAGAATGCGCTTTTCCAGTTGCCTCTCCTGTAAATAGGGGCGTATACCTATTGCAACGCAGCATGAGGTTCCTGCTGCACGCGCTGAGGTTCTGATGAGGGAGGCATTCAGCGTGAGTTCGCAACCCGGAGTGTTGGACGCATGAACGCGCCATTTGCTGCGCGTTCGCTCGACAAGGAGCGGACGGACGTTGATGACCTGCTCGTCGCGCCGTCGCTGGAGCGGCGCCGGCTGCAGTGTTATCTCGCCCTCGTCCTGGGCGACATCTTCTCCGTATTCGCCGGTTTCGCCGTCACGGGCTACCTGCTGGCCGGGAGCCAGGGGCTGTCCGAGGGCTTCGTCCACGCACAGCTGATCCTGCCGATCTTCCTCACCCTGGCGCTGTACAACGGCGCCTATTCGACCGCTGCGCTGCAGGAGGGCTGGAAGGGTGTCTTCCGCGCTCTCATGGCGGTGGTGATCGCGGTGGTCGTGGTCGTCTTCGTGCAGTTCCTGATCCGTCCCGATGCGGACGTGTCGCGGGCCGGGTTCAACGGCGGCGCCATCGCGGCCATGGCGGTGATCGCCTGGACCCGCCTGCAGCTGAGGGCCTTCGTGCGCTGGCGCTGCGGGGACAACATCCTCAACGAACTGGTCATCGACGACGGCGGACCACAAGTGCAACTGCGCGGCGCGATCCGGATCTCGGCGGCGGCGATGGGGCTGCGGCCCAATCTCAACGACCCCAATGCGCTCGACCGCATCGGCCTCGTGCTGCGCAACATCGACCGTGTGGTGGTGAGCTGCCCGGCGGGCCGCCGCGCCGAGTGGGCGATGATGCTCAAGGGCGCCAACGTCGACGGCGAAGTGCTGGACGACGAGGTCGCACGGCTCGGTGCGCAGGGCGCACGGGTGGTCGGCAAGCATGGCCTGCTGCTGGTTTCCGCCGGTCCGCTGGGCCTGCGTGACCGGGCGATCAAGCGCCTGTTCGACGTCGCCTTCGCGGGCGGCGCGATCCTCATGCTGTCGCCGCTGCTGATCGTGGTGGCGCTGGCGGTGAAGCTGCAGGACGGCGGCCCGGTGTTCTTCACCCAGCGCCGCATGGGCCGCGGCAACCGCTTCTTCAACATGTACAAGTTCCGGTCGATGACGCAGGCGCTGGGCGATGCCACCGGCAGCGTCTCGGCCTCGAAGGACGACAAGCGCATCACCCGCGTCGGCCGTTTCATCCGCCGCACCAGCATCGACGAACTGCCGCAGCTGTTCAACGTGCTGCTCGGCGACATGAGCCTGGTCGGCCCGCGCCCGCATGCCACCGGCTCGCTCGCGGGTGACAAGCTGTTCTGGGAAGTCGATCTGCGCTACTGGCAGCGTCACTCGCTGAAGCCGGGCCTTTCCGGTCTTGCCCAGGTCCGCGGCTTTCGCGGCGCGACCGACCACGAGGCCGACCTCGTCAATCGCCTCCAGGCCGATCTCGAGTATCTCGAGGGCTGGACGATCATGCGCGACATCCAGATCATCCTGCTGACGATGCGCGTGCTGGTCCACGACCGGGCGTTCTGACCGCCCGCCCGGTCCGGGGCTTCACGACTGGACTATCGCCAGCGTCTGGGCTTCGGCGGTGCCGGCGACGGGCACCGCGTAGAGCGCCAGCGAGGTCAGGCTCGAAGCCAGGTTGCACGATACGGTGACGGTCCCGCTCGCCACGCTGGCCGAGAAGGTCGGCGTACCCATCGTTCCCGCCTGGAGCACGGTGGCGGGGGTGGAGGCGGCGAGCGCGGCAGTGACGCCTCCGCCGCCGGTCTCGATCAGCGCGATGTCGAGTCGGCACGCCAGCGATTGCCGGACCACCGAGGACGCATCCCGCCCGATCACCTGAACGAACAGGCTGGCGGCGGCGGCGGCGTTGGACGGTAGGCCCGACACCGTCATGAAGGGCGTCGTGACGCCCGGTGCCAGCGTCGTCGCATAGCTCTTGTTGGCGATGGGGACGAGAGCGGTCTTGCTCGGCTGGACGAGCTTCAGGTACTCGCTTTCGACTTGCGCGTAGCCGGAGGCGTTCGCATAGAACCGGCCGCGCGTCGTGCCCCGGCGCCGCACCGAGAAGCCGGAACCGGCGGCGCCATCGACATAGGAGGTCATGCTGGCGTTCGACGTATCGTGCTCCACCCCCGCCGAGGTGTAGTCGTAGGCGCTTCCCGTCAGCGGAACGATGGTGCCGGGGGTCGTGCCGGTGGCGATGAGGTCTCCGAACAGCCGCATCGCCTGCATGGTCGATCCGCCGATGGCGGCCCTGCCCCACTTGCAGTTGTTTGTGCGCAGGGGCCCGGTCAGGTTCACGCGGCCGTTCGATGCGGCGATCAGCCCATAGGCGAACTGCTCCACCCAGCCGCCGCCGATCGCCACGTTGGAATTGGAGGCGAGGACGCCGCAGAACTGGGGCAGCGGCGGAACCCGGTCGCGCGTTTCGGCATAGTACTGGCGCACGTCGGCGGCGACGATGTCGTGGAGGTACAGGCCGACGCCGAAGTATTCGGACTGGATGACGCCCGCCCAGATCGCCTTGCCCCGGCGCAGCGATACGCCCCGCGTCATGCGCACGACCGCATATTGCCAGGTCTCGCCGGCGGTCTTGCTGGCGGAAAAGGTGCCGGCGGCAAGGCCGCTGCTGGTCCAGTTCGGCGGTACGTGCCAGCCCGTCGCGCCATCGGCGGAACGCATGACGCACCAGCCATAGCGGGGCGGGGTATCGTTGTTCCAGGTGATGGCGTCATGCGTGGTGTCGGGGCTGGAAGCCGTGACGACCACGTTGGCAGCGGCGATGCCCTTGCCGGCGGGACTGCCGTTGACGTTGATGTTGTCCATCGTCCAGGCACTCTCGCCCGATCTGCCGTCTCCGCTCGTCCCGCCAAGGTTGATCGCGCCGGTCCGGAAGCTGATGCCGACGATCTGGTTGTAGTAGAGGCCCCAGGGGTGATTCCAGGCGGTATCGAAGAATATCCCGATGTCGGCGTTGGCGATGTAGACCCGCTCGATGCGCGCAAGGCCGGCAGAGGAGGCATCGGGGCTCCCGATCAGGTAGCAGCCATCGGTGCTGTTGCCGGTGATCTTGATGTCGCGGATATCGTAGGACGCCTTGGGACGCAGCATCCAGCCCTGGAAGCCGGAAACCGCGCTCAGCACGCTCTGCTTGTCGCCGGTGTTGCGATGGCCGTGGATCATGAGATCGACGTCGTCGGGCGGGGTGATCTCGGCATTGATCCGGTAGGTCGCGCCGGGGCGCAGCAGCACCGGCCTGCCGGTGTTGACCGCCTGCTGGAGCGCGGCGGTGTCGATCGCGGCATTGGCGGTGTTGCCGTCGCCGATCGCCCCGAACGCTTCGGGGGTGATCCAGTTGATGCGGTCGCGGACGGTGCCGCCACCATCCATCCCGACCAGCGATGCGCCCTTGGCCGGGGCGGAGGAAGCGAGGTTGCGGCGATGGGCGGCGGTCGCCCCGCGTGCGAGAATGTCGGTGGGCATGGGGTGTCTCCCGAAGCTTACTGCGCCAGGCGGTAGGTCAGCGCGCCCGAGGCGAGCGTGATCGCGAGATGGAGCGTCGCGCCGGTCTCGAATTCCTCCCAGACCGGCTCGCAGGCATTCTGGGTGAAGACGCCCCAAGTGTCGCCGCCCAGGGTAAGCGGCAGTCGGGTGGTGCCGCCATCGATCGATCGCAGCACGGTAACCGAGCCTTGCCAGGTTCCGGCAAGCGTGACGAACACCGGCCTTCCGGCAGCAGGCACGAACGGGCCGGCGGCGATGCTGGCGGCGGTCGTGCCCACCAGCGGTTCGGGAACGACGCCGGACAGCGTCGTTACCGGCAGCGGCCGACCGCTTTCGACCAGCGCGAGGCCGGTATTGCCCGGATCGGCAAAACCGACGGCGAAGGCGGTGGCGTAGCCCGAAGGCATCTGAATGGGATTGGTGGGCATGGGGGCTCCTCGTCCGGGAACGGAACCCCTATCCAGATACGCATCCTACGCCGTGTAGGAAAATGCCTTTTTGGTTAATCTATGGTAATCCGGCCTGTGGCCGAGATTACTTGCCGTTCTGCTTGGGCACCGAGAACGTGCCCGATACCCGGCCGCCGGGGCCTGCCGAGGCGGAGGAGACGCCGCTGTTGAGGTCCACCACCAGGCGGCCACCGCGCAGCGTGTCGCCATTGCTGCGCTTGATCGTGGCGTTGCCGGTCATGGTGATGATGCGCTGGTTGAAATCGTAGACGCCGACGTCGCCGGTCGCGGTCTCGTCCGGGCGCGAGACGACGACGCCGCCGCTGGCGGTGATGCGCTGGATCTGCATCGAGCCCTGGTTGGTGAAGTTCACCACCGTGCGTGCCGCCCGCAGCCGCAGTTCCGCCTGCTTCACGTCGACGTTGCCCGACAGGATCACGCGGTCCTGCTTGTCCTGCAACTCGATGCGGTCGGCCGAGTAATCGACCGGCGCGTTCGAATTGTGGCCGGAGAGGACTTGCGCGCCCAACTGCTGCGAACCGGCCAGCGCGGCGAGCGCCAGCACCGGCAGGACCAGTGCGATTCGAGACGTGGTGGAGGGCATCCGGGGGGCGGCGGTCATTGCGGTATCCTGATCTTGCCCGGCGTCATGCGCAGGTGGGCGTTGCCTTCGAGCGTCACGGTGCGGTTCTCGAGGTCGGCGTGCATCGTTTCGGCGCGGAAGGTGCCGGTGGGCACCGTGCCGTCGACGCCGCCCGAGCCCACCGCCGTCTGCTTCTTCACGTCGATGGCGACGTTGCGCGTGGTCATCTTGTAGCCATCGGGCGCGGCGAAGTTCACCGGGCCATCGACCGCGATCTGCTCGGTGTCGTAGTTGTAGGCACCGCGCGGGGCGACGACGTGCGCCGGGCCGTCATTGAGGTTCATGTCGGCCTTGAGGCCGAGCATCTCGATGATCGGGGTGGTCGCGGTCTTCTGCACGGCGGTGCCGGAGGTGACGGTGAAGTCGCGGTTCTTGTTGTCCTTGCCGCGATAGGCGGCATTGTCGGCGCGGATGCGCTCGCTGGTGATCGCCACCTTGTTGCGATCGAGCAGGAAGCTGATCTCCCCGCGCGGGGAGAGCGGCACCAGGATCATCACCGCGGCGACCAGGCCGATGCCCGCCGGGAGCACCTTGGCCAGCAGCGCGACGAGCCGATCGTGCGAGCCGCCGGGCGCGGCGAAGTGCCGGCGGCGGCTCTGGATCTGGGCGGCTTCGACGGACATGGCGTTTCAGGTAACTCCCGTGGACGGGTCAGGCTGCTTCGTGGCTGAAGATGTCGTGGTCCGGCCAGCCGGCAAGGTCCAGACGGGCGCGCGCCGGAAGGAAATCGAAACAGGCCTGGGCGAGTTCGGTGCGGTTTTCCCGCGCGAGGCGCACGACCAGGATTTCATGCATCGCGTGCAGGTAGCGCACGTCGGAAGCGGCGTAGTCCTTCTGCGCCTCGGTCAGTTCGGGGGCGCCCCAGTCGCTCGACTGCTGCTGCTTGGACACTTCCTTGCCGAGCAGTTCGCGCACCAGATCCTTCAGGCCGTGGCGATCGGTATACGTGCGGACCATCTTGCTGGCGATCTTGGTGCAGAACACCGGCGCGGCGGTGACGCCCAGGTAATGCTCGATCGCGGCAAGGTCGAAACGGGCGAAGTGGTAGAGCTTCAGGCGCGCCGGATCGGCCAGCACGGCCTTCAGGTTCGGCGCGGCGTAGGCGCTGCCGGCATTGAAGCGGACGAGGTGCTCGTCCCCCTTGCCGTCGGAAATCTGCACGACGCACAGCCGGTCACGCGGGGTGATGAGCCCCATGGTCTCGGTGTCGACGGCGACGGGGCCGGGCGCGAGTACGCCTGCGGGAAGATCTTCTTCGTGGAGATAGACAGCCATGATCCAAAAATGCTTAGGGACTGCACGGCGGTTTCGCAATGGCGGCCGCGTCTCCATGCGGGTTTTTCGGGAAGGACAAGGGCATGACGGCAACACAGGACGGCCAGACCGTTCCGGAGAGCTGGGCGCCCGCGCTGGGCCCGGTGCTGGCAACGCCCGAGGCGCGTCGGCTGGGCGGCTGGCTCAAGGCCGAGGAAGCTGCGGGCAAGCGCATCTATCCGCCGCGCGGCACCCGGCTGCGGGCGCTGGAACTGACCCCGCTGGACGAGGTCCGGGTGGTGATCCTGGGGCAGGATCCCTATCACGGGCCGGGGCAGGCCCACGGCCTGTCGTTCTCGGTGCAGGAAGGCGTGAAAGTGCCGCCCTCGCTGGTGAACATCTACAAGGAACTGGCCACCGACTGCGGCGTGAAGGCGCCCGGCCACGGCAATCTGGAGCATTGGGCGCGGCAGGGCGTGCTGCTGCTCAACAATGCGCTGACGGTGGAGGAAGGGCAGGCCGGCTCGCACCAGAAGAAGGGCTGGGAGGCGGTCACCGACGCCGCCGTCGCGGCGGTCGCGGCCAAGGCCGAGCCTTGCGTGTTCATGCTCTGGGGCAGCCACGCGAAGAAGAAGGCGCTGAGCGTGCCGGGGCTGATGGAGAGCCATCACCTGGTGCTGACGGCACCGCACCCGAGCCCGCTCTCGGCGCACTCGGGGTTCTTCGGATGCCGGCATTTCAGCCGCGCCAATGCCTTCCTGGCGCAGCACGGGCGCGGGACGATCGACTGGTGATTCGTCGCTTTGATTTGTAATCGTCATTGCGAGTGAAGCGAAGCAACCCAGGGCAGTTTAGAACTCCCCTGGGTTGCTTCGCTTCACTCGCAATGACGGCAGGAGGGTCTCCTCGTCACCCCGCAGTGGCGAGGGCGACGAGGATGGACCCATCGTCTTCCGGTTAGCCGGCGCGCTTCACCGCGCCCTTGTGCGCGCCCATGCCCTTGGGGCCGCGCGGACGGAAGCGACGCTTGCGCTCACCGCCCTGGTCCTCGCCGACCGGCGCGCCTTCGCGGCGTTCACCGCGCGGACCGTCGGCGCGCTTGCGCTCGCCCTGGGGACGATCGCTGCGCGCTCCATCCCGCTGGCCGTCGCGGCGCGGCTGGCCGCCACGGCCACCGCCGTTGCCGCGACCACCGCCACCGCCCTGGCGACGCTCGCCCTGCGGCTGCTCCACCTTGCGCGAAGGCGCGGGCAGGCGGGCGGCCTGGTTCATGAAGTCTTCCGGCAGCGGCAGCGGTTCCAGCTTCACGCGGGTCAGGCGCTCGATGTCGCGGATATAGGGCTTCTCGTCCGGCGCGATGTAGCTGATCGCGACGCCGTCCGCGCCGGCCCGCGCGGTGCGGCCGATGCGGTGGACGTACTGTTCGGCGACGTTGGGGATCTCGAAGTTGTAGACGTGGCTGACGCCCGAGACGTCGATGCCGCGCGCCGCGATGTCGGTGGCGACGAGGATGCGCACGGTGCCCTGGCGGAAGCCGCCGAGCGCGGCGGTGCGCTGAGCCTGGCTCTTGTTGCCGTGGATCGCGGCAGCCGGGATGCCGGCGGCGACGAGGTGGCGCACGACGCGGTCGGCGCCGTGCTTGGTGCGGGTGAACACCAGGGCGCGGTCGATGGCGCCGTGGCTGGCCTTCTCGGCGGCGTCGGGCGAGAGGCCGTCACGCAGCGAGATGGTCAGCAGCGCCTGCTTCTCGGCCTGGTTGATGTGGGTGGCGTACTGCTCGACACGCTCGGCGGTGGTCGACTGCGGGGCGACCTCGACCTTGACCGGATCGTTGATGAACTGGCGGCCCAGCTCGGCGATCGCCTGCGGCATGGTGGCCGAGAAGAACAGGCTCTGGCGCGTCTTGGGCAGCAGCGCGGCGACGCGCTTGAGCGGCACGATGAAGCCCAGGTCCATCATCTGGTCGGCTTCGTCGAGCACGAAGATCTCGACGTGCTTGAGCGTCAGCGCGCGCTGGTCGATCAGGTCGAGCAGACGGCCGGGGGTGGCGACGAGAATGTCGGTGCCACGCTCCAGCGCGCGGGCCTGCTTGCCCACGGGCACGCCGCCGAAGATGCACTGGACGGTCAGGTTCAGGAACTTCGCGTAGCCGCGCATGTTCTCGGCGATCTGCGCGGCGAGTTCGCGGGTGGGCGAGAGCACGAGCATGCGGCAGCCGGCGTTCTGGCGCGGCTTGGGCTCGTTCGCGAGGCGGTGCAGCGAGGGCAGCGAGAACGCGGCGGTCTTGCCGGTGCCGGTCTGCGCGATGCCGAGAAGGTCACGGCCTTCGAGCAGCGAGGGGATCGCCTTGCGCTGGATCGGCGAGGGATCGGTGTAGCCCTTGGCGGTCAGAGCGCGGAGAATCGGCTCGGCGAGGCCAAGTTCGGAGAAATAGGACATGCGTCACTTTCAAAAGTGCGGGGCGCGCAAGGCTTTTGAAAAAGGCGCGCGCACAGCAAGGTGTCGTTGCGGCGACCCTGCGTGAGGAAGGAAGCTTGGTTGGTCGCAACCGTCAGTCCGGGCCGGTCTTGGCTGGATGCCGCGACCTCACGCTGCTCTCGGATTGCGGCGGGGTGAACCCCGCACGCCGGTTGCTGGCGGGCCACTTAGTATGAATTACGACAAAGCGCAAGAAAATTGCGGATAAGTTGCGGAAGTGCCCACCCCGCTGCGGCTTGGCATTTCCGGACCGGAGTTCGCTCCCCTCTTCTCCTTCGTCACCCTGAACTCGTTTCAGGGTCCATCTCGCCTCAAGCCCGGTGGTTTGCCGCAGCAAACCGGGAGCGCCGTTGGTGGCACCAGCTCTCCGGAACAACTGCCCGATGGACCCTGAAACAAGTTCAGGGTGACGAAGAAAGGGCTGGGTATCGCTACCCTTCGCTCCCCCACTGCAGCGTATGCGGGTCGCCCAGCGTCACCAGCCGCCGCAGCGAGGCGCGCGCCAGACGCTCCGTCTCCACCTTGCGCCGGGCGGCGGCAAGCTGGCGCAGGGGAGCGGGGCGCAGGATTTCCGCGTCGTAGCCATCGGCCACGATCACCCCGCAACTGTCGGGCAGGAACGCCTCGCTCTCAAGCGGGCTGCGGTCCAGCAAAGGAGAGAGCCCCCAGTAGAACCGGTCGCAGTAATCGAGATAGTCGGTCCACTTGCCGTCGCCGAGCAGGTCCGCGCGCGCCACCTTGATCTCGACGATGATGACGTGCCCCTTGGCGTCGATCCCCATGAGATCGGCCCGCCGCCCACAGCGCAGCGGCATTTCCGGCATGCACCAGATGCCGTTGCGGGCGAACAGCCGGGCGATTCCGCGTGCCACGTCCACAGCGGTATGCCCATGCGAAGGGGCGAGGGAAAGCGAATCAGCTTCGGCCATGATCGCGATCATAGGAACATATCAGGAACTGACAAGTCATCGCATTTGGCGCTGGCAAGCCCCGCTTCCGTCTGCTAACCGCGCTGGCACTGCACCCGTAGCTCAGCTGGATAGAGCGCTGCCCTCCGAAGGCCCACGTCCAACGGCAGAGCAACGATTTTATACTGGATTTCCGGGGGTTTAACAAGACTACAGAAAGGACGGACGAAAAAACTCACCAAAAACTCACCGCGTTCGGACAGCCGAATTTGATCGCGGATTGACCTTCATCGGCACAACACATACGGCTTCAAGCCATCTGCACCCGTAGCTCAGCTGGATAGAGTGGCGCCCTCCGAAGGCGTAGGTCACAGGTTCGAATCCTGTCGGGTGCACCAAATTTCCTAGTAAAATCAACAGGTTGAGAGGGTCAAGCCTCTCCCGTTGACCGCCTCGCCGATCCTAAAACTCACCAGCTTTGGCCACGGCGGCGGCAAAGACCCAGCATTTCAGCCAAAAACGCCTCGAACAAAACTCACCAGCGATCGTGAGCCCGCCGAGATAGCTTGGAGATCGTCAAAAGCTGGGGGTGGCGTTTGGGCGAACCGCTCGTGCGGATGCGCTTCGTCAGCTAGGTTGCAAACATGGATCAACACGAACTCATCACGACGGTCCTATGCGAAGCGGGCGGCCGTCACGCAGAGGATTCGCTTCCGGCCGGCTACGCCGGCAAGCGCGCCGACGTAGTGTTCGCGTCGGACAATCTCATCGCCGAGGTGAAGTCGTTCACAAGCGACCGGCGACAAGATCCACAAGTTGCGACCAAGCTTGGCGAGGTGATGGAACGCAACGCGGCCTTTGGCGGGCCAATCGTGTTTGGCACGGTCAACGTCAGGCTTCACGACCTTCCAAAACCGATCGCCGAACAGGCATTGAGGGTGGTGGGCGCGCGCGTCCGCAAGGAGGTAACGTCGGCCCGAGGCCAGATTACGGCAACACGAGCCGTCCTCGACATGCCCGATGCCTACGGCCTCATCGTGTTCGTCAGTCCGCCCGAACGCCTTGGCAATCAGACGATAGCCTGGCTGATCAACGACGCTTTGAAGCAGAGTGCCCATATGGATGGGCTGGACGGAGCGATGGTGATCGAAACGCCGCTAGGCTTCCCTGCCGGCGAATTCAAAAGCCGGAACACGTTTTCATCCCTTTGGTCAATCAGCGGACGGACATTTCCCAATGGGCTGGCAGAGCGCATTGCCGCAGCTTGGGAATGCATTACGCCACAGCCCGCACGACACGCGGATGCCGAAGATTTCGTCGCGTTGGGGGGGACGGAATAGCCATCAGGTAACGCGGATCATGCTCGCCACCGCTCTCCCAATTCCTGTGCCATTCGCATGATCGTCATCCGTTCATCGACGGCCACCCACAGCGCCTCGTCCGAGACATCCCCGCGGAACAGAAGAGTATTGGACGAGTAGACATGGAAGCGGTCCGCGAAGGTCGGGATGATTGTGCCGGTTTCCGCTAGTTCGTCTTCCGCCCCTGCTCCAATCCACCCCGGCGGAAGCGGTAACAGCGCCTGCGGGTTGCGGATGAATACCGAGCCATCGCGCCAAGGCTCAGGCGGCACGTCGGGATCGCCGACCTCATAAGCGAACGGTTCGGGGCTGATTGCATTGGGATCGGGATCCCAGCAATCGCCAATGCGCACCATGCGAACGGCGCTTGAACGGTGAGCACCCTGCTGACCAATGCGGCCAAATTTCGGGATGGTGCCGGCGTTGCAGAACAGAACACCGGAGATATGCTCCGCATCCGGCAGGCCGAAGAAGTTGGACGGTATCACCTTCGAGCCTTCATGGTGAAGGATCGTGTCCCCTTCGACCACGAGATTACCGCCGTCATCGAACCAGTGCCGATGGTCGATGCCGAAGAGATATTGGGAAATGGAGGTAGCGGAAAGATTGAGCGCGCCGCCATGGAAGGTCTCGATCGCGATCACCAGCGGCTTCCCCGCGACATGGGGTAAGGTCCAATATTTTTTCTTCAGCTTCGAATAGAGCGGGCTGCCGAATTTAATCGCCACCTCGTGCTTCAGATAGCGCATCGCCTCTTCTTGATTCCGCGGCCCGTCCTGCGGAAATTGTTCATAGGGCTGATAGTCTGGCCGTGGCGGTGGATTGGCGGTGACCGCCTCGACGGCGACCGTGAGACCATCGCAGGTAATGAGGAAGTCAGGCCGGTCATGACTGCGGTCGATGCTGTGTCCCGCCTCGGTGAACAGCGCCTGGAGATAGAGCTCAAAGGTCCGCGCATCGAAGCCGTGGGTCTGGAACTGCTGGACGAAATTGCCGTCGGGGTCGGTCATGGTGGCGGCCACCTCGCGTAACACTGCGCGGGCGGGGTCCATGATCGCCTCATCCCGCGTCTTCAGATAGTGCGGGTGGAGCGTCTCATCGGCGGCAAGGCGCTGGAACAGATCGAGTGCCATGTCCGCGGATCTTCTGGTCAAAAGCTGGTTGTCGGGCTTGCGCGCCCGGCGTGACGCAGGAGGTAGACGCTAACCGCGGAGGCGACCGTCACCACCAGCTCGGCCTCTTCGAAGCGCGGCTCGCGGCCCTCAACAATGTGCCGGCCTTGTTCCGAGGCAAAGCCCCAGAGCTTGTGCAGGGCGGCGTCGAGTGGTGGCGGCAAGGTCAGGCGGCCGATGATCTTGCCGAGCGTATCGGTGGAGCCGTCAATCTCACGCGCCACGCACTCCAAAGCAGCCATGGCGTGTTGGATTGCGCCCGTGACGTCAGCTGACGGTCTGCGGGAGACGTCCTTTAGCGCCTCGTGGATCTCGTTGGCGGCGGTTGGCGACCCGGCTTCGAGCATGACCGCGACGGCATCGCGGGTTGCGAGCGCGAAGGCTTCCGATCCGCGGGCGACCAGCTTGCCCTGTTCAAGCTCCCAGCCGACGCCCAGTTCACGAAAGCTCAGATTGAGCCGCTCTTCGAACGCGCGCTTCCGTTCGCCGGTGAAGTCGTTCTTTCCGACCTCGGTATAGAGCCGCTCGACAAAGTCGTAGATTTTGTACCAGGGTGCCTGGTCGATCAGCCGATGCACCTCACTCTCGATGTTGCCGGGCGACCAGTTGCCGAGATCCGGGCGCTTGAGAAGCACCTCGCACAGGAGCTCGCGCATGCCCCCCGGCCCCAAGTCGAAAGCATAGCCGAGCATCGCGACGGCATCGCGCACCTCGTCGGGCGCGTCCTCGCGGATCGTGATCTTGGCGTCGGGTCCGCGGAAGCCGAATCGAGACGAAAAAGGAGTGTGACCATCATTCATTGCGTCACCATAACAGATACCGCTGGCAGCGGGCATCGGACCGCATAGACCTCGCGCCCTCTTTGGACTCAAGCGGGGTCTCTACGCCGAAGGCGGCGGCTACCTCTGCGGCGCTCAGACTCGCGGTGCAGGGATTAAACATGGGCCAAATCTGACTGCGCGCGGCGCGCCTCGCCATCGTGTCGTCAGGCTGGTAGGCCAACGGTATGAATGAAACACCTGTCCGCCTCTACGCGATCGAGAAGAATCCTGACGACGGCCTCTTCTATTTGCATACCGATCGCGCGTTCGCAGCGAATGGGAAAGACTTCATCTCGAACAAGCTGCCGCAAGGATTTCCGACCGAAGCGGCCGCGCGCGAACATGCGCGGCTCGAACATGGCGCAGCCGACAGCGAAATTGCGCCGAACCCCGGCGTGCGGTAGCGACGCAGGCTCAATATTCCCGCTTATATTCGGCCTGCAATCCGCCGAGTTCCGCCAATTCGTCCAGCACGCCTATTGTGGTCGTCAGGAGCAGTTCCATCCGAGCGGGATCGTCCCAGAAGTTGCTGCCGTGTTTGCCGCCATGGAAGAGGGTGTTGCGGACGGTGCGCGCGAGTTCGGTGACTTTGTCGAGATCGGCGACACCGGGATTGAACGGCACCGGCTCGAAATCGAGTTCGCCCCCCGCCGCGACGATCTGGCGCTCCGGATTGGCGTCGAGCAGCGCCCGCGCTGCCGGTCCTGCCTTATAGGTCTCTCGATATTTTTGGCTGAATTTCTTCCAGCTTGGCTCGGCGGGAGTGCCAACCTCGTCTGAGCGCAGAAAGCGCGCGTCTTTCAGCGCATATTCGAAGCGAGAGAACCAGAAGAAGAACTCGAACGCGAGTCGCCGCAGATCCTCTTTAACTTCGTCGTGTCGCATGGCGTTCTATTCACGCGAGCCGCGAATGAATTCAAGCCTGCGTGTCGCCACCCGCCTCAGCGCAATCATATGCCGCCCGCATGCATCGGCGCGCGCGGTCGTCATCCGACCTCCGGCGGTCGCAGATATTCGCGGAATCCGTCGAGATCCTCCTTGCTGGGGATCGGCGCCGTCGGGAAACCGCGGATGGTTTCGGCCAGGTCGCGGCGTGAATGAAAGCCGATGATCGAGCCGCCATTGCTCAGCTCATAGACCATGCTGCCGGTGTAACGGTCAGGTAGGGCGAGACCGGGTGCGAACGCGATCGGCTTATTCTTTGCCTTGCTGCTGACCTCATGCTTGGCGAGCGCAACACGGATGAACTCGATGATGGTGAAGCCGATCTCGGTTCTGGTCAGATCATCCTTCATCCGCTGCACGATCTCGGGATTGTCGCGCGCTGTCCGCAGCTGCTCGGCGCGCAGCTCACGGTCATGATGGTGGTAATTCGTCTCGCGCTCGAGATGCTGGGCTTTGAGATCGAAGCCGCCGCTGGCGGCTAGACGAATGATCTCTTCGCAGCGCTGGCGCCAAGTTCGCAACAGTTCATAGGCGGCATAAATCCACATGGGTGAAAGCGCACCGAGAAGGGCGCGCTGCGTCATGGGCTTTTCGTCGTCGGCCATGCCGCGCAAGGCCCGTTCTTCCATGCCGTTGAGCAGATTGTCGACCAGCGCGAGCTGTTGGCCCTGGATTACAAGGAAGGGATTGTCGTTGAACCCGGCAAGCGCCCTCAGCGCTTCGAACAACTCGTTTGGACCTATCTCGCCCGCTCGGCGCGGGCGCTGGTCTTCGGGCGCTTCATCAGGCCAGTCGTCCATCAAATTCGGTGTCCTCCCTGCGCGCGGAGGGCCGTGCAGAATTTTACCATCGGCATGCCTCCTCGCTCTTGTTACTATGAGCGGATGGGGCTCACATTCAACGCGATCTTGAGAGATCTCGACGTCGCGCCGGGCGATGTCCGGCTGCTGAGGCACCAGACGGTCAAATATTCGGGGCGCACACCGTACACGCTCTGGCGCGACAACCCCGAGGGGTTTCGGCTCTATCAGAGCATCCAAAGCGTCCAGAACCGTCCGCGGCTTTCGGCACGCTATTGGGCAAGCTTTGTGGTCACACCGGCCCAGTCGACCTTGTTCGTGGGACTCTTCGAGGTGGAGCGGACCGGCCCTTGTGATCCCGCGATCATCGATCCGCTGCGACTGGTCCCTGTGTCTCAGGGCGGAGCGCGCGATCTGGAGATCTATCGGCAGGCCCCGGTCGAGTCTGCAACAGCGCTGGCGGGACGTGTGGTCATCGAATGGGGCGCCGGCACACGGTCCTGGGTGCAGCGCGCGGAAAATCAGGCGAAGCCGATTGTCGAGATCGCACGCGCGTTCCAGGAAGAGGTGTTTCCGGGCTACAACCGCTTCATGGGCACCCTATCGGCAATCGAGACGCTACCGAACGGCTGGCTCGCAGCTCTGCGGGCTTCGCGGGGCATCTACCTGCTGACCTGCCCGCGCACCCGCGAACAATATGTCGGATCGGCAACCGGAGAAGACGGCTTCCTTGGCCGGTGGCTCGGTTATGTCCGCGACGGCCATGGCGGGAATGTCGCGCTGAAAAGCCGCGATCCCTCGGACTATCAGGTTAGTATTCTCGAAGTGAGTAGCTCGACGGCTTCCGGCGAGGAGATCCTGGTGGCGGAGCAACTTTGGAAGGCCAAGCTGCAGAGCCGGGAAATGGGCCTCAACCGCAATTAGCGGACCGACGAATCTGATCCTCATCGATAATCATAAGGCGACACAGGTGCATCGCGCAAACTCCGCCTGATCTTTCATCGGTCCACGTGGTCATGCAACCGAGACATCGAAGGGTGGCCAAGCTCGACGGAACGTCTGCAATGCCTTGGTTCGGGCCTCGTCCAAAGCGCAGGCAGCGCGATGATCGACCATGAAAACAGGACAGTTTGGATCGTCGCAGGAACAGTGACGGATACTCTGATCGGCAAGATGGCGTTTGAAGGTCTGGCGAATTTCATCCAGCTCGCGCACGACTTTAGTCAATTTTGCCCGCGTCCCGGCATCTCGCAGGGTGTGCAGCGATGGCAATCGACGAATTTCGGCGCCCTCGCGCGTTCGCCAGATTCCCGTGTTGAGCGCGCCGATCGTATCCTCGATCGCCTGCTGAAAAGCAGGTAGCGAGCTTTCTGCCTGGAACGGCGTTCGGAAAGCTGGCCGTTCGAACACCGCGGCCATGATCCGAAGCGTGTCCTCGTCAGACAGGTCAGGAAAGTCATCGACGAACCGGCGCAGTTCGCTCTCGGCATCGGGAAAGACGACGCCGTTGACGAACCGCTGAAGCAAAAATTCGGCACGCAGCCGAAGTGCCTCTTCGAACTCGACACCCGACCAGATATCGACATTCAGGATGCCGAGCTTGCGGCCAGCGGCTCGTACCCGATCGCGCTGGTCACTCGAAACGGCGCCCCGACAGACAAATTTGAAGGCGTCCGGCACGCCGCTTGGGGCACTACAAGCCTTTCCCATGTCGCGTGTGGCTTTCGCTTCGGTGAGACTGGCCCGATTGACGCACTGGATCACCGTGTTGCGCGGTTGCCAATCCTCGAAGGGCTCGATGCCGACAATATCCCGACCAAGGTCGCTGCCCGTCTGGCCATGCCACGCGAGATCGCTCCAGCCCGCGCGCAAATGATAGGCAAAGACCAGGCGCTCGAAATCTTGCCCGCCGAAATCCTCGAAATGGACCGGCCTGACGGTGCGAGCGATGATGTTGGTCATGACGCCGCCCTCATTTCCGCGGCTCCGCTCTGAGGAACATCGGGTAGAAACTCGTTTGCGGCTTGAGCTTGAGCATATCCCCAATGGCGATGGTGTTCGCCTTGCGCCGCTCACCCCCGGCGGGTGTTATCACCTCAACGTCGGGATTTTCGATGATTGCGCTATGCACATCATCCGTGTGCGCCGGCGTCGTATTGTAGATGCTCTCGTAAAAGTCGCCCACGCCGATAACATCGCCGGACCCGGAAATAAGCTTGGGAATGTCCGTCAGAAGCTGGGTCTTCGCCGCTTCGCGGCCGGAGAGATCGAAGAGATATAATGATCCATCTTCGTGGCTCGGATCATAGCTCAGCATATTGAGGCCCGACCGGCCAAAATGGGCCTGGGCACTGCTATTTTCGTGCAGGATGTTGTTATAGACCTGACGCGCTCGGTAGAAATTGCCGAAGTGGATCAGCCAATATCGCCATCCATCGGGATTGTTGATCGAGAATGGACTGACGAAGGGCGCGCAGGTCCGGAAGGTTTCGAACACCAGTCGCTCGGCGGCGCCCAGCCAATTGCTCTTGCTCATCGCACCATTGAGCGTGCCTAGATTGGCGGCATCGATGTCGAAGGGGCGGAGCTGGGCTGCGAGCTGGACCGGGTCCGACTTCTGCAGGAAAGACACCAGCGCCTCGATCGCGAAGGTGTAGAAGATTTCGACCGAGTGATAGGAGCGCATGATGTCGAGCAGCGTTTGACGCTGAACATGGCTATGGCCGCACTGGTCCAGGTTGAAGAGGACGTTGCGGTAACGACCCTGATCGAGCAGCGCCTTCATCTGCGGATAAACGACCTCGAACGCCTCGGTCAGATACGCGATGCGCAGATGAAGCTTCGGGACATTCTCCACGATCTCCGCTTGCAAAGGCGCGATGTTCGCCTTCAGCGCCTCGATCGCATCTCGGTTCTGATCGTTCAGGATCAGCAGGCATTCGATCTCGATAAGCCCGATGCCCTGCGCCGCGCGCTGGATATTGACCGTCTCGATCGCCCGCTTCAATTCCTCAACGAAGATCAGAGGCGAGCCGGCAGTGCCGCACTGATAACGACCGCCTCCAGCGAACCCATCGACGATCGCCAGGCGGAACCGTTCCTGCTGTGGAAGTTTGCAGCGGACAGTCAGATATTCGGCGAAATACTCCCGAAGTATCTTGTGTTTGCGCCGCGAATGATCCTCCAGCGTCGCACCATCAGCCCACTCGTACGGCTTTTCCGCCATCCTGCCCCCTTACCAACGCCGTTCCCCTTGTGACTATACGGCGCCCGCAAAGGCGGACGGCATTTCATCCCAGGTTTGCCCGCGATATTCTCGACCGTTGGCTTTCTTCGACCGGCGCTTATTGTCTTTGCCCCACGTTCCCCACTGCTTGAAGAAAAAAGCAGTTTCGTATTCCGCGCACTGGTCATGGATTTGATCGATCCATTCTTCCCGAATCGGCCGAGCCGATCGGCCACTCTCGCCACCCACGATAGCCCAGTGGATATCGGACAGATCGACGTCCCCGACGGGACCAATCAGTGGTTCGAACGACAGGAAGCGAATGGCTGCCGGCACTGTTCGAAGATGATCGATCCTGTCCACAACATCCGCATCTTCGACACTGGTCCCCAACCACACATTCGGCAGGATATCCTTGATCTGCGTCGAGACGATAGACGCCATGCGCTCAGGGCGTTTGGTGAGAATCTGGTAATTATGGTGAGGCGTTTCGCGCATGACACGCCACACTTCGAGGATGAAGGCATCGCTCACCTGTTCATGAAACAGATCGCTCATGGAATTGACGAATATCTTCCGCGATTTCTTCCAACGATGGGGAATGGAGAGCGAAGCCGGATCTTCTCGGACGACGCCGCTCCAGATGGTGCGCTTGCCACTTTGCCGGGTCAGTCCGGCATATTTCTCCATGCGCATCGCTTCGAGCCGCTTCGCCATCTCCATCGCATAGCAGTTCGTGCAGCCGGCGCTGATGATCGAGCAGCCGGCGACGGGATTCCAAGTGGCGTCCGTCCATTCAATCTGCGTTTCAGCCATGCCGATCTCGCTGCACCGTCCGGGCGTGAATTCGTGCGTCGATCACCCGTCGCGCGGCACTTACATCAATCGGAACATAATGGGAACACATAGAATAGCCGAGGCTCATGCGGCTTCCACCGCGTGAGCCTGGATATCGACACCAAGCCGCTTGCGGACGGCGCCGAAGATCGCCGCGAGGTTATCCATGCTCGGATTGCCCTTTTCGGAAAGCATCCGATGAAGGCTCTTGCTGGGTCTGTTCGTCTCGACGGCCAGTGTCTCAAAGCCCACCGACGCGTTTACCAGATCTCGCAGGATCAGCCGCGCTGTATTGGGCTCGCCATTGAGGAACAGCGTCGCTGCTTCATCGAGCATCGCTTTGGCGAAAGCCGGATCACGCGCCGCGCGCTCCTTCACCGTCTCCTTGAAATCGCGTGTCAGTTCCATGTCGTCATCTCCTGCCCGATGGCTTCGCAACCGCTTTTTTTCGGGCCTTGTATTCTGCCAGCAACGCACCTGCCCGATCGATGTCGGCCTGTTGCCGCTTCTTCGTTCCGCCCACAAACAGGATAATGAGGGCATCACCGTCCTGCGCGAGGTAAAGGCGATAGCCTGGGCCCCAATCGATCCGATATTCGCCGAGCCCGCCACCGATCCATTTGACGTTCGACGTGTTGCCCATCTCCAACCGCAGCGTCGCCGTGGCGACTTTGGCGGCGGCTTGAGGATCGAGATCACCGAACCATGATCCGAATGGGTTTGAGCCATCCTCCCGAATATATTCCTGAACTATCATCTCATGATCCAACGAGTAACATATAAGTTACCGCCTGTCCAGCGGGATGTGACGGTGTCTGCCGTCGCAAGTAGCGGACGCTTCCCTGCGGGACCAGCGCTCTATCTCCGCTTCGCTCCGACCGAACGCCCTACGGGGTTTCGTCCTGTCGGTGATGATCGCCGAGCGTGTCGGCGTTTTCACGCCGATCCGTAAATCCGTATCCACGGATTGCGCCTCTACGATGGCATGGAGATCGGGCCAGGGCGTGCGCCGGCCCGATCGCGTTTTGGTCGTTGCACTCCCGTGATGGGGTGGGCGTCGCTTCCCTTTAGGCCCGCCGCGCCGGGCCGCAACGCGCGTGCCGCGCTTACCTCCTCTGCGTTCCGGCCCTGCGGGTGCTGCCCGGCTCTGCTGGCGGGCCTGCCGGTCGCTCTTTCGCCGCCCACCCCATTCCGGGGTGCGTGTGGTTTTGAAGGAGAAGTGTGATGAACGCTGTTACCGAAACCGTTGCCGCCGAGCCTGTGTCCGGCATCGAGATTTTCGTGCCGCTCGCCAAGCTCAAAAAGTCCCCGCGCAATGCCCGCAAGGTGCCGCATGGGGAAGCCGCCATCGAGGCGCTGGCCGCGAGTATCCAGCACAAGGGGCTGATCCAGAACCTTGTCATCGAGCCGGAGGCCAAGGAGGACGGGACGCCGACCGGCTATTATCTCGTCACCGCTGGCGAAGGCCGCAGGCTGGCGATGCTGCTGCGCGCCAAGCGCAAGCAGATCAAGAAATCGGAACCCGTGCGCTGCTGGCTGGATACGCAGAACGATCCGTCCGAGATCAGTCTGGACGAGAACGTCACCCGGACGCCGATGCACCCCGCCGACCAGTTCGAGCGGTTCGCGGAGCTTTCCAACGACAAGGGTTGGGGCGCGCAAGAGATCGGCGCGCGGTTCGGCGTGTCGGCCGCTGTGGTGAAGCAGCGGCTTCGCCTTGGCGCTGTCAGCCCGAAGCTGTTGCAGGTCTATCGGGAGGATGGGCTTACGCTGGACCAGTTGATGGCCTTCGCGATCACCGAGGATCACGCCCGGCAGGAGCAGGTGTTCGAGGGTCTGCACCATAATCGCGAGCCGTGGATCATCCGGCGCGACATGACCGCCAGCAATGTTCCGGCGACTGACCGGCGCGCGGTGTTCGTCGGGGCCGACGCCTATGTCGAGGCGGGCGGCAATATCATCCGTGACCTGTTCAGCGAGGACCGGGGCGGGTTTTTCGAGGATGCGGGCTTGCTCGACATGCTTGCTATCGAGAAGCTGCGCGAGATCGCCGGGACCGTGCAGGCCGAGGGCTGGACATGGGCCGAGGCACATATCGACTATCCCCACGCGCATGGCATGCGGCGCTTCTATCCCGAGCCGGTCGCGTTGACCGACGAGGACGAGGCGCGGCTTGAGGCCCTGTCCACCGAGCATGACGAACTGGCCGAAGGTTATTCGTCCTATGACGAGATGCCCCAGGACATGGCCGAAAAGCTGGAGGCGATTTCCGACGAGATCGACGCCATATCCGAGAAGCGTTCCGCCTACGACGCCAATGTGATCGCGCATGGCGGCGTGTTCGTGGTGCTGAACCATGATGGCGTTCCCCGTCTCGAGCGCGGTTTCGTCCGTCCCGAGGATGAGGCGTTGGCCGACCCGCAGCCCGAGGATGCGGGCGAAGGGCCTGACGCCATCGACCCGGATGCCGTCGAGGACGAGCGGGCCGAGCACGGCGACGAGGACGAACAGGAGATCGAGGAAGAGGACGAGGAACCGGGCAAGCCGATTTCCGACAGCCTCAACCGCGACCTGTCCGCCTATCGGACGCTGGCGCTTCGCGTCGGGCTGGCCGAGCGGCCCGATCTGGCGCTGATCGCCCTGACCCACACGCTCACGGCGCAGTTGTTCTACAGCTATGCCGAGGCCGGTTGCCTTGAGGTTCGTCCGACCGTGACGCCGTTGGGGAGCCATGCGGACGGGATCGAGGACACCCCGTTGGCAGTGCGGGCGAGCGACGCGCATGAGGCATGGGCCAAACGGATGCCGCGTGATGTGGCGGACCTGTGGAGCTTCATCGTCGGGCTGGACGATGCGCAGCGGCTGGCATTGCTGGCGCATTGCGCGTCCCGCACCGTCAACGCTCTGCGCCTGCCGTGGGACCGCAAGCCCCGGTCGCTGCAAACCGCCGACAGGCTGGCAACCGCGTTGGCGCTGGACATGGCAAAGGACTGGACGCCGACCGTGGATAGCTACCTTGGCCGCGTCACCAAGGCGCATATCGTGGCGGCGGTGACCGAAGGCGTGTCGGACGATGTCGCCCGCCGCATCGCGGACATGAAGAAGCCGGATATGGCGCACGCCGCCGAGCAGCTTCTGGCCGGGACCGGATGGTTGCCCGCGATCCTGCGGACCCCCGAGCCGGAGGCAAAGCAGCCCGTACCTGTCGAGCAGGAGGACGCCGGGACGGCGGAGCAGCCGTCCGAAGCCGAGGCCCCCGAAGCGCGAGCGGGGGACGATGAAGCCGCCTATGCCGTCGCCGCCGAATAGCGGCATCTGGGCCGGGATCGCGCAAACGGTTCCGGCCCTTCTTTCCTTTGCAACTGTCGCGCTGGCTGGGCCAGCGCGACAGTTGCCAACAAGGAGGCCCGTCATGCGCCGCTTGTTCCGCGTCATCGCCCGCCGCAACAACCAGCCGGGACGGCTATGCTGCATCCGCTGCGGAGAGCCGATCAACGATTTTTCCGAGGATCGCATCGTCACCCACGATTATGTTCTGGACGGTTGCGCCGCCTTCGTGGTCGAGCATCGGGCCTGCATTGGCCGCCCCCTGTTCAACCCGGCGGCGGCGCGGCGCTGGGGCGAAGCGCAGCGCTGATTTCGCCATACCCCTTTCGGTAGGGTCCAAAAAATCGCGGCCGCGCCCCGCCGGGCGCGACCGCGATGCTGTTGGGGGTTCAGGGGCGGGGCGGCATATGAGCGGCATCGAGCCGCCGATGGATCAGCGATACGAGCGTCAGAAGATCTTCGGCATCGGTCTTTGTCATCGGCCAGTGGATGCGCGCTTCGTGGGCGGTCGGATTGCGGAACATGCCGAAGACGCCCTTGATGAGATTAGCGAAACCGCTTTGCTCGCTCCGCTCGCTGGCTGTTCCTCGCGGGTTGATCGCGAGCATAGGCGGCTCGCCGCCGAGCGCCCGGTCCAGCAGCGTCCCGCCATCATCGGTCAGGCCCGTCCGCGCCCGTATCTTGTCGGCGACGCTTTTGACCGCCTCCTGGACGGCATGGAAATAATCGTCGGCCAATAGTTCGGCCCGGCAGAAGCGCAGCACGTCGGCATGGACGCCGCGCGTTTCCAGATCGGTGCGCAACTCCTTCGCGCGGCGTTGCGCTTCCGGCAGCGTCGTCGCCTGTTCAGCCGCCTCAATCTTTCCCGCTTCGTTGACAACCAGCCCCGCGAAGGCGAGCGCCAGGTTGAGACTGGCGCGCATCGGCTCGTAACGATGCGGTTCGCGGCTATACCGTGCCGGGCGCATCGCATGGCGGATGAAGCCCAGGATGCGCGTGCGATCCTGCCGGGCGTTCTGGCTTTCGGCGAAGGCCGTATAGATACGGTGGCGTTTGGTGATCTCACCGGGATCGCTCATCTGGCAGGTCGCAATCAGCATCGCGATCTCCGTCCCCTTCAGGCCCGTGTCCGTGTCGCCGAGCGCGCCGGCAATGGCTTCGAGCTGGTCCTGCGAGAACAGTTTCGTCACGTCATCCCCCGAATCTTCACGGCCTCCCTGGGTTATCGTCTGCGCACCTTGGAACGTAGGCCGAACATGGCGCAAGTCTGCTGGCGGAACTGCCGACAGATACGCCAACCCCTCTCTCATCGACTTGCTGGCGGGCCACACCCACGGCCTCTCCAAACGCTGGTCTGGCCGAAGCCCGATCGCCTCCCCGCAAGGGCGCCATCCGGCTTTTTTCCGCCGCGCACAGCGCTTTGCATCGCGAAGCAAAAAAGCCGTCCTCTGCCCAACCTCCACTGCGTTCCGGCCGCAAACGGTGCGGGTCGATCGGACCCCGGCCGACGCCGAGCCATCGAGGCCGCGCGATGGGCGTGGCCCGAGCAAATGGAGAATGCAACATGGCTACCATCGGTACCTTCACCGCCAACAGCAAAGGCGAGTTCACCGGCGTCATCAAGACGCTCACTCTCAACACCAAGGCCGTTTTCCGCTCCGTCGAGAAGGACGGCGAAAAGTCCCCGGACTTTCGCGTCAGCGTCGGCGACATGGACATCGGCGCCGCCTGGAAGAAGACCAGCCGCGAAGGCCGCGACTATATCTCCGTCAAGCTGGACGATCCGAGCTTCCCAGCTCCCGTCTATGCCACGCTGTCCGAGACCGACACCGCCGGCGAATACGCCCTCATCTGGTCGCGTTGATCCGCAACCGGCGCCCCGCCATCTGGCGGGGCGCCTTGCGCTTGTTCAATGTGCAACGCGCCGCAGTGCGGGCGCGCAACCATATCGATAGAGCGACCACAAACTCAGCCGTTGAGCTTGTCCTTGACCGCCTTCGCCGGGGTGAAAGCTAACTTTTTCGACGCCGTGATTGTTATTGCCGCGCCGGTCGCAGGATTGCGACCCTCGCGCGCGGGACTGTCCTTCACCTTGAACTTGCCGAAGCCGTTGAGCGACACTTCCTCGCCCTTGGCGGCGGCGTCGCCGATCGCGGTGAAGACCGCATCCACCAGCTTTTTGGCGTCGGCTTTGGAGACGCCGTGGTCGGTAACCAGTCTTTCGGCGATGTCGGCATTATTCATAGATATTCCTTCGAACTGTCGTTGCATGCGCTGCGGCATCTCTCAACTATCTGCAAATCCCCATCCACGATCAAGCACGCTCGACTCCGGCCTATGAGAACTCAATGGCGTACCGGCTCTTCAGAGCCGTCCGGTTGCGACAATATGATGGCCTCACGACGGTCCTGGAGCCGCTTTTTCAGCGCCCCGACCGCCGACTGCTCGGCTGCGGTCAACTTACAGCCCATCAACTCCCGGAGGATGCTGTCGATCAACATCGGCGCCCCAAGCAATGGTGCGACAAGATCGGAATCGTCGCTCGGCAGATATTGATCCAACATATCCAGACCGCGGAACCATAAATCACACACCTCCAGCAAGTCGCGCACATAGCCATCCCGGTCGACCGTCACGGTGCATCTCCTGTGATTTGCTCGCGATGCCGCGAATCAGCCTCATCGTCTGCCCGAACGATAACGTCCCGACCCCAGGCCACTATCCCTCTAGATAGAGGGTTGCACACGGAACCGCTCCGCGTTTGCGCTTGATTGGCACCACTGGCGTGGCGCCCTGTTGCTTAGGGCCAGCCCCCAGCGCCCTCCGGATCGGCTTCCGCCCAGCTTCCTCCACGCGTGCCGCGTTCCGTGCAGCCGGTTCCCCGCGAAGCCGCCCACTCCGGTTGCACCCCCGGTCTCGCCGACGGGCAGGGTTTCAGCGCGGCGCTCCGCTGCGCGGAAACCCAAGCCCATGGAGGCCCAAATGCACTATCAGCTTGCCACCCGGTTCGGCCGGAACGCCCATCAGATCAGCGGCCGGGAACCGCTCGACAACGAGGCGCTCTATCGCCACGTCCCGTCCATCTTCGCCCGCGAGGCGCACGACAGCCGTTCCGATCGCTATGTCTATGTCCCGACCATCGACATCGTGGAGGGGTTGCGTCGGGAAGGATGGTCGCCGTTCTTCGCGGTCCAGTCCGTTCCGCGCGACGGCAGCCGCCACGGCCACGCCAAGCATATGCTTCGCCTGCGCCGGGACGATGGCATCGGCAAGCCGGAGGCCGCCGAAGTCATCATCGTCAACAGCCATGACGGGACCAGCGCTTATCAGATGTTCGCCGGAATGCTGCGGTTCGTCTGCACCAACAGCATGATCGCGGGCGAGCGGTTCGAGGAGGTGCGCGTGCCGCACAAAGGCAATATCGAGCACGATATTATCGAGGGCGTCTTCACCGTCGCCGAGGACTTCCCCCGCCTGATCGACGCCAGCGAGTCGATGAAGGCGATCCAGCTTTCGCCGGATGAGCAGCGCTTGCTTGGCGAGGTTAGCCTCGTTGCGCGCTATGGCGACGACGAAAGCCCGGTTCGGCCCGAGCAGATCATCGAGCCGCGCCGCCGTGAGGATGTGGATCGCAGCCTGTGGACCACGTTCAACGTCATTCAAGAGAATGTCGTTCGGGGCGGGTTGCAGGGCCGTAAGCGGAATGCCGAGGGCCGCATTCGCCGCGCGCAGACTCGCGCGATCAATGGCATCGACCAGAATGTGACGCTCAATCGCGCGCTCTGGACGCTGGCCGAAGGGATGCAGCGCCTCAAAGCGGCTTGACCATAACTGCCGCAGGGCCGGAGTTTCCGGCCCTGCGGCTTCGCCATTTGCGCCGATCCGCTGAGGCAGATCGGCGGCGATCGCGCGTCCAAGGTCCGCGCGACCGCGATGGGCGCCTGCGCTCGCCGGGCTCCGCCCGGCTCGCGATATTGCGTTCCGGCTCTCCGAAAGCGACTATAATAGTCGTTTCTATAGCGGATAACGCATCGGTTGTGGAGGTGATCGTACATGATCACTTCCCGCCAGGTGCGGGCCGCTCGTGCGCTTCTCGGTTGGACACAGGAGATGCTTGCAGACAAGGCCCTCGTCGCCCTGACGGCGCTCAAGCGTCTGGAATCGGAGAGCGACCTACCCGTGCGCGACGATACCCGGCATCAAGTCGTCAATGCGCTGAAGTTGGAAGGCATCGAGTTCGTCGATTCGGGTGGCCGTCACGGGGTGCTACTCGCAGCCAGTGCTCAGAGCCCCTTGCGCGAATAATCCGTGAATGCGCGGATACAATTATCCGTATTCCATGCCACAGTCATAGCAAAGCTGGTGCGATTACTCCGCTCCAACATGGTGTATAGCCCCTAAAGCGGAACGCGCGTGCGGGGTGGTTCGGAACGGAGCGAAGCGATGGCAATGGCCCCGTTCGAGGATCATGCTCCCGATGCCGATCATGTCACGGCCTATGACGAGCGCCATCATCGCACCTATTGGCGATTGCTCGACGCGGCGGCCGAGAATGCCGACTGGCGGGAAGTGGCCCAGGTCATTTTCGGCATCGACGCCGCCGCGGACCCGCTGCGTGCCAAGACCATCTACGATACGCATTTGGCGCGTGCGCGGTGGATGTCGGAAACAGGGTATCGGCACTATTTGACGCCTCCGAACGATTAACCTCAACCCCGTCAGACCGTAGCATATTGGGATTCTCGCGGCGGCAACGCTGACTTGAATTGGCTATGCGACCGGTCGGATGCCGGGTCTTCTCGCTGCACCGCTTCCGCCGAACAATTCCTGATCCGCTCCGAGGGAGCGGCATTTGGGAGACCCCGGATGCCGTCAGACACAGACTGGCGCGCCCCGGCAGAGGAAGCTGGGAATGAAGCGCTCCAATATTCCGACATCGCGATCGGCTATCTCAGCCGAAACCCTCGGTACCAAGCCGATTACCGTCGCGCGCTGGGTCGTGTAAGGCGCGGCGCGATCAGCGCCGACGAAGCGACCGGCGCACTGGTCCGACGATGGGGCCTTAGCTTCCACGCGGTGCCAGCGTCGGCGTTCGATCCCAAGCTTGTCGTCATCCGTCCGGAACTGTCGCCCTCCAGCATCGTGCTCGCGCCGGCCCTGCCTGGCTTCCGTTCGGCCCAGCCTCTCAACCTGCCGGCGCTCAGCTCCATCCGGGCGCGAATCGCGTTCGGCGGCTTCGTCCATTTCATCTTGGCCGACCCTGAAGGTGACGAACATTTGTGGATCGCGGGGCCGATCGACGAGCCGCTGGCGCTGATGGTCCCGTATGGTCCCGGTCAACACACGCATATGGCGGCGGCAGAGCGCTTGCGCCGCCGCTTGCTCGGCTTGGCCGCAGGACCACCGGCACTGCGGCCGGGCCCGTCGCGACGCGTCCATCTGCTGACGCTGTTGAAGTTGCTCGACGGGCGGCGCGCGGGCGCCACCCAACGCGAACTGGCGGCTGTCCTGATCGACGCGGCCGTGCGGGACTATGGAGCGGCCGAGTGGTCCGATTGTCGGCAGCGCAAGCGCATCCGACGCTGGTCAGCCGAGGCGGAGGAGTTGATGCAGGGCGGCTACGTCCGCCTGCTGCGCGGCGACCGGCAGGGGACATAGTGCGCCCCCTCTGGCGCTGTCCCTTCTCGGCATAGGGGCCCGCTCGCCACAATGCCCTCCTGTCCGCCGGCCCTGCATCCTGGGTCCGGCTATCGTCAGGAGGACCATCATGGACCATGCCATAGCCGTCACCACGCCGCGCTATCTCAAGACACCCGACGCCGCGATTCATCTCGGCTTGTCCCCGCGCACACTCGAAAAGCATCGCTGCTACGGCACAGGGCCGGTTTACCGCCGCCTCGGCGGCCGGATTGTTTATGCCATCGACGACCTCGAAGCCTGGGCCGCCCTCGGCACCCGTCGCTCGACGTCAGACCCAGGCAACGGTGTCGTCCATCCCGCCAGGCGCTTTCCGGCCACCGGCACGCGCGGCTGATCCGACGATGCTAGCCCGACCCAATAACGGAGCTGTCAGCGCCGAGCGAGCGCAACTCGATCTGTTCCGTTCGATCCCCGGCGACCTTGCGCCGCGCGACGCCCAGGATCTGATGAGCTGGCCGTTCTTCAGCCTCGCCAAGACCAGGCGGATCGCGCCGATCGACTTCCGCATGGGCGAAACCTGGATCATCGTCGAGGCGACACCCGAGCATGGCATGGCGACCATCTGGGACGCCGACGTGCTGATCTGGGCAGCCAGTCAGCTCGTCGAGGCGCGCGACGCCGGGCGACAGACCTCGCGGCTGATGGCGACGACGCCACACGAAATCCTGACCTTCATCGGCCGTGGCACGTCTGTCCGCGACTACGACCGGCTGAAAGCCGCACTCGATCGACTGCAGTCCACCACCGTCGCGACGTCAATTCGCCAGCCGCACCAACGCAGGCGTCATCGCTTTTCGTGGATCAATGAATGGAAGGAGCGGCTCGACGGCTCGGGTCGCCCACTCGGGCTTGAGCTGATCGTGCCGGACTGGTTCTATGCCGGCGTACTCGATCGCGCGCTCGTACTGACGATCGACCGCGCCTATTTCGACCTCACCGGCGGTCTCGAACGCTGGCTCTACCGCATCGTGCGCAAGCATGGCGGAAGGCAGAGCGGCGGCTGGAGCTTCGATCTCAGCCACCTCTATCTCAAGTCCGGAGCGCTCTCACCGTTCAAGCGGTTTGCATTTGAACTGCGCGCCATCGTGCGCCGACAGCCGCTTCCCGGCTACGTTCTGACTCTCGAACAGGCGCTTGGTCGCGAACGGCTGAAATTCGCACCCATCCCTGTCGATCCGCTCGACGCCGCCATGCGCCGTGTCGGCCTCCGGACTGTGGATAAGTCGTGATGGCAGTCGTGCTATCAGGAACCGGCCGAGTCGTGCCATCGGGAACCGCAGAGTCGTGCCATCAGGAACCGGGATGGCCCGCAAACCCGCGGAAATCCTCGCGGAATCGGCTCCCCTCTAACGATGCTAATAGAGAAGAATCCTTCGGATTCTTGCTAACGCGCAACGGGGCTGTGGGCCGCCCAGCCGCATCTCGCTCGCCGGCCTACCGGACGACCGGCCGCCCGCGGGGCGCGCAACCCTGCCCGGAGCCCAACCCTGGAGCGATTCCCATGAACGATAATGGACCGACCGGCGCGCGCGCCGGCCGCATGCTGAACGTACTTGCCGCCGACGGCCTCACCCATGTCGAGCTGACGTGGATCGAGAAGAAGCTGGAGCATTGGATACGCTTCGGCCGCATCGTCCAAGACCGCATCGTGACGCGTCGCACCCGCGTCGTCAGCTTCCGGCCGGGCGCGGTGTTCGCGTTCGTGCGCTGGGCGTCCAACGACTTCGGCACGATCGTGTCGCGTATCGACGTGGTGCAGGCGGTCGCGCCCCGCGAAGCCTATACGACGCTGCCGTTCGTACGGCCGGGTGGCGACATCCTGCTCAAGATCGAGGGCTGGCCCAAGGTCGCGCAGGTACTCGCCGCGATTGACGCGGTGGAGGCGGAGGGCGTCGATCCCTGCGACGCCGCACCCGACCATTGGCGCCACGTCCACAACCGCATCGTCGCCGGCCATCAGCCACGACCCTACACGCTGGAGCGTCATCACGCCTGGCTCAAGCGCCGGGAGATCGAGGGATGACCCGCTTCGGTTATGTCCTTGCGACCGTCTCCGCAGCGGAATTGTTCGCAGCCCTGTTCGTCACGGTCGCGCTCGTGCAACCGCGACCGCGCTTGATCTGGAACGCGAGCGCGAGCGCGCCGATCGGGCTCTACCGGCTCGAACAGGATGCCCATCCGCCAGTCGCTACGCTGGTCGCCATCGTGCCGCCCGCGCCGGTCGCGCGCTGGCTCGCGGCGCGCCGCTATCTCGCCGAGGGCGTGCCGCTGCTGAAGCATGTCGCCGCGCGGCCGGGGCAGCGGATTTGTCGTGCCGGCGCCGTGGTCAGCGTCGATGCCCGGCCGATCGCCGTCGCGCTCTCCCGCGACAGCCGTGGCCGACCGCTACCGATCTGGCGGGGATGCCGGAGGGTCAGATCTGGCGAGCTGCTGCTGCTCAACCCGTCCGTCCGCGACAGCATGGACGGCCGCTATCTCGGCCCTCTGCCCTCCTCGGGACTGCTCGGCCGCGCAATCCCGCTGCTCACTCGCGATGCACCCAGCGCGCCGCTGCGCTGGCGCGGCCTACGCCCTCAACCCGAATCCTCATCCGTCACAGCAAAGGAGACCGGCGATGTCCTCCATGTTCTTTGAACCCACCGCCAACGGCTATGCCGGCCGCGTCCGGCTGTTCGGCATAGACGAAGCGATCGTGCTGATCGCCCTCGATCCCGGCGACGCCGAAAACGCGCCGGACTACCGCGTGCACCTCGACGACTCGGAAGGCCCGGACATCGGCGGCGGCTGGAAACGTGTCAGCGAACGGGCCGGGGATTATATCGCGCTTGAGATCGATAGCCCGCTCTTCGGTGCGCCATTCCGTCCGGTGCTGTTCCAGGCGGACCGCGACGGCCGTGCGCTCAGGCTGTCGTGGAAGCGTCCGCGTCCACGTGACGATCGGGCCTGAGCGCATGTCGCCGCGTCGTTCATCCTCGCGTCGCCGGACTGTTGCGCTGGCGTGGCTGGCCTGTTTCGCCGGCGTGCCCGCGGCGATCCTGACCGCACCGGCCCAAGCGCAAACCGCCCCGTCGTCCGACGCCAATGCGATTGCCCGCCACGTCGCCGATGCCGCGCAACGCTGGGCCATTCCCGAGGCGTGGATATGGGCGGTTATGGGCGTCGAGAGCGCGGGCGATCCCGGCGCGGTGTCGGCCAAGGGCGCGATAGGTCTGATGCAGATCATGCCCGCGACTTGGGCCGCGCTGCGCGTTCGCCATGCCCTCGGAGTCGATCCCTATGACGTGCGCGCCAACATCATGGCGGGCGCGGCCTATCTGCGCGCGATGCTTGATCGCTACGGCGATCCGGCCGCCATGCTCGCCGCCTACAATGCCGGGCCGGGCCGCTATGATGAGTATCTTCGCGGCCGTCCGCTGCCTGCCGAGACGCGCGCCTATGTGGCGAGGCTCGCGCCCGCCATCGGCGCCGCTCCGCCGTCGCAAGCGCATCCCGTCGCCGCCCCGGACCCGCCCGCCTGGACACGTTCAGCGCTGTTCGCGGCGCGCGACGGGATGCTTTCGGATCGCGCTACCGTCGCTGTACAGCCGGTCGATGACGCGCAGCAGAAAGGCGCACCGGAGGGACGCTCGGCTGTCGCGCTGGTCGCCGCCACGTCGCCGTCGCCCGGCCTGTTCGTTCCTCTTTCCGGCCGGTCATCGCAATGAGCGACGGTGGCGTCCTCTGGCGACTTCCCGCGCAAGCCTTCGTGTCGCTGGAAAGGATGAGGGCTGAGGGTCTGAGGGGGGAAGGCGGAGGGCAAGATAAAGGGTGGCAATGTGCGCGGCCATTGCACCCCGGTCGGAGCCTTGTTTTCCAAGGCTTTTGGGCATTGCTGCGCAATGTGCGCGGCGCGCGCGCAATGTGTGGCGCGGGCTGGAAGCCCGCTGCCACTAGCGATTGCCGCACATTGTGGCGGCTCCGGCCATGACCGGCGAGGAGAATTTCCGCATCCGGCCTGGCCGCGTCCGCTCGCGCGGCGGCCAGCGCGCGCTTCCGGCCATCGCTCAGGCGCTGGCGGCGGCGCAGCGGGCCGGCGGCCATATCTCGCGCCGTGGCCGGATCATCGCGCCGGGCCGCTCGACCTTCGGCCGGGGCCGCAGCGCCAGCGTCCGCGCTACCCACCGGCTCGGCCACCGATCGCGCCAGGTGATCGTCAAGGCGCGCGTCGTCAGGCACGGCGGACGCGCGTCGCTCGCGGCCCATCTCAACTATCTGCAACGCGATGGTGTCACCCGCGACGGCGAGCGGGGCGTGCTGTTCGGCGCCGAGGCCGACAACCTCGACCGCAACGACTTCGCCGCGCTCTGCAAGGACGACCGCCACCACTTCCGCTTCATCGTCTCGCCCGAGGACGCCGCCGACATGGGCGACCTCAAAGGCTTCGCCCGCGAGCTAATGAGCCGCATGGAAACGGATCTCGGCACGCGCCTCGACTGGCGTGCCGTCGAGCATTGGAACACCGCCAATCCCCACGTTCACATCATCGTGCGCGGCGTCGCCGAGGATGGACAGAATCTCGTCATCTCCCGCGACTATATCCGCGAGGGGATGCGGGCGCAGGCGCGCGACATCGTGACCCGCGAGCTGGGTCTGCGCTCCGATCTTGAGGTTCGCCAGTCGCTGGAGCGGCAGGTCGAGGCCGAGCGCTGGACCGAGATCGACCGTGACCTCTCGCGGACCATGCAGCGCGACGGCGTGATCGACATGGCGCCCGAAGCCGGCGCGCGACCCGAAGCCGACCAGGCGCTGAGAATGGGACGGCTGCGCAAGCTGGAAGGGCTCGGCCTCGCCAGCGAAATCGCGCCGGGGCAATGGACGCTGGCCGGCGACGCGCAGGCGGCGTTGCGCGAGCTGGGCGAGCGCGACGACATCATCAAGCGGATGCACAAGGCGATGACCGAGCGCGGCATCGACCGGGGCGCCGCCAGCTATGTGCTCGAACCCGATCCCGCGCAGCCCGTCACCGGCAGGCTGGTCGATCGTGGTCTCCACGACGAGCTGACCGGCCGCGCCTATGCGATCGTGGATGGGATCGACGGGCGCACTCACCACGTCCAGTTTCCCGACATCGAGGCGACGGGCGATTGCCGGCCCGGCGCGATCGTCGAGCTGCGTCGCTTCACGGACCGCAAGGGCCGTGATCGGGTGGCGCTCGCCGTGCGCTCGGATATGGACCTCGACGCACAGGTCCGCGCGCCGGGCGCTACCTGGCTCGATCGGCGCAACCTGTCGAGCGACGGCCGCGACCTCGGCGGCGGCTTCGGGACCGAAGTGCGCGCCGCGATGGAAGCCCGCGCCGAGCATCTCGCCGGCGAGGGGTTGGCGCGGCGTCAGGGCCAGAAAATCGTCTTCGCGCGCAACCTGCTCGATACGTTGAAGCGGCGTGAACTGGATGCGGCGGCCAACGACTTGTCGGCGGAGATCGGCCTGCCGCACACGCCGTCAAAGTCCGGCGAATATGTCGCCGGCACGGTGCGGCAACGGCTGACGCTCGCCTCCGGCCGCTTCGCGATGGTCGACAACGGCCTCGGCTTCCAGCTCGTGCCCTGGTCCCCTTCGCTCGACAGCCAGATAGGCAAGCACATCTCCGGCGTCATGCGCGGCGATGGCGGGGTGGACTGGTCGTTCGGGCGCGGCCGGGGGCTCGGCTTGTGATTGTTTTCGGGAGATAGACGATGCCCGCCACCAAGATCCTTTGGGGTCAGGTCATTACCGTATTCACGATTGTCCTCGCCGCGATCTGGTGTGCGACGCAATGGACGGCCGCGGCGCTGGATTACCAGAGCCAGCTTGGTCCTCCCTGGTTCATGCTCGGCCATTGGCCGATCTATCGGCCCTACGCCTTCTTCATCTGGTTCTTCTTCTTCGATGCCTACGCGCCGGATATTTTTCGGACCGGCGCGATCATCGCGGCTTCGGGCGGATTTGCCGCGTTCATTATCGCCATCGGCATGTCGGTCAGACGGGCTCACGAACGGAAGAAGGCCGAGACCTTCGGCTCGGCTCGTTGGGCGAAGGCACGCGAAGTCGAAGCCGCCGGCCTGCTCGGCGTGAATGGAGTTATGCTTGGCCGCCTCGGCGAAGACTATCTCCGCCATGACGGTCCCGAGCATGTGCTGTGTTTCGCGCCGACCCGTAGCGGCAAGGGTGTCGGCCTTGTCGTCCCGACGCTGCTGACTTGGCCCGCCTCGGCGATCGTGCATGACATCAAGGGCGAGAACTGGCAGCTCACCGCCGGCTTCCGATCCCGGCACGCGCGGGTGCTGCTGTTCGACCCGACCAATGTGGCGTCCGCCGCCTACAATCCTCTGCTCGAAATCCGCAAGGGCGCCTGGGAAGTGCGCGATGTGCAGAACGTGGCCGACGTGCTGGTGGACCCGGAAGGCTCGTTGGAGAAGCGCAACCACTGGGAAAAAACATCTCATGCGTTGCTGGTCGGCGCCATTCTTCATGTTCTCTATGCCGGCGAAGACAAGACGCTCGCTGGCGTCGCGGCCTTCCTGTCAGACCCGGCGCGGCCGATCGAATCCACGCTACGCGCGATGATGACGACGCCGCATCTCGGGCCGGCGGGCGTTCATCCGGTCGTCGCCAGCGCCGCGCGCGAGTTGCTCAACAAGTCGGACAATGAGCGGTCGGGCGTGCTCTCGACCGCCATGTCGTTTCTCGGCCTCTATCGTGATCCCGTCGTTGCGCAGGTCACGCGCACCTGTCAGTGGCGCATCGCCGATCTGGTCGAAGGCGAGCAGCCGGTGACGCTCTACCTTGTCGTGCCGCCATCCGACATCTCTCGCACCAAGCCGCTGATCCGTCTGATCCTCAACCAGATCGGGCGTCGGCTGACCGAGGACTTGCAGGCGCGGCAGGCGCGCCATCGGCTGCTCTTGATGCTTGACGAATTTCCCGCGTTGGGCCGGCTCGACTTCTTCGAGTCCGCGCTGGCGTTCATGGCGGGCTACGGCATCCAGAGCTTCTTGATCGCGCAGAGCCTCAACCAGATCGAGAAGGCATATGGGCCGAACAACGCCATTCTCGACAACTGCCATGTGCGTGTGTCGTTCGCCACCAACGACGAGCGAACGGCGAAACGCATTTCGGATGCGCTCGGCACCGCGACCGAGATGCGGGCGATGAAGAACTATGCCGGCCATCGCCTCTCGCCCTGGCTCGGACACTTGATGGTGTCGCGTTCTGAGACGGCGCGGCAACTTCTCACCCCCGGCGAGATCATGCAGCTACCGCCCGACGACGAGATCGTGATGGTCGCGGGCGTCACGCCTGTTAGGGCCAAGAAGGTCCGCTACTACAAAGATCGGCGGTTCACTGAGCGGGTGTTGCCGCCGCCAGATGCGAAGGTCGGCCAAGGCGATCCGCGCCCCGACGACTGGAGCAGCCTATCGCCGATCGCGGCGCCGCCCGAGCCGCCCGCCGCCACGCCGCCACCCAAGAAGAAAAAGAAGGCCAAGAAGGCCGAGCAGGACGAGGCCGACAGTGCGGACCTTCGGCGTGAACCCGATATGGAGCGCCATATCGACATCGCACCGCCGTCGCCTCCCGCGCCCGCCAACGAGTTCGAGCTGGACGAACCCGAACGCGAGCCCGACGCCGACGCTGCCCGGCAGGCGGCCATGCGCCGCCAGATGCAGGGCATCGCGCGGCAGGTGTCGCTCGACCCCGGCGATGGAATGGATCTGTGACGACCAAGACTCCGCTGTCGGTCTATCTCGATCCCGACATCATGCGCGCGCTCGCCGCCTATGCCGACCGGCGCGGCAAATCGCGCTCGCTGATCGCCGAGGCCGCCATCGCATCCTTCCTGTCGCCCGATGCGGACGAGCAACGCGAGGCCGCCATCGCCAAACGGCTCGACCGGCTGGACCGGCGCAACAACCGGCTCGAACGCGATGTCGGCATCGGCGTCGAGATGATCGCGCTGTTTGTCCGCTTCTGGCTATCCAACACCCCGCCGCCGCCCGAAGTCGAGCGGGCCGCGATGCGCCGCCAGGGCGGGGATCGCTACGACGCCTTCATCGAGGCGCTCGGCCGGCGACTCGCGAAGGGTCCAAAGGTCCGACAGGAGATTGGCGAGGACATAGCACCTCAAGAAGAATGACGCTGCCCACGCTGCTCCCTGTATTTCTTCGCCAGACTACGACGATGGTATTTACTTGTTGAACAAGCCTCTTTTCTGTCTCTCTTGATGTGCCCCTGAGGCCGGGCGGCGGTTCGCTCGGCTCAAACCAGGGGCCGTTTCTTGACCATCCACCCGATCATCTCCGATGCCAGGACGCGCGGCGCTCGAATGCTGCGCACCGCGCTGGGGCCGTCGATCGCGACGTGGCTCGAAGACCCCGCCGTCATCGAGGTGATGCTGAACCCCGACGGCCGGCTGTGGGTCGATCGGCTCGGCAAGGGGATCAGCGACACCGGCGAGCTGCTGACTGCCGCCGACGGCGAGCGGATCGTCCGCCTGGTCGCTCACCATATCGGCGTTGAGGTTCACGCCCGGTCCCCCCGCGTCTCCGCCGAGCTGCCGGAAGGTGGCGAACGGTTCGAGGGTCTGCTGCCGCCCGTCGTCTCGGCTCCGGCCTTCGCGATCCGCAAGCCTGCCGTCGCCGTATTCACGCTCGGCGACTATGTGGCGGCGAGGATCATGTCCGGCGCGCAGGCCGAGGCGCTGCGCGATGGTGTGGCGGCGCGCGCCAACATCCTGGTCGCGGGCGGCACCGGCAGCGGCAAGACCACGCTGGTCAACGCGCTGCTCGCCGAAGTCGCCACAACGGGCGATCGCATCGTTCTGATCGAGGACACGCGCGAGCTGCAATGCGCCGCGCCGAACCTCGTCGCCATGCGGACCAAGGACGGCGTGGTCTCGCTGTCCGATCTCGTCCGCTCATCTCTACGCCTGCGTCCCGACCGCATCCCGATCGGAGAGGTGCGGGGCGCCGAGGCGCTCGACCTCCTCAAAGCCTGGGGCACCGGCCACCCCGGCGGGGTCGGCACCATCCACGCCGGCACCGCGCTCGGCGCGCTCCGCCGCATGGAGCAGCTCATTCAGGAGGCCGTGGTCACGGTTCCGCGGGCGCTGCTGGCCGAGACCATCGACCTGATCGCCGTTCTCGTCCGCGACGGCCACGGCCGCCGACTTGCCGAGCTGGCCCGCGTCGAGGGGCTCAACCCTGCCACCGGCGACTACCAACTCACACCACTTTCCACCGCCCAATCGGGAGACCTGCCATGATCCATGCCGTTCGGCATGGCGCGCGTCGCGCCATGCTTGCCGCCTCCGCCAGCGTCGTCGCCCTGACGATCGCCGCGCCCGCTTATGCATCGGGCTCGTCGATGCCGTGGGAAACGCCGCTCAACTCGATCCTCGAATCGATCCAGGGGCCGGTCGCCAAGATCGTCGCGGTCATCATCATTATCGTGACGGGCCTCAGCCTCGCGTTCGGCGACACCAGCGGCGGCTTCCGCCGGCTGATCCAGATCGTGTTCGGCCTGTCGATCGCGTTCGCCGCGTCGAGCTTCTTCCTCAGCTTCTTCTCGTTCAGCGGCGGGGCGCTGGTCTGATGACTCTGGCAGGGGGCATCGGCGAACCCGTCGCCGGCTTCACCGCGCCGGTGCATCGCGCGCTGACCGAGCCGATCCTGCTAGGCGGCGCACCGCGCAGCCTGGCGATCCTCAACGGCACGCTGGCGGGCGCGCTCGGCCTCGGCCTGCGCCTTTGGATCGCCGGCCTGGTGCTGTGGGCAGTCGGCCATGTGGTCGGCGTGTGGGCGGCCCGGCGCGATCCGCAGTTCGTGGACGTGGCGCGCCGGCACCTTCGCTATCCGGTCTGGATGCGGCCATGATGAGCCTGAGCGAATATCGCGACCGTGCCGCCCACCTCGCCGACTTCCTGCCCTGGGCGGCGCTGGTCGGCGAAGGGGCGGTGCTCAACAAGGACGGATCGTTCCAGCGCACGGCGCGCTTTCGCGGTCCCGATCTCGACAGCGCGACGCCGGCCGAGCTGGTCGCCACCACGGCGAGGCTCAACAATGCGCTGCGCCGCCTGGGCTCGGGCTGGGCGATCTTCGTGGAGGCGCAGCGCACGCCCGCGCTCGCCTACCCGGAGTCGGCGTTTCCCGATCCGGCCTCGGCGCTGGTGGACATGGAGCGGCGCGAACAGTTCCGCGAGGAAGGCGCGCATTTCGAGAGCCGCTATTATCTGACGTTCGCCTGGATGCCGCCCGCCGAAGACGCGGCACGCGCGGAAGGCTGGCTCTATGAGGGTCGCTCCGGCAGCAGTGTCGATCCGTGGGAGTTGCTCAAGGGCTTCATCGACCGCAGCGATCGCGTGCTGAACCTGGTTGAAGGCTTCGTGCCCGAGGTCCGCTGGCTCGATGGCGCCGAGACGCTGACCTACCTCCACAGCACGATCTCCACCCGCCGCCAGCGCGTCCGCGTGCCGGAAACGCCGATCCACCTCGACGCGCTGCTTGCCGACGAGCCGCTGACCGGCGGCCTCGAGCCGAAGCTGGGCGATCATCACCTTCGCACGCTCACCGTGATCGGCTTCCCGAGCGTGACCTTTCCGGGCCTGCTCGACGATCTGAACGCCCAAGCCTTCGAATATCGCTGGGCGACGCGGGCGATCATGCTCGACAAGACCGACGCGACGAAGCTGCTGACCAAAATCAGGCGGCAATGGTTCGCCAAGAGGAAATCGGTCGCGGCGATCCTCAAGGAAGTCATGACCAACGAGGCGTCGGTCCTGATGGACAGCGACGCCTCGAACAAGGCCGCCGACGCCGACACCGCCTTGCAGGAGCTGGGCGCCGACTATGCCGGGCTCGCCCTCGTCACCGCCAGCGTGACGGTATGGGATCGCGATCCGGCCGTGGCATCCGAGAAGCTGCGCCTTGTCGAGAAGGTCATCCAGGGCCGCGACTTCACCGTCATCGTCGAAGGCATGAATGCGATCGAGGCGTGGCTGGGGAGCCTGCCCGGCCATGTCTATGCCAATGTCCGGCAACCGCCGGTCTCCACGCTCAATCTCGCCCACCTGATCCCCCTGTCAGCGGTATGGGCGGGGCCGGAACGGGACGAGCATTTCGGACAACCCCCGTTGCTCTACGCACGGACCGAAGGCTCGACCCCGTTCCGGTTTTCTATCCACGTCGGCGATGTCGGGCATCAGATCATCGTCGGCCCGACCGGCGCGGGCAAGTCGGTGCTGCTCGCCCTGATGGCGATGCAGTTCCGCCGCTACCCGGCCTCGCAAATCTTCGCCTTCGACTTCGGCGGCTCGATCCGCGCCGCCGCATTGGCGATGGACGGCGACTGGCAGGATCTCGGCGGCGGCCTGTCCGACGAGAGCGAGACCAGCGTGCAGCTTCAGCCGTTGGCGCGCATCGACGATCCCGCAGAACGGACCTGGGCCTCCCAATGGCTGGCGGCGATCCTCTCGGCCGAAGGCGTCACCATCGACCCACAGGCCAAGGAGCATATCTGGTCGGCGCTCGGCTCGCTTGCCAGCGCGCCGGTGGCCGAGCGCACCCTGACCGGCCTCGCGGTCCTGTTGCAAAGCCAGCAGCTCAAGCAGGCGCTCGCGCCCTATTGTGTCGGCGGACCGTGGGGCCGGCTGCTCGATGGCGAGACCGAACGGCTGGGCGAGGCCAGGGTGCAGGCGTTCGAGACCGAGGGCCTGGTCGGCGCCGGATCGGCCGCGGCGGTGCTCGCCTATCTGTTCCATCGCATCGAGGGCCGGCTGGACGGCTCGCCCACGCTTATCATCATCGACGAAGGCTGGCTTGTCCTCGACAGCCCCGAGTTCGCGGCGCAACTCCGCGAGTGGCTCAAGACGCTGAGGAAGAAGAATGCCAGCGTCATCTTCGCCACCCAGAGCCTCGCCGACATCGAGACCTCGGCCATCGCGCCGGCGATCATCGAGTCCTGCCTGACGCGCATCTTCCTGCCCAACGAGCGCGCGGCCGAGCCGCAGATCACCGCCGTCTATCGCCGCTTCGGGCTCAACGACCGCCAGATCGAGATCATCGCGCGGGCGACGCCCAAGCGGGATTATTACTGCCAGTCGGCGCGGGGCAACCGGCTGTTCGAGCTGGGGCTGGGCGAGGTGGCGCTGGCCTTCGCCGCTGCCTCCTCGAAAACCGACCAACTGCGCATCGCCAAGCTGATCGCACGCTACGGCCGCGACGGCTTCGCCGCCGCCTGGCTGCGTGAGCGCGGCGTCGGCTGGGCGGCCGATCTGCTGCCAGCCTTCGCGCCCGACGATGCCCGGCAAGCCGAGCTTCCCCTGACCGACGAGGAGATCATTCCATGAGCATGTCCACCCTGCGGCGCATGGCGTTCGCCGGCGCCGCTGCCATCGCTGTCCTCACCGCGAGCGTGCCGGCACAGGCGCAATTCGGCAGCGGCATCGTGTTCGATCCGACCAACTATGCGCAAAACGTGCTCACCGCCGCGCGCGAGCTGCAACAGATCAACAATCAGATTCAGCAGATCGAGAACCAGGCCACCTCGCTCATCAATCAGGCGAAGAACCTCGCCTCATTGCCGTTCAGCACGCTGGCGACCTTGCAGGCGCAAATCCAACGCACCCAGCAACTGCTCAACAATGCGCAGCGCATCGCCTACAGCGTCCAGTCGATCGACCAGGCGTTCACCACCCGCTACAACGGCGCGACCGCCTCGACCTCCGACGCGCAGATGGTCGCCAACGCACAGGAGAGCTGGAAAACCAGCGTCGCCGCGTTTCAGGACACGATGAGGGTTCAGGCGGGCGTCGTCGGCAATATCGACGGCGCGCGCACCAGCATGAACGGGCTGGTATCCGCCAGCCAGTCGGCGACGGGCGCCTTGCAGACCGCGCAGGCGGGCAACCAGCTTCTCGCGCTCCAGTCGCAGCAGATCGCCGACCTGACCGCGCTGGTCGCGGCGCAATCGCGCGCGCAGGCGCTGGAGATGGCCCGCCAGACGCAGATCGAGGCCGACGCGCAGGAGCGGTTCCGCCGCTTCATGGGCAACTGAGCGCAGCCCATGTTGCACGGACCCTCGCGCACAGCGAAGATCGCCGGCGTTGCGGCGCTGGCCGGCATGATGATGGCCGTTGTGGTGGCCGGCGTCGTGACGCGCGAGCGCCCCGTGCCGGCGACGACGCCCGTTCCGCAGGCGACGGCCGTTCCCGAGGCGCTGACGCGCGAGCTGGACCGCTGCGCCACGCTCACCATGCCGGACGCCGGATGCGAGGCGGCATGGGCGGCCAATCGCCGCCGCTTCTTCGGCGAGGAAGGCGCGCAGCCATGACCGACACCGGCGTCATCGACACCTTTCTCAACACGTTCAGCACCTACATCGACAGCGGTTTCGGGCTGCTCGGCGGCGAAGTCGGCTTTCTGTCCTCGACGCTGATCGCGATCGACGTAACCATCGCCGGCCTGTTCTGGGCCTGGGGCGCGGACGAGGACGTGTTGCAGCGTCTCGTCAAGAAGACGCTCTATATCGGCACCTTCGCCTTCATCATCGGCAACTTCTCCAATCTTGCCAGTATCCTGTTCCAGAGCTTCGCCGGGCTCGGCCTGAAGGCTTCGGGCGGCGGCCTAGCGATCGGCGATTTCATGAAGCCGGGCAGTATCGCCGCCACCGGCCTGACCGCGGCCAAGCCGCTGCTTACCGCCGCTGGCCAATATAGCAGCCTGTGGGCCTTCTTCTCCAACGCCGCTCTGATCGTGGTGCTGTTGCTCGCCTGGGCGATCGTCGTGCTCGCCTTTTTCGTGATCGCCGTGCAGGTCTTCATCACCATCATCGAGTTCAAGCTGGTGACGCTCGCCGGCTTCGTGCTGCTGCCCTTCGCCTTCTGGCATCGCACCGCCTTCATGGCCGAGAAGGTGCTGGGCCACATCGTCTCGACCGGCATCAAGGTGCTGGTGCTCGCCGTCATCACCGGCATCGGCACCACTCTGTTCAGCCAGTTCACCAGCGCCGACATCGGGACCACGCCGACCGCCGAACAGGTCATGGCGATTGCGCTCGCCGCGCTGGCGCTGCTCGGCCTGTCCATCTTCGGTCCCGGCATCGCCAACGGCATCGTCGCGGGTGGTCCGCAGCTCGGCGCGGGCGCGGCGGCCGGAACCGCGCTCGCGGCCGGTGGCGCGATCATGGGCGGAGTCGCTGGTGCGCGCCTCGCGGCCGGCGCAGCGGCAGGCGCGATCGGCGGCGTGGCGACCGGCGGAGCCCGCGCCGCAGGCGCTGCGTCCGGCGCTTATGCGGCCGGGTCGGCCGGCAAGGCGGGCGCGGCTTCGGTGGCCGGCGGCCTTGGCGGAGTCGGCAAGGCGGCGGGGAGCGCCGCCATGTCGCCGCTACGCCGCGCCGCCGCCTCGATGAAGCAGAGCTACCAATCCGGCCGCGCCGCGACTCCCGCACCAGTGGCGGCCGCCGCCCCGCCGGAAGCATCCGGTACATCCGGCCCGCCGGCCTGGGCGAAGACCATGAAGCAACGCCAGACCATGAGCCACGGCGCGAGCGTCGCCGCCCACACGCTGCGCGGCGGCGACAGCCACGGCGGCGGCGCCTCGGTCGATACCAGCGAGAAGGAATAGCCGCTTATGTTCCGACGCCCTTCCATTCGCTACGGGCAGACGCCCGAGCACGAGACGCCCTATCAGCGCGCCGCCCAGGTCTGGGATGACCGCATCGGGTCGGCCCGCGTGCAGGCGAAGAACTGGCGGATCGCCTGCCTCGCCTCGCTCGCGCTTTCGGGCGGGCTCGCCGCCGGCCTTGTGTGGGAATCCGCACGCGGCTCGATCGTGCCCTGGGTGGTGCAGGTCGATCGGCTCGGCCAGGCGCAGGCCGTCGCACCCGCCGATTATGGCTATCAGCCCACCGATCCCGAGATCGCCTTCCACCTGGCGCGGTTCATCGAGGAGGTGCGCGGGATCGCCGCCGATCCGGTCGTGGTCCGCCAGAACTGGCTTCGGGCCTACGACTTCACCACCGACCAGGGCGCGGTCGCGCTCAACGACTATGCGCGCTCGAACGACCCGTTCGCCCAGATCGGCAAGGTTCAGGTCGCGGTGGACATCTCTAGCGTGATCCGGGCTTCACCCGACAGCTTCCGCGTCGCATGGACCGAGCGGCGCTACCAGGACGGAAGCCTCGCTTCCACCACGCGCTGGTCGGCGATCCTGACGATCGTGATCCAGACACCCGCCACCCCCGACGCGCTCCGCAAAAATCCGCTCGGGATCTACGTCAACGCCATCAACTGGTCGAAGGAGCTGTCCAATGACGCATCCTGATGCACGCCGGCCCATATTGCCATTGGGGCTCCCGGTCCTGCTGCTCTCCGCCTCCGCGCTCGCGGGCTGCGCTACCGCGGGAGCGAAGCCGCCCGCCATCGCCTATGACGACGCCACGCCCGCCGTTCAGGCCGTGCCTGCCGCCGAGACGCCCAAACCCATCGAGGTGGTGGCGATCCCGCAGCCGTTGCCGCTGCCGGGGCAGTTGAAGCCGGTGACGGTCGCACCCCGCGTCCCCGAGCCGGGCGATCCCAGGGAACGTGTCGGCATAGCCAACGCCGCCGCCCGTGTGCAGCCGGTCAAGGACGGCTTCCTCAACGCTATCCAGCAATACCCCTATGCCGACGGCGCACTCTATCAGGTCTATACCGCGCCGGGCGAGGTGACGGACATCGCGCTGGAAGAGGGCGAGGAACTCGCCGGCCCCGGCCCCGTCGCGGCCGGTGATACGGTGCGCTGGATCATCGGCGATACGACAAGCGGATCGGGCGCGACCAAGCGCGTCCACCTCCTCGTGAAACCCACGCGGCCCGACCTGACCACGAACATCGTCATCAACACCACGCGGCGCACCTATCATCTCGAACTGCGCGCCACGGCCGCGACCTACATGGCGTCGGTCTCGTGGACCTATCCGCAGGACACCCTGATCGCGCTACGTCGCCAGAACACCGAGGCGAACGCGGCGGCGCCGATCGCCGCTGGCCTCGACATCGCCGCGCTCAACTTCCGCTACGCGATCGACGGCGACAATGCGCCGTGGAAACCGCTACGCGCGTTCGACGATGGGCGCCAGGTGTTCATCGAATTTCCAGCCGGGATCGCGCAAGGCGAGATGCCGCCGCTGTTCGTGGTCGGCCCGGCCGGTGGCGGCGAACTGGTCAACTACCGCGTCCTGGGCCGCTACATGGTGGTGGACCGGCTGTTCGGCGCGGCCGAGCTGCGCATGGGCGATAAGAAGTCTCAGCAGAAGGTGCGCGTCACCCGCACCAACGGCACGCGCCGGGGCCGGTCATGAGAGGGGCCGAACAGGAACCGGCCGTGTCCACCCGCACGGCGGCGCCCGCGGTCGCGCCCCAATCCCCATCGGATGCGCAAGCCTTCCGGCTGCGCGGGAGCCCGCCGCGCGTGATGCGACTATCGCGCAAGGCGCTGGCGGCGCTCGGCATCGCCGCCGGGCTCGGCATCGGCGGTTCGCTGATCTACGCGCTGCGCCCCGCCGGCCAGCACCAGGCGAAGGAGCTATACAGCACCGACAATCGGCCGACCGCCGATGTTATCAGCGCCGCGCCCAAGGATTACGGCCATGTCCCGAAGCTCGGCCCGGCGCTGCCCGGTGATCTCGGGCCGCCAATCCTCTCGGCCGAGCAGCGCCGCGAGCTCGCGCTGGGAACACCGGGCATGGCCCCGGCCGGTGCGGGCGCGCAGGCGAACGCTGCCAGCGAAGCGCGCCAGCGCGTGCTTCAGGAGCGCGACGCCGCGCGCACCAGCAAGCTCTTTCTCGGCGGCGAAACCGCGCCGAGTGCGGCGCCCGCGCTCGCCATCGCGGATCAGGCCGCGGGCGCATTGCCAGCCGCCACGCCCACCACCCAGCCCGAGGATGCCAGCCCCAACGGGCAGGCCGCCAAGCGCGCCTTCATGAAGGATGATGGCGACCGCCGCACGGTCAGCGCCGAGCGGCTGGCTGGCCCGCCGTCGCCTTATGTGGTGCAGGCCGGCAGCGTGATCGCGGCCGCGCTCATCACCAGCATCCGCTCCGATCTTCCCGGCCAGATCACCGCCCAGGTGACGCAGAATGTCTATGACAGCCCGACCGGGCGCATCCTCCTGATTCCGCAAGGATCGAAGCTGATCGGCGAATATGATTCCTCGGTGTCGTTCGGCCAGAGCCGCGTGCTGTTGGCCTGGACGCGGCTCATCCTGCCCGATGGCCGCGGAATCGCGCTCGAGCGCCAGCCGGGAGCCGATGCCGCCGGCTATGCAGGGTTGGAAGATGGCGTGAACAACCATTGGGGCAAGTTGTTCAAGGCGGCACTACTCTCGACCATGCTGAGCGTCGGCAGCGAGGCCGGCACCAGCCAGAGCGAGAACAATCTGGCGCAGGCGCTCCGGGCCGGCGCCGCCAACGGGATCAGCCAGGCCGGCCAGCAGATCGTGCAGCGCGAATTGAACATCCAGCCGACGCTCACGATCCGGCCCGGCTATCCGGTCCGGGTCATTGTCACGCGCGATCTCGTGTTGGATTCTGCGGCAACGAGCGGAGGTGGACAATGACCGCCAAGCTCAGGCTGGGGCCGATCGCCGACGACAAGCCGGTGAAGCTCGCGGTGGAGCTGCCGGCGTCGCTCCACGCGGACCTCGCGCTTTATGCGCGTCTGCTCGCCGATGCTGGCGACGCGCCGATCGAGCCCGGACGCTTGATCGTCCCCATGCTCCAGCGGTTCATCGCGGCCGACCGCGCCTTCCTGAAAGCGGGGCGACAGCAAGGCTAGCGGCGACGATCAGTTGCCCATGAAATTCCTGAACCGCTCTTTGCCTTCCGCTTCCGTGACGGCCTGACCGGCATTGTCGCACTCGACGCCACGCACCGATCCCGACTGGCATCCCGACACGACCTGGCGCGCTTCATCGAGATGCGCAGCGAAATATTGGGTCGCGCGTGGCGCGGTCTCTGTCGGGGACGAGACGGCCGGTCCAGCAACTGCCACCGCCTGGCTCGCGGGCATGATAACCGGGCGGAGAATGAATCCTCCTCCGAATCCGACAATCAGCGACACCAGCGGCATGATGATTGCCTTGCCTTGTGTCATGACGGCTCCTCTTCTGACCGTTGTGAGTACGGTGATGGTTTTGTCAAAGACGTCAGCGAATAGCGCGTGACCACGAAATCGAGGAACTCCTGTAGGACAGCATTGGGATTGTCTTCGCACCAATAGCCGGAGAAGCCGATCCGCATGTGGCCATGGGGCTCGTGAACCTCTCGGAATGTCACGCCTGGTATCTGGATGCCCAGCGCTGACTCCGCCACGATAGAGAGGCGGCCCCCAAGTGCGATAGTACTAAGCACCGTCTCGCGGCCGATGTCTTCCATCTCGATATTGGGCGAGCAGCCTGGCGTCCAGAGTTTGCCCAAGAGCATGTTACGTGTCTCCGGGCCGGGGTCTCGTTCGGTGAGTAAGAACCGCTCGCCGGCCATGTCGGGCCAATGGACGCGTTCGCGGGCGACAAGCGGATGACCTTCTGGCATCGCCACCAATATCCGCTCGCTCCAAAAAGGTCGTGTCATCAACCCGGGATAGGTCGCCTCGCCGACCATAATGGCGATGTCCAGTAAACCGCTTTCAACACCCCCGAGGAGGAGTTTGCGATCGCGCTCGAACCCGTGAACTCTCACATCGGGATAACATTTGCCAAAATCGTTCAAAGTAGCGCGAAGATTTCCGGCGGACAAGGAGGTGTAAAAGCCTACCGCCAGCCTTCCAACGTGACCACTGACTGTGGCACCGACCCACGCATTTAGATCATCCCACTCTTCAACGAGCCGGCGAGCGATGCGCAGATAAGTCGCGCCGTCTGTCGTCAGAGTCGAGCCTCTCGTCTTTCGGTCAAATAGGGCCATCCCCAACCGTTGTTCCACGGCGAGGATATGTCGGCTCATCGTGGCCTGCTTAATGTTCAGTTGACGCGCAGCGCGGCTAAAGCTGCCAGCCTCAGCCGCCGCGATCAAATAACGTAGCTGACGAATCTCGATCATTTGCCCATGCCAATCGCAGATCAAATGATATGAATGAAGTTAATAGGCCGACTGGAGAGATAGATTTAAAATATAAAATTAATGATATCGGAATATAATTTGGCTAATATTTCAAATTTATTGAATGATTTATCCCGTTAGGCGCCAAAATCTGAAGTTGAGCGGCATTTTTTCAATTCTCTTCGACAAAGCGATTCTCGATCGCTCCCAGTCCATCGATGGCGACGCGCACAACATCGCCCTCGCGCATGAATCGATCACCGGCGATTCCGACACCGGCTGGCGTCCCGGTCGCGATGAGATCGCCAGGTTCAAGCGTCATAACCTGTGTCAGATAGGCGATCTGCTCGTAAATGTTGTAAATCATATCGCCCGTCGAGGATCGCTGCCGTTCTTCCCCATTAAGCTCGAGCGTCAGCGTCAGAGCATGGGGGTCAGCGATTTCGTCAGCGGTTGTGATCCAAGGGCCGATCGGGCCATGCGTATCGAACGATTTGCCCAGAGTGAAGGTGGGTGAACGGAACTGCCAATCGCGCGCGGTGACATCGTTGCACACGAAATAGCCTGCAATGACGGATGAAGCTTCCTCAAGCGGCACATGTCGGCAACGCTTTCCGATCACCACACCGAGTTCGGCCTCATAATCTACCATGTTCGGCGCACTCTTTGGCACATCGACATCGGAATAGGGTCCATTGATGCAAGTGACCTGCTTGTTGAACCAGAGCTGCGAAGTCGGAACGGCATGACCAGCGGCCGCGGCTTCGTCGGCATGGGCTTGATAGTTCATGCCAATCGCAAGATATTTTCGAGGATCATGGATCGGCGCTTCAAGCGTAACCTCCGAGAGGAGGTATTTCCCGTCGGCCACTGTTTCCAAAACGTCGCGTAATTGGTCAAAGTGTTCTATGAGCGCCCGCATAGAACCATCGAGTTCCGGTACGATCGCGCTAAGATCGAAGATTTCGTCTCCAACCACCTTGCCGAGCCGCGTGCGACCTTCGACCGTAAATCTTGCGAGTTTCATCTATCCGTTCCTTTTTTCAAACATGCGCGGAAGACTGGCCCGAAGCGCGCTACCCGCCTCCGATCGTTTATCCCCGTGCGCGAAACAGGGCCCAATTAGGCAGGTTCGATGGCGCGTTGGGCGTTCATGGCGACGCCGGCACCAGGGCCCGAAAAGCGGACGAACTCCGCGTCCGTGAATTCAAGGATCGGAAGATCGGCCATCCCGTTGACAATGTGAAACTGGAGGGGCAACTGGTCGAAGGTCGCGCGGTGCCATTCAAGGCTCCCCCTCGCGGTCCACTTCTTGAACTCGAAATCGTCGAAGTTGATGTTGACAGCAAGCCCACCGCTTCCGGCTGGCGCTGCAGCCGTGGTGGCATAGGCGACGTCCGCGCCGTCACGCCCGCCGATACTCGTGCGGGGCATATATTTATAGTACATCTGGGCACCGCCGTTCGACCCCGGCAATCTCTTCTCCGCTCCAATCTCCTCCCGCAGGTCGGTGAGTTGAATGTCGAAAAAGGTATAGTCGAGCCACGATACGTGACATTCGGCTGTGGCAGCGCTTTCGTCGATCTTGAGCTCCGTGAAATTGGCGAACATTTTGGGAAAGCCGAGTTCCTCTCGCCCCGTCATGATCGCATCGGGTGAGCCTTCCCAGATAATCGGGCAAAGCGATCCATCTATCTGTTCGCTTTTGCCCTGATAGGTGACCGGGAAATCAACCGAAAGAATGCCGTATCCTCGGCCGGCCAGCCAGTAGAGATTGCTAAACCGCGCACAGGAAACCGAAACGATCGGATCGCCCCGGAGTGTGAAACCAGGTGGCAATAGCCGCTCAAGTGCTGCCGCATCCGTCCGATAGGCGAGCTTCATCCAGTCAGCATTCATCCGTCCAGTCTCTTCCACCGTCCACATGCGCCCGTCGGGATGTTGACGCGGACCAGGCGCAGGTCCGAAAACGATGGGCATGCGATAGCGCGAGCCGGGATTGACGATGCATGTCATAATTCATCCTCTCAATACGATCCCAAAAGGGGCATCAGGTCGTCCGCACGGGCTGAGCTTATGGGCGAACAGCCGGAAACAATTCGCAACGGTTCATATGTCTCTCGGTCTCAGTACGTCCCATCAGCATCGGGAAGCGACGGCATCTCCATGCCCCATTGAACACCGACCAGCTGACCGACGGAGGCAATTCCGCCGCCGTCTGCCGTGACGAGCTGATCTCCATCGGTCCAATGCTCGATTTCGTTGCCATAAGGATCGAGCCAATAATCGAACACCTGGCTCCCAAGGTGGTGCCGTCCTATCCCCCAGTGTGGCCGATACCCTTGCTTTTGAAGATGATCGTGACCTGCCATCAGGTCATCCATATCGATCACCTCATATGCCGCGTGCATGAAGCCCGGCGGGACCGGCCGTTTCAACAGGAATAGGGTATGGTGATCGCACGGCTCTTCGCCGCGATCGGCCCGCATGAAAGCGCCGATTGCGACATCGGGTGCCGGTTGGATCTCATCTGAGGTAATGAAGCCGAAACGGTCCTTGTACCAGGCTTCGGACGTCCTGAAGTCGCCGACACCGAGCACGACATGGCCGAGGCGCTGGACGTGCGACGCGCCTTTGGGCACGCGTCGCACCTTTCCTTGGCGCGGATAGGAGCCGCCTTGATTCCAGGGTTGGTGCAAGGGGCCAGGAATGGGATCTGTGAAAATCTGACCGGCGATGGCCTCAACCACATTGCCGTCCGGATCGTTCAACCGAACCACCTTGCCGCCGCCCGGACCGTCTAATTCTTCAATCGGGGCGCCTTCCTGTTCGGCCAGCGACTCCAGGTCTTCGATGCTGCGCAGGCGAATGCCGAAACCAACGAATGCGGCTTTCTCGCCAAGCTCGCAGACATGCAGGAAAGGCGCGCCGCCATGACCGCGCATGTAGAGACGGTCTGCTGTGGCGTCGGCCTCTATCATTCCAAAATCGTTCAGAAATCGCCTCATCACAGCGATGTCCGGCACGCGGAACCGCACATGGGCGACATCATAAGCCTTGCAGATGCTCAATGTTCATTACTCCAAGACCGTGACAGTAGTTGCCCTAGTTCAATCGACCGTGTCCTCGACCGGGAACGGCGGCTTACCCATCAGGATATTTTCCTCGGGCGGTATAGGATCGAGCGCTACGCGAACGTCGATGCAGGCGGGCCGCTTTGCTTGAAAAGCAGTCCTGAGCGCCTGCGCTAGCGTTTCGGCACTATCGGCCTCGTAATGATCCGCACCCAACGCCGCGGCTACGGCACTGTAACTTCCGTTTTCGAGACGGGTGTTGGTCACTCGATCGGCGCCGACAACCAATTGCTGAAAATGCAGTGTGGCGCCCCATGCGCGGTTGTTCATCACGATGACGATCGTAGGCAATCCATGCCGCACAAGCGTATCAAACTCAGCGAGACTGAAGCCGACCGCGCCGTCGCCTGTAACAAGAACGGTCCGGCCTCCGGTCTTGCCCGCCGCGACCTGGGAACCCACGGCTACCCCGAAACCGACCCCCATCGATCCGAAGTAGCCGTGGCACAGGAACGCGCCCGGCCTTGCCGCCGATATCGCTTCGCTCAACCAGTGGTAGGTCAACGCACCATCCGCCACGACGGCGACGTCCGGACCGACATGCTCTGCGACCAACTTGGCCGCAGTGAACGGATGAAGCGTCTCGGCCGGCATAGCCGCGGCTGCGACCGCGCACGCCCTGTCCTCCAGATGCTTGCGAACCACATTCTGCCATACGGTCCGCGCAATGCCATCACGGGTGGCGGTCGCCTCGGCGAGAGCCTCCAGCATGCCAGCGACGTCCGTCCTGATCGGCAGATTGACATGCTGGAGACGCCCGAGCTCACGAGCGTCGGGATCGACCTGGATGATGTCGGCGCTGTGGGGGATCAACTGACCTGATCCATGCACCGTAGAAAGCCCGAAGCGAAGCCCGAGCATCAACACGCAGTCAGGCTGCTGACCCTTGCGATCGAGACCGAAAAGGCCTTGGATCAGGCCTCCGTGGAGGTCGGGCGGCAGATGGGAAAGGAGATTGAGGCCCTCATAGTCGGAAAAGACCGGAATGCCCGTTTTGGTCGCAAAGGCCCTCAGGGCGCCACGCGTATCCGAGCGGCTGGCCTCGGACCCGACGATGATCACCGGACGCTGCGCCCGATCGAGCAGATCCAGAACGTCAGCGACTTCGGACGGAGCAGGCCGTGATGGCGGCAATGCCGATAATGGCCCCGCCGTCTTGAGAATATCCTCGTCGATCTCGCAGGTCAGCACATCCCAAGGTATATCGAGCAGCACCGGCCCGAACGGCGCGCTGGTCGCGATCCGGATTGCCTGGGAAATGAGCCTTGGGAGATGCTCGGCGGAAAGGACGCGATGGGCCCATTTGGTGACCGGCGTCGCCATTGCGACCTGATCGATGCCTGCCTGAAGGGTATTGGTTTCGTCATCCCGCATCGGCCCGGAGCCAGCGATGTAAAGGACGGGCGTACGGTCCAGCCAAGCATTGGCGATGGAGGTCAGACCATTGGTGAAGCCCCCGCCGGCGGTGAGCAGCGCGACGCCGAGCGATCGTGACGTTCGGGCATAGCCTTCTGCCGCATGCCCCCCGGCAACTTCGTGGCGCGTGTCGATCACGGGCTGGCCGAGATCATGAAGTGCCTGGAAGATCGTGTCGATATGCGCGCCGTGAACGCCGAACACGGCCTCAACGCCAGCATTCTTCAATGTGCGGGCGACCGCAGCGCCACCGGTGATGTTAGCCATCGTGAACAACTCAATTCATCAAAAAGAACGCAAGGGTCTGGCATCAGCACTGCTAAAGCCAGAACACCCGGCTGCATCAGAACGGATAGCGCGTCGGTTCACTGCCGATCGTCATCCACTGCCACTCGGTGAATTCGTCGTGATTGGTCGTGCTGCCGAAGCGCGAACCGTTGCCGGAAGCGCCCGACCCGCCAAACGGGATGCCGGCCATGTCATGGATCGTCTGGTCGTTGATGTGGACGAGGCCGGAGCGGATCTGTCTGGCCACGCGAAGGCCTCGCTCCAGCGATCCGGTCTGTACTGCTCCCGAAAGACCATACTCGGTATCGTTGGCGACGCGGATGGCCTCCTCTTCGTCCTCCACGATGACCACGGGAGCGACCGGGCCGAAGATCTCCAACTCATAAGCGGGCATTCCGCTTGCAACTCGCGCGAGAACCGTCGGCTTGTAATAGAGACCCTCGAAAGTGCCCCCCGCAGCGAGCTCGGCACCCGCCGCCACCGTGTCACCGACGATCTTATGGACCCGTTCGATCTGCTTGGCATTGATGATTGGGCCGATGGCGACATTCTCGCGGAAGGGATCACCAACGGGAAGCGCCGCTGCCTTGCGCGCGAGTAGTTCGATATAGTCATCCGCGACCTTGCGCTGCACGATGTGCCGCCCGCTGGCCATGCAGATCTGGCCCTGGTGCAAGAAGGAGCCCCACGCCCCTGCCGAAGCTGCGGCGTCCAAATCGGCATCATCAAGCACGATGAATGGACTTTTGCCGCCTAGTTCGAGCGCGACCCTCTTCAGATTGCGACCAGCAACTTCGCCCACGCGGCGTCCGACAGCTGTCGAGCCGGTGAAAGTGATCATGCGCACACCCGCGGCCTCAACGAGAGCCTCGCCGACATCTGCTCCGCCATTGGTGACGGTGAATACACCCTTGGGGAGTCCGGCCAACTCGAACATGCGTGCCAGGATCGCGCCGCCGACGATCGAGGTCTGCGGGTCGGGCTTAAGGATGACGGCGTTGCCGAGCGCAATCGCGGGCGCAACCGAGCGCATGGCGAGCAGCATCGGGAAGTTCCAGGGAGCGATCACTCCGACGATACCGATCGGCACCCGGCGGGCGATCGAAAGCCGCCTTGGATCGGGGCTCGGAAGCAATTCGCCCTCGGGCTGAATCAGCAAAGCCGCGGAATAATAGAGCTCATCGATACTGCCTTGGATCTCGACCTCACCCTTGCCGCGCACGCCGCCAGTCTCTCGGACGATGAGATCGACGACATCCTTGCGGCTCGCTTCCAGAAGCCGGGCTGCCTCGCGCATCACGGCCGCGCGCTTGTCGTTGGGCCATGATGCCCATTCGCTTTGACCGTCGCGAGCCCGGGCGACGGCTGAGGACATATCGGCTGGATTGAAGGCACCTACGTTGCCCAGCAGTTCGCCGGTGGCGGGCTCGCGGATGGGGATCGCGTTGGAAGCAGACCGCCAGTCGCCGTCGAACAGTTTGCCGTCCCAGACAGCGTTCTCGATCAGCGATCGCGCGCTCGTCGTGGTCTGAATGTCAGGCGCTTCAGTTGCGATGCTTGTCATATGGAATTCTCCGGTCGTCAAATCATTGATGTCAGGACAGGTCCGCCGAATGTTCGGCCGCCACGCGATTTTGAAGAAGGCCTACGCTGGGGATGTCGACTTCGATCAGGTCTCCCGCCTTCATCCAGAGGGGAGGCTGACGTTTGGCTCCCACACCTCCAGGCGTCCCGGTGACGATCACGTCCCCCGGGGCCAGAGGAGTGAATTGAGAGATGTAGGCGACGATCTCCGGAATCGGGAAGATCATGTCGGCTGTGGGCTGGGATTGAACGACTGCGCCGTTGAGCCTGGTCGTTACCGACAGGACCGATGGATCGGGAATCTCGTCTGCAGTGACGAGGAAGGGCCCGAAAGCGCCGGTACGGGGGAAATTCTTCCCGGGAATGAATTGACGTGTGTGCCACTGCCAATCGCGCACCGAGGCGTCATTGTAGCAGGCATAGCCGGCGATATGTTCGAGCGCATCTGCCTCGGCAATGGCGCGTCCCGGTCTGCCGATGACGACAGCCAACTCCCCTTCGAAGTCAAACATGGTCGAGACGGCAGGCAGAACCAGGTCTTGGCCGTGTGCTGCCTGGCTATCGGCGAAGCGCGTGAAAATCGAGGGATGCTTGGTTTTGTCCCGGCCGGTCTCCTGGCGGTGCGTTTCATAGTTATGGCCTACGCAGAATATCTTGCCGGGATTGGGAATGACCGGCAGCAGATCGACATCCGCGAGCGCCAGACGCGGTGCATTTGCGGCAAGAGCAAGAGCCAGCGACACGTCATGAGACGCGATCAATGCCTTCAAATCGGCAAAACGATCACCAGCCAGAGCGCCGATGTCCGCGATGGCATCGCCGTCGACGATGCCGAAAGTTGGGCCGTTCTCAGCGAGGAAACTTGCTAACTTCATTTTGGCTGCGACTCCTTTTCCTACAGCCTGTCAGCTGCGCAGCATGCCCACGCCCCAGCTGTTCAACGTGCGTTGAACGTGAGGCCATTGTCCTGCCGGGCGATCATGTTCGACGATTTCCAGCTCGGCGGAGAGTTCGACCCAATTGCCGTCGGGATCGTGAACGAAGATGAAGAGATTGTTGCCCGGGCCGTGCCGCCCAGGACCCCACTGAAGCGCAATATGCTCGGCTGACATATGATCGGCCCAGTCGCGGATGTCGTTCCAGCTTGCAGTTTCGTAGCAATGGTGATCGAGGCGGTTTTCGGCGGCCTTGAACACAGCAAAGCTGTGATGTTCCTGGTTCGAGCGCAGGAACGAAGTACGCACGCCTCCCTCTTGATCCAGCACATCATCGGAAAGAGTGAAGCCCAGAACGTCGATGAAGAAGCGGACGATCTCGACCGGATTGCGGCTTGCCACCACCACATGCTGTAGCCGCGCTTGCGGCCCGCTATCGTGTTCGCCGCCGCCATCGGCCAACCCGAAGCTTAGACAGTTACCGTCAGGATCGCGTACGGTGACGCTGTCTGTAAAGAAGCGCGTGGCTCCGTCCTGTGATGGCCAGTTGGCCAAGCGAATTCGATCCCGGAGGCGCGTCAACTCGTCCGCATCCGGCACAGCAAAACCCGCCGAGATCAATGTTTTCGGCTGGCCGGGGAGGAAGACCAGGCGTCGATCGGGCCCACTTGCCACAACTGCCTGGCTTTCGTCGGTGAGATTGTAGGCAAGCGCACGATGATAGAAGGCGCCCATCTCCTCCGGATCCGAACAGCCGAGTTCGAGATAGTGAAGACTGGCAACGAGGCAGTCTTTCGTACGTCCGGAATGCCCCAGATCGATCGACACGATAACACCTTCTCCGCAAGTGCCAGGCGGACTCGCTGCCTAGTATTTATTGCCCGCCTACCTACAGACCCGAACATTTGCCGTCAAGGTCGACGGAACTAATTAGTTCCATATGGCGGCAATCCAGCTCATCCGGCTCAGCCAGGGAGCTTATGGCGGCTGGCCTTGCGAGAGCTGATCTCTCGAAAACATCTAAAGCACTAAAATTACACATTATTCTATGACATGCGACGCGCGCTTGGATCGAGATCGCCCTGACTAGAGGGTCGCGGTGTCCCCCCAAGAGGCGGTAATGCCAGCTTTACAGAACGATATAGTTCCCATAAAACGGGCCACAGACCTCGATAAAGCGGAGAGAGATATGGGTTCACCGGCTATGAAGGATGCACCCCTGGGCATCTCAGGAATTTGTGAAAATCCTTTCGCCGAGACCGCCGGGATTTCGCCGGCGACGCTGCGTCAGGCCTTTCGGAATCATCCCGGTGGCGTCGCCGTGATCACCGCGGACGATGGCACAGGCCCAGTCGGATTGACGGCGACTTCGGTGACCTCGGTCAGTGCGGAACCGCCATTTGTCTGTTTCTCGCTGTCGTCGGTTTCGCCGACGTCCCAGGTCATCGCCAACGCCGATTCGGTGGTCATCCATCTCCTGGGTACCGACCAGCTCGCTATCGCCAAGCTTTTCTCCACCAAAGGCGCGGATCGATTTGGCGACGTGAATAGCTGGGCGCGGCTGCCCACCGGCGAGCCTTATCTAGTGAATGCACCTATCTGGATTCGCGGCCAGGTCGTCGAGCGCTTGCGAATGAAGGTTGGTGCTTCTGTCATCATCGCCTGCCACGTGTTGCAAGTGCATAATTCTGCAAATGTAGGCGACGCCGGTCTCGTCTATCATGACGGCGCCTGGCACGCCCTCGGCGCGCATTCCAAGTTACCAGCCTGACGCTGGCCTCTACTCATATCGCACCAACCATTGGGAGACGAAGCTGAAATGCCAAAGTTATTAGTCGTGATCGCGAGCACCCGGCCAGGCCGGGTAGGTCTTCCGGTTGGCCAGTGGGCGGCCGAAGAAGCTGCGAAGCAGGGTGGTTTCGAAGTGGAAATCGCCGACCTCGCAGAATTGAACCTGCCGCTGCTCGACGAACCAAATCATCCGCGCATGGCCAAGTACACCAAGGAGCACACCTCCAAGTGGGCCAGCTTGGTCGATTCAGCCGACGCCTTCCTGTTCGTCGTTCCGGAATACAATTACGGTCCACCCCCTAGCCTGCTCAACGCGATTTCGTATCTCTATTGGGAGTGGGCTTATAAGCCGGCCGGCTTCGTAAGCTATGGCGGTATGGGCGCGGGCCTCCGTTCCGTGCAGGAACTCAAGCTCACCCTGACGGCGGTTCGCATGATGCCGATCGCGGATGGTGTAGCCATTCCATTCGTGATGAAACAAATCCAAGATGGCAAATTTGCGTCTACGCCGATCATCGACGCCGCCCTGCCGTTTCATCTCGATGAAGTCTTGCGCTGGACCAAAGCGATGGAGCCGCTGCGTGCCGGCGTTCCGGAGCGCCGCCGCGAGCTTCCGCCGGGTGCGCCGCCGCCTGGTGGCCCCGGCGCACCCGGCGGGCCTGGCGGGCCGCCGCCAGTGATTTCTGGTGCTCCGCCCCAGAACGCCTGATCTGCTCCGCCGGAAGCGGGCGCCTTCATGCCAGCGCAATCAAATTGGCTGCCGAGGCGCCCGCTCCATCTTGAATTCTCAGGGCCAAAGTTTCGCTTTGGATTGGCAACCTCGCTTCGTAGCTAAGGCGGTGGCGCTACCGACTTGCACGTGGCGATATGCAAGAGGACTGGTGTTCTTCGGCTGCAGCCGGCATTTGGGTCCACTCGAGCCAGCTACGTCGCATTGGGATTGAGCGCGCAGGGCTTCAGCTCGCGGGCAGATGGAGCCGGCGCTTCGCTGAGCTCGGTAGCGGTCAGGCTCCCGATATCTCTCTTGTCGGTGAAGACTTTCCTCAGTTTTGCTTTTGGTTGGCCGGGAAACGAAGGCCAGCGCAGCTGGGGCTGACTGTCACCCTAATAAAACCCGATTCGGCTCAGACATCTCCGGAAGGCAGGATACCGCGGCTAGAAGCGGGAACTTGACGCACCACCATCGTCAACGGCGGTGCGTCGCCCGTGAATCATCAATCCTTCGAACGGCCCGGCCTAATGACGAGATTCATGAGCACATCGTCGAGAAGGGTTTTCACCATCTCTTCATCCAGAACGTCATCCAGGATTGCCCTATGAAGCAACACCGGCAGCGCCACATCGGCTATGAGATTGAGATCCGTTTCCGGGCTGATATCGCCGCGCGCAATGGCGCGTTTTAATGGGCGCTGGAGCGACTCGCGGTATTTGTCCCGCGTATCTCGCCGCATGATCGACATGATATCGGGATCCCGCTGCGCGCCATCCAGCAATGCGACGATCAGACGGCGATTTGTCTGTAGGATCCCAGTCGCCGACTCCAGTATGAGCCACAGTTCCTCGCGCAACGAGCCCAAATCTCCTGGATCGCCCAGATGCGCACCATGGGAGATCATCCGTACGACATCGCGGATCAAGGCCGACTTTGTGCGCCAGGTCTTGTAAAGAGTCTGTTTGGACACCCGCGCGGCCGCAGCAATCGCATCGACGGTCACCCCTTCCAAACCCCGACTGGCGACCAATTCCAAAACGACGCGACGTATATTCTCCAGCCTTTCCTCATCGAGAAGAAATGGCGCCTCCGAATTCTTCTGCAATGGAGCAGGACCCTTCTTGCGTGACAGTGACATTGATGAACTGCTTCCCTCCAACCGACTCAAATGCACGACCGCTGCGGGGCCGATAGCAAGCCAACCGCCGGAAGCCCGACGGGACTGTACTGGCGCGTCTAGCATGGATTCTCACAAAGCCCCATCAAGAACCGCAGTCTCGTAAGCAATTAGACGGAGTGAAGCCGAGGCGATGAACGCACCGGTACAACCCTGCGCTCAATTGCGGAACGATGGAGGCTGAAAAGCCGAGCCTCCCCCCACGGGAGGCCTTCGTCGAAGGCTCTCCGTGCTTTTTTGCCATCGCAATGGGCGCGTTAAGCCGATTATTAGCTCGGGATAGCATTGGCTGTCTCATCCGCGACGCGATTTGCGTACTAATCGGTTTTAGCCGTCCAGCTTAAAATCCTCCACATATCCGCCGGCCCACACCGATGCTTTTTGGCCCTGCCGGCGGATGCAGGACCGACGGCATATAAAAAATGCAAATATTATCGTTATATATCAAGTGTCTATAACACCGCGGATGATCCGTGGGACCCTCCGTAGCTTACATTGCGCCACAGCCGGATCGTCAAGGCACGGATCTGAACCTCTCTTGACAGAACTGAGTAGTACCCATAGTGTTTCCGCATAAGTGGCATGCGTCTCGTCAAGGCGTGATTTCACCAGGAGGATGTTAGCGTGGATAGGCACCTCAATCGCGCGACTGCGATGCGCGCCACTCCGCCGGCATCAAACGCACCGGCGGTCGCTCGGTCATCAGAAGGCGAAAATGGTGGTAAAGATATGGAAGTAATGAGCGCAGATAGTGTAAATGCGGCAAAGCTGATTGGCGCTGCGGAAGATCTGCTTCCCATCGTTCGCAAATATGCCCAAGAGTCGAATGCAATCCGGCGGCAACCGGATGCTGTCATCGACGCATTCAGAAACGCAGGTTTTTTCGACGCAATGCGTCCCGCCGATGTTGGTGGGTCGGCTATTGATCTGCGAACCTTCGTCGAAATCACGAAGATCATCTCTCGCGGAGATGCGTCAGCCGGTTGGGTGGCATCCTTCCTGATGTCCCATCAGCTGATTCTTTCGCGGCTAAACGCTGAGGCGCAAGCGGAGATCTTCGGCAGTGGCCCTGGACTGGCGGCCGCGGCGGCGGCGCCTCCAGGACGCGTTGAGCCGGTCGCTGGGGGTTATCGCGTTACCGGCCGGTGGCGCTTTGCGTCAACCATTCTCCACTGCAACTGGGCTGTGGTCTCGGCCGGCGGTCCTGATACCGGCCCGTTGGTGATCGTAGCGCGGATCGATGAAGGCAAGATCCACGACACCTGGCATGTCCCTGGCATGCGGGGCACCGGATCTAATGATTTCGAGCTGTGCGATGCTTTCATTCCCGCCCATCGCGTCGATAACTTCATTCATTACTCATCGCGGACAAATGACGGTGCCGCGCTGTATCCATCGTATGAACTCCTACAGTACCCCATGTATCGAATATTGTCGATCATTCACGGTGCTGTGGCGGTGGGCACTGCTGAAGCTGCATTCGAGCTTTATCCCTCGATCGTTGCCAACCGTGTCCGGCCCGCAAGCGGGCAGCCCTTCAGCCAGGAGCCTGGTGCTCACTCGACCTACGGCGAGGCGGCGCAGCAGTTGCAGGTGGCACAGCTGCTCCTGACGGACGCGGTGGACCGTACCGAGCGCCTCTATCGGCGAGGAACGTCGGATCCGTCGCTGGAGGAGCGAGCGCGACTAAGCCTCGCCGTTACCGGCAGTGGCGTTGAGGCACTTCGAGCCGTTGATACGATTGTGCAGAATGCTGGGGCGAGCATCCATCGCGACGGTCATCCGCTCGATCTCATCTGCCGTGACACCCAGGTCATGCGCAATCACGCGGTGCTCGATTGGCGGCACGCCCAGATGATGGCCGGAAGGATTCTTCTTGGCCAGGGCTTGGGTGACCATCCTGACGCGATGTACTGAGAGGCGGTACCTAGAAATGACAAGCAATTCATCGATTGAGAAGCGGATCGAGCGCCTGGAGGCGGTTGTCGAAATCCAGAATCTCATGAGCAAATATGAGTATCTGCATTCCGCTTACATGAACGCAAAAATTGTCGGGCTGTTCGCTGATCGGGACGATGTCTCGATCGATGCACAGTTCGGCCGCTGGAGGGGCAAGGACGCTGCCCGCCGATGCTTCGGCGTTCTGTTCGAAAAGGAGCTTACCCGAGATACCCGGGGCGAGATGGCGGAGCACACGCTCACCACGCCTATCATCCAAGTCGCAGGCGATGCACAGACCGCCAAGGCAGTGTGGAATTCCCCCGGACACGAAGTGCATCACTTCTTCTGGGAAGAAAATCCTGCACGCAAGGCCTTTTGGAACTGGCTCAAATACTCGGTAGACTTCATCAAGACCGATGACGGTTGGAAAATTTGGCATTTACGGATGTATCCGACGTTCGTTGCCGACTATTACACCAGTATCGTAGACGGCGAACCCCCTCGTGAGCCGCCGTTGCCCGGAGGTGAATCGGCTTGCGATGAGCCCTTGGAGGGAACCACGATCTATAGCGTGGATAAAGCTCCGCAACTCGTCCCACCCCCGCCGGAGCCTTACGAGACTTTTTTTGATGCTTGAGATTTTAGCAGCGACACCGGCCAATCCGAGAAACGCGCCTGGTAATGAGCGCGGCCTCTTGGTCGCTATGACTGGTTTTGAAATACGAGATTTTTCTAAATACTGACCTAAAATATCGTCAGCTAATTTACTAAATAAATAGCTCGCAACGTATTATAAATATTGGGGAGAGACGGAAATGAAGCAGCGTTCACTGAGGTTCACGGTATCAAGTATCACCCTCGTAGCGAGCTTGGGCGTCGCGACCACGGCAAATGCACAGGCACCTGCCGCCGCGACAGGGGATGCAAGCGGAGCGCAACCAGTTACACCCGCGCGACCGACCCCCGGCGCGGCGGCTGCCCAAAGCCATCCCAATACGCAAAACTCGGTGGGCGAAGAGCAGATTCGCGAGATTATCGTCCGGGCTCAGCGACGCGACGAGCGTCTCCAGGATACGCCGATATCGATTACAGCCGTAACCTCTGATGCTTTTGCAAAATTAAACGGGCGCGATCTTTCGGATATTTCGCGCGCAGCCTCCAATATCCAATTTGCCAGCAATCAAGGCGGTAGCGGTCTTGGATCGGTTAGCATTCGTGGCATCGGCCAGCAGCAGGCGGGGCTCCTGTCCGATCCCGGTGCAGCAGTCTATGTTGACGACGTCTACAGACCTCGCCTTTCGAGCAATACACTGGCGTTTAACGATATTGATCGCGTCGAAGTTCTGCGCGGTCCGCAAGGGACGCTTTTTGGCAAGAACTCCATAGGCGGGGCATTGAGTGTTTACACACCGGAACCGATGACGTCGCTCGGATCTCGTGAAACGTTTGAAGTCGGAAGCCGCAATCTTATCAATGCAAGCGCCATGGTGAACATGCCGATCACTGACGAGGTGGCGGTGCGTTTCTCTGGCCAGTCCGTTCGTCAGGACGGTTATATGCACGATCTTGAGAACGGCGAGCGCTACAATAACGTCAACTATCAGTCGGTTCGTGGCGCGCTAATCTATCGGCCTACCGAGAGCTTCAAGCTCTTGCTTCGCGGTGACTATACCAGGCAGGACCAGAACGGAAACGGCACCAAAGTCGTTGTCGCGTCTGATCCCAGCCTCCTGACGTCCGGAGGCTATGAGACACGCGGCACCGCGGCCAGCTACAATCGGGGCACCGACGCCGGCCTTAGCGCAACCGCGACTTGGGATACGGGAAGCGGCGTCATCAAATCCATTTCAGCATATCGCTGGTTCTCAAACCAATTTGCGAACGATACGGATGGTACGCCCTTGTCCCTACAGGCCGTCGAGACAAATTCCAAAGAAACGTTCTTCAGCCAGGAACTTCAATACAACGTAGATTTGATTCCAGATAAGATCCACCTTACGACCGGATTGTTCTACATTATAGAAAATATAGACTACAATAATTTTCCGCGTCTATCAACCTTCTCTCTGGATAACTACAGCCAACAGACGACTAACAGTTCGGCTGCCTTCGCTCAACTTGATGTCAAGCCGATCGAGGGGCTGACGCTTAGTGCCGGTCTTCGGTATAGCAGGGACGTCAAGCACACATCGTTCCAGAGCTATTTCGCTGGGACTACAAGTGCGCTGATCGATGCTGATGTTCACGGGAAATGGAGCGCGGTGACGCCTAAATTCACCGCGCAATATCAATTCACGCATGATTTAATGGTATATGCAACCATTTCGCGTGGGTTCAAATCCGGCGGTGTCAACGGTCAACCTATTCAGACTTCGGATTTCCAGCCATTCGATCAGGAGATGGTTACGAATTACGAGGCAGGCGTGAAGTCGGAGCTTTTCAACAGGCACCTGCGTGCCAACATTTCCATCTTTCGCATGAATTATGACAATATGCAGGTCGAGATTACGTCATCTGGCAGGAACGTCATCGAAAACGCCGGTCGCTCCGTGATTCAGGGAGTCGAGGGCGATTTTATGGTGAGCCCGGTTCGTAATCTCACTCTAAATTCCACCTTTAGCTACAGTGACTTCAAATATAAGCGCTTGGACGCGGACGCGATCGCCAGCGGTCTGAATTACGGCCTCACTCTTCCGTTTTTGCCGAAATGGACTGTAAATGGCGGTGCCGAGTATCGAATTCCACTCTCCTCATCAAACAGCTTGTTGGTGCGTGCAGACTACTCCTATCGTAGTAAGTTGTACTTTGACGCGCTAAATTCTCAGAGCATATCTCAACAAGGATACGGCCTCCTGAGCGCGAGAATTACATTTAAGCATGAAGACGCGTGGAGCGTTTACGCGTTTGGAAGCAATCTCACCGATAAATATTACCGAGTAGCCGGAACCACCGGAAATGCCGCGACGATCGTCATTCCCGGGCGGCCGCGAGAGATCGGTTTAGGCGCGAACTTCCAATTCTGAGATGGCAGTTCCGGCGCTCGGCGCGGACCACCCCAAGTAACCGGGCAGGACCATGTTGCTGGAAAGATCAAAGAGCATCGATCGATTGGTCTTGGTTGGAGGGGGTACCGTAGCCCGCGTTCTTGGCGACTGGAGTGATGCCGAAGTTGCGGAAACCAGTGAAGATGTTTGTCGTCGATCCAAAGCTCTGTTTTCCCGCCTAGCCCCTCGCCGGGGCGGGAAAATCGCTTCTGTGTTTCGATGCAGCCTAAAATGAGCCGGTCCCGCTGGTCCGAAGAAGGAAACGTGTGATGAATAGTTTAGGGCAACCAGATCGCTTGAAAAACGACGCCACGATAGACGCCTTCGAAGCCGCGAGCGCGTCTCTGCCGCCCGCCGTCATGGTCGCTTCGAATGCCCCACTGTGGAAGCTCATTCCCTTGTGGCTGATTGTCGCACTGATCGTATCATCCCCAGCGATCGGCGCGGCGGTGATCAACGCCCACATGGCAGCTGCCCTTCACATGAACAGGACGCTCCTTGGCGCCGGCTTTGGGTTGTTCGTAGCCACAGCCGGGGTTTCTGGACCCTTTATCGCAAGGGGATTCCCATTTTTGGGAATTCGCAATGTGATGCTTGCGGGAACGACGTTGGCCGCCGTCGGCGCTGTCTTGATGATCACCTTTGTTTCCTCGGGCCCTACGTTCATCATATGCTACGGGCTTGTAATCGGCTTGGGTGTCGGCGCCGCCGGAATCCTCCCGGTGCAAACGGTCGTTGCGGCGTGGTTTCGCGGCCGTAGAGCGCTGGCGATTTCCGTTGTCATGTCGGCTGGGGAAGTCGCGGGAGTTATCGCGCCGCCGATTTTTGCCTGGCTCATTACCGCGACCGGGACTTGGCGCTCGGGTTGGTGGGTCGCGCTTGGCTGCTTTGTGATTGCTGGAGCGCTGATCTCGTGGGTAATACCATCAAATCTCGCGACGGATCCGCATAATCTAGAGATGGGACCGCCTCCGCGCGACCTGCTTGGGAAAGCCTCCCGGGTCTACAAAACATCACAGTCCTGGCACTTTGGAGACGCCGTGCAGACGCGCCAGTTCGCATTTATATTGCTCGCCGGGGTCATAGCGAATGTCGACTGGGTATTCTTCCTGGGTCACGGCGTGCAGCACCTGCGGGACATCGGATATGATTCGACGACCGCCGCCCTGGCGGTATCGATTGTGGTGGCGGCTTCCATCTGCGGGAACGCTCTTGCCGGCCTTCTCGGCGATCGAATTCCCCCGCACTGGCTTGCCGCGGGCGCTCTTCTGATGATCAGCGCGGGCCTCGGTCTCGCCACGGCTCCATCCGGCTTTCCAGCCTTGGTTATTTTTGCAGTCGTGTTTGGCTTCGGTTTCGGCGCCACACAGGTTTGCTGGATTACCTTGCTGACCAATTATTTTGGAACGAAGCCGTTCCCGACCCTCCTCGGCATCGTTTTTGCGGTCGGCACCGTGGCCGGTGCATTGGGGTCGGTCACAGCAGGTTTTGTCTACGACCAGCTGCATACTTATGCCCCCGTTTTTATCTTCACTGTGCTGTCGACGGGAGGAGTTGCCCTCTTGCAGCTTCGGGCATCCCCCAATCTTGATTGGCGATAACGAATTCGCGTCGACCATTGGGCGCGAAATTCGGACGAGGGTGGTCGATCGCGTTTTTTTAGCCGAGCTTGGCAGACGATATTCGACGTCGCCCATTTGATTTTGGCATGCTCCCAATGCATCGAAGCATTCCTTCAGAACCTGACCAATATGCGATCCGCACAGGGGAGATTATTAATGGCCAGCGAAAATTCGATTCCGCTATCCCTAGCGCTTCAGAACAAGCAGATCGTTCTCGACTTCTATCGCAACGTATTCGAGGCGCAGAATCCGGACGCCATTAAAGACTATGTAGCGGAGGACTATAAGCAGAATAATCCGCATCTGCCCGCCGGGCGTTCCGGGCTCGAGGAGTTGGTTCGAAAGATTTTCGAGGGAAAGGCGCCTTTGCCGTTGTCGGCGGTTCCGCACCGCGAGCCTGAATTGGTTTTGGCGGAAGGAGATCTGGTTGTAATGGCCGTTTGCTTCCCGCAGCCAGAACCCGATGATCCGTCGCGCACCTATCCATTCTTCGTGTTCGACGCCTTTCGCGTGCAGGACGGAAAAATCTCCGAACATTGGAGTGGCATCAATAAAATTGCTCCCCCGAAACATCTCGACTGATCAACCTGGAACGGCGCTGCGACGCGCTCGCCGGACTGGAGAGCACCGCTCTCTCTGGCTGATCTGCATCGAGGACGTACCAGGAGTTTGCCGCGCAATTGTCTGCGCCAGCTTAGTTAAATCGGGGCCTTCAAACTCTAAAGGGTCCGTCCTCCCTGCGGAGGAGAACTATATAGTTCTCATCCACATGGCCGCTGCGGATGCCTGCGGATATGATCATCGCGGCGCCAGGCAATGCCCTTTTTGCTTCCCACTCTGGCCGAAATAGTCCATAAATAGCTCAATAAGAATAATTTATTATCAATGCAGCGGCTACCTCCTGCCGTAGTGGCTATGCGATCAGACTGGCCCGCGGGGGGTTGCGGAATGGGTGTGCATGTCATATAGTACTGAATAGTACTACGCAGCAAAGAGTCCCACGGCTATGCGGTCGGTTCCTCGCGTTGGAGCGTTCTGTCGATTTTTTGCCAAGGCAGGAGGGAGTTTGCCGGTTGTCGGCCTAGTTTCCGGCAGTCCGGCGGCGCGCTCTCACGCATGCCGGCAAAGCACACCCTCAGGCCGACAGCATCTCCCGCTCCCGCTCCCGCTCGTGCTCGCGCGGATCGAGGAATTGATGGCCGTTCGCCTCCCCGATCCCGGGTGCGAAACTGAGCCGACTGTCAGGGGCGCATGTGAGTTTGAATTCGCCAAGAACAACCATTTCCTTCCGGGAGACCACAATGCTTGATACTCGCACCCCAACGTCCATCGCTGAAACTACCGTCAGCTATGTTTCTACACCTCAGGTGAGCGCGGCTGCAGCCGACATCCGAGATAAGATTCGCGCAGTAACCCCGCTGCTCAGGGAAAAGGCCTGGGAGAGTGAGAAGGCTACCGCGTTGGTTCCCGAAGCCCTCGAAGCATTGAACGCAACGGGCTTCTTTCTTTTTGCGGTTCCTGAGGAGCTGGGTGGCTTCGCATTCGGAGCTCGCGACATCTCCGAGATTGCATCGGCCGCTGGCTATGCCGACGGTTCGGCGGGCTGGACAGGCTTTGTTGCCGGTGGCGTACGGACCGTCCTCGCCTTTGATGAACGCGCGGTTTCCGAGGTGCTTTCGCTGACGAAGGATTGGGTGGGACCGGTCGTATTGGGAGCGTCGATCTTTTCACAAGCAACTGGGGGTGCTCGGAAGGTCGATGGCGGCTTCATGGTGAAGGGCACGTGGCGATATGGCAGTGGCGCGGCCTATGCTGCCTGGGCAATTGTCGGGATCGAATGGATCGAAGACGATAAGACGGTGCGCGCGCTGGCTCTGCTCAAGCGTGAGCAATATGAGAAGCTCGATGATTGGCATGTCATGGGTATGGCTGCGACCGCCAGCAATAGCATCCAAGTCAAGGAAGAGGTGTTCGTGCCCACCCATCGGGTCCTGTTGATGGACAATCTCGTGGAGGCGTTCGCGTCGGTCCGCGGCCGCTATTCCGGTCTCGGCTATCGAATGGGGCCGATGGCCGCAATGCTGACAACGTCGATCACGACGATCTCAATTGCGCTCGGCATGGCAAATGGCTGTATTGATTGCTTCGTCGAGCAGGCGAACCGCATCCTCCCTTTCAATCTGCCATATGACAGCGTCGCGCAAGCGCCGTCGACCCAGGTCGTTGCCGGAAGGGCGCGTGCCATGGTCAACGCCGCCGAAGCTTTGATTCATCGTATTGCGATCGAGATCGATACCCGGGCGATGGCTGGGACGGACTTCGAGCCTCGCGAGGAGGCGTTCCTCACCAACGACCTGGTCTACGCGGGCCGGTTGTGCGGCGATGCCATCGACGCAATCCAGGTCTGCCTTGGTTCTTCCACCGCCAGCCTTCGCAATCCCATTCAACGCTTCCTTCGCGATGTGCGGGTACTCCTTTCTCACGGCGCCATCCGGCAAGATCCAATCGCCGAAATCACGGGGCGACATGTGCTGGGGCTGGAGCCGTTCAAGATGCTGGCCGGCGGCCTCATCCAGAGGTGAGGCCTTACCGTTAAGGAAACCACGTCCTCGCGAGCTTCCTTGTCTATTGTTGAACAGGAGCGGTGGCGACGGATGGCGGCTCAAAAGCAATCTACGATAATGAACAGAAGCGCCTTGCTTTCCCGGAAGTGGCGCTTCCGCGAGCAGATGGGAGATGAACATGGATGAAGGACTCTTTGTCATCGACGAGAGCGCTGCGCCGCCGCCGCCGTTCCAGCTCCGCGTGCATCATTTCGGCATCAGCGTGCCGGATCTCGAGGCATCGATCCGATGGTATCGCGAAATGCTGGGCTTTTCAGTCGAGTTTCGTACGGCCATGCCACACGTCCCGTTCACCGGTGCGTTTCTTCGTCGTGGCAACACCCGCGTCGAACTGTTCGAACGCCCCGGGGCCAAGTCCTTGCCAGACGAACGCCGTGACCCTGACAGCGATCTTGCGACCCATGGCAACAAGCATGTAGCGCTCGAGGTGTCGGATATCAGAACCGCATTTAGATTCTTGGAATCTCACGGAGTTGAGGTTGCAATGCCCATATTCGAGTCCGGCGCACTGGCCGGCGGGTACATTCGGGACAATAGTGGCAATTTGATCGAATTGATCGAGCATCGCGACGGACGACGCTCGGTATAAAGCAGTGCCGGCGTGTTACGACGCATAAAGGTTGAAAAGATTTTCGCTCTCTGACGGCCGGCAGCTTACGAAAACTTGATGCCGATCCGTCCTGTTCCTTGGGGCGGGGCGCTCGAACACGCAAGATGAAGGCATGAATGTCGTCTCTGTAAGGGGCATGCCGTTGTCAAATAGTTCTCATGGAGATGGCGATGAGTGAATTGTTGCACGGAAAAGTGGTTTTGGTCACAGGCGGCGCCAGCGGCATCGGGCGTGGCATTTGCCACGAAATGGCCAAACACGGGGCTCGCGTCGTGATCATCGCCGATCTCAATCGAGAGCCGCGCGAGGGCGGTTCTTCTAGCGAGGATCTGGTCGCTGGTGAGGGTGGACAGGCTATTTTCAAGAAAACGGATGTAAGCTCAGGAGAGGACGTCGCCGACGCCGTGGCCCTGGCGTCGGAGTATGGTGGCCTCGACGTGATGGTCTGCAACGCTGGCATCGTTCTACAGGAAGATATTCTTGCGATGTCCGAGGAAGACTATCGCAAGATCCTGAGCGTCAATCTGGACGGCGTTTTCTTTTCTGCACAAGCCGCAGCCCGTAACATGGTCCAACATGGTAAGGCAGGAAGCATCATCACCATGTCAAGCATCGGTGGTCTGCGTGGCGCGGCCCCGACCGCCATTTATTCTACTACCAAAGGTGCTATCCGTCTGATGACGGCGTCGCTCGCCGACGCGGTCGGCCCCAAGGGCATAAGAGTGAATGCGATTTGCCCTGGTATCATCGACACCGCCTTGTCGGGCGGCAGTGGGCCGGAATTTCAGGCAGGCATCCAGGCGAGGATAGCGGAAACGCCGCTACGCCGCAGTGGATCACCCGCCGAAATTGGAAAGGCAGCGGTGTGGCTGGCTTCCGATCTGGCGAGTTTCGTTACCGGCGCGTCGATTGTCGTCGACGGTGGCTTCAGCGCGATCGTATGACGGCGAATGGCAACGCGCGCCGCAGAACATCAAAAATCCGGCATTCCGATCAGCGCCGTTTCTAACGACGGCGGATCCGCTGGGCATTTCCACTATAAGTGAGGTTTGCGGAAAGCACGCGGAAAGCACCTGGATCATTCTCGAAGGGCTGTTGTGTAAGGCCAAAATGTTCTCGGTCTTTCCTTCCTCCAGGTGACGATATCATTGATACCAAGGACTGAATCTCCGATGATGGCTCGAACTCGCACCAACCGTCATGTCAACCTTTCGGCCACCGAAGAGATCATCGAGGAAGCACGCAACGGACGCATGTTCATCCTCGTCGATGACGAGAACCGCGAGAATGAAGGCGACCTGATCATACCGGCGCAGATGGCAACGCCCGATGCGATAAATTTCATGGCAAAACATGGCCGAGGATTGGTTTGCCTCGCCATGACACAGGAAAGGGTCGATCAACTCGGCCTTCAACTGATGAGCCCGAAGAATGGCACGCGGCATGAGACGGCCTTCACGACGTCGATCGAAGCGCGGGACGGCGTCACCACTGGCATATCCGCGCGAGATCGCGCACGCACGGTCGCTGTCGCGATCAATGCATCGAAGGGGCGCGAGCACATCGTTACTCCTGGGCACATTTTTCCCTTGATCGCGCGCCCAGGCGGAGTCCTCGTCCGAGCAGGTCATACAGAAGCCGCGGTCGACATCGCTCGGCTTGCTGGGCTCAATCCATCTGGCGTGATCTGCGAGATCATGAAAGAGGACGGCACGATGGCCCGGCTCGACGATCTTGTGGTGTTTGCGCAACGGCACGGATTGAAGATCGGAACGATCAGTGACCTCATCGCTTACCGGCAACGCCACGATCACAATCTCGAAAGGGTCGCGGAAACACAGTTTGCGAGTGAGCGGGGAGGTGAGTGGACTGCTATCGCGTTTCGCAACAAGGCAATCGACACTGAGACCCTCGCCATCATCAAAGGCAGGCTGGATCGTTCCAAGCCGACTCTGGTGCGAATGCATTCGCTCGGGCTTTTCGAGGACGCGTTGAGCCTTTCTGGGGATCGCACGGGCCTGCTAGGGAGGGCCATGGAAGCGATCTCGGCGGAAGGCAATGGCGTCATCATTCTTCTCAATCCTCAGATAAAGCTGTCGCAAGAGGTAGGCGCGGTCGCAACTCAAGAGCTGGAGAACGTTACCCATTTGCGGGACTATGGCGTTGGCGCCCAGATTCTCGCTGAACTGGGCATTCACGACATGATCCTCCTGACGAATTCCCATCATGTCCTAGTCGCACTAGCCGGGTATGGCCTGAACGTCGTCGGAGAACGTCCGCTCCGATAGAGCGCGGTCGCAGTTCTAATCTTTTTGACACCTACAAGCCCTTGGGAGCCCATGCGCTCGACTGCGCCTTATGCTCGACCCGGATCATGCCCGGGCTGATGCTCGGCTACCCGGCGCCGACGCTCCAACGAGCAATCCCGCCGTCGCCGACAGGGAGCGCCAATAATGCGGGCGGGCGCGGCCGCGAGAAGCGGTCGCGCTGTGGCTCAGGCGTAAGCGGTAAAAATCCTCCACGTTGCGGTTGAACCGCCGCGGCAGGTTTGGCGATGTAATTTTGGTAATCAAGCAGCGGTGACGATGTTGCTTATTTCGAACATGGTTTGCCCGGCGTTTATATT